>NZ_JAIQDG010000015.1 GCF_020037125.1 Myxococcus sp. RHSTA-1-4
TGACGGCCCGCCTGCTCCTGACGGATGCCCATCAACCAGCCGGCTTGCTCGCCCATCAGCAGACGTGCGCGTCAACACCATGGCAGGACGCATCCGCGCCCTGACTGAGCCCGCGCGGGCCCGCGAGGCAGGGACGCACGGAGTGGCGCCCCCGCCGCCAGGAGAGGCCTGGCCTGCCGGACCAACGCAAATGGGATGCAATCTGGGAGCTGAACCGCCGCGTCACCGGCCAGGGGCAGCCCTTCCCGGTGACGGACGAAATCCGAGCTCTCCTTCAAGCAACCGCGCCGGATGTGGCTACCAGCCCAGAAGAAGCCGAGCGGGCACTGCGGACCGACGCGAGCACGGCCGAGCTGTTGAGGGAGGTTGCAACGCACATCCGCCAAGGTTCGCGCCGCCTGCCGCGTGTCATGCGGGAGGTGGACCAGCGCAATCAGGCGGGTGACGTGGATGGTGCTCGAAGGCCGTTGTTGGACGTGCGCAATGTGGGCCAGCTCCGGCAGCGAGGCGCCGGCGCGACCCGTCCTGCCCGCTCCATCCAGCAGCGCGGCGCAGTCTCGCACTGAGACGTGGCGTGTGTTCCCGTCAGGCGCGGGCGTCTGGCGTAGATTCGCCGGTCTCATGCCCCTGACCCGACTGGACTGTACGAAGTGCGACCGGACGTACGCGCCGGGCGTCGTGCTGAACCTGTGCGCCGCGTGCAACGCGCCGCTGTTCGCGCGGTACGACCTGGAGCGCGCGGCACGGACGCTGCGGCCGGAGGCGCTGGCCTCGCGCGAGCGCTCCATGTGGCGCTACCACGAGGTGATGCCGGTGGAGGACCCGGCGCAGCGGTTGAGCCTGGGGGAGGGCTGGACGCCGCTGTTGTCCGCGCCCCGGCTGGGCGCGCACCTGGGCATGAAGCGCGTGTGGGTGAAGGACGAGAGCGGCAACCCGACGGGCTCGTTCAAGGCGCGCGGGTTGTCCGCGGCGGTGACGATGGCGAAGGTGCTGGGCGCGAAGGCGGTGTGCCTGCCGTCGGCGGGCAACGCGGGGAGTGCGCTGGGGGCCTACGCGGCGCGCGGCGGGCTGGAGGCGCACGTCTTCGTGCCGAGGGACATCGCCAGCCTGTTCCTGATGGAGACGCGCGCGTACGGCGCCCACGTGGAGACGGTGGACGGCCTCATCACGGATGCGGGGCGCATCTGCGCGGGGCTGGCGAAGGAGCACGGCTGGTACGAGTGCGCGACGCTGAAGGAGCCCTTCCGCGTGGAGGGCAAGAAGACGATGGGCTACGAGCTGGCGGAGCAGCTCGGGTGGACGCTGCCGGACGTCATCCTCTACCCGACGGGGGGTGGTACGGGGCTCATCGGCATGTGGAAGGCGTTCGAGGAGATGGAGGCCATGGGCCTCATCGGCTCGAAGCGGCCGCGCATGGTGGCGGTGCAGGCGGAGGGGTGCGCGCCGATTGTGAAGGCGCACGCGGAGGGGAAGCCGGACGCGCCGATGTGGCCCGGGGCGACGACGCACGCGCACGGCCTGCGGGTGCCCAAGGCGCTGGGGGACTTCCTGATTCTGCGCGCGGTGAAGGAGAGCCGGGGCACGGCGGTGGCCGTGACGGAGGCTGAAATCATCCAGGGCGTGAAGGACGCCTGCTCCGCCGAGGGACTCTTCGTCGCACCGGAGGGCGGCGCGTGCGTGGCGGCGCTGCGCAAGCTCCTGGCGGCGGGGCAGGTGACGCCCGAGGAGTCCGTGGTGGTGTTCAACACGGGCACGGGCTTCAAGTACGTGGAGAACATGGCCCCGCTGTGGTGACGCGGGGCCACATGGCCGGGCCGGCTACTGGGTGAGGTAGAAGACGCCGAGGCACATCTCGTCGTCGGTGCCCTCGCCCCAGGAGCGGTCGGTGGCGCCCGGGGCGCTGTTGTCCCAGTGGCACTCGACGTTCAGCCGGTCCCCGTTCCAGAGCTGCACGGGCTTCTGAAGGTAGTAGCTGCCCTGCCAGTGGAAGTCCCAGTGGGGAATGTCCAGGAGGCACTCGCGGGCACCGGAGGCGCGCTGGATTTCGGCGCGAGTGCGAGTGCCCCGGGTGTGCATGTGCAGGGCGGCGGAGTGGATGGTGACGGGCACGCCGTTCTGGAAGACGCCCCCGGTGATGAAGGACGCGAAGGGCGTCAGTTCCTGGGACCACAGGTGCGAGGTGTCTGCGCTCCCGGCGGGAATCGGCATGGGGACGGTGCCCCGCGGCCAGCCCGGGTTGGCCCAGGGCTGGACGATGGCGACCTTCCGCACGGTGTCGTCGACCTTGAAGGCGACGGCGGTGCGGTCCGAGCCGGCGCGCTGGCCGTGGTCGTTGTAGTGGACCTGGAGGATGACCTTGGAGCCGGGCTCGATGCGCAGGCCGGTGTCCTCGGGGAAGTCCTGGCCGAGGGTGCCGGGAGCCCAGCCGCCCAGCCACGTGGCGCGGGTGGCGTCGGGGCCACCGGGGCCGCCGAAGCAGGTGTAGCCGGGGCCGGCGGAGGCGTCATCGAGGGCCTGGTAGGCGGCGGCCTCGTCGGGCTGGGCGAGGAAGGCGATGACGTGGTGGACGGTGGCGCGGTTGCCCGGGTCGGCGCGGAAGCCGGTGATGTAGCGCGTGCGCGTCTCGGGCCAGTCGATGAGGAAGCAGCGGTAGTCGTCGGGGGACTGCTGGGGGAGGTAGGCGTCGGCCATCTCCAGCCGGACGTCGACGCGGGACAGGCCGCCGGTGGGGGCGACGGGAGCGGGGGCCTCGGCCGGGTTGCCCTCGGCGGCGCCCTCGTCCACCCAGCGCGTGAGCAGGGCCACCTGCGTGTCGTTGAGCGAGCGGTCCTGCTGGTACGTGGAGCAGTCCGCGGCTGGGGGCCAGGGCGGCATGGTGCGGGCCTGGACGGCGGACCGGATGGCGGCGCGGTGGGCGAAGGCGTCGGCGTACGTCTGGAGCGCGAAGGGGGCGATGCCGCCCTCGACGTGGCAGGTGCCGCACTTCTGTTGCATCAGCGGCGCGACGTCCTTGTGCCAGGTGGCCGGAGTCTGGGGCGCGGTGGGAGTGGGCGCCGGGTCGTTCCCGCTGCATGCGGCGGCGACGGCGAGGAGCGCGCACGCGAGCGCGCGGAAGTGGAAGGGGCGGGACATGAAGACCTCGGCTGCACGGGGCCCGGGAGGCGTGGGTCGTTGCATCATGCCTCACTCTGGCTCTCGGGCTCACGTATCCACCGTCAGCCGCGTCCAGCCCGCGGCCACGCGGATTTCCAGCACACCTCGCTCGAACGTGTACGAGCGCGCGCCCGTCACCCCACTCACGTAGGGCAGTCCGTACACGTGAAGCGTCTCCTCCGCGCGCGCCAGGGGCAGCACGCCCTCCACCCGCTGCTCCAGCTCGAGCGCGCCGTCCGCCTGCCGCCCGCTCAGCAGGGTGAGGCGTGAGTCGCCATACCCGTCCCCCGCGTCCTCATAGAGCCGTCCGTGCACCTCCGGGGCCGCGTGCAGGTGCCACTCCAGGTGGCCCCAGTTGGCCGTGGTGGTGTGCTTCGCCGGCCGTGTCAGCGCCACCGCGCCGCCCGCGCGCAGCCACACCGGCACCGTGTCCAGGGGCCCCTCCGCGATGACGTGCCGGCCGCCCTCGACAATCGCGCCCGGCCGCTCCAGGCCGGGCCACTCCAGCCACAGCCCCGCGGGCAGGTACGCCAGCCGCTTCGTGTGCCCGGGGCGCACCACCGGCGCCACCAGCAGGTCCTCCCCGAAGAGGAACTCGTCATACGCCGCCACCGTCTCCGCATCCTCGGGCGCGTGCAGCACCAGCGGGCGCAGCGGGGGCAGTCCCGTCTCCGCGGCCTCGTGCATCAGCGTGTAGAGCGTGGGCAGCAGCCGGTAGCGCCGCTTCAGCGCCTCGCGCGCCAGGGACAGGTACGGCTCACCGAAGCGCCACGGCTCCTGCGGCTCCGTGCCCTTGCCCGCGTGGTTGCGCATCAGCGGGTAGAAGGTGCCCGTCTGCATCCACCGCACCAGCAGCTCGCCGCTCGGGTGGCCGATGAAGCCGGGGATGTCCACGCCCGTGAAGGGCACACCCGACAGGCCCAGCCCCACCAGCATGGGAATGCTCGTCTCCAGTTGCGTCCAGTGGCTGGAGTTGTCCCCCGTCCACACCGCCGCGTAGCGTTGGATGCCCGCGGAGCCCGCGCGCGTGAGGAGGAAGGGCCGCGCCTCCGGCCGCATCTCCCGCAGTGCCTCGTACGCCCCCTTCGCCATGCCCAGCGCGTAGACGTTGTGCACCTCCAGGTGCCGCTTGTCCCCGTGCCGCGCGTCGTACGGCAGCGTCTTGCCCTCCACCGTGCCAACGCCCTGGGCGCGCTCGTTGCTGATGGTGAAGATGCCGACGTCCGGCTGCACCGCGAAGCAGGACGGCTCGTTCATGTCATTCCAGAAGCCGGCCACGCCCAGCGCCACGAAGTCACGGTGCAGGCCGCCCCACCAGCGCTGCACCTCCTCGCGCGTCAGGTCCGGGAAGACGGCGGGGCGGGGCCACACCTCGCCCACCAGCACGTCGCCGCGGTCGTACCGCACCAGGAAGTCGCGCTTGCGAGCCTCGTCGTACACGGACCACCCCGGCTCCTGCTTCAGCGCCGGGTCGACGATGGGGACCACGCGCACGCCCTCGGCGGCGGCGTCACGGATGAGCGCCGCCGGGTCCGGGAAGCGCGTCCGGTCCCACGTCCAGGCCTTGTAGGTGTCCATGTAGTCGATGTCGAGGTACACGCAGTCCAGTGGTAAATCCCTCGCGCGGTAGCCGCGGATGACGCCCCGGATGTCCTGCGCGCTCTCGTATCCCCAGCGGCTCTGCTGCGCGCCCAGGCTCCACAGCGGCGGCAGCGGCATGCGGCCGGTGAGCGCGGTGTAGCGGCGCACCACGTCCGCCGGCCGGGGGCCGACGAAGAGATAACAGTCCAGCTCCGGCCCCCAGGACTCCCACTCCATCCGCGTGCCGTCCGCCAGCGCCACGTCCACCTCGGAGCGCCACGTCTCGTCCAGGTACAGGCCCCAGGCCACGCCGCCGCGCAGGCCCACGAAGAAGGGGATGGACTGGTAGAGCGGGTCCGTGTCCGGGTGGTGCGGCAGCACGTCCGTGTTCCAGAACGTGAAGTGCATGCCGCGCTTGTCCAGCGGGCCCACCTTCTCGCCGAAGCCCAGGTAGGCCTCGCCCGGCGGCGCGTGCAGCGTCAGCCAGGAGCGGTATGTGCTCATCGGGTAGCCGGCCTTCACCTCGCCGGCCACGCGGGTGCTGCGCGCCAGCTCGCGCCCGGCCGCGTCGTGGAAGCTCCACGTGCCGGTGTCCGTCGCCAGCTCCAGCGCCGCGTCCTCCGTGTGTACCCGCACACGCCCGTCCTCACGCGTCACGTCCAGGGGGCGGAGGCCGGAGGTTCCCACCACGGCCCACGAGCGCCTGGCGGGAAGCTGGGGATGCAGGAAGCCAACGGTGGAGGACGTCGGCGCATGCCGCAGCCGCAGCACGCCGGGGAGGGGACAGGAGACCTCCAGCGTGGCCCGCGGTCCCCACAGCCGCAGGCGGGCAGGCTCGACGGCCAGCTCTTCGATGCGCATGCGCGGATTGTAGGGAGGGCAGTCAACCGGGCGGCATACGAAGAATGTCAGGGGCGCGGGAGATGTTCTTGGCGGACACCCATGTGCCCTCGTTCGAGGCACGGCTTCCAGCACCGGACGGGCGCTCCTACCGAGGGGCGCGGGTCTGGCGGAGGCGAGATGAGGCAGCAGGACGTACGACGATGGCATTCGAGGGACCGCGGGGCGATGCCCTGCACACGCTGAGGAGTGATGGGCGCCTGCGCGCGCGGCCGGACAAGGCCCGCGGCGAGAAGGCCGGACCGAAGGGGCTGCACCCGCTGGGGTTGGGCGGCAAGCGGGACGGGCTGCTGTACGTGCCGGAGGACTACAGCCCGGAGAAGCCGGCGGCGCTGGTGGTGATGCTGCACGGCGCGGGAGGCAACGCGCGGCAGACGCTGGGCTGGCTGCAGGACCTGGCGGACACGGAGGGCTTCCTGCTGCTGGCGCCCGAGTCGCGTGCGCCCTCGTGGGACCTCGTCATGGGGGACTACGGGCAGGACGTGGCCTTCCTGGACCAGGTGCTGGACCACGTCTTCGAGCGCTACGCGGTGGACCCGGAGCGGGTGGTGCTGGCGGGCTTCTCGGACGGGGCTTCGTACGCGCTGTCACTGGGCATCATCAACGGCGACCTGTTCCGGCACATCATGGCCTTCTCGCCGGGCTTCGCGGCGCCGCGCGACTCGCACGGGACTCCGCGCCTGTTCATCTCGCACGGGGACAAGGACGGGGTGCTGCCCGTCGCGCGGTACAGCCGCCGCATCGTCCCGCAGTTGGAGGCGGCGGGGCTGGACGTGCGCTACCACGAGTTCAAGGGCGGCCACGTGATTCCGCCCGAGGTCGTGGGCGAGGCCATCGACTGGCTGAACGCGGCCGGAGGGCGCTGAGGCAGGTTCGAAGGGGAGTTGTGGCGGCTTTCCGGGGGGCTCATGCGATGCTCCCTCCCGCACAGGCCATGACACAGCCACCGCCCGAATCGCTGCCCTTTCCGGAAAGCCTCTGCCACCGCTGCGCCGCGCCGCCGCGCTACGTCCAGTCGCGGACGTCCACGTTCATCATGTGCCCGCTGCTGCCCCGGAAGTACCCGCCCCAGCCGGTGCGCATCTGCGCGCTGTTCCGGCCCGCGGAGCCGGACGCGTCCCGGTAGCCCCCGCCGGCGCCGCCCGCGTCAGTGCACGACGGGCGCGTTCGGAGGGGCGAGCTGGCGCAGCGGGTTCTGGGCGTGCATGGCGGCCTCACGCACCGCTTCCAGGTCCGCGGGCAGCAGCGGCGCGCGCTCGCAGCCCTGGAGCGTCAGGTCGAGCTGGCGCTCCAGCTCCCGCTGCGTACCGAGCCGGTCCGCGCCCTCCACCGCCTCCCAGAGCATCCGCAGGGAGCGCACCAGGGCGATGGCCACCTGGGGGTGGGGCGCCGCGTAGACGCGGAGCTGCTCGAAGGCATGACGGACGTACTCCGCGTGGTCGAGGTCCCACGGTTGCAGCAGCACGGAGCCGTTGTCCGCCACGCGCACCTGCGGGGGCAACTCGGTGAGCAGCAGCGGCCGGAGGATGGTGGCCATGCGCACCACCACCTCGATGGCGGTGGTGGGGTCGTTCACCGCCGGGGAGAGGGAGCGCAGGGCGATGTCCGAGAGCTGCCGCAGCCCGAAGTCCACGTCCTGCCGGGTCGTCCGGCGGTCCCCCACCGCCAGCGAGGCCTGGATGGCACGCCCCACCGTCTCTCCCCGCGGAGGCCGCGGCCAGAGGGTCGCGAGCGGGATGCCCTTCGCGAGGAAGGCCCCCACCCGTGTCTCCAGCCGCAGCACGCTGCCCGGGGGAATCGCCGCGAGCAGTCCCGTGGTGTTCACCTGCTGGACCCAGCCACTGACCTGAGCGCTCACCACGAGCGGCGGGCCGAGTCCGGACACGTCGGGCGGCTCTCGTGGCGGGAGGTGTCGCCGCATCCGGCATATCGCATCGACCTGCCCGACGGTCTCCTCGGTGATGGAGGCGATGATGCTGCCCACGTACTGCCGGCGCGCGATGCGGTGCAGGTAGAGCACCAGCGCGATGACGCTCACCAGGGTGAGGAGCACCGCGACATCAACGGTGAGGTGTGGCACCGCGGTGGGCGTCGACTCGAGGTTCTCCGGCAGCGCCCTGAGCGCCAGCACGCAGTAGGTGAAGACCGCCGTGAGCAGGCCCACCACCACCTTGCCGAGCCGCTCGCGAAAGAAGGTGTGCAGTACACGCGGGGAGAACTGCCCGCTGGCGAGCTGCATGGAGACCACGAGGAGCGAGAAGACCACCCCCACGGTGGTGATGGTGGCACCGGCGATGGTGCTCAGGAGCTGGACGGTGGCCTCGGAGGAGAGGCGCAGGAAACCCGGGAGCGAGCGCGGCTCGAGGATGCGGTCCAGCCGGGAGACCGTGAGCTCCAGCAACACGGCTCCCAGCACCATGACGGCGGGGATGATGAGCAGACTCTCGCCGAGCCGGTTGGCAAGCGACCGGACACGAAGGAGCAGCATCGAGCGATAGGGATGCCAGTCCACGCTCCTACGATGGGGACACCCGCCGACCCTGGCAGGGCGAGAGGTGTCCACTGGAGGACCCCCCGGTACCTCCAGGCACGGTGGAGAGCGAGGGCCCGGTGCCCCGGCGCTCCGAGCCCTCCGCGCTGGGTTCTTTCCTTTGGCGAGACTTGAATGTTTATTCAGTTTGTCCTGCTTTTCATGCAGGACGGCTCTGGCGCGGGCCGAAGGCCACGCGCATTTCCAAGAAGGAGTCCTGGATGACCCGACGTTACGCTCTAGCCCTCGCCGTGCTCGCGTCAGCCTGCGCGCCGGAAGGGGCCCCGCCCGAACAACCCGACCCACAGCAGCTCGGTGAGGAGGCGCAGGCCATCGAGCCGCTCGACACTCCCTCCGAGGAGAACGCCATCCGCTTCCTGGAGCAGGCCACCTTCGGCCCGCGCCTCGCGAACGGGGCCACCACGCTGCCCCTCGACTCGGTGGAGCGCGTGGTGTCGGTGGGCATCACCCAGTCCATCTCCGACCAGTTCAGCGCCCCGCGCTCCCTGTTCGATGGCACCAGCGCCAGCAAGGACCTGGGCTCGCAGTTCTTCGTCAACGCCGTCACGGGACAGGACCAGCTCCGGCAGCGGGTGGCGTTCGCGCTGAGCCAGGTCCTCGTCATCTCCCAGTCGGGCATCCCGGAGAACACGAGCACCCCCGAGTCGGAGCCCAAGGTGGCGATGGCGGGGTACCTCAACCTGCTCTCCTCGCGCGCCTTCGGCAACTTCCGCACGCTCCTGGATGCCGTCACGAAGGACCCCGCCATGGGGACGTACCTCGACATGGCGAACAACAAGGCCTTCAATACGAAGGGCGAGCCCATCGAGCCCAACGAGAACTACGCGCGGGAGCTGCTCCAGCTCTTCACGCTGGGGCTCCACAAGCTGAACGAGGACGGCACCCAGCAACTCGACGGCGAGGGGGCGCCGATTCCCGCCTACACGGAGGCCCACGTCCAGGCCTTCGCCCATGCGCTCTCCGGGTGGACCTATGGCGGCGCCGCCTGCCCCACGGTGGGGCGCTCCAACCCGGCCAGCTATGCGCAGCCGATGATTGGCTGCGATGTGAACCATGACTCCAGCTCGCAGGTGCTCCTGCGGGGCGTCTCGACGACGAACGGGGCCGGCGCCGCGCAGCACCTGAAGGAGGCGCTCGACAACATCTTCGCGGACCCCAACCTCCCGCCGTTCATCTGCAAGCAGCTCATCCAGCACCTCGTCACCAGCAACCCCAGCCCCGCGTACGTCCAGCGGGTGGTGAACGTCTTCAAGAACAACGGCAGCGGCGTGCGCGGGGATTTGCGCGCGGTGGTCCGCGCCATCCTGGAGGACAACGAGGCGCGTGGCCCGCAGCCGCCGCTGTCGCTGTACGCCACCTACGGGCACCTGCGCCCGCCCGCGCTGTTCATCACCAGCGTCGTCCGGTGGCTGAACGTGCAGCTCGACACGTCCGCGGACAAGGACCCGGGCGCGAAGCTCAATAGCTGGAGCCGCGCGCTGGGCCAGTACGTGCCCCGTCCGCCCTCCGTCTTCAGCTACTACCCGCCCAACACGCCCGCGCCCGGAGGCAACGGCCTGCTGGGCCCCGAGTTCGCCATCCTCGACACGGCCACCGTCGCCGCGCGCGCCAACTTCGTACACGAGCTGCTCTACTCGACCGCGCCCGCCACCGCCGGAGTCGTCATCGACCTGAGCACCGTGCCCGCGGACCCCGATGACCTGGTGCTCTGGCTGGGCCGCTACCTGCTGCACGACACCATGTCGTCCGACCTCCAGCTCGTCGTCTACAACGCCATCACCGACCCGCGCGCCGGCGACACGACGCGAAGGAAGAAGCTGGGCTTCTTCCTCACGTCGCTTTCCCCCGAGTTCCAGATCCAGCGGTGAGCCCCATGACCTTCTCTCGACGCAAGTTCCTCCAAGGTGCCACCAGCAGCCTGGGCTTCCTCGCCGCCGCGGCCACGCTCCCGAAGTGGCTGGGTGAGGCGAAGGCCGCCACGCTGACCGGCTACGCGGGCTACCGCGCCACGGTGTGTGTCTTCCTGCTGGGCGGCAATGACAGCAACAACGTCATCGTCCCCCTGGGCAGCACCCCCTACGCGCAGTACCTGGCGGCGCGGCCCAACGTGGGCATCCCCCAGGGCTCGCTCCTGCCCATCAACCCCGTGGGGCTGACCGCGGGCTCCTACGGGCTGCACCCCGCGCTCACGCGCCTCCAGGCGCTCTTCGAGCAGGAGCGCGCCGCCGTGCTGTGCAACGTGGGCCCGCTCGTGCTGCCCATGCTGAAGAGTGACTACACGACGGAAGCGGTGGCCCGGCCGGACAACCTGTACTCCCACAGTGACCAGCAGGACGCCTGGGCGAGCGCCATCGCGAACCCCTCCACCGCGGCGCTGCCGCTGGCCCTCGTGGGCAAGGCCACGGGGTGGGCCGGCCGTGTCGCGGACAAAATCCACGGCCTGAATCCGGGCGAGTACCCCGAGGTGACCTCGTTCGGAGGCAAGGCGCTCTTCGCCGCGGGCGCGGTGCGCCAGCCGATGATGGTGTCGTCGAGCGGCACGCTCGCCTTCCGCCAGACGACCGACGCCAACTTCAACGCGCTCCAGAACGAGGCGCTCTCCCAGGTGGTGGGCATCGACAACGACGTCACGCTGGAGGCGTCCTACGGTGGGGTGTTCACCACGGCGCAGGCCTTCGCCACGGCGCGCACCACGGCGCGAGACGCGGCCTGGAACGCGCTTCCCCAGGCCACGCGCGACGCGATTGACGCCCTGTTCGTCCCACCGCCGACGGGGAGCACGGGCTGGTCGCTGCACACGCAGCTCAAGCAGGTGCTGCGGGACCTCATCGCCGGAGCCATGCCCACGGCGAGCGGAGGGCTCGGCGTCCGGCGGCAGGTGTTCTCGGTGGGGCTCGGTGGCTTCGACACCCACGTGGGACAGCGGGCGACCCAGGACGCGCTGCTCGCGCAGCTCGACTTCTCGCTGGCGGCCTTCCACCAGGCCATGGACCTGCTCCGCGCGGAGGGCATCTTCGGCGCGAGCCCGCCGCAGGCCACGCTCTTCACGATGAGCGACTTCAGCCGGACGCTGATGGAGAACTCCGACCGGGGCACCGACCATGCCTGGGGGAGCCATGCCCTCGTCCTGGGAGACCGTGTCCAGGGGCGCCGGCTCTACGGCCCCTTCCCCAACCTGGACCTGTCGGGGAACGCGGTGAACAACCTCAGCACCGTCGACTCCAAGGGGCGCTGGATTCCCACGCTGACGGTGGACCAGTACGCCTACAGCCTCGCGTACTGGCTGGGGCTCAACACGGCCACGGAGCGTGACTACGTGTTCCCCAACCTCGCGGGCTACGTGGCCTCGGCCACGGCGAGGAGCTTCCCGTCGTCCGCGCGCTCGTACCGGATTGGCTTCATGCTGCCGGACGCGTAGCCGTCGCGGGCTCGGGGCGGCGCGCGCAGCGGAGCGCGTCGCCCCGGACGCCTCATTCGTCGACGGCGTAGACGGTGCAGGCGGAGGTGCAGGTCTCCGCGACGCGAATCTTCACCACCCGCGCGCCGGGCACCGTCAGGCGCTCGAAGAGCCACGCGGCCAGCAGCTCGCTCGTGGGGTTCTCCAGCCCGGGCACCTCGTTCAGGAGCCGGTGGTCGAGCTGGGCGTGGATGCGCTGCCAGGCCGCGGTCAGCTCGGCGAAGTCGACAATCCAGCCGAGCCGGGGGTCCACGGGGCCCCGGATGGTGATTTCCACGTTGTAGCTGTGCCCGTGCATCCGCGCGCACTTGTGGCCCTCGGGCACGTGGGGGAGCCGGTGCGCGGCCTCGAAGGTGAACTCCTTCGAGATTTCAGTCACGAGCACGGGCTTCTTCGCGGGGCGGGTCTCCATCGTGGGGGGGCCTTCTACCCCCGTCACGTCCGTGAGTCGAGCGGGAGGAAGCGGGCCTCGTATTCCGAGAGAAGCCCTGGAAAAGCGATGCACTTCTGGATTTCGGGGTACACGCCCGTGGAGTAGCGGATGGACGCGTAGGCGACGAGCTCCGTGAACAGCGCCAGCCGGGCCTCGGGAGGGGTCCGCCGGACGTGGTCATGGAAGGCCAGCACCTCTCCCTCCAGGGAGAAGGGCCGCAGGTACAGGACGTGCGGCAGGACGTCATGGACGATGCGGAAGAGGCAGTTCTCCTCCGGCGTCCAGAGGGGGTGCACGCAGTGCTCGGTGTTGATTTCGAGCCGCCCCCGCTCCACGTCCGCGGCGATGTCCTCGGGGCCGGAGTAGACGGTCCGCGTGGAGAACCCGATGTCCAGGTGCGGCCGCACGAGCGCGTGGACCTCCCGCGTGTGGTCCATCAGCGCCTGCCACGAGAAGGCGAAGGCGGGGTCGACGAGCCGGTCATCCGCGGCGTAGGCGTCCGTCACCCGCGTCGCGAACGCCAGGAGCGGAGCGGGCTGGAAGGCCGCGGGGTCCGGGTCCGCATAGTCAGAGGCGGGCAGGTGCTGGTCGAACAGCTCACGCAGGACGCTCGTGACAGGGGCCATGGCGATGCCTCCGGGACACGAGGATATCGGTGCGTGCCGATGAGCGACCCTGCCCTGGAGGGAGGGGTGAGGTGCCGTGCAGGTGGGCGCCGGTGCGTCAACTTGACGCACTCACTCCGTGACGGCCCGGGGTATGAAGGGAAGCGTGTCCAGCGTGTCGACCGACGCCCGGGCCGTCCCACCCGGTGCTCCGCTGCTGAACGCGGAGCCGCCGCGCCATGCCTACCGCAGCTCGGCCCGGGAGGTGGTGGCGCGGCTCTCCTCCAGTGCCATCGCGCTCGGCTGGCTGGTGCGGCTGCGCTGGCACGCGGCCGCCGGGCAGGCGCTGACGGTGCTCGTCGTCTCGAACGGGCTCGGGGTGGAGCTGCCGGTGGCGCCGCTGCTGGCCCTGGTGGCGACGACGGCGGTGTCCAACCTCCTCCTCGCGCTGTGGCTCGCCCGCGCCTCCACCGTGCGCCCGGGTGTGCTGGGCGGCGTGCTCGTGCTCGACCTGCTGCTGCTGACGGGGTTGCTCGCGCTCTCCGGAGGGCCGGCCAATCCGTTCGGCATGCTGTATCTCGTCCACGTGACGCTCGCGGCGCTCGTGCTGGGCCCGCGCTGGACGGTGCTCATCGCGCTGCTGTCCATGCTGGGCTACGCGAACCTCTTCGCCTTCCACGTGCCCCTGCCGCGGCCGGCGCATGGTGGCGCCGGGGAGGCGGAGTCGCTCCACCTGGTGGGCATGTGGATTGCCTTCGCGCTCACCTCCGGGGTCATCGCATTCGTGGTCGCCCGGGTGTCCGCGGCGCTGAGGGACCGGCAGGAGGCCGTGGTCCGGGCGCAGCAGCTCACGGCGCGGGCGGAGAAGCTCGCGTCCCTGAGCACGCTGGCCGCGGGCGCGGCGCATGAGCTGGGCACGCCCCTGGGCACCATCGCCATCGCCGCCAACGAGCTGGAGTCCCTCATCCTGGAGGAGCCGGGCGAGGCACTGGAGGACGCGCGCCTCATCCGCGACGAGGTGGAGCGGTGCCGCGACATCCTGGAGCGAATGAGCGCGCGGGCCGGCCGGTCGATGGGGGAGGTGCCCGAGCGGACCACGACGGGGGCGGTGCTGGCGCGGCTGCGGGAGCAGCTCGGCGCGGCGGAGCTGGCCCGCCTCCGCTTCGATGCGGGCCCGGACCTGCCGCTGTGGTGCCCGGTGCGGGGGCTGGTGCAGGTGCTGGCGAACCTGGTGCGCAACGGGCTCCAGGCGAGTGACGCCACCCAGGCGGCCGTCACCGTCACGGCGCGAGGGGACGGGGAGCGCCTGTGCTTCACGGTGGAGGACCTGGGCACCGGAGTCCCCCGCGCGCTGCTGCCGCGCCTGGGCGAGCCCTTCTTCACCACCAAGCCCGCCGGGCAGGGCATGGGGCTGGGGCTCTTCCTCAGTCAGACGTACGCCGAGCTGTGCGGAGGCCGGCTGGAGCTGGTGTCCGAGGAGGGGCGGGGGACGCGGGTGACGCTGGAATTGCCCAGCCGGACGGAGGCCGTCTGTGCGGCCGGGTGAAGCGTCCCCCACGGTGCTCGTCGTCGACGATGACGAGACGTACCGCGAGCGGCTGGTGCGGGCCTTCGGCCGGCTCGGCTTCGTGGCGCACGGAGCGGCCAGCGTGGGAGAGGCGCTCGAGCGCGCACGGGAGCTGCGCCCGGGGTACGCGGTCATCGACCTGCGTCTGCCGGACGGCTCCGGACTGGACCTGGTGCGCGAGCTGAAGGCGGTGGACGCGCGCACCAGGATGGTGGTGCTCACCGGCTACGGGAGCATCGCCACGGCGGTGGAGGCCGTGCGGCGGGGTGCCACGCACTACCTGCCCAAGCCGGCGGACGTGGACGACATCCTGCTGGCCTTCGCCGGAGCCACGCTGCCGGAGGGCCAGGAGGCGGCCCGGGAGCACGAGGTGCCCTCGCTGGCGCGCGCGGAGTGGGAGCACATCCAGCGCGTCCTCGCGGACTGCGGAGGAAACATCTCCCAGGCCGCGCGGCTGCTCCGCATCCAGCGGCGGAGCCTCCAGCGCAAGCTGGCCAAGCACCCCGTGCCGAAGTGAGCCCGCGCCCACGGGGTGCGTCATCAAGACGCATGAAGCGCCCCGGGTGCGCCGTTAGGTTGGCGCATGTCGGGAGGCTCGATGTCCACTCCGCGCCTGGGCGCGCTTCTTCTCATCCTCGTGGTGCTGCCCGGCTGGGGCTGCAACCGGAAGTCCACCCCGGAGGTGTCCGGGTGGAGCGAAACGGACGGTGGCGTCCGGTGCGAGGGGCTCCAGCATCTGGCCTGCACGGGCCTCTATGGCGAGGGCGGCACGGGCTGGAAGACGAGGACGGTGCCCCCGGAGGTGCGGCCCTTCACCCCCGGCCTCCAGCTCTGGAGCGACGGGCTGGACAAGTCGCGTTTCATCTTCCTGCCGCCGGGGACACGCGTGGACACCTCGCGGATGGACGAGTGGCGCTTCCCGGTGGGGACGAAGCTCTGGAAGGAGTTCCGGTGGAAGGGCCGGCGCATCGAGACGCGCTTCCTGTGGAAGCGGCCCAACGGCACCTGGCTGCGGACGACGTACCGCTGGAGCGACGACGAGCGCACCGCGCTCGAATTGACGGACGGCGAGCGCAACGTCCCCGGAACGAAGGACTACGAAATCCCCAGTCAGGCGGACTGCCTGACGTGCCACGGCGGTCGCGCGGACGGGGTGCTCGGGTTCGAGGCGGTCGCGCTCGCGCACCAGGACGCGCGGGGGGTGACGCTGGAGCGGCTCGTCCAGGAGGGACTCCTCACACACGCGCCCGGGCAGGCGCTCCGAATCCCCGGAGCGCCGGTGGAGGCGGAGGCGCTGGGCTATCTGCACATGAACTGCGGCGTGTCATGCCACAACGTCAACCTCCACGCGCTCGGGAGCACGTCCGGGCTCCACCTGCGCCTGGAGGCCGGCGAGCTCGGCTCCGTGGAGGCGACGGACACCTGGCGGACGTCGGTGGGCGTGAAGTCCCTCTTCCAGACCTCGGGACTGTTCGGAGGCAGCCACCCGCGCGTCACGCCCGGGGACGCGAAGCGCAGCACGCTGCTGCACCGCATGGCCGCTCGTGGAGACGCCGCGCAGATGCCGCCGGTGGGCACGCGCGTGGTGGACGAGCAGGGCCACGCGCTCATTCAACGATGGATTGACGCCATGCCCGCCCGGGCGGGCCGGTGAACGACATGCTCTATTCCGTGGTGTTGCTCCTGCACTCGTGGCTGCGCTGGGGCGTGGTGGTGCTCGGCGTGGTGGTGCTGGGAAGGTCCCTGGTGGGCTGGCTGCGCGGCCGGGACTGGACCCACTCCGACCGGCGCCTCCAGGTGCTGCTCGTCTCCGTGCTCGACCTCCAGTTCCTGCTCGGGCTGACGCTCTACTCCGTGCTCAGTCCGCTCACGCCAGGGACGATGGAGGCGTTCCGGACCAGCATGTCCGTCTCCTTCCTGCGGTTCTTCACCGTGGAGCACCCGGTGATGATGCTCCTGGCGCTCACCGCCGCGCATGTGTCGTCCCAGCTGAGCCGCCGTGCCGAGGCGCCCCATGCGCGGCACCGCGTGTGGGCGGTGGGAATCCTCGTGACGATGCTCCTCGTCGTGCTCGGGATTCCCTGGCCCTGGCTGTCCCACGGCCGGCCCCTGTTCCGGGGCTTCTGACCGCGGACCTCCACCCGGAAGGGGGTGGAGGCCCGCGGGGCCGCGGCTACTGCGCGGTGCCCTTGGCCAGCTCGGCCACGTACGCGGCGGCAATCTTGGTGAACTTGAGCGCGTGGGTGGCGGTGCCCGAGGAGCGGGCAAGCGTGTCGCTCGAGGTGTGGATGTACGGGTTGCCGGCGCTCACCGTGGCCTCGAAGGGGATGGACGCGGCGTAGCCCAGGTTGTGCCACGCGGCGTGGTCCGAGCACCCGTAGCCGCACGAGGTGTTGGTCTGCGGAATCTTCACGTACGTGGTGATGAGGTTGCGCAGGAACGTGTTCTGCGCGGCGTGGGTGTAGTCGGTGACGACGCCGACATCGATGGTGGACGAGCCCTTGTAGTTCGTCATGTCGAGCTGCAGGACGCCCACCACGTTGATGCCGTTGTTCTTGTGGTAGGTGGCGATCTCCTTGGAGCCGCGCAGGCCCACCTCCTCGGCGGCGTAGGCCATGAACTTCACCGTGCGCTGCGGCCGGTAGTTGCGGGCCATGGCGGCGCGGATGACCTCCGTGAAGGACGCCACGCCCGAGGCATCGTCATCCGCGCCCGGCGCGGTGCTGCCCGACTGGTTGATGGAGTCCAGGTGCCCGCCCACCACCACGACCTCGTTCGGCAGCGTGGTGCCGCGGATGGTGAAGATGACGGACGGCTGGGCCCAGCTCGCGTGCCGGAACAGCTCCACGGTGACGTCGGTGCGGGTGGCGGGGACGTAGCTCTTCCACTTCGACAGCAGCCAGTTGGCCGCGTCCACGCCGCTTTGTGACGTGTAGTAGCGCGTCGTGTAGCTCGACAGCGAGGTGATGGTGCTCCGCACGTTCGACTCCAGCACCGTGCCCATCAGCGTGTTGACGGTGGTGGCGTTGTCGAGCGTGTAGGTGACCAGGCTCTGCGGGGCCACGGCCGGGGCGGGCTCCAGCGAGGCCAGGGCCTCCTCACGGGTGTCATAGGTGATGAAGCCCGCGCACCGGTTGAAGCGCTCGTGCATGAGCGTCGCGAGCCGGGAGAGCTGCGACTCGCGCAGGCGGAACACCGACGCGTGCTCCTTTGCCAGGACGGTGGCGGGCTCGTCCCAGCCCGCGCTCTTGAAGGACTCGCGCATGGGCGCGACCGCGTCCGTGCCCAGGGTGACCCAGACCTCCCGGTCCGGAGGCTCGCTCTTGCGCTGCTCGGCGAAGGCGGGGGTGGTGCTCAGCAGCATCAGGGAGACGGGAATCAGCCTCTTCATGCGCACAGCTCCTCAGGGGCGGGGGTGGGGTGTTGCGCCGCATGCGGCGAGGGCCCGCTCCATGCGGCCCCTCGCGGCGGGAGCAGTCTGTTTTTCCGATAATACAGATTAAAATGGAATCGGAGGGATGTGCCGCGGTGAACAGAGGTCTCCGACCGGGGGGCGAGGAGGGCGCGGGCGTGCACCGGTGCGTCTCACGGTGCGGCCGCCCGGGGGCACGCCGTGCGCGTTGCTTGCCTCGGCCCGCCGCGTTCCCACTTTCAGGTCATGGGGCAGAGCCTCTTCTCTTCCCGCCCGCCGGCGGCTTCAGTGGGGAGTGGAGCCGGCCGGGCATGGGGGGCCCGACGGGAAGAGACACGCTCGGGCCCATGCCCACCACGCCGCCCGCGTGAAGCCGCTGGACATGGCGGAGTGCCGTGCGTCCCCCCGCGCCCGCCGCGTGGAGGGGGGCCATGTCGCGCTCGCCTCGCCGGCTGCTGATTGCACTGACGTTGGGGCTGGGGCTCGCCATCACCGCGGGGCTGATGGCCTTCGACAGGCTGGTGGGGGCCAGCCTGGAGCGCGAGGCCCTGCTGCAGCAGGCGACCCGCGCCGAGAACCTGGCCAGCCAGCTCCAGACCCGCCTGGAGGCGGCGGAGCAGGTGGCGCGCACCGTGGCCGCCCTGTCCGCCCCGCTGCGGAGGCGCTCCGACGTGGAGTCCCTCGCCCAGGGCACGCTGGCGTCCACGTCACCGGAGTACGTCTACGGCATCGGCGTGTGGTTCGCCCCCTACGCGCTGGAGCCCCGCAGCCGCTGGGTGGGGGCGTATGCCCACCGCGAGCTCGACGAGGGGCAGCGCATCGTCCTCACCTACGAGTGGTCCACCCCGGCCTACGACTACCACCGCCAGCCCTGGTACCGGCAGGGCCTCCAGGCGGGGGCGGACCCCTTCCTCACGGAGCCCTACTTCGACGTGGACTTCGTCTACTCCACCTTCACCATGCCCTTCGTGGCCGCGGACGGGACGCTCCGGGGCGTGGTCACCGTGGACGTCATCCTCCCTCAGCTTCGCGCCCTGGTGGCCCGGGCGAACACCACCCCGCACGAGAGCTTCTTCGTCGTCACGCGCGCCGGCCGGCTCTTCGCCCACCCATGGGAGGAGCCGCTCGTCGCCTGGGCCAGGGAGCGCGGCCGCGTGGGCCCCGGCGGCGTCCTGTCGGACCTGACGCTCGAGGACCTGCGCGCCTACGAGGAGGCGCATGGGCTGGCCGGCGACCGGCACACACAAATCGCCGCCGTGCGGGACGCCGGGTGGACCGTCCATGTCTCCACGGACACGAACCGGCTCTTCGCCGACACCCGCCGGCTGCACACCACGCTGCAGACGGTGGGCCTCACCGTCTGGGTGGCCCTCCTCGCCGCCATGGTGGCCGGCGTGCGCACCCTGCGGGTCCGCGCATTGTCTCGCGCGCTCCTGGAACAGGAGCGGGAGCGGGAAGTCTTGGAGCGCAGCGGGCGGATGCTGCGCGAAGTGCTGGAGACTTCCATGGACGGCGTGGCCGCGGCGGACGCTGGAGGGCGGCTGGTGGCGTGGAACACCAGCGCGGAGCGCATCTTCGGCTGGCCCCGGAAGGACGTGCTCGGCCTTCCAGCGGTGGAGGTCGTCTGCAGGCCAGAGGACCGGGCCCTGCGCAGCCACCAGTTCGCGCGCCTCATCGCGTCGGGGGGCGCAATGCTGCCGGCCTGCCGCCTGGAGGCGCTGGCGATGCGCCGGAATGGAGAGGTGTTCCCCGTGGAGGCGAGCCTCTCCGCGGTGCCCACCGAGGGCGCGTACCGCGTCTATGCCTTCTTCTCGGACATCACCGGACGGCGCCAGGCGGAGGAGGAGCGCCAGCGGATGCTGGAGCGGCAGCGCGACCTGCTGTCCCAGCTCCGGCGCCGCTCCGCCGAGCTGCGGGCCATCATGGACAACATGCTGGAGGGCGTCTTCGTGGCCGACCAGGAGGGCCGGCTCTCCTTCGTCAATCAGGCGGGCCTGCGGATGTGCGGGGGGGACCCGGGGGTGCTGAACGCGGAGGCGCCGTACGCCGGTTCCTTCCGTGACATGGACGGTGCGCCACTGCGGCGCGAAGCACTGCCGCTCTTCCGGGCCCTGCGGGGCGAGGTGGTCCTGGGCCGCGACCTCCGGGCGCTCGAGCCCGGAGGGGAGCGGGTGCTGCGCATGAACGCGGCCCCCATTCCGGATGAGGAGGGCCGGGTGTCCGCGGCGGTGGTGGTCATCCATGACGTCACCGAGGCGGTGGAGTTCGACCGGCTCAAGGATGAATTCGTGCGGATGGCCGCCCATGAGCTGAAGACCCCGGTGACGGTGATGAAGTCCTTCGCCCAGCTCGCGCTCAAGACGGGGGCCGGCCACGACGCCACCCTGTCCCGGTTGCTGGAGGGCATCGACCGGGGCGCCAACCGCATCGACCAGGTGGTGCGCACGCTGCTCGACGTGTCCCAGCTGCACCTGCGGAGCATGCGGCTGGTGGAGGAGCCGATGGACCTGCGGCCCCTGGTGGAGGCGACGGCGCGGCGCATGTCCGAGACGCGGCCGGGACACCCCATCCACGTGCGCGGGGAGGGGGCGCTGCCGGTGTGGGGAGACGCGGCCCGCCTGGAGCAGGTGCTGGTGGCACTGCTCGACAACGCCGTGCGCTACTCACCCTCGCTGACGCCCGTGGAGGTGGAGCTCTCCGCCCGGGAGGGCCTGGCGGAGGTGTCCATCCGGGACCGTGGCATCGGCATTCCCGCGGACAAGCAGGCCCGCCTCTTCCACCGCTTCTACCGGCCCCATGCGGGGACGGAGCATGACCGGGGAGGACTGGGCGTGGGGCTCTACATCGCGCGGGAAATCGTCCAGCAGCACGGGGGCCAGCTCACGCTGGAGAGCCGGGAAGGCGAGGGGACCACCGTCCACCTCCGCCTTCCGCTACGCGCGGTGCGAGCCGGAAGCGAGGCCCGTGCCGTACCTCACGAACAGGAAGGTGCATCCGCATGAATGGCGCGCATGTCCTCGTGGTGGATGATGACCCGGACCTCGTGGAGGTCGTCACGCTCGCCCTGGAGATGGCGGGCTACCGGGTGTCGCAGGCGTCCAATGGCCTGGGGGCGCTGAGGGTGCTCGAGCGCGAGCTGCCCCAGCTCATCCTGCTCGACATGCGGATGCCGGTGATGGACGGCTGGACGTTCGCCCGTGAGCTCCGCGCGCGGTATGGCTACCGCGTCCCCGTCGTGGTGGTCACCGCGGCCGAGGACGCCCGGCTGCGGGCGCGCGAGGTGGAAGCGAACGCCTGGCTGGGCAAGCCGTTCGACGTGGACGCGCTGCTGGCCACCGTCGGGCGCTTCGCGTCCGCCGCGCAGGAACATGAGGCGCCGGCTTCACACGGAGTGCGGTGACTGCGTCGCGAGCGGGCCCGGCCGCCTGCCTGCCGGAGGGGCGAGGGTGACCCGTTCACCTCGGGTCCTCCCGGACCGTCTCCATGACGATGCCCGGGGACGCTAGAGTCCGTGCACGGGCATCGGGGGACTCTGGATGGCAAGACCTCACGGAAGTGTCCTGGAGGAGTACAACTCCCTCCGGGAGCAGCAGAAATCACGGCCGCTGAGCCCCGAGGAGGAGCAGCGCCTGGAGCTGCTCCGGGACGTGCTGCTGGAGCTGGGCGCGCTGCCGCCGGAAGGCAGCCCGCTGCCCGCCCGTCCCGCGCGGGCCGACGCGGTGCTGGAGCTGTCGTTCGCGACGCATGAGGACGTGGTGCGCGCGTACAGCAAGAACATCGGGGCGGGCGGCCTGGCCATCAAGACGTCCCGCGTGCTGCCGCCGGGCAGCACCCTGGAGCTGCGCATCAAGCTGCCGGACGCGCCCCAGCCGCTTTTCGCGCAGGGGCAGGTGGCGTGGGCCCGCGAGGACGAGATGGGCGTGGCCTTCACGCAGCTTCCGGCCGAGGCGGAGCGCCGGCTGAAGGAGTTGCTCGCGGCGGATGCCTCGCTGCTCAATCGCGTGCGGAGCGTGCTGAAGTCGGACGTCATCGAGCTGCTGAAGAAGGACGTGCGCGAGCTGGGCAAGGCGCCCGCGCCCCAGGCCGCGCGGGCCCAGGAGGTGGACACGCGGCCCCTCATCATGGTGCGGCTGCTGGACGCGCGGCTGATGGAGCTCGTCACGGAGCTGTTCACCCAGCAGGCGCTGCGCATCACCTCGGAGGCGGACAAGGCCGCGTCCATCATCGTCGTCGACACGGGCACCGCGCTCGACGTGCTCCGGGCCGTGGGCCGTCCCGGCGTGCGCATCGTCATGGTGAACGTGAGTGGCCCGGACTCGCTGGTGGGCCGGCTGACGAACCTCAACCCCGCGGCGTACGTGAAGCACCCGGCCACCGCGGCCACGGTGCTCCAGGCGGTGACGCGGCTGCTGGCGGCCGCCGGTCCGCGCTGAGCGCGCCGTGGGTGGGGCCCCGGCTCCTGGTCTAGAGTGGGGCCGCTCGTGGGGCTGTCCGCCGTGACGGACGCGGGCGTGGCCCGTTATGGGAGGCAAGGCGGAAGGTCATGGACTGCGACTGGCTCATCATCGGCTCGGGGTTTGGCGGGAGCGTCAGCGCGCTGCGGCTGACGGAGAAGGGCTACCGCGTGGTGATGCTGGAGAAGGGCCGGCGCCTGCGGGGGCCGGACTTCCCCAGGACGAACTGGGACCTGAGGCGCTGGCTGTGGATGCCGCAGCTCGGCTGGCGGGGCCTGTTCAAGATGACCTTCTTCCGCCACGTCACCGTGCTGTCGGGAGTGGGCGTGGGCGGCGGCTCGCTCGTTTATGCCAACACGCTGCCCATCCCGAAGGATGACTTCTTCCAGTCCCCGTCCTGGGGCCACCTCGCCGCCTGGAAGGAGGAGCTGGCGCCGCACTACGCCACCGCGCGGCGGATGCTCGGGGCCACCGTCAACCCGCTGAACACCTTCCCGGACAAGGTGCTCAAGGAGGTGGGGGAGGACCTCGGCCGCACCGACTTCCAGTCCACCACCGTGGCCGTCTACTTCGGCGAGCCCGGTGTCACCGTGAAGGACCCGTACTTCAACGGCGAGGGGCCCGAGCGCACCGGCTGCAACGCTTGCGGTGGCTGCATGCTCGGCTGCCGGCACGGCGCCAAGAACACGCTCGACAAGAACTACCTGTACCTGGCGGAGAAGCGCGGCCTCACGCTGCACGCGGACACGGAAGTCACGTGGGTGCGCCCGCTGCCGGAGGGTGGCTACGAGGTGGAGGCGCTGCGGGGCGCGCGGCGCTTCTTCCGGGAGAAGCTGCGCTTCACCGCGCGCAACGTCATCTTCGCCGGCGGTGTGCTGGGCACCATGGACCTGCTCCTGAAGCTGAAGGAGCACCCGGACGGGCTGCCCCGGCTGTCGGAGCGGCTGGGGGACGGGGTGCGCACCAACTCGGAGGCGCTCATCGGCATCGTGAGCGGGCGCAAGGACCAGGACCTGTCCCGGGGCATCGCCATCGGCTCCATCCTCCACACCGACGCGCGCTCGCACCTGGAGCCGGTGCGCTACTCGGACGGCTCGGGCTTCTTCCGGCTGCTGATGGCGCCGCAGGTGTCCGGGGCCACGCTGCTCTCCCGGCTGGCGCGGCTGCTTGGAATGCTGGCGCGCCACCCGATGCGCTTCCTCAAGGCCTGGTTCGTCCCCAACTTCGCGCGGCGGACGATGATTCTCCTCTACATGCGCACGCTGGAGGGACACCTGCGCATGCGGCGCGGGCGTGGGTTGACGACGGCGCTGCGCAAGGGCGTGCTGACGGGTTTGCAGGAGGGGCCGGCGCCCACCTCCAACATGCCGGAGGCCTTCGACCTGGCGAAGCGCGTGGCCGGCAAGCTGGACGGCTACCCGATGACGATGGTGAGCGAGACGCTGCTGGGCATCCCCACCACCGCGCACATCCTGGGCGGCTGCTGCATGGGGGACTCGGCGCGGACGGGCGTCATCGACCACCGCCACCGCGTCTTCGGCTACGACGGGCTGTACGTGGTGGACGGCTCGGCCATCTCCGCCAACCCGGGCGTCAACCCGTCGCTGACGATTACGGCGCTGGCCGAGCGCGCCATGACCTTCATCCCCGCGGCGAAGGAGCTGCCGCGCGGGGACACGGACGCGGTGGTGGAGCCCGCGGCGAGGACCGCGGGCCCCGTGGCCGCCGCCCGTTGAAGGACTACAGGCGGACCTGCAGCTCGTAGCGGCGGTTCTTCGCCTTCTTGGCCGCCGTGTTGTCCGGCTTCACCAGGGGCTTCTCGGAGCCGAAGCCCACGGCGGTGATTTCCGCGCGGGGGATGCCGCGCGCCGCCAGCTCCTTGACGATGGTCTCCGCGCGCTCCTCGCTGAGCTTCTTGTTCTTGGCCGCGTCACCGGACGAGTCCGTGTGGCCGGAGACCTCGAACTTGTAGCTCTTCACACCGGCGCCATCGAGCTGCTTCTTGGCGTCGATGAGGGCGTTGGCCAGCTTCTTCAGCTTCGCGTCGCAGCCGGGCTCCAGCTCGGCGGTGCCCGTCTTGAAGCTGCACTGGTTCTTCCGGCCCTCGTCCATCAGCTTGGTGTTGACGCGCTTCTCGACGGCGCCCTTGCCGGCGTCGCCCGCCGTCTTCTTGATGGAATCCAGCATGCCCTGCGCGGAGGCCACTCCCGGGAGGGCCAGCAGCGACACGGTGAGGCACAGCGCCTTGAGCTTCATGGGATGAACTCCTGTGGGTCGGGTGGAACGGCGCGCAAGGCTGCCCAGGGGCGGGCGCCACGTCCAGCGCGGAGAAGTCCCCGGAGCGGGGGACACGGGGCCCGGCCGCCAGCCCGCCGGGCGGGGAGTGTCCGGTGGCCGCCCGGGAAAACTTGCCTCGGCCGCAGGGCGGAGCAGCATGGGCGGCGGGTCTTCTTCGCACAGTGAGGCAGGCGTGGGCAGCAACGGTCGAACGGAGAGATGGCGGCAGCTCCTGTCGCCGCATCGGGTGGGGACACCTGCTCCGAAGGAGGGCGCGGTGGTGAAGGCCGCGCCACCGCCGGACGAGCGCATCCTCCCGGATGAGCGGACGCCCTATGACCAGGACTACGACCGCATCGTCTTCTCCAGCGAGTTCCGCTGCCTGCACGACAAGACGCAGGTATTCCCCCTGTCCTCCAGCGACTACACGCGCACGCGGCTGACCCACAGCATCGAGGCCTCGTGCGTGGGGCGCTCCCTGGGACAGATGGCCGGGAGATTCCTCCTGCGTGAGCAGAAGGTGGAGCTGGAGCCCTCGCACCTGGGCACCATCGTCGCGGCGGCGTGCCTGGCGCACGACATCGGCAATCCGCCCTTCGGGCACTCGGGCGAGGCGGCCATCCAGCACTGGGTGGAGCAGAAGCTGGCGTCCCCGGGGCCGGAGGGCCCCCTCAAGACCGACGCCGAGTGGAAGGACCTGCAGAGCTTCGAGGGCAACGCCCAGGGCCTGCGCATCCTCACCCGGCTCCAGTCACGCGAGCGGTGGGGCGGGCTGCGCTACACGGCTGCGACGCTGGGGGCGATGAGCAAGTACCCGCGTCCCTCGGTGCTGCCCGGCGGGCGGCCGCCGGTGAAGGGACGCGTGTCGGAGAAGAAGTTCGGTTACTTCCAGGACGACCAGAAGCTGGCGGTGGAGGCCTTCAAGGCGCTGGGGCTGAAGGAGCGCGAGCCCGGCGTCTTCTCGCGGCACCCGCTGGCCTTCCTCGTCGAGGCGGCGGACGACATCTGCTACGCGGTCATCGACCTGGAGGACTCGGCGAAGCTGGGGCTGATTCCCATGGAGGAGGCCTGCAAGCTGTTGGAGGGCGTGCTGCCGCCACAGCCGGTTCCCGGCAGGGAGCCGCGGCCGCCTCCGGCGCACCTGGAGACGCGCATGGCGCAGGCGCGAGCCCGGGCCATCGGCCTGCTGATTCCGGCGTGCGTGAAGGTCTTCCTGGAGCACGCGGAGGAGATGGAGGAGGGAAGCTGGGAGACGCCGCTGGTGTCGGCGCACCCGGACGTGCGCGAGCAGCTGGAGCGCATCAAGAGCATCACCCGGCGCAAGGGCTACGAGAGCGAGCGGGTGTTGCAGATTGAGAGCGCGGGCTTCAAGACGCTCGGCGGCCTGCTGGACATGTTCGTGTCGGCGGTGGTGACGGACTCGCCGAACCGCGAGGAGCGGAAGCTGCGGCAGCTCCTCCCCATGGAGTCCTTCCAGCGGCCGGAGTTCGCCGAGGTGGACCAGAAGAAGCCGCCCGAGCGCGACGCGGCGATTGAGCGGCTGTCGAAGTACCAGCGCCTGCTGTGCGTGACGGACTACATCTCCGGAATGACGGACGGCTTCGCGGTGGAGTTGTTCCAGCGGCTGTCCGGCATCAAGCTTCCGACGTAGCCATGGAACCCATTTCCCCGGAGCAGCGCCAGGCGCTGGAGGCGCTGTACCAGCGAGTCGAGACCCGGGCGGCGGACATCTCCGGGTCGCATGACTGGTGGCCGTGCCGCCGGGGGTGTGATCACTGCTGCCGCCACCTGTCCGCCCCGCTGCCGCTCACGGAGCTGGAGTGGCGCTACCTCTGGGAGGGCTTCCAGCGGCTGCCCGAGCACGTCCAGGCGGAGGTCCGTGCCCGGGTGGCGGAGCTGGAGCGGAGCGGGGCCTCGCGTCCGTACACCTGCCCGTTCCTGGACCGCGAAGCGGGCGCGTGCCGTGTCTATGCGCACCGGCCGCTGGCCTGCCGCTCCTATGGCTTCGCCGCCGCGAGGGATGGCGGGCGTTGGTGCCACTTCATCACCGACCTGCTGGCGCGGCACGGAGACGGTGACATCGTCTGGGCGAACCAGGACTCGCTGGAGGAGACGGTGGCCTCCCTCGGTGGGCCCACGTCCACCCTGTTCGAGTGGTTCGCGGCCCACCGGTGAGGCCCGCCGGGCTGGCGTGCCTCGCTCACACGTCAAACGCTAGAAGTCCCGGTAGCACAGGTAGTTGTCGTTCCAGGTGGGGTCGCCGCCCTCGAGGAAGCGCACGCACGTCTTTCCCGCGACCGGTCCCTGGTAGGACCAGGTGAAGTGCACCGGGCTGCTGCTGGGGACGCAGAGATGGTTGTCGTACCAGGGGGAGTAGCCCTGGGCCATGTCTCCCGGCTCGTTCACCAGCGTGCATCGCATGCCCTGAATCGGCCCGGACCAGCTCCACTTCCAGTGGTAGGCATCCGCCTCGGGAACAAAGAGGTGGTTGTCGTTCCACACGCCGTTGTGCGCATCGCCGGGCTCCTCCAGCTTCAGTGCATTGGCACGGAAGGAGGGCGTGTAGTTCCAGAACTCCACCAGGCCACGCCACTCGCCCTCCGTCAGCCGGTCGTTGTACGCCAGCCACACGCTGGTCTGCCCGGAGGCGGCCAGGGCCCGGGTGAGCGCGGCGTTCTGGGCGCCATCCCGGGGAACCGAGAAGACGTAGCCGGAGGGGCAGCGATCGGTGTTCTGGCTCCAGGTGCCAGCGGTGGCGCTGAGCTGCCAGTCCAGGGGGGTATTCAGATTGCGGCACGCGAACCGCTTCTGGCTGTCGCACCGGACATCGTTCCATCGGCCATTGGAGCGCAGCTCGGCGCAGTCCTCCTCCTGCCAGTTGTCGGGCTGTCCCGTGTCCCAGCTCCAGAGGGAGGCCGTCATCAGCTCCTGGAAGTCCCTGGAGGGACCGAAGCCCGACTGGCCCACCGGGTCCAGGCCGACGCTCACGTTGCACTCCTGGGCTCGCCGGACGTGCTCGGGGGACGCGGACCAGAAGACAGGCTCCTGGCTGCTGTCGCCGCTGAATGAGTAGAAGCGGTCGTCCGTGGGGTGCGGTGGAAGGGGCTGGTAGGTGTTGGCCCAGCCGCTCGTGGGGTCGAGCACCTTCCACTCACACGCCTGGCGGGCTTCGGTGGACGTCCAGAAGTTCTTGATGCTGGACTGCCCGTTGTCCGTCCACCAGGGCCAGCTGCCGTGCAGGTCGACGGAGAGGGCCTCACCCGAGGGCCAGCCGCTGCCGGGCATCGGGATGTGGGCCCCGTAGATGAGGACCTGCCGCCCATAGGCGCGGAGCCGGTTCACACTGGGGAACCGGGAGCTCGTGTCCCCTCGCAACTGGTTCAGCTCGAGACGGCTGAGGAACTCCTCCGTCAGCTCGTTGTAGAAGATGAGTGCCACCTCCTGCGTCCTCGAATCCACCCACTCCGGCTGGACGTAGATGAAGACGAACTCGCTGGGGTTGGCCACCAGCCAGTCGCGAATCTCCCTGAGCGCATAGGCGAGCGGGCGCGAGCCGATGGGGCAGGCCA
The DNA here is from genome assembly GCF_020037125.1 of Myxococcus sp. RHSTA-1-4. GTDB lineage: Bacteria > Myxococcota > Myxococcia > Myxococcales > Myxococcaceae > Myxococcus. The sequence continues at coordinate 27,960 of NZ_JAIQDG010000015.1, forward strand.
TCTTGGAGAGCGTGTGGCACACCTGGATGTGCGAGGTCGCGTCCGCATGGACATCCAGGTCGATGAAGCGGATGCCCATCCGGAGCATGTCCGTGAGCGAGAACGAGTGCTGCCATCCCGCCAGTCCCGAGCCTTGTGACTCCTGCGCGGTGTTGTAGGAGTTGTGGGCGCCCAGCCAGGCGACGTGGTTGAAAGGTTGGCTCCCTCCGAGCTTGCGTTGGAGGCTCAAGGCCCGTGCGGTCTGGGACTCGGAGAAGGACGTCACGTCCGGGCGCCACCTGCGGTACTCGGGCGACAGCGGCTCGGGGGCGTTCTGGCAGGTCGAGCCGATGACGACGAGGCCGCGGTCGCACCAGTTCCAGACCCCCGCCCAGTTGGGATTGCAGGGGGGCTGTCCAAAGGCGCCACAGGTGACGGTGCTGAAGGCGGGTTGCCGGGTGACACCCAGGTCCGCCGGCTCGCTCGGAGCGCGTGTTTCACAGCCGAGCCAGAGGACGGAGGTGATGCCGAGCAACAGGACTCCTCTCCAGGCCACCCCAGGTGCTGTCTCCATGGTGTTCTCTCCTTGCTGGATGCCGCGCGGGCGCCAGTGGCACATCGCGGGGACATCGCGCTTTACATGATTTCCTCGCTCGCGTGTGACAAGTGGATTCTTCTGTCAGGACGGGCGGCCTGAGTCGTCCCGGCCGGTACGATGCCTTTCATGGACCATGGAATCAGGGAGCCCGAGCGTCTGGGTGCGGCCCGGCTGCCCGATGGGCGGATGCTGGGGTGGGCACAGTGGGGGCCGGAGGACGGGACACCCGTGCTGTTCTTTTCCGGCGCCGCGATGGGACGCAGCCTCGGCTTCGGTGCGGACGTCCTCGCCCGGCTGGGAGTTCGGCTCATCTCGGTGGACCGTCCGGGGCTGGGCGCCTCCAGCCCCGCCCCGGCGCGAACGCTGAATGACTGGGTGGCCGACATCCGGCACCTCGCCTCGGCCCTGGCGCTGCCCGGCTTCGGAGTCGTGGGGTTCTCCATGGGCGCGCCTTTCGCGCTGGCCTGTGCGGCGGCCGGACTTCCGCGCGCGGTGGCGGTGGTGTCGGGGCAGGACGACCTCAACCACCCAGACCTCGCGGGCCTGTTGCACCCCGACGTCGCGGGCATGTTGCGAGCCGTCGCGGGGGACCCGGTGGGATTCGAGGCGTCATTCGCCGGCATGGCGAACGCGGACCTGCTGTGGAAGCTGATTACGGAGACGAGCTCCAGTGCAGACCTCGCCGTCTACACCTCCCCGCGCTTCGAGGCGGCCTTCCGGCAGGCGCTCCGCGAGGGCTTCTCCCAGGGGGCACAGGGGTATGCCCACGACCTGATTCTGGCCATGGGACGCTGGCCCTTCGACGTCGCCAGCATCCGGGGCCCCGTCGACCTCTGGTACGGCGGGCTCGACACCAGCATCGTCCACTCGCCCGACCACGGTGGCGTGCTGTCACGCCGCATTCCCACCGCGCGCAGGCACCTGCTCCGAGACGCCGGTGGGTCGCTGCTGTGGACGCATGCCGGGGACATCCTGGAGTCGCTGCTGCCGCCGTGCCGCCAGCCGGGCAGCGGCAGAAGTTAACCGGGCTCCCCGAAGATGGTTAGCTCCGCACCCGTGCCATGGGCACACAGGAGCCAACATGAAGCTGATTTCGAGCAGTGCCATCGTGACGGGAGCAGGGCAGGGCATCGGACTGGGAATCGCCTCGCGCCTCATGCGGGACGGGGCCAACGTCCTCCTCTTCGGGCGGACCCCGGAGAAGGTGGAGGCGGCCGCCGCGGAGCTCAACCGGTCGATGGAGGGGCGCACGCGTGCCGTGGCCTTCGCGGGCGACGTGATTCGCGCGGAGGACATCGCGCGGGCCATCGAGGTCGCCACGCGTGAGTTCGGCCTGCCGGGCATCCTGGTGAACAACGCCGGGACGGCGACCCTCCGCCCGATGCTCGAGCTGCCGGAGGCGGAGTTCGACCAGGTCCTGGACATCAACCTGAAGGGGCCCTTCCTCTTCACCCAGGCGCTCGCGAAGGCGCTCGTCGCCGCGAAGCAGCCGGGCTCCATTGTCAACATCTCCTCGTTGAACCAGACGGCCGTGACGGACGGGCTTGCCCACTACTGCGCCTCCAAGGGGGGCCTCGCGAACTTCTCGAAGGTCGCGGCCTCGGAGCTGGGGCGGTACGGCATCCGGGTGAATGTCGTGGCTCCGGGAGCCATCCGCACCCCGCTGGCCGAGGGGGCCGGACTCATGCAGGGCGCCATGGCGCGGGAGTTCCTCGCCCACACGCCGCTGGGCAAGCAGTGTGGCGAGCCGGAGGACGTGGCGAAGGTGGTGTCGTTCCTCTGCAGTGACCTCGCGTCGTGGATGACCGGCGACACCCTCGCGGTCGACGGTGGCAATCACATCCGCGGGCTGCACAGCTACGCGGACACGCTGGGCCTCACCCGGCCCGTGGAAGGCTGAGCCGGCCGCCAGGGCCAGTCGCCCTTCACCCGCGAAACCAGACTGGAGCTGCCAGGGCACCCGGTCTGGATTCGCTATTCCCGGCCCCGGACTCGGGTTCGAGTCTCGGGGCACGGGTCAATCCATTGCATCCGCGACGTGACCTGGACGTCCCACGAGCACCGGTGCGGGTGTCAGGACCAGGCCGTCGAACACGCCGTAGGCATAGGCCGCGGCGAAGGCGTACGCCCCCACGAGGTACGTCACGTTGAGCGTCCTCGCCGTCCCCGCGTCCTTCGCGCTGTAGCGCCCGTCCGGTCCGCGCAGCGACAGCGTGGTGCCGAGCGAGGCCGCCGAGAGCGCGAGCCCCAATCCCTGCGCCACCGCGAGCACGGTTCCCTTGCGCGGCTGCCCCTGCTTGAAGTGCCCCACGCCGAAGGGCGCCAGGTACCACGCGCGCGACAGGGGAGGGTGGACCGCTTCCGCCATGCCCTCTCGCGCGACCGGGGGCGCGATGGGCGTGGCCGGAGGCTCCACGCGGGGGCGGCGCTCGGCGGCGAGCTCCGCGATGCGCGTCCGGTGCTCGGTCCGCGCGCGCACCACGAAGGCGAGGAAGTCCGGTGGGTACAGCAGCGGGTCCAGCACCGTGTCTTCGCGCACGGCCAGCCCGCGCACGACCTCGTCCTCCGCGCGCGCCAGCTCCTCCTGCGCGTGATAGGTGGCCGCCAGCAACAGGTGGGCCTCCGCCTCCAGCGCGTCGCCGTCCAGCCGCAGTGGGTAGAGCAGGGACTCCAGCTCGGTGCGGGCCCGGGACAGGTCGCCGGACTGGTAGGCCTCGCGGACCGTGTCCAGAGGGGAGGCCGCGAGCACCAGCGCCAGCAGGGCCGCGCCCATCATGGTGTCACCTCCAGCGCCACCTCGGCGCGGCGGCCCGCGACCACGTCCACCTCGCGCTGCAAGGGCGGTGCGCCCGCCTGGCGTGCCGTCACGGTGTGCCGCCCGTGCTCCACCGCCACGGGCCCCGCGAGCGGCGCGGTGCCCAGCTCCCGCCCGTCGACGAAGACGCGAGCGCCCTCCGGCGCCTGGATGAACAGCTCCGCCTTGCGCACCACCAGGACCACATCGCGAGACACCGTCTCGCCCGGCGCGAGAGTCACCTCCTGCTCCACCGCGTCGCAGAGCGGGTTGGCGAAGCGCAGCCGGTAGGTTCCGGCGGGGAGCGAGAGCTCGCGCACGCGGGGCGTGTAGCCCCGGCTCTCTCCGTTCACGAAGACCTCCGCCCACGGCCGCGCCGTCACGCGCAGCGTGGCGTGGCGCGCCGGTTCGACGGTGGGGAGGGCTCGCGGCGGCTCGGGCTCGGACGGCCGGACGGGAGGCTTCGCTTCAACGGAGAGGGGCTCGGAACGAGGTGGCCTTCCTCCTCCTGGGCTCGGGCCCCGCTCACTCGCGGGCACGGTCGTGCTCGCGGCGCTCCCGGCTGGAATGGCGGTGGCCGCCCCGCTGGGCGCACCGGTCACCTCGACGGGGCGGGGGAGCGCCGTGCCATCTCCTCCACTCGTACCGGCCACGTCGACGCGGGGCGTGCCGCCGACCACCACCGGGGTGGGGCTCGCGTCTCGCACGGGCGCCGATTCCCACGGCCGCCACGCCACCGCCACCCCGGCCACGAGTGCCGCACCCGCGGCCACGGCCTTCCAGCCCCGCCGCCGTGGCCGCTCGCGCAGCAGCGCCATCACCTCGGCGGAGCCCGGCTCCAGCGCCAGCGCCGCGTTGAGCACCCGGGCCGCCCGGCTCCCCTCGCCCCGCGCGAGCAGCCCGCGTCCCTCCTCCAGCAGCCGCTCGAAGCGCGCCCGCCGCCACCGCGTGACACAGGCCTCGGGAGCGAGGAAGAACTCCCGCGCCACCTCGGCCGGTGGTCCCACCAGCCGGGTGAGCAGCTCCGCCAGCTCCGTATCCAGCGCGGCGCCATTCTCCGGCCGGTCCCCGGGCTCCCTCGCCAGGCAGCGCGCCACCAGCGCCGCGAGGGGCGCGGGCACGCCTGGCACCCGCTCCGTCAGCGAGGGCGCGTCGCGCGTCATCACCTCCGCGATGAGGTGCGCGGCACCCCGGCCCGCGTGCGGCGTCGTGCCCGTGAGCAGCTCGAACAGGATGATGCCCACCGCGTACACATCCGAGGCCGGGGAGAAGGCGCCGGTGTCGATGCGCTCGGGCGCCATGTAGGGCAGGGAGCCCGTCACCGCGCCGGTGCTGGTGAGCCGCTCCTGGTCCTCCAGCGCGGCGAGCCCGAAGTCCGCCAGCTTCAGCGGCCCCCCCGCCGCCACCAGCACGTTGTCCGGCTTCACGTCGCGGTGGACGATGCCTCGCGCGTGTGCCGCCGCGAGCGCACGGGCCAGCTCCCAGGCCAGTACCACCGCGGCCTCTGGGGGCACGGGCGCCAGCCGCCCCGCCAGGGTGCGCAGGTCCTCGCCGCGCACCCACTCGCAGACCAGGAATGGCCCGTGCGTCTCGTCCTCTCCGTAGTCGTGAATCTCCAGCACGTTGGGGTGCTTGAGCGAAGCGGCCAGCTCGGCCTCGCGGCGGAACCGCTCCGCGCGGCCCGCGCCGCCTCCCGGGTGCATCCGCTTCAGCGCCACCGGGCGGGACAGCCGCTCGTCCATGGCCAGGAAGACCGTGGCCATGCCTCCCCGCCCCAGCTCCCGTTCGAGGCGGTAGCGGCCCGCAAGCACTTCACCCGTCATCACCGGGGCATTCTCGGGGAGCGGCCCCCCCGCGAGCAACCCATGCCTGCTACAGCCGGCAGGCGCTCGTGCCACCCACCTGCTCGCAGGACCCCTGCGCTCCCCCCGGGCAGTCCCTGTCGAGCCGGCAGGGCTGGCGGCAGCGGAGCACGTCCCCCGACGGCAGGCACACGCCGCAGCGGTTGCAGTCCAGCGAGTTGTCGCAGGTCAGCCCCAGCGTCTCGGGCACCCCGGTGCAGGCCTCCACGCACACCTCGTCCGGGGCGCACCGGTAACCCGGTCTACAAGTGTTTCCCAGATTCGGATTGCACGACTCCTCGCACCGCTGGCGCTCCGGGGGGCAGAAGGTGAACCCGGGGCACTCGAAGTCGTCGTCACAGGCCTCGCCGAGCCGCGGCCCCGGGACACAGCGGGAGTGGTCGCATCGTGTTCCGGCCGGGCACTCGAAGTCCGTCTCGCATGCCAGCGCGCAGGCTCCGTCCGCGCAGGTGGCTCCGGCGGTGGCGCAGTCACAGGCTCGCGCGCAGCGGCCTCCCAGTGAGACGGTGCCCTGGCACCCCGCGTCCGTGCCACCGTCCACGCCCCCATCGGAGCCCGGGGCCTCCGGCACGCACGCGCTGAGGGGCCCGCCCCGGTTGGGGACCGCGCCGCACGTGTACCCGGGCCGCGTGCACGCCCCGCCACAGGCCCGCAGGCAACGGCCCACGTCCCGCGCGCACACGCTTCCTTCCGGGCAGCCCTGTCCCTCCGAGCACTCCAGCAGGCAGTACCCGCCCGGAAAGCCCGCGCCACAGGTGAGGCCCGGGCCGCATTCCGAAGCCGAGCCACAGGCGTCGCCCACCCGCGCCGCGTCCACGCGCACGCACCCGCCCCGCACGCAGGCTTCACCGGTGGCGCAGGGCGCGGACTCGTCGCAACGGACGCGGATGTCGAGCGGGCAGCCGGCCGCGACGAGGAGGGCCAGCGCGGGCAGCAGGAGTAGGAGGAGGCGGCGCATCACGAAGGCTCGGGCCACTCTACGCTGGCGGGGGCGGAAGGGCAGCCCCCGCCAGCGGCCGTGCCTCTCGGACTACATGCAGACGCCCATCATCCCCGGCGCCGTCATGCACTGCCCGCTGGCGCAGTGGGCATTCTCGGTGCACGGGAACCCGAAGGAGCCAGGGCTGCAGAAGCCCAGCACGGCGTTGGTGAAGGGCTTCACGCAGCTCCACTGCGACGGGCAGTTCGAGTTGTCACGGCAGGCGCCCTGCATGCAGAAGCGGCCCTTGTTGGGGATGTAGCCGTCGTTGCACACGGCGCCGCCCTGGCCGGTGGGGCACACCCCATCCTGCGGGCACGGCGGGAAGCTGGCGCAGTAGGGCTGCTGGGCGCCTGCGTCATCCGGGTCCATGCACACCGAGTACTTGTCGCAGCCGTCGTTGAAGTCGGAGGTGTTCGCCTTGCAGGACGGCGGGTTCTCGGGCGGACGCAGGCTGCACAGGCCCTCCATGCAGCGCTGGTTGCTCGCGCACTGGCTGTCCGAGGTGCACCCGCTCACCGTCTTCTTCTTGCAGTAGGCGACGGCGGCCCCCGTGTCCTCCAGGTCGCAGTACTGGTCCGCCGCGCAGTTGGCGTCCGACTGGCAGCCGATGGCGCACAGCCCGTTGAAGCAGAACTGCCCCGAGGGACAGGCGTTCCTGGCGCTGCACAGGATTTCCGCCTGCGTGTTGGGGTCCTTCGGTCCGTTGTTCCCGTCGCCGTCGTCCCCGCCGTCGCTGGAGTTGCCACAGCCCACCACCGCCAGCGCCAGGAAGAGGCTCATCACCACGTGCTTCATGTCGGTCATCTCCGTGAGTTTCGGTTCCCATCGCGGCGGCCATCCGCCGTCGCGCGACGGGAGGCCCCATCGCAACGGGCGTGCCGGGTGGCGTGTGGCGCGCGAAGTCCTTCGATTCCACGGGGTTGCGCGGCCCCCCGGGGCTCGCGGGGGAAGGGGCGCCGGGGAAACGTGCCAGGACTGGCACGGTCTCGAGCCCTCCCGAGGAGGCGGCGTGTCAGTCCCCTTCGCCCAGGTAGCGGAACAGGGAGCGCAGGCCGATGCCCAGCGCCGCGGCCGCGTCCTTCTTGCTGCCGCCACAGCGGGCGATGGCCTCCCGCACGTAGCGCTGGACGAAGGCCTCGCGCGCCTCCTCCAGCGGAACCATGGGCGTGGCGTCTCCGCCCAGCTCCAGGTCCTCGGGGCCCAGCAGCTCGCCCGGCGCCAGCACCGCCGCGCGCCTCACCCGTGAGACCAGCTCGCGCACGTTTCCGGGGAACGGGTGGCCTCGCAGTGCCTCCGCCGCCTTCTGCGTGAAGCCCCGGGCCTTGCGCCCTTCCTGCGCCAGCACGTGATGGGCGATGAGGAGCGCGTCGTCATCCCGCTCGCGCAGCGGAGGCACCTCCACGCGCACCTCTTCCAACCGGTACCGCAGGTCGGCCCGGAAGGCGCCCCGTTGGACGGCCTCCTCCAGGGACGCATGCGTGGCGGACACCACGCGCACGTCCACCTTGCGCGGCGAGTGTTCGCCCAGCCGGGTCACCTCGCGCTCCTGCACCACGCGCAGCAGCCGTGTCTGGAGCGCCAGCGGCATGTCTCCAATCTCGTCCAGGAAGAGGGTGCCTCCGTCGGCCGCCTCCACCAGCCCCATCCGGTCCGTGCCCGCGCCGGAGAAGGCTCCGCGCGCGTGGCCGAAGAGCTCGCGCTCGATGAGGTTCTCCGGCAGTGCCGCGCAGTTGATGGCCACCAGCCGCCCGCGCCGTCCGCTGCGGCGGTGGAGCGCCCTGGCCACCAGCTCCTTTCCCGTCCCCGTCTCCCCCTGGATGAGGACGTTGAGCGGGGTGGGCCCCAGCCGCTCCACCTGCCGGTAGAGGGCGCGCATGGCCGGCGACTCACCGATGAGTCCCTCGAAGGTGGCCGCCTCGATGCGCCGGGTGAGCCCCTCCACCTGTGCGCGAAGTTCCGTCAGCTCCCGGCGGGTGGCCAGCAGCAACGCCGTCAGGGAGGACAGCGCCATCGCCTCCTCCAACTCCGCCGCCGTGAAGGGTGGGGCGCCCGGGCGCCGGCCCAGGTACACCACCGACAGCGGGGCGGGCTCCACGCGCAGCGGAAGCACCAGCGCCGAGGACAGGCGCAGTGCTTCCACGCTGGGGGCCCGCGCCAGCGCCGCGTCCGCTCCCACGTCCGCCACCCGCACCGGAGCGCCCGAGGTCAGCACCCGGTCCACCAGGCTGTCCACCACGGCCGCCTCCGGCACCGGTCCGGTGGAGCACAGCACGCGCCGCGCGCCCTCCCGTGAATCCGCCGCGACCAGGAAGCCCACGTCCGCCGCCACCACCTCGGCGAGGCCGCGCATCGCCGTCTCCAGCAATTCCATGGGCGGCCGCTGCACCAGGAGCCGTGACGCGAGCTCCGTCAGGACCGTCACCAGCCGCCCCTGCTCTCCTCGTGGCGCGAGGGGGTGGGACGCGCCGGTGCCCGCCGCTTCCGGGGCCTCATGGGACGGAGGCTCGGCGAGTTCCAGCTCCACGCTCCCCACGCGGAACCGGTCCCCGGGTTCCAGTGGCGCCAGGTCCACGCGCCGGCCGCGAACGCGGACGTCACAGCCCTTGCCGGCCGGAGACACGCTCCAGCCGCGTGAGTCCCGGAACAGGAGCGCATGGCTGGGCTTCACGCCGGGCGCGGCGAGGACCGCATCGCAGGTGGAATCGGAGCCGACGGAGATGACCGGCTTGTCCAGCGGGAGTCGGCGGCCGTCGGGAAGGACGAGGACCTGGGGCATGGCGGCGGAGGAGGTGCGGTGTGCCGTCCGCATATCAGGAATGCGGCGGCCGGGTGTCAGGACGCATGGGGCCGCCGTCCATTCAAGATGGGTCCGCCTTGGGGCCGTCGCCTCGTGTTCCCAACGGAGAAAGCACCGCCCCGTTCCTGGCGGTGCTGGGCGTGGCGCACGCCGTGGACTCGCAGCGGCGCGCCAGGGAAAACGAGGTCAGGCAACCGATATCAAGGAATGGGAGTCGCGGCCGTGGGGCTGGACTGCTGCTGCCGCTGCTTCAGCGCCGCCTCCTCCTTGGTGATTGCCTCACCCTTTTCCAGCAGTTCCTGCTCCTTCTTTGCGAGAGCGGCCCGCTCGGCAAGCTCTTTCTCGAACCGCTCCAGCGCATTCTTGCGCTCCTCGAGTGCAGCGGCTCGCTGGGCGGCGATACGAGCCTCAAACTGCTTCCGCTCCAGCGCGAGCGCCTCTTGGCCATCCTGAAGGGCCTTTTCTTGAGCCAGCTTTGCCCGCCGGTCCGCGAGGGCCTTCTCGCGGGCGCTGATATCCTGGCGCTCATCGAGTTCTCGCTCCCGAGCCGCAAGCTCACCTTCCTTCTTCTTCAGCTGCGCCTCCGCATCTCCAAGGGAAGACAGGTCAAAGGCGCCACCCACGCTCACGCTGGGCAGGAACTGTCCGTTGGTCAGCCCGGCAACTCGCCCCATCAACAAGGGAAAGCGCACACCGAAGGAAACCTCATTGAGCTGCCCGAAGAGTCCCGCCTCGAAACCAACGTAGAGACGCTGAGGACTACCCAATGCCTCGCGAAGGAAATCCTGGTCCGACCACGCGTTCCCAAGGATGCTGCGGCCCGTGACGCCCACATGGGTGAGGAGCCGCAGCGAGTTCTTCCCGGCCTGTTTCGTGACTCTCATGCTGAACCCTAACGAGGTGGCCATGACCAGCACGCCGCGTGTTTGCTCCGCACGGCCCGTACCCGTATCGGCCGCGAGCCTCCAATCGGCGGCTCCGAGAATCACCTCGGTGTACCCTCCCCAGACAGACGCAGTGCGTTCGAAGAGCCACCCGTCGTACTTGACGTGGGCGGACCAAGATGATGATTCGGGGGACAGCGTGAACCGCGCAAGCTCAGCGCGGCCCGTCAGGCCGTACGCCTCCGAGCCGCGGCTCAGGCCAATGGCGAGCTGCGAGAGGTCCCCTCGGGTGCGAAGCAGCGATACGCTGAAGGCGGCCCGGCCATCGGCGGCCTCCCGGAGTTCCCCATAGCCGCTGCCGAGCAGCTGCCATTCGCCCACGTCGTCAGTGCCGCCCTCTTCTGAGTTCTCCGCCCTGGCTTTGGCTTCCGCCGTGAGTCTACGGACTTGATCCACGCTCGGAGCTGGCAATGGAGCTTGTGCCCAGGAGGCGGTCCCCAAACACAGGGCCACCGTGAATACGAAACGCTTCAACATACAATTCCCCCCTTCTTGAGTAGGAAAATACCTTTCCTATAGAGATGCCAGATTGGCAGATGTGATTTGGATTGAACACCCTCCTCACCTGCGATTCATCTCCAGGGCCTGACTACCACTGGGGAGGTATGGGTGGGGGAGGCCGGCCTCGGTTACGAAGGGCCTCCATGGGTTCCTTCACCCTCCGCATCCTTCCCGCGGTGCTGCTTCTCCTCGGCGCCTGCGATTACTCGCTGGACGGTGCATCGGGCGCCTGCTCCGACACGAATTGCGCCAACTACACCTCGCAGACGGCGGCCCAGGCCGCGTTCGACGCCGACCCGGAGTGCCGGGATGACCTGGATGCGGATGATGATGGGATTGCCTGCGAGGAGCCCGGCAACAGCGTGAGGACGTGTTCCTCCACGTCCGCTTGCGGGTGCTCGAACAAGAACAAGGACGTCTGCGGGGGGGACCCGTGCTGCCGGTGGGTTGTTGGCTCGGGCTGCGGCTGCCGTTAGCGGCCCGGTCGCGCGCATTCTCGCGAATCTTCAGCCGGCCACCCGGCCGGCGCTCAAGGGGGGTACGACAATGACAGTGCGGTATGACGCCAACATCATTCGCGAGCACGCCGCTGCTCTCTACAGCCGGGCAGCTCGCATCGTCTTCATGACGGGATTCATCGGCTGCGTCTTCGGCGCCATCGCCGGGGGCGCTCTCGGCGCCTCGTCGGGTGGGAGCCGTGGAGTCTTCATGTTGCTCGGTGCGCTCTTCGGGACGTTGGTCGGAGTGACCATCGGCCGAGGCCGGGCATTCGTTCTCCAGCTCCAGGCGCAGACGGCGCTCTGCCAGGTCGCCATCGAGGCGAACACCCGCAGGGCGGCGGATGCCGCCGCTGAGGCCTCGCGCCCGGTGCCTTCGGGCCACATCGCGCAGGTGGGGTGACCGCCAAGGTGGGTTCGATTGCCAGGGTCATCCGCGTGCGAGGCGGGGGCGGGCAACGCCCGCGAGCTTGAGCGCGAAGATGCCAAGCACGAAGAGGGACTGGGCCGCGACGAGCGCGACGCCGAGGCCGGACATCCGGGGGCCGTACGCCACGAGGAGCGCGACGCTGCCCAGCACCCACGCGCCGTCGACCGCGAGGTGCACTCGCGCGGCACGCGGGGGAACCGATGGCTGGGCCCCCGTCCACGCATTGAATCCGGCCCAGGGCACCAGGAACAGCCCCACGCCAGGCAGGAAGGCCGGGGGCAGGGGCCAGCCGGCGAGCGTGGTGAGCGGCGAGGCCCAGAGCAGGAGGGCCGCGCCCATGGAGATGGCGGCAAGGGCATCGAGGCGGTAGATGAAGCGGTGCGACATGCGGGGACCTTCCGGTGAGGGTGAGCCTCCGCAGATTCGAATGTGCCCGGAGCCCCCCGCAATGACCTCGGAGGGAAGTGCGTCGCCGCTCAGCCTCGGGTACCGGCCGGGAGGAGCCCACGATGCGTGACGGTGGCGACGGGAGCACGGAGGGCACCAGGCGCCCCACGGCGCGGCTGAAGGCGAAGTCCACGGCGGCTGCTGGTGGCGGGCTGGGCGCGCTGTTGAAGGACTGGCGCGCGCTGCGTGGCATGAGCCAGCTCCGCCTGGCGCTCGAAGCCGAGGTCTCCCCCCGTCACCTCGCGTTCATCGAATCGGGCCGGGCGGTCCCCAGCCAGGACATGGTGCTGCGGCTGGCGGACGCGCTGATGCTCGGGCTCCGGGAGCGCAACGTCCTGCTCGTGGCGGCAGGCCATGCGCCTCGGTTCGGCGAAGGCGCGTGGAACAGCGAGGAGCTGAAGGAGCTCCGGCGGGCGGCGTCGATGATGCTCGCGGCGCATGAGCCGTACCCCGCCCTCGTGCTCGACGCGGCATCGACGGTGCTCGACGCGAACACCGGCGCGCTCACGATGATGGGGGAGGGGCGCGACGCGCTCGGGCGCATCAACCTGATGGACCTGGTCTTCTCACCCGGCCGCGTCCGCTCGGCCATCGGGAACTGGTCCGAGGTGGCGGGCTTCCTGCTCCACCGGCTGCGGGAGAACGCCAGGCTACGCGGCCCCCGCTCCGAGGCCGCGCGCGTGCTGGAGCGCGTGCTCGCCTTCCCCGAGGCGCGTCACCTGCCGCCCATGCCGGGCGGCGCGGGCTCCGTGCTGGTGCCGTTGACCTTCACCGTCGACGGCGTCACCACGCACTGGTTCACGACGGTCACCACCTTCGGGGCGCCCCTCCACGCGCTGGCCGAGGAAATCACCATCGAGCAGTTCCACCCGCGCTGAGGGACGCCGGAATGCGCCGGGGAGGAAACATGCTCAGTCTCCCGCGACGGCGAGCTGCCAGTCCCCCTTGGACGTGATTCCCAGGCGCAGGCCGAGGTAGCCCGTCCCGCCGTCCTTGGCCTTCCAGTCATTCTCCGCGTTCGTGACGTGCACGGCGGGCCAGAAGTACAGGTCACCCTGCTTCGCACCGGGGAGGTTGAGCACCTGGACCATGCGTGCCAGCACGGGCTCTCCCTCCGCTTCCGCCTTCCGCCAGAACGCGACCGGGTCCTTGCCGCCATTGAAGCTGAACCGCAGGCCCTGGCCATTCTCATTGGCCAGCGCGCCCAGCGCCGCGTAGTCGCACGCCACGGCGGCGGTGATGATGGCGCGGCGCATGCGCTCCACGGCGGGAGGTGGGGGCGGAATCGGAATGTGCGTCTTCGCGCTCAGCGTGCCCGCCGAGCACGCCGCGCTCCCCGCGTCCGGCGAGGCGGTCTGCTCAGCCAGGGCTCCCGCGTCCGGCGCACCCGCATCCTCGACCGCGGCCACGGGAGGAGGCTCCGGAGTCAGGGCCCCGGCGTCGGGCACCTCGGCACTGGCGCGGGCCGCACCGGCATCCACTTCGGCGGCGGGGCCGGAGGGGCGCTCCGAGCAGGCACAGAGCGAGACAGCGACACAAGCGGACAGCAGCGCGGACCGGTTCATGGCGCGCCCGTTGTAGATCAGGGCACGCGGACGAGGCACCGGTTTCGGGCGCTCAGCCCCCGCCCTTCGGTGACTCGATGACGACGGCGAACGGGTCGAACGGCGTGTCGTCCCGCTTCTTCGGCTTGTTGTCGGGCATGCCCCACTCGCCAGTGGGGTGGTCCGGCCGCACGGAGGAGTACGGGTCGATCTTCACCGGCACCCCGAACACCTTCGGGTTCTTCTTCGGCTCCGCGGGCTTGCCGAAGTTGGACTGGCTGTCGTCGCTCATACCCCCAGTCTACCGCGACGGCCGTCCGCCTGCTTCCTGGCCCTCCCTCCGCGAGAAGCTTGGGCCTCGTCCCGGACGGGGCGATACTCCGCCCCCATGTGTGGCCGTGTCACCGTCCGGACCTCTCCTGATCAGCTCGTGGCCGAACTGGGCCTCGCCGGCATCCGCGCCGCCGTGGATCGCCCGCGCTACAACCTGTGTCCCACCCAGCAGATGCCCGTGGTCGTCAACGACGGCGCCCGCATGCTGGACGCCTTCCGCTGGGGCCTCATCCCCTCGTGGGCGAAGGACCCGAGCATCGGCAGCAAGCTCATCAACGCCCGTGGCGAGACGGTGGCGGAGAAGCCCAGCTTCCGCACCGCGCTCAAGAAGCGCCGCTGCCTGGTGCTCGTGGACGGCTGGTACGAGTGGAAGCAGTCCACGAAGCCGAAGACGCCGTACCACTTCCACCGCAAGGACGGGAAGGCCCTGGCCCTGGCCGGCCTGTGGGAGGAGTGGACGGCGCCGGACACCGGCGAGGTGCTCAACACCTGCACCATCATCACCACCGGCCCCAACGCGCTGATGGCGCCCATCCACGACCGGATGCCCGTCATCCTCGCGCCCCAGGCCCAGGAGCTGTGGCTGCGTCCCGAGCCGCAGGACCCGGCGGTGCTCCTGCCGCTGCTGGTGCCCTTCTCCGAGGACACGCTGGAGGCCTACGAGGTATCTCGCGTCGTCAACTCACCCACCAACGACATCCCCGCCTGCGCGGAGCGCGTGGCCGCCTGACATGAGCACGAACCCTTCGCTTCGAGAGCGCCTGCAGTGGTCCCTGGCGGACTTCGCCATCCGGTGGCTGGAGCGCCTGTTCGCGGCGGTGCACAGCCAGCTCGCCCATCTCCGGTGGCTCCGCCTGCGCCATCGGCTGTTCAAGCCCCGGCCCGGAGACATCTACATCGTCACCGCGCCCAAGGCGGGCACGACGTGGGCCCAGCAAATCGTCCACCAGCTCCTCACGGAGGGGCGCGGCGAGTTCGACCACGTCTATCAGGTGGCCCCCTACCTGGATGTGCTCGGTGAGCGGCGCGAGGCGGGGCGTTTCCTGGAAGCACTGCCCTCGCCGCGCGTCCTGAAGACGCACCTGAACCACGAGCACCTGCTCCCGCCCGCCGACAGCCGCATCCTCTACGTCACCCGCGACGCGTCCGACAGCCTGCTCTCGTACTTCCACCACCGGTGCCTGCGCGAGGGCTTCCACCTGGACTTCGACGCGTTCTTCCGCGGCATGCTGGCCCGCAACCCGTGGAGCGACCACCTGAAGTCCTGGTGGCCGCACCGCTCGGATCCGAACGTCCTCCATGTCCGCTACGAAGACCTGATTGCCGACCTGGAGGGTGGCATCCGCCGCATCGCGGCCTTCCTCGGCATTCCCATCCAGGAGGAGCGCATGCCGGACATCCTCCACAAGTGCGGCTTCGCGTACATGAAGCAGCACAACACGCGCTTCGACATCCGGCTGGGCTTCTACGACTCGACGGGCCCCGGGGGCGGCTTCATCCGGAAGGGCGTCGTCGGCGCGGGCCGCGCCGCGCTCAGCCCCGAGCAGCAGGCCGCGCTGGGCGCCGTGGTGGACCGGCTTCGCGGCAAGCTGGGCATCCGCGCGGCGGAACTGTGAAGCACGCGTCAGGAGCTCCAGGGCTTTCCGAGCATCCTTGTCTCCCAGGCCACCCTGGGAAGTAAGATTGTTCAGTACCTCGGGAAAAAGTGGCCGGGGCAGAAACCTTGGAAGACAAAACAACGATAATCGCCTCCAGCGGTGGGCCAGGGTCGGCCCTCCGTATTCCCCAGTGGAGGCGTACTAATGAAGGGTCTCTCGCGTTTCGGTGTCCTGAGTGCGTGTGTGCTCGCAACGGCTTGTGTCACGAAGGAGGAGCCCACGACGGCACCGACGGAGACCGGGTCTCCGGAGCAGGGCACGCAGTCGCTGTCCGCGAAGGCCGCTGAACGCTGCGGCACGCGCCAGCTCACGGACGACGAGGAGAAGCAGGTCAAGGAGCACCTCGCGAAGCACGCGGAGGCGGCGAGGAAGCCCGGGAGTGGCGGTGGGGCGTCCGTGACGGGCGGCACCATCAACGTCTACTTCCACGTCATCAACAAGGGCACCGGCGTCTCCAACGGCGACCTGACGTCGACGATGATCAACGACCAGATTGCCGTGCTCAACGACGCCTACGCGCCGTGGGGCTGGACCTTCAACCTGGTCCAGACGACCCGCACGACCAACAGCACCTGGTTCAACAACTGCGGCGACAGCACGGTGGAGACGGCGATGAAGACGGCGCTCCGCCAGGGCTCGGCGGACGACCTCAACATCTACAGCTGCAACCCGTCCGGCGGGCTGCTGGGCTGGGCGACCTTCCCGAGCTGGTACGCCAGCGCGCCCACGGACGACGGCGTGGTGCTGCTCTACTCGTCGGTGCCGGGCGGCTCGGCGGCCCCGTACAACCTGGGCGACACGGGCACGCACGAGGTCGGCCACTGGATGGGCCTGTACCACACGTTCCAGGGCGGCTGCTCCAAGACGGGCGACTCCGTGAGCGACACGCCCGCCGAGCAGAGCGCCGCGTTCGGCTGCCCCGCCAACCGCGACACGTGCCGCGGCACGGGCCTGGACCCCATCTACAACTTCATGGACTACACCGACGACGCCTGCATGGACCACTTCACCGCGGGCCAGGACGCGCGCATGGACCAGATGTTCAGCGCGTACCGCTACGGCAAGTAGTCGTGGGTTGAAGCGCTGAGCGCCACCGGGGGCCGGGCGTGTCCCCGGTGGCGCCCGTTGTACCCGTCCTCAGGTCACCGCCCCGGGGGCGTGCTCCTTCTGCCAGGCCAGGGGCGTCGTGCCACTCCAGCGCCGGAAGGCGCGGGTGAAGGCGCTGGGGTCGCTGAAGCCGAGCAGGAAGGCAATCTCGAAGTGGGCGAGCTGCCCGTCGCGCAGGAGCTGGAAGGCGCGCTCGCGGCGCACCTCGTCCTCGAGTCCCGCGAAGGACGCGCCTTCCTCACGCAGGCGGCGCTGCAGGGTGCGCTCGCTCACGGCAAGGCGCGAGGCCACCTCCGCCGGGCCCAGCTCTCCGGTGCGGGGCTGGGCCGCCAGCATCTCGGTGACGCGCTCCCGCCACGTGCGGCGCTCCGCCGCGTGTGCGCCGGCCAGCGCTGCCTCGGCGCGGGCGTGCAGGAGGTTGCCCAGGTCGATGTCCGCGTGCCGGATGGGGAGCGAGGGGATGGGCTCATCCGCCTCCATGACGTAGGCCCCGGCGTCGTACTCCGCGGCGATGCCGAGGAAGGACTCCACCTCGGACGAAGCCGCGTGACGTGGGTGCGCGAAGCGGAGCCTTTTCGGACTCCAGTGCGTGCCGGTGAGGGCACGGCCCGCGGCCACCATGCCGAGCATCAACCCCTCGGTGGGGTGCCGCAGCGCCACGGCCCAGGCGTCCTCGGGGTGGAGCCGCAGCTCCGTGCGCATTCCCGAGGGCGTGTCGGTGGTGTGCCACTCCGTGCGCGGGTCCAGCAGCGCGTTGACGCGGCAGTGCCGCACCAGGGCGGTGCGCAGGTCGGGGCTGTTGACGAGCACGTACCCCACCAGGCCGAAGTGGGTGGGCTCCAGGCACTCCGCCAGCCGCACGCCGAGCGGCTGGGAGCCGCCCACCGAGACGAGCAACTCCCAGACGCGGCGCAGCGCCTCGTACGACACGCGGGTGTCCGGGGCGGCCAGCCGCTCCTCCGTCTCTCCGGTGGCCTCCAGCAGGCGTGGCCGCGGAATGCCGAGCGACTCCCCCACGCGGAACAGCGTGCGGAAGATGGAAGACTGGAGCGACCGCGCGAGCATCGGGCATGGGCAGCATGGACCAGGGGCTTCGGGGCCGCAATCCGGCGTGGCGGCGGGGGACAACGGGTTGGCGGCCCGGGGCAATGCACCCGGCGTCCCTTCGCGCCATGTATCGCCGTGCAAGGAGACGCCGCCATGATGACCACCGCCATGCCCACGTCGAACACCACCGCCCCCCGAACCGCCTCCGGGCCCCGGGGCCACCTGCTCTTCGGCGTGCTGCCCGAGGCGCGCCGGGACGTGCTCGGCCTGCTGACGCGGACGGCTCGCGAGTACGGGGACGTGGCCCGCTACCGGCTCGGGCCCATCACCTCGCACCTCATCACGCACCCGGACGGCGTGCGCCACGTGCTGCAGGAGCACGTGAAGAACTACACCAAGGACCACTTCTCCTACCGGCTGGTCAGCCGCGTCGCGGGCAACGGGCTGCTCACGAGCCAGGGCTCCTTCTGGCTGCGGCAGCGGCGGCTGGCCCAGCCCGCCTTCCACCGGCAGCGCATCTCCGCGATGGCGGAGGCGATGACGCGGGCGACGGTGGAGATGCTGGAGCGCTGGGACGCGCACGCCGCGCGCGGTGAGCCGGTGCCGGTGGTGGAGGAGATGATGCGGCTGACGCTGACCATCGTCGCGGATGCCCTCTTCGGCACCTCGATGGGGGACAAGGCGGCGGAGGTGGGGGCCGCGTTCAACGTGCTGAGCGAGCAGACCACCACCCGCTTCCGCACGATGCGCCTGCTGCCTCCAGTGCTGCCCACCCGCTATGACCGCGAGTTCCGCGCCGCCGGACGCACGCTGCAGACCACCGTCATGGACATCATCTCCGAGCGGCGCCGGCGGAACGAGGACCGGGGCGACCTGCTCTCCATGTTCATGCTGGCGCGGGACGAGGACACCGGCGAGTCGATGACCGACGAGCAGCTCCGCGACGAGGTGCTCACGATGCTGGTGGCCGGCCATGAGACGACGGCCACGACGATGAGCTGGGTGTGGGCGCTGCTGGACCAGCACCCGCACGTGGAGGCGAAGCTGCACGCCGAGCTGGACGCGGTGCTGGGAGGCCGTCCACCCACGGCCGCGGACGTGCCCCGGCTGGGCTATACGCGCATGGTGGTGGAGGAGGCGATGCGGCTCTACCCGCCCGCGTACATCTTCAGCCGGGCCGTGAAGGAGGACGACGTCATCGGCGGCTTCCGGATTCCCGGGGGCACCACCGTGGACCTCAGCCCCTACGTCACCCACCGTCACCCCGGCTTCTGGGCGCGCCCGGAGGAGTTCCTCCCGGAGCGCTTCTCGCCCGAGGCCTCCGCGCAGCGCCCGCGCTACGCGTACTTCCCGTTCAGCGGCGGTCCGCGCCAGTGCATCGGCAATGGCTTCGCGATGATGGAGGCGCAGCTCATCCTCGCCACCGTGGCGCAGCGCTTCCGGCCGAGGCGTCTCCCCGGCCACGAGCTTACGCCCGAGCCGCTCATCACCCTGCGCCCCAGGGGGAGCCTGCCCATGCACCTGGAGCGGCGCGGGTCATGAGGCCACGCGCCTGGGGGCGCGCAGGTCGGTGATGGGCAGGGGGTGGCGCTGGCCCTGGGGGGAGACGAGCGCGGCGTTGAGGACGAAGTCCTGGCCCATGCGCAGCTCCAGGGTGGTGGGCCCCTTGTGGGTGGTGCGCCACTCCAGGTCGATGCGGACGGTGCCCAGCAGCTCGCGGTCCACGGTGGTGGCGTCGAGCGACTCGAAGAGGGCCACGGAGATGGGGCCGGGGATGAGGGGCAGCTCCAGGGTGATGGACTTCGTGGCGGGCACGGGGGTGTTGGCGGGGATGACCTCGTGCTGGGCGCCGCCCGGCACCATGATGCCAATGGACATGGGCACCACGTCCGCGAGCCCGGCGATGCCGCGCGCCAGGTTGCGCCCGAGGATGGCCGCGCCCACGCACACGCCCAGCTCCGGGTGGACCTCCTTCTCCGAGGACAGGCGCTTGAAGTGGGCGAGGCGCTGGCGGATGGCGGGCATGCGCGTCTGGCCGCCCACCAGCACCAGCTCGTCAATCTGGTCGGACCTGAGCTTCGCGCGCTCCAGCACGTCGTCGCAGGCGGACGCGGTGCGCTCGATGAGCTGGAACACCATCTCCTCGAGCTGCTGGCGGGTGAGGGTGTAGTCGAAGTCGATGAAGGCGCCGTCCTTCTGGGCGATGCAGGGCACGCGCAGCACGGTGGCGTCGCGCTGGCTGAGGGACATCTTCGCGGTCTCGGCGGCGAAGACGAGCCGCTGCATCACCACCTTGTTCCCGCGCAGGTCGATGCCGTGCTTGCGCTGGAAGTCCTCCGCCAGCATCTCCACGACGCGCTCGTCGAAGTTGGCGCCGCCGAGGAAGGCGTCGCCGCCGGTGGCCAGCACCTTCACCACGCGGTTCTGCACGGCGAGCAGGGTGGCGTCGAAGGTGCCGCCGCCGAGGTCGAAGATCATCACCGTCTGCTCGGGGTTGCGCAGGTTGGCGTAGTAGAGCGCGGCGGCGGTGGGCTCGTTGACGATGGCGCGCACCTGGAGGCCGGCCTGCTCGGCGGCCTGCCGCACCGCCTCGCGCTGGCGGATGCTGGCGTGGGCCGGCACGGTGAGCACGCACTCGCGGAAGGGCTCCCCGGCGGCATGGTTCGCCAGGGTGAGGATCTGCTTGATGATGAGGTGGGCAACCTCGGTCAGCGACGTCTGCTTCCCGTACATCGTCACGGCGGTGTAGCCGTCCGGGGCCTCGACCAGCTCGAAGGCGTACTTGTCCTTGTGCTGGGTGACGTACTCGGACTGGAAGCGGCGTCCCAGGAAGCGCTTGGCGCCGAAGACGGTATGGCGCGGGTCGTCGATGATCTGCCGCCGCGCGGCATGACCGACGATGGACTTGTCCGCCGCGTGGAACCACACCACGGAGGGCAGGGTGAAGCTCTTGTCCGTCACGGGCACGAGACGCAGCTTGCCCGCCTTGTCGAAGAAGGCCGCCGAGGTGTTCGTGGTCCCGAAGTCGATTCCGAGGATGGAGGCCGTGCTCATGCGGGCCGGAGTTTCCCACGTCCGGGAGCCCGCTTCAGCCCCTGAAGTGGTGGGCCCGGTCGCCTGCCGCCTCTTCACCTGGGGTCGAAGGCGGAGCGGCACGGAGAGGCCGGGCGAGGTGGGCAGGCCGCCCCGGTTGGTGGACGCAGCGGGGCTGCATCATTGCCGCGCTTGCACAGGCAGAGGCAGACACTCGGCGCTGGGACTCCTTCTGCATGCGGGCGCATTGGGGACCCGGCGAGCCGGCGCTCGAAGCCACAACCGCGCAGCTCGAGGCGGCGGGCCAGCAAGGCTGGGAACTCGTCACGGTCGATGAGGGGACCTACTGCATGAAGCGTCCCCTGCGCCAGGCACGCGCGCCCCTATTACGCGCCGCAGGTGGCGCCGCGGTTCACCCGCCCCCTCCCGTCAGGACCTGGGCTGCCACCACGGGGGCAGGAGGAGCAGGGCCAGCGCGCCGGAGCGGGGCGCGCGGCGTCAGCCGCCACGCTTCCCAGCCCGGAACTCGGTGGCCCATCGCTCCAGGGTGGCCGTCACCCCGCCGCCCTCGGCCTGTCGTGGCATGGCCGGGCTGCGTCGCGGTACCGGCGCCGGGGGCGCTCCCTCCGCGCTGGAGGGCAGTGTCTCCGGCCGGCCCTTCTTCCGGACCCACGCGCGCGGCGAGGCGCCGGTACGAGGCGCGTCGGCCGGCGGGGCGGCCTTCTCCGCCTCCGCCCGGCGTTTGCGCGAGAGGATGACGTCGGGGAGGCTGTGGGGCGCGGCGTCCTCCACCCACAAGCGGTGCAGGCGCCCGGTGGCCACCATGAGGCGCCGCTTCTGGTAGTGCGCGGCGCAGTACCCAAGGCTCCGCACCGGGTTGCGGCAGCCGATGACAGCGCAGGCCCGGGGCCGCGGCTCGGCGGCGGCAGGTGGCGCAACCTGCTCGGCCACCGGTGCGGTCCCGGCAGGGGCGCCCAGGCGCGCGTTGCGAGGGTGATGCCGCCCCCCAGACAGCCGAGCTGCAAGGCGCTCCAGGTCCGACGCCAGTCCGGAGAGAGACGCCTTCAGCGCGCTGCGGAGCGCATTCCGAAGGGACTCATCCAGCGACAGCGGGGCAGGGGACAGAGCGTCGGAGGCAGAGGGGCGAGGCCCCCGAGATGGAGTGGATCGACGGCGAAGGGGTCTGGGCATGTGGAGTGGCTTCGCTGCCGGGGTCGCGCGGACGCGGCGAACCGGAACGTGCGCTGATGGTTAACACGCCCCTTTCGTGGTGCACAGCCCTCGCCCATGAATGCTGGTGGCTGCTCGTCCGCCACCAGCAGCCGGGCCTTCACCGCCGCCCAGCAGTTCGCGGGCCACTCCACCCCCGCCGCCACCGCCACGTCCTACGCGGGCCGGGACGTGGAGCACCAGGCGAGCCGCGTCGCCGCGTTCCGTCTGGTGGACGCCCCGGCGGCCGAGCACGCCGCGGGCACACGGGAAGCTGTCAGCATGGCTGCCCGCCCACGCAGCACGCAAGAGGGGCAGGGGATGCAGGGGGTTACGACTCCGACTGCCCGCGCCGCAGGCCCAGTGCCTTCATCTTCTTGTAGAAGTGCCCACGCTCCAGGTCGAGGATGCGCGCCGCTTCCGTCACGTTGTCGTGCGTGTGCGCGAGCACGTGAACGATGATTTCGCGCTCCGCGTCCTCCACCTGCTCGCGGAAGGTGCGGTCCACGCGGGGGCGGAAACCCGCCTGCGCCGGGGCCACCGCCGCCGGCACCGGAGCCGGAGCCGCCAGGGCCGGCGCGGGCGTGTTGGAGGCCTCCGTGAGCGCCGCCTCCGCGCCAGGGGAGGGGACGGGCGCCGGAGCACTCTCGGCCGGGGATGGAGGCAGCGCCACCGTGCGGCCCCGGGGCAGCAACTCCAGCGCGTCCGTCCGGGTGATGATTGGCCCCTCGCAGAGGATGGCCAGCCGCTCCACCAGGTTGCGCAGCTCGCGCACGTTGCCCGGGTAGTCGTAGGCGCTCATCACCGCGAGCGCCTCGGGTGAGAGCGTCAGCGGCCGGCGCCCGTTCTTCGAGCACGCCTCGCCGAGGAAGGTGTTGATGAGGTCCGGCAGGTCCTCCCGCCGCTCTCGCAGGGGCGGCGAGTGAATCTGGACGACGTTGATGCGGTAGTACAGGTCCTCGCGGAAGCGCCCGGCGGCAATCTCCTTCTCGAGGTTCTTGTTCGTCGCGGCGATGACGCGCACGTCCACCTTGAGCGTCTCCGTGCCACCCACACGCTCCAGCTCGCCCTCCTGCAGCACGCGCAGGAGCTTGGCCTGCATCGCCGGCGGCATGTCGCCAATCTCGTCGAGGAAGAGCGTGCCCTCGTGCGCCAGCTCGAACTTGCCCCGGCGCACGCTCACCGCGCCGGTGAAGGCGCCCTTCTCATGGCCGAACAGCTCGCTCTCGATGAGCTCGTGCGGCACCGCCGCGCAGTTGAGCTTCACGAACGGCTGGCCCTTGCGCCGTGAGTTCTGGTGCAGCGCCCGGGCGATGAGCTCCTTGCCCGTGCCGTTCTCGCCCGTGATCAGCACCCGCCCCTCCGAGGGCGCCGTGCGCTGGATGAGGGAGAAGATGCGCTGCATGGCCGGGCCGCTGCCCACCATGTCGTAGCGCCCGAGCTGCGCCCGCAGCTCCCGCAGCTCCTCCATGGCCGCCTGGTGCTTGAGCACGTTGCGCAGCGCCACCAGCATCCGCTCGCGGGCGATGGGCTTCTCCAGGAAGTCCCTCGCCCCCAGCTGCGTCGCCTTCACCGCCGTGTCGATGGTGCCGTGCCCCGACATCATGATGACGGGAAGCTCCGGCTTCAGCTCCGTCAGCCGCGCCAGCGCCGTCAGTCCGTCCATGTCCGGCATCTTCACGTCCATCAGCACCGCGTCCACCGGCCGCGCGCTCACCACGTCCAACGCCACCTGCCCGCTGCTGGCCAGGTGCGTCTGATACCCGGCGAGCTGCAATGACTGGCTCAAGGTGAGCAGGATGTTTTTCTCGTCGTCGACGATGAGGACGGAGGCGGGCATGGAGGGCGCTCCCAGCGGCGGGCCGCGGCGCGCGGCCACTCGCGGGTCAATGACGCAATCTCACGGAAAATATTTGGAGATTCAAGGGTTTCGGGGCGTGCCCGGGGTGTCTCGGAAGGGACAAATGCTTTGACTCGTCTCGTTACTGCGACTAGACGCGACACAGTTGCCCGTGGAGCGGGCGTGCTTTCGTATTTCACGAATTCGGGAGGAATGATGCGTCGGATTTCCCTTTGGGCGGGGCTCTCCCTCGCCATGGCCGTGCTGACCGGCTGCCCCCCTACGTACCCCAACTGCAAGGATGACTCGACGTGCGCCGAGAAGGGCGAGGTCTGCGTCCAGGGGACCTGCCAGGAGTGCGCGACCGACGCGAACTGCAAGGAGGGCTTCACCTGCCAGAACAACAAGTGCGCGCCCAAGCCGCCCGAGTGCACCACCGACGCGGCCTGCGGCGAGGGCCGTATCTGTGAGGCCGGCAAGTGCGCCGAGGCCCAGTGCAAGGACGACTCCGCGTGCCCCGGCGGTGGCAAGTGCCAGGCCGGCCGCTGCCAGGCCCCGACGGACACCTGCACCACCAACACGGACTGCGGCGAGGGCCAGGAGTGCCAGGCCGGCAAGTGCGTGACGGCCGCCGCGGACCGCTGCGACTGGAGCCCCATCCGCTTCGGCTTCAACGAGTCCTCGCTGACCTCCGAGGCCCAGCAGCGCCTGTCCGACCTGGCCGCGTGCATGAAGTCGGGCCAGCAGGGCGCCCTCACGCTCGCCGGGCATGCGGACGAGCGTGGCACCGAGGAGTACAACCTCCAGCTGTCCAACCGCCGCGCGGCCTCCGTGAAGCGGTACCTGACGGACCTGGGCGTCGCGGCCAACCAGCTGAAGACGGTGGGCTATGGTGAGACCCGCCCCGTCAGCAACGCCTCCTCGGAAGAGGCGTGGTCCGAGAACCGCCGCGTCGAGTTCCAGCGCTAGTCTGAGGTAGGCTGCGCGCTCAATGGCCGTCCACGAGCCCGAAGCGCGTCAGTCCTATCTCGTCTTCGCCTGCGGCAGTAGCTGGTACGCGGTGCCCGCGGAGAGCGCGGCGGAGGTTGTCACCTTCCCCGAGCTCACGCGGGTGCCCGGTGCCCCGCCCCACCTGCTCGGCGTGTTCGCCCACCGGGGAGAGGTCATCCCGGTGGTGGACCTGGGCCTGCTGGTGGCAGGGGTCAGTCAGTCCTCGCGGCGGGCGGTGCTGGTGCGCCTGCCGCGCGGAACCCTCGCCCTCACGGCCAGCACGGTGGCCGGCGTCTCCCCGGTGACGGGGACGCTGGAGCCGCTCGGCCCCACGGGCGTCCACGTCCACCTGCGCGGCCCCGCCAAGAGCGGCCCCCGGGACGTGGCCGTCATCGACCCGGAAGGCCTCTTCGACCACCTCAGCCAGGGGGCTTGAGCCGTGGGCCCGCTCAGCGTCCGGGGGATGCTCCTGTGTCACGCGGGGCCCCACCGCATCGCCTTCCACGCGCACGAGGTGGCGTCCATCGCCTCGCCGGAAGGCGTGTCCGCGGCCTCCGCCCGGCGTGCCTTCCAGGCCCCCGACGGCGCCTCGCGCGTGCTGGTGTCCTCGTCGGGGGGCGCGGTGGGCGTGGACACGCTGGAAATCGAGGCGGAGCCGCACCCGGTGCTTCCCGCGCCTCCGCTGGCGGTGCGCGTCTCGGGCGGTAGCCTCCAGGGCTTCGTCGTGGTGCAGGGGAAGCTCTGGCCGCTGGTGGGACTGGTGGACTTCGAGCGCTTCCTGCGCGGGCTCGTCGGGGAGGAGGCGGCATGAAGGCACCGGAGGGGCTCAAGGGGTTGGCGCGGTGGACGGCGCTCCCCGCGTCGCAGGGCAGCGGCGTGGGCATGGTGCTGGCGCTGCTGCAGGCGTGGCGGACGGACGCGGTGCCGGAGGGGGCCTGGGGCCTGCTCCTGGGGCTGGTGGCGATGGCGCTCGTGGGCTCGCTGTGGCTCTTCCACGCGTTTGCCTGGCGGGCGCTGCGCACGCTGTCCGCGCTGGGCGAGGGACGGCTGCCGCCCACGCCGGAGCACCTGCGCGCCGCGTTGCTGGAGGCGCGCGCCTTTCCCGAGCGGTGCTTCGCCTTCATCCTCCAGAACTGGGTGGGCGGCGCGCTGCTGATGGCCATCCTCTTCGTCCCGCTGGCGGGCGCGTCGTGGACGCTGGGGCTGCGCATCGTCCTGGCGGGCGTGTCCCTGGGGCCGCTGAGCGCGCTGCTCATCTACCTGCTGGTGGCACGCCGGGCGCGCCGGGCCGTGGAGATGATTGCCTCGCAGGGGCTGACGCCGCTGGATGTGGTGGCCGCGGCGCCGCCCCGGCGCATGCACATCCGCCGGCGCATGGTGCTCTTCACCGCCATCGCGGTGCTGTGCCCCTCCATCTTCATCCTGGACGCGTCCGTCTCCCGCACCTTGCGGGTGGTGGACCAGGTGGTGGCGGCTTCGCCCGGCCTCCAGGAGGGCGTGGCGGAGCAGGCCCACGACGGGGGCGGGCTGGAGGTGGCCGGGCTCATCACCCTGCTGGTGATGCTCACCGCCTACCTGGGCGGCACCGTCATCGCCGAGCCGCTGCGCTCGATTACGGAGGACGCCACCCTCATCGCCCAGGGAGACCTGCGCCCGCCGCGCGTCATCGCCGCGGAGGACGAGGTGTGGGCCACCTCGGCCGCCTTCGCGCAGATGCAGGCGCAGCTCGGGCAGGCGCTCATGCAGCTGCGGCGCGCGGGCCTCCAGATTTCCACCACCACCGAGCAGCTCGTGGCCACCTCCGGCGAGCAGGAGTCCGGCGCGGACGAGCAGGCCAGCTCGCTCAACGTGACGAGCGCCACCACGGAGGAGCTGGCGCGCTCGGCGCAGCAGATTGCCGGCAACGCCGAGTCCGTGTCCGCCATCGCCGAGACGACCTTCACCGCCGCCCAGACGGGCCAGCGCGGCGCGGCCGCCTTCCTGGGCGCCATGCAGCGCATGAAGGAGGACAACCAGGCCATCGCCGACGCCGTGGTGCGCCTCAACAAGCGCGTGCAGCAGATTGGCAAGGTGGTGGAGTTCATCAACGAAATCGCCGACAAGTCGGACCTGCTGGCGCTCAACGCGGAGCTGGAGGGGACGAAGGCGGGCGAGGTGGGGCGGGGCTTCTCGCTGGTGGCCGCGGAGATGCGGCGCCTGGCGGAGAACGTCATCCGCTCCACCAAGGCGATTGAGCAGCTCATCGAGGAGATTCGCGACTCGACGCACGCGGCGGTGATGGCCACCGAGGCGGGGCTGAAGACGACGGAAGCGGGCACGGTGCTGGCGGCGCAGGTGGACGAGAGCCTGAGTCTCATCCTGGAGCTGGCGCGGCAGACGTCGCACGCGGTGCGCAGCATCTCCCTGGCCACGCAGCAGCAGCAGACGGGCACGGACCAGCTCGCCGCCGCCATGGGGGACATCCTCCGCGTCACCGAGCAGAACTCGGCGGCCACCAAGCAGATGGCCGCGGCCAACGCGGACCTGGCCTCGCTGGCGCGTGACTTGAAACGGGTGGTGGAGCGCTTCCACGTGGGGGCTGGAGATGAGGCGTGAGGGGACCATGAGCGAGTCCAGCAAGCCCCCCCGCCGGGCCTCCTTCAGCCGGCACCTGATGATGCCCGTCCCCCTGGCGAACCTGGTGGGCGCGGCGCTCAGCCTGCACTTCGCGTCACTCACCCTGGCCGGCGACCTTCAGGGCGGGGGGCCGCGGCACCTCGCGCTGGTGGGCGGGGCGTTGACCGCGCTGGCCCTGGTGGCGGGCTCCCTGGGCTCCCTGGGGCGGCTGCGCACCCTGCGCGGGCTGGAGCGCGGGGACGTGCCCTCCACGCCGGACCGGCTGGCGGCGGCGGTGGCGGAGGTGACGCGCGCCCCGGACGAGGACTTCCTCGGCTCGCTGGGACTGTGGCTGTTCACCACCGTCTCCATGGCTGCCGGCATGTGGGGCCTGGACCGGGTGGAGGTGGGAGTGGCGGTGCGCATCGCCGCGCTGGGGCTGATGTTCGGGCCGCTCACCGCGCTGCTCGTCCACTGCCTCGTCATCCTCCGCTCCCGGCAGGTGGTGCTCTGGCTGGCGGAGCTGGGCATGACGCACGCGCAGCTCATCGCGGCCATGCCCCGGCGGGGGGAGATTCGCGCGCGGCTGGTGGCCTTCACCTTCATCTGCGTGGTGACGCCCGCGGTGCTGTCCGAGCGGCTGGCGTCGGCGCTGGGCAAGCGCCTCCTCGAACAGCTCCTGGAAGAGGACAACAGGTTCCAGGTGGACACGCTGCGCATGGATGCGCTCACCGAGGGGGGCCTGCTGGTGGTGCTCGTCTTCGGACTGGCGCTGCTCACCGCCTGGCTGGGCGGCACGCTGCTGGGCCGGCCCCTGCGCGAGCTGTCCGGCGAGGCGCGCCGCATCGCCGAGGGCGACCTGGCCAGCCCGCGCGTGGTGCCGGCCGAGGACGAAATCTGGGACGTGTCCGCGGCCTTCACCACCATGCGGGCGCACCTGGCGGACGTCATGTCCCAGCTCCAGCGCGCCGGGGCGCAGATTTCCGCCACCACGGAGGAGATTCTCTCCACCTCCGGGCGCTACGAGGCGGGCGCCACGGAGCAGGCCAGCTCGCTGGACGAGACGAGCGCCACCACGGAGGAGCTGGCGCGCTCGGCGCGGCAGATCGCCGAGAACGCGGGCTCGGTGGCGGAGATTGCCCACCGCACGCTGGGGGCCGCGGAGCAGGGGCAGCGCAGCGCGGAGGACTTCCTCGGCTCCATGGGGCGCATGCGCCAGGACAACGGGGCCATCGCCTCCGCGGTGGTACGCCTCAACAAGCGCGTGCAGCAGATTGGCAAGATTGTCGAGTTCATCAACGGCGTGGCCGACAAGTCGGACCTGCTGGCGCTCAACGCGGAGCTGGAGGGGACGAAGGCGGGCGAGGTGGGGCGGGGCTTCTCGCTGGTGGCCGCGGAGATGCGGCGCCTCGCGGAGAACGTGCTGGAGTCCACCAAGGAGATTGAAGGGCTCATCGAGGAGGTGCGCGAGGCGTCCGCCGCGGCCGTGTCCGCGACGGAGGGCGGCGTGCGCGCGGTGGAGACGGGCACCACGCTGGCCCAGCAGGTGTCCGAGTCGCTGCGGCAGATTGTCGACCTGGCCGGACAGACGTCGGACGCGGTGCGCAGCATCTCCCTGGCCACGCAGCAGCAGCAGACGGGCACGGACCAGCTCGCGGAGACGATGGCGGACATCCTCCGCATCACCCAGCAGAGCCTCAACGCCACCAAGCAGGTGAGCACGGCCAACACGGACCTGCTGGTGCTGGCGAGGGACCTGCGGGGCGTGGTGGAGCGCTTCCAGATTGGCCAGGAGCCGCTCCGGGAGGAGGACAGTTGAACCCGAGCGACCGCCTGCTCAAGCAGTTCCGGGACCTGGTGACGGTGCGCCTGGAGCGCATCAACCGGTCGCTGATGGAACTGGAGTCCGGCGCCAACGCGGAGGCCGGAAGGGGCGTGCTGCGCGAGCTGCACGGCCTCAAGGGCGAGGCCCGGATGATGGGCTTCGACGACATCAACGCGCTCGTCCATGAGATGGAGGAGCTCGTCCGCGCCACCGAGCCCCACCGCTACACGCTCACCCCCGCGTCCGCCGATGCGCTCCTCCTGGCCGCCGACGCGGTGCTCCTCCTGTCCGGGGCGCTTCCCTCGGCGGACTCGCCCCCCCGGGTGGACCAGCTCGTCGCGTCGCTCCAGTCGTGCATCCGCGCGGAGACGGAGCGCGCGCCCGCCTCGGCCTTCAAGCCCATTTCCGCCGCCACGCCCGACACGGCCTCCGTGGCTTCGGGGAGCATGGCTCGTGGTGGGGCGGCGGCACGGGGGCCGACGGCTCCG
The DNA here is from genome assembly GCF_020037125.1 of Myxococcus sp. RHSTA-1-4. Taxonomy (GTDB): domain Bacteria; phylum Myxococcota; class Myxococcia; order Myxococcales; family Myxococcaceae; genus Myxococcus. The sequence continues at coordinate 57,460 of NZ_JAIQDG010000015.1, forward strand.
GGAGCCCCGGCGCGTGGCGAGGCGGGAACCCCGGGTGACGGAGGGCTCGCGACCTCGGGCGCGGAGGGGCTGGCGGGGGCGTCCGGAGCGCCGGCGCGAGGTGGGCCGGTGTCCTCGGGAGCGGGGCGCGCCCTGGTGGCCCCCCCGGTCCGGGGGGCGGAGGAGGCGGTGGCCTCCGGGCTGGAGGTGCCATGGGTGACCTCCCATGAGCCGGCGCGGGGTGGGGCCGTGGCCTCCGGTACGACTGGCGCGGCTCCCGCGCGCGCCGTGCCTCCGTCCGGCTCCGGTGCCCGCTCCCGGGAGTGGCCCTCCGTCCCCAGGAGCGAGGGCGAGCCTTCCGCGGGTACGGCGCGGACTGCCGCCTCCGCCACGGCCACCGCGGCGGCGAACCTGGGCCGCATGCCGGCCCCGGGAGCCGCGGCGGCACGGGGCGCCGCGGGCCCCACGGGGACGGCGCGGCAGCCGGAGGCGCGCTCGGACACGGCGGTGCGCATCGGCGTGGCCAGCCTGGACCTGCTGACCAGCGCCGTCACCAACCTCACCCAGGTGGCGCGGCGGCGCGAGCTGGCCAACGCCCGGCGCCTGGCCCTGGCGCGCGAGCTGAGCCAGCTGGCGCGCGAGGCGGAGGACCTGGGGCCCGCCGGGGCGGCGCTGGCCGCGAGGCTGGGCACGGCCAAGGAGCTGGCCGCCGCCCTCCACCGGGAGTCCAAGCTCCTGTCCAACGCGGAGCTGCGAGATTTGGGCATGGTGGTGGAGGAGGTGCAGACGCTGCGCATGCTCCCGCTGTCCGTCCTCTTCGAGCCCTACCCGCGCATGGTGCGGGACTTGTCGCGCGCGCTGGGCAAGGAGGTGGAGCTCGTCGTCGACGGCGAGGACACCCGCGCGGACCGGGCGGTGGTGGAGGCGCTGCGCGAGCCCCTCATGCACCTGGTGCGCAACGCGCTGGACCACGGGCTGGAGACGCGGGTGGACCGGGTGGCGTCCGACAAGAAGCCCCGGGGCTGCCTCACGCTGCGCGCCGCGCGGGAGGGCAGCCGCATCATCCTCCGCGTGGAGGACGACGGCATGGGGATGGACCCGGCCCAACTGCGGAAGGTGGCCGTGCGCAGGGGCTTCCTGGACGAGGCCGCCGCCAACGCCCTGTCGGACGCCGCGGCCCGCGAGCTCATCTTCCTGCCCGGCTTCACCTCGCGCGAGGTGGTGACGGACCTGTCGGGCCGGGGCGTCGGGCTGGACGCCGTGCGCACCTCCATCCAGGCCCTGGGGGGCGATGTGGGAGTGGAGTCCGCGCCCGGCTGGGGCACCATCTTCGAGCTGAGGGTGCCCGTCTCCCTCACCGTGGCGCCGCTGCTCTTCATCCAGGTGGGGGAGGAGACGCTGGCCCTGAGTGCCACCCACGTCTCCCGGGCCCTCAAGGTGGAGTCGGCGGACCTGTGCGAGGTGGCCGGGCGCCCCTCGCTGCTGGTGGAGGGCCGCGTGTTGCCGCTCGCCCCGCTGGCCACGCTGCTGGGCCTGGCGGCGGAGCGCCCCGCGCTCGAGGGCGAACTGGCGCTGGTGGTGAAGAGCCAGGGCGGGGCCGCCGCGCTGGTGGTGAACCGGGTGCTGGAGGAGCGGGTCCAGGCCATCCTCCCCCTGAAGGGGGTGCTCACCCGCTTCGCCCACCTCTCCGGCGCCACGTCCCTGGCGGATGGGCGCCTGGCCATGGTGTTGTCGGCCGCCTGGCTCACGGCCAGCGCCCACGGCACCGCGCCCCTGCGGCTGCCCCGGCTGGCGGTCCTGGAGCCCCCCTCCCGCCGCCGCCGCATCCTCGTGGTGGACGACTCCCCCCTCACCCGGGAGCTCATCTCCAACCTCCTGGAGGCGGTGGGGTATGACACTGTCATGGCGGGAGACGGGGCCGAGGCACTGGACGTGCTGGCCTCCCACCCGGTGGACCTGGCCGTCACGGACCTGGAGATGCCGGGGATGGACGGCCTGGAGCTGACCCGCCGCCTCAAGGGCCACCCCGTCCACTCCCGCCTGCCCGTCGTCATCCTCACCACGCGTGGTGGGGAGGAGGACCGGCGGCGTGGGTTGGCGGCCGGGGCGGACGGTTACATCACCAAGGGGGACCTGGTGCGCCAGGACCTGGTGGACGTGGTGGGGCGCCTGTTGGGCTGACGGGCTCCGCCCTCAACGTCCTGAGGACAGTCCCTCGCATTGGCTATACTCCCCGACTCGCGCACGGGGTATGGACAGGGCATGGGCAAGAAAGTGTCGGTGCTGGTGGTCGATGACTCACTCATCTGCCGACAGCTCATCTGCGACGCGCTGAGCAAGGACCCCGACATCGACGTCGTGGGCTCCTGCGCGGACGGCAAGCAGGCCATCGAGATGACGAAGGAGCTGCGGCCCCACGTCATCACCATGGACGTGGACATGCCCGTCATGGACGGGCTGACGGCCACCGAGCACATCATGGCCGAGTGTCCCACACCCATCCTGGTGCTGACGGCGGACCCGCGCTCGCAGGCCCCGGAGCTGACCTACCGCGCGCTGGAGCTGGGGGCGCTCGCGCTGCAGATAAAGCCCGCCATCGACGCGGGGCCGGAAGCGTGGAACCTGGTCCGGGAAATCAAGCTGCTGTCCAGTGTGCGCGTCATCCGCCACATCCGTCGGCCCCAGAAGGGGAACATCACCCCGCCCCGGGTGGCCACCTCGGTGCTGCCGGCGGTCTCCATGGGCGTGGTGGCGGTGGCGGCCAGCACGGGCGGACCGCAGGTGCTCTACCGGATGCTGTCGGAGCTGCCGGCGGACTTCCCCGCGCCCATCGTCATCGTCCAGCACATCAACGCGGCCTTCGCCGAGTCCCTGGCGGGGTGGCTGGCCAACACCAGCCGGCTGAAGGTGCGGCTGGCGCAGGACGGCGAGCCGCTGATGCCGGGGCACGTGCTCATCGCCCCGCCGGGGCAGCACCTGGTCATCCCCTTCCGGGGCCGGGTGGGGCTCAAGCCGGGCGTGGAGCGCGACGGGCACATGCCGTCCGGCACGGTGCTGCTGGAGAGCGCGGCGCGGACGTACGGGCGGCGCGCGGTGGGGCTGGTGCTGACGGGCATGGGCGCGGACGGCGCGGACGGGCTTCTGGCCATCAAACAGGCGGGAGGTCTGGCGCTGGCGCAGAACGAGGAGTCCTGCGTGGTCTTCGGCATGCCGGGCGCGGCGGTGGAGCGCAAGGCGGTGGACCACCTCATCCACGGGGACGACGTCGCGGCCACGCTGTCACGGCTGGCGCGCGGTGAGTCCCTCGCCGTGGGGCGCTGACCTCGGGTGGGGGCCACGGGGGCGCAATGGGCGGGCGTACGCGCCTTCCTCACGGCGCGTACGGGCATGGCGCTGAGCGGCCCCCAGGTCCGCCGGCTGGATGAGCGGCTGGACGCGCGCAGCCGCGGGCTGACGCCGCAGCAGTACCTCAACTTCCTCAAGTCCCCCTCCGGCGCGCTCGAGCTGGAGGAGCTCATCAACGCGGTGGTGGTCCACAAGACGGACCTCTTCCGGGACGAGGTGCAGCTCGCGGCGTTCCGCGCCGAGGTGCTCGCGCCGCTGGTGGACGGGGCGCGGCGGCCGCTGCGAGTCTGGAGCGCGGGCTGCGCCACCGGCGAGGAGGTGGCCACGCTGCTGGTGATGCTGGCGGAGCTGGGCGCGGACCCGGGCAGCACGGTGCTGGGCACGGACATCTCCGTGCAGGCGCTGCGGCGGGCCCAGACGCTGGGCTTCACGCCGGAGCAGGTCCGCCGCGTGCCTCCCGCGCTGCGCGAGCGCTACTTCGTCGAGACAGCGGCTCGCGTCGTGCTGGTGCCGGCGCTGCGGGCGCGGGCCAACTTCCAGCTCCACAACCTGATGGACACGCCGTACCCCGTGCCCGCGGGGGGTGGGGGCTTCGACGTCATCTTCTGCCGCAACGTGCTCATCTACTTCACGCCGGAGGCGTTCCAGCGGACGGTGGAGGTGCTGGCCGCGAGCCTGGCGCCGGGGGGCACGCTGGTGCTGTCCTCCTCGGAGCCGCTGCTCCGGTTGCCCCCGTCCCTGCGGGTGCTGCGTGGGGAGCAGGCGTTCTTCTATGTCCGGGCGGAGGACTCCGGGGGCGGGGGGGGGGGCCTGGCGCTCCCCGTGGAAGGGGGGCGCAAGCGTGACTCGGGCCGCTTCGCCGCCGTCAGCACGGAGGCGAAGCCCCCCGAGGCCGAGCCCACTCCCGGACGCACGCGGGACTCCGGGCGCTTCGCCGCCATCGGCGCGGGGATGGAGACTCCCACGGTCGAGCCCGCTCCCGGACGCACGCGGGACTCCGGGCGCTTCGCCGCCATCAACGCGGGGATGGGGACTCCCACGGCCGAGCCCGCTCCCGGACGCACGCGGGACTCCGGACGCTTCGCCGCCATCGGCGCGGGCACGCCCACGGCCGGGGCCATGCCCCCGACGCCCACCGGGCCCGTCGACCCCGCCTCCACGGAGGCGGACCTGCTCTTCGCGTGCGTGCTGGACGGCGCGTCCACGGGGACTCCGGACGACACGGCGGAGCGGGACTTGCGCCGCTGCCTCGCGCTGGACCCGGACCACGCCGCCGCGCGCTACCTGCTGGGCCTCCTGCTGGAACAGGGCGGCCGGCCCGCCGAGGCCGCCGCCGAGTACCGCCGCGCGCTCCAGTCCCTGGAGGCCGGCCGCGCGCGCCCCGTGCCCTTCTTCCTCAACCCCTCCCGGCTCCAGGTCGCCTGCGCCCACGCCGCCGAGCGCCTCGAGGCGGCCGGCCGGAGCCGCTGAAGGGGCAGCCGGGCGGGCTTGCCGGCTCCGGGCATGCGAGAAGTCCGGACGGGCGGGGGATTTGGCCGTAAGATGCCGGCCCCATGCGAAGGCTCGTCCTGCTCGCCCTGCTGGCACTCCCTGGCTGCTTCTACCCCGCCGACCGTGGCCGCGCCCTCGAGGCGAAGGTGGACCGGCTCGGCGCCGACACCGCCCAGATGCAGTCGCAGTTGAAGGAGGCGCGAGAGCAGCTCGCCGCCACGCTGCCCAAGATTGACGAGAAGGTCGCCGAGGTCACCAAGGCCCTCCAGGGCCTGGACACCGCCGCGCGCCGCAAGGACGCGGACATCGGCATCCAGCTCCAGAAGTCCGTGGAGGACCTGGCCCAGCTCCGTGGCCAGGTGGAGACCTACCTCCACAAAATCACCGAGCTGGAGACCGCCCTCGCCGAGCAGGACAAGAAGCTGCTCGCGCTCCAGGGCACGGAGGCGGTGAAGGAGGCCGAGGCGAAGAAGAAGGCCGAGGAGCTCCAGCGCCCCACCGACAAGAAGGAGTTCCTCGCGCTGGCCCAGGAGAAGGCCAAGGCGGGCGAGGTGCTGCTGGCGCGCCAGCTCTACACCGAGTTCCTCAAGAAGTGGTCCAAGGACCCGCTGGTGGGCGACGCCCACTACGGCCTCGGCGAGACGTACTTCAGCGAGTCCCGCTGCCGCGAGGCCCTCTTCGAGTACGGCAAGGTGGTGCAGGAGCACCCGAAGGCGTCGACCGCGCCGGACGCGTACCTGCGTTCCTCGGAGTGCTTCGCCAAGCTGAAGATGAAGGATGAGTCGCGGCTGGCGCTGGAGGAGCTCGTGAAGGGCTACCCGAAGTCCGCCGCGGCGAAGACCGCGAAGGAGCGCCTCGCCGAGCTGGACAAGGCGGCGAAGACTCCCGCGAAGAAGGGGAAGAAATGAACCTGCGTCCGACGCGGCTCGCCGCGCTCGCGCTGCTGCTCCTGCTGCCCCTGGTGGCGGGCGCGGCGCCGAAGCAGCTCGTGCTGCTCTTCACCGGAGACAATGGGGGCGAAATCGCCCCCTGTGGTTGAAGGCACAACCCGTCTGGCGGTCTGGCCAGACGAAAGATGGCGCTTGAGAAGGAGCGCGCGAAGGGCGTGCCGGTGCTCGTGCTGGATGCGGGCAATGCGCTCTTCAAGAGCCGTGACAGCGGCGAGGCGCCGGACGCGAAGGCGCGCGCGGAGCTGCTGCTGTCGCAGATGGACGCGCAGGGCACCGCGGCCATGGCCGTGGGCGCGCGCGACCTCGTGCTCGGCGTGGACTTCCTGAAGAAGGGGACGAAGAAGGCGAAGCTGAAGCTGCTGTCCGCCAACCTGGTGGACGGCGAGGGCAAGCCGTACTTCCCCGCCTCGCTGGTGACGGACGTGGGCGGCGTGAAGGTCGGCGTGGTGGGAGTGTCCCCCGCCACGGACAAGCCGCAGCCCGCGGGGCCGGCCGTGAAAGGGAAGCCTCAGCCGATGATGCAGGGCCTGCCGGTGCAGTCCGCGGTGGCGGCCGAGGCGAAGCGCCTGCGCGAGCAGGAGAAGGTGGACGTCGTCGTGCTGCTGGCGGCGGTGCCCTACGACGAGGCCTTCCGCCTGGCCGAGCGGGTGGAGGGCGTGGACTTCGTGGTGCAGTCTCACGACGGCCGCGGCGTGGGCGTGGCGCAGCGCCAGGCCTTCGCCACCGTGGTTCCGCCGGGAGACCGGGGCCGGCAGCTCGCCCGCCTGGAGCTGGCCCTCGACGGGCCCGGCCGCTTCGCGGACATCTCCGAATTGGAGCGGACGCGGCAGAGCCTGGGCATCGTGGAGACCAACCTCGCCAAGGCGAAGGAGAAGCTCGCCGCCGCGGCGGATGCCACCACCCGGCAGTCCTACGAGCAGGCGGTCGCCAGCCTGGAAGCCCGGCGGACGGCCCTCAAGCAGGTGGCGGAGGGGGGCGCAACCGGCGCCGCCCGCACGCATCTGTTGTCCTACATCCAGCTCGGGAGCGAGGTGCCGGGGGACCCGGCCGTCCAGAAGCTGGTGGAACGCATCGAGCCTCCTGGCTCGGCGGCCCACTGACCCGAGCTGGCCTTGTGCACCGGCCGGCGCGCCGTTATAAGCGCCGGCCACCCTCAGCGCCGGACCTCCCACCCGTCAGCGGGTGGGGGCAAGGCACACTGGAGAGAGACATGAAGCCCGAAGTTCACCCCGTCTATCCGCCGTCCCGCATCACCTGTGCGTGCGGCAACGTCGTGGAGACGAAGTCCACCCGCGGCTCCTTCTCGGTGGAAATCTGCTCGAACTGCCACCCCTTCTTCACGGGCAAGTACAAGCTCGTGGACACGGCCGGCCGCATCGACCGCTTCCGCAAGAAGTACGCCGCCACCCCGGCCAAGGCCGAGGCTGCCCCGGCCGCCGAGGGCGCCGCTGCCCCCGCCGCGAAGCCGGCCGCCAAGAAGGGCAAGAAGGCCGAGGCCTGATTCACGGCCCCAAGCCTGTCTTCACAGCTTGAGTCGTAACCCGTCGAGCAGGGTGCCGGAGGGCCTCCAAGAGAGGCGCTCCCGCCCTGCTCGCGGCGCTTCTACGGCCTGAAGCACGCGTCAAGTTTCAGGGTGCTACAGGCTGGAAATTAGACGTAGCAGTGAAGTGCTTGCACATTCCGCCGCGTCCACGACGAGAGTCCGACGGAGGCGAGATGTCCGCGCACGCTGCTGCCCCTGCCCTCAAGGTTGTCCGCCGCTCCCTGAGCGAGAGCGTCTACGCGAAAGGGGCGGACTACACGCTGCTGCACGGTGACAGCCTGGAGCTGATGGAGCAGTTCGAGCCCCAGACGTTCGACATGATTTTCGCGGACCCGCCGTACTTCCTCTCCAACGGCGGCACCACCTGCAAGGGTGGCAAGCGCGTCTCCGTGGCCAAGGGCAAGTGGGACGAGTCGCGCGGCGTGGAGGAGGACCACAAGTTCACCACCGCGTGGCTGGCGGCCTGCCAGCGGCTCCTGAAGCCCACCGGCACGCTGTGGGTGAGCGGCACCCAGCACGTCATCTTCAACGTGGGCTTCGCCATGCAGAAGCTCGGGTACAAGCTGCTCAACACGATTACGTGGTTCAAGCCCAACGCCAGCCCCAACCTGGCGTGCCGCTACTTCACGCACTCCACCGAGCTGCTCATCTGGGCCTCGCCGAAGTCGGGCGGCAAGCTGCAGCACACGTTCAACTACTCCCGCATGAAGGCGGAGAACGGCGGCAAGCAGATGCGCGACGCGTGGGTGCTGCCGCCCTCCGGCGACGCGGAGCTCACCGCGGACGGCGAGGGCCGGCTGTGGACCCTGACTGTCCCGCGCGGCGGCGAGGAGAAGGCCTTCGGCAGCCACCCCACGCAGAAGCCGGTGGCGCTGCTGGAGCGCATCCTCGAGGCGAGCTGCCCGCCGGACGCGCTGGTGCTGGACCCCTTCAACGGCAGCGGCACCTCCGGCGTGGCGGCCCTCAAGCTGGGCCACCGCTACGTGGGCATCGACATGGACGAGAAGTACCTCGCCCTGTCGCAGAAGCGCCTTCAGGCGGTGTCGTCCCGGTAGTCCGCCGCTCCCCGCGGCCGCTTCAGGCGCGGGAGAGGATGAGCTCCACGCCCTGCCGGGCGATGGGGTGGTAGCGCTCCGCGTACTTCTTGAAGAGCGAGCGCGCCACTCCCCGGTACTCGCGTGACGACGCGAGCACGCCGTACAGCGGCTTGAGGTACTTCATGCGGCCCACCTCACCGAGGAACGCCTCGGCGCGGCCCAGGGCCGGCTCCCACCCGCCGCGCAGCGCCGCCACCAGCCAGGACACCAGCACCTCCGAGTTGCGGCTCTTCGTGAGGCTGAAGCGCTCGTCGAGCTGCCGGAAGACGTCCCTCGGCGTGTCCGACGGCAGCCACTCCAGGTAGAGCTGCCACTCGGTGGGCGTCCAGTCCTTCACCAGGTCCGCGGAGGGCACGGTGCCGCGCGCGCGCACCAGCGCCTCCAGCCGGGCCGAGCGCGGCGAGGGCGCCCCCGGCGGCACTCCCGGCTTGTGGAGGTACGCGTCCGCGTCCACCTTCGCCAGCACCCCGGGCAGCTCCCGCTCCGCGAAGGCGGTGAACTCCTCGGTGGTGAGCGCGCGGAAGCGGTACGTCGCCAGGTAGCGGCGGAGGAACTCGTCGAAGGCGGGGCGCCCGGCGGCGTCCTCCATGGCGCGCAGGAGCAGGTAGCCCTTCTCGTACGGAATCTGGGAGAAGGCCTCGTCCGGGTCCACGCCCGACAGGTGCGTGCGCAGCGCGGTGAGGTTCGGGTGGGAGCGGAAGTGGTGCAGCGCCTCCTCCAGCGCGCGCCGGCCCAGCGCCGCGTGCAGCGCCGAGACTTCGTGCCCGGCCAGCGCCTCCAGGATGCGGCGCTCGGCGAAGACGGTGAAGCCCTCGTTGAGCCAGAAGTGCTCCGCGGACGCGTTCGTCACCAGGTTGCCCGTCCACGAGTGCGCCAGCTCGTGCGCCACCACATTCACCAGGCTCTTGTCACCGGCGATGAGCGTGGGCGTGAGGAAGGTGAGGCGCGGGTTCTCCATGCCGCCATAGGGGAAGGAGGGCGGCATGGTGAGCAAATCGAAGCGCTCCCAGTCGTACGGGCCGAAGAGGGCCTCCGCGGCGCGGAGCATGTCGTCCACGCCGGAGAACTCGTCCGCCGCCTCCTCCAGCAACTCCGGCTCCGCCCACACGCGAGAGCGCGGGCCCAGCTCCTTCGGCGCGAGGCTGCCCACGGCGAAGGCCAGCAGGTACGGAGGCACCGGCTGCGGCATCTCGTAGTGCTCCTCCGCCTCCACGCCGTGCTCCTCGCGGTGCACGAAGCTGGCCGCCATGACGGCCTTCAGCGCCTTGGGCACCCGCAGCGCCGCCCGGTACCGGATGCGGATGCGCGGCGTGTCCTGCAGCGGCACCACGCTGCGCGCGTGGATGGCCTGGCACTGGCTGTACAGGAAGGGGTGCTGCCCGCCGGCCGTCTGCGAGGGCGTCAGCCACTGGAGCGCGCTGGCGCCCGGGGACGTCCGGTAGCGCACCGTGAGTTGCCTCAGCCCGGGCGGCAGCTCCACGCGCAGCCGGCTGCCCAGAATCGGCTCCGGCGGGGCCAGCATGTAGGGCAATGGGCGACCTTGCGCGTCCACCACCCCTCGAATCTCCAAATCCCGGGTATCCAGGTCGAGCGGGCCGGCGGAGGCCTCCTTCAGCGTCAGGGTGGCCTCCGCGTGCAGGCGCTGCGTCCGGAAATCGACGCGTGCCTTCCAGTCCAGGGTTTCCGTCTCAGGCTGCGTGCTGTCGTTGTACGAGTGTGGGTCGAGGCGCGCCATGGAGGTCCGGTTTGTAGTCGGTGTCACGACCCCGTGGCGAGCCATCCGCACATCTGATTCCATTGACTTTCGAGTCAATCGCCTACATTTGTGCAGTCCTCTCCTTCCCACATAGGGAGCCTTTCAAGATGACGACGCGGATCCGCAAAGTGGCTGTGCTGGGCGCCGGAGTCATGGGCAGCGGCATTGCCGCGCACCTGGCCAACTCGGGCGTGCGCGCGCTCCTCCTGGACATCGTTCCCCCCAAGGCGAACCCGGGCGAGGACACCTCGTCCAAGTCCTTCCGCAACAAGTTCGCGACGGGCGCGCTGGCCAACATGCGCAAGCAGAAGCCCAGCCCCATCGTCTCCGAGCAGGTGCTCTCCTACATCGAGGTGGGCAACTTCGAGGACGACCTGGCCCGCATCTCCGAGTGCGACTGGGTGGTGGAGGTGGTGAAGGAGGACCTGGCCGTCAAGCAGGCCCTCTTCGAGCGGGTGGAGAAGCACATCCGCCCGGGCACCATCGTCTCCTCCAACACCTCCGGCATGTCGATTGCCGGCATGACGCAGGGCCGCGGCGCGGACTTCAAGAAGAACTTCCTCGTCACGCACTTCTTCAACCCCGTCCGCTACATGAAGCTGCTGGAGCTGGTGGCCGGCAAGGAGACGGACCCCGCGGTGCTGAAGACGCTGCACCGCTTCGGCGAGGAGGTGCTCGGCAAGGGCATCGTCTACGGCAAGGACACCACCAACTTCATCGCCAACCGCATCGGCGTGTACGGGATGATGCGGACCATCTCCGCCATGGACAAGGCGGAGCTGTCCGTCGAGGAGGTGGACAAGATTTTCGGCCCGGCCATGGGCCGTCCCAAGTCCGCCGTCTTCCGCACCGCGGACATCGTCGGCCTGGACACCTTCGTCCACGTGGCGAAGAACTGCTACGACACGCTCACCCACGACGAGGAGCGTGAGGTCTTCGCCATCCCCGGCTTCCTCCAGAAGATGGTGGAGAAGGGGATGCTGGGCGACAAGAGCGGCGGCGGCTTCTACAAGAAGCAGGGCAAGGACATCCACGCCCTGGACCTGAAGACGCTGGAGTACCGGCCGCAGGCCAAGGTGCGCTTCGAGTCGCTGGGCGCCGCCAAGGACATCGAGGACGTGCGCGAGCGCGTGGCCTCCGTGCTCAACGGCGAGGACAAGGCCGCGAAGTTCGCCGAGGGCGTCACCCTGGACGTGCTGGCCTACACCAGCCGCCGCATCCCGGAGATTGCCGACGACGTGGTCAACGTGGACCGCGGCGTGCGCTGGGGCTTCGGGTGGGATTTGGGGCCCTTCGAGGTGTGGGACGCCTACGGCGTGAAGAAGGGCGTGGAGCGGATGAAGGCGCTGGGCCTGAAGCCGGCCGCGTGGGTGGAGGAGATGCTGGCCGCGGGCCGCACGTCCTTCTACGGCGTGGAGGGCGGCAAGGACACCTACTGGGACATCCCCACGAAGTCCGTGAAGGTGGTGCCGGAGAACGCGCGCACGCAGCGCGTGGAGTACCTCAAGCGCGGCAACAAGAAGATTGCCGGCAACGACTCCGCCACCCTGTGGGACCTGGGCGACGGCGCCACGCTGCTGGAGTTCCACAGCAAGATGAACTCGCTCGATGACCAGATCATCGAGATGATGGGCACCGCGCTGGACGAGACGGAGAAGAACTTCAAGGGCCTGGTCATCGGCAACGACGGGGCCAACTTCTCCGCGGGCGCCAACATCGTGGCGCTGCTGTGGGCGGCGAAGAGCGGCGACTTCGAGTCCATCCGCAAGCTGGTGCAGACGCTGCAGTCCACCGTCCAGCGCATGCGCTACAGCCCGGTGCCGGTGGTGACGGCGCCCTTCAACCTCACCCTGGGCGGCGGCGCCGAGGTGACGATGAGCGGCAACGCCATCCAGGCCAGCGCCGAGCTGTACATGGGCCTGGTGGAGGTGGGCGTGGGCCTCATCCCCGGCGGCGGCGGCAACCTGATGCTCCTGCGCAACGTGTTCGGCCCGTACGCGGCGGACAAGGACTTCGACGCGCTGCCCTTCCTGAAGAAGGTGTTCCTGACCATCGGCACGGCGAAGGTGGCCACCAGCGCCGAGGAGGCCCGGGAGATGGGCTTCCTGTCGCAGCAGGACGGCATCACCTCCAACCGCGACTTCCTCCTATCGGACGCGAAGGCGCGGGTGCTGGGCATGGCGAACGCGGGCTTCAAGCCGCCGCGTCCCACGCGCTTCCGCCTGCCGGGCCCCAACGGCGCGGCCACCATCGACATGATGCTCTACGACATGGAGCTCAACGGCCAGGTGAGCGCGCACGACCGGAAGATCGCCCAGAAGCTGGCGCGGGTGCTCACCGGTGGTGACACCAGCCCGTCCGTCCTCGTCACCGAGGAGCGGCTGCTGGAGCTGGAGGCGGAGGCCTTCCTGAGCCTGTGCGGCGAGGAGAAGACCCAGGACCGCCTGCAGTTCATGATCGAGAAGGGCAAGCCGCTGCGGAACTGACGGCCGGCCGGTATCCATTGACCACTGAATCGAGATTCGCTGAATGCCCGGGTGCTCCCCGGGCGAGGAGACACTGAGATGCCTGGTCGAGTCGTGATTGCCAGCGCGGTGCGCACGCCCTTCACCCGCGCGCACAAGGGAGAGTTCAAGGACACGCGGCCGGACACCCTGGCCGCCATCGCCATCAAGGAGGCCGTCGCCCAGGTCCCCGGCCTGAAGCCGGAGGACATCGAGGACGTCATCCTGGGCTGCGCCATGCCGGAGGCGGAGCAGGGGATGAACGTGGCGCGCATCGCCACCCTGCTGGCCGGCCTGCCGGTCAGCGTGCCGGCGATGACCATCAACCGCTTCTGCTCGTCGGGCTCGCAGTCCATCGCCCAGATTGCGCAGGGCATCCTGTCGGGGACGATTGAAGTGGGCATCGGCGGCGGCACCGAGTCGATGACCATGGTGCCGATGGGCGGCAACAAGGCGAGCGCCAACCCGGACGTCATGGCGAAGCTGCCCGAGGTCTACACCTCCATGGGCGCCACCGCGGAGAACATCGCCTCGCGCTACAACGTCACGCGCGAGGACGCGGACAAGTTCGCCTACGAGAGCCAGCGCCGTGCCGCCACCGCGCGCGAGCAGGGCAGGTTCAAGGAGGAGATCGTCCCCGTCACCACGACGTACTACGACGAGGACGGCACGGCGAAGACGGTGACGGTGACGGTGGACACCATCCTCCGCCCGGACACCACGCTGGAGGGCCTGGCGAAGCTGCGGCCGGCCTTCAACGCCAAGGGCGTGGTGACGGCGGGCAACGCGTCGCCGCTGACGGACGGCGCGGCGGCGGCGGTGGTGATGAGCGAGGCGAAGGCGAAGGAGCTCGGCGTGAAGCCGCTGGGCTACTACGTGGACTCCACGGTGGCGGGCGTCCCCCCGGAAATCATGGGCGTGGGCCCGGTGCCGGCGGTGCGCAAGCTGCTGGCGCGCAACAAGCTCGAGGTGAAGGACATCGACGTCTTCGAGCTGAACGAGGCCTTCGCCGCGCAGGCGCTGCACTGCATCCGCGAGCTGGGCATCCCCCTGGACAAGGTGAACCCGAACGGCGGCGCCACCGCCCTGGGCCACCCGCTGGGCGTGTCCGGCGCGCGCATGACGGCCACGATTCTCCGCGAGCTGAAGCGCCGCAACGGCCGCTACGGCGTCGTCAGCATGTGCATCGGCGGCGGCATGGGCTTCGCGATGCTCGTCGAGGCGGCGAAGTAGTCAGCGCCTCGCGGTGACACCGTGAAGTGAGCGCGGGCCTCGGGGCGACTCCCCGGGGCCCGTGTCGTTTCAGGGCGCCGGAGCCTCCGGGTCGTCCACCGGCACCCCGGCGAGCCGCAGCACGCGCAGGGCATTCGTGGTGTCCACCACGCCCTGGCGCAGCTTGTAGTCGAACACCATCTTCCCGTCCTCCAGGTGGTCCCGGAAGTGGACGTTGACCACGTGAGCGCCGGGCTCGTCCGCGAGCGCCGCCAGGGACAAGTCGTGCGTCGTCACCGCGCCGCACGCCCCGGTGCCCAGCAGCAGCCGCAGCACCTCGCGTGAGGCAATCTGCCGCTCGCGCGTGTTGGTCCCCAGCAGGATTTCGTCGAGCAGGAACAGCGCCTGCCCCTTCGCCGCCTGCGCGGCGTCCAGCACGGCCTTGATGCGCTGCACCTCCGCGTAGAAGTACGACACGCCGCGCTCCAGCGAGTCCTTCACCCGCATGCTCGTGAGCACCTGGAGCGGCGACAGCCGGAACGTCTTCGCGCACACCGGCGCTCCCGCCAGCGCCAGCACCACGTTGCAGCCCAGCGCCCGCATCAGCGTCGTCTTTCCGCTCATGTTGGAGCCGGTGATGAGCAGCGCGTGGCGCGGCCCGGGCAGCGCCACGTCATTGGGCACCGGCGCGTCCAGCAGCGGGTGGCCCAGCGCGGTTGCCTCCACGCGCGGCCCCTGCGCCTCCAGCTCCGGCCAGGCGAACTCGGGCCGGTCATGCGCCAGGCCCGCCACGCACGACAGGGCCTCCAGCTCCGCGAGCGCCTCGAACCAGCGCCGGACGTCCTTCCCGTGCGCCGCGCGCCAGCGCTCCAGCGCGAACATCGCGTGGATGTCCCACAGCGTGAGCCAGTGCACCACCGGGTGGAACTGGTGCCGCTTGAACTCGATGAAGGAGAACAGCCGGCTGAAGCGCGCGAAGTGCGCGGACACGGGCTTCTCACCGGGCCGCTGCAAGCCTGACTGGAGCTGGCGCAGCAGCGGGTGCTCGAAGCGCTGGCCCTCGACGCGCTCGAAGAGGGGCGCATAACGCACGAAGCCGCGCTCGCCCACCTCCACGCCCTCGTCCATGGCCTTCAGCGTGCGCCGGGTGATGACGGCCACCCCGAGCTGCGCCGCGAGCCCCGCCCACACCGACGAGTCCGGCAGCACGCCCGTCTCGCCCAGGACGTACAGGGCCAGCGTCACCAGCGGCAGCACCACCGCCACCGGCCGCGCCCAGCGGATGGAATTCAGCGACGGCCCGGCCTCCACCCACTGGATGAACAGGGCCGGGTCCGCCTTCTCCTTCGCCACCACGCGCGAGTCCACACAGAGGTCCTGCCGGAAGTCCACGCGCGGGGCCAGCTCGCGCGCCGCGCCCTGCCGCGCCTCCACCTCCGCCACGCTGGCGGGCGCGGACAGCCACGCCGCCAGCCGCTCCTCGCCCGCGCGAGTGGCCGTCTCGTTCATGAGCTGGAAGAGGCTGCCCTGGCCGAACACGTCCAGGTCCGGGGTGTAGAGGTGGCCGCCGGAGAGGAAGCGCTCACCGCGCTCGGTGAACTCGTGCCAGCCGCGTCCGAGCCGGGCGAGTCCCCGCTCGTTGAGCAGCACGTACAGCCGCGCCCGGGCCTCGCGGCGGAAGACCTGGTGATGCAGGACGGCGAGCAGCCCGTAGACTCCCAGCACGGCGGCCGCGCCCCACCACCACACCTTGGGCAGCCGTCCCACGAAGGTGAAGCCCGCGATGCCGGCGGCGGCCAGGAAGGCCACGGTGCGCAGGTTGGCGTAGCGGGCGCTCACGCGGTCCAGCGCGGCCAGGTCCGCTTGCGCGGCGGCGTGGCGCTCGGTGTACGTGCGGTGCGGGGAGGGGCTCTCGGGAGTGGCGGACACGATGGCCGCGCATGGTGTGCGTGCACGGGGCCCAGGGCAAGCGGCACCTTCGGCCCCGTGACGGGGAGAGGACGCAAGCCCGTCAGCCCCACAGCTCGCGAGGGGGCCAGTACATCGTGCTCCCCTCGAAGCGGATGCCGGGCTCCCTGTCGCGGGCGAGCAGCAGCGGCCCATCCAGGTCCACCACCGTGGCCTCCTGGGCCACGAGCATCGCGGGCGCCATGGACAGCGAGGTGGCCACCATGCAGCCCACCATGAGCTGGAGCCCCTCCGCCCGGGCGGCCCCGGCCAGGGCCAGCGCCTCCGTCAGCCCCCCGGTCTTGTCCAGCTTGATGTTGATGGCGTCGTACCGGCCCAGGAGCGCCGCGAGCCCATGCCGGTCATGCGCGGACTCGTCGGCGCAGACGGGCACGGACCGCCGCATTCCCAGCAGCGCCCCGTCATTCCCCGCGGGCAGGGGCTGCTCCACCATCACCACGCCCAGCTCCGCGCAGGTGTCGAGCAGCGCGGGCAGCGCCTCCGGCGTCCACCCCTCGTTGGCATCCACGATGAGGCGGCTGGCCGGCGCACCCGCGCGGATGGCCCGCAGCCGCTCGATGTCCTCCACACCGCGTCCGAGCTTCACCTTGAGCAGCGGCCGGTGCGCGGCCTTCTCGGCGGCCTGCCGCATCGCCTCGGTGGTGTCGAGGCTCAGCGTGTACGCCGTGACGAGCGGCCTCGGCTCGGTCATCCCCAGCAGCTTCCAGAGGGGCTGACCGCTCCGCTTCGCCTCCAAATCCCACAGCGCGCAGTCCAGCGCGTTGCGAGCGGCCCTCGGCGCGAGCACCTCCGAGATGCCGTCACGCTCCAGTCCCGCCTCGATGCGCGGACGCGCGGCCTCCAGCGCGGCGATGACGCCTTCGAGCGTCTCGCCATAACGCGCGTAGGGGACGCACTCGCCGCGCCCCACCACGCCGTCCTCCTCCAGCGTGACGACCACGACCTCGGCCGACGTCTTCGAGCCCCGGGAGATGGTGAACTTCCCGGCGATGGGCCAGCTCTCGTGCCTGACGGTGAGCCTGCGCATGGGCGCCTACCTGCCGCCGTGGAAGCGGCGCACCAGCTCGTCGACGAGGGGGCCGACGCCGGTGCGGATGGGGTCCACGCAGGGCAGCCCGTGCTCGCGGCCCGTGCGGGCCAGCAGCTCCAGGGCCTCCTTCTCCTCCAGGTGCTCGGTGTTGATGGCCAGGCCCGTGCACTGGATGCGCGGGTGGGTGAGCTGGCCTTCGAGAATCGTGCGGTCGATGACGGCCTGGATGGAGGGGAGGGGATGCTGGACGCCGCGCATCTTCGTGCGCGTGGGCTCGTGGCAGACGATGAAGGCGTCCGGCTGCGCGCCGTGGAGCAGCCCCAGGGTGACGCCCGCGAAGGAGGGGTGGAAGAGCGAGCCCTGGCCTTCCACCAGGTCCCAGTGGTCGGCGTCGTTGGCGGGGGTGAGCCACTCGGCGGCGCCGGCGACGAAGTCCGACACCACGGCGTCGATGGCCACACCGCGTCCGGAGATGAAGATGCCCGTCTGGCCGGTGGCGCGGAAGTCCGCCTTGAGGCCGCGGGCGCGCATCTCCTTCTCCAGCGCGAGCACCGTGTACTTCTTCCCCACCGAGCAGTCCGTGCCCACCGTCAGCAGCCGCAGGCCCGGGCGCTTCGTGCCCTTGCCGGTGGCGAAGTCCATGTCGGGGATGCGCACGTCGTGCAGCTTGCGGCCGCTGCGCGCGGCGGCCGCGGCGATGGCGGGGAAGGAGGACAGCCGCTTGTGCAGGCCCGTGGCCACGTCCAGGCCCGCGTCGAGCGCCTCCACCAGCTTCCCAATCCAGTGCTCCGGCAGCACGCCGCCCGCGTTGGCCACGCCCACGATGAGCGTCTTCGCGCCCTTCGCCTTCGCCTGGGCGATGTCCAGGTCCGGCAGCCCGCAGTCGGCCTTGCAGCCCGGCAGCCGGAGCTGCCCGACGCACCAGTCGGGCCGCCAGTCGACGATGCCGTGCGCCGTCTTCGCGGCGAGCTGGTCGGGAACGTCACCCAGGAACAGCAGGTAGGGCTTTTCGATCTCCACCGTGACCTCCGCGCCCCACGTCCCGGGGCAGTGGGCCGGGCGTTTCAGCACGCTCGCGGGGGCCGGGCAAGGTCGCGATTAACTGGAAACGCTCGCTTTCAGCACCACCGTGAAGCGGCTGCCCCGCCCCAGCTCGCTCTCCAACTCCAGCTGGCCGTTATGCAGCTCCACCATGCGGCGCACCAGGGCCAGTCCCAGCCCCGAGCCCTCCTGGCGCCTGCCCAGCCCGGCGTCCAGCTGCACGAAGGGCTCGAAGATGCGCTGCCTGTCTTCCTCGGCGATGCCGAGCCCCGTGTCCCACACCGAGAAGGCCACCTCGCCCCCGGGCCGCGCCGTCACCTCCAGGCCGATGCGCCCCGTCTCCGAGGTGAACTTCTTCGCGTTGGTGAGCAGGTTGAGCAACACCTGCCGCAGCCGCCGCCGGTCCGCCCACACGCTCTGCGCCTGGCCGTCGCTCGAGTAGGAGACGGAGACGCCCTTGCGGCGGGCCTGCTCGCGCACCAGCCGCAGGCTCTCCTGGCACACCTCCTCCACCGGCACCGGCCCCAGGTCCAGCTCCAGCCGTCCCACGGTGCTCTTGGTGATGTCGAGGATGTCGTTGATGAGCGACAGCAGATGCCGGCCGCTCTCCTCGACGATGTTCAGGGCGGAGAGCTGCTCCTCCGTCACCGGGCCGAAGATGCCCTCGCTCATCGCCTCCGCCTGGCCCAGCACCGCGTTGAGCGGCGTGCGCAGCTCGTGGCTCATGTTGGCCAGGAACTCGTCCTTCATCTGCGCCAGCCGCTGCAGGTCCTCGTTGGTCCGGCGCAGGTTCTCGCGCAGCAGCTCCTGCTCCGCCTCACGCGCCTTCCGCGCGGTGATGTCCACATGGTAGCCGGTGACGCGCACGCCCTTACCCTGCCCGTCGCGCACCACCAGGCCGTAGCCGGCAATCCACCGCCAGGAGCCATCCTTGGCGCGCATGCGGAACTCATGCATGTAGCGGTCGCCGCTCGACGCGTCGTTCACGTGCCGGACCGCCAGCGCCTGGGCCTGCTCGAGGTCCTCGGGGTGCAGCAGCCGCAGCCACGTCCCGAAGCTGTTCTCCAGCTCGTGGTCCTCGTAGCCCAGGTGCGCCTTCCACGTCGGCGAGAAGTACACGGAGCCCGTGACGACGTTCCAGTCCCACAGGCCGAGATGGCCCGCGCTCACCGCCAGCTCCAGGCGCTGGTTCGTCTCATGGAGGAGCTGCGCCATGCGTCGCCGCTCGGTGATGTCCACCGAGATGGCCAGCACGAAGTCCTCTCCGTCCGGCGCCCGCAGCGGCCGCTTGCGCGTGTCGAACCACAGCTCCTTCCCATCCGCCCGCGTGAAGCTCTCCTCCACGCGCACCTCGGACTGGGTGCGGAGCACCTGCTGGTCCACCGCGTCGAAGACCTTGAGCTCGTTCTCGTCGGCGTGGATGGCGGCGTTGTGCTTGAGCACCACCTCATCCGGGGGCGCGGAGAACAGGTCCGCCGTGGCCTGGTTCACGAAGATGAAGCGGCCCCGGCGGTCCTTGACGAAGATGAGGTTGGGGTCCGCGTCGAAGATGGACAGCATGAAGGCCCGCTGTTGCTCGGCGAGGTTCCCCCTCGGCTGGACGAGCTTGCGGCTGAGGCGGCGCTCCCAGGCGGCGGGCACCTCTTCCCTGGCTCCCGACACCCCACCGCGGACGAGCAGCCCCCCGCCCTCGAGCCGGTGCCGCTCCAGGCGCCACGTCGCCGGCTCCGTTCCCTCCGCCGAGGCCGGGCGCGTCCACTCGAAGGAGTCCTCCGGAGCGGACAGCAGCCGCCCCGCCAGCTGCTCACCCAGGAGCTCCGCCAGCGCGAGGCCCCGTGGCTCCCTCCCCAGGAGCCGTTCGCTGTCCGGGGAGCAGGCCTGGACGGCGCCCGTCGCGTCGGCGAGCAGCCACAAGGGAAGTTCCGCCACCGCGGTCTTGGAGGTGCTCATGAATGGCTCCTGGAGGTGCTTGCGAGAACGTCTGGCGAGCTGGCGGGGAGCTCCATCACGATCCGCGTGCCACTCCCGGGCACGCTCTGGACGTGGATGCGCCCGCCCCAGGACTCGACCAGCTCCTTGACGACCGGCAGGCCGAGCCCCGTCCCCGAGCCAACGGGCTTGGTCGTGAAGAAGGGCTCGAAGATGCGGGAGAGCACGGACTCGGGCATGCCCGGGCCGTTGTCTCCCACCCAGGCCTCCAGGCGCCCTCCGGGCAGGACGCGGATGCCTGCCTCGATGCGAGGATCTCTCACCTCGGCCACCGCGTCCGCGGCATTGCTGAACAGGTTGAGGAACACCTGCTGGGCATGCACGCGGTTGGCGCGGATGAGACAGGCCTCCTCGGGTATCACCAGGTCCACCTGCGCGAACCGGGCCCGCCCGGTGAGGCGCAGCATGTGGCGCACCTCATCCAGCGTCCGCGTGAGGTCCACCTCCAGCAGCGAGTCCTCCGCGGGACGGGCGAGGTGGAGGATGGTGCGCGCCAGCTCGGCCACATGGCTGGACACATGGCCGAGCACCTCCCGGACGGTCAGTGGATCATCTTCGGAAGCGTCCTCGGGCGAATCCAGGTAGCCGCGCAGCACCTGGGCGATGTTGTTCAGCTCGTGGCTGACCCCGGCGGCGAAGGTGCCGAGCGTGGCCAGCCGGTCCGCCCGCAGCAACTGCTGGCGCAGCCCGTCCACCATGGCGAGCGCGTTGTCCCGCTGCGAGGCCAGCAGCTGATGGTAGGCGCGGACCTTGAGCAGGTTGGCGACACGCGCTCTCAGCTCGGCGCCGTGCACCGGCTTGTGGAGGAAGTCGTCCGCGCCCGCCTTCAGCCCGCGGACGACGTCGCCGCGCCCGTCCAGCGCGGTGATGAGGATGATGGGGATGTAGTCCGCGTCCAGGCGCGCGCGCAGCCGGCGGCACACCTCGAAGCCATCCAGACCCGGCATCATCACATCGAGCAGCACCAGGTCCGGTGTCTCCTCCTCCACCGCCGCCAGGGCCTCCTCGCCATTGGTGGCGAACCGGACATGGTAGCCCGCCGGGGACAGCAGCGCCGCGACGGTGCTGCGGCTCGCGGCGTCGTCATCGGCGATGAGAACCCGGCGTGGCAAGCCCGTCGGGCCCTGCGGGGAGGACAGCGGGAGAGAGGACTGCTCGGGCATGTATCAATTTTTTAACACATATGACTCCGAAGGTTCCAAGCCCCCGCCCGCACCGGAGCCCGTGAGAGTGAGCAGGCATATGGAGGGACCGAGCCAGCCCGCAATGCGCGTGGAGGCAGGCTCAGCGAGCGCTGGATTGCGCGGTGTCAGAACGAACTTCTGGGGTGGGTTGGGACCCGGAGTTCTCTGTTCGTCCAGGATTGCTGAGACGGAGCGTGGGGCCGTCTCGTCTCAGGGCACGAGCTCTCCCGTTGTCACCGGTGCATTGCAGGCGGCCTTCAGCGCCTGGACGTGAGTCGCGAAGGTGGCCGTGCCGTTCATGCGAGCTGCGAGGACGAGCCGCGCTGGAGGGGCACGCTGGGGGCTCGCGTGGCCGGAGCGCGGTTGACGAGCACCACGCCGGTGAACACCAGCATCAACGCGGGCCAGAACAGCACACCCAGCCGCTCGCCGAACACGATGGCCCCCGCGAGCACACCGGTCACCGCGATGACGTAGCCCACCTGGCTGAAGGCGACGCTCCCGGCGGCCCGCTGCAGCGCGGAGCCGGCGACGTTGGCGAGGACCGTGACGAGGACGAGCAGCGCCAGCAGGGCCCAGGTGGTGCCTGCCCCCATCTCCAAGGCGCGGGGAGCCCCTCGCACTCCGAGGAACAGGGGGACCAGCACGATGGACTGCATCAGCAGCGTGCCCGCCGCGGCCGCGGGCGCGCCCAGGCCCCGTGGCCAGTGGCGTGAGCGGTAGACGTTGCCGGCCGCCAGCAGGACCGGCACGCCGAGCGCGGCCACGAGCGCCAGTGCCTGTTCCCCGCCGACCGCCTGCACCCGTGGGCCCTGCACCAGCGCCACGCCGAGCATGCCCAGCCCCGTGCCGGCCATGACCGTGGGCGCTGGAAGGCGACGGTCCAGCGCGGCGTTGAAGAGCGAGGTGAACACCGGGGAGAGCGTGACCATCAGGGTGAAGACGCCCGCCGGGATTCGTGCGAGCACCCAGTTTCCCAGCACGTTGGACGCGAGCACGGCGATGAGCGCCGAGATTGCGAAGTAGCGCAGCGTGGAGGGCGCCATCGGCACGCGGCCGCCGCGCAGCAGCAGCACACCACCCAGCACGGCCGCGGCCCCGCCCACCTGGAAGAGGGAGACCGTGGCGGCCGCGAAGCCCCTGGACATCAGCACCTTGCTGACCACGTACCCGGTGGCGAGGAGGCCGCCGGAGGCGAGCGTGAGGAGGAGGCGCTGCAAGGAGGGCTTCACGGCGGCGTTCCTTTCATCGAGACGCCACCAGCGTATGGGCCCGACGGGCTCGGAGCAGCGTGCCGTTGGAGTTAGACTGTTTCCCCATGTCAACAATCCCCGCTCATCCGGTTCCGGGGCCGGACCTCGTGGGCCTCGTGGCCTTCATGCGCGTGGCCGAGCTGGGCAGCTTCGTCCGCGCGAGTGAGGCCCTCGGCCTGTCGAAGGCGGCGGTGAGCAAGCATGTCGCCGCGCTGGAGCGCCGGCTCGGCACGCGCCTGCTTCATCGGACGACGCGCCGGCTGAGCCTGACCGAGGCGGGGCAGGTCTACCTGCGCCACGCACAGGCGGCGTTCGCCGAGGCGCGCGCCGCGGAGGCCGCGGTCGCAGGGACCCAGCGCGAGCCGCACGGCCGCCTCCGGGTGACGGCGCCAATGTCCTTCGGCCTCCTGCACGTGGCCCCACGGCTGGCGTCCTTCCTCGCGCGCCATCCGCGGGTCGACGTCGACCTGCAGCTCGATGACCGGATGCGGGACCTGGTGACGGAGCGCCACGACCTGGCCATCCGCATTGGCCGGCTGGCGCGCTCCAGCCTGGTGGCGCGCCGGCTCGCGACCAGCCGCGTGGTGCTGTGCGCGGCCCCGGCCTATCTCGCGCGGCATGGCCGTCCGGAGCACCCCAACGAGCTGTGCCGTCACGCGTGCCTCCACTTCAGCCTCGCGGCGCAGGGCCGTGCCTGGGAGCTGCGGCGGCGGGACGAGGTGGTGCGCATCGCCATCAACGCCCGGCTCGAGGCGGACTCGAGCCTCGCGCTCAAGGCCGCCGCGCTCGCCGGCGCGGGAATCGTGCGCATCCCCGAGTTCGCCATTGGAGACGAGCTGCGGCAGGGCGCGTTGGAGGAGCTGCTGCCCGAATGGCGCCTGGAAAGCCTCGACGTGCAGGCGGTGATGCCCGAGCGCCGCTACGTGCCGGCCAAGGTGCGTGCCTTCATCGACTTCTTCGCACAGGCCTGGAGCGCATCCCCCGGCTGGGTCCAGAAGGCCGGGTGAGGTCCCTGTCCTACGCTGCGCACCCGAGTGCTCCCGAGGGGCGCCTTCTGCCAGGCGAGCGGTAGCTCGTCCCCGGGCGTGCGTGCGCTTCAGTCGGGACTGTTCCTGGCCTACCCGGCCACGCTAGGAATGGCGCCATGGCTGCGTTCCATGAAATGGCGGCGACCCGGCTCGCCGCGCTCATCCGGACCGGCGAGGCCTCCAGCCGTGAGGTGGTGGAAGCCCATCTGGCGCGCATCGAGGCGGTGAACGGACGTGTCAACGCGGTCACCGTCGTGCTCGCCGATGAAGCGCTGGCGGCCGCCGACCGGGCCGACCGCGTGCGCCGCTCAGGAGGGCCAATGGGCGCGCTTCATGGCGTGCCCTTCACGGTGAAGGAGAACCTGGACTGCCTGGGCACGGCCACCACGCACGGCGTTCGCGCGCTGAGCGGCGCTCTGCCATACCTGGACGCACCGGCCGTCGCGCGAATGAAGGCCGCCGGAGCCATTCCGATTGGGCGCACGAACCTGTCGGAGATGGGCCTTCGGCTGTGCACGGACAATCCGCTGCGAGGTCGCACGCGGAACCCGTGGAACCCGCGCCTCACGGCTGGAGGCTCCAGCGGGGGAGACGCGGCCGCGGTGGCAACCGGGATGACGCCGCTGGGGCTGGGGACGGACATGGGCGGTTCGCTTCGTGTTCCCGCGCACTGCTGCGGCGTGGCGGCGTTGAAGCCGACCACCGGCCGCATCCCCCACGCGGCCTCGCTGCCTCCCCATGACCACGGAATGTCGGGGCAGGCCATGCTGGCGCCGGGGCCGGTCTCCCGGTCCGTGGCGGACCTCAGGCTGTGCCTGTCTGTCATGGCGGGCCGCGACATTCGAGACCCGCGCTCCGTGGACGTGGCGCTCGTGGGCGCGCCACCGGAGGAGCGCCGGGCGGCGCTGGTCACCCGGGTGCCCGGAGCCACGATTCCACCGGAGAGCCTGGAGGCCATCCAGAGGGCAGGGGAGCTGCTGGCGGCCGCGGGCTGGACCGTCGAACACGCGGTGCCACCGGAGGTGCCGCGCGTGGGAGAGGTGTGGCACAAGCTGGTCGCCACGGACCTGTCCGCGGTGATGCCGATGGTGCAGCCTGTCGTGTCCCCGGCCCTCTTCGAGCACGTGATGCGCATGTGCCGGACGGCGAAGCTCCACGAGAGCCCGAACAATCGCATCCACGAGGAGCGGTCGCGCCTGATGCGGGCATGGTCCGGGTTCCTGGCGGAGTACCCCGTCATGGTCGGGCCGAACCTGACCGTCGCGCCATGGCCGGTGGACGCCGACCTGGACCCCGAGGCCGGCATCGAGTTCCTGAAGCAGGCGACGTGGTGCGTGCTCCCCGGCAACGCGCTGGGCCTGCCCGTGGTTGCCCTCCCCATGGGCCTCTCCGGTGGCCTGCCGACCAGCATCCAGGTTTATGCGGACCTGTGGCGGGAGGACCTGTGTCTGGACGCGGCGGAAGTCATCGAGCAGGGGTCGCGCATGCCCCTGCCCGTCGAGCCGTGAGGGACGCCGGGCCCGTCACGGGCCGTACACCGCGTCCCGCACGTCCGTCGTGAACCGGCCGGTCATGCCCTCGAACGTGGTGTTGGTCAGGGCCACCACCGTGAGGCCCTTCGCCCGGTCGATGAACCAGTTGTGGCCATAGGCGCCGCCCCACTGCATGGTGCCGGCCGACTGGGGGCTGCGGGCGGACGCCGGGTCGACCAGCACCGCGCCCGCATAGCCGAATCCCCAGCCCGGCCCCTGGGTCTGCGCCTCGGGGCCCACGTGGGCCTTGAACATGGACGCGACGGTGTCCGGCCGCAGGAGGCCGCCATTGCCGCGCAGCGCCTCGAGCAGCGCGAGGACGTCATCGGCCGTACCCGCCATGCCAGCGCCGCCGGATGGATGGGCCCGGGCGTCGAGCAGGCGGCCGGGGACGAAGCGGACCTGCGCGCCGTTGAACGCCACCGAGTGCTCGGCGCCCATGCGCTGAGGGCGCGGCTCTCCGTCGCCATAGGGCGTCGCGAGCCGGCGCCGGTCCACCACCGAGAACGCGGTGTCCTTCATGCCCAGCGGCGCGGTGACCAGCTCCTTCACCGCGTCGGGCAGCGGCTTGCCGGCTGCCCTGGCCACCACGGCTCCCAGCACGTCGGTCGCCATCGAGTAGCCCCAGCGCGTCCCCGGCGGGGACGACAGCGGCGCCGCGGCGAGGCGGCGCAGGTTCTCTTCGAGGCTGAGGTCCGGGCGGTCCAGGCCGCTCGACACGCCCAGCCGGTGGTAGGGGCCGTCGGCAGGCTCCAGGAAGTCGTACGTCAGGCCCGCCGTGTGGGTCAGCAACTGGTGGAGGGTGATGGCCGGCGAGGTGCCGTCGGGCCCCTTGGGCTGGAACCCGGGCAGCCACCGCGTCACCGGGTCATCGAGGCGAAGCCGGCCCTGCTCCACGAGCCGCATGGCGGCCGTGGCGACGAACGGCTTGGTGACCGAGGCGAGCAGGAAGATGGCGTCCTGCCGCATCGGCGTGCGTGCCTCCCGGTCGGCGAAGCCCGCGGCGCGGCGGTAGACGACCTGGCCGTCGCGTGCCACGAGGACCACGGCGCCGACGATGCGCTGCTCGGCGATGGCGCGCTCGATGGCGGCATCCAGGCGCGCGGCCAGCGCCGCCTCCGTGGAGGCCGGCCCCGCGGCACGGGCCGCCGGGGTGTGGGTGGGAGGAGTGCCCGCGGCGGCAGCGGGGCTGGCCGCCGAAACGGCGATACCAGAGGCGAGGGTCAGGGTCTTGAGCTTCACGGCGGGAGGTCCTTTCGGGTGACGACCGGGATTCGCTGGCTCAAACTACGAATCGGAATTGCCAACCGGAAGGCACATGATTTCGGAGCACTTCATACCTGGAGTCGTGAATCGCCATGAGGAACATGCAGGGACTGATTTCCTTCGTCGAGACGGCGCTGGGCGGAAGCTTCACGGCGGCCGCGGCGAAGCTGGGCGTCACCCCCGCGGCCGTGGGCAAGAACGTGATGCGGTTGGAGCAGGAGCTGGGCGTGCGCCTCTTCAACCGGACCACGCGCCGGCTGCGGCTCACCGCGGAGGGCGAGGCATTCTTCGCCGAAGCCGGTGATGCCCTGCGGCGCCTCGACGAGGCGGTGGACACCATCCGCGGCGCCGCGGTGGAGCCGGCCGGGCGCGTGCGCATCTCCAGCGGCATCTCCTTCGGCCGCCGCTTCGTGTTGCCCCTGCTGCCACGACTGGCGCAGCGTTACCCGCGGCTGCACGTGGAGCTCAGCCTCGACAACCGGATGGTCGACCTGGTCGCCGAGGGCTACGACATCGCGGTGCGTGGCGGCGTGATGAACGACTCCAGCCTCGTGGTGCGCCGCATCTGCGACCTCCAAAGCGTGCTGGTGGCCTCACCCGCGTACCTGCGCAAGCACGGCGTTCCCGCCACGCCCGCAGACCTCGCCTCCCATCGCCTGCTCGGCCTGCGCTTCGTCTCGGGGGAGGTGGCGCCCTGGCGCTTCCGCAAGCCGTCGGGCCGCGGCTTCTTCGACTGGGATCCGCCGGCCCAGGTGTGGACCTCGGACCCCGACTCCTTCGTCGAGCTGGCCGCCGCCGGCGAAGGCATCTGCCAGGCGGCGCTGCTGCATGCCGCGCCGCTCCTGCGCGCCGGCCAGCTGCGCCTCGTGCTGCATGGCCAGTATGACCCCGGGCAGCGCCAGATGGTGCTGTGCTACCCGCACCGGCAGCTGCTCAGCAAACGGGTACGCGTGGTGGCCGATGCGCTGTGGGAAGGCCTGTCGGCGCAGCCGGACCTGGGGCTCGAGCCGAAGGCGATACCGCGCGCGTGGTGCGCGGAAGCGGGCTGATGCCGGGGGCCCTCGAATGTCAGACCCGGCACGTATGGTTCTCCTCGTCGCCACACACGAGGGGGCCACACGATGGGCACGTCAGTCATTGATAACCGCGTCGAGATCGTCTTCAGCTTCGATACCACCGGCAGCATGTATCCGTGTCTCGCGCAGGTGCGGAAGAAGCTGCGGGGCACCGTGTCCCGGCTGATGAAGGAGATTCCCGGCATCCGCATCGGCATCATCGCGCACGGGGACTACTGCGATGCGGGCTCCACCTATGTGACGAAGGTGCTGGACCTGACGGACGACGAGAACGCCGTCGTGCGCTTCGTGGAGCGGGTGGGGCAGACGGGCGGCGGTGACGCGCCGGAGTGCTACGAGCTGGTGCTGCGCGAGGCGCAATCCCTCTCATGGACGGCGGGGTACACGCGCGCGTTCGTCCTGATTGGCGATGACGTGCCGCACGCGCCGAACCAGAACCCCAAGAAGCTGGACTGGCGCAAGGAGGTGGACGCGTTGGGGAAGATGGGCGTGCCGGTGTACGGGGTGCAGGCGCTGGCGCGCCGCCACGCGACGGCCTTCTACAAGGAGCTGGCGGAGAAGTCGGGCGGCTTCCACCTGAGCCTGGACCAGTTCGCCCACGTCACCGACATGCTGCTGGCCATCTGCTACAAGCAGTCGTCGGACGCGCAGCTCCAGGCCTACGAGGCGGAGGTGGTGAAGGAGGGCCGCATGAGCCGCGGTCTGAATGCCATCTTCAGCACGATGCTCAAGCGCGTGACGCCGTCCATCTTCGGGGAGGCGGACCTGCGCGCCGTGCCGCCGGGCCGGTTCCAGGTGCTGGACGTGGACCGTGCCATGCCCATCAAGGAGTTCGTGCAGGAGAACGGCCTGAGCTTCAAGACGGGCCGCGGCTTCTACGAGTTCACCAAGACGGAGACCATCCAGGGCCACAAGGAGGTGGTGCTGATGGACCGGAAGACGGGCGACCTCTACAGCGGCGAGCGGGCCCGGGAGATGCTCGGGCTGCCGCCGGGCGAGACGGTGCGCATCCGTCCCGCCAGCCTGGAGAAGTACGTCGTCTTCGTGCAGAGCACTTCGGCCAACCGCAAGCTGATGGGCGGCTCGAAGTTCCTCTACGAGGTGGAGGACTGGGACGGTGGGAAGGCCGCCGCGGCGTAGCCGCCTCTTGAGGGCCGCCCTACCGCGGCCAGAAGAGCGCATACGAGAGAGTCCGCCACCTCAGGCACTCGCTGCATCCTTCGGCTCGGCTGGCGCGGACGGCGCTCGGGCGCCGACCATCCAGCAGGCAGCGGTAAAACGGACTTCCGCTCCGTGCACATAGGGCTCAAAAGCGGCGCGGACCGTTTCGATGACCTGGGTTCGAGTCCGGTCGTCCGCCTCGTGAAGAATCAGGCCGAGGGGACCGAGCCGGGTCAGGTAACGGACCAATCCCTTCTCGGGCAGGGTGCAGGCAACATCGATTGGCCGGATGTCGATCTCGTCCCAGCCGCTTTCCTCCAGGATGCGGTGGACCCGGCGCTGGTCCGCGAAGGCGAACTGCCCCGGCGCGTCCGGCCGGCGGGCAGGGAGGTTCGGCAGGAGCGGCGCCGCGGCGCGCTCGGCCGTTGTCATGAACGGGTTTTCCGAAGGACTCCGCCAGGCGACGAACCGCAACTCGGCGTCGTCCCTGGCGGCACGCCTCAGGTTCGCAAAGGCCCGGACGAAGTCGCCGAAGAACATGACGCCGAAGCGCGAAATGACCATGTCGAAGCTTGCGGGCTCGAAGGCGTGGTCTTGCGCGTTGGCGTGGATGAAGCTCGCCGGCGTGTCCTCCCGTTCGGCGCGGGCCCGGGCGGCGGTGAGCATCGGCTCCGAAATGTCGATGCCGACGCAACGGCCCTTCTCGCCGAGCAACCGCGCGACGGCGAGCGTTGTGCTGCCCGTACCGCAGCCGACGTCGAGCACCCGGTGCCCGGAGCCGGCGGAGACCGCTTCGACGAGCAGGTCTTCCAGCGGCTTGAACATCTGGTCGAGCACCTGCTGGGTCTCGACCCAGGCGCGTCCGGAGTGGCCATTCCAAAGCTTCGTCTGCTCGTCATCGGTCTGGTGCGCGACACTCATGGTCGTCTCCTTGGGCGTGCCTTCAAGAGTCGAAAGCCGTACTGTGCCAGTTCAAGTCAACTTGAGGTCAAGCGCGTGAGAGACCTGGACATCACTGAGGTGGCGCGGCGGTCCGGCGTTCCTGCCTCGACGCTGCGGTTCTATGAGGAAAAGGGGCTGATCTCCTCAATCGGCAGGCGGGGCCTGCGCCGTCTGTTCGAGCCAGGCGTGCTGGAACGGCTGGCCCTGATCTCGCTGGGGCGCGCCGCCGGCTTCTCGCTCGAGGAGATCGCGCTGATGTTCGCGCCGGACGGGCGGCCGCGCATCGACCGGAAGAAACTCGCGGCCAAGGCGGAGGAGCTGGACAGGACGATCCGCAGACTCAGCTCCATGCGCGACAGCCTACGGCACGCCGCTGCCTGCCCCGCGCCGAGCCACATGGAATGCCCCACCTTCCGCCGCATCCTGCGGGCCGCCGCGTCTGGAACGATTGGAGCGCGAAGGAAGAGGGTTCCGCAGCCACCGCGGAGCTAACGCGCCGAACAGGTGAGCGCCATGGCGCTCCATGCTCCCTTGGCGACCGTTAGCGGGCCGGCTGAGCAGCGGGCGGCGCCTCGCCAGCTTCCGCCTTCTCAAACACACTGACGGACGAGCAGTACCCCGGGCCGATGGCGGGTGAGCGGACCGTGGGAACCTTCGTGGCGAACTGCGCGCACGAGGGAAAGAAGGCCGTGATGAAGCGTGTCGTCGTCGATCACTTCGGCGGGCCCGAGGTCGTGAGGGTGGTGGAGGAGGACAGTCCCCGACCGGGTCCGGGCGAGGTTCGCGTCAGGGTGCTGGCCGCCGGCGTGTCGTTCACCGATGCCCAGCTGCGCGCCGGCGCGTATCTCGGCGGGCCGAGGCCGCCGTTCACGCCCGGCTACGAGCTCGTCGGCGTCGTAGAGGAAGTCGGCCCGGGCTGCTCGAGGCTGCGGGAGGGAGACCGCGTCGGCGCGCTGACGGTGTGGGGCGCCGACGCGGAGCGCGTCTGTGTGCCGGAGAAGTACGCCGTCGAAGTGCCCGAGGACCTCGACCCGGCCGAGGTCGTGAGCCTCGTCTTCCCCTACATGACCGCCTACCAACTGCTTCACCGCGCGGCGATGGTGAAGCGCGGGGAGACGGTGCTCGTGCATGGCGCGGCCGGCAGGGTGGGCACCGCGCTCCTCGAGCTCGGCGCGCTGGCCGGACTTCGCCTCTATGGCACCGCATCCGCTCGCGACCGCGCCGCGGTCGAGCGGCTGGGCGCGGTGGCGATCGACTACCGCAATGAGGACTTCCTGGCGCGGGTGCGTGAGCTGACCGGCGACGGTGTGGACGTCGCGCTCGACGGGATTGGTGGCGCGGTGTCGCTTCGCTCCTTCCGCGCGCTGCGGCCCGGCGGAAGGCTTGTCGTGTTCGGCCGCTATGCCACGGTCTCGCACGGGCGCAAGAACTGGCGAGCGGTGCTCGAGTGGTACGTGGCGACCGCGGCCGTCGCGCTCTGGGGCCTGCTCTCGCCCCGCCGGCGGGTGCTCGCCTACCGGATCCAGAAGCTGCGCATCCGCCACCAGGATTGGTTCCGGGAGGACCTCCTCGCGCTGCTCGAGCTGCTCCGTCGTGGCGAGATCCACCCGGTCGTGGCCGAGCGCCTGCCGCTGGCCGACGCTCGCCGCGCTCACGAGATGCTCGAGCGCTCGGCGGCGAAGGGAAAACTCGTGCTCGTGCCATGAGGCTTGTCTACTGACCACCCTCGGGGCTGATGAGGTTCAGGATGTTCCCGTCCGGGTCCTTGAACCAGGCGACCTTCATCCCGGGCGAGACGTGGATATCGCCCTCCAGCCGCGTGCCGGGCATGTCGTAGTGCTCGAAGGTGACGCCCTTGGACTGGAGCTCCTTCACCGCCTCCTCGATGTTGCCCACCGTCCAGGTGACCGCCGTGGCCTGGTTGGTGCCCGCGTAGTCCGAGCGGTAGACGTTCACGGTCGAGTTTCCGCTCCGGTACACGACCACCTCGCTGTCCTCCTCGTGGACGGGCTTCAACCCGAGCGTCTCCTCGTAGAACTTCCTCGCCCTGCCCAGGTCCTTCACCGCGAGGTTGGCGACCGCGTCCTGCGCGGCGATCGGCTCGTCCGTCGGCGCCCTCGAGACGCGGTCACGGCCGAAGGGATCTCCGACAAGGGATTCGGTGTGCAGCGCGCACCGCCATCTTCCGTCCCGGCGCACCCACGTCGACGCGTCCGCGGCCTCGAGGGTCAGCGGTCTTCCCTCGACCTTCATCTCCTCCTTCACCTTGTAGGCGACGACCGCCACGTCGGGGCTGAGGAAGCGCACCGCGGGCTCGCCGAGGAGCTCGTACCGGTGCAGCCGCCATCGCTCGCTCTTCATCATCTTCGCGAACTGGTCGCGGTCGATGCTCGCGTATCCCTGTGCCCCTGTGACGACGCAGCGCTCGTCCGTCATCTCCATCGCCGCGTCGACATCCTGCTCCTGGATGGCCCGCCAGTAGGCGTGCTCGAGGTTGATGATCTCCCGCTCGCTCTGTGCCTGTTCCATGCTCTCCTCCCCGGACCTGTCACGATTGGCACGGGCAGCTCCGTAGGGAGGAGACCGTCGAGCGGGCCCACGCAGTCAGGCTGCCGTCGATGCCCCCGAAGAGCACCGAGCCGGTGAGGACCGGCGCGGTCGCACGACCGCCCTCTCAGGAGGGGCGCGGCAGAGGGCCTGGGCCTCCGGGCACCTGCTGCCCGGGACTCCCACTCTGTGTTCGGCAGTGGATGGCGGCTCCACTTCCTCGTGAGACCGCATCGACTTGTGGGCATCGCGAGTTGAATGGGAGGAGGACCATCCTTAGCTCGCACCCGTGCGTTTCTGGGTGCCATGGCTGCTGCTCTGTGTGAGCTGCGGCGTCTTCGAGTTCCATCCCTACGAGCTTCGCGGGACGGACCGGGACCGCCATGTCCACTCGCTCGAACGGCTGCGGCGCGACGCACCGGAGGGGCCGTTCCGCTTCGCCGTCATCGGCGACATGCAGCTCTTCCTGGACGAGTCGGCCGCGGCCGTGAAGGACCTCCAGCGGCGGGACGTCGCCTTCGTGGTGCAGCTCGGGGATTTGACCGAGTTCGGTTCCGCGCAGGAGTACGAGTGGGCGGCCGGGCTGCTCGATGAGCTGCCGGTGCCGTTCTTCGCGGTGATTGGCAACCATGACGTGCTGGGCACCGGGGCGGACATCTACCGCCGGACCTTCGGGCCGGCCTTCTTCACCTTCGAGTACGCCGGGAGCCGCTTCGTCCTCTTCGACTCCAACTCGCGCGAGTACGGCTTCCCGGGCAACGTGCCGGACCTGGAGGCGTTGCGGGAGGCGCTCGCGCCGGAGCCGGGCCTCACCCACACCTTCACCTTCTCCCATGTTCCGCCGGGACATGGAGACTTCGATGCCGCCCTGACGCAGCCGCTGGAGCAGCTGCAGGCGGAGCGCGGCGTCTCCATCTCCTTCCACGCGCACATCCACGACTTCGACAGCAACGTGCGGCAGGGCGTTCGCTACTTCATCACGGACTCGCTCGACCACCGCAACTACCTGCTGGTCACCGTGCAGGGCGAGGCCGTCCAGGTCGAGCGGGTCTTCTACTGATGCAGGCCGTCTGGCACGCGCGGGCGCTCGTCCTGACGCTCCTCCTGATTCCCGTCGAGGCGCTCACGGAGCCGCCTCGGGAGGGGCCACCGTGGTACGTGCCGGACCACGCGTCGCTCCAGCTCGCGGGCTCCATCGGCCTGCTCTCCGCGGGGCCCGGCTGGGCCTTCCTTGACGAGGCGGTGGAGGCCGGGCTGCTCCTGGGCTGGGCGCCGCCGTTGGTGGCCGGAGAGGACTTCCTCACGCTCACGCTGAAGGGGCAGTGGCACCCGTTCCGTGTCGAATGGAGGGGCTGGAGCCTGCGGCCCCTCACGGTGGGAATGCTGTTCAGCTACACCTTCGGCGACGCGTACTTCGTGCGCCTGCCGGACCGCTACCCCGACGGCTACTACTGGTTCAAGACGGGGCTGCGGCCCGCGCTGCTGGTGGGGGGCGGCGCGGGGCGGCCGGTGCCCGCGCTGGGGTTGAGGCTCCTCGAGGGCTACTTCGAGCTGGTCGCCACCGACTACCGCACCATCCACTTCGTCCAGGACCCCGGCACCGTGCGGACGGGGCTCTTCTCGCTGGCGCTGGGGGCGAGGTTCCGCTTTTGAAGCGGAGGCCTCAGGGCGCGGAGGGGCTCGCGGCGGCGGGGGCGACGATGGCCCCGGGCACGGGCGTGTCCTTGTCCCCGCGAAGCCGGCGCAGGATGCGAGGCGCCTCCGCGGCGAAGCGGGCCTGGGCGTCGGGCAGGGGGCGGTCCCTCACGTCGGTGATTTCCGTGCCGGGGAGTCCCGCGCCGAAGCGCACCTTCAACTCCTGTCCGATGAGCGCGTACCGGGGCTCCCAGCCGATGGTGGTGAGCAGGTAGCGCTTCGGGTCCGGCCGCGTCATGGGAATGCCGTCGCCCAGGTGCGCCGGGTCATGCGTGTCGCCGAGCAGGTCGAACAGGGTGGACACCACGTCGATGTGGCCGGTGACGGCGTCCACCTCACCCGGGGCGAGCCGCTCGTCGAAGATGAGCATGGGGACGTGGAGCTGGTACTCCGTCACGTCGCTGGCATGGCCGACGCGGCCGTGCTCGCGGAACTCCTCGCCGTGGTCTCCGGTGAAGATGACGAGCGGCCGCCCGCCGCGCACGGCCTCGATGCGGGACAGCAGCGCCTCCACCTTGGTGTCCACCTCGTAGGCGGCGTTCCACGCCCGGGCCTTGAGGTGCTCCGCGGGCACGCGCGCCGTGGCGAGGCCGCCCGTGCCGTCCCAGGCCGGTGAGAACACCGCCGAGCGGGGAGGGTAGTCGTAGTCGAAGTGCGTGCCGGCGAAGAACAGGAAGAGGAAGAGCGGCGTGTCCGCCGGCGCCGTCTCCACCACCGCGAGCGCGTCCTTCACCATGGCCTCGTCCCGCTCGTGGCTCCGGCCGGAGTAGTCGGTGCGGAGGCCTCCCTGCACGTCGCGGAAGACGGTGTCCTTCAGGCCCATCCAGTCCACGGAGGACGCGGCGAAGAAGGCCTGGTGGTAGCCGTTGCGCCGCAGCGCGGGGAAGAGGAGCGGCGTGCGCCCGGCGCCCACCACCGCGTCGCGCCGCTGGGCCTCCAGCCCGAAGAAGAGGCTGAAGAGGGAGTAGTCCGTGGAGCTCGCCGCGCTGTGGTGGAGCAGGAAGCGCGTCCCGTCCCCGGCCCGCCGCCACAGGTTTGGCATCACGTCCTCGCGGAAGAAGTCGTCGCGCAGGCTCTCCGCGAGGATGAGGACGATGTCGGGGCGCCGCGTGAAGCGCACGGCGGCCGGGTCGATGGTCGCCGCGGGCACGCCGGCCTCGGGGCTCACGCCCAGGCGCAGGCCGGCGGCGGGTGGATGGCCGGTGAGGCGCGTCAGCAGCGTGTTCATCCGCACCGGCGCCTGCAAGGGCAGGGTGGTGGCGGCATGCTGCACGGCGCCACCGTGGGAGAAGATGAGGTACGCACTCAGCAGCCGCTCCCCGGTGCACAGCGCGATGATGGCGAACACCGTCAGGAGCACCCGGCGCGGGAAGTGGAGCCGCCGCATGAAGCGGACCCCGGCCCACACGTCCAGCCCCAGCAGCGCCGCCGTCCCCGCCGCGACGAGCAGGACCTCCGTCGAGGAGAGCCCCGTCTCCGCCAGCGCGCGGGGCTGGAGCGCCACCGCCAGCACCAGCCCGTTGATGTGGAATCCCAGGGACGACAGGACGAGCGAGTCCACTCCGAACATCGCCACGGCCAGGGCCGTCACCACCGCCACGGCCGGCACATAGCGGCGGCCGAGCAGCGCCAGCGGCAGCGCCACGAGAAAGGTGAGCAGCCCGAGGAACAGCGCCTGGACGACTCCGCCCGCGAGCACCAGCGGGCGCAGGGCCGGGGCCAGCCGCTCCACCGAGGAGAGCAGGGCGCTTCCGAAGAAGCCGAGCGAGAGCAGTCCGTGCAGCACGCACCAGAGCAGCGCGGGACCCATGAAGGGCCGGGCCTCGTCCAGCCGGCGGCGGAGCCCTGCCGCGGCGGGAGGGGCGTGGGGCGTTTGAGACATCGCGCCTCCTGCTAGCCCGCCGTCGGCGGATGTTCAAGGAGTGACGGAAGCCCGGCCGCTCGTCCACCCAGGGGGCGTGAGCCGGGCTTCCAGCCCGCGCCACGAGCCCGGCCATCCGCCGTGGGTGTCACACGGGCCGTCCGGTTCCCGGCCTCCACGGCCGCGTGGACGGGCCCGGGACTGGAGGCGCGCCGCACATCGGAGCCGGCTTCATGGCACAAGGCCGATGTCGCCCGGAGACGCTGGTGCGAGGATGGGCACATGCCCCCGCGCAAGCTCGTCCGGCACCTGGTGTGGTTGGAGTCCTTCGCCGCCGCGGTGGAGGCCGGCAGCATCGAGGCCGCCGCCGAGCACCTGGGCGTGGCGCGCTCCGTGGTGAGCGAGCACATCCGCGCCCTGGAGGTGGCCGTGGCGGAGGGGGCTCCGCTGCTGGAGCGTGGCCCCGGCCGCCGCCTGCAGCTCACCGCCCGGGGCGAGCGCCTCTTCGCGGGCACCCAGACGCCGCTGCACCAGCTGGACATGAAGCGGCTGGTGGACCTGGCCAGCGCCGAGCCCGTGGTGCGCCTGGGCCTCAATCCCACCCTCTCCCTGTCGCTGCTGGGGAACGTCGCTCGAGAGGCCGCCGCTTCCGGCCTCAAGCTGGTGCTGAGCTTCGGGGGGCCCCATGAATTGACGCGGCAGGTCAAGACACGGCAGCTGGACCTCGCCCTGGACTTCACGCCGCTCCCTCCCCACGAGGGCGTGGAGGCCGAGTCCCTGTTGCGCATGCCCTTCGTGGTGCTCGCGGGGCCCGACAACGCGCTGGTCCACACCGCCGCCTCCCGCCGGACGCTGCACGTGAAGGAGCTGGAGGGGCAGCCCTTCGTGGACTGGCTGCGGGACGACCCCTACGGAGGGGCCAACAGCGCGCGCTTCGCCACCCATGGGGTGACGGTGGTGGAGGTGGCCCGCGCGGAGAGCTTCCTTCTCATGTACGAGCTGCTGCGCGCCTTCAAGGCCTGCGCGATTGCCCCGGACCTGCGCCTGATGCACCCCTTCCCGGAGGACATCCGCGCCTGGCCGCTTCGCGAGGAGGAGCCCCAGGCCGTGGAGGTGGTCGCCCTCTGGCCCTCCGGCTCGCTCAGCCCCGGCGCCCGCACGCTCCTCGATGGGCTGCGCCATCTCCCCGGCGCTCGTCGATAAAACGACGAAGCCGTCGAATTCTGCCGGATTTCCGTTTCGGTCCAGAAGCGCTATCTTTGGATGGTAGAAGATTCTGCCAGGAGTGCACAAGGATGACTCCCACGGAACGGACCATCGCCCGCCTGCCCGCCCACCTGCGTCGCTACGTGGTGAGCCAGGACTACGCCGCGTACACGGCTCGGGACCAGGCCGTGTGGCGCAACATCCTGGGCAAGCTGCGGGGCCACCTTTCGGACAAGGCCCACCCCGTCTACCTGGAGGGCCTGGAGGCGACGGGCATCGGCTCGGAGTCCATCCCCAGCCTGGACGAGATGAACGAGAAGCTGTCCCGCCTGGGCTGGGCCTGCGTGGGCGTGCGCGGCTTCATCCCGCCGGCGGTCTTCACGGAGCTGCAGGCGCTGGGCGTGCTGGCCATCGCCGCGGACATCCGCACGCACGAGCACATCGAGTACACGCCGGCGCCGGACATCGTCCACGAGAGCGCGGGCCACGCGCCCATCATCGCCAACCGCCGCTACGCGCAGTACCTCAAGGAGTGCGGGCTGGTGGGCTTCAAGTCCATTGCCAGCGTGGAGGACCAGGCCGTCTTCGAGGCCATCCGCAACCTGTCCGTGGTGAAGGAGGACCCGGACGCCACCGAGGACGAGATTGCCCACGCGCAGGCGCGGCTGGAGGCGGCCAGTGCCAGCCGCCGCTTCGTCAGCGAGAGCACGCGGGCCAGCCGCCTGTACTGGTGGACGGCGGAGTACGGCCTCATCGGAGACCTGGAGCACCCGCGCATCTACGGCGCGGGGCTGCTGTCCAGCATCGGCGAGGCGCAGCACTGCCTCACGTCCGCGGTGAAGAAGCTGCCCCTGTCCGTGGCCTGCGCCGACATGGAATACGACATCACCCGCATGCAGCCGCAGCTCTTCGTGGCGCGCGACTTCGAGCACCTGTTCGAGGTGCTGCGCGAGTTCGAGTCCACGCTGGCGTGGAAGCGGGGCGGGGACTTCGGGCTGGCGGAGGCGCAGCGTGCCCGCACCGTCAACCACCTGGTGCTCGCGGACGGGCGCGAGGTGACGGGCCGGGTGATGGAGATGATGGCCGCGCCGCGGCCCCTGGCCACGGGCCTCACCACCGCGCTGGTGTGTCTGGAGGGCCCCATCCTTTCCTCGCGCGGAGGGAAGGCGGGCGAGGGCAGGCCGTGGAATGGCCCGGCCCTGGTCGCCTTCGGACAGGGGACGCTGCCGGAGCGTGGGCCCTTCAAGCTGGCGCTGGAGAGCGGGCTGCAGCTCGAGGGCTTCGCCGCGGGCGGTGGCGAGGTGCTGGCGCTGCGGGGCCGGCTGGCCGGACGCGAGCTGGACTTGCCCGCGGTGGCGAAGCTGTTCGTCAGCACGCACCTGCCCGCGGTGGCGGGCGGGCCCGCGGACCCGGAGACGTGGGACCGGTGGTTCGGCGAGCTGAGCGCCTTCTCGGAGGGGGACGGCGAGGCGAAGGCGCGCTCGCGCAAGGCCATGTCGCTGCACCCGTCGCTGGCCGCCCTCTACCGCGAGGTCCGGCAGATGCGCGAGACGCGCACCGTGAAGCCCGAGCGGCTGGCGCAGATCGCCGCCGCGGCCACGGACTTCCCGGACGACTGGCTGCTGCGCACCGAGGTGGACGAGCTGCGCGCGCCGCGCGCGTGAAGCCCTCCTGGCTCCATGGCTGAAGCCACCGGACGCCCTCTGCTCCTCGCGGGCAGGGGGCGTCCACGTTTCGCGCGACGCGCAAGGGCGGCCCGCCCGGCGCCCCGAGCCCGGACGGAGAGCGCTGCCGCTTCGCGCCGGGCGCGAGGCCCGGTCCTCTCCGGCACGCGTCGCGCCACGGGGCGTGGCCGCGCGGGGCAACGCGGGGAGCGGGCTGCGCGGTGCGCCGCTGAAAACGCCACGGGCCCGGCCACGCGGAAGCACGCGCGGACAGGCCCGAGGTCCGGCATCCGCTCCCGCGTGTCACCGCGAGGAGCGAGCGGCTCACTTCTCCTTGGAGGCAATCTTCCGCAGCGCCTTCTGGTCGCGCACGCAGAGGATGCGGCCGACGTTTCCGAGCACGCCCTCGCGCTTCATCTCGTTGATGAGCGTGGACACGAAGGAGCGCGAGGCGCCGACGAGGTCCGCGAGGTCCTGCTGGGTAATCCCGCGCAGGTCCGTCTCACCACCGTGCGGGCAGCGCTCGCCGTGCGCCTCCACCAGGGTGAGCAGGGTGTCCGCGAGGCGGGCCGGGACCTCCTTGAAGGTCAGCCCCAGCACGCGCTTGCGCAGCGAGCGAACGCGCTCGGCGTAGGCGCGCACCACGTCCACCGCCAGGGCCGGACGGGCCTCGAGCTGCGCGCGGAAGTCACGGCCCTCGATGCTCCACACCTCGGCCTCACCCGCGGCGACCGCCATCTCCTCGATGGGCGTGCCCTCGGGGCGGAACAGCTCGCCGAACAGGTCTCCCGGGCGGAGGATGGACACCACGGAGCGGGTGCTGTTCTTGCCAATGCGCATCAGGCGCACGCGGCCGGACTTCAGCAGGTACACGCGGTCCGTGTTGTCGCCGGGGCGGTAGATGGTGGAGTTGTGCGGGAAGGACTCGACCTTGAAGTACCCCTTGAAGTCGATGGCCTCCTGCCCGGGGATGAGCTTGTTGGCGGTGACCATCATGCCGGAGCTGGTCGTCTGCAGCGGCGCCACGACGTTGGAGCCGATGGGGCCGAGGGGGCGGTTGAATCCGTGCATGGCAATCACTCCGTGAAAGGCAGAAGGAAACGTGGGGAAGACCGGCCGCCTGCTGCAGCGGCGAACGGGAGTTTCCTTTTCCAAGTTACGTGCCAGCCGGGAATGAAGTGCCACCGGGGGAACACATTCAGTAATGCCGGGTACTTAGCGCTACAGGCCCGCAGCAGTCCCGCGCGTATGTCCAAAAGGCAAAACAGAACGTTCAAACAGTCTGATCAAGTTGAACGGAACGTTCAATCCGGCCACCGGAGTGTCGCGGCCGTGACAATGTTCAGGAGGCGTCCTTCACGGGGAAGGTGTGCACCTGAGGGCCCTGTCCCTGTGTGAGACCGTACTTCTGGAGCTTGCGCTCCAGGGTGGGGCGGCTGATTCCAAGAATCTGGCAGGTGCGCCCCTTGTGCCCCTTGGTGACGCTCATCGCACGGGCGATGAGCATGCGCTCGGCCTCCTCCAGGGTGGGGATGAGGCTCACATCATCCACGGGAGGAGGGGCGAACATGGCGCCCGGAGGGGCGGGGCGGCCGGGCTCGGGGGCGGGCGCCGTGTCCAGCGCGGGCAGGTCGTCGCCGCGCAGCACGTCGCCCGGAGCGAGCACCACGGCGCGGGTGAGCACGTTCTCCAGCTCGCGCACGTTGCCGCGCCAGGGCAGCCGGGTGAGGCGCTCCATGACCTCGGGCGGCACGCGGGTGACGCGCTTGTGGACCTTCTCGTTGATGCGCTCGAGCAGGTGCTTCACCAGCAGGGGGATGTCCTCGCGCCGCTCGCGCAGCGGGGGAATCAGGAGGGTAATCACCTTGAGGCGCTGGTGGAGGTCCTCGCGGAAGCGGCCCTGCTCCACCTCCTCGGCGAGGTTGCGGTGGGTGGCGGCGATGACACGCGCGCGCAGCTTGATGCGCTTGACGCCGCCCACGCGCTCGAACTCGCGCTCCTGCAGGACGCGCAGCAGCTTGGCCTGGAGCATCAGCGACATGTCGCCAATCTCGTCCAGGAACACGGTGCCGTCCTCGGCCAGCTCGAACTTGCCGGGCTTGCCGGCGGTGGCGCCGGTGAAGGCGCCCTTCTCGTGGCCGAACAGCTCGCTCTCCAGCAGCGTGTCGACGATGGCGGAGCAGTTGATGCCGATGAAGGGCCGGGGCTCGTCGTAGGAGTAGTTGTGGATGACGCGGGCGATGAGCTCCTTGCCGGTGCCGCTCTCGCCCGTAATCAGCACGGTGGCCGCGCTGCCCGTGACTTTTCCAATCTCCTTCACGAGCTGCTGCATGGAGGCGCTGGTGCCGACGATGTCGCCCAGGCGGGCGGCGGCATTCTCGCGGTTGACCTCGTCCGCGCGGCGCGAGAGCTGGCGGTACTCCAGCGCGCGCTCCACCACCAGGTCCAGGGCGGCCGGGTCCGGGAAGGGCTTGTGGATGTAGTCGAAGGCCCCGGCCTTCATGGCCCGGATGGTGGTCTCCATGTCGTGGTAGGCGGTGACGAGGATGATGCGCGCGTCCCCGCACAGCCCCTTCATCTCCTCGATGATTTCCAGGCCCGTGCGGTCCGGGAGCATCATGTCGAGGATGACCACGCTGGGCATGGCCTCCTGGGCGGCCCGGAGGCCCGCGGCCGCGCTGGTGGCGGTCGCCACCTGATAGCGGGGCTGGCCGTCGTGCTCTATCTCCTCGAAGTGCATCTTCAGCGTTTCGAGGAGCGAGACGTCGTCATCGACGATGAGAAGGGTCTCCATGGCGTCTCAAGTGGCGAACGTCAGCGTGAAGACCATGCCCGGCTCCGAGCTGCCCTCGGCGGCCAGGTCTCCCCCCTGGCCCATCATCACCCGGCGCAGGGCGGCGAGGGACAGGCCGGCGCCCCGGGCCAGCCGCGAGCCGAAGGGCTCGAAGAGGGTGCCGCGCTCCTCCGGGGGCAGGGCGGCGGCGGGGTCCTTGAGCACCATCAGCACCTGGCCGGCGGGGCCCCGGCGCAGGGCCACCTCCACGGCGCTGTCCTCGGGCTGGCCCATGGCCACGTTGAGGAGCACCTGCGCCAGCACGGGCCTCAGCCGGTTGGGGTCCACCCGCACGCGCGGCAGGTCCGGCTCCTCGTCCACGCGCACCTCGATGCGCCGCTCGGCCAGCTCCGGCGCCACCATGCTGGTGGCCTCCTGCAGCACGGAGCGCAGCGGGTGGGCATCCAGGTTCGGCGTGGTGTCGCGGCCGTACTCGGACAGCAGCCAGAGCATCCGCTCCATGGTGCGGATCTCCCGGTTGGCGATGGTGAGCCGGCGCCTGTCGCGGTCCGACAGCCCGGTGTTCCGGGCGAGCGTCTGCACCGCCATCTTCACGGAGGACAGCGGGTTGCGAATCTCGTGGCTGAGCGAAGAGGACAGCCGGGAGATCTGCACCGGCGGCGCGCCCTCCAGCACGGCGTTCAGGTCCAGCACGCCGGCACAGGCCGCTCCGGCGTCCATGCCCAGCGCCAGTCGCAGGGGCGTGGGGTCCTCGCCGCCGAGCTGCGCGGAGACGAACTCCACGGCGCGGCGGTCCTCGCGGGCGCGAGCATCCAGCTCACGGGCGCGCTCGGGCGTCACGCCGAGCACCGTATGGAGCGGGCGCTCCAGCAGCTCCGCCGCGGGACGGCGCAGGATGGTGGCTGCATCGCCCTCGACGCGAGTCACCCGCAGGTTCGGAGACCAGGCGAGCAACATGGCTTGCATGAGGTGGGCGTTCATTTGGTAGGCCTGAAACATACCGAGTAAGGTCGCGTGCTGTCCCCATGTCCCGTACGGCACGTTTTCCGAAGAACCTTGTGGCCTCCCTCCTCTTCCTGTCGGGGGCCACGGCGCTGGTCTACGAACTCGTCTGGTCCAAGTATCTCGGGAATGTCCTGGGGAACAGCGGACAGGCGCATGCCGTGGTGCTCGCCACCTTCATGGGGGGGCTGGCGCTTGGGGCATCTGTCTTCGGGCGGACAGCTGACCGGGTAAAGAATCCCCTGGCCCTTTACGGGCTCCTCGAATTGGGCGTGGGCCTCTACGCCCTGGCCTTCCCGCATGTGCTGGAGGCCCTGGGGGCGCTCTGGCTGGCGGTGGCGCCCTCCGTACCGGAGGGGTGGCGGGTGGGGCCGCGCCTGCTGGTGGCCTCGGTCTCCCTGGTGGTGCCCACGCTGCTGATGGGCGGCACGCTGCCCGCGCTGGTGCGGCACTTCGCGTCCAGTCTCTCCGGGGTGCGGCGTGAGCTGGCGCGGCTGTACGCCGTCAACAGCCTGGGCGCGGCGGTGGGGGTGTTCATCGCCGGCACGAAGCTGGTGCCCGCGGTGGGCCTGTCCGCGTCGGCGAAGATGGCGGCGGCGCTCAACATCCTGCTCGCGCTGGCGGCGCTGGCCCTGGCGCGCGGCTTCCCACCCGCGCTGGCCCCCGGACAGGCGGCGCCGGCCGCGGAGGGAGAGGAGGAGGTGGCCTACCCGCGCGTGGCGGTGCGGGCGGCGCTCATCGGCGTGCTGCTGTCCGGCTTCACCTCCATGCTGTACCAGGTGACGTGGATCCGCCTGCTGTCCATCGTCCTGGGCGCGTCCACGTATGCCTTCACCCTCATCCTCACCGCGTTCATCCTCGGCATCGGCCTGGGCAGCTTCTGGCTGATGACGCGCGGGGGGAAGGTGGACTCGCTGCGGCTGTTCGGCCGACTCCAGCTCCTGCTGGTGGCGAGCGTCTGCGTGGCGTTGCCGCTCTACGTCCGGCTGCCATACCAGTTCCGCTCGGTGCACTGGATGCTGTCGCGCACGGTGGACGCGTGGCCGCTGTTCCAGGTCATCACCTTCGGCTTCTGCTGCGTGGTGCTGCTGGTGCCCACCTTCTTCATGGGGGCGGCCTTCCCGGCGGCGGCGCGCGTGGCCACGGCGAAGGTGTCCGAGGTGGGCCGGCAGCTGGGCGGCGTGTACCTGTGGAACACGGTGGGGACGATTACCGGCTCCGCGCTGGGCGGGCTGGTGCTGATGCCGTGGTGGGGCATGGAGGGCAACTTCGTGGCGGGCGTGGTGGGCAACCTCGCCGCCGCGGGGCTGGCCTATGCCGCGGCGGCTCCCTCGGCTCCGGAGCCGGCGCGGAGCGGGTTCGCGCCGCGCGCGCTGTGGCCGGTGGGCGCGGCGGCGGCGCTGGCGGCGGTGGTGCTGGGCGGCATGCACGGCTGGCCGGTGGAGCTGTCCTCCATCGCCTCCATCCGCCTGCGCAAGCCGGCGGAGAGCTACGCCGCGCTGCTGGAGGAGACGAAGCGCGACCTGCGCCCCATCTTCTACCGCGACGACACCTTCGCCACGGTGCTGGTGGGCGAGGTGGAGAAGGACCGGCTGCGCTTCATGAAGCTCAACGGCAAGGTGGACGCCTCCAACGGCAGCGACGTGGAGACGCAGGTGGTGGCAGGCCACCTGGGCGCGCTGCTCCACCCGCGCGAGCCGAAGAACGTGCTCCTGGTGGGCGCGGGCGCGGCCATCACCGCGGGCAGCGTGCTGGCGCACCCCGTGGAGCGGCTGGACCTGGTGGAAATCGCCCCCGCGGTCATCGACGCGGCGCGGCTGTTCAAGGAAGACAACCGCAACGCGGTGGATGACCCGCGCACGCACGTGCACATCGAGGACGCCAAGACGTTCATGGCGCTGGCGCCGCGCAAGTACGACCTGGTGGTGAGCGTGCCCTCCAACCCGTGGGTGGCGGGCGTGTCCGGCCTCTTCACGAAGGATTTCTTCCAGACGGTGGACCGGCACCTGACGGACGACGGCGTGCTGGTGCAGTGGATCCACACTTACGAGAGCAGCGAGGAGCTCATCAAGCTGG
Organism: Myxococcus sp. RHSTA-1-4; assembly: GCF_020037125.1. Lineage (GTDB taxonomy): Bacteria > Myxococcota > Myxococcia > Myxococcales > Myxococcaceae > Myxococcus. The sequence continues at coordinate 101,652 of NZ_JAIQDG010000015.1, forward strand.
TCATCCGCACGCTGCGCGACACCTTCCCGCACGCCACCACGTGGCTGGGGCCGCACGACCTGGTCCTCGTGGCCAGCCGCAAGCCGCTGGACGTCGACGCCCGGCGGCTGGCCGAGCGCATGGCGCGGCCCGAGGTGAAGGCGGACCTGGCGCGGGTGGAGATTCGCGACGCCTTCGCGCTCCTGTCCAAGCAGGTGCACAGCGAGGCGGGACAGCTCGACTTCGCCGGCCCCGGCCCCATCAACACCGACGACCAGAACCTGCTGGAGTACGCGTCGCCCATCGCCTTCTTCGTGTCCAACCTGGACGTGCGCGTGAAGGATGAGCGGCGCGCTCCGGACGGGGGCTCGCGCCTGCTCATCCACCCGTACCTGCGCGAGCACCCGCCCACGGCGGAGCAGGTGGCCGCGCTGCACCGCAACGTGGAGCGCTACCACGCGCTGAATGATCCACTGGTGCGCGGGGTGGCCACGCTCTGGCACCAGCTGGCGCCGGAGAGCCAGGAGGCGGCGGTGGCGCTGGCGAAGGCCGCGCTGGCCCAGCAGGAGGTGACGCTGGCCGCCTCGCTCCTGGAGCCCCGGGTGGCGCGGGGGGAGCGCGAGCCGGACCTGATGGCCGCGTACCTGTGGCTGGTGACGTCACGGGCCTGGGCGGCGCGCACGGTGTGGACGCCCGTGGAGACCTCCCAGGCCCTGGCGCTGGGGCGCGAGGTGGCGGCGGCGCATCCCAGCCACGCGGACCTGGCCAAGGCCCTGCGCTCCCTCTGCAACACCCTCCCGGCCTCCGAATGCGAGCCCTCCGCGAGCCCCGTCGCGGCCCCGGCGGGGCCCTGAAACAGGGATCCAGGATGTCACGTATTGGTTAAATTACTGGAATCACTGAAGATTCCGATCATCCTCCCGATGACGGATGGAGCGGCGAGCGGGATCCATCCTAGGGTGCACGTAACCCTCAGAAGTCAGGGTTCGTTCTACCGCTCGAAAACCCCCAGGAGATTTCCATGAAGGCGCTCCCGAAGAAGAACCTGCGCAAGGCCCGTGGTCAGGGCATGACCGAGTACATCATCATCGTGGCCCTCATCGCGATCGCCGCCATCGGCGTCATCACGCTGTTCGGCGACAACATCCGTAAGCTGTTCGGCGCCTCGGCCGCCGCGCTGGCCGGTAACCCCAGCGTCGAGAACGACGGCCTCGAGTCCAACGAGAAGCTGAACAAGAAGACGATGAAGACGTTCGGCCAGAACAACGCCTACTGAGTCTTCCCCATCGGAGGAGTCAACCCGTGGCGTTCGTCAGGGGCTGACTCCTCCGGGCCGTTCGTGTTCCGCCAGCGCGAGCCTTGCCGTGGTCGAGGGCGTCCTTCGCGCGCCCGGTGCCCGGCCCGGACTCCTGGACTCCCGAGATGAGCGTCTCCGTTCCGGCCGACCTCCTCACGCTGCGCCGGCGGCTCTGGTTGTATCGGCTCCTCTCGCTGGTGCTGGCCCTGGCGTTGGCGGTGCTGCTCGTGGCCGTGCGGCTGGCCATGGTGGGCCTGGGAGACCCGGAGGTGGAGGTCTTCGACGTGCCGGCCCGCTTCGAGGCGCTGGCGCGGGAGAACCCCGACTCGGCCGACATCTCCCAGACGTACTTCACCGAGGACACCGCCTCCGTGCACATGCACGTGATGGGGCGCGGGCAGACGTGTCCGCTGCACATCCACCGCCGCACGCACGAGGCCACCATCATCGTCACCGGGCAGGCCGAGGTCCGGCAGTCCTGGGGGGACGGTGACGGGCTCGCGCACCGGATGGGCGTGCATGGCCCCGGGGAGTTGATTGCCTCACCGCCCTTCACCGGGCACGCGTGGTTCAACCGCGCCACGGACCGGATGCTGGGCAACCTCGTCTTCGCGTGGCCGCCCTTCGACGGGAATCTCTACGTGGAGGGCGAGGACGCGCGCATGACGAAGGGCACCGCGCCCTTCGTCCACGTGCCGGCGGCGGCGCTCGCGTCCTTCCGCGAGGACGTGCGCGAGCAGAAGTTGCCCGCGCTGGATGGGCGCATGTCGAGCGTGCTGCTCGCGAAGGGGACACACGCGCTGGTGGCGACTCGCGAGGCGCCGGTGGTCGTCTACGTGGCGGAGGGTGAGGGAGCCATCGAAGCTCCGGACGAGCGGCCGGTGAAGCCGGGCCAGCTCTGGGTGCTGCGCCGGGACGCGAAGCTGCGCGCGGCGGAGGGCCGCCCCCTGGCGCTGTATGTCTTTCGCCCGGGGGCCTGAGCCTCACGCGGCGCCGTCAGGGCCTCGTCGTCGCGGCGGGCCGCTCGCGGACCCAGAGGACGTAGTCGCCGTCACGGGCCTGCTCGCGCCAGCCACCGCGCGCGCGCAGGTTGTCGAGCAGGATGTTGCCCGGGTTCTCCACCTTCCACAGGAGGTAGTCCGGGTCGTACTTCGCCAGGGCCTCCTCCCAGCCCGGCTCGCCCCAGACGAGCTTGTCGTAGTCCTGGTGGATGGCCAGGGGGAACGGGTCATTGCGGCTGTCGATGAAGACCTTGTAGTCCGGCCCGGCGAAGAACGAGACGAGCCCGCCGATGACGAACGGGTTGAGCACCCGGCCCGGTGGCAGGCCGCGCAGCGCGTCCAGTGCTCCGAGCGGGATGTGCGCGCGCTTCACGCCCTGCTCGACGGGTGTCGGGTTCATCACATGGGTGGTGGCCAGCGCGGCCAGCACCAGGGCGGGCCATGGGGTGCCTCGGGCCCGGGCGCTCCAGTGGGCCAGCGCGCCATCGAGTCTCTTCACCGTTCGCCGCCACGCCGGGCCCGCCTCGGCCACCGGGGACCGGGTGGCGTGCTCCAGCAAGGCGAGCGCCAGGAGCACGGCGGCGAAAGGTGCATGCCGCTGGACCTTGATGGCGGCGATGCCGAGCACCGCCGCGGGCAGGAGGATGGCCACCTTGCGCGAGGGCGCCCCGCCCACGGCGAACAGCGTCGCACCAGCCAGGGCGAGGTAGGCCCAGCTCCACGACAGGTTCAGGTCGAGCGGCCGCCACTCGTTGATGCCCTGGGTGGACTCCAGCACGGAGTGGTGCAGGGGATAGAGGTAGATGGCGGGGCCATCCGGGCCCAGTCCGGCCGCGAGGAAGGCGGCCACGCTGAAGGCCACGGCGCGAACGGCGCGGCGCCGGGACTCCGGCCCGGGCGCGTCCAGCACGGAGCCCACCGCGATGGCGCCGAGCAGGGCAGGGCCCAGGGGCCAGCTGCCGTGGAGGTTGGCCCAGGCCGCGCCCAGGAAGGGGAACACCCAGAGGATGCGGTTGTTGCCCGCGCGCCAGGACTGGACGCACAGCACCGCGACGGTGAAGAGCAGGTGGCCCACGTGGAAGGGGCGCTCCTGGGGCCACGTGGGGGCCTGCACCAGGAGGACGGTGCCCAGCACGGCCAGGGCGAGCAGCCCGCGATGCCCGGACGCGGCCCGGCCCAGGGCCTTCCACAGCAGCAGCACGTTGGCGGACACGAGCGCGGCGACGAGCAGCGCGGGCCCTCCGGCGCCGAGCCACCGAATCAGCAGCACGCACAGCACCCCGAAGCCCCACTCGTGAGGCACCCAGCCCGCCGTGCCCGTGACGCTGAAGGGGTCCACCCGAGTGAAGCCATGCTCCAGGACGAAGCGTCCCCCGGCGAGGTGGAAGAACAGGTCGAAGTGCTTGAGCGGCGACATCCCCAGCCGCGCGGCGAGCACCAGCGCGAGGAGGGCCGCCGGCCCGGGGAGGAGGAGGGACCGCATCCGCATGAGGGCCGCAGCCTAGCGCTCCTCCGCGGCGGCGCTAAGGCCAGGTTGCAGGCCGCCTGCTCGAAGTCCGCCGGCGGGTACGCGTGCGCGGCTCGATGCCCTCATTCCAAACGAACCCGTATGCCTCCCCGGGCCGTGCTAAGACAGGCAGGTTCATGGAAGGCCGCCTGCTGCTGAAGAACTGCGCCGTGTTCCGCGCGGATGGTCGGGTCCGCACCGGCATGGCCGTGGTGGTGGAGGGGAACACCATCCGCCGCGTGGCGCCGGATGCCCAGGTGCCCGTGTTGCCGGGTGACTGGGAGGTGGCGTGCCGGGGCCGGCTCGTCGCGCCGGGGCTGGTGGACTGCCACTCGCACCTCGTCAATGGCCAGCTACTGCCGCCCAGCGGGAACTTCCTCCTGCAGTCTCCACGCGAGCGGCTGGAACGGATGATGCGGGTGGCCCGGCTCCTGACCGACGAGGACGTGGAGGCCCTCACCCGCTTCGGCGCGGCCCGCGCCCTGCGCGACGGCGTCACCCTGGTGGTGGACCACCTGTCCTGCCAGGACGTGGCCGGCGGGCTCGCCGCCCAGGCCCGCGCCGCCGAGAGCGTGGGCCTGCGGCTGGTGGTCAGCCACTCCACCCACAGCCTGGACGGAGCCGCCCAGGCGGAGACGTGGCTGGAGGCCAACGCCGACTTCACCCGCCGCCACCGCGAGCACCCCCTGGTGCGCGGAGCGCTGGGCTTCCATGCCTCGTACACCTGCGACCACGCGCTGCTCACCCGGGTGTCCCGGCTGAGCCGGGAGCTGGACGCGCCCACCGTCTTCCACCTCGCGGAGAGCGAGGACGACCTCACCACCACCTACGCCCGTCACAACCAGCGCGTGGTGCCCCGGCTGGACGCGCTGGGGCTGCTCGGCCCGCGTGCCATCGCCGGTTATGCGCGCGCGCTGGACAGCTCCGAGGCGGCGCGCCTGGAGGAGAGCGGCACCTTCGTCGCGCTCGCGGCCCGGGGCGTGCGCACGCTCGAGCGCGGCGTGGACCCCATGGAGGCCGTGCTGTCCCGCATCCATCTGCTGGGCCTGGGCACGGGCGGCCACGGGACGCTCCAGGACGAGCTGCTCGCCGCGACGGTGGGCGTGCTGCGCATCTCCCGCGCCGGCCGCCTGCCGGACGTGGACGGCACCCTGGCCCATCTGCTCATCAACGGCCCGGCGGAGCTGTGCACCCGGCTGTTCGGCCTGCCCTCGGGCAACGTGGAGGAGGGCAGCATCGCGGACCTCGTCGTCTACGACACCGTGCCCCCGGCGGACCCGGAGACGGGCTACTCGCCGCACCTGCTCGGGCAGCTCTCCCGCTCGCCGGTGTCATGGACGGTGGTCAACGGCCGCGTCTGCGTGCGCGAGGGGCAGTTGCTGGGCCAGGACTACGTGGAGCTGTCCCGCGCCGCGACGGATGCGCTCCACCGCGTGTGGACCCGCGCACGGCTGGGGAGCTGAGGGACGACACGTGGCCGCCCTGCCTTCCTCCCTGGTGGACCTCCTGCGCGCCTCGCGTGAGCGGCGTGGTCCCCTGCTGTCGGATGCCCGCACCACCGCCTTCCGCGTGCTCAACGGCGAGGCGGACGGCGTGCCGGAAGTGACGGCGGATGCCTTCGGCGGGCTATACGTCATCAGCCTGTACCGCGACCTCACCCCCGCCGAGGAGGCGACGCTCCTGGACGCCGCGGTGGCCGCATGGGCGCCGCGGAGCCTCTACCTCAAGCGCCGCCCCCGTGAGGCGCGCGTGCTGGCCAACGTGGCGAAGGAGGCGCTCGCGCCGGAGACCGCCGCCCGGGGCGAGCCGGTGGAGTCCCTCACCGCCCTGGAGAATGGCCTGTCGTTCCTCATCCGCCCCGGGCAGGGGCTGTCGGTGGGCCTCTACCTGGACATGCGCGACACCCGCGTGTGGCTGAAGGACGAGGTGCGCGGCCGCACCGTGCTCAACCTCTTCGCCTACACCTGCGCCTTCGGCGTGGTGGCCACCGCGGGGGGCGCGAAGCGGGCGCTCAACATCGACGCCAGCCGCCGGGTGCTGGACTGGGGCGAGGAGAACGCGCGCCTCAACGGCCAGTCCGTGGACCGCTACGACTACGTGGCCGGGGACGTGTTCGACTGGCTCAAGCGCCTGGCGAAGAAGGGCGAGGCGTTCGACGTCGTCGTGGCGGACCCGCCGTCCTTCTCCACCACCCGCACCGCGCGCTTCTCCGCCGCCCGCGACTACGCGAAGCTGGCCGAGGCCGCCGCGCGCGTGGTGGCCCCCGGTGGCCGGCTGGTGGCCTGCTGCAACCACGCGGGCCTGCCCTCCCGCCGCTTCGAGGCGATGGTGGCCGAGGGCCTCGCCCTCGCCGGCCGGCAGGGGAGGGCGGTGCGCTCGCTCGGCCCCTCGCCGCTCGACTTCCCGTCCCCCCCCGGACAGGAGCCGGCCCTCAAGGTGCACGTGGTCGAACTTCGTTAGCGTGGCCGACCCCGGCACGGGTAAGGTCTCCAGGGCCATGGCTCCCGCAGCTCAGCAGCGCGACACCGCCCGCTTCGGCAAGTACCGGCTCATCGACCGCATCGCCGTGGGCGGCATGGCGGAGATATTCCTCGCCCACCAGCAGCACGAGGACGGCCGCGAGTCGCCGGTTGTCATCAAGCGCATCCGCCCTCACCTGTCCAAGCACGCGGCCTTCGTGAAGATGTTCCTCAACGAGGCCCGGCTCGCCGCCCAGCTCAACCACCCCAACGTCGTGCAGATTCACGACCTGGGAAAGATTGCCGAGAGCTACTTCATCGCCATGGAGTACGTGGCGGGGCGGGACATGCGCCGCGTGGTGCCCAAGGCGGAGGCGCTCGGGATTCCCTTCCCGCTGGTGTACGCGGTGAAGATTGCCTCCTGCGTCTGCGCGGGGCTGCACCACGCGCACACCAAGGTGGACCTGTACGGAAACCCGCTCAACATCGTCCACCGCGACGTGTCGCCGGAGAACGTCATCGTCGCCTTCGACGGCTCGGTGAAGATTCTCGACTTCGGCATCGCCAAGGCCGCCAACCAGGTGGGCCAGACGCGCACCGGGGAAATCAAGGGCAAGCTCAGCTACATGAGCCCGGAGCAGTGCCTGGGCAAGCCGCTGGACTGCCGCAGCGACATCTTCTCCCTGGGCGCGGTGCTCTACGAGTGGCTCACCGGCTTCAAGCTCTTCACCGGCGAGTCCGAGGTGGCGGTGATGCGCAGCATCACCGAGGGGAAGATCTACGCGCCCTCGTACTTCCGGGAGGACCTGCCGGAGCGGCTCGAGGTCATCCTGATGAAGGCCCTGGAGCGGGACAGGGACAAGCGCTACCAGACGGCCGCGCAGATGCAGAAGGACCTGGACGCCTTCCTGGACGCGTACGACTTCACGCCCACGTCGCTGCACCTGTCCAACTTCCTCAAGCAGCTCTTCGAGGAGGAATTGCAGGCGGAGCAGCGGCGCATGGCGGTGCGTGCCGCGTCCGCGCCCACGTCGGAGGAGGCGCTGGAGCTGTCCGAGGTCGTCGCCGCGCTCGACACCGAGCGGGGCATCCCCGCGCCGCCGCCCGTCGCGCCCCAGGCGGCGCCCCCGGAGGCCACGGCCGGCGAGCGCACCGAGCCGCGCATGGTGGCCGTGCCGCTCAGCCCGGCCGCGTACGATGCGCTGCAGGCGATGGCCCGCCGCAATGACATCTCCCCGGGCCGGCTGGTGGCGGAAATGCTCGAGGCCTGGCTGAAGTACCGCTGACATGCCGCGACTGAAGCTGACGCTCGAATACGAGGGGACGCGCTACGTGGGCTGGCAGGTGCAGCCCAACGGCCCGTCCATCCAGGCGGCGCTGGAGGACGGGCTGGCCCGGCTGCTGGGCGAGCGGGTTTCGGTGGCCTCCGCGGGGCGCACCGATGCGGGCGTCCATGCCACCGGACAGGTGGCCTGCTTCGACACCTCGCGGGTGCTGCCCATGAAGGCGTACCTCATGGGCCTCAACGGCATGCTGCCGGAGGACCTCGCGGTGGTGGACGCGGTGGAGGTTTCGGCGGACTTCGACCCGCGCCGCTGGTCCCGGGGCAAGCGCTACCGGTACCGGCTGAGCAACCGCCGCACGCGCTCGCCGCTGCGCCGGACGACACACTGGGAAGTGTTCGCCCCCCTGGACGTGGACGCCATGCGGCGGGCGGCGGCGCACCTGCTGGGGCGGCATGACTACTCCGCCTTCCGGGCGTCGGACTGCCAGGCGAAGCACGCGGTGCGCGAGGTGCGCCGGCTGGCGGTGGAGGGCGAGGCGGGGGACGCGGTGTCCTTCGTGGTGGAGGGCACGGCGTTCCTGAAGCACATGGTGCGCAACCTGGTGGGGACGCTGGTGGAGGTGGGGAAGGGGCGCAGGCCAGAGGCGTGGGTGGCGGAGGTGCTGGCCTCGCGGGACAGGAAGCGGGCCGGGCCCACCGCGCCCCCACAGGGGCTGGTGCTGGAGGAGGTCTTCTACGGGGAAGGGCCGCCCCCTCGCGCGCCAGGGGGCGCGCCGGACGCGGAGGAGGAAGAGACCTGAAGTGAGGTAGGCTCGCCCGCCGTGAGCTCCAAGACGAGTGCCCTCGAGCCGCTGCGCGTCCGCATCCGCCGCTTCCAGTTCGTCATGGGACTGGGGTTCGTCGCGCTTATCGGAGGCTCGTTCATCGGCGGGTCGCTGCGAATGCGCCTGAGCGTGCGGCTGAGCGCGCTGCCCTTCGAGGTGTTGGCGGTGGTGCTGGATTCGGCAATCGTCAACTTCTGGCTGCTCGCGGCGCTGCCGCTCATCTGTCACGGCGCCGCGCGGGTGGTGGAGCTGCGGCCCTGGTCCACGGCGCTGGGGGCGGCCATGACGGGCTCGGCGTTCCTCCTGGCCATCAGCACCGTCCAGAGCGGACTGGCTGGCCTGTGGCCGGGTGGGCTGCGGCCGGTGCTGAACGTGGTGGCCTTCGTCGTGGGCGTGGTGCTCAGCGCCCGGGCGGTGACGCTGGGCCGGGCCGCGGCGGCGCGGCAGGTCGACAAGGCCCGGGAGAAGGCGCAGGATCGCAAGTCGGAGTACGACGAGTTCCTCCGCGCCGCGGAGGCCGGCGGGGCCCGTCTGGAGCAGCGTGAGGCCGCGGCCCAGTCCCAGGCTTCCGGGCCGGAGTCCTCTCCGAGCGCCCCGGACACGGGCAAGAACACGGCTGCCTGAGCCGGCGAGGTCCGGCTTCGCGTCTCGTCGTACGCCAGGCCCGTCTCACGGGAAGTGGCTTTCGTTCGCTTTCTCGCAGCGCGCCAGCCCCCTGGGCTCGTTCCGATATCCTCCGGCTTCGCGGACGTTCCATGGCTCATCGCTGGACGAGAAGAGAGGAAGCGATGATGCGCCGCTCTCTGGCCTGTCTCGTTGTGCTTGCCGCCGGCTGCGCGAGGAACGCGCGCCCCACGGAGGCGTCGCCCGCCGCGCCGGCCGAGCGGAAGGTCGAGCGGGTCGCCCCCCGCTACGAGCACATCTTCATGTTGCCCGTTGAACGGGCGCTCGCGGAGACCACGAAGCTCCTGCAGGAGAACGGCTGGGTGCTCAAGCCCATGGAGGACCCGAAGTACCTCCTGACCGAGTGGAGGTCGATATCGCCGGAGTGGGCGAGGTCATCCTGGGGGTGGAAGAGCGACGGCGACCATGTGCGCTACCTGGTCGCGGGCGAACCACTGGCCGAGCGGCAGTCCGTGGTGCGCATCTTCCGGATGAGGCGGACCTCCTTCGCCAACGATGCGGAGATTCGGTACGACGGACAGACCGGCGAGCTGATCTGGAAGCACCTGGAGACGCAGCAGCTCGAGCAGAGTCTCCGGCAGAAGGGGCGGCCCGTGACGCTCGCCACCCGGGAGGAGGACACCGCTCCGTGGGTGGAGCTGGAGGGCATGGTGCACGGGGAGCGGGACCTGGAGCTGGAGCACCAGCTCACGCTGCGGCTGGAGTCGCGTCCGTCGCTGGAGACGCTCACCGGCACCCTGCGCCTGACGCGCGATGACACCTTCGCGAGGGACCCGTCCTTCTACCTCAAGCGCTGGCGGCAGGAGGTGCAGGAGCCCTGTGAGCGGAAGGTCTCTGGCTTCCAGCCGCTGCTGCGCCCCGGGTTGATGGTGCTCATCGGCGAGCAGCTCGGCACCTGGGAGGTTCCCACCACCGTGGGGGACATGGCCTGCGAGGCCGCCGGGACGGGGATGGGCGTCACCGTGGGACTCGCCATCTCCCACAAGGAGCAGGAGCGCATCGACCGCTACCTGGCGAGCGCGGGAGCCCCGCCGGACCAGGACGCGCTGCTGAGTGGCGACTTCTGGCGCAAGCTGGAGCAGGACGGACGCGGGAGCCGGGCGGTGATGGACCTCATCGACCGGCTGCGGGCGCTGCGTGCCGCCGGGCGCAAGGTGTCCGTGGTGGCCATCGACACGGACACGAACCATGGCAGCGCACGCGACGCCCGCATGGCGCGCTTCGTGCTCAACGCGCGCTCGGCGCGGCCCAACGACGTCTTCCTCGTGCTCGCCGGCAACGCGCACACGCGGCTGGTGGCCGAGGCCGCGTGGAGCGAGGACTTCGTCCCCATGTCGAAGCACCTGGTGGAGGCGCACCCGGGCCTGAAGGTCCTGGAGGTGGGCTATGCCACGGGCCGGCGGTGGGGCTGCGACCTGGACGCGAAGGGGGAGCTGGAGTGCGACGTCATGGGCATCACCCCGGGCCCGAGGGTGGAGCTGGCGCCGACGGCCCCGGTTCCCGCCGTCCGCATGCTGCCGGAGCTGGATGCCGACGGGGGCTTCCACGGCTTCCTGGACGTGGGGGCGCTGAATGCGTCGCTGCCCGCCATCGCCCTGCGCGGGCACGAGCCGCCCTCGCGCCCCGCCGGGCCTCCCGGGAAGCCGGGTCCGGGCCCGGCGCAGGTGGTGTTCAAGATTGCCACCCCGGACTCCGGCCGGCCTCCTGGGACGCGGGGACCTCCGGACTCCGCGGGGGACACGCCGTCTGGGAAGGAGTCGGAGCCCCCGGCAGCCCCGGCGCCGCCCTGAGCCCGGGGCCGGTTCCGCTCAGGCGCTGGCGGTTCCCAAGGCGGCGGGGGCCTCTTCCTGCGAGGGCGTGTGGCTCTCGGCGGCGTCCGTCTGGGCGATGCGCTCGTCCAGCTCCGCCGCGAGCCGCTCGAAGGCTTCCTTCTTGCGGAACTCGACGGGGAAGGCCGCCTCGAGGGCATGCACCGCGCCCAGTGTCAGCCCCGCCACCAGGGCCCACCTGGGGCCCGCGCTACGGGTAGCAGGCCGCCTGGCGCAGGGCGGTGTCCTCGGGCAGGCCGAGGGCCACGTTGAAGTTCTGCACGGCCTGGCCGGCCATGCCCTTCACCAGGTTGTCCAGCGCGGCCATGACGGCCACCGAGCGGCCCTTGGTGGCGACGGAGATGTCACAGAAGTTGCTGCCCGCCACCGCGGCGATGCGCGGCGTGCCCTCGACGATGCGGACGAACTTCGAGCCCTCGTAGTAGCGGCGGTACTTCTCCGTCAGCGACGCCGTCACCACCGCGCCGCCGTGCTCCGGCCACTCGAACTGCACGGTGGCGAAGATGCCGCGCACCATGGGCGCCGAGTGCGGCACGAAGGCCAGCCGGTGCCGCTGCGCGCCGTGCGCCACCAGCATGACCTCCACCTCGGCCTCGTGCTGGTGCTCCAGCGGCTTGTACGCCCGGAAGTCATGCGCGCGCGTGGGGTGGTGCGTGCCCTCGCCCGGCAGCGAGCCGGAGCCGGACGAGCCCGTCACGCCCGTCACCGCCAGCAGCCCCAGCCCCGGCGTGGAGGCGATGGGCAAGAGCGCGAGCTGCACCGCGGTGGCGAAGCACCCCGGGTTGGCGATGCGCTTCGCCTTCGCGACGGCGTCGCGCTTCCACTCGGTGAGGCCGTAGGTGAAGGTGCCCAGCAGCTCCGGGGAGGGGTGGGGCCGGCCGTAGGCGCCCGCGTAGCGGCCCGGGTGGTCCAGCCGGAAGTCGGAGGACAGGTCCACCAGCAGCATGCGCTCGGCGATGCCGGCCTCCGCCCACTTCTTCTCCAGGCTGGAGAATTGCGCGGCCAGCTCGCCGTGCCCCAGCGCGCTGAACACCACCGGCTGCTCCGAGTCCGCCAGCCAGCGCCAGTCCGGCTCCGCCTCGAAGCGGCCCTCCACCAGCCCGCGCAGGTGCGGGTGCACCTTGTGGATGGGCGCGCCCGCGTGGTGCCGTGACACCACGCGGATGTTCCCCACGGCCGGGTGGCCGGAGAGGATGCGCAGCAGCTCGCCTCCGCCGAAACCGGAGGCTCCCAGGATGTAGATGTTCGCCCGCGTCATGACTTCCTCCCCGCGCCCAGCTTGGGCGCGAGCTTCTCCAGGATGAGCCCACCCAGCGCCGCCGCGTTCGCGCGCGCGTTGCGGGCGGGAATCCCCACCACCTGCTCCACGAAGCGCACGCCCACCGCGTTGTCCGTGGCCGGCCCGGCCACCATGTCCACGTCGATGCCGTACGCCTCTCTCAGGTGCCGCACGCCGCCGGACGCGCCCACCGGGTCGTTCGCGCACAGCACCCACGCGCCCGCCAGCGCCTTCAGCTCCGGGTCCGCCAGGATGCCCTGCACCCCGTACTCGCCCATGATGCCGTCACCCGTCTCCGCGACGATGACGTCCACGTTCTCCGCCGCCAGCTCGGAGAACAGCACCCGCGCCACGGTCGCGCCCGTGCGGGAGCCCGTGCAGACGACGCCCGCGTCCGTGAAGTCCATCACCACGTCCGCGCCGGCGTCCTGCATGGCCAGCGTGTCCCGCATCAGCGACACGCCCGTCAGCTTCGCCCCGCCCACGCGGTAGCCCGCCTGCGCCAGCTTGCGCACCATGGCGCTGGCCGCGAACGTCTTTCCCGCGTTCATGCAGGTGCCCACCACGTAGACCACCGGGCACTTCACCGGAATGGGCTGGCCCTTCAGCGAGCCCGAGCTGATGTGCGCCGGCTGCCCGGTGCGCGACATCAGCTCCGGGAACTCCAGCACCTGGCCCAGCACCTCCGCCTCGAAGGGCTGGCCCACGCCCGGGTTGTGGGACGTGCACTTGCCGATGACGCCGCCCATGTTCAGCACGTGCAGGCGCTCGCCCACGGACACGGACTCCGGCACCACGCCCTCGTAGCCGTGCAGCGCGTTGCGGTGCCCCAGGGCGCCCACGACGATGTCGCCCGCGTGCAGCGTGACGAGCCGCCCGTGCGGGTCCTCGAGCTGGTTGTAGACGCTCTTCTCCCCGTGGATGCGCACGGCCACCACCGCGCCCTCCTCGGCCTTCACCTCATCCGCCAGGTGCACCGTGCGGCCCAGGCCGAGGTTGCGCGTGACGCTGCCCACCTTGTCGACGAAGACCTTCATTTCAACCTCCCTTGGCCCGGTGCGAGAGCATCTGCGCCACGCCGTACAGCTTGGCGAAACCCGCCGCTTCTGAACCCGTCCACAGCACGTTGGCTTCTCCGTACGTCGCCACCTTGGCGTCCATCAGCGAGTGTGGCGAGCGCACGCCCTCCACCACCAGCGTCCGCGGGTGAAGCACCAGCCGCACGTCACCCGTCACCCGCTCCTGCGACGAGGTGAGGAACGCCTCCAGGTCCTTCACCAGCGGGTCGAAGAAGTGGCCCTCGTGCAGCAGCGAGCCGTAGAGGTTGCCCACCGTCTCCTTCCAGAATAGCTGCTTGCCGGACAGCACCAGCTTCTCCAGCTCGCGGTGCGAGGTGACGAGCAGGTGAGCGGCCGGCGCCTCGAAGCCCACCCGGCCCTTGATGCCGAGAATCGTGTCGCCCAGGTGCACGCCCCGGCCGATGCCGTACGTGCGCCCCACCGCGTTGAGCGTCTCCACCAGCTTCACGGGGCCCATGGCCTCGCCGTCCAGCGCGGACGGGACGCCCTGCGTGAAGGACACCGTCAGCGTGCGGGGCTTCAGGTCGGTGGGAATCTCCCCGCCGGGGAAGGCCGCCTCGGGCAGCGCGCTCCACGAGTCCAGCGTCTCGCGGCCGCCCACCGAGGTGCCCCACATGCCCTCGTTGACGGAGTAGGAGCCCAGCTTCGGAGGCATGTGGATGCCGCGCTCGGCCAGGAAGGACAGCTCCTGCTGCCGGCTCAGGCCCAGCGTGCGGATGGGCGTCAGCAACTCCAGGTCCGGCGCCAGCGAGCGGAAGGCCACGTCGAAGCGCACCTGGTCGTTGCCCGCGCCGGTGCTGCCGTGGGCAATCGCCTGGACGCCCAGCTCGCGCGCCACGCGCACCACCTCCACCGCCTGGCAGGCCCGCTCCGCGGAGACGCTCAGGGGGTAGACCTGCCCACGCAGCACGTTGCCGGCGATGAGGTAGCGCAGGTAGCCCTGGAAGAGGGTGTCGCGCGCGTCCACCGTCTTGTGCGCCACCGCGCCCAGCTTCACCGACAGCGCCTCGATGTTCGCGAGCTGCTCGGCCGGGAAGCCGCCGGTGTCCACCGTGACGGTCGTCACGGCGTAGCCCTGCTCGCGCAGGTAGACGGTGCAGAAAGCGGTATCGAGTCCGCCGGAGAAGGCCAGCACCACGTTCTTCTTGTTGCTCATGTCGTCACTCCTCACGGGGAAGGGGTTCACAGCGACCACACGCGCTCGGCGGCGGAGGCCATCGAGCGGTGCGTCTCATCGAGCCAGGCGCGCGCGGCGGCCAGCTCCTCCCGGGCCTGGGGCAGGCCCAGGTTGCCGGCGCCACCCAGGTGGGTGGCCGTCAGTGCGCCGCGGTCCGGGCGGAAGGTGCCGTCCGCGATTTCGCGGCCCACCTGCCGGTACGCGTCGCGGAAGGGCAGCCCCTGGGCCACCAGCGCGTAGGCATGGTGGGCGGCATACAGCGTGTCGTCGCTGGCGCGCGCCGCCGCGTCCGCCTGAATCTGGAGCGCGGGCACCAGCCGGGCGAGCACCACCAGCAGCTCCTTCATGGAGGACAGCGCCGCCAGGGTGGGGCGCTTCAGGAGCTGGAAGTCGCGGTGGTAGCTGGAGGGCAGGCCGCCGGCCACCGCCTCCACCTGGTGCGCGAGGCCCCGCAGCTCGCGGCACCGGCCGCGCGCCAGCTCCACCACGTCCGGGTTCTTCTTCTGCGGCATGATGGACGAGCCGGTGGTGAACGCGTCCGGCAGCTTCAGGAAGCCGAACTCGTCCATGCTGTAGAGCTGCACGTCCCACAGCCACTTCTCCAGCGTGCCCGCCACCGAGCACGACCACCCCAGCACCGCCGCCTCGTGCCGGCCCCGGCCGTTCTGCACGTCGATGGGGCTGCGCTGCACCCGGCTGAAGCCGAGCAGCTTCGCCACGTACTCGCGGTCGATGGGCAGCGGCACGCCGAAGCCCGCCGCCGCGCCCAGCGGGCACCTGTCCAGCCGGGCCCACACGCCGCGCAGCGCCTCCAGCTCCTCCAGCAGCCCCTCCGCGAAGGCCATGCCCCACAGGCCGAAGGTGGACGGCATGGCCCGCCGCAGGTGGGTGTAGCCGGGCAGCGCCACGTCCGCGTGCGCCTGCGCGAAGTCCAGGAACGTCCCGGCCAGCTCCACCGCGCGCGCGCCCAGCGACAGCACCTCCTCGCGCAAGAGCAGGCGCACGGCGAGCTGCACCTGGTCATTGCGCGAGCGCGCCAGATGGATGCGCTTGCCCGGCTCGCCCACGCGCTCCACCAGCGCCGCCTCCAGCGCGGTGTGCCCGTCCTCCTGTTCGGGGCGGATGGTGAAGGCGCCGGCGCGTGCCTCGTCGTGCAGCACCTTCAGCGCGGACACCAGCGCCCGCGCCTCCTCGGCGCGCAGCAGGCCCACGTGCGCCAGCATCCGCGCGTGCGCGGCGCTGCCGAGCGCGTCATGCGGCGCCAGCGCCAGGTCCACCACCGGGTCGTCGCCCACCGTGAAACGGTGGATGACGGCGTCCAGCGGCGCGCCCTTGCCCCACAGGGTGTCAGCCACGGGCCACCTCCTCGAAGTAGCCGCGCACCAGGCGCGTGTAGAAGGCGGCGCCGGCTTCCAGCTCCGCCCGGGTGAGGTACTCGTCCGCCTGATGGCTGCGCAGGGTGTCGCCGGGGCCCACCTTCACCGCCGGAAGGTCGCCCAGGAAGGCCCAGTCGGACGTGGTGCTGGAGCCCACCGGCTGCGCGCCCGCGGCGGCGATCGCCGCGCGGACGACGGGCTGGTTCGACGCCGTCGCCTTCGGCAGGTAGCGCGCGGAGTGCACGTGCACCTCGCTCTTCAGCGCCCCGGCCACCTGCTTCGCCACCTCCGCGTGGTTCATGGCCGGCGTGGTGCGCAGGTCCACGAAGAACTCGCACTTGTCGGGCACCTGGTTTCGCGCCAGGCCGCCGGAAATCTGCGTCACCTGCGCCCGCGCCTCGCCCAGCAGCGGGTGGGACGGGAAGCGCAGCTCCGCCAGCACGGAGATGTCCACCGCCGCCATGTGGATGGCGTTCACCGAGGCATTGGTGTGCGCATGCGCCACGTGCCCGCTCTTCCCGTGCGCCGTGCAGCGCAAGAGCAGCATGCCCCGCTGCGCGGTGCAGGGCTTGAGGCTCGTGGGCTCACCCACGATGGCCGCGTCCAGCGGGCCCAGCTCGGACAGCATCGTTCCCAGTCCCTGGCCTCCCGTCTCTTCCTCGGCGGTGAAGGCGAAGACGACCTCGCCTCCGGTGGGGGCTCCTTCCTTCAAGAGGGACTGCGCGGCGAGGAGCATCCCCGTCACGCAGCCCTTGGCGTCGTTGCTGCCCAGGCCGTACAGCCGGTCCTCCCGCCACTCGGGCGCGTGGGGCTCGTACGTCCACCCGGCGCACGGCTTCACCGTGTCCAGGTGCGAGTTGACGAGCAGCCGGCGCGGCCCGCTCCCCACGGAGAACCACACGTTGTGGCCCTTCCGCTGGACGCGCGCGCCCCAGCCCTCGGCCCACCCGGACACGGTGTCCGCGATGCGGCCCTCGTCACCCGAAACGCTGGGGATGGCCACCAGCGCCTGGAGCAGCTCCGTCGCCTTCATCCCACGGCCCCGGACGGCTTCGGCGCGGCCTCGCGCACCACCATGGTGCCGCTGCCCTCGTTGGTGAAGACCTCCTCCAGGAGCGCGTTGGGCGCCACGCCGCTGACGAGGTGCACGCTGCCCACTCCGCCCACCAGCGCGTGGCGGATGGCGTGCGCCTTGGGCCGCATGCCGCCGGAGATGACCCCGGTGTTCTCCATGGTGGCCAGGTCCGTCAGGTTCGCCAGCGTCACGAGCGACGTCGGGTCGTTCACGTCCTTCAGCAGGCCCGGCACCTGGACGAGGAAGAAGAGCTTCTCGGCCGACAGCGCCACCGCGAGCGCCGCCGCCACCGTGTCCGCGTTGGTGTTGTACACGGCGCCGTCCACGCCGCCCGACAGGGGCGCCACCACCGGCACGTAGTCCGCCGAGCGCAGGTGCTCCACCACGCGCGTGTCCACCGACTCGATGTCACCCACGAGGCCGTAGTCGACGAGCTTCCCCTCGGTGGAGCCGGGCTCGGTCACCATGACGGGGGGCCGCTTGCGCGCCTTGATGAGGCCCGCGTCCACGCCGCTCAGGCCCACCGCGGGCACGCCCGCCGCCTGGAGGTCCGCGAGCAGGTCCGTGTGCAGCTTGCCGGCGAGCACCATCTTCGCCGCGTCCAGAACCGGCGCGGAGGTGACACGGCGGCCCGCCACCTTCTCCACCGGCAGGTGGAGGGCGTCACAGAGGGTGTCCAGCTCCGGGCCGCCGCCGTGAACGACGATGGGGCGGATGGAGAAGGTCCACAGCAGGGCAATCTGCTCGCACGCGGAGCGGCGCAGCTTCGGCTCGCTCAGCATGGCACCGCCGAGCTTCACGACGAACGTCTTGCGGCGGAACTGCTGCACGTAGCGCGCGGCGTGGCGGAGCGCGGCGTAGGGATCGGGCGACAGGGGCACGTGGCACCTCTAGAAAAGGGGGAAGGGGAGGGAAGGTCAGCGCGAGTGCGAGCGCATCCAGTGAAGGAGCGCGCGCTGGACGTGGTAGCGGTTGCCCGCCTCGTCCACGACGCGGCTGCTCGGGTGGTCCAGCACCTCGTCGGCCACCTCCACGTTGCGGCGAACCGGCAGGCAGTGGAGGAAGGCCGCGTCCTTGGCGGCGCGGGACATGGTGCGCAGCGTGGGCATCCACCCGGAGTAGGAGGCCAGCAGCGCGGTGACGTCGTTCGGAGAGAACGCCGCCGCGGCCGTCGGGCCCCACGACTTGGCGTACACCGCGCGGCTGCCGGCGAGCGCCTCGTCCTGGTCATGGGTGTAGGTGATGCTGCCGCCGGTGGCCTTCGCGTACGCCTCCGCCTCCGCCCGCACGGCGGGGTGCAGCTCGAAGCCGGGAGGGTGCGCCACGCGCACCTCGCAGCCGGCGGCGGCGGCGCTCAGGAGGAAGGAGTTGGGCACGGCCTTGGGCAGCGGCTTGATGTGCGGCGCCCAGGTGAGCGTCACCGGCAGCTTCTTCGTGGAGCCGAACGTCTCGCGCAGGGTGAGCACGTCCGCCAGGCCCTGGCAGGGGTGCTCGCGCGCGGACTCCATGCTGACCACCGGCACGGTGGCCCACTTGCGGAAGGCGTTGATGACGGGGTCGAGCTCGTCCTCCTCGTCGCCGCCGCCCTGCGAGAAGGTCCGCACGCCCAGCATGTCCACGAAGCGCGACAGGACGGGCGCCGCCTCCTTGAGGTGCTCGGCCCGGTCCGCGTTCATCACCGCGCCCTCGCGGTGCTCCAGCTTCCACACGCCCGCGCCCACGTCGAGGATGATGGCGTTGCCACCCCCGCGCAGCATGACGGCCTCGAACGAGGTGCGCGTGCGCAGCGAAGGGTTGAAGAACACCATCCCCAGGATGGTGCCCGGGAACAGCGGCTGCCCCGGCGCCTGCTGCTTCCACGCGGCCGCCTGCGCGAGCACCGCCTCGACGCCCTCGGGGCCGAGGTCCTTGATGTGGGTGACGTGCTTCATGGGCCTGTGCTCCAACCGGCAGCGGGCCGGATGCATGGGTTGATGAATATGCACGAAAATTCGTGCATTTTCAAAAGAGGCGCGGATATTATGCAGAAAGACGCAGCGCGCAAGCCTCTTATTGCGGAAATTTTTATGCAGGCGCTTGCGTGCATATTCACGCAAATGCATGGTGCCCGGAATGAACCTGGACGAGACCATCCTGCGGCTCATCACCGAGCGGGAGATCAGTGATCAGGCGGTACTTCAGGAGCTGCTGGAGGCGCAGGGGGAGGCGCCGAGTCAGTCCACGCTGTCGCGCCGGCTGAAGAAGCTGGGCGTGCAGAAGGTGGGGGGGCGCTACCAGCGCGTGGAGACGCCGCCGCCGGTGGCGCCCGCGCGGCCCTGGCTGAGGATCATCGAGGCGCCTCCCAGCCTGCTCGTGCTGAAGACGGCGCCCGGCTACGCGCAGGTGTTCGCGCTGGCGCTGGACCGCGAGCCGGACGTGCCCGGCCTGGCCGGCACCGTGGCGGGGGATGACACCATCTTCGTCGCGGTGACGGACCCCTCCCGCCTGCGCGAGGTGCGCGAGGTGGTGGAGGAGCTGATGTCGCGGGGGACGTGAGGGCTCCGGGGCTCTTGCGCTTTGCCCCGGGTGGGGACAACCTTTCAGGGTGGGCGCTGGCTGGGTGCCCTCACACGTCAGGCCCCGGTGCTATCTCCGCACGCATGGAACTGGAGACGGGCGGCGGGGAGTATGGGCGGAGCATGGAACGGAAGAGGGCCACCTACGCGGAGCTGGAGGCGCTTCCCGACAACATGGTCGGGGAGATTGTCGACGGGGTGCTGTACGCAAGCCCGCGGCCCGCGGGGCCCCATGCGATGACGTACTCCCGTCTGGGCGCCGAGCTGACGGGGCCGTTCACCCGGGGGCGGGGCGGGCCTGGAGGCTGGCTCATCTACGACGAGCCGGAGCTTCATCTGGCGGAGGACGTGCTGGTCCCGGACGTCGCGGGCTGGCGCCGCGAGCGGATGCCGGAGCCCTACCGCACCGCGTTCACCACGCTCGCTCCCGACTGGCTCTGCGAGATTCTCTCGCCCTCCACCAAGACGCTGGACCGGAAGGCGAAGCTGCCGGTGTACGCCCGCGAGGGCGTGCGGCACGTCTGGCTGATGGACCCCGAGGCGCGCACGCTGGAGGTCTTCCGGTTGGAGGGTGAGCGCTACACCCTGCTCGCCAGCCACATCGGAAATACGCCTGTCCGCGCCGAGCCCTTCGAGGCCATCGAGCTGGACCTGCCCTTCCTCTGGGGCGAGGTGTAGTCCGCATGCCCCGCTCGGACTGACCGGGGCCTTGCGTTTCGCGTCCTTCGAGACCAACTGGAGGTCTTCCGGTTACAAGCCGGTTACACCCCTCGCCGGCCTCCATTCGTACTGTCCTCAGCGTGCCCCACCGGGCACCGCCGTACGAAAGGACGCACGATGAAACCGGCCCTCAAGCTCCCCGTCATTCTCGGCTCCGCCGCGGTGCTCGCGGTCTCCGCGCTCCTGCTGGGCAAGCCCGCTCCCGGCACGCCTCCGCCGCGCCCGGTGCCTCCGCCCACCGTCGTGGCGGCGCCCACGCCTCCCGTCAAGCCGGACGTGGCCCCCGTGGCGAAGCCCGAGGGCAACCAGCCCATCATCCAGATTGCCGTGCTCCTGGACACCAGCGGCAGCATGGACGGCCTGCTGGACCAGGCGCGCACGCAGCTCTGGAACATCGTCAACCGCTTCTCCCACGCGAGGCGCAACGGCGTGGCGCCGCAGCTCCAGCTCGCCCTGTACGCGTACGGCAACACCGACGCGGGCGCCAACCGGAGCGAAATCCGCCAGGTGGTGCCCTTCACCACGGACCTGGACCTCATCTCCGAGCACCTCTTCTCGCTGCGGACGTCCGGCGGTGACGAGCACTGCGGCGAGGTCATCCGCGACGCCACCACGCAGCTCGCCTGGAGCCGGGACCCGGAGGCCATGAAGCTCATCTTCATCGCCGGCAACGAGCCCTTCACCCAGGGGCCCGTGGACTTCACGGACGCGGTGAGGGCGGCCCGCGACCGCGGCATCACCGTCAATACCCTCCACTGTGGCGGCTACGAGGAGGGCATCTCCGGGAAGTGGAAGGACGCGGCGGTGCTCGCGGACGGCAGCTACCTGAACATCGACCAGAACCAGCGCGTGGTGGAGCTCGCCGCGCCGCAGGACGAGGAGATTGCCCGGCTGGGCGCGGAGCTGAACAAGACCTACGTGGCCTACGGCGCCAGCGGCCGCGAGGCCCAGGTGCGCCAGGCGGCGCAGGACCGCAACTCGCTCGGCGTGTCCATCTCCAACATGGTGTCGCGCTCCGTGGCCAAGTCGTCCGGCTACTACTCCAACGAGAGCTGGGACCTGGTGGACGCGGTGAAGAAGAACCAGGTGGACCTGGGCTCGGTCCGTGCCGAGGACCTCCCGGAGCCCATGCGCGGGCTGGATGCCGCCGGCCGCAAGGCGTGGCTGGAGGCCCGGGAGCAGGAGCGGGCGGGCATCCAGCAGCGCATCCAGGCGCTCAACGCCGAGCGCCAGAAGTTCCTCGCCGAGGCCCGCAAGCAGCAGGCCGAGCAGGGGACGGACACGCTGGAGGGCGCCATCGGCCAGGTCGTCCAGCGCGAGGCGAAGAAGCGCCACCTCACGCTGGAGTAGGATGCCGCCATGGCCGCGCGCCGAGTGCTCGTCGTGGAGGATGACCCCGCCATCCGGCGCGGAATCGTGGATGCCCTGCGCTTCGAGGGTTATGAGGTCCTCGAAGCGGGGGCGCGCGAGGAGGGGCAGCGGCTGGCCGAGCGCACCCCGTGCGACCTGGTGCTGCTGGACCTGGTCCTTCCCGACGGTGACGGGTTGGAGCTGCTCCGGGCGGTGCGCAAGAGCCGCCCCACGCTCCCGGTCATCATCCTCACCGCCCGGGGCCAGGAGGAGGACCGCGTCACGGGCCTGAAGCTCGGCGCGGATGACTACGTGGTGAAACCCTTCTCGGTGCGCGAGCTGCTGGCCCGGGCGGGGGCGGTGCTGCGCCGCTCGGCCGAGCGCCCCACCGGCGTGGCCCGCATCGACTTCCCGGGTGGCCACTTCGAGGTGGAGCGGCGCGAGCTGAGCTTCGAGGACGGCACCCGGGTGGACCTCTCCGAGCGCGAGGCGGACGCGCTGCGCTACCTGGGTGACAACGCCGGGCGCGCCATCTCCCGCGAAGAGCTGCTGGAGCGGGTGTGGCACCTGCCCGCCCGGGGCGTGCAGACGCGCACGGTGGACATGACCATGGCGCGCCTGCGCGAGAAGCTTCGCGACGACTCGGAGGAACCCCGCGTCATCCTCACGGTGCGGGGCAAGGGGTACATGTTCGCGGCGCGGGGCCACGCGCCGTGATTCGCTCCTGGCGCATCTGGATTGCGGTGAGCGCGTGCCTGTGTCTCGCGCTTGCGGGCGTGGTGTGGCTGTCCGCCTTCGCGCTCCGGCTGGACCGCGCGGACCGGCAGGCCCGGCAGAGCGCGGCGCTCGAGGAGAACGCGCGACTGGCGCTGTGGCGGCTGGACTCGGACCTGCTGCCGCTGGTTGCGCGGGAGAGCGCGGTGGCCGCGGCGGCGTATGCCCCCATCTCTCCCGCGCGGGGCGTGCTCGACTCGCGAGGCCGCCCCGTGGAGCAGGGCACGGCCTTCCTGGCCTCGCCGCTGCTGTCCGGGCTGCCGGAGCACGTGCTGCTCCACTTCCAGCTCGCCCCGGACGGGACGGTGTCGTCGCCGCAGGTGGTGGAGCCGGGGCTGCGCGAGTCCGTGGGCGCGGCGCTGCCCGCGTCCGAGGTGGCGAGGCTGGAGGGACGGCTGCGCGAGCTGCGCGGGCTCCTTCGCGGGGTGGACCTCCCACAGGCCCTCGCGGAGCGGCCGCTCCAGGTCCGCCGCGCCGAGGCCGAGTCCCCGCGCAGGTCCAACCTGGACGACCTCACGCAGGTGGCGAAGAACGTGAGCGAGTACAGCGCCCGCTCCCGGAGCGCCAGCCAGGCCCTCCGCCAGACCCCGAGCCTGTCCGGCTCGAATGCCTATGTGGACGTGACGCCTCAGGAGCCCGCGCTTCCCTCCCAGCAGGAGGCAGACGCGATGCAGGCGCTCTGGGTGGGAGACTCGCTGCTGCTGGGCCGGCGCGTGCGGCTGGAGGGCGTGGAGTACATCCAGGGCTGCTGGCTGGACTGGCCGGGGCTGCGCGCGTGGTTGCTCGGGCAGATTCGGGACCTGTTGCCCTCGGCGGTGCTGGAGCCGGTGCGGGGGCGCGAGGCGCACGGCGATGGCCGGATGCTGGCGGCGCTGCCGGTGCGGCTGGTGCCGGGGCAGGCGCCGGAGGGGGGCTACGGCACGGCCTCCGTCTCCTCGCTGCCCGTGGTGCTGATGGTGGCGTGGAGCGGCGTGCTGCTGGCGGGCGTGGCGGTGGTGGCGCTGCTGGTGGGCGTGGTGGCGCTCAGCGAGAGAAGGGGCGCCTTCGTCTCCGCGGTGACGCACGAGCTGCGCACGCCGCTGACCACGTTCCGCATGTACACGGAGATGCTGGCGGCGGGCATGGTGCCGGACGAGGGCCGGCGCCAGGAGTACTTCGACATCCTCCACCGCGAGGCGGAGCGGCTGAGCCACCTGGTGGAGAACGTGCTCGCCTATGCCCGCATCGAGCGGGGCCGCGCCCCCGCGCGGCTGGAGCGTGTGCAGGTGCGCGCCATGGTGGAGCGGATGGAGGCGCGGCTGGCGGAGCGCGCGGCGCAGGCGGGCATGGAGTTGTGCGTGGACGTGCCCGCGGGCGTGGCGGTGCTGACGGACCCCTCCGCCGTGGAGCAGGTGCTCTTCAACCTGGTGGACAACGCGTCCAAGTACGCGGCCCCGGCGGAGGACCGGCGCATCCACGTGGAGGTGGAGCAGCGCCGGGGCCAGGTGGGGGTGGTGGTGAGGGACCACGGGCCCGGCGTGGACGCCGCGACGGCGAGGCGGCTGTTCGAGCCGTTCTCCAAGTCCGTGCAGACGGCGGCGAAGACGGCCCCCGGCGTGGGGCTGGGGCTGGCGCTGTGCCGGCGGCTCGCGCGGAGCATGCGCGCGGACCTGCGCCACGCGCGCGTGCCCGAGGGCGGAGCACGGTTCATCCTCTGGCTTCCGGCCGCCTGAGCCCCGCGGGAGCGCGCTTCGAGCGCGTCCCGCGAGCCTCGGGCCAGCGTCAGCGAGGGGCGAGCAGTCCGCCCCGCCGCGCCTCACTGCACGGTGAAGACGTAGTTCTGCCCGTAGCGCGAGTCGTACGCCTCGCAGTTCTTGCGGTCGATGTTGGAGAACCACATCTCCAGCGTCGCGGGCCCCTGCGGCAGCGGGATGAAGGCGGGGACCTGCTTCCAGAACTCCAGGTTCCACTCGCCCCAGCTGACCGTGAGAGGCAGCGAGGTCACCGGACCTCCGTTGAAGCGGTAGTTCACGTAGACGCCCCAGGCCTTGTAGTTCATGTAGTAGGCACGGCACTGGCCCAGCCGGTCGATGTCGTAGTCCACCATGAGCGTGGTGCCGCCCTGGAGCGTGCCGAAGAGCGAGTGCGTCCAGCCCTCGTTGAAGGTCAGCGTCGGGTCCTGCCAGACCTGGGTGTGGAAGTTCCAGCCGACGTTGGAGTCCCAGGCGGAGCAGCCGTTGGAGTCCGTCTCCTGGAACCACACCTCGAGGTCTCCTCCGGTGGTCAGGTCCAGCAGCACCTCCGCCGAGGTCCCCACCGTGGAGGCGTCCGCGACGGGGAAGCTCTGCACCGGGCCATGGTTGGTCATCGCGTAGCCGGTGATGGCCCACGAGGCGCCCCGGCACTGGGGCAGGCGGGACAGGTCATAGACGATGCGCAGCGGGCCGCCCACGAGCGGCTGGCCCGTGAGTGTGACGCTCCAGTTCGCTCCGAACGTCCAGGCCGGAGGACCGGAGAGGGTGGCCTGCGGCTCCGCGAAGACGGTGGAGGAGGTGAGGCACAGCAACGGGAGGAGGGCGGACATCAGCAGCTTCTTCATGGAGGCTCCGTCGCACGCGGAAGGAGTGTCGGGGGTGTCGCGTTGGCGTGCGGGTGCCCGTGTACCAGTGCGGGGGGAGGCTGGCGCCCGTTGGTGCGCGAGGCGGTCCATTCCACCCCTGGGGGATGTGCGGCGCTGTGGGAGTCCAGACCGTGGGGCAGGGAGGTGTTTTCCCGGTGGGGGGTACCCGCTCCCCTTTCTCAAGAAAATCCGGCGAAGCCGTAGGTCAGGAGAGGGCGCCGAAACGGATTCGGGTCGGCGGCGTACCTCAATGTCCTGGAGGGCACCATGAGTGTGTCGGAGCTGACAGTGCTGCTGGATGGCGCGCGCAAGGGGGACCGGGGCGCGCGCGATGCGCTGATGGCGGTGGCCTACCAGGAACTCCGGCAGCTCGCCGGTCCGGCCATGTGTGTCGAGGCCTCGTACAGCACCCTACAGCCCACGGAATGGGTGAACGAGGCGTGGACGCGGCTGTCCAGCAGCGGGGTGGCGTTCGAGAACCGGCGTCACTTCTTCGGCGCGGCGGCCCAGGCCATGCGCCGGGTGCTGGTGGACCGTGCGCGCGTGCGCCGGGCGCAGAAGCGCGACGTGGGGCAGGAGCGGCTGAGCCTCAGTGACGTGGAGGTGGCGGAGCCATCCGGCATGGACGTCGAGGTGCTGGAGCTGGAGCGGGCGCTGTCGGAGCTGGAGGCCTTCCAGCCGCGCCTGGCCCGCATGCTGGAGCTCCGCTACTTCGCGGGCCTGGGCCTCCACGAGATGGCCGCCGCGCTGGGCGTGTCGCCCGCCACCGTGAAGCGCGACTGGACCTATGCGCGCATGTGGCTGCGAGAGCGCCTGGGCAACTGAGCGCGGAGCGCGGGAGCGCCGGCCGGGCTACCGGGTCCGCATGGGACGCTGGAGCTGGTAGCTGCCGGCCATGGGCTGCTGGAGCTGATAGGTGCCGTAGAGCGGCTGCTGGAGCTGGTAGCTGCCGGCCATGGGCTGCTGGAGCTGATAGGTGCCGTAGAGCGGCTGCTCGAGCTGGTAGGTGCCGTAGAGCGGCTGTTCGAGCGCGTATTCCCCCGCCATCGGCTGCTCGAGCGCGTATTCCCCGGCCATGGGTTGCCGCCACTCGTAGCTCCACTCGGGGGAGGCGTCCGTTTCGAACTGCTGGCCCTCCTGGGTGTACACGGGTGGCTCGAAGCCGGTGCCCTCCTGCTGTGCCTGGGCGCCCCCGAGCACGCCCAGACACGAGGCCACCGCCGCCAGCATGTTCAGTCGCATGGGCCCTCCTTCCGCGACGTCATCGCGGCTCGGGACTCAAGGTAGCCATCTCCGGGCGCGTCCGGCGGGGCCATGCGGACGGCGGACCGGACAGGCGATGCCCGGTCCGCCGGCACCGGGTCACCGCATGAGCAGCCGGCGCACCAGCGGCAGCGGCAGGCTGCCCTGGGCCACGAAGGCGTCGTGGAACTGCTTCAGGCTCGCGTCCTTCGAGGCCGTGTACTCGTGGGCCAGCTTCTGAATCTCCAGCTTGCCGAACGTGTAATAGAGGTACGTGGGGTTGTACGTGCCGCGGCGGGCCTCCTCGAAGGCGTTGGCCGGCTGCTGGAAGCACCGCTCGCGGAAGAGGCGGGCGCCGTCCTCCACCGTCCACCCCGCGGTGTGGAGCTTGATGCCGGTGACGTAGCGGCAGTCACGCAGCAGGGCCTCGGAGAGCTGGGCCAGGCGCAGCTTCGGGTCTCCATTGCGATAACCCTGGTCGAGCATCATCTGCTCCGCGTAGTGCGCCCAGCCCTCCGCGTTGCTGCTCACGCTCACCAGCTTGCGCACCTTCGTGGGGAAGCGCGGCGCGTAGAGGAACTGGAGGTAGTGGCCGGGCCAGACCTCGTGGACGTTGATGAGGTCCACCACCGGCTTGTTGTACAGGCGCAGGTGCTCCTCCTTGTGCTGCGCCGTCCACTCGGGCTCCACCGGGGTGACGTAATAGAAGGCCTCGGTGGCCTTCGCCTCGTACGGGCCCGGCGTGTCCATGGAGGCGAAGCTGCCCGAGCGCGCGTAGGGCGGCGTCTCCTCCACGCGCGGGCGAACCTCGGAGGGAATGGTGACCAGGTCCTTCTCCACCAGGAACCGGCGCACGCCCTCCACCGAGCGGCGCACGGACGGAATCAGGTCCTCCGCGGTGGGGTGGTCCTTCTCCAGCGTGGCCATCACCTGGGCCGGCGTGAGCGTCGGGTCGATGCGCTTCGCGGTGGCGACGAACGCCTGGTAGTCCCTCTCCAGATTGGCCTCGCCGCGCGCGAGCAGCTCCGGCAGCGGCAGGGCAATCATCTCCTCGTAGCGGAGCTTGGTGAGGAAGCGCTCCTCGCCCAGCGCATACGTTCCATTGGAGCGGGGCAGCAGCTCCTTCTCCAGCCATTGCGCGAAGTCCTTCGCCGCCGCCACGGCCTGGGCGTTCGCCCCGGTGAACTCGGCCAGCAGCGCGGTGTCGCCTCCGGCCGCGTCCTTCGCCCACTGCGTCACCGAGCCCTCGAAGAAGCCCACCGAGCCCTTCGCCATCCGGAGGGCCAGGACGGTGAACTCCCGGGGAGGGTTCTTCACGTTGGCCTTGCCCGCGGCGAAGACGGCGGGCACCGCCTTCAGGCGGGAGATGACCGAGCGCAGCCGCTCCGCCTTCGGGGCGAAGTCGCGCTTCATCAGCCCGTCCACGGCGCCGCCGGGAAGGCCGGCGTAGGACATGGGGTTGCGCTCCCAGGTCCGCACCA
Organism: Myxococcus sp. RHSTA-1-4; assembly: GCF_020037125.1. Taxonomy (GTDB): domain Bacteria; phylum Myxococcota; class Myxococcia; order Myxococcales; family Myxococcaceae; genus Myxococcus. Next base: position 129,224 of record NZ_JAIQDG010000015.1, read on the forward strand.
CGCTCAGGTCGAAGTGCTCGGCGAGGAGCTGGTGCTCCAGCGCCTCGGCGTCGATGGCTTCGTCGAAGGACAGCGAGGCGCGGTCCACCGCGCGCACGCGGGCCAGCAGCGCCTCCAGCTCGCGGATGCGCGCCTCGATGCGCGGGCGGCTGAGGTCGTCCAGCCGGCCGTCATGGGCGTGCAGGCCGTACGCGGTGGCGTTGGAAGGGGAGAAGTCGAAGGCCGCCTCGAACACGGCATCCACCACCTCCGGGAACTTCTCCGGCTTCTCGGCGGTGGCGGCCTGGGACGTCTCGGTGGGCGTGGGGGAGGGGACCTGCCGGGCACAGGCGAGCAGGCCACAACAGGCGGCGAACAGCAGCCGGCGGACGGACGGGAAGGAGGGGGAGGCTCCGGTCATGTCGCCGTTCTACCAGCGGCAGGCGTCTCGCGCGCCAAGGCGGGCAGTGCGTCGGGGCGGTCCCACAGGGGGAAGTGGCTGCAGCCGTCCACCGTCACCACGCTCAGCTCGGGCCCCGCGCGCCGGGCGCTCTCCAGCATGGAATGGGTATCCAGCACCCGGTCCTTCCCGGGGACGAGCACCGTGGCGTTCGAGAGGTTCTTGAAGAGGGACGTGTCGCGCCCCTTCATCCAGTCATCAATCCCTCTCAGGTTGGACACCATGGTGGCGACGCGCTTGGGATTGAACGGGAAGGCCATGATGAGCTCGCGCTTGCGCGCGTTCTCCAGCGGGCCCCAGACGCGCAGGTTGCGCGGGTTGATGGGCTGCCGGCGCCACAGGGGGATGAAGAATGACAGGAGCCAGAGCTGGACGGCCGTCATGCTCGTGTAGGGGCGCGCCTGGGGAAGCACGGGTGCCTCCAGCACCACCTCCACCTGCCTGAAGAGGTCGGGCCGCATCGACGCGGCCTCCAGGATGACGGCGCCCCCTCGCGAGTGGCCGTGGACGCGGATGCTCCCGGTCCTCGGCAGGTGCTCCAGGGCCTGGAGCAGCACGGCGGCGTCATAGGGGATGGTGCCTTCCGGCTCCGCCGGCGCCTTCACCCAGGGGGCGGACCGGAATCGCGGGTTGGAGATGGGCAGGTGGTAGTCGCAGCTCGTCAGCAGGATGAGCTGGATGTCCGGGTCGCTGTAGTGGTGCGTGAAGTAGCGCATGTCGGCCACGAAGCCGTGCATGCAGATGACGGTGGCGCGCGGGTTGTCGCAGCGGCGCTCCGCGATGGCCGCCTTGCCGACCGGGTAGACGTCCCCGTCGAAGGGCTCGCTCTTGCTCGGCTCGCACTCCCGGTGCAGCAACCACTGCCGCAGGGCGAGCACCAGGATGATGGTGCCGGCGAGCACTCCGATGGCCAGGTACATGCTTCCTCCGCGGGGGCGGGGGCAGGGTGGGATTGCCAGGACGATAGACAACCCGTATCCAGGAGCAACGGCCGCGGAGCCGGATTTCGCGAAGTGGAATCGAGGGTCCAAGCACCATGAGCCAACGCGCCCCGTTTCAATGGCAGGACCCGTTCCTCCTCGAGGAGGAGCTGAAGGAAGAGGAGCGGCTGCTCCGCGACACCGCGCACGCGTACTGCCAGCGGCAGCTCATGCCACGCGTGGTCGAGGCCAACCGCCACGAGGTGTTCCACCGCGAAATCATGAACGAGCTGGGGAGCCTGGGCCTGCTCGGCGCGACGATTCCGCCCGAGTACGGCGGGGCCGGGGCCCCATACGTGGCGTACGGCCTGCTCGCGCGCGAGGTGGAGCGGGTGGACTCCGGCTACCGCTCCGCCATGAGCGTGCAGTCCTCGCTCGTGATGTACCCCATCCACGCCTACGGCTCCGAGGCGCAGCGCCGGAAGTACCTGCCGGGCCTCGCGAAGGGCGAGCTGGTGGGCTGCTTCGGGCTGACCGAGCCCGATGCCGGCTCGGACCCCGGCGCCATGAGGAGCCGGGCGAAGAAGGTCCCCGGGGGCTACCGCCTCTCCGGCACCAAGCAGTGGATTACGAACTCGCCCATCGCGGATGTCTTCGTCGTCTGGGCGAAGGACGAGAGCGACGAGATTCGCGGCTTCGTGCTCGAGAAGGGCATGAAGGGGCTCACCGCGCCGAAGATTGAAGGCAAGTTCTCGCTGCGCGCCTCGGTGACGGGCGGCATCGCCATGGACGACGTGCTCGTCCCCGAGGAGAACCTGCTGGCCGGGGTGAGGGGCCTGAAGGGGCCCTTCGGCTGCCTGAACAACGCGCGCTACGGCATCTCCTGGGGGGCCATGGGCGCGGCGGAGTTCTGCTGGCACACGGCGCGGGCCTACACGCTGGAGCGGAAGATGTTCGGCCGGCCCCTGGCCGCCACGCAGCTCATCCAGAAGAAGCTGGCGGACATGCAGACGGAAATCACGCTCGGCCTGACGGCGGCGCTCCGCCTGGGGCGGCTGAAGGACGCGGAGAAGGCCGCGCCGGAGGCCATCTCCCTGCTCAAGCGCAACAATTGTGGCAAGGCGCTGGACATCGCCCGCGTCGCCCGGGACATGCTGGGCGGCAACGGCATCGCGGACGAGTACCACGTCATCCGGCACGTGATGAACCTGGAGGCGGTGAACACCTACGAGGGCACCCACGATGTCCACGCGCTCATCCTCGGGCGCGCGCAGACGGGCATCCAGGCCTTCGGCTGAAGGAGACAGGCCAGCGGAGGTTCGCCCTGGGCGCGGTTCGGTTACACTGGTGTGCGCTCGCCGGACGCCCCCGGCGGGTTCGCCTCCTGCCGCCGCCGCACCGCGGCATCCGCTTGCGGACACCCCGGGGTTGTCGGCGGGCCGGAGGCATGTCTAAGGAGAGCGCGTGCCTTCCTCCCAAGAGCCCTCAGACCGCCTCATCGAGACGATTCGCGCCTGCGTCATCGGCGACGACCAGGTCCTGGATGGACCCTATGGCCCCAGGCGTGTGACGTACGCGGACTACACCGCGTCCGGCCGCTCGCTCTCCTTCATCGAGGACTTCATCCGCAGCGAGGTGATGCCGCTCTACGCGAACACCCACACCGAGTCCTCCGGTACCGGGCTGCAGACCACGCGCTACCGCGAGGACGCGCGGCAGATCATCAAGAAGGCGGTGGGCGGCACCGACGAAGACGTCGTCATCTTCACCGGCTCCGGCGCGACCGGCGCCATCAACAAGCTCATCGACTGCATGAACCTCCGGCTCCCCAAGGACCTGGACGGGCGGTTCGACCTCAAGAAGTGCATCCCCCAGGACCTTCGGCCGGTGGTGTTCATCGGGCCGTATGAGCACCACTCCAACGAGCTCCCCTGGCGCGAGTCCATCGCGGACGTGGTCACCATTCAAGAGGACGCGGACGGGCACATCTCGCTGTCGCACCTCGAGGCGGAGCTGAAGAACTATCAGGACCGGCCGCTCAAGATCGGGTCCTTCTCGGCGGCGTCGAACGTCACCGGCATCGGGACGGACACCCGGAACGTGGCGGCGCTCCTGCATAGGTACGGCGCGCTCTCCTTCTGGGACTTCGCCGCGGCGGCGCCGTACGTGAAGATCGAGATGAACATGCGCGACGAGTCGGAGGACGGTCACCTCCTCTACAAGGACGCCATCTTCATCTCACCGCACAAGTTCATCGGCGGGCCCGGAACGCCGGGCGTGCTGGTGGCGAAGAAGAAGCTGTTCACGAACAAGGTCCCGGCGGTTCCGGGCGGCGGCACCGTCGCGTATGTGAACCCGACCGACCACCGGTACCTCCTGGACATCGAGCACCGCGAAGAGGGCGGCACGCCGGCCATCATCGAATCCATCCGCGCGGGTCTGGTGTTCCAGCTCAAGGAAGCGGTCGGCGTGGGGGCCATCCGCGCGCGAGAGCACGACTTCATCCAGCGCGCCATCCACAGCTGGGAGAAGAACCCCCACATGGAGATCCTGGGCAACCGCGACGCGTGGCGCCTGTCCATCGTCTCCTTCGTGGTTCGGCACGACGACCGCTACGTGCACCACAACTTCGTGGCGTCACTGTTGAACGACTTGTTCGGGATTCAGGCACGCGCCGGCTGTTCCTGCGCGGGGCCGTACGGGCATCGCCTGCTGGGCATCGACCTGGACACGTCCCGCGAATTCGAACGCGAGATCGTCCGCGGCTGCGAAGGCCTCAAGCCCGGGTGGGTGCGGGTCAACTTCAACTACTTCCTCTCGGAGCCCGTGTTCGACTTCATCTTGAAGGCCGTCCACCTGGTGGCGAACGAGGGTTGGAAGCTCCTGCCCCACTACGACTTCGACGAGCGCACGGGGCTGTGGCGCCACAAGAAGGGGCGCCCGGCCCCGGTGATGAGGCTGACCGACATCAGCTACCGGTCCGGGAAGATGCAGCACCGTTCCCGCCACGCCACCGAACCCGAGTGGGTGCTGGAGACGTACCTGGACGACGCGCGACGCATCTTCGACGAGGCGGCGCGGGACGCGGCGCAGCTGCGGCTGGAGTCGATGCCCATGTCGGCCGATTTCGAGCACCTGCGCTGGTTCCACCTGCCGCACGAGGCGCTGGCGGAGTTGCACGGGGTGAAGCCGCAGCGCGCGCAGCGGCCGCTGTGGCACGCGCGGCGCGTTTAGAGCGTTGCCTGCGGCCTACTTCTTCAGCACGCCGAGGCTGGCCTGGAACGTGGCGTGCCGGAAGTGCCTGCCTTCGGCATCTGGAGGCGCGATGACCGTCAGCTCCGGGCGCACGCCCCAGCCGCTCTCGAAGCGATGGAGATAGGCCGCGCCCAGGCTCGGAATGAGCTGTTTCGTGGAGAGGCCCAGGTGGGGCATGGCGGCTGTCAGTTGGGGGCTGAGCATCAGCTGATCGCGCTCGCCGAGATTCAGTCCCAGCAGGACGGGAACCTGGACGAAGGAGAGCAGTCCCCGGGAACCTCCACCGCGGCCATGACCGACAGTCACTGTTGGATCGATCGCCACATCCAGTCCGTTCCCCCGCTCATCTCCGCGAGCCAGTTGGACCTTGGTGTCGAGCGCCAGCGCTGAGGGGAGGACCGCCCGGGCCACGCTGGTGGCGAACACGTCGTTACCAGTCACCATCAACCGCCCCCCCACCTCCACTTCATCGGTGACGCCCACCCCCACCCCCACGTCCCAGAAGGAATAGGCGTCGTCGCCAGAGTAGGTGTAATCCCGCCCATCGGCCTGGATGCTGGGGCCGGAGAGAGGATTCGCGGACGTGGCACCCAGGCTGGCGCTCACCTCCCATTGACCTGCCTCCATCGTCCGCGCCGAGCCACGCGTGGCGAATGAGGGGCAGCCGGTCACGACGAACAGGAAGGCCAGCAGCGTGACGGGGCGCGCGGAACCCGACTGGGGATTCGTGTGCATGCCGGGCTGCCCTGCAAGACGCCAGCCCGGGCGTTGGCGAGAGGGCCGCGCTTGCCTCCGTGCACCGCGGTGCACACGTCTCGCGGGAGCTGTGCGAGCGCATGCACACGCGGGGCCGTGCATCCGGGAGGAGTGTTGGAAGCACTCTCTCCACGGCCCACGGGCTCCTGCTCGTGGGCCGCAACCGCGGTGCTCAGGGCCTGCCCAGCAGCTCCAGCGCGGCGGTGGTCAGCGTGGTGACGCCGGTGCGCAGCGTGCGCTCCCGGTCCGGCGCGTAGAGGGGCGAGTGCGCGGAGGGCAGTGTCTCCCCCGCGGCCTTCGCCTCGGCGAAGCGCCTGGGCTCGGTGATGCCGAGCCACAACATCACCGCGGGGACGCCCGCGCGGCCGTACTCGGAGAAGTCCTCGCCGCCCATGACGGACGGGGCCTCGCTGAGGTTCTTCTCTCCGAGCACGCGCGCCACGGCGCCCACGAGCCGCTTCGTGAGGTCCGGGTCGTTGTAGTTGGCGGGCGTGCCCTCGGTGACGGAGACGTCGGGCGGGCGGGGGGCGCCGGAGGCCATCGCCTCGGCCTTCGCCACGCGCTCGATGCCGGCCAGCAGGGCCTTGCGCACCTCGGGCTTGTACGTGCGCAGCGTGAGCTGCAGGCGCACCTCGTCGGGGATGATGTTGTGCTTGGTGCCGCCGTGGATGGAGCCCACCGTCAGCACCGCGGGCTCCAGCGGGTGTTTCTCGCGGCTGACGAGCGTCTGCAGCGAGAGGATGGTGCGCGCCGCCATCACGACCGGGTCCACCGTGGTGTGCGGGTACGCGCCATGCCCGCCCTTGCCGTACAGCGTGACATCCACCGAGTCCACGCTGGCCATCGAATAGCCGGGGGTGAACTGCACCGTCCCCGCCGCGGCGGTGGCGACGGTGTGCATGGCCACGGCGAAGTCCGGCTTGGGGAAGCGCTTGAACAGGCCGTCCGCCAGCATCGCCCGCGCGCCCGCGCCAATCTCCTCGGCGGGTTGCCCCACCAGCATCAGCGTGCCGCGCCACCGGTCTTTCGCCCGCGCCAGCAGCGTGGCCGTGCCCAGCCATGACGTCATGTGCACGTCATGCCCGCAGGCGTGCATCACCGGTACCGTGGCCCCGGAAGCGTCCTTCACCTTCGTCCTGCTGGCGTAGGGCAGCCCCGTCTTCTCCTCCACGGGCAGCCCGTCCAGGTCGGTGCGCAGCATCACCGTGGGCCCCTTGCCGTTGCGCAGCAGGGCCACCACGCCATGGCCGCCCACCTTCGCCGTCACCTCGAAGCCCAGCTTGCGCAGGCGCTCGGCCAGCTTCGCCGCCGTCTTCTCTTCCTGGAGGGACAGCTCGGGCGACTGGTGCAGGTCCCGGTAGAGCGCATCCAATTCGGGGTAGAGCGCGTCGATGCCGCCGAGCACGGGCAAGGGCGCCTCCTGCGCGAGCGCGGGACCGCCGGGCATGGCGGCACAGACGACGAGGGCGGCCAGCAGGGAGAGTGATTTCACCAGGCGGTCTCCTGTCCGTGAGGATGAAGGGCAGGCGGACACTAGAGCACACTCGCGCGGGCCCCACGCGCTCGTCATCAGCCGTTTGGCCGGGGAGGCGCCTGGGGACCGGAGGGAGGCTCCACCGGGGCGATGCTGACGGACTGGACGTGCAGGGCGTCACCGACGCGAGTGACGACGAAGGTGGCGCGGGACTTCCGCACGTGCTCGTCCCGGTGCTGGATGAGGACGAACACCCCTGGAGCGATGGGGCGGATGGCCTCGACGTCCGTCCGCATGGTGAACATCTCTGGGCGTCCCTTCTCCACGAGCCACTGGAGCTGCGCCTGGAGCGCGGCGCGGCCCTTGAGCCAGGTACCGGCGCGGTTCACGAAGTCGGCGTCCTCGGCGAAGTGAGCGAGGTACGCCGGCACGTCGCGTTGCTTCCAGCGCAGGTCGAGGTCGGTCATGAGGGCCCGGAGGTCCTTCTCGTCCTCGGGGGACAGCGTCAATGGTGTCTGGGACATGGTGGCGGGGCGGGAGGCCGCGCACGCCTGGGACGGAACGGCGCCCAGGAGCAGCAGGCCAAGCATGAGCAGTGGCTTCGGGTTCATGCCCAGGCTACGTGGCCCCGTGTTGCCGCATTGCCGGCCCTGCCGTGAAGAAGTGTGAAGCGTCAAGCCATGGGCTTCGAGCCCTCCGGCGTCACGCGGTGCCGGCCGCCCTTGTCGGAATGCTTTCGCGCGTGAACGACTCCCGGGCCTGGGTTGACGCCCTCCGGAGGCGGGCGTCTGCTGGACGCATGTCCGAACACACTCCTCCCACGGTGACCGCCGATACCGTGGCCCGCCCGGTGGGGCTCACGGAGCGGCTCGTCCTGCTGGACGCGCTGCGAGGCTTCGCGCTGTTGGGCGTGTTCCTCTCCAACAGCATCACCTGGTTCAGCGGCCGGACACTGCTGCCGCGCGAGCAGGCCCAGGCGCTGGGTGCGCCGCTCCTGGAGGTCGTCGTCGGCTCGGCCTATCAGTTCCTGGTGAACCAGAAGTTCATCACCCTCTTCTCGTTCCTCTTCGGACTGGGCTTCTCCATCCAGATGACCCGGGCCGAGGCCCGGGGCAGCTCCGTCGTCCCGCTCTATACGCGGCGGCTGCTCGTCCTGCTGGGCATCGGGCTGGTGCACCTCTTCGCCATCTGGGTGGGCGACATCCTCCACACGTACGCGACGGTGGGCTTCCTGTTGCTGCTGTTCCGCGCCCGCTCCAACCGGGCGGTGCTGGCCTGGGCGGTGGGGGTGATGCTGACGATGACGTTCCTGCTGCCCGCCTTGCAGCGCTACGGGCCGGTGTGGCTGCATGGCGCGGAGGCCGCGGCGGAGCTGGCGAATGCCACCCGGGCCGAGGCCGCCGCCCAGCGGGCCCGATTCCTGGCGGCGCTCTCCAGCGACTCGCTGTGGACGGCGCAGGCGGGCAACGGGAGATACTTCTTCGACACGTTCCTCCGCGTGGACCGCATCAAGTGGATGGGCTTCATCCTCGCCCGCTTCCTCCTGGGCCTGTTCGCGGGGCGGCTCCTGTTGTTGCAGGAGGTGGAGCGTCACCGGCACCTGCATCGCCGGCTGGTGGCCTGGGGGTTGGGGGCGGGCGTGCTCATCAATGGCGCCGGCCTGTTGATGTTCCGGCTGCGCGCCATGGGGTACCTGAACACGAAGGACAGCGTCGGGGCGTTCTTCCTGAACGCCGCGCAGGAGCTGGGCTACCTGGCGATGGCAGCGGGGTACGTGTCCCTCTTCGCGCTGCTGTTCCAGCGCGTGCGCTGGCAGCGGGTGCTGGGCGTGCTGGGGCCGGTGGGGCGCATGGCGCTCAGCCATTACCTGCTGCAGTCCATCGTGAGCGTGTGCATCTACAACGGCTGGGGACTGGGGCTCGTCGGCAAGCTGCCGTCCTCGCGCGTGGTCGCCATCTGCGTGGGCATCTTCGCCGTGCAGGTGGCGCTCAGTCACTGGTGGCTGGCGCGCTTCCGCTTCGGCCCGGCCGAGTGGCTCTGGCGCTCACTGACCTACGGCCGTGCCCAGCCCATGCGCCTGTCGGCGCGGGGGGGAACGGCGGGGGCGCCGGCGTCCTGAGGCCGGCCCTCCGCTCCGGTGTGTCTCCCGGCGGAGGAGTGAAAGGCTTGAGCGCACCCGAGTGAACAAGCCATTTTGGGGTCTGATTAAGAGTCAGATGCCGATCCCTCGGCGGCGCCCCCGTGGAGTGGAGGCGGACGGAGTCGAACCGTCTTCTGGAGCGTGTAGGACCTCTTCGGCCGGGTGCGCTCAATCCAGAGTGACGGTGCGGTGACGGCGTTCCTGACAGGAGGCCGGCGCTCAGAGTGACTTCAGGAACGCGAGCAGCGCCTCCCGGTCAGCGTGGGGCAGGCGCACGTAGCGCTCCCTCGCGGGCGCGGCCTCGCCTCCGTGCCACAGCACGGCCTCCTCGTGGTTCCGCGCCCGGCCGTCGTGCAGGAAGCGGGTGTGGCCGTTGACTGTCTCCACCAGCCCGATTCCCCACAGCGGCGGAGTGCGCCACTCCCGCCCGCTGGCCTGCCCGTCCGGGCGGCCATCCGCGAGTCCCTCGCCCAGGTCGTGCAGCAGCAGGTCCGTGTACGGGTAGATTCTCTGGTGTGACAGCTCTGGGAGGCCGGGCACGTCGCCTGTCTCGAAGGCGCTGTCCACGTGACAGCCGGAGCAGCCGATGGCGCGGAACACCGCCTTGCCTCGCAGCACCGCCGGAGCGTCCCAGTCACGCCGCTTGGGAACGGCCACCAGCCGCATGTAGAAGAGCAGGCGCTCCAGCTCCTGGGGCGTCACCTCGGGCGTGCCTGTGCCGTCTGCGTTGGCATTCGCCGGCTGGGGATAGAGCGAGGTGGTGAGCCCCATGTCCGCGGATAGCGCGTGGGCGATCTGCTGGCGCAGCGAGGGCTGGTTGGCCTTCCACCCGAAGCGTCCCAGCTTCGTCTCTCCGGTCTCCACATCCCTCACCCGGTTCGGACGTCCGGAGATGCCGTCCTGGTTGGCGTCGTCCGGGTCCGCGCGGGTGAGGAGGGCCTCCTCGGGAATCGCGTCGAGCAGCCCCATTCCGAAGTTGGCCGGGGAGACCCGTGGAGAGAAGGGCGCGTCCGCACCCAGCGGGCCCTGTACCAGCGACTTGAACGTGTAGCGTGGCCGAAGCAGCGTGAAGGACTCGCCGGTGGCGAACTCGCCAGGGAGCTCGTCGTACGCCACGGCGACGGTGCCCTCGGGCTCACTCCCCTGGAGGGCCTGGAGGTCGAGCTGCTCGCCGTAGCTCGGATGCGGCCCCTGCCCTCCGGGGGCGCTGAGCTGGAAGACGAGGGAGACGGGGGCCTCGTCGGGTGATGCCGGGGGACGCCCTCGCCCGTCCTTCACATGGCACGTCATGCAGGAGGATGCGCTGAAGAGCGGGCCCACGAGCACGGGGCTCTCTTTCACCTCTCGCCAGTCGCGGCCAAAGAGCTGCTTGCTCTCGTAGAAGTCCGGCCACCGCTCCAGCGGCATGTTCATGAGCGAGCGGCCGAAGGCATTCACCCCCGTGTCCGCCACCGTGGTGGCGCCTCCCGACAGCTCCTCAGCGGGTTCGGCCGCCGATGGCAGGTCCCCCAGCTCCAGCAGGGGAGGGCGCTCCGTGTCGACGCACATGGCGGTGAGCACGAGGGCTCCGGCCGCAACGCCTGGAAGGTACCGCCGTCCGCGCATCGGGAGGTCTCCTGGAGGTCCGTGGGAAAAACCGGGGTGGGCGCCGGACAGGACGTCATTCCTGCCCGGCGCACCGCCTGTGCGGGGCACAGGCGGACGGGACTACTTCGCCGGGATGACCGACTCGCTCAGGATGTTGAACTCGCTCGCGGACGCCGTCACGTCCATGCCCGTGAAGCCGGTGTACGGGTAGTGGCCGCTGGCGATCTCCTCGACGATTTCGATGGCGTTGCCCGTGAGCACCTGGCCGTCGCCCAGCCGGACGGAGAACGAGCCCTGCTCGTCGCGCAGGCGCCACACGCACGCGCCCGGGATGGACTTCGTGGAGGGGGCGGACGCCATGCCGGACTTCCAGATGATGATGTCGTACCGGTCATCGAAGGCGAGGACCGCGAGGAGCCAGCGGAGGGTCCGCCAGTCGAGGATGATGAACTCCGTCGAGGGCGAATGCGACCCGCCGCCCTGGAAGACGCCATCCTGGTACACGTTCACCCGGTACGCGGAGCCGCCCGGCGAGCCGGTGAAGCCCGGCTGAATCCTCGCCGAGGTCCCATCCGCGCCCGGCGTGAGCCGGAACGTGCTGACCACCTGGGTGCCGGAGCGCGCCGCCAGCGAGAGGCCCGCCTGCTCCGTGCCGAAGTTGATGCCGACCCGCTGCGTCCACCGCGTGGCGTTCGCGAAGCTGTCGGAGACGCCGTCCCGCGTCGCATCCGTGAGCCCGTCGACCTGGAGGCCGCGCTCGGTGGGGGTCAGCTTCGCGTTGCCCAGCGCGCAGTTCGTGATGCCCTCGAACTGCTGGACACATTGGGTCGCGCTGGACTCCTGGGCCGCGGCGTTCTCGTGCCCGGGGGACTCCGTTTCGTTACCCTGACAGCCCGCGGTGACGCTGAGGAGCGCGGCCGCCAGCAGACGGCTCATCATCTTCAGGTGCATGTTTGTTCTCGTGGTTGGGGGAAATGCTGCTCTTCCCGCCACACGAGGAGTGCCGCCCCCTCTCGGAGCGGCACGCCTCATGGGCCGGTCCGGGAGGGCTCTGCACTGTTTGCGCCACGACGGTGCCCTGGCGTCTTCCGCTCGGGCCCACAGTGCGCGGACGCGAGCGGCGCCGATGCGGTGTGGCGCGCGGTGTTACACGGAGGTCCGGGACGTAGCGTGCCCCGTTACAGGCTCAGCGCTCGCGCTTGCCCATGAAGAGCGTGTGGCGCGTTCCCTTGGTGCCATGCGCCGCCGGGTGAAGCACCTGGACGGTGAAGCCCGCCTGCCCCATGCGGCGCTCGAAGCCGGGCGCGGGCCCCGCGCTCCAGATTCCGAGCGTGCCCCGGGGGCGCAGGGCACCGAAGGCCCGCGCGAGCCCCGCCAGCCCGTAGAGGCCCTGGTTGTCGGGGTGGGTGAGGGCGGTGGGGCCGTTGTCCACGTCGAGCAGGATGACGTCGAAGGTACCGGGGTGGCGGGCCATGAGCGCGCCCACGTCCCCCTCCACCACGGTGACCCGAGGGTCTTCGAGCGGCGCGCCCGCGAGGGGCGCGAGCGGCCCCCGGTTCCACGCCACCACCGCGGTGAGCAATTCGGCCACCGTCACCCGGGCGCCGGGGCCAACGCGGTCCAGCACCGCCCGCACCGTGTAGCCGAAGCCCAGTCCGCCCACGAGGATGCGGCCCCCGCTCTTCCCCACGAGGTCGGCGCACCCCGCCTCCGCCAGCGCCTCCTCCGAGCCGTGCCTCCGGCTGGACATCAGCGTCTGGCCGCGCACGCGCAGGACGTACTCGTCTCCCCGGCGTGCGAGGGTGACTTCACCCACGTCCGGGACCTGCGCGGTGTCGAGCGTCTCCCAAGGCTTCATGGGTGGGGCTCTTCGCTCGGAGCGGGGCCCGGGTCAAGGCGGTCCGTGGTCCTGCTTCACGCGGCGGACGTGGCCCCCGGTCCAGGTCGAGCGTCTCATGCTCTTGCGCCCGACACGTCGGCCCGACACGTCGGAAGGCCGCCGGGCACGGGCTTCCAGAGGGAACACCCGAGGCCCGGAGGGCGAACATGCCCGGCACGTCGACTGCACTGGGAGCGGGCAGCCCCTGAACGAGGGCCCCACCACCCCGCCGAAAGGAATGACCATGGCCTCCACGCTCAGCCCCACGCAGCTCGCCGTCACCCTGTCCGCCATCTCCTACCTGGGACAACCCGACACCAACTCCCAGCGCTTCACGGTGATGAACCAGGCCATGGCGGCCACGGTGGGAAATGATTGGACGATTGTCTGGGGCCCGGCGACGCAGGGCGAGGACCTCGTCTACGTCGCCTCCAACGGAGCGGGCCAGTACGCGGTGGTGGTGCGGGGCACCCTCTTCGACCGCATCGAGGACGTCATCCAGGACGTGCGCATCGGGCAGCAGGTGGCACTGCCCTTCACCGCCCCCTCCTCGTTCTCCAAGGCGCTGGTGTCCAAGGGCGTCCAGGAGGTCTGGACCAACATCAACAACATGGTCTCCTCGGTGCCGGGCTCGGGCTCCGGCTCGCTGCTGTCCTTCCTGCAAGGCCTGACGGGCTCCCCGAGCCTGCTCGTCACCGGGCACAGTCTCGGAGGGCAGATGGCCTCCGTGGCCGCGGTCTGGCTCCAGAGCGCGCTGACGAATGTCTCTTCCGTCCTGCCCATCACCTTCGCGGCGCCCACGGCGGGCAACCCGGACTTCGCCTCGGCCTACGACTCCCTCTTCGATGCCGCCGGTGCCATGCGCTACTACAACACGCTGGACGTGGTCCCCGACCTGTGGACGGTGGACGGCCTGACCTCCATCAAGTCGGACTACGCCGGAGGCCCGAAGGCGGGGCTGGTGGTGAAGACCTCCGTCGACCTCGCCCTGCACACCCTTTCGAAGAACAACCTGACGTACACACAGCCGAGCGCCAGCACGAGCCTCTCCGGTCAGCTCTACTCCGCCAGCGGGCTCGGCGCGTTCGAGACCGAGGTCAACGACCAGCACCGGGCGCTCTACTACATGTTCCTGCTGGGCATTCCGCTCGAGACCATCAACCAGCTCGACGCGGAGTGGGCCCCGCCGTCCCAGGTCGCGACCCGGTCGGTCGGCTGAGGGGGTTGTCCGAAGCCATGTGGAAAGGCGAAGGGCCCGGAACCGCCGAGCGATTCCGAGCCCTTCATCCACCGCGAACCCGAGGCGCCGTTACGCCGTGCGCCTCACGTTCTTCTGCGCATCCACCAGCACCTTGGCGAACGTGAGCCCGTCGGGGCCCGCGTCGGCCTGGATGTTGTCGCCCGGCACGAACTCGCCGCCCAGCACCTTGATGGCCAGCGGGTCCAGCAGGTACTTCTGTACCGCGCGCTTCAGGGGCCGCGCGCCGTACGTCGGGTCGTAGCCGCGCTCCGCGAGGAAGTCGCGCGCCTTGTCCGTCAGCTCCAGCGTCAGCCGCTTGTCGGCGAGCAGCTTCGACAGCCTTCCGAGCTGCAGGTCGACGATGCGGTAGATGTCCTTCTTCCGCAGCGGCTCGAAGATGACGATTTCATCCACGCGGTTGAGGAACTCCGGCCGGAAGTGGCCACGCAGCGCTTCCATCACCTCGCCGCGAGTCCGCTCGTCCAGCTCGTCCTTCCCGGCCATGCCGGACTGGATGTCCGCCGAGCCCAGGTTGGACGTCATGATGAGCACCGTGTTCTTGAAGTCCACGGTGCGGCCCTGGCTGTCCGTCAGCCGTCCCTCGTCCAGAATCTGGAGGAGGATGTTGAACACGTCATGGTGCGCCTTCTCGATTTCGTCGAAGAGCACCACCGTGTACGGCCGCCGGCGCACCGCCTCGGTGAGCTGGCCGCCCTCCTCGTAGCCGACGTACCCCGGAGGCGCGCCCACCAGCCGGGACACGGCGTGCTTCTCCATGTACTCGGACATGTCGATGCGGACCATGGCCGAGTCGTCGTCGAAGAGGAACTCCGCCAGCGCCTTCGCCGTCTCCGTCTTGCCCACGCCCGTGGGGCCCAGGAAGATGAAGGAGCCAATCGGCCGGTTCGGGTCCTGCAAGCCGCTGCGCGCGCGGCGCACGGCGTTGGACACGGCCTCGATTGCGCTCCGCTGGCCAATCACCCGCTTCGCCAGCCGCTCCTCCATGTGGACCAGCTTCTGCACCTCGCCCTCCATCAGCTTGGAGACCGGGATGCCCGTCCACTTGGCCACCACCTCGGCGATGTCTTCCGCGTCCACCTCCTCCTTGAGGAACTTCTGGTTCTTCTGCAGCTCGGCCAGCTTCTCGTTCTGCGCCTTCAGCTCCTTCTCCAGGGACGGCATCACCCCGAACTTCAGCTCCGCCGCCTTGTTGAGGTCGCCCTGGCGCTCGGCCGCGGCCTGGTCGTTCTTCGCCTTCTCCAGCTTCTCCTTCAGGTTGCGGATGGCGCCGATGGCCGTCTTCTCCGCGTCCCAGTGAGCCTTCAGCGCGTTGAACTTCTCACCCAGATTGGCCAGCTCCTTTTCAATCTGGCCCAGACGCTCCTGCGAGTGCGGGTCCGTCTCCTTGCGCAAGCCCTCCTTTTCAATCTGCAACTGCGTCATCTTCCGGCGGATGTCGTCCAGCTCCGTGGGCATGGAGTCAATCTCGATGCGCAGGCGGCTGGAGGCCTCGTCGACGAGGTCGATGGCCTTGTCCGGCAGGAAGCGGTCCGCGATGTAGCGGTGGCTGAGCGTGGCGGCGGCCACCAGGGCGTTGTCCTGGATGCGCACGCCGTGGTGCACCTCGTAGCGCTCCTTCAGGCCGCGGAGGATGCTGATGGTGTCATGCACGCTGGGCTCGCCCACCATGACGGGCTGGAAGCGCCGCTCCAGGGCCGCGTCCTTTTCAATGTGCTTGCGGTACTCGTCCAGCGTGGTGGCGCCGATGCAGTGCAGCTCGCCGCGGGCCAGCGCCGGCTTGAGCATGTTGCCCGCGTCCATGGCGCCTTCCGCCTTGCCCGCGCCGACGAGCGTGTGGAGCTCGTCGATGAAGAGGATGACCTCACCGGCCGCGTCCGCGATTTCCTTGAGGACGGCCTTGAGGCGCTCCTCGAACTCGCCGCGGTACTTCGCGCCGGCCACCATGGCGCCCAGGTCCAGGGAGACGAGCCGCTTGTTCTTCAGGCCCTCGGGCACGTCCCCGTCGACGATGCGGCGCGCGAGCCCCTCGGCGATGGCCGTCTTGCCCACGCCCGGCTCACCGATGAGCACCGGGTTGTTCTTCGTGCGCCGGCTGAGCACCTGCACGCAGCGGCGGATTTCCTCGTCGCGCCCGATGACGGGGTCCAGCTTGCCGGAGCGGGCCGCCTCGGTGAGGTCGCGCCCGTACTTCTCCAGCGCCTGGTAGGTGGCCTCGGCGTCCTGGCTCGTGACACGCCCGGAGCCGCGCACCTCCTTGAGGCCCGCCAGCACGCGCTCGCGCGTCACGCCGGAGGACTTCATCACCTCGCCCACCGCGCCCTTGTCGTGCGTCAGCGCGAGCAGCAGGTGCTCCGAGGAGATGAACTCGTCCTTGAGGGACTTGGCCTCGTCCTCGGCCTTGTCGAAGGTCTTCAGCAGGCGCTGACCGAGCATCGCGCTCTCGCCGCCCTGCATCCGGGGAAGCTTCTGCAACGCTTCACCGAGCCGGGCCGCGAACAGCTTCGAGTCCGCGCCAATCTTTCGAAGCAGGGGCTCGACGATGCCGTCCTTCTGGCCCAGCAGTGCTGCCGCCAGATGCTCCGGCTCGTACTGCGGGTTGTCCGCTCGCCGAGCAAGGGTTTGTCCCTCCTGGATCGCCTCTTGCGCCTTCACTGTGTACTTGTCGAGTCGCATGCCTTGAACGTAAGAGTCGGACCCCCCTTGGCAAGTTGGCGCGGCGCGTCGGCGTGTCCGCCTGCCATGGAATACTTTGAACTCCTGGTAGCAACCGGCTTTTCAAGGAGCCGGAGTTGCCACGGGGCGGCCGGCCCGGTATAGGCGGCGCCCATCCTCGGGGGGCTGAACCTGGAAGCACACGGCGGTTATCTCGTACGACTCGAAAGCCTTGGCGGGCTGGAGCTGCTCCGGCTGGCGCGTGAGGCGCTGGCGCTGGATGGCGCGGCCGGCGCCACGGGCCTGCAGGTGACGGTGAACCGGCGCCGCAAGGTGGTGCGCCTGGCGTACGTGGGGCCCTTCACCGCCGGCCGGCAGGGCGCGCACTGGTACGCGGCCCACCACGCGCTGCCGAGGCTCCTGTCCCGCGAGGCCAACGTCACGGTGCACGCCTACGTGTATGACCCGGACGAGGGCGAAGAGGTCATCGCCTACGGAAACGGCCGGCGCGTGGGCGGCGAGCGGGTGGTGTACGAGGACGTGGAGCTGCCCGGGCGCGTGGAGGACGTGGACGACGCCGCCTTCGCGCGCATGCAGGAGCGCTGGCCCGTGGGCCACCTGGCCTATGTGTTCGGCCTGTCGCGCAAGGAGTTGCTGCGGCTGCCGCTGGCGACCCCGAAGCTCGTGCTGGCGCTGGAGGGCGGGGAAGGGGACAGCGCCGAGGCGCTGGAGGGGCTGCTGCCGGGAGCCCAGGGCGCCCAGCCGGTGCCGGACGCCCGCTGAAGGGCGTCCCCGTGTCCCGAAGCGGCTACTCCTCGGGAGGGCCGTCGTGGGCGGTGATGACCTCGCGGACGGACGCGCTGCGGAAGTACTGGCCGAGCAGGGCGAAGGTGCCCGCCACCAGGGCCGTGCCGAGGACGGACATCCCCACGGCCATGGACGGCATCGCGGAGCGCACCATCTCCGCGGCCACCGGGTCCTGCCCCTGGGCGAGCGGGAGCTGGCCCATGGACTCCGCCATCACCTGACCGACGCGGCGTAGCACCACGGCGGACTGGGCCCCGTCAATCGTGCGCAGCACGGCCACGGTGATGGCGGCCCGGCCGAGCATCCTCCTCATGCCGTCCCGTGGCAGGCCGTCCGGGCGGAGCATGCGCCCGGCCGCCACGAAGACGAAGGCGCAGGCCACGGAGAGCACGCCCATCAGCAGGGTGCGCGGCTCGCGCATGGGCTCCAGGGCGGAGTACTGCGCCCTCACCACCTTGGGGAAGAAGTCCTCGTCTCCCATCCAGGCGGGGTACTTCGCCTCCAGCTCGTGCTCCCGGGCTTCATAGAAGCGGGCGAGCGTGGTGGCCTCATTCAGGGCCACCCAGCCGGTGAAGGCCGACATCACCAGGCACAGCATGGCGGCGAAGCGGATGCCCCGGGGCAGGCCGCTCGAGCGGGAAGCAGACACCGTCACCGCTTGCTTGCCTCCACGAAGCGCAGGCGCAGGTCGGTGAGCAGCCCGTCGAAGAGCTTCTCCTCTTCCACCGTGAGGTTCCCCTTCGTCTTCGCGCGAAGCATGGAGAGCAGGTCCAGGTTCTGCCGGGCCAGCGGCAGGTCCTTCGCCGTCTGGCCCGTCTCCGGGTTGGGAGCGTCACCGAGGTGGATGAGCACCGCGGTGCCCAGCCCCACGATGAAGGTGCTGAAGGAAATGGACTCCTCGGACGCGGAGCGCGCTTCCCCCCGCATCACGAAGGTCTCGCCGCGCTTCTCGTCCCCGGAGCTCATGCGGAGGCGGCTCCCTCGTCGCTCTCGTCCTCGCCGCCCTCGTCCTCTTCGTCGTCGATGTCGTCCTCGTCATCCTCGAAGTCGTCCTGGACGTCGTCGAGCATCAGCGTCTCCACGGGGACGGACTTCTCCGCCACGTCGGGCAGGCCCTTGAGGTGGCGCTCGTACGCCTTCTCGTCGAGCTGGCCGGAGCGCAGGTACCGGTCCGCGGTGCGCTTGTCGAGGTACTTCGGGTCCGCCGTATCCGCCATGTTCAAATCCTCAGAATTGCTTGGAAATTAGCGCGCCACCTTATAGCAGGGAGGGCGCCTGTCAACGCCGCCGTCCACGCTGCCTGGTGCCGATGAACGCCCCGCCCCGCCCCGTGCTTCCCCGTGGTCCCTATCTGCTGTGCGACGACACCGTCCTCCCGGATGTCCCACTGGTGGACAAGGCGGCGCGGCTGGTGGCGGGTGGGGCCCGGGTGGTGCAGCTGCGCATGAAGCGCACCCCGCCCCGGGCCGCGCTGGCCGCCGCGCGCGAGGTGGCCGCCCTGTGCCGGCGCGCGGGGGCCCTGTGCCTGGTGAACGACCGGGTGGACCTGGCGCTGCTGGCGGGCGCGGACGGCGTACATGTGGGTGACGAGGACCTGCCGCCGGAGGCCGCGCGCGAGCTGCTGGGGCCCGGCCGGCTGGTGGGCGTCACGGCGCGGGGCGTGGAGGGGGCGAGGGCGGCGCTGGCGGCGGGGGCGGACTACGTGGGGGTGGGGCCCGTTTTCGGCACCACGACGAAGCAGGTGCCCGCGCCGGTGCTGGGCCTGGAGGCCTTCGCGGCGGTGGTGCGGGACAGCCCGCTGCCGGTGGTGGGCATTGGCGGCGTGGGGCTGGAGAACATCGCCCGGGTGGCGGCCACCGGTGCGCATGGCGCGGCGGTGGTGTCCGACGCCCTGCTCGCCGGGGATATCGCCGAGCGCGTTCGCCAGCTGGTGGCCGCGTTTGAACAGGGCGGGGCGGGGAACTAGCCTCCGCGGCCGGGAAATCCATGAACAACCATCCGCGACACCACGGGCCGCCGCCGCGCCGCCCCAACATCGGCATCACCCCGGACTGGAGTCAGCCCGAGGACCAGGCCTTCGCCCGCTACGAGCTGAAGGTGCCCTACGCGGAGGCGGTGCTGCGCGCGGGGGCGCTGCCCTTCGTGCTGCCGTACTCGGACGACCCGACGTGCGTGGAGGCGTACCTGGACCGCGTCTCCGGAGTGCTCGTCACCGGCGGCGCCTTCGACATCCCCCCGGAGGTGTACGGGGAGCCGGCGCGCGAGGGCCTGGGCACGCTGAAGGAGGGCCGCACCGCGTTCGAGGCGGCCCTGATGCGCGGCGCGCTCAAGCGCAACATGCCCGTGCTGGGCATCTGCGGCGGCATGCAGTTGCTCAACGTCATCCTGGGCGGCACGCTGTTCCAGGACATCAGCCGCGAGGTGCAGGGCGCCCGCGAGCACGAGCAGAAGCATGACCGCACCCAGCCCCAGCACCCGGTGGACGTGAAGAGCGGCACGCTGCTGGCGGAGGCGGTGGGGCACGGCCAGCTCATGGTCAACTCCACGCACCACCAGTCGGTGCGGCTGGCCGGCAAGGACGTCACGGTGTGCGCGGTGGCGCCGGACGGCGTGGTGGAGGCCATCGAGTCCACCGTCCACGCCTTCGCGGTGGGCGTGCAGTGGCACCCGGAGTACATGGCCACCACCATTCCCGTGCACAACGGCCTGTACAAGTCCTTCGTACAGAAGGCGCGCGAGCACCGGCGTTGAGTCCCCGCGTCCTCCTGCTGGCCGGGCACGAGCCCACGGGGAGGGCAGGGCTCCTGGCGGACGTGGCCGCCGTGCTCGCGCGGGGCGGGCAGCCGGTGGCCGTGCCCACCGCGCAGACGGCGCAGGGCACCGCCACCTTCATGTGGCGGGCCGCCGCGCCGCGCGTGCTGGCCGCGCAGATTGCCGCCGCGCGTGAGCTGGGCCCGCTGCACGCGGTGAAGTGGGGCATGGTGCCCGGGGCCGCGCAGCTCTCCGCCGCGAGTACGGCGCTGAAGGGCGCGGACGCGTGGTGGGTGGTGGACCCGGTGGTGCGCACCTCCCGGGGCGAGCCGCTGACCCGCCTGTCCGCGCGGGCGTACCTGGAGCTGGCGGGCCCGCGCGTGGTGCTCACGCCGAACCTGGATGAGGTTGCGTGGCTGCTGCGCCGGCCCGTGCCCCGCACGGTGGCGGAGGCCGCCGAGGCCGCCGAGGCGCTGGCGCGGTACGGCTTCGGCGCGGTGCTGGTGAAGGGCGGGCACCTTCCGGACGTGGAGGGCCTGGCGGACGTGCTGGCCACGCCGGAGCGGGTGCGGGTGCTGCGCGGCGAGTGGCTGGAGCGCGCGCCCGGGCGCCGAGGCACGGGATGCCGGCTGGCGTCCGCACTGGCCACGGAGCTGGGACGCGGGCGCACGCTGGAGGCCGCGGTGCGCGCGGCTCGCGGACTGGTGGTGCGCTACCTTCGCGCCGGGTAGCTACTCGCCGCGGGTGCGGCTCTCGAAGCGGGTGAACTCCGAGAGGAACACCAGGTCGATGGAGCCGACCGGGCCGTTACGCTGCTTTGCGATGATGAGCTCCACCGGGATGACGGTGCTGGAGGGCTGGGGCGGGCCGTCCCCGCCGCCTTCTTCCGTCTCCTCACGGTGGATGAACATCACCACGTCGGCGTCCTGCTCGATGGAGCCGGACTCACGCAGGTCCGACAGCATGGGCTTGCCACCCTTGCGCTCCTCCACCTTACGGTTGAGCTGACTGAGCGCGATGATGGGCACCTCCAGCTCCTTGGCGAGCTGCTTGAGCGCACGGGAGATTTCCGCGACCTCGAGCTGGCGGCTCTCCACCTTGCCCTTCTGGTGCATGAGCTGGAGGTAGTCGATGACGAGCAGCGACAGGCGCGGGTCCTTCTGCTTCACACGCCGCGCCTTGGCGCGCAGGTCGAACGGGGACAGACCGCCCGAGTCGTCGATGTAGATGGGGGCGTTGTAGAGCGCGCCCGCCATCTCCTGGAACTTCTCCTCGTCGTGAGGCGTGAGCCGGCCGCCGCGCAGCTTCTTCATGTCCACGCGCGCGGTGGAGGCCAGCAGACGCATCAGGAGCTGGTCGGCGGGCATTTCGAGGCTGAAGATGCCGACGGCCTTGTTCTCCTTCAGCGCCGCGTGCACCGCGATGTTCATCGCGAAGGACGTCTTGCCGATGCCGGGACGCGCCGCGAGGATGATGAGCTCACCCGCGTGCAGGCCGGTGAGCTGCATGTCCAGGTCGATGTAGCCGGTGGACAGGCCCGTCACGCCCGTGGCCGCGGCCTTCATCTTGTCGAGCAGGTCGAGCGTCTGCTCCATCAGCTCGCTGACCGGGCGCAGGTCGCCCTCGCGCTTCTTCTCCGCGAGGAGGAACACCTTGCGCTCGGCCTCGTCGAGCAGCACCTCCAGCTCGCCCGTCTCCGAGCTGGCGAGCTCCTGAATCTCCTTGCCCACGTTGGCCAGGCGCCGGCGGAGGGCCTGGTCCTTGACGATCTGCGCGTACTGGACGGCGTTGGACGCCAGCGGCACCACCTGGTCCAGCCGCATCAGGTACGCGGGGCCGCCCACGGCGACGAGCTGCCCCTGCACCTTCAGTTCCTCGGCCAGCGTCAGGTGGTCGACCTGCTTGGACTGGCCGTCCAGCTTGAGCATCGCCGCGAAGATCTGCGCGTGCGCGGGGCTGGAGAAGTCGTCCGGGTGGACCACCTCGCCCACCGCGGCGATGAGGCTGTTGTCCGCGAGCACGGCGCCCAGCACCGCACGCTCCGCCGCCAGGTCTTCGTGAACCCGGCGGCCTTCTCTCATGTCGAGGACGTTTTCCATGGCTGCCCGTTCACTCTACAGGCAGCCCTGACATCGCTACAGTTTTCGGCAACAGGCCTGTAGCACCGGGTGGGTGGTGGGGGGCGGCCCCACCCCCTGGCTCATCCTTGGAGCCCCCACCGTGCGAGGAAGGCCTCACGCCAGGTGCGGCTGAGCACCACCGTGGTGCCGTCCTTGAGCACGAGGATGCCATCTCCATGCGTCCAGGGCTCCAGTCGCGCCACCGCGTCCAGGTTGACGAGGTCGCCCCGGTGCACGCGGACGAAGCGCTCCGGGTCCAGCCGCACCTCCAGCGCTCGCAGGCTCTGGCGGATCAGATGCTCGCCCTGGTCCGTGTAGAGCCGCACGTACTTGTCCTCCGAGGACAGGCGCCGGACGGCGTCCAGCTTCAGCGGCACCCACGCCTCGCCCACCTTCACCACCAGCCGCTCGAGTGGCCGCGTGGGGCCGGATCTGGACGGGTCCTCCAGCATCGCCTGGAGCCTTCCCGCGTCCTTCCTTCCGCCGACGAGCAGCGCGTGCGCCTTGTCGAGCGCCTTCCCGAAGCGGCCCGCGTCGTAGGGCTTCAGCAGGTAATCCACGGCGTGTGCCTCGAAGGCCTTGAGCGCGAAGGCGTCGTAGGCCGTGGAGAAGATGACGGCGGGGGCGTTCTCCGCTCCCAGCGCTTCCAGCACCTCGAAGCCGGTGAGGCCCGGCATCTGCACGTCGAGCACCACCAGGTCCGGGCGCAGCGCCTCGATTCGCTCCAGCGCCTCCGTTCCGTCCGCCGCCTCACCCGCGAGGGCGAAGCGCGCATCGTCCGCCAGCAGGCGCTTCACCTTGGCCCGGGCGGGGGCCTCGTCGTCCACCACCAGCACGCTGAAGCGGGTCACGCCGTCGCCTCCCGTGGCAGCCACAGCGACACGCGTGCGCCGCCCTCGGGGCTCCCTCCGCGTTCCAGCCGCGCCCGTTCACCGTGCAGCAGCACGAGGATGCGCTCCAGGTGAGCCAGTCCCACGCCGGGACCCGAGGCGGGAGAGGACTCCGCGAAGCCACGTCCCGTGTCCTCCACCTCCAGCCGCCACGCGTCCCCGTCCTCGCGGGCGCGGATGCGCACTTCCAGCGCCTCGCGCCGGTCCTGGTTGTGCTTCACCGCGTTCTCCACCAGCGCCTGCAGCGCGAAGCAGGGCACGCGCGCGCCCTCCAGCCCGGGCGCCACGTCCCACCGCACCGTCACGCGGCCGCCGAAGCGCGCGGCCAGCAGCGCCACGAATCTCTCGGTATGGGCGCGCTCCTCCGCGAGCGTCCACGTGGGCTCCCGCCGCTCCAGGCTGGCGCGCAGCAGGCCGCCCAGGTCACTCAGCAGCCGGTCCGTGCGCGCCAGGTCCTCGTACATCACCGAGCTGATGGTGTTCAGGGCGTTGAAGAGGAAGTGCGGGTGGAGCTGTCCGGTGAGCGCCTGGAGCCGCGCCTCCCGCAGCTCGCTCTCCAGCGAGGACTCCCGGAGCGCCCGCGCCTGCCGCTCGCGCCACGCGTTGAGGAGGCTCCACACCGTGGCGGCTCCCGCGTACAGGAGGAGGTCCTTCTGCGCCTCCATGGGGATGCGGAAGGCCAGGTCCCCATAGTGGTAGGCGCGCCAGCCCAGCAGCGAGTAGATGGCGTACCGCGGTGGCACCATCACCGCGATGTGCAGGGCGGTGAAGAGCAGGTAGCCCGCCGCGTGGATGCCCAGGAATCGCGCCCAACCCACGCCGGGCCCCGGCGCGTTGAGCACCGCCGTCTGGATGATGGGCAGCACGGCCCAGACGCCCAGCGCCCCGGTGATTTCCCAGACGAACGGCTCCCTGCCCGGGACGATGCCCCCATCTCCGAGGATGGTGAGGCACACCGTCATCCCGTTCCATAGCCCGACTCCCAGGAAGAGGCCGAACAGCACCAGCGCGGGCCGCGCGTGGATGCGCGGCCACTGCCAGCCGGCCGGAGTGTCCTCGGAGGAGTGGGTGGACATGGGCACGTCAGGCAGTATGCCCCGCCTCCACCGCCCGGGGAGCCGCGGCCCGGGCGGCGCGCGGCTTCATGCCGAAGCACGGCCGCAGCCAGGGCACTCGAGCCACGCCCTCGCACAGGGCCCACGTGGCGCCGAAGGTCGTCACGAGCACGAGCCCGAAGAGTGCCCACGGGCCCACCGGCAGTGCGAGGAACACGTAGCCCACGACGACGATGACCGTCTGGTGGAGGATGTAGAAGGGGTAGGACAGCTCCTGCGCATGTCTCAGCCAGGGCCGGCGCACGAGGATGCGCGCCCGCGCCCAGGCCAGCGCCGTCAGGATGAAGAGCCACAGGGCGGCCTGGGCCCCGAGCACCTCCGCCACCAGGGGGAACTCGCTGTCGGGCACCATGACGGCGAAGAGCACCGCGCTCACGGCCAGCAGCGCGCGCCGTTGCTCCACCAGGTGGTCCCAGACACGCGGGCAGCGGCCCAGCAGGTGGCCCAGGAGGAACAGCAGGCCGTAGTGGCCGAAGGTCTTCGGATCATCGAACAGCGCGTGCGTCTCCGGGTAGCCGCGCAGCAGCAGCCCGTTCAGCGCGAGCGGCGCGAACAGCCACGCCACGTTCCAGCCCCGGCACAGCCAGCCCTCCACGCGCCCGAGCAGCGCCTGCCCGCGCGCCGTGCCCAGCGCGGCGAAGAGCGGCAGCGAGAGCACGCAGCAGGCGAAGAGGTACGCGACGAACCAGAGGTGGTGCCAGCTGAAGCTGCCGGCGGGGTAGGGCACGAAGTCGAACACCGAAGGGTAGAACTCCGCATAGCCCCCGTGGAAGCGGCCGCGGAACACCTGCTCGACGTAGACCTGCGGCGGCACCACCACGAACATGCCGAAGAGCAGCGGCCCCAGGAGCCGCTTCGCGCGGTCCGCGGCGAAGCCCCCCAGCGAGCGCCGCCGCAGCGCGAGCGCCGTGCCCACGCCGGAGATGAACATCAGCAGCGGCATGCGGAGGTGGTGCATCACCTCCATCACCGGCTCCAGGACGGGCAGCGCCTGGGCGCTCTTCACGTGCCAGTCCCAGGTGTTGAACATCATCCCCGTGTGGAACAGGTGCAGCAGGACGATGGCCACCCCCCGGAGCCAGTCCAGGTCGGGGCGGTGTTCATCGGCGGTTCTCGGCGCGGCGGTGGTGCTCATGGGTGAGCCTCCTCCGCTTCCGGATACGCACCCCGCGCCAGGCGCTCCACGCGGATGTCGCCAGACGGACCGGGGGCGGCGCGAGCCGGACGCCGGAGCCGGACGGGCGCACAAGAGAAAGGCCGCCCAGGTCTCCCCGGACGGCCTCCCTGACTTCAGTCAGTCGAGCAGCGGCGACTACTCGGCCACCACGTCGACCTTGATCTTCGCCGTCACCTCGCGGTGCAGCCGCAGCTCCACCTCGAAGCTGCCCGTGGACTTGATGGGCTCGGGCAGGTGGATGGAACGGCGGTCCACCTGCTGGCCCTGGGCGGCGACCGCCTCGGCGATGTCCAGCGCGGTGACGGAGCCGAACAGCTTGTCCTGCTCGCCGACCTTGCGCTTGATGGTCACCTTGATGGCGCCCACCTTCTTCGCCTGCTCCTCCGCCGCGCCCTTCAGCTTGGCGTTGCGAGCGGTGATGACCGCCTTCTCGTGCTCGAGCTGGCGCATGTTCTGCTCGCTCGCCAGCACCGCCTTCTTGCGAGGCAGCAGGTAGTTGCGGCCGAAGCCGTCCTTCACGGTGACGAGGTCCCCGGACTTCCCGAGGTTCTCGATGTCCTCACGCAGAATGACCTTCATGTTCAGTCTCCTGTGCGGACCCGGCGGCTAGCCGACCACCGCGTTGTAGGGGAGGAGCGCGATGCCACGGGCGCGCTTGATGGCCACCGCCACCTCGCGCTGGTGCTTCGCGCAGTTACCGGAGATGCGGCGGGGGATGATCTTGCCGCGCTCGGTGACGAAGTACTTCAGCGTCGCCTGGTCCTTGAAGTCCACCGTGGCGTTCTTCTCGGCGCAGAAGCGGCAGACCTTCTTGCGGCCGAAGCCGCGGCCACCGCCGCGCTTGTCCTCGTCGCCACCCATCCCGCGGTCGCCGCGGTCACCGCCGCGATCCCCACCGCGGTCGCCACGGTCACCACCGCGGCCACCACCACCAAAGCCACCACCGCCGCCGAAGCCACCCGTGCGGCCACCCGGGGCGGAGCCCGTCTTGCTCTCAGTTCCGTTGCTCATGAGCGTTCTCGATTCCTGGATTGGTCCCTAGGGAACTGACCCGGTGGCTCTCAGGCCTCCTCGGTCGACTCCTCGTCCGCACCCTCACCCGCGTCCTCGCCACGGAAGCCACCCTCGCGCTCCGCGGGGGCGCCACCCGGACGGGTCTCCTCGACGTCGCCGGCCAGCTTCAGGTCCTCGAGGACCGGACGGCTCTCGGGGTCCACCTCTTCGGCGACCTTCACGGAGATGTAGCGGGAGACCTCGTCGAAGTTGCGGAGGTTGCGCTCCACCTCGGCCACCAGCTTGGAGCTGCCCAGGTAGCTGGCGTGGATGTAGATGGCGCGGGGCTGCTTCGCCACGGGGAACAGGGTCTTCTTCTTGCCCCACACCGTGAAGCGAATCACCTTGCCGCCCTCACGGCCAACGATGCCGCGGACGCGCTCCTTGAGCTTGTCCACGTTGTCGTCCGTCAGGTCCGGCTTGACCAGGAAGATGGTCTCGTACTCACGAAGCCGCTTCGCGGCCTGCGTCTCAGCCATGTTTTCTCTCCCCTTGGGGTCGAGTGCCCCCCGGACCATCCGGGGAGCGGGGAAACGGTCGGCGGTCCGTAGGAGGACCGGCCGCCGGGGACGGGAAACCGCGCGCCCGTCACCTTCGCGCTACGTCCCGTGCTCGAACACGGGAAGCTGTGAAAGAACATCCCACCGGGCCGTTACCCGGCGGAGGAAACGCGCCTTGTAGGAGGGGGCCCCCTTCAAGTCAAGCGGCCGGGCGGTCCGGATGCCCGTCCGCCTGCATTCAGGGCGCCCCCGGGGCCCTAGGCCTTCCGGTTGAACCGGTTCATGGCCACCGACAGGCCCTCGCGAATCCAGGTCTCCGTCATGTCCATGGAGCGGCCGATGAGCTCCTCCAGCTGGCGGCGCTCCCCGTCGTCGAAGCCGGACAGGACGTAGCCGGCCACGCGCTCGCGGGCGTTGGGGCCCTCCGGCTTGCCGATGCCGAAGCGCAGGCGGATGAAGGTCTCCGAGCCCAGGCTGGAGACGATGCTCTTGAGGCCGTTGTGGCCGCCGCTGCCGCCGCCCGCCTTGAGCTGGAGCCGGCCGAAGGGCAAGTCCAACTCGTCGTGGATGACGAGCACGTCCTCCACCGGCACCTTGTAGAAGCGCGCCGCTTCGCCCACCGAGCGGCCCGACAGGTTCATGAAGGTCTGCGGCTCCAGGAAGAGGACGCGCTCGCCGGCCAGCGTGCCCTGGCCCACCTTCGCGGCGAACTTCTCCTGGTTCAGCTCCGCGCGGGCCCGGGACAGCAGGGCCTCCACCACCATGAACCCGATGTTGTGCCGGTGCCGCTCGTACTCGCGCCCCGGGTTGCCCAGCCCGACGATGAGCTTCATGAGAGGCTCCAGAAACGAGAACGGGGCCAGCCCCTTGCCGGGCCAGCCCCGCTCCAGAAGGAATCCGTGAAGCGAAGACTACTTCTTCGCGGGCGCCTTGGCCGCCGCGGCAGGAGCCGCCGCCTTCTCGCCAGCCTTCGCCGCCGGGGCCGCCGCCGGAGCCGCGGCAGCCGCCGCCGCCGGAGCCGCCTCCACCGCCTCGGGCGCGCTGATGACGGCGATGGTGTAGTTGACGTTCGTCTTGATGGACACGCCCGAGGGCAGCTTCACGTCGTTGACGTGCATGGCCTCGGCGATCTTCATCTCCGTCACGTCCGCTTCGATCTTCTCCGGGATGGCGTTCGGCAGCGCCCAGACCTCGAGCTCGCGGCGGACCTGGGTGAGCAGACCGCCGTCCGCCACGCCCACGGCCTTGCCGGTGAGCACCAGCGGCACGTTCACCTTCACCGGCTCGTTCTCACGCACGCCGATGAAGTCGACGTGGAGGATTTCGCGGGTGACGGGGTCCATCTGGTAGTCCTTCAGGAGGACCTGGTGGGTGTCACCGCCCAGCTTGATCTGGATGAGGGTGTTGAACTTGTGCGGGGTGTTGATGGCCGCGCGGACGGACTTGGGGTCCACGGCGAGGTGCACCGGCTGCTTCAGGTGCTTGCCGTAAACCACGGCGGGAACCAGACCCTGCGCGCGCAGGCGGCGCGCGACGCCCTTGCCGGCGCCCTCACGCGCCTTGGCCTCGAGGGTGCTCTTGTCGACGGACATGGAAAAGCCTCACGAAAGGGACTGCGGTTGCCACCGGCCGCCCTGGCGCCCTCGGCATCCCGCCCCAGTGGCGGGCCCCGAAGACGGCGCCCTTACGCGTAAGGGAACCGATGGAGGTGGGTGCACATGCCAGCCGGGAGGCCTGGAGTCAAGCCGCCCGGCGGGCAGTCGTGCGCCGGCTCAGACGAACAGCGAGCTGAGCGAGTCGGCGCGGTGGATGCGGGCGATGGCCTCGCCGAAGAGGCGCTCGGTGGTGAGCACGCGGATCTTCGAGCAGGCCTGCGCCGCGGGGGCCAGCGGCACGGTGTCCGTGAAGACGACCTCCTCCAGCACCGAGTCGGTGATGCGCTGGATGGCCGGACCGGAGAGGATGGGGTGGACGGCGTAGGCCACCACGCGGCGCGCGCCCTTGGCCTTCAGCGCGGCGGCCGCCTGGGTGAGCGTGCCGGCGGTGTCCACCATGTCGTCCACCAGGACGGCGTCCTTGCCGGACACGTCACCGATGAGGTTCATCACCTCGGATGCATTGGGGCGCGGGCGGCGCTTGTCGATGATGGCCAGGCCCGTGTTCAGCCGCTTGGAGTACGCGCGGGCGCGCTCCACGCCACCGGCGTCCGGCGAGACGATGACGAGCTCCTGCGAGTCCGGGAAGCGCTTGCGCAGGTCCTCCAGGAACACCGGCGAGCCGTAGAGGTGGTCCGAGGGGATGTTGAAGAAGCCCTGGATCTGCCCGGCGTGCATGTCCATGGACACCACGCGCCCGGCGCCGGCGGACTCCAGCAGGTCCGCGATGAGCTTGGCCGTAATCGGCGTGCGAGGGGCGACCTTCCGGTCCTGCCGGGCGTAGCCGTAGTAGGGGATGACGGCGGTGATGGAGCCGGCGCTCGCCCGCTTGAGGGCGTCGCACATGATGAGCAGCTCCATCAGGTGGTCGTTCGCTGGCGGGCACGTGGACTGGAGGATGAAGACGTCATGACCGCGGACGTTCTCCCCAATCTCGACGTGGATCTCCCCGTCGGAGAAGCGACCGACCTCCGCTTTGCCCAGGGGGCGCTTGAGGTACTCGCAAATGCGATGTGCCAGGCCGGGATTCGAGTTCCCGGCGAACACCTTGAAGTCGCGCGGCTGCATGGTGGGGCCGCTGACTAACCTGGACACGACCCGAAGGGAAGGCGTTAGTCCAGTTCCGCTGCCGCGGGGGCAAGCATCCCTGCTTGCGCCTGGTGAAGGTGCTTCTCGTACTCGATCAGGATGATTCGCTCCATCTGGCTGCGCGTGTCCGCGTTGAGCGGGTGGGCAATGTCCTTGTACGTCCCATCCTTCCTCTTCTTTGCCGGCATCGCGATGAACAGCCCGGAGGAGCCGTGGATGACCTTCAAATCGCGAATGACGAAGCAATGATCCAGGGTGATGGTGACGTACGCCTTGAGCTTGTCCTCTTCGACCGGAAACACCCGGACGTCGGTGATGTTCATGGTCCCCCCCCGAACCCGAAAGGTCGGAGCTGATGGGAAGCCTGGGACATACCGGGTGTAAAATGCAAGTGGAGGCGAGAGCGACACCCCGCCCAATGTTCAATTCACCCACAGTCCGCCACTGCCGGAGGGACTACTGGAGGGCGCTCGGCCAGTGCAGGACCAGGTGGGTCAGGAAGGCCAGGTGGTAGACGACGATGATGGCGTAGACGACGGCGCCCGCCCGGATGGCGATGCGGCTGGCCCTCAACCGCCGGTGCAGGCACAGCAGGCACAGTCCGGCGTTCACGATGAGCAGCTTGGAGAACATGAAGAAGAGCGGTGACTGCTCGTAGGCCGCCCGCATGAGGGGGTTGAGCTCCTCCGCCACGCCGAGCTGCAGGAAGAGCAGGGTGAACAGCCCGTCCAGCAGGTTCAGCATCAACAGCGCCACCGAGGCCGGTGACACGTAGAAGGAAGCCCTGCTGCCCCACGCCGCGCCCCGCGCCTGCTCGATTGTCGCCGCCACGCCCACCCTCCCGCTCCCAACCGACGTGGCGGCTCCCTTCAAGAGCCTTGCCAACGCCGGAGGGCCCCTTCGGGAGCAGGCGGGCGGGCGGGCCTTGACCCGGTGGATTCCCCGCACGGAACGGGTGCAGTGGAAAGTTGACTCCCATGGGGGCGTGACAGACTATCCGCGCCCTTCCCGGCCCCTGCCGACCGAGCGTTCCTTGCATCAATTCCCCAAAGATATCGGGTGGATAGAGGTCATCTGCGGTTCGATGTTCTCCGGCAAGACGGAGGAGCTGATCCGCCGCGTCCAGCGGGCCATCTACGGCAAGCAGAAGGTGCAGGTCTTCAAGCCGCGCATCGACAACCGGTACGACGAGACGCTGGTGGTGAGCCACTCGCAGCTCAAGGTGACCTCCACCCCCATCGACCGGGCTGAAGAGATTTTTTACAGGCTGGCGGCGGACACCCAGGTGGTGGGCATCGACGAGGTGCAGTTCTTCGGCGCCGAGGTGGTGGCGGTGGTGGAGGCGCTGGCCAACAAGGGCCTGCGCGTCATCTGCGCCGGGCTGGACCAGGACTACCAGGGGCGGCCCTTCGAGCCGATGCCGCAGTTGATGGCGATCTCCGAGTATGTGACGAAGGAGCTGGCCATCTGCGTGGTGTGTGGGAATCCGGCCAATCGTTCCCAGCGGATTGTCTCGAGCGAGGAGCGCGTGGTGGTGGGAGCGGCGGGGGCGTACGAGCCCCGCTGCCGCAAGTGCCACGTGACGGAGCCCACGGAGGGGACTCCGCCGCAGACGTTGAAGCTGTTCGACTGAGCGCGGACAGTGTCGTCCCCCGGCATGGAGCCCGGGGCGAGAGGAGCCGACAGCATGCGCGACACCCTGTACGCGAACGTTCCCTACCGGCTGAACGAGATGACCCACCACTATGGACCGCACGTCCACCTGGTGGGCAATCCGTTCCTCCTCTCGCAGCTCGCCACGTTGTGCTCGAAGGGCGTCATCCAGCCGCAGATCAACCGGCTGGTGGAGCAGCTCTACGCCGACCTGGTGAAGACGGTGGTGAACGCGGAGTTCCCCCGGAAGATGGTGAGCCTGCCCACGCGGATGATTGATTACACCCCGCAGGGCCTCTACCAGGGCGAGGTCATCGACCCGCAGGTGCGCGTGGTGACGGTGAACATCGCCCGGGCGGGCACGCTGCCGTCGCAGGTGACGTACGACCTGATGAACACCACGGTGGACCCGTCGCTGGTGCGGCAGGACCACATCATCATGAGCCGCATGATTGACGCGGCCCAGTCGGTGGTGGGCTCGGAGATTGGCGGCGCCAAGATTGGCGGCGACGTGGACGACGCCTTCGTGCTCTTCCCGGACCCCATGGGGGCCACGGGGGGCAGCCTGTCCACGGCCATTACGCTCTACAAGACGCGGGTGCCGGGCAGGCCCCGGCGCATCATCACCCTGAACCTCATCGTCACGCCGGAGTACCTGCGGCGGATGACGAAGGACCATCCGGACGTCATCATCTACGCGCTCCGGCTGGACAGGGGCATGTCCCCACCGGAGGTGTTCGGCACGGAGCCGGGCGCGCTCTGGGAGAAGGAGCGGGGGCTGGATGACCGGCAGTACATCGTCCCCGGTGGTGGCGGCTTCGGGGAGATCATGAACAACGCCTACGTGTAACAGCGAGCAGCGGAGGAGCCCTTGGCGTTCTACGAGCAGCAAGTCGGTGTCCTGATTTCCGAGGACGCGGTGCAGAAGCGGGTGCGGGAGCTGGCCGCGGAGATTACCCGCGATTACGCAGGCAAGGACCTGACGCTCGTCGTCGTGCTGAAGGGCTCCGCGTTCTTCGCCATGGACCTGGCGAAGCTCATCGACCTGCCGGTGAAGATAGAGTTCCTGGGGGTGTCCAGCTACCAGGGCGGCACGGAGACGACGGGCGAGGTGCGCGTCACCACCGACGTGGCCAAGCCGCTGGCGGGCAAGCACGTGCTCGTCGTCGAGGACATCATCGACACCGGGCTCACCATGCAGTTCCTGCTGGAGAACCTGCACGCCCGGCACCCGGCGTCCCTGAAGCTGTGCTCGCTGCTGGAGAAGCCGGCGCGGGCCCGGACGAAGATCACCATCGACTACAAGGGCTTCGTCATCGACGACCACTTCGTCGTCGGCTACGGCCTGGACTACGCCGAGGTGTACCGGAACCTGCCGTTCATCGGCGTGATGAAGGGGAAGTAGGCCCGTCTTCCGCTGTGCGGCGCGCCGGCCATGCTGGGACGGCGCGCCTGCCGCGGGCAGAGGGAAGCAGGACGCCGAGGGCCTCTCGCGGATACCGCCCTCCGGGCATGTGGTGGGTGCCCCTGTTGCCATCCGGTTGCCCGTGCGCAGCGTCCCTCGTGGGACTGCTTGTGTCGTGAGGCATCGGCCGTGGGCAGCCGCGGCGCGGGCCCCGCGGAGAGAGGCTGCGCATGTCTGCTGCATCCACGGTGAAGTCCGCTCCGGCCCGGGCCGGTAGCGAAGAGGCGCTCCGGAAGTACGTGGCGGAGCTGGTGGGGACCTTCGTGCTGGTGCTGGGCGGCGTGGGGGCGGCCGTGCTGGCGGGGGAGCGCATCGGCTTCCTGGGTGTGTCGCTCGCGTTCGGGCTGTCGCTGCTGGCGATGGTCTACACGGTGGGGCCCATCTCCGGCTGCCACGTCAACCCGGCGGTGACGCTCGGCCTGCTGCTCTCGGGGAAGATGGAGTCCCGGCACGCGCTCGGCTACGTGGTGGCCCAGTGCGTGGGGGCGATTGCCGCGGCGGGCGTGGTGCTGTTGATTGCCCGGGGCGCGCCGGGAGGCTACTCGGCGGCCGTGGAGGGGCTGGCGTCCAACGGCTTCGGTGCCGCCTCGCCGGAGGGGTACGGCGTGGGCTCGGCCTTCCTCACCGAGGTGGTGCTCACCTTCCTGCTGGTGCTGACGGTGCTGGGGGCCACGGACGCCCGCTCGCCGGTGGGCTTCGCGGGGCTGGCCATCGGCCTGATGCTGGCGCTCATCCACCTGGTGGGGATTCCGGTGACGAACACGTCCGTGAATCCTGCGCGCAGTCTGGGACCGGCGGTGTTCGCGGGTGGGCTGGCGCTGAGCCAGTTGTGGCTGTTCATCGTGGCGCCGCTGCTGGGCGGCGCCACCGCCGCGGCCGTGTACCGCACGGCGTTCCGCCCGGTGGCGCCCATCACCGCCACCACGGCGGAGCGCGCGACGGAGCGCGAGCGCCTGGAGCGGATACAGGGACAGGAGCGGGCGGATTCCCAGGCGCGTACCTGAGGGGGGGCCGGGGCCTCCGGGCGGTGGTGCGAGTGGAAGGAACCTTCATTCCACGCCTCGTCATGCCCCGGCCGGAAAGCCCCCGGTGCTTTCCGTCGGCCGCGCGTGGGCGTATTACGGCGGGCGTGGAACGGGGCCGCGACGTTCCGCGCCTCGCTCCGGGCCTCGCGGAGTGGAGCCTCGCCATGCTCTTCGACCCGACCCGCCTCGCCGCCTTCATGCTGGCCGGCATCGCGCTCAACCTCACCCCGGGCCCGGACACGATGTACGTGCTGGCCCGAAGCATCGGCCAGGGCCGGTCGGCGGGCATCGTCTCCGCGCTGGGCATCGCGGCCGGGTGCCTGTTCCACATCGCCGCCGCGGCGCTTGGGCTGTCCGCGCTGTTGGCGACGTCCGCCATGGCCTTCACGGTGGTGAAGTGGGTGGGCGCCATCTACCTCGTGTGGATGGGCGTGCAGATGCTGCGCAGCAAGGCCGGGCCCGAGGCGGTGCAGGGACTCCAGCCCACGAGCCTCTGGCGCATCTTCCGCGACGGCGTCGTCACCAACGTGCTCAACCCGAAGGTGGCCTTGTTCTTCCTCGCCTTCCTGCCGCAGTTCGTGGACCCGTCGCGTGGCTCCGCGGGGCTCCAGTTCGTCCTGCTCGGGCTGCTGTTCGACCTGACGGGGACGACGTGGCTCGTGTTCCTGGCCGGCGCGGCGGGGGCGGTCGGTGGCTGGCTGCGGAGCAACCCGCGCGTGGCCTCGGTGCAGAAGCGCGTCACGGGCGCGGTGTTCGTCGCGCTGGGGGCCCGGCTGGCGCTTCAGGGGCGGGAGTAGCGGGCTTCAGAAGAGGGTGGTGATGACGAGGTACGCGACGTAGCCGGCCCAGGGCAGGACGGCCAGCATGCTCAGCAGGTGGAGCAGGCCGGCCCAGACGGGATAGGCATTGCGCCAGGGCAGCAGCAGCACCTGCCCGCCGGCGAGCAGCGGCAGCGGCAGGAGGTTGATGGCGGCCAGCTTCGCGCTCAGGAGGCCCCAGGCGCGGAGGAACTCTCCGTCACGGAGCAGCGCGAGGAAGCGCTCCACCCGGCCAGGGAGCAGGGAGAGCTCGAAGGGCAGGGTGAAGCCGCGCACGAACTGGTGGAGGCCCTCGCTGGCGCCCAGGCAGGTCATGGCGATGGCGACCTGCACGACCCACGGCAGGAGGATGACCGCGGCGTGCATGAGCAGTGAGAGCTGCTGGAGCCGGTTCTTCGGCGGTACGCCCTCCGCGGTCTGGGCCTCGGTGAAGCCCACCGAGCTGGCGAGGGCAATGGGGCGGAAGGACCAGACGATGCCGCCCATACGCCCGGACAGCAGGATGGGCCCGAAGCCCAGGTCCACGAGCACGGGCCGCGCGCCCAGGGTGCTCGCCACCGCCGCCTGGGCCAGGGCCCAGAGGGCGTTGACGGCGAAGAAGAGCATCCAGAGCCAGAGGAACGGAGTGACGCGGTCCATGGGTGCGTCCCGTTCTAGCACGGCCGGGACGGTGCTTCCGGGCGGGGCGGGGCAGGGCGCGATGGAGGGGAAATGGAGCACCGCCTCCTGCTTCGCGGTTCTTCACATCCACCTCTCGTGGGACGTCTATTTCCCAGAGAGGTGTCTCGGGAATCCCTGGGGCGGAGGACGTCCGCGTTGCGAGTTGGACACTCCGGACGAACGAAAGAGCAGGCCCTCCTGGCGCGTGGAACCCGCCGCACGGAGCGCGCGTCACAGCCTGCAACCACAACGTCCGCGCCCTCGGAGAGCGGACATCAGGAGGCGCTCACATGGCGAAGAACACGGCGAAGAATGGCGGTCGCGGTGGCGGTGTGCACACCACGCCCAATCCAAACGGGGCGGGCTGGGTCAACCAGGTGAACGGGAAGGTGACGAGCTCGCACCGGCTCAAGGCGCGTGCAATCGACGCGGGAAGGGCTCAGGCCCAGGAGCGGCGGACCGAGCACACCATCCACAATGCCGATGGGAGCATCGGGCGGAAGAACAGCTACGGCTCCGACCCGAGCTCGTCGAAGGGGTAGGCCCCGGCAGGGCCGCCACCCGGTGCAGGGAGCCCGGGTGGCCCTTCTTCGCGGGGCGACAGGAGCCCGCGTCAGAACGCCGCGTCGAACACCACGTCCGTCGCCGCGCCCACGCCCACCGCCACCTGGTACGAGGACACGCGGCGCTCGAAGAAGTTCGTGAGCTCCTGCACGTCCTGCAGGTCCATGAAGTGCAGCGGGTTCTTCGTCCGGAAGATGGGCGCAATCCCCAGCATCTGCAGCCGCTGGTCCGCCGTGTACTCCAGATAGCCGCGCATGTCCTGCACGGACAGACCCATGACGCCGCCGCTCAGCAGGTCCTGCGCGAACTGCGTCTCGCACTCCACCGCCTCGCGGAGCATCGCCACCACGTCGCGCTCCATCTGCGCGTCGAAGAGGTCCGGCTCCTCCTTGCGCGCCACCTGGATGCACTCGAACGCGAACGCCATGTGCGCGCTCTCGTCACGGAACACCCAGTTGGTCCCCGCCGCCAGGCCGTTCAAGAGGCCCTTGCTGCGCAGGAAGTACACGTAGGCGAAGGCGGCGAAGAAGAAGAGCCCCTCGATGCAGCCCGCGAAGCAGATGAGGTTCAGGAGGAACCGGCGCCGGTCCTCCTTCGTCTTCAGCTCGTTCAGCTCGTGGATGCTGTCCATCCACTTCATGCAGAAGCGCGCCTTGCGCTGGATGGACGGGATGTTGTCCACCGCGGCGAACGCCTTCGCCCGCTCCGCCGGGTCCGGCACGTACGTGTCCAGCAGCGTCAGGTAGAACTGGACGTGCAGCGCCTCCTCGAAGAGTTGCCGCGACAGGTACATCCGCGCCTCGGGGGCGTTGATGTGCTTGTAGAGGTTCAGCACCAGGTTGTTGCCGACGATGCTGTCCCCCGTCGCGAAGAACGCCACCAGCCGGTGGATGAGGTGGCGCTCCGCGTCCGTCATCTTCGCCCGCAGGTCCACCAGGTCCGTGGAGAAGTCCACCTCCTCCACCGTCCAGGTGTTCTTGATGGCGTTCTTGTACATCTCGAAGAACGCCGGGTACGCCATCGGGCGCAGCGTCAGGTTCATTCCAGGGTTCAACAGCATTTCTTCGGTGCTCCTTGCGCCGCGCGCGCGGGGACTCGGACGTGCTTCGTCAATCTCTCGTCGGAGGCGTTACGGGCCTACTGGCAGGCCTCGCACGACTCCGGGTTCTCCAGCGAGCAGGCCACCGCCTCGGCCTCCGTCGCCTTCGCCACCGGGACAGGGGCCGTCGCCGCCGTGGCCGTGCCACCCGCGCCGATGGTGGCCTTCGCGATGCGCGTGGCCGGGCGCGAGCGCAGGTAGTACGTCGTCTTCAGGCCCTTCTGCCACGCGTAGAAGTACATCGAGGAGAGCTTGCCGATGTTCGGCGTCTCCACGAACAGGTTCAGCGACTGGCTCTGGTCGATGAAGGCCCCGCGGTCCGCCGCCATGTCGATGAGCGAGCGCATCGGAATCTCCCATGCCGTGCGGTACACCGCCCGGAGGTTCTCCGGCAGCTCGGTGATGTCCTGCACGCTGCCCTCGGCCATCTTGATGCGGTTGCGGACGTTCTCGTTCCACAGCCCCAGCGCCTGGAGGTCGCGCACCAGGTAGCGGTTCACCTGGAGGAAGTCGCCCGACAGCGTCTCGCGCTTGAACAGGTTGGACACCTGCGGCTCGATGCACTCGTAGCAGCCGACGATGGAGGCAATGGTCGCGGTGGGCGCAATCGCAATCATCAGCGAGTTGCGCAGGCCGTGCTTCTTGATGCGCTCACGCAGCGCGTCCCAGCGCGCCGTGTCCTCGGGCACCACGCCCCAGCTGTCGAACTGCAGCTCGCCCTTCGCCGCGCGCGTCTCCGGGAAGGACGGGTGCGCGCCGAACTGCTCGGCCAGGTCGCACGAGGTGGACAGCGCCGCGAAGTAGATCTCCTCGGAGATCTTCTTGGAGAGCGCCCGCGCCTCCGGGGCGTCGAACGGCAGCCGGAGCTGGAAGAAGACGTCCTGCAGGCCCATCAGCCCCAGGCCCACCGGGCGCCAGCGGCGGTTCGAATCCGCGGCGGTGGGGATGGGGTAGTAGTTGAGGTCGATGACCCGGTCCAACTGCTTCAGCGCGAGCTGGGCGTTGGCGCGCAGGCGCTCGAAGTCGAACTTCCCGTCCACCACCATGCGGCCCAGGTTCAGCGAGCCCAGGTTGCACACCGCCGTCTCACCCTGGCTCGTCACCTCCAGGATTTCGGTGCACAGGTTGGACAGGTGGATGACGTTGTTGTCCCGGCCCGTCTGGTTGCTCTTGCGGTTGCTGATGTCCTTGAAGGTCATCCAGCCGTTGCCCGTCTGCGCCAGCGTCTTCATCATCCGGGCGTAGAGGTCTCTCGCCTTCACCTTGCGCATCGCCAGGCCGGCGGCCTCGGCCTCGGCGTAGGCCTTCTCGAACGCCTCGCCGTACAGGTCCATCAGGTGCGGGACGCTCTTCGGGTCGAACAGGCTCCAGTCGGCGTCCGCCTCCACGCGCCGCATGAAGAGGTCCGGCACCCAGTTGGCCAGGTTCAGGTTGTGCGTGCGGCGGGCCTCGTCACCGGTGTTGTCGCGCAGCTCGAGGAAGTCCTCGATGTCCGCGTGCCACGACTCCAGATACACGCAGCACGCGCCCTTGCGCTTGCCACCCTGGTTCACCGCCGCGACGGAGGCGTCCAGCGTCTTCAGCCAGGGGACGATGCCGTTGGAGTGGCCGTTGGTGGAGCGGATGAGCGAGCCGCGCGCGCGCACCCGGTGGTACGCCACGCCGATGCCGCCGGAGAACTTCGACAGCATCGCGATGTCCGAGTACTTCCGGTAGATGGCGTCCAGCTCGTCCGCGGGCGAGTCCAGCAGGAAGCAGCTCGAGAGCTGCTCGTGGCGCGTGCCCGAGTTGAACAGCGTGGGCGAGCTGGGCATGTACTCCAGCGAGCTGAACAGCCGGTAGAGTTCAATCGCCTCGCGCGCGTTGTCGCCGCTGAGCGCGCACGCCACGCGGAGGAAGAACTCCTGCGGCGTCTCCAGCACCTCGCGGGTGACGGGGTTCTTCAGGAGGTACCGGTCATAGACGGTGCGCAGGCCGAAGTACTCGAACAAGTCGTTGCGCGACGGGTCGATGGCGGCGTTGAGCTTGCGCGCGTTGGCCTGGACGAACTGGAGCAGCCGGTCCGCGATGAGGCCGTGCTTGTGGCCGGCGGCGATGGACTGGCTGAAGGAGTGGATCTCCTGGTTGCTGACCTCCTTCTGGATGAAGGCGGACAGCAGGCGCGCGGAGAGGCGGCCGTACTCGGGCTCCTCGGCGATGAGGGCCGCGGCCGTCTGGATGGAGAGGCTGTCCAGCTCGCGCGTGGTGGCGCCGTCGTACAGGCCGGAGATGGTCTTCGTGGCCACCCGCATCACGTCCACGCGGGGCAGACCCACGCAGCAGCGGCCCACCGCGCGGACAATCTTGTTGAGGTCCACCGGCTCCGTGGAGCCATTGCGCTTGCGCACGCGCATCGTGGTGGAGGTGAACTCGGCCGGAGGCGCCTCCGAAACCACCGGCGCGGGACTCGCGGACGCCACGGGGTGACCGTTGGTCACGGGCGGGACGGGCAGGTTGGCGGTGGCGGGCTTCACGGGCGTTTCGAAGTTCACGAGCGGCTCACTCCGGACAAAAAGCGTGGCCCTGGGCAGACACCGGCTCTGCCCCGGGGGGACGGCGCCCCAGGTCACGCTACTGGAAAAGTGTTCAGGGAAGGACCCGTCCTTGGAGGAGAACGGGTCTACGGTCTGGGTGCGACCGGATGTCTACGGTGATGTATGAGGTAGATGGCTGCTGTGCGCAAGATTCCCACAACCCCTCCTCAGCCCCACGTCACAGCGGTGTCTCCGGTGGGGCACCGTCGACCGGCCACAAGCTATGGGGGGGTCCCCAGACTGTCAACGCGAGATCTAGTGCCCGGCTGGGCCCGATCATTGCAATCTATGATCGATCTCCAACGCGATTTGTCACGTTGTGATTACGACAGTTGGTGATGCGACCAGAGACGCGTTGTATGGGCCTCCTGGAATCCAACCTGAGCGGCAGGAAATGGCCCCGAATCAGGGGCTGGAGCCGGAGTCGGGAGCGGCCGGAACCGGGGCCGTCGGAGGGGTTCCTTCCGGCGTCCCGCCGGCAGGTGCGGGGGGTGGGGCCACCGGCGCCTCCGGGGCGGGCCTGGGGGCCTCCTGGGGGCCGCTGAGGGTGTGCACGGCGCGGCGGAGGGCTTCCTCCAAATCCCGGGCGGCGGGGGAGACGGTGGAGAGCATCTGGTTGGCGCTGCGGGCGTGGCGGCTCTCACTCTCCGCGGCGAGCCTGAGCTGGGTGAGGGCGTCGCTGACGAGGCGGCGGGCGTCCTCCAGCTTCTGGCGGGCCTGGTAGTAGGCCACGTCCGTCATCAGCTTCTGGAGCGTCAGGCGCTGCTCCTCGGTGATGCCGGAGAGCTTCTCCGCGCGGCGCAGGTAGTACAGCCCCTGGTCCACCCGGGCCGGCTCGTCGGAGGCGATTCTGGGGCGCGCCAGGGCCTCCAGGAGGGGGAAGAGGGCCCGGTCCAGCTCGTCCCGCTCGGTGAAGCTGCGCTGGACGAGCGCGGTGACGTCCTGGCCCTCCACGGCGATGGGGGCATAGGCGTCCGCCAGGCGCGGGTCCCCGGGGCGGTAGGGGAGGGCGCCCGCGGGGGCGTTGCGGCCCTTCATCACCACCAATTGCCCGTCCATGAGGGCCAGGGTGAAGGTGCGCGCGTTGAGCTGGGAGCGGAAGAAGACCACCAGCCCGCCCAGGCCGAGGATGAGGGTGAAGACGAGCAGACGCGTGAAGGTGCGCTTCGCCCGGTAGCCGAATCCCTGTTGTCCCGCTGCGTTCATGTCGCCTGCTCTCCTGACGGACAGGCGCGAGGCCGATTTCTGGCCCTGGCGCTTAACTTGGGGCACGGACGCCCACGGCTATACTCCCACCCCCGAACACACCCATGCACCACACATTCCGCCGCATGGGGCCCAGTGAACTGCTGCCCCGGTACATCTTCGCGGAGAGCCTCTTCGCCCGTCGCCGGGTGTTGGAAGTGGACGCCGTCGCCTCCACCGGGGGCGAGAGCGCGCGCTTCCTCGTGGAACGCGGCGCACGGGCCGTGGTGGCGTGCGACAGGGATGTAGCGGCGGTGGAGGCGGCACAGAAGGCCCATGGGGGCCCGTCGCTGCGTTTCCGAGCCAACGTCTACGACGACTTCGAGTCGGGCAGCTTCGACGTGGTGCTGGTGGCGGACCTGGCGCCGTACGTGAAGGCGCCGGAGCTGATGGTGGAGCTGGCGCGGCTGGTGACGAAGCAGGGCTTCCTCGTGGGGGGCCTGCGCAACGTGGCGGGGCTGGCGCTTCCGCAGTTGCTGGAGCCGGATGAGGAGGTGCCGCCCACGTACGGGGTGCTGC
The DNA here is from genome assembly GCF_020037125.1 of Myxococcus sp. RHSTA-1-4. Lineage (GTDB taxonomy): Bacteria > Myxococcota > Myxococcia > Myxococcales > Myxococcaceae > Myxococcus. Next base: position 170,365 of record NZ_JAIQDG010000015.1, read on the forward strand.
TGGACGCGCTCTCCGCCCACTTCCCGCACGTGGAGGTGGCCACGCAGTCGCCGGTGCTGGGCTACCAGCTCGCCTTCGAGCGCGGGGAGGGGCTCCAGGTCGACGGCACGCTGGTGAACAGCAGCGAGGCGGCCTACTTCGTGGTGGTGGCGGGGCAGGAGTCTCCGCGCGTGGTGGACCCGACGTGGGTGCAGCTCCCTCCGGAGCCGCTGGCCTTCACCCGCGGGAAGCTGGACGAGGTGGTGGCGCGCGCGAAGTCCTGGGAGGAGCGCAGCGCGCGGCTGAAGGAGTCGCTGACGAAGCTTCGCGCGGAGTTGACGGACCGCGAGGCGGAGGTCGCCGCGCTCAAGCCCTCGCTGGAGGCGGCGCGGGAAGAGGTGGCGCGGCTCACCGCGCAGCTCGAGCTGGCGCGCGGCAGCCAGGAGACGCAGCGCGAGCGGGACGACCTGACGGGGAAGCTGCGCCGCCGCGAGATGGAGTTGCAGGTGGCGCAGGAGCGGCTGGCGGACGCGGACCGCCGGCTCGCGGCGCAGCGGCTGGAGGTGGAGGCCGCGCAGCGCGCCCAGGCGGACGCGGGTGTGCAGGTGCTGGCCGCGCAGGAGGCGCTGCGGCTGGAGCGGGCCCGCCGCGAGGAGACCGTCGCCTCCCTGGAGGAGGCCCGGGAGCGGCTGACGCAGGCGTACGCGCAGGTGCGCGAGGTGCAGGACGAGCTGTCCACGCTGCGCATCGACCGGGAGAAGGACCGGCTGGCGGCGGAGCGCGCCGTGGAGCAGTCCGACGACTGGCGCCGGGCGGCGGACGCCGCGCGCGAGCGGGAGCTGCGCATCGCCGAGCAGTACTCCGCGGCGCTGGCCGCCGTGGAGCACCTGAAGGCCGAGGCGGCCCGGGCGGAGTCGCTGTCGAAGGACGCGGGCTCGACGGTGGCGGTGAAGGAGGCCGAGCTGGCGCGCACCGCGCGGGAGCTGGCCGAGGCCCGGCAGCGGACCGCGGCGGCCGAAGGGGCTCGCAAGGACGCGGAGGCGCGGCTGGAGGCGCTCCTGGCCGAGGGGCGCGGGCTGGAGACGGAGCTGACCTCGGCGCGCGAGGCCGAGGCCCGGCTGCGCGGCGAGGTGGAGGCGCTCACCCGCGGCGAGGCCGCGGCCCGGGCCACGGCGCAGAAGCTGGAGGAGTCGCTCCACGAGGCCGGAGAGCGGCTGGCGGCGCTGGAGGCGGAGCGCGCGCGGACCGAGGAGCGGCTCGGGCAGGCGCTGGAGACCGAGCGGGCGGAGCTGCGGGAGCGGCTGGCGTCCCTGGCGCGCTCGCTGGAAGAGGAGCGCGCCCGGGCGGAGGCGCTGGACGCCCGGCGGGCCGAGGCCGAGGCACAGCGGGCGGACCTGGAGGAGGAGCGACAGGTCCTGGTCCGCCGCGTGGTGGAGCTGGAGGCGGAGGTCTCCAACCTGTCGCGCGCGCAGCGGCGGGAGGCGGAGCAGGCGCTCCAGGCCGTGCGGGCGGAGCTGGAAGCGGCGAACCAGGAGCGTCACGCCACCGAGGCGCGGCTCGATAAGGAGCAACAGGCGCGGGCCGCCGTCGAGGAGACGCTGCGGCTGGCGCGCGAGCGGCTGGAGGGCTCGGCGAGGCGGCTGGCCGAGACCGAGGCCACCCTGGCCAGCACCCGCGAGACGCTGGACGCGGAGGTGCGGCGGCGCACGGAGCTGGAGGCGTCCCTGGCCGAGGCCAGGGCCACCCTGGAGGCCGAGCGCGAGGGCCGGGAGCAGTCCGGTAGTGCGCTCGAGGCGTTGCGCGAGAAGCTGGACGCGGAGCGCGAGCAGCGGGGCGCGGCGGAGACGGCGCTCGCGGAGACCCGGGGCGGGCTGGACGAGGCGAGGCAGGCGCTCGCCCAGGCACGAGAGGCGCTGGCCGCGGAGCAGGAGCGGCGCGCGCGGTGGGAGGCGGCCCTCGCGGACGCCCAGGCGCAGCTCCAGGATGAGCGCACCCGGTCGGAGGCGGCGCTCCAGGCCGAGGGCGCGCGGCGTGCTCAAGCCGAGACGGCGCTGGCCGAGGCGCAGGCTCGCTTCGACGCGGAGGAGGAGCAGCGCTCCCGGTCGGAGTCGGCGCTCCTGGACGCACTGGCCCGGCTTCGCGCCGAGAGCCTGGAACGCACCCGGGTGGAGGCCGAGCTGGAGGAGGCTCGGGCCCGGGGCGCGGCCGATGAGCAGGACCGCTCCCGGACGGATGCGGCGCTGACGGAGGCCCAGGCCCGGCTCCAGGAAGAGGCGGAGCAGCGCGCCCGGATGGAGTCGGCGCTGGCCGAGGCCCAGGCCCGGCTCCAGGAGGAGGCGGAGCAGCGCGCCCGGATGGAGGCGTCGCTGGCGGAGGCCCAGGCCCGGCTCCAGACGGAGGCACAGCAGCGCTCCCAGATGGAGTCGGCGCTGGCGGAGGCCCAGGCCCGGCTCCAGACGGAGGCACAGCAGCGCTCCCAGATGGAGGCGTCGCTGGCGGAGGCCCAGGCCCGGCTCCAGGAGGAGGCGGAGCAGCGGGCCCGGGCGGAAGCGTCGGTGGTGGAGGCCCGGGAGGAGCTGGCCTCCTCTCAGGAGCGGCTGGAGGCCCGCTCTCAGGCGGCGCTGGCCTCGGAGCGTGAGCACCGCGAGCGGCTGGAGGCGGAGCTCACCGAGATGCGCGAGCGCGCCGTCGGAGCGGACGAGGTCGTCACCCGGCTCCAGGCCGAGACGGCCTCCGAGCGCGAGGGGCGCGTCCGGGCCGAGACGGCGCGCGACGAGGCACAGCAGGCGCTGGAGGCCGAGCGCGAGGCGCGGGCCCGGGCCGATGAGGCGCTGGCCCAGGCGAGGACGGAGCTTCAGGGCGAGCGCGAGGCCCGGAGCGGGCTCGATGCCGCGCTCACCCTGGCCCGGACCCAGCTCGACGCCGAGCAGGAGGCTCGGACCCGGTCTGACGCGGCGCTCGCCGAGGCTCGCTCGGAGCTGGAGGCCGAGCGGCAGGGGCGCAGCGAGGGCGAGGCGGGACTGGCCCAGCTCCGCACGCGGCTGGAGGCCGAGGGGCTCGCCCGTTCCGAGGCGGAGGCCGCGCTGGCCCGGGTGCGCGCGGAGCTGGCCACCGAGCAGGAGGGGCGCGCGGACGCGGGAAGCGCGCTGGCCCGGGCCCAGGAGGAACTGGAGTCGCTGCGTGCCGAGGCCGCGGAGCGCGAGCAGGCGCGGCAGGAGCGGCTGGCCGCCGCCGAGCGCGTCATGGCCGAGCAGCAGCGCATTCTGGAGGAGGAACGCGCTGCCGCCGTGGCTCGCGAGGAGGAGCTTCGGGCCCTGGTGGCGCGGCTGGAATCCGAGCGCGCCCAGGTGGAGGCCGCGGCGAAGCAGCAGCTCGCGGAGGCCGAGGCTGCCCGCGAGGCGGAGGCCGCTCGCCGTGCCTCGCTGGAGCAGTCCCTTGAGGAGATGGGGGCTGCCCGCCGCGCGGCGGATGCGCAGCTCTCCGAGCGCGACTGGTCGCTCCAGGAACTCCAGGAGCAGGTGGCCCGGCTGCGGGAGCAGGTGGGCGCGGGAGAGACCGAGGCCCGCCGTCTCACCGAGGCCGCCACCCAGCGCGAGCAGGAGCTGACCGGGATTCGCGAGGCGCTGGCCCGTCAGGAGGAGGCCGCGCGTACGCGGGTGGGGGCGCTCGAGGCCGAGCTGGAAGCGGCCCGCGTCCGGATGGAGCGGCAGCAGTCCGAGCTGGAGTCGCTGGAGGTTCTGCGCGCTCGCGAGCAGGAGGAGGCCCGGACGGCCCTGGAGGCCACGCAGCGGGAGCTGGTGGCCCTGCGCGCGGAGCAGGGGCATCTGGTGGCCGCCCGGCAGGAAATCATGCGTCTGGGCGCGGAGCTCCAGCGCGCCATGGCCGCCCTGCACGAGCGGGGCATGCACATCGCCCGGCTCGACGCCGAGCTGGTGGACGCGCAGGACCGGCTCGCCGCCCAGCGGGAGAACGCCGAGCTGCTCATGGTGCAGCTCGAGACGGCGCGGCGCTTCGCGGGCAAGGCCACCGCCATGGAGAGCACGCTCGAGGCCGAGCGCGCCGCCCTGGAGACGCTGAAGGCCGAGCTGACGCATGCCACCGAGCAGGCCCGGGTCGAGCAGGAGCGCGCCACGGCGCTGGAGGCCCGGCTCGCCGAGGCCACCGAGGGGATGGGGGCGGCCAGGGCCGACCTGGAGGCGCGGCTCGCCGAGGCCGCCGAACAGCGCGGCGTGCTCGACGCGCGGCTGGCGGAGACCACCGCGACCGTCGAGGCACAGCGGGCCGAGCTGGACGCGCGGCGTGCGGAACTCGCACGCTTCGAGGCGCAGCTGGCGGAGGTCTCCACGCGGCATGAGACCGAGCGCTCCGAGCTGGAGACCCGGCTCGCCGAAGCCACCGCGCGCTTCGAGTCCGACAAGGCCGCGCTGGAATCTCGCCTGTCCGAGCTCTCCGCGGGCCTGGAGTCGCAGCGCACCGGGCTGGAGTCCCGGCTCGCCGAGCTGGAGGCCGCCGCGACCGAGAACACCACCGCCCTCCAGTCCGCGCAGGAGCGCCTGGGCCGCGCCGAGGCCGAGCGCGCCGCCCTGGCCTCCGAGCGCGAGCGCCTCCAGTCGGAGCTGACCGTCGCCCGTGCGGCCCGCGTCCGCCTGGAAGGCCGCATCGCCGCGCTGGAGACCGCGTCCACCGATGCCGTGCGCATTCTCGACGCCGAGCGCGTCGAGCGCGAGCGCATGGCCCAGGCCCTGGAAGAGGCGAAGCAGCAGCTCCAGAAGCGCGAGGGCACCGCGGCGGAACGGGCCAGGACACTCCAGGCCGAGCTGGCCGCTCTCAAGGAGCAGATGGCCGCCCTGGCCGCGGAGAAGCAGTCCCTCCTCGAGGACCGCGCCGAGCGGGCGAAGCTGGAGACCCGCGTCCGCGAGCAGCAGACCCGGCTGGCTTCCCTGGAGGCCGAGCGCACGGAGCTCCTCAAGTCCACGGAGGACCTCAAGTCCTCCGCCCAGCCCGAGGCCGTGCTGGAGATGGCCGCGGAGATGGAGCAGCTCCAGGCCGTGGTCGAGGACCTCCAGAAGAAGCTCGCTGCCCAGGAGACGGAGCTGGACGCGCTGCGCGGGCAGCCGAACGCCGTGAAGAACGAGCTGTCCCGCCGGAATCCGGCCTCTCCCATGCCCCCCGGGGGAGGGACCGGCCGCCCCACCATTCCCCAGGTGAAGCCAGGCCGCACCGCCGTGCCCGCACTCGACTTGCCGCCTCCGGTTGTTCAGAAGAAACCGGGCGAGCAGGAGTGAGGGCTCGCGGCTAGGATTGGGCCCGTGGGACCTCGCGAGCGCATCTTCAAATATCAGGGATTGGGAAACGACTTCGTCGTGCTGGACCGTCGCCGGACGGGTGTGGACATCGACGCCGCCACCGCGCGGTGGATGTGCGACCGGCGGCTGGGCATCGGCGCGGACGGTGTGCTGGCGCTCCTCCCCTCCGCGCACGGCGTGGCCCGCATGGTGGTGCACAACGCCGACGGCAGCATCGCGGAGATGTGCGGCAACGGCCTGCGCTGCGCGGTGAAGTACCTGGTGGACCACTCCGACGACAACCCCGGGCGCCTCGATGTGGAGACGGGCGCGGGCGTGCTCACCTGCATTCCCGGCTACGGCGACGGCGGCGTCATCGGCGTGGACATCTCCATGGGGCCCGCGCGGCTGGTGGCACCCAACCTCCCGTCCGGCGCCACCGGCAAGCCCTTCCTGGACCAGCCCCTGCCGGGCTACCCGGAGCTGCATGCCCACGCGGTGAGCATGGGCAACCCGCACCTCGTCCTCCTGGACCAGCCCCTGGACGACGCTCCCCGCCTGGGCCCCGAGCTGGAGCGGCACCCGTCCTTCCCCGACCGCACCAACGTGGAGTTCGTCCGGGTGGAAGCGGACGGCCTCACGGTCGTCGTGTGGGAGCGCGGCTGCGGGCTGACGCAGGCGTGTGGCACCGGGGCGTGCGCGTCCGCCGTGGCGGCCGTGCTGGCGAAGCGGCTGCCCCAGGACGCCTGGCTGCGCGTCACGCTGCCGGGCGGAGACCTGCGCATCCGTGTGCCCGGCGACCTGTCCGACATCCGCCTCCGGGGGCCCGTCGCGTTCGTCTTCGAGGGCGTTGTCGCGCTTCCCCCGCCCCGGTAACCTCTCGCGTTCCTCCCCCTCGACCCCAGGTCAGAACGCGCGTGGCCGGTCCCATCCTCGTCGTCGATGACGACCTGTTCTTCCGTCAGCTCGCCAGCGACATGCTCACCCGCAACGGGCACCGCGTGGTGGCCGTGGAGAACGCCACGCTCGCGCTCGAGGAGGCGGCCCGCACCGCCTTCGACCTGGTCCTCACCGACGTGGTGATGCCCGGCGTGGACGGCTTCGCCCTCACCGCGCGCCTGCGCGAGAAGGACCCGAACCAGGAGGTCATCCTCATCAGCCAGCGCACGGACGTGCGGGGCTCGGAGATGGCGCTGCGCTCGGGCGCCGCGGACTGCCTCACCAAGCCGGTGGAGGAGGCCGACCTGCTGCTGTCGGTGAACCGCGCCCTGGAGCGCGCCAGCCTCCGCCGCGAGCGCGAGCTGCTCCGCGATGAGAACCTGGAGTTCGCCCGCTTCCACAACCTGCACCAGCGCTGCCTCGAGCTGCTGTCCCACCCGGACCTGGAGTGGCTGCAGGAGCGCATCATCGCGGAGCTGGGCGCCGTCTGTGACGCGCAGAGCGCCGCGCTGTGGGTGATGGACGACCGGGGGGACCTGGTGCTGCGCGCGTACCGCGGGCTGCTCGACAAGCAGTTCCTCGCGGAGAAGATGAACCCGGAGGGGCCGCTGGCCGGCCGGCTGCGCGAGGCCCAGCCCTGGTCCGCCCGCGACGAGCGCTCCGCGGTCATGTACGTGCCGCTGCTGGCCTCCGGCGAAATCGTCGGGCTCGCGCAGCTCTCGGACCCGCTGTCCGGGGACTTCCGGCTCGAGCACTCGCGTGACGCCAAGGTGCTCGCGGACTTCGCCGCCGTGGGCGTGAAGAACGGCCGGCGGATGCTCGCGCTCCAGCGCCTGGGCCTGAGGGACCGCGAGACGGCGGCGTACAACCTCAGCTACTTCACCGACTACGCGTCCAAGGAAATCTACAAGGCGCGCCGCTACGGGCGCACCTTCTCCCTGCTGACCTTCTCCATCGACAACCTGCCGCTGGTGCGGGTGCGGCTGGGGGCGGCGGACGCGAAGAAGGCGGTGCGCGGCATCATCCGCGCGCTCAGTAAAATCATCCGCGACTCGGACGTCATCGCGAAGGCGAGCGACCAGGAGTTCTACCTGCTCCTGCCGGAGACGGACTTCTTCGGGGCGCTGATGTTCGTGCGCCGCGCGGTGGCCGCGGTGCGCGACGAGCCCGAGGTGCAGGACGTGGAGCAGCGCCTGCCGCTGGCGCTGGTGGGCGGGGCGAGCACCTTCCCCAAGGACGGCGAGGACTTCGACGAGCTGGTCCACCGCTGCCGCCGCCGCATGGACGAGCGGCGCGCGTCCCTGCAGCGCCGGCTGATGCTGGACGGGCTGCCCTTCTGGGATGAGGTGGACCTGCTGCTGGGCACGCCCACCAGCCCCAAGCTGCCGGTGGACGAGCGCGCCGAGCCCAGCCGCCGCGGCAAGGTCGCCGACGTGCTCTTCGACGAGCTGCAGGCGGAGATTGCCCGCGAGCTGATGAGAGACCCGGGCTCGCGCGGCCTCCTGTACGTGGGCGGACCGGAGATTCGCACGGACCTGCCCATCGCCGCGGGGCTGGAGTCGGCGCCGCCGGACATGGCGTCGCGCATCTACCTGCTGGGGCGCCGGGTGGACCTGGAGTCCCACCCCGCGCTGACGCCCGTCTTCCTGGAGGGAGACGACCGCGTGTCGCGGCACGAGTTCATCCTCTGGCTCTCCGAGAACGCCGCGTACGCGCTCATCCAGCGGCGCGGGCTCGGGGCGACGTGGGGATTCCATACCTCGGACACCGCGGTGGTGGACGGGCTCATCTCCAAGCTGCAGGCCGAGTACGACCTGCAGCCCTACTGAGTCGAATCGGAGCAGCCGTGGCCCAGGTCCGGAAGATTCTCATCGCCGACCCCGACCTCGAGTCCGTGCGTTCGCTGTCGCGCGCGCTGCGCACCAAGGGCTACCAGGTGCACTACGCGCCGGACGGCTCGCGCGCGCTGGAGGTGGCCGTGCTGCGCCACCCGGACCTCACGCTGTTCGACGAGGCCTGCCGGCTGCTGGACGCGCGGACCTTCATCCAAATCCTCCGCACCAACCCGCGCACCGAGGACATCCCGGTGGTGCTCACCACCTCGGCCTTCGACTCGGACCGGATGCGCGGCCTGCGGGACGGCTACCTGCGCAAGCCCTTCAACCTGGACGAGGTGCTCAGCCGCATCGAGCACATCTTCCGGCGCAACGAGGCGGCCAAGGACCTCAAGAGCGAGCAGCAGGAAATCGAAGGCTCGCTCAGCCAGCTCAGCATCCCGGACCTGATGCAGTTGCTGGGCATGAACAAGCGCAGCGGGCGGCTGTCGCTGGAGCGGGGCAATGACCGGGGCGAGATTCACGTCGTGGACGGCCGCCCCGTGAATGCGAAGCTGGGGCGCGTGGAAGGGGAGAAGGCCCTGTTCCGCCTGCTGGCGTGGACGGAAGGCACCTTCACCTTCTCGCCCGGGACGAGCCAGGCGCGGCCGCGCATCAACCGGGGCATGGACGACGCGCTGCTGGAGGGCATGCGGCAGTCGGACGAGGTGAACCGGCTGATGCCGGGCCTGCCGCCGCGCCACACGCGGCTGATGCTGGCGCCGGACATGGAGCTCGCGCAGGACCAGCACCCGGTGACGGCGCAGGTGGTGGAGCTGCTGCGCCAGCCGCGCGCGCTGGGCGAGGTGCTGGACCTGGCGCCCGCCACGGACCTGGAAGTGCTGAGCGTGCTGTCCGCGCTGATGCAGCGCGGGGTGGCCCGGGCGGCGGACGTGGACGGGACGGAGGCGGGCACCAGCGAGCTGCTGGGCGCGGCGGAGGTGCACGCGCTGCGCGGGCGGATTCTCCGGACGCGGGCCCCGGCGAAGGTGGCCACGGCGAAGGTGTTCGTGTGCGGCAGCGGCGCGTCCGCGGCGCGGCGGGTGATGGCGCGGCTGCCGGGCCTGGAGGCGCTGTCCGCCGAGCCCACGGCGGTGAAGAGCGGCTTCGGCACGCTGGGCCGGCTGGTGCTGAGCGAGGTGCTGCGCCTGGACTTCTGCGTGCTGCCACCGGCGGAGGCGGCCCGGCCGCTGTGGCGCCCGTTCACCGCGGGCTCCGTGGGGGCGCTGCTGCTGGACGTGTCCGAGCCCGCGGTGCGGCTGGCGCACTACCTGGCGTGGGAAATCCGCATGCCCGTGGTGGTGGTGGGCGCGGAGGTTCCCGGGCCGCTGCAAGGGGCTCCCGCGGGCGCGGTGGGCGTGACGGACGACCTGTCCGAGGCGCTGCGTGCGCTGCTCGTCCAGGCGCTCAACCCGGCGCCCACGCTGCCCGGGGTGACGCAGGCGCAGCGGCTCACCGCGTCCGCGGTGTAGCCGCCGGGCCACGCGTCAGAAGACCAGCGTCCATCCAGGCTCGCGGACCTGCGCCTTCACGTACGAGACGCCGTCAACCTTCATTCCCTTGTCATCCAGCAGGGTGATGAGGCCGCCCTGGTTGGACAGCTCCAGGGGCTTCGCCACGGGCAGGAGCCGGGTGGCGCCCGGCGCGAGGTCTCCGCTCAGGGGCAGCTTGTGCTCCTGCTTGTCCAGGAGCGCCCACCCCTGCAGGGACACCGTCTCGGGCGAGGTATTGAGCAGGGTGATGGTCTCCCGCTCGGGCGTGCGCGCGTCGTTGACGAGCGCGGCGACGATGCGTACGAGGCCCTCCCGCACCGGGACGTGGGGGATGAGGGTGTGGCCCGTCACGTCGTCGGTGTGCCACGACTGGGACTGGAACTTGAGGAAGATGCCGACCCACTGCCCGTCCTCGGGGAAGTGGAGGAGCACGCCGCCGTCCTGCCACACGCCGTCCTGGTCGGCGAAGGACGGGTGGTTGCCCTGGTTCATGTGGATGTCGTGGATGCCCTGGCCGGGCAGGAAGCCGAAGTACTTGTCCTTGATGCCCTCCGGACCCCAGGGCTCGCCGAAGGCGTAGACGAACGCATTCTCGGCCGCCATGGTCCGCTGGAAGTAGTGGTCGAGCTTCTCGTTCAGGTCGTTGTCCGGTCCCGGGACAGTGGGGGGCAGCGACTTCATGTGGTCCGGCAGGAAGAGGTTGCCGCGGATGTAGTCGAGCGCCGGCCCGCCGGGGCCGCCGGGGAGGGGCGTGAAGCCGAGCCGCAGGTTCTTCAGTTCCTCCGTGATGGGGTGCTGGAACTGCTCATCGACGAGGTATTGCAGGTCGGACGGTGGGAGCTTCGAGCTGACATTGACGGCGATGCGATGGTCCGCCGTCTGGTCGATGATGCGCACCTGATAGTGGGGACTGGGGCCCGCGCCCAGCCTGCGCGCGATGGCCGTGCCCTTCAGGACTCCGTATTTCCTCAGCGGCATGCGTGATGTCCTCCCTGAGGGAAGGGTGTGGACGCTCACGGGGGCCGCGATGCCGCCGCCCCAGGCCGCCCGGTGGGGAGCCGGGCGGCTCAGCCCAGCAGCCATCGCATGGCCTCGGGAAGTCTCCGTTGCCAGTCCCGCTCATGGTGTTGGCCGCCGGGCTCGAGCACCAGGCGCAATTCGTGGCCGGCATAGCCCAGGTGCTGGAGGTGGCGGTGGAAGGCCTGCGCGGCCTCGCCGTAGCGCATGACGTAGCCCACGGGGTCCACGGCCTCGTCGGAGCCGGCGTCCAGGTAGATGCGCGACCACTTCCGCGTGTGGGAGGTCCACACGGAGAAGAGGCGGTCCCAGCCCCACATCACCGAGGGCGACAGCGCGCCGATGCGGCCGAAGAGGTCCGGGTACCTCCAGCCGAGGTACAGCGACATCAGGCCGCCGAGCGACGCGCCCATGACACCCGTCCACTCGGGCCCCTGGCGCGTGCGGTAGACGCGGTCGACATAGGGCTTGAGCGACTCGACGAGGAAGCGGACGAAGGGCTCGCTGCGCGCGGGGATGTTGCCGCGGGGCTCGTCCCAGGGGGAGTACTCGGAGAGCCGCTCATTCGTGGAGTCCACCGCGACGATGAGCCACGGTGACACGTGGCCCCCGGCCACCAGCCGCTCCAGCGTGAGGTTGGCGCACCAGGTGTCGAAGACGGCGGACTCGGGGTGCGCGAAGACGTTCTGCCCGTCGTGCATGTAGAGGACGGGGAAGCGCTCACCGGGGGCGGCGTCGTACGCATCCGGCGTGTAGATGCGCACGGTGCGGGTGCGCCCCTCCTGGGGAGAGGCGAAGTCTCGGATGATGTGCACGTATCCCATGGGCCCTTGTTCTGACGGACAAGCGGCGGGGTATCAACCGGCCAGCGCCCGGGACTCATGCACCTGCACGTGCGTCCCGCCCGACAACACCCGCGAGGGGGCAATCCCGAAGAAGTGCCGGAACGCCTTGCTCATGTGCGCCGAGTCGACGAACCCGGCCTCGTGCGCCGCCAGCGTGAGGTTTTCTCCCGCCGCGAACCGCCGGCTGACCTCGCGCAGGCGCTGCCATGTCCGCAACTGGCGCGGTGTGACGCCCAGCTCGGCACGGAAGAGGTGCTGCAGACGTGAGGGGGAGATGCCCGTACGAGCGGCGAGCGTGTCGAGCCGGAAGAGGGACTCCGGCTGACGGGATATCAACGCCGCGACCTCCTCCACCCGGGCGTCGCTCGCGTAGCGCCCCGGAGGGGGCCCGACCTGCCGCGCCACCCACGCCTCGAGCTCGGCGGCCGGGAGCTCGCCCGCGAGGATGGCCCTGAGCTCCTCACGGCGCCGCCGGGGCGTCCCGAGCACGTGCACGCTCTCGAAGGCGGGCAGCTCGGCATGTTCGCAGAGCTGCCGGTGGTCGACCTGGCCCGGGGTCAGGTGCAGGACGCCCATCAGCGTCTCGCCGCAATCCAGCTCGTGGAGGCACCCGGGCGCGACGACGGCGTGCTCGACCACCTGCCACGCCGCACCCGGCTGCCCGAGGCGGAACCCGAACCGGCCGTCGATTCCCACGAGCAGCGCCGCACCCGTGTGCGCGTGGACGGCCACGCGACCCAGCCGCGCGATGGACAGCACCCGGTCCTGCCACAGGTCGACACGTGCCCGAAACATCCGCCCATCCTAGCCGGTTCGTACAAGCGCCGTGGACGTGGAGACTCCACACTCGCGCCATGAACCTCGCCCAGAGCATCGCGGTCTTCGCGGCCGGCGGCTTCCTGTTGGCCGGCCTGTCGTTCGGCGTCTGGAAGTACGCCCAGATTTCCCGAAGCCCCAAGGCCCAGGCCTCCACCTATGTCGATATCGCCCACCGGGCCGCGCTGATGTATTCGTTCGCGTGTCTCGTCGTGGAGCGCTTCGTCGTCCTCAGCACGCTGGATGAAACCGTCGAGCTGGCCGCGGTCCTCGCGCTGATTGGCTTCTTCGCGATGGGGCTCTCGTCCTACGTCGTCCACGGCATCTTGAAGGACACGGACAACCAGTTCGCGCGTCCCCACAGGCTCGGGCGAGCCGAGCTTCCGCCCGCGGTGATGGTCGGCTCCATGGTCGCGTTGGTCGCCGGCGAGCTGGGAGGCTTCGCGGTCTTGTTCTGGGGCGCCATCTCGCACTGACCCCGCGCGTCTACCTCGAGCACCGCGCGCGACGCCTCTCCATCCAGCCGCCGCGCGGTGGCCTCCGTCTCCTGGCACCGAGCCGCCTCGTCCGGTGGGGACGCGGGGCGGTGGGGACGTTCCTCCGCTGGGCGTGGTAGCAGTCCGCCGCGGCGAGGCATATCGGGAGCCGGGGGCCATTCGGGGCAGGGCAGGCCCCTGGAATTTTCCATCGAGGACAGGAGGGCCGCTTCACCCGTGCGATGAAGCCGGGGCGGTGTAGTCTCGCGCGCTCCACACCCCTGGAAGCATGTCCGATACGCAGAAGAACGCCGCCGACGTGACGACGCCCGTGGGGCCGAGCCAGACCCGGCGGTCGCCGGCCGTGCGCGGTGTGCCCGCGCTGACCGTCATGGCCCATCCCCAGCTCCAGCGCGTGGGAGACCACCTCCCGCTGGAGTCGCTGGTCACCACCAGGCCGATGGACCTGTCGCGCAATGCCCCGGACTTCTCGCGGCCCGGTGGACTGCTGGCCCTTCCGCTGGGAGACCCGTTCATCAGCCGCACGCCCGTGCGGTTCGAACCCGGTCCGCGCGGAGGTGTGCGGCTCGTCGTCCCGGAGGACTCGACGCCGGTGCGCGTGGCCGGCGAGCCCGTCATCGGTGGCCGGGAGTTCACGCTGGAGGAGGTGCGCGCGGGCGTGCCGCTGGTGCTCGCCGAACGCGTGGTGCTGTTGCTCCACCGTGCGTCGGCCGCGCAGCAGGCCAGCACGGACGACCTGGGCATCGTGGGGCAGGGCGAGGGCACCCAGCTCGTCCGCGAGAACATCTCGCGCGTGGCCGACCTCGACGTCCCCGTGCTCATCCGGGGCGAGACGGGCACCGGCAAGGAGCTGGTGGCGCGCGCCATCCATGACCGGGGGCCGCGCCGCACGGGCCCCTTCGTCAGCGTCAACCTGGGCGCGCTCTCGAAGGAACTGGTGGCCGCCGAGCTGTTCGGCGCCGAGCGTGGCGCGTACACCGGGGCCACGAAGGACCGCGAGGGTTTCTTCCGCGCCGCCCACGGCGGCACGCTCTTCCTCGACGAGGTGGGCGAGGCCCCGCCCGAGGTGCAGGCCGCGCTGCTGCGCGTGCTGGAGACGGGCGAGGTGTACCCGGTGGGAGGCCACGCCCCGGTGCCCGTGGATGTGCGGCTCGTCTCCGCCACGGACTCCGACCTGGAGGCGCGCATCCAGGAGCGGCTCTTCAAGGCCCCCCTGCTGCATCGGCTGGCCGGCTTCGAAATCCACATGCCCCCGCTGCGTGAGCGCCGCGAGGACATCGGCCCGCTGTTCCTCCACTTCGCGCGTCAGGAGCTCGAAGGTCTGGAAGGCGCGGAGCGGCTGTCGTCCTCGGACCCTCGCGCGAAACCCTGGCTGCCTGCGTCCCTGGCCGTGCGCCTGTTGCGCTATGGCTGGCCCGGCAACGTTCGCCAGCTTCGCAACGTCGTCCGGCAGCTGATCATCGGCAGCCGGGGACTGCCGCACCTGCGCGTGGACACGCGTCTGGAGCAGACGCTGGACTCCGACGCCATGCCCGTGCCCGGCAGGGCGCTGTCCCAGGAGGAGCCTTCAGCTTCGGAAGCCACCGAGGCGAAGGCCCACCGGCGCAAGCCCGCCGAGGTGACGGAGCAGGAGCTCTTGGAGGCCCTGCGCGCCTGCGCGTGGGACCTCAAGGCCACCGCGGACTGGCTGGGCATTCCACGCCCCTCCGTCTACGTGCTCATCGACAAGAGCTCGCTGCTGCGCACCGCGAGAGACCTTTCACCGGAGGAAATCACCCGCTGCTACCACGAGTGCGAGGGAGACCTGGACAGGATGGTGCAGCGGCTCGAGGTCTCCAGGCGCGCGCTCCAGCGCCGGGTGCGCGAGCTGGGCCTGGACGGGTGACACGTCAGCCCTCGCGGTGACGCGCCGGTTGACGTGTCCACCGGGGCTCTCCAGCGGCCCATCTCCGAGGCTTCCGAGGGAAGGGCTCGGTCTCCCTCCCTGGTACAGCATCTGCAATCCCACGCGGCGGCAACGTCGTTCAACGCCCCGAGGGGGAGGAGTCCAGGTTCATGCCCGGCATCACCATCGAAATCAGGAGCAATGAAGACATCCGCTACGTGCCCGACCCGTTCGTGAAGCAGGGCGACACCGTGACGTTCCAGGTCGTGGACATCCCTGGCGAGGTCGACGTCAGCTTCGATGACGGCAACTCCTGCCTCACGCCGCCGGGGCCCTATCAGCTGAACGGCAACTCGCTGGCGACCTCTTCGACCCAGAACTCGGTCTCCTTCACGGCGCACAGGGGCCTGTACCCGTTCACGGTGTCCATCCCCGGGTCGCTGAGGAAGGGCGGAGAGCTGGAGACGAAGAAGGGCGGCATCGACGTGACGACGGACCCTCCGACGGAAACCGAGGAGAAGAAGCGGAAGTAGTCGGGGCCCCATCAGGGAGTCGAAGGGCCGGCCACCTCCTGCCGTGACGAGGTGAGCAGGCCCTTCCACCCGGGCGCGAGGTGCGGATTGGAGTCCAGCGCCTGCTCCAGGTCCTTCCGTGCCTCGCTCCTCCAGGCCCGCTGCTGCTCGGTGGGCGCGCGGGTCTCCGCCAGCGCCAGCAGCACGCTGGCGCGAAGCACCCGGGCCCGGGCCCACCGCGGCCGCGAGGCCAGCACGTGCCCGGCCAGCTCCAGCGCCCGCTTCAGCGCCGGGGCCGGGTCGTCACCGTGGCGCGCCTTCCACCCGGCCCACTCGCGCTGGTGGTGCCCGGCGGCCAGCCGGTACTCGAGCTTGCGCGGAGCCAGCTCCAGCGCCTGCTCGAATGCCTTCGCCGCCGCCTCGAAGTCCTCGTTCCCCGCCGTGTTCCGCGAGGCCAGCCACCGGGCCCGCACGGCGTGCGCCTCGCCCAGGTACCGCCACGCGCCGCCCAGGCGGGGGTTGAGCCCCCTCGCGCGCGCCAGCGCCGCCTCGGCCCTGTCGAGCTCCCCCCGTGGATCTCCGCCCCGCTCCAGCGTCCACGTGGCCATCAGGCCATGCACCCGGGCGAGGTTCGTCCAGAGGTCCGCGTCCCCGGGCAGCATCCGGAGTGCCTGTTCGTAGGCGTCCACGGCGGCGCGGACACTCGGGCCCGGCTCTTCGTGCCGCGCGAGCTGGAAGGCCGCGCGCAGGGCCCACACCTCGCCGAGGTTGTTGTAGGCGTAGGCCTGCTGGGGCGCCAGCGTCCGGGCTTCCTCGAAGGACTGTGCCGCCGCGGCGAGCAGGGGCTCGGGGTCGCCGCCTTCCTCCCAGCGCTGCTCCGCCTGCCACAGCAGCGCCGCGCCCAGGCCGTTGTGGAGCGGCGGCAACCGGGCGTTGACGGCCAGCCCCTGCCGGTAGAGCGCCAGGGCCTTCTCCAGGTCCGGGTGGGGGTCCTCGCCATGCTCCAGCCGCCAGCGGGCGAGCTGCTCGGAGACGTCCGCCCCCTGGAAGCAGGCCGCGACGTTGCGCGGGTTGATGCCCAGGGCCCGGTCCATCGCCTCGCGGGCGCGTGACAGGTCGCCCGCCGTGTCGGGCGCGCGCGGATTCGTGGCCCGCATGACCAGCGCGTTGCCCAGGTTGATCCACGCATCCGCCTGGCTCTCGCGAAGTCGGATGGCCGCGCGGTAGGCCTCGATGGCCTTCTCCTGGTGGGCGAGCGAGTCCTCTCCGCGCTCGCTCTCGAAGTCGGCCCACACCTGGTGAGTCACGCCGAGGTTGGCGTGGAAGGAGTAGTCGCGCTCCTCCGGGAGGACGCGCTCGAAGGACTCGATGGACAGCCGGAGCTGCTCGCGAGGGTCCTGCCCATGCCGCTGGCGGTAGCGGGCCCACTGCCGGTAGGAGATGGCCAGCTCCAGGGGGACGAGGGAGCCCGGGGGCGAGAACGCCTGGGCCGCGAGCGCGGCGTCGATGGCCTTCTGGAGCAGCGGCTCAACGCCCTCGCGCCCCTGGTTGGCTCGCTGCTCCGCGAGCCGGCGGTGGAACCGCGCCATCTCCAGCAGCGAACGGGCATGGTCCGGCGCGGCGGCGAGCGCGCGCGACAGGGACTCCAGGCCGCGCTCGTAGTGGGGCAGGACGTTGCCCTCGCCGTACAGCTCCATGACGAGCGCGGTCTGCTCCAGCCGCCCCAGGGCGTAGTGCGTGGCGGGCTGGCTGTCGGCGGTGGTGATGGCGGCGGCGTAGGCCTGGCGTCCGGCGTCCAGGTCCGCCCGCGAGCCTGCGCGGTCGCCCTGGTGCCAGCGTTGCATGGCCCGCGCCAGGAGGATGTCGCCCCGGAGCAGCGGCGCCTCGTAGAACCACGGCTGCGCGCGCCCCATGGCGTCCAGGTTCGCCAGCGCGCCCTCGTGGCGGCCCTCGTGGAAGGCGAAGAGCGCCTTCACGTACGCGGGCGGCGCGGGCACGTCGGGGCCCTCGGCCTGGCGGAGGTACGCGAGCGCCGGGTCCCGGTAGCGCTGCTCCAGCTCGCGGCGGCGGGCCTCTCGCTGCTCGGGGCTCCGGCGCTCCACGTCCAGCAGGAGCGCCTCCCGGTACAAATCTCCCAGCACCAGCGCGAGCGCCCACGCCACGCGGGGCTCGCGGTAGCCATGCGCCCACGCGGACTCCAGCCGCGCCCGCGCGCCCTCCACGTCCCCCAGGGCGAGCAGCGCGCGGCCCAGGGCGTACTGGCCGGGGCCCACGGCGTGCTCGCCGGCCTGACGCACCTCGGCCTCCAGCGCGTCCATGCTCGCGCGCAGCGCCTTCCGGTCCTCGCGCGTGTCGTGCAGCGGCGACAGGGCGGAGTAGCGCGCGGAAGCCTCGATTCGCTCCACGCGCTCGGTGAAGCGGCGGGCGAGCTGCTCCCGCTCGGCGACCTCCCCCCGCGCCCGCACCGCCTGCCCGACGGCGAGCGCCACCACCGTCAGCGCGGCCGCGCCCAGCGTCAGCACCACCCGGTGCTTGCGGGCCTTCCTGCGCAGCCGGTAGCCCAGGCCCCGGCGCGCCAGCACCGGCTCGCCGGCGAGGAACCGCTCCAGGTCCTCCGCGAGCGCGCGCGCCGAGTCGTAGCGGGCGGGGCGCTCCTTCTCCAGGCACTTGAGGACGATGGCCTCCAGGTCCTCGGGGATGTCCGCGTCCAGCGAGCGCGGCGGGCGTGGCTCCTCCGTCTGGAGGCGGGTGAGAATCTCCTGCTGGCTGTCACCGGGGAAGGGAGGCCGCCCGGTGAGCAGCAGGTAGAGCGTGGCGCCCAGGGCGTACACGTCCACGCGCCGGTCCAGGCGGGACACCTCGCCGCGGGCCTGCTCGGGCGCCATGTAGTGCGGCGTGCCCAGCCCTCCACCCGGGCCCGCGCCCTCGTCCCGCACCTCGTGCGCGAGGCCGAAGTCCATGACGAAGGGCACGAGGACTCCGTCCTCGGTGCGCTCCACCAGGATGTTGCCGGGCTTGATGTCGCGGTGGATGAGGCCGGCGCGGTGGGCCGCGTGCACGCCCTCGGCGGCCTGGCGCAGCACCACCACCTTCTGCTCCAGCGTGAGGGAGCCCGCGAGCTGGCCCAGCGTCTGGCCGTCCACGTACCGCATGGCGATGTAGCCGCGGCCGCGAATCTCGCCGACCTCGTACACCTCGCACACGCGCTCGTGCCGTACCCGGGCCTGGGCGCGGGCCTCGGAGAGGAAGCGGCGCGCCAGCTCCGGGTCTTCTCCGCGCACGAACTTGAGCGCCACGTTGCGGCGCAGCATCGGGTCATACGCCAGGAACACCTGCCCCATGCCGCCCTGGCCCAGGAAGCGCACGGGCTGGTAGCGGCCCCAGTCCGGCACGGGGAAGGCGGGCACCCCGGGCTCCGGCGGCTCGCTGGCGGCACCGGGAGTGACGGGCGTCAGGGTGGCGGCCTGCTGGGGCTGGAGGGGCTCCCGGTCCGTATCCATGCCGGAGAGCTCCTCGCGCAGCAGGGTGAGGGTGTCCTCGGTGAGCCGGCCCCGCTCCCTCAGCAGCTCCAGGGGGCCGCGCTCCCGGCGCAGCGCCTCCTCGCGCAGGGGGGCCGCCTCCTCGTGGGAGATCAGCCCCTCATCCAGCGCGAGGAGGAGCTCCTCGTCGTACAGCTCCGTCTTCTGGCCTACCTCTCGCACCGGGACAGCATACGGGCAGGCCGGAAGGACGGGGAGAGGTCCCGCCGGGAGGTCCATGGGGCCCAGGGGAGGGGGCCCTGCAAGGGGGAGAGCGGACCTCCCGGCGGGGTTTACTCGTCAGCGCCCGGCCTGGCGGCGGTTCCTCCGCCGCAGACCCAGCAGCGCCAGCAGGGCCAGCCCGGACGAGGCCGGCGCCGCGCTGCAGCCGCCACCGGCGAAGGCGCGGGTGACCACGACCGTCCAGGTGTACTCGGCGGGCGAGGCGTCCACGTTGCCCGCGGCGTCCACGGAGCGCACGCGCAGGGTGTGCGTCCCCGGCCCGACGTCGTAGGCGTCCTCGCAGGGGCCGAACTCCCGGCCGTCGAGGCTGCACTCGTAGCGCACGCCCTCCTCGTTGGAGTCGTACTCGAACGAAGCGGCGTCCTCGTCGGTGCGGGTGCCCGGGCCGCGCGGGATGGTGGTGTCCGGGGCCTGGGTGTCGATGATGAAGGCGTCCGGGGCGGACAGCGGGCTCGTGTGGGGCCCGTCCGAGGCCGTGGCCGTCACGCTGTGCGCGCCGTCGGTGAGCGGCGAGGTGGGGACACAGCTCCAGTTGCCGGCGGCGTCGACGGTGGTGGTGCAGAGCACCGTGTCACCCTCGCGCACCGTCACCGTGGTGCCGGGCTCCGCCGTGCCGCTGATGGCCGGCGTCGCGTTGGCCAGGATGGAGCCCTGAGCGGGGCCGGTGATGACCGGTGCGGCCAGCGCCGACGGGTCGACGATGAAGGTCGTCGGCGAGCCCGTCTCCGTGGCGCCCAGAATGGTCGAGGTGACCACGGCGCTGTGCGTGCCCTCGGGGAGGCTGCTCAGGTCGCACGTCCAGTTCCCGCTGGCATTCGCGACGGTGGTGCAGGCGGGAGTGTTGCTCCCGTCGATGTAGACGACGACGGTGGCGCCCGGCGTGGCGGTGCCGCCGATGCCGCCGCGCGTGGTGCCGCCGGCGCCCGGCCGGGTGAGCACGGGGATGAGCTGGCAGATGGACAGCGAGTCCACGCGGTACGTCGCCGCCGTCTCCGAGTTGTTGTTCGCGGCGCAGTCGAGGTCGACGAGGGCCAGGCGCACGTCGCCCGTGGCCGCGTCGAAGTCCCGCGTCAGCGGGAAGCCCAGCGTCATGGCCTCCTCGCGCGTCGGGGAGCCGGGGGTGCCCTCCGGGACGTAGCCGAGCGAGAAGCCCTGCGTCCCCGCACCCGCGTTGGCGCTGAAGCCGAAGATGCCGGGCATCCAGCGCACGCCGCCCGAGTAGCTGACGGCGCCGGACACGTAGCGCGCGCGGTAGCGGCCCGGCACGGCCAGCGACGCCTGGATGGCGCTCTCCGGCAGGGACGGGGCATTCACGTCCGACACCTGCGTGCACTGGCTCCGGCCCAGGCGGGTGAAGAAGACCCGCGTCTCCGGGTTCTTGCAGCCGAAGCCGCCCTCGAGGGTGCAGGTGGCGCCACAGCCGTCGCCGGCGGTGGTGTTGCCATCGTCGCAGGCCTCGGACTGCGCCTTGATGCCGTCACCGCACGTCACCGCGCAGACCGACGGGTTGCCGGTGCAGCCATACCCGGCCTCGATGGTGGTGCACGCGGCGCCGCAGCCGTCGCCGGCGGTGGTGTTGCCGTCGTCGCACAGCTCGCCCTCGTCGATGTGGCCGTTGCCGCAGACGTTGGCGGCCGCGCAGGTGTCGCTGGTGGGGTCGCAGACGCCGGTGTCGCAGACGCCGGAGGCCATGCACGGCTGGCCCTCCTCCAGCAGGCAGCGCGGCGAGCACGTGTCACCGCTCTGCAGGTTGCCGTCGTCGCACACCTCGGCGCCCGCGACGATGCCGTCGCCGCACGAGGTGCGGCAGACGCTGGGGGCGCCGCTGCACGAGTAGCCGTTCTCCACGCGGCAGGTGGCCGAGCAGCCATCGTTGCCGCTGGTGTTGCCGTCGTCGCACAGCTCACCGGACTCCACGGTGCCGTTGCCGCAGGTGTTGAAGCAGACGTTGCCGGGGGCCGGGCAGCTCCAGCCGGGCTCCACCAGGCAGGTGGCGCAGCCGTCGCCCGGGGTGCCGTTGCCGTCATCGCACGCCTCGGTGCCCGCGGTGATGCCGTCGCCGCAGTTGGTGGCGCAGGCGCTGGGCGCGCCCGAGCAGTGATAGCCGGTCTCCACGCGGCAGCCCGCCGAGCAGCCGTCGCCCGCGGTGGTGTTGCCGTCGTCGCACGTCTCGTTCGCGTCCAGGGCGCCGTTGCCGCAGGACAGGACGCACACGGACTGGCCGTTCGCCGGAGTGCTGCACGCGTAGCCCGGCTCGACGCGGCAGTCGGTGCCGCAGCCGTCCAGGGAGTCCAGGTTGCCGTCGTCGCACTGCTCGCCCGGATTCACCGTGCCGTTGCCGCAGGTGGAGACGCAGGCCTGGCCCGGGGTGGGGCACGCGTAGCCCAGCTCCAGGGTGCAGGCGATGGAGCAGCCGTCGTTCAGGCGGGTGTTGCCGTCGTCGCACTGCTCGCCCGAATCCAGCCGGCTGTTGCCGCACAGGGGGGCGCAGGCGGAGGGGGCGCCGGAGCACTCGTAGCCGTTCTCGATGCGGCACGCCGCGGAGCAGCCGTCCGAGCCGACCACGTTGCCGTCGTCGCACTGCTCGCCGGCGGTGATGATGCCGTCGCCGCACGTGGGCACGCACGCCTGATTCGGGGTGGGGCAGGAGTAGCCCGCCTCGACGCGGCAGCTCGCGTTGCAGCCGTCGCCGTTGGTGGGGTTGCCGTCGTCGCACTGCTCGCCCGGGTTCAGCGAGCCGTTGCCGCACGTCTGGGCGCACACGCTGGGCTGGCCGGCGCAGCCGTAGCCGGCCTCGATGCCGCAGCTCGCGCTGCAGCCGTCGCCGTTGTCGGAGTCGCCGTCGTCGCACTCCTCGCGCGGCGAGACGGCCCCGTCTCCGCACCGGTCGTCGTACGCGTCCACGAAGAGGTAGCGGAAGGCGTTGGGCGGGTTCTCCTGGTTCTCGTTGCACAGCTCGATGCGGTTGCGGCCCGGGCGCCAGGCGGCGTTGGTGCCGAACTCGCGGATGATGTTCTTCTGCCAGGGCTGGCCCTGGGGCTCGCTGATGACGACGGGGGCGATGGCCGCGCCGTTCACCCGCGCGGAGGCGAAGGTGTTGTCGTTGAAGGTGGCCAGGCGCACGCGGAACTGGGAGATGTTGGTCGTCGTGGGCACCATGAAGTCCTGGTACACGCAGGTGGGGGCCCCCAGCGGCGAGCTCATGTAGCGCGCCGTCTGCAGCTCCTGCGGCCAGTCATTGGCGTCGCGCACGCCGGTGGCCGCGCCGGTGGTGGAGCCCGTGTAGAACCAGTGCGGGTCCGCGCCGGACTCCAGGCGCCGGTTGTTCTGGTCCACGCCGGTGTTGAACAGCGCGACGCCCGCCCTCACGCAGCGGCTGGGGTTGCCGGCACAGGCGAAGCCGGGCTCCACCTCGCACTGCCGGCTGCAGCCGTCGCCCTCGAAGCGGTTGCCGTCGTCGCAGATCTCCTGGTCGAAGTTCGGGTACTCGCGGTTGTCGAAGACGCCGTTACCGCACAGCGACAGGTCGCAGGTGGCCGTGCAGCCGTTGCCTTCCTGCGTGGTGTTGCCGTCGTCGCACGCCTCGCCGGGGTTGATGACGTTGTTGCCGCACTGGCTCGCCGGGGAGCAGGCGCGGCCCGGCACGTGGCAGAGGAAGCCGGCCTCGATGGTGCCGGTGGCGGAACAGCCGTCGCCCGGCGTGGTGTTGCCGTCGTCACATTGTTCGTTGGACTGGAGCCGGCCGTCTCCCACGACGGAGGACGCCTGGCTGGCCAGCACGGGCTCATGGGTGGAGGGCTGGGAGACGTTCGCCTCGCAGCCGGTCAGGGTGGACACCAGCGCGAGCGCCAGTGCCGCCGACTTCAAAAGGACACGGGTATTCATGTTGGGAGGTTCCCCTCTCACTTCTCGGTGGTGTCGGCGGTCGGGGCGCCCTGCTGCGTCTGCACGCCCTCGGCGTCCCCGACGATCTTGAACTCCACGCGGCGGTTCTTCGCGCGGCCGTCCTGGGTGTTGTTGTCGGCGATGGGCTGCGCGGGGCCGAAGCCCTTCGGCTCCAGGCGCTCGGGGGCCACGCCCTTGCCCACGAGGTACTTCACCACCGCCTCCGCGCGGCGCTGGGAGAGGTCCAGGTTGTACGCGGCGTCACCCCGGTTGTCGGTGTGGCCCTCGATGCGCAGCTTCTCGATTTCCGGGTGCGTCGAGAGGATGGACGCCACGCCGTCGAGCAGCTTGTAGCTGCGGGCGATGATGACGTCCTGATTGTTCTCGAAGTAGACCGTCTCCATGATGCGGATCCGCCCCGAGCCGATGCTCACGAGCTGCTCCGACTGGCAGCCGTGGTTCTTCTCGGTGCCGGGCTCATCCGGGCAGTTGTCGAGCCGGTCCACGAGGCCGTCACTGTCGCGGTCCTTGTCCGGGCAGCCGCGGTTCTCCTTCGGGCCCGCCTCGTTCATGCAGGCGTCGCGCGCGTCGGCGAGGCCGTCCTGGTCGTTGTCCGGGTCGGGGCAGCCGTTGTCGTCCTCGAAGCCGTCCTTGTCCTCGGCCTCACGCGGGCAGGTGTCCTTGGAGTCGGCGAGGCCGTCGCCGTCCGTGTCCGGGTCGTCCGGGCAACCGTCCTCGTCCTCGAAGCCGTTGACGTTCTCCGGCTGGGCGGCGCAGCGGTCGGCCAGGTTGTGGATGCCGTCCTTGTCGTCGTCCCCGTCCTCGCAGCCGTTGAGCTGGGCGAGGCCCTTGGTGGACGGGCAGCGGTCGGCGACGTTCTTCACGCCGTCTCCGTCCGCGTCCAGGTCGGGACAGCGGGCCACCTCGTACGGCTGGCCCTCCACACAGCGGTTCGCCGCCGCGGAGTCCGCGCCGAAGGTGATGCCCGCGAGCACGCGGAAGTTGGGGGTGCCGGGCGTCTGGCCAAAGCCGGGGCCGCCCATGGCGTACACCTCCGTGCCGCCGCTCATGGGCGCGCGCAGGCCGAGCAGCACCTCCAGGGACTCCGGAGCGTCCGCCACGGGCAGGGTGCCGCGGACCACCAGCTCCTCCTTGAGGCCGAAGAGGCCGGCGGAGAGGTTGACGCCGCCGTTCATCTCCACGCCCAGCTCGTCACGCACGGGGTCCGTCGTGGGAGAGAGCGCGTACTTCCTGGTGCGCACCAGCGCGCCCACGTCGGCGCCCACGCGCCAGGTGCCACCCAGGCTCTTGCCGGCGCCCAGGCGCGGCGAGAAGGTGAAGCCCTGGTCGCGGGTGAGCACCTCGGAGCTGCCCAGGGGCAGGGCGACGCCCAGGTGGAAGCCCAGGTCGAGCGGTCCGTCACCCGCCTCGGAGAGGAGGCCGGCGCGCGCCTGCAGCCAGGGCGTGCCCAGCGCCATGGTGTCGGGCGTGGCCACGCCCAGCGTCGTGGTGTCCGGGCCCCACTGCGAGACGATGGGCACCTGCGCGCCCAGCTCGAGCCAGTCGGTGACGGCATAGGCGCCGCTCAGGTGGACCGTCACTCGGTTCGAGACGATGACGCCCTGCCGCTCATCGCGTTCGAGGAGCACCAGCGGCTCGTTCTCGTAGTGCGCGGTGAAGGCGAGGCGGTACTCGCCCTTCTGGAGCAGGTCGCCGGTGGACAGCACGAGGCTGTCACGCGCCGCGGGGTTGAGCTGCAGCCGCTCCAGCTCGAAGCCGGGGATGGCCTGCTGCGCCTGTGCGGCAGATGCCCAGAGGACTGCCATTCCTCCGAGCCAGAAATGATTCCTACGTAGAAACAAGGTTCCCTCCACTCACCATGTGACTCCCTCGGGCTCACACGGGCTTCTCCCCCAAATGGGTGCGCGGGCGGTCTGCACGGGCTGCGCCAGAAAGGCGCGAGAGGGGCGTTCAGAGGGAGCCCGGGCCGCCGCCGGCGCCGGCACCCTGGGCCGGAGCGGTTCCTGACGTGTCAAAAACCCGACGGCCACGTCTTCGGCCCGCCCGTTGACGCGTCAGGAGGGAGGGAGCCGGGGCCACGAGGCTCGCGATGCGAGCGCCAGCTGGCTGCTTTCTCAGTTGATGAGCAGCCGGGAGGTGCGCGTGCGGGAGTCCGAGGTGCTGGCCATCGGCATGGAGCTGTTGCCGCGAGACCACGAGCCGCGGGTCTCCGGGATGACGACGGGCCTGATGGGGGGCGCTGGGGGTGTCTCCGGGACTGGCGGTATCCTGGCTCTCCGTCCGTGACACCTTGGAGAGGTTGCATGCACTCGATTCGGATGACGTGGGCCGTGTGGCTGTTGGTCCTGCTGGGCATGGCGCCGGCCTGGGCGGAGCAGGGCACTCCGGACACGCCCGCCTCGCCCGCCGCGGCCCCTGGCGCCGAGGTGCCTCCGGAGCCCGCGCCCCGCACGGGGTGGCGCATCACGGGCCTGCCATTGCTCAACTTCAACAGCGATGAGGGCATGGGGTACGGCGCGCGGCTGCTGCTGGTGGACGAGGGGGACGGGGGCCAGCGGCCCTACCGCTATTCAGTGGTGGCCCAGTTCTTCCAGACGACCCGGGGCGTGGGGGCGCACCGCATCCTGACGGATGCGCCGGGCTTCCTCGGGTCCGCGTGGCGGGTGGGGCTGGACCTGAGCCTGCTCAACGAGCGCTTCACGCCCTACTACGGCATCGCGGGCGCGTCGGACTACGAGGCGGACTTCAGCTCGTGCGACGACCGGGACTCGCTGGAGACGTCGCCGGACGTGTGCCCGGGCAACCCGGCGTTCCGGGGCCTGCGCTACTACAGCTACGAGCAGCGCACCTTTCCGAGCGTGGTGCTGAACTCGCGCCGCCCGGTGAAGGGCCCCTGGCAGGTGGCGTTGGGCTACCGCTTCCGCCTGACGCGGGTGAGCGCGCGCTACGGCACGGAGGACCTGGGGCAGAGCCGGGACTCCCGGCTGGAGGAGGACGCGCGCCTGGGACTGCTCACGGGGCTGGGGGGCGGGACGCGCACCGCCACGTTCCGCACGGCGGAGCTGACGGCGGGCGTGCTGCTGGACCTGCGCGACAACGAGCCCGCGCCGGTGCGCGGCATGTTCCATGAGCTGGCGGCGCGAGGCGCGATGGAAGCGACGGGGAGCGCCTTCCGCTACTGGGGAACGACGCTCAACCTGCGCTTCTACCACCCGCTGGTGAGCGAGCGGCTGGTGGCGGCCCTGAGGCTCATGGGGGACGTGATGGGGGGCGACGTGCCCTTCTTCCTCCTCAACGCGTTCGGCGGCGTGGAGTGGCGCGACGGCTGGGGCGGCATCGGCGGGGTGTTCACCGGGCGTGGCATCCTGAAGAACCGGGTGCAGGGCAAGGTGAAGGCGCTGGCCAACGGCGAGCTGCGGTGGCTGTTCCTGTCCACGTCGCCCTTCAATCAGAAGGTGGACTTCACGGCGGTGGCCTTCCTGGATGCCGGGCAGGCGTGGGCGGACCTGGACTTCCGGGATGACGGCCTCGCCCGCTACGCGGGGGGCGGCGGGCTGCGCATCTCCTGGGACAGGAACTTCATCGTCCGCCTGGATTACGGCGTCAGCCCGAGCGACGGGACATCGGGTTTCTACCTGGATTTCAACCACCTCTTCTGACGCGCGCGCCGAGCCTCGAATCCCGGGGACACGCCGTGACACGGGCCGCTCATGATCCGAGCGGGCGGGCCTTCGCGGTGTCTTCCAGTCATCTCCCCGCGCGGCCAGGTCTCCTCAGACCCGCGCGGAGGGGCCAGGTGCGCTCCCTCCGGTCCGCGCAACGCTTTCCCCAGCCATTCCATGCGGTTCCACGCCTCCACGGCACCCGTGCCGCACTCCGGGTCGGGGGTACGCTCGCAGCCCACCCCTCTCGTCATCTGAAATTTCAGCGTCCGTTCTTCTCGGCCTGTGGCCATTTCGACGGTTGGGAGGGTCCCCCCAGGTGAAGTGGATTTTCTGCCTGGAGGAAACCCATGCGACGGCGGGGCAGTCAGGGCTTCACGCTGCTGGAGATGATGGTGGTGGTGGCCATCATTGGCATCCTCGCGAGTCTGTCCGTCACCACGCTGTCCCGGATGCAGCCCCGCCTGGATGTGATGGGCGCGCTGGATGACCTGTCCGCCACGCTGTCCCAGGCGCAGGCCCGGGCACAGGCGCGGGGTGGAGACGTGTGGGTCGTCTTCCTGCCCACCGGGACGGGCGCCTCCACCCGGGAGCAGGGCGGCTTCATCGTCTATGAGGACCTCGACCGGGACCTCGACTTCAGCGCGCTCGACATCGGTGACGACGGCAAGCTCGCCTCGGCGCCGGAAGCAGGCGACCAGGTGCTCACCGAGACGTGGTTCGGCCACGAGCCCTTCCGGGGCCGCGTCCAGCTCGCCCTCGACGCCGCCCAGGTCTTCTCCCTCAATGCGCCCTTCTCCGGCGCCGCGGCGGCCTGCAACTTCTGCTCGAACACCGGGGGCTCGCTCCGGGGCGCCATCGTCTTCCAGGCGGACGGCGAGGTGCGCCTCGTGGACGGCAGCGGCCTTCCCGTGGCCAACCTCAACGCCGGTGTCGTGACGCTGTCGAGCGACTCCGAGCGCGGCGCGCTCGCCATCGCGCCCGCCACCGGCTTCACGCGGGTGACCCGGCCATGAGTCGCGCACCGCGCACCCGGGCCGCCTGCCGCGGCACGACGCTCATCGAGGCCATGGTGGCCACCGTCGCCCTGCTGTTCGGGATGCTCGGCCTGCTGTCGGCCGACCTCATCTCGTTCCAGCAGAATGCCTTCGCCGTGAAGCAGAACCAGGCCACGGCCCTGGCGCGTGACGTGGCGGACACGGTGTCCCGGTGGAACTACACCGACACCCGCCTCACCAACTCCGCCAGCAACGACGGCCTCGTGCTGGAGAGCGGCGCCTTCTCCAACGAGCCGGCCTGGAGCGTGTACGAGCTGGACATGGGCGCCGTGCCCGCCACCTCCTTCCGGCGCCACGTCGCGCTCCGGCCGTTGATGGACGGGACGACGCAGCTCGGCCTGCTGGTGAGCGCTGTCGTGTCCTGGCCCGAGGGCAGCCGCTGGCGGCAGGTGGTGCTCCACTCCATGGTCTACGACCCCAGCGGCAACAACGCGCCCGTGCCCGGGCTGTGAGGCGTGTTCGAATGCGGTCCTCCCCCCGCGGCTTCACCCTCGTCGAACTGCTGGTGACGCTCGTCATCATCGCCATGTTGGGGGCGGCGGTGGCGGCGGTGGTCATCCACCAGACGCGGAGCTACGAACTGAGCGCCCGGATGCGGGAGGTGGTGGCGGCCAACCGCTCCAGCGTGTCCTTCATCGAGCGCCGGCTGCGGATGGCCGGCTTCGGCGTCGACCCCCGCTTCACCTTCGACTTCGGGCGGACGGGGAACGTCATCATCCGCGACTCCGCCACCGGGCCGGACGAGCTGGTCTTCTTCTCCCGCTCGCCGGGCTTCCACCGCCGGGCCACGAACACGAACGCCACCGGCCTCACCCTGGACGCGCCGCTCACCCGGCCGCTGCGGCCGGGGCAGGTGCTGCTGGTCATCTGCCCCAGCGGCAGCGGCAGCGCCTACGTCACCGTGAGCGGCATGAACGGGAACTCGGCGGTGTCGCTGTTCGCGCCCTCCGGCGTCTTCCCCCGCCAGCAGCTGCCCACCTGCACCGAGGCCCCCTACGTCCTCAAGGTGGACCGCTACCGCTTCTTCGTCGCGGACGTGAACGAGGGCGGCGGCAGGGTCCGCTCCTATCTGCTGCTGGACCAGGGCGTGGAGGTGGTGGCCGGCTCCCGCGGCGCCTACGACACGACGGCGGAGCGCTTCCCCGAGCCGAGAGACCCGGCGCCGTGGGACTCCGCCCAGGCGCTGACGGCCGCGGACCTCCAGAACCTCACCCCGGTGGCCGCGGACGTCGAGGACTTCCAGGTGGCCTGGCTGATGAACCGCCCGGAGGGCACCGCGAGCCCCACGCCCGTCCCCGTCGCGCCCGACGCGGACGCGAACTGGGTTTTCGCGGACTCCGCCGCCGAGCAGCCACGCCCGGGGGACTCCGTCCCCACCTACGGTGACTCGTACCTGGACGCGAAGCGCTTCTCCGGGCACCCGGCCAACCTGCGCGGCGTGCGAGTCACCCTCGTCATCCGCTCCGCGCGCCCCGTGGGCGGGCTCAACCGGCGGCCCGCGGTGGAGAACCGGCCGCAGGGGGCCACGGAGGACAACTTCTACCGCAGCGTCATCACCACCCAGGTGTCCATCCGCAACATGCTGTCCCGCTCCGAGTTCGCCCCCGTCGAAATCAAGGTGGAGGGAGGAAGCTGATGCGCCCTCTGTACCCCCGAGGCTCCGCGCTGCTGCTCGTCCTCATCGTCATGGCCCTGCTGGCGGTGCTCGCCGTGCTGGGCATCCAGTTCACCGGGCGAGAGCGTGAGGCGGCCCACGCCTTCACGCAGGACCAGGAGGTCCGCGCCTGCGCGGAGACGGCGCGGGCCAACCTCCTGGCGCGGCTGCGCACCGTGGGCGTGCGGCCCACGGAGATCCGCTTCACCGGCGAGCTGCCCGACGACACCGACCAGGCGCGGCGCTCCGTCTACGGGACGGGGCACCTGGGCGCCGCCGCCGCGCAGGACGCGGGGGCCGCGACAGGGACACCCGTGCAGGTGGTGATGCGTGGCGTGGGCTCCACCGGCAGGCAGGCGCGTGACGTGACGAACCTCGTCGGCCCCGCGGTGCTGGGTGGGCAGTACTACCGCATCGCCGTGCAGTGCCAGGGCGGGGAAGGACGGCAGCATGAGATGGAGATGCTGGTCCGCTTTGGAATCTAGGGAGACGTCCTTGAGACGAGACAACAGGTCCGGTGTCGTGGCGTGCGTGGTGGCGGTGGCCCTCGCCGGAGGGCTGCTGGTGGCCTCCCATGCGCGCGCGCAGTCGAGCGCTGACGCCTCGTGCTGCCTGACGGCTTCGAGCGCGCTCAGCTCCTACCTCAACCCGCCCGTGGGCGAGGACAACACCTTCTTCCGCCAGGCCGCGGGAGGCGACGCCACCATCGCCTTCGTGCTGATGAACCGGAGGAAGATGTTGGAGTTCCCGCTGTCCATGTACGAAATCCGCATCATGGGCAGCGCGGACGGCCAGTCTCCGGATGACCCCTCCGCGACGGGCTGCAACAACGCCTATCTCAACAACCTCAATTACTTCTACCCGAGGGCCGCTGCGCTCGCGGGCCCCTATCAGGCCGGGCGGACCTATCCGCGCCCGGAGGTCGCCTACTCGCCGAGCAGCGTCAACACCAACGCGGTGGACCAGATGTTCCTCGGCTCCAGGTTCTACCGCTTCATGACCTGGACGAGCCGCGGCACCACGACGAGCCCATCGGACACCGCGGCGGGGGCCTGCTCTGAGCTGTCCGGCCTGACGGCGACGCAGCAGGGCGAGTGCGCGACGTGCCTGGCCACCCGCGGCTACTACCTCAACCCCAACCTTCCCACCGTCACCAATGAAGCCAAGGACACCCTGCAGAGGAACCCCAACGCGGGCGTCTTCGCGGGCAACTGGCTCAACTTCCACCCGCCGCGCCACGTCATGCTGCGGCTGGCGCTCAAGCGGCTGATGGGCGACCCGCGCATCTCCCGCTTCCGCATCTCCGTCGTCACCAACGACGAAGACGAAGGCGCCCGCATCGCCGAGCCGTTCCGCCCCGCCTGCGGTGGTAGCGGCACGCCCACCAACTCCTTCACCAACGGCGTCGACTCCGTCCGCTTCGACGATGATGACAACCCCCTCGCCGAAGTGCTCTTCAACATGGGCGAGTTCCACGCCGACCCCGGCCGCTGGCACGGCGGGAGCCGCCAGCTCTTCTTCAACGGCAACGTGGAGAAGATCAACGACCAGGGGAACCTCTGCCGGGACTGCGACAAGCACTTCATCGCCCTCTTCTCGGACGGCCGCGGCGACGAGGGCACGCCCTACTGCACCCCCACGCTCGACGCGGCGGGGAACCCCGTCCTGCCGCGCCCGTGCACGAGGCCGACGAGCCTGTCCTGCGGGGACCTGCTGGGGCTCACCCTCGAGAATGATGGAGACGACTATGTCTCCGCGGGCCGGTTCGAGGTGTACGGACTGCTCCCCCGGACGCCGGCGGGCACCTGCCTCGCGGACGTCGCGGATGACGTCGCGGCCTTCCTCGACCGCACCGACCTGGGCGTGGCGCCCGAGTTCCCGGGCCAGAACACCATCCAGACGTACGTCATCGGGTTGGGCAGCAACGGCGCGCAGCGCATGAACATCCTCCGGCGCATCGCGGAGGAGGGCGGCGGCGACTTCTACCTCGCGGACGACTACTCGAAGCTGGAGAAGGGCCTGGACACCATGCTGGCCCAGATGTCGCGGCGGGCCACCTCCTTCGCGAGCGCGGCGGTGTCCTCGTTCCAGGTGAACGCCGGCGGCACCGGCGTGGTGCCGCGCTTCCGTCCCAACCGGCAGGGCGACTGGCGCGGCTTCCTCTACCGCTGGAACCTGTTCAGCGAGTTCGTCGAGGGCGTGAACAAGAACGCCAGCGAGGAGGACCCGGATGACCTCGACGACGTGTTCATCACCGACGTGAACAACAACATCGTCATCGAGGACGACGACGGCGTCTTCCGGCGCAAGGGCTCGTTGGAGCCGGCCACGCCGCACTGGGAAGCGGGCGAGAAGCTCCTCCAGAAGGGCGCCGACGCGCGGGTCATCTACACCGTCATCGACAACACCTCCACCGCGGGGTCGGGCGGGCCCGACAACCGGCTCGACCACGGCGACGCGCGCATCGAGTTCTCGGAGGCCAACGTCGACCGGCTGCTGCCCTACCTCGCGCTGGACGGCTCTCCCGTCTGCGGGATGCTGCAGCAGGCCATGGCACTGTCCTCCCTCTCCAAGCGCGACTGCGGGCGGTACGTCATCCGGTACATCCGCGGCAAGGACGTGCTGGACGAGGACGGAGACCTGAGCCGGAACGATGACCGGGAGTGGCTGCTCGGCGACATCTTCCACTCCTCGCCGGCGGTGGTGTCGAACCCGGTGGAGCCGTTCCTCTGCGACCTGGGGCTGCACACCCAGTGCGTGAATACGCTCTACGCCACGCAGCTTCCGGTGGGCGCCACGCCGCTGGTCAGCTACCCCATCAGCGGCGGCACGGCCATCGACGCGTATGAGAAGTACCGGCGGGACGGCCTGTCTCGCGAGCGCATCGTCCTGGTGGGCGCCAATGACGGCATGGTGCACGCATTCCAGGCGGGAAGCCCGCTGGCGTCGGTGCCGGCTCCGACGAACGCGCAGCGCTTCCCGGAGACGCACGACGTGGGCACCGGCGAGGAGCTGTGGGCCTTCATCCCGCCGGACCTGCTGCCGAAGCTGAAGTTCCGGCTGAACATCGAGGGCCGCCACCACTACTTCGTGGACGGCGACATCATGGTCCGCGACATCTGGGCCGACTCCTCCGTCAACCCGAGCAAGAAGGACGCGGAGGAGTTCCACACGCTGGCCGTCTTCAGCGAGCGCCGCGGCGGCAACCACTACTTCGCGCTGGACGTGACGAGCCCGAGGGACCCGAAGTTCCGCTGGCTCTTCCCGCAGCCCTGCTCGCCCGAGGCCCGGGAGATGGGCGAGACGTGGATGAGCCTGAGCCCGAAGGCTCCGCCCATCGGGCCGGTGCTGCTCAAGAAGGAGAATGGCGGCATCCCCCGCGTCATTCCTCCGCTGCCCCAGGCCATTCCCACCGAGGAGCGCTGGTCGGTGTTCCTCCAGGGCGGCTACGACCCGAACCTCAACAAGGGCCGGGGCGTGTACGTGCTCGACGCCTGGTCGGGACAGCTGATCTTCAAGCGTCAGTACGACGGGGCGGCCGGGGACAGCCCGAATCTCAAGTTCCCCATCGCCGCGCCCATCGGCCTCATCGACTATGGCTCCGGCGGGCAGGGCCAGGACGGCTTCTTCGACACGGCCATCATCGCGGACACGGGCGGGCAGGTGCACGTGATGCGCTTCCATGAGCCGGGCATCGACGCGAACGGTGACGGGATGGTGGACAACTGGCGCATGGCGCGCAGCTTCGAGCAGGGCGGCAGCGCCGACCTCGACCTGCGCGAGCGCAACCCGTTCTTCTTCCTGCCCTCCAACTCCATCGACCCGAGCTCGGGCCAGCTCCGCACGTTCCTCGGCAGCGGCGACCGCTACAACGTCCGCGACCCGTCCGCCGGCGAGTGCAAGGTGGACAACCCGTATGCCTGCGGCAAGTACTCGTGCACGTGGAGCAGCACGCTCACGGTGGACACGGGCGGCCAGTCCTACAGCACCACCACCACCCTGGCCGGTGGCAAGCTGACCCAGGTGACCGAGACGACGGAGCTCGGGACGAGCGCCACCTGCGGCTCCTTCACCGGCACCCAGGTGGACAAGGTCTCCGGCTGCGCCGGCATCTCCACCACCACGCCGCGCGTGCTCAAGAACAAGAGCGTGACGTGCGGCAGCGTGGATGGAGGCTACAGCTGCACCCAGGACCTGGCGTCGGAAGGCGGCGGCGTCTTCAACACGGCCACCGTCGAGCCCGTCGACCCCGCGGGGGTGGGCGCGAACCAGTATTACGGCTTCTGGTCCTACGGGAAGTCGGTGACGCAGGCCGACGGCGGCACCCTCCTGCGCGAGTTCACCGATGACGACAGCGCGGCGGCCTTCGACCAGAACCGGATCCGCGAGGCGCGGCTGGTGGACGTGACGAGCGGTGCCACGGCCCCGCCCAACTCCGAGGGCTGGCGGCTGCGGTATGGGACGCTGGCCGAGCGCACCGCGAGCGGCTCGGGCGTGCTCGCGAGCTGCGTGCTGTGGAACTCGCTGGAGTTCATGCCCAACCAGAACTCGGCGTGCTCGGTGGGCGGCACCAGCCAGGCGCGCATCTACCAGGCCAACATCCTCACCGGCGCCGCCGACTGCGCGGACTCGTTCCGTCAGGCGAACGGCACCTACGTCCGGTCGATGGCGCGCAACGTGATTACACCTCCGGCCGAGCCGACCCCCAAGGTCAGCATCAACGCGGCGGGGCAGATTCGCTACAGCCTCGACTCGTTCGACCCCGGAGCGCCGCAGGCCCAGAGCGTCAACGTCCAGAGCAGCCAGGACGTGGTCCAGCTCATCTACTCGCTGGACGTGCCGCCCGCGCTGCATGCCTGCCGGCACGCGCCCACGGCCGACGGGACAGAGGGGCGCTGCGAGTAGTCGCGGAGCCGGGGCCCGGTACGGTGCGAGGAGCCGCCTCGCGCCCCGGGCCAACTGCGCCGTAGGGTGCCGAGGTGTAGGCCCTACGCCGCCACGTCCAGGACTTCCAGCGCGTCGCGGACGCCGGGCAGGGCGGTGAGCAGCTCGAACTCGGCCGTCTGGAGCATGGACACGCGGCGGCCGGACACGCGCTCCATGTGCAGCTCGATGCGGTACTCACCCGCAGGATTGACGTGCCGGGAGATTCGCGCACGGCGGCCCTCCGCCTGACAGGCGAGGATGTCGTTGCGCAGGCTGCGCAGCCGCCGGAACACCTTCAGCGCCATCCGCCCCTCGGGGGTGTCGAACGTGTGGAAGTGCCGGTTCCGCGACAGGGGCTTGCTGGGGTCATGGAGCCTCTCCACGAGGCGCCGCACGAATGGGTCCATCGACGGGGGAGGATAACATCCAGTACCCTGCCGCTCAGCGATGCCCTGGCGATTTTCGATCCGTCCCTGGACCCTGGCGCTCCTCCTCCCGCTTGCTTGCAAGGAGCCGGAAGTGGCCGCGGTCCAGAACCGTGCACAGCAGGCCCAGGCCGCCCTGGCCGAGGGCCGTGCCTTCATTGCGAAGGGAGAACCCGGCCCCGCGCTCGCCGCGCTCCGCAAGGCCGCCACCGCCGCTCCGGAGAGCGCGGAGCCCCTGCTGCTCATGGCCGAGGCCCACCGGCTCGCCGGCAATGAAGGCGCGGCGATTCTCGCGCTGAAGCAGGCCAGGTCCCTCGTGGGGGAGGACCCGTCCATCCAGCGGCAGCTCGCCGAGCTGTACCTCCAGGACGGCCACACCCAGGACGCCCTCAGCACCCTCATCCGCCTGCGCGACGCGGGCAACCTGCCGGACGCGGACGTGCTCAAGCTGGCCCGCATCCAGGCCCGCGAGGGGCAGATTGATGCCGCCTTCAAGACGCTGGAGGCCATCCTCCGGGAGAGCCCGGACGACCCTGAGGCCAAGGCGGTGGAGGCGGAAGTCCTCCTGCTCAAGGGCGAGGAGCTGCTGGCCGCCAACCTGATGGACCGGCTGCTGCAACAGAACGCGGGGCTGACGTCCGCGCGGCTGTTGCGCGCGCGGTACTTCCTCAACAGCGGCTTCCCGGAGATGGCGGAGGCCGACCTGGGCGCGGTGCAGGGGCCGGACGCGGCGCGCACGGACGTCGTCACCCTGCGCGCGCGGGTGCTGCTGACGCAGGGGCGCCCCGCGGACGCCGAGGCGGCCCTGAAGAAGCTGGTGGAGGCCGAGCCCCGCAACGCCGAGGCCCTGGCCTGGCTGGCGGAGACGGTGCTGGTGCAGGGCCGCCGCACGGACGCGCAGGCGCTGGTGGACAAGGCGCTCCAGCTCCGGCCGCGCCTGGCGCGGGCCCTGTACGTGCGCGGGCGCGTGCAGGAGGAGCAGGGCGACCGCCGGGGCGCCGAGGAGAGCTACCGCTTCGCCCTCACCGCGGAGCCACGCTTCGCCCCGGCCCACTCACGCATGTGGCGCCTGCACCTGAACGCCGAGCGCAAGGTGGACGCGCAGGCCTCCCTGGAGCGGCTGCTCACCCTGGGCGAGGCCACCCTGGAGGAGAAGGCGACGCTGGCCCGCCTCTACTCGGTGCTCCAGACGAAGGTCTCCCAGGGGCTGAAGCTCATCGACGAGGCGCTGAAGCGGGAGCCGGGCAACGCGGAGTACCTCCAGACGCAGAAGGCGCTCACCGCGCTGCTGCCGAAGCCCAAGAAGCGCCCCTCGGGCCCCATCATCATCCGCGGAGGCCGCTGACGGCGGCCAGCGGGGGCGCCTCCGGTGCGGGCAGCCCGGGGGCGTCCGCCACCACGCGCTCCAGGGACTTCAAACCCTTGCGCTGGCCCACCGCCACCACCGTGAGGTTCTCCCGGTGGAGGTAGCGCCGGGCCACCTCGCGCACGCGCGCGGCGGACTGCGCGTCCACCAGGTCCGCGCGGTGGCTGAAGGACTCGGGCGCGTTGAACAGCTCGTTGACGCCGAACCAGCCGGCCAGCTCGCCCGGCGAGTCCTGGGCGAACTCCAGCAGCATGCGGTGGCGGCGCTTGGCCCGGGACAGCTCCTCCTCGCCCACCTCGGTGTCGCAGAGCGCGCCGAGCACGCGGAAGGCCTCGGCCACCACCTGCGCGGCCTTCTCCGGCGCGCTGGCGGCCTCAATCTCGAACAGGCCCGCGTCGTGGTACGTGTCCAGCGAGGCGTGGACGGAGTAGGCCAGCCCGCGCTTCTCCACGATTTCGAAGGGCAGCCGCGAGGACAGGCCGTCATCCAGCAGGCGCCGGATGATTTGCAGGGCGGGCTGGTCCTCGTGCCGGTCCGGCACGGTGCGGAAGTTGAGGCGGAACTCCGTCTGCGACTCGTCGTGGGCCACGAAGTGCAGCCGGGGGCCGGGCGCGGGGGGCGTGGGCGGCGTCTCGCTGTTGCCCGGGCCGGGTGGCAGGCGGGCGAAGGCGCGCTCGGCCATCTCCAGGACCTCCTGGCGGTTGACGCGGCCGGCGGCGGTGACGACGAGGTTGCCCGCCACGTAGTGCCGGGCGAAGTGCTCCAGCACCTGGGCGTGGGTGAGGGCGGAGACGGACTCGCGCGTGCCGGCGATTTTCAGGGACAGCGGGTGGTTGGGGAAGAGCAGCCGGCTGGACAGGTTGTCCAGGTCGATGTCGCGGCCCTTCTCGTCCACCTCGTCCAGCATCTCCTCGAGGATGATCTGCCGCTCCACCTCCATGTCGGTGAGGCGGGGGCGGGTGAGCATGTCGCCGAGGATGTCCATGCCCACACGCAGGTGCGCGGGGTGGATGGGCGTGTAGTAGTAGCCGTGGTCCCGGGTGGTGACGCCGTTGAGGTTGCCACCCACCTCTTCCACGGCCGCGTTCATCTTCACCGTGTCCGGCCAGCCCTCGCTGCCGCGGAAGAAGAGGTGCTCCAGGAAGTGGCTGACGCCGTTGTTGGCGGCCGTCTCGTGACGGCTGCCCGTCCGCACGTAGATGGCGAGCAGGGCGGTGTGGAGGTGGGGCGTTTCGACGGTGACGACGCGCAGCCCCGAGGGCAGCACGTCCCGGTACGAATTGAAGCTCATGCGCGGGGAAGCCTTAACACGAAGGATGTCCCCTGGCCGGGAATACTCTGGCAGGAGAGCGAGCCCCCGTGGGCCTGGAGGATCTGCTGGCTCACCGCGAGCCCCAGGCCGGTGCCCCCCTCCTTGGTGGTGAAGAAGGGCTCGAAGAGGTGGCGTCGGGTCTCCTCCGACATGCCCTGACCTGTGTCCGCGACGGTGACCTCCACCTCACGCTCCAGGGGGCGGGTGGCCACGGTGAGGCGGCCGCCGCCGGGCATGGCCTCGCGGCTGTTGCGCAGCAGGTTGAGGAACACCTGGCGGAGCTGGCCCTCGTCCGCGAGCACCGGAGGCGTGTCCTTCGCGAAGTCGCGGACCACCTCGATGCCCGCGCGCTCCAGCTCCTCGCGGCTGAAGTCCAGCACGCCGTCCAGCACGGCGGTGACGTCGCGCGGGTCCAGGTCCGGCCGGGGCGGGCGGGCCATGCGCAGGTAGTGCTCGGTGACGTCGGCCAGCCGGTCCACCTCCCGGGTGACGGCGGACAGCAGCTCCTTCACCTCGTCCGCGTCCTCCTCGGAGGGGAAGGAGGCGCGCTCCATCCCGTCCTGGAGCAGCTCCACGTTGAGGCCGATGGAGGACAGGGGGTTGCGCACCTCGTGGACGATTTGCGCGGAGATGCGGCCCAC
Organism: Myxococcus sp. RHSTA-1-4; assembly: GCF_020037125.1. Taxonomy (GTDB): domain Bacteria; phylum Myxococcota; class Myxococcia; order Myxococcales; family Myxococcaceae; genus Myxococcus. Next base: position 208,218 of record NZ_JAIQDG010000015.1, read on the forward strand.
GGCGGCGAGCTGCTCGGCGCGCATGAGGGCCTCGGCCTGGGCCTTGAGCTGGGCCTCGCGGGCCTGGAGCGAGCGGGCCATCTGGTCGAACTCGCGGGCCAGCACGGCGACCTCGTCGTCGCCGCGCACGCCGAGCTGGGCGCTGTAGTCGCCCCGGCCGATGCGGGACACGCCCTCGATGAGGGTGCGCATGGGGCGCAGCGTGCGGGCGGACCACGCGGTGGCGCCCAGCCCCAGGGCGATGGCGGCCAGGGAGAAGCCGATGATGAAGACGCCGGTGGTGCGCTCACGCTCCTCGGCGTCGTCCACGCGCTCGCGGATGCGGTTGGCCAGGGCGACGCGGAGCACTCGAATCTCGCGGCCGATGGACGTCTCCAGCTGGCGCAGCTCGGCGCTGGCGCGGGCCACCTGCTCCCGGTCCGGGGTGGGGGTGGAGAGGGCGGAGAAGACCTGCTCCGCGGCGCGGCCGTAGTCACGGTAGCGCGCGTGAATCTCCCCGAAGCGGTTCTCCAGCCCGCGGATGAAGGGGGCCTCGCTGGCGGGGGCGAAGGCCAGCACCTCGCGCGCCTTGCCCTGGGCGGCCGTGAGGCGTTGGGACATGAGAGGCGGGAAGTAGAGGCGCGCGAGCCGGATGAAGGCGCGGCGGGCCTCCACGCTGCCCTCGTCCAGGAGCCGCTCGGTGTCCTTCTCCTGGGTGGTGTGGAAGGTCTCCAGCTCGGCGGCGTCCTGGGAGAGCTGGAGGTAGCCCTGGCTGACGAGGCGTATCTCCAGCCGGTTGCGGTGCAGCTCCGTCACGCTGAAGAGGGACACCAGCCCGAAGGTGACGAGCACCACCGCGTAGCCGAGGAAGATGCGGGTGGCGAGGGAGAGCTTCACGGGAGGTCATCGCTACGCGGACCAGGGCCCGGGCGCAAGTCGCGATGAGCCTCCATGCCCTCCAGGCAGGGAAGGGGATGCGCCAGAAAGTCAAGGGAGCCCGCCTCTCCCCCGGCTCACCCGCGGGCGTCGAGCTGCGCCCGCATCACCTCGCCCAGCGTCTGGATGAAGCCGCGGACGTGGTCCACCTTCTGCCGGCGGGAGGTGAGGAACGGGTCCATCACCGTGCAGCGCAGCACGGCCACCCCGCCGGCCCTGTCGTAGTCCGCGGGGGTGAAGCCCAGCCGGTCCACGATGGGCAGGGCCGCGCGCCCGTACTCGGCGGCGCGCAGCACCGTCTTCGTCACGTAGTAGTCCGGGCGCTTCATCGTGTCCGGGCCCACGCTCAGCGCCCGGTAGATGCGGTCCACGAAGGCGTTGGTCTCCTCCAGCGTCTCCAGCGTCGGGTGCCCCATCGCGAAGCAGACGATGTTCAGGTCCGAGGGGGGGAGCAGCACCGGCTTGAAGGGCGCCCAGTCCCCGCTGGCGATGCGCCGGTGGAGCGCCATGGTGCCCTTGGCCGTCTCGCCCACCAGCCGCCCGTAGCCGGTGGCGTCCAGCGGCAGCACCTTGTGGCTCATCCACACGGCGGCCGCGGCCGCGCCGGGCTTGGAGCCCTCGAAGATGGAGCGGCCCAGGTAGGCGCTCTCGTGGCCTCCCGCGTGGAAGAGGTAGGGCGCCTCCACCGACACCAGGTCGCGCACCCGCTTGTCCCGGAACGAGATGCTGCCCGCCGGGTAGGGCATGTAGCCCAGCTTGTGCGGGTCGATGGTCACCGAGTCGGTGCGCTCCAGCGCGCACAGCGCCCGGTAGACACCCTCCGAGGGCCAGGCCTCCGGCGTGTAGTCCGCGAGCGTCTCCTCGTACGTCCGGCGCTCGCCGCCCGCGCCCCGCGTAATCGAGGCCGCGTAGCCGCCCCAGGCCGCGTCCGCGTGCAGGTGGAACGCCAGGCCCAGCTCCCGCCCGAGCCGCTCCCTCAGGTCCGCTATCTGGTCCAGCCGGTCCACCGCGCTCTCCTCCGTGGAGCCGATGACGGCCACGCAGGCGATGACCGGCTGCTGGCGCACCGCCAGCGTGCGCAGCGTGTCCTCCAGCGCGGCGGGGGACATGCGGAAGTTCGTGTCCACCGGCACGTGGACGAGCTGCCGTGAGCCGATGCCCAGCGCCCGGCACGTCTTCTCCCACGAGTAGTGCGCCGTGGAGGGCACCAGCACGATGCCCGGGGGGAGCGCGTCCTGGAATTCGGACGCCAGCCGCAGGCCGAACTCCTGGTAGCCCAGCCCCGCCAGCGAGTGGCGCATCACCAGCGCCATGGCGCGGCCCGAGTCCCCCACCTGCGAGCGGAAGCGCTCCAGCGCGTCCAGCGCCGCCTCGGGGGGCACGTTGAGGAGCTGCCACAGGCTCAGCTCGCGAAGGGGGCGCTCCCGGCCATCCGGCAGCCGCACCTCCAGCTTGCGCAGGCCGGCCTCCTCCGCCGCGTGCCGCAGCGACACCGGGAGGTACTTCACGTTGCGCGCGACCCACAGGGCCTCGAAGTTGGCCACCGTGCCGCCCGAGGTGAGGTGCCCCCAGTACCGCTCCGGCGCGTAGCCCACCATCCGCGCGAGCTGCCCGGCCACCTCCAGCTCCAGCCGCGTCGTGACGGGGGAGGCCTCCGCCGACACGTTGTTGGGGTTGTAGAGCATCGTGGCGAAGTAGCCGATGAGGCTCGCCATCGTGAGGTCCGAGCACATGTGCCCGATGTAGCGGGAGCTGAAGGCGGGCACGCCGCCCTTGAGCTGGCTCAGCAGCCCCATCAGCTCCTGCGCCAGCAGCGAGGTGGACTCCTCGTAGGCCGGTGCGCGTTTGTCGGCCTCCTGAATCAGGAAGCCATCCTCGGGATGGAGGTTGCGCCGCCAGAAGATGTGGTCTCGGAAGGCCTCCAGCAGCAGACGCTCGAAGGTGTCCGCGTTCTCTCCCTTGGGACCGAGGAAGAGCGCGCCGAGGTCGGGTGGGGCGGAGGCGGGGAGCTGTCGGAGGTGCGTGCTCATGGGGACGCACCCGCGATTGCAAGTCATGCGCCCCGGGGCTGGCGCCTCATGAGCCCCCGCCGGTGGCGGCGCGGACGGCAAAGACTGCGCGTTGGAGGGGGGCCGGGGCGCAAGGGCTGCGCGCCAGGTCCCCCCCGGCGTCGGGGCCGGGGAAATGCGCCGTTGCGCCGCGAAGGGTGTCCTACCCGTTTCTGAGCGGCTCCCCCAGACCGCGAAGAGAGGCGCCCCTCCTCACCCGTGCGGAGGGGCGCGAGGCCGCTAACACTCGTTCGCTCCGCCAATCTCGACCGTCACCACCTTGCGGCCCTGCTCGAAGACGAGCGTGTAGAACCGCCCCCAATCGCAGTAGTCGGGCGCGGACATGTACTCCCAGCTGTGGAATCCGCCGTCATAGGCCTCGCCGGTCGCCACGAAGTCCTCGGCGGCCGTGGTCAGCGCGGCGCCGAGCCCCTGCTCGAGCTGCGTCCGGGTGCGGTCACCCTCGTAGCCCCAGGGGCTCTGCGCGAAGTCCGAGAAGAGCAGTGCGTACTCGGCCGTCTCCTGGTTGGGGAGTGCGCCCGTCTGAGGCGCGAGCACGTCGAACGCCCGCACCGTGACGTAGCTGCAGTACCAGCAGGAGTCCAGGTAGGCCGCCGCGGCGGCCTCCAGCTCCGGGGGGGTGTTGGTCAGCTCCAGCTCCACCGGCGTGAGGAGCTGCCACTGGTCCTGGGGGGTGGCCTCCTCCGTCTCCATGGGAGAGGCGGGCGCGCAGGCCACGGCCAGCGAGGCGAACAGCGAGAGGGCGAGAAGTCGCTTCATGTCAGCTCCGGGGGAAATGTGGGCGGAATGCCCGCGAGTCGGCGGCCCGTCCCCGCAGGGGGGGCGCTCTCCAGACACGCGCCGCGGCCAGGTGGCGCACGAATTCTTTCGCGCTACTCGATGGCCGGCGGTTCCGGCTCGAGGAGGTGCGGGGGCTCCGTCTTGCCCTCGTCGCGCATCCGGAGCGCGCGGTCGATGCGCGCGGCGGCGCTGATGAGGCCGAGGTGGCTGAAGGCCTGCGGGAAGTTGCCCAGCTGCTCGCGGGTCAGCGGGTGGATTTCCTCCGCGAGCAGCCCCAGGTGGTTCGACGCCTCGGCGTGCGCGACGAAGACGTCCTCGGCCTCCTCGATGCGGTTGGCGAGCGCCAGTGCCTCGGCCAGCCAGAAGCCGCACAGGATGAAGCCACCCTCGGGACCGCCGACACCGTCATCCATCCGGTAGCGCCGGAGGAACGGGCCCGCCCCGAGCTCGTGGCGCAGCCATTCGATGGTCCGCAGGATGAACGGCTCGCTCGCGCGGAAGCACCCGACGATGGGCAGGAGCAGCAGCGCGGCGTCCGGCTCGTTTCCGCCATAGATGCCGACGAAGTGCTTCCGGGCCGGGTCCACGCCGTTGCGGAGGATGTCGGCGCGGATGACGTCCGCCAGCTCCGAGCACGACCGCGCCAGCTTGTGCTCACTGAAGAGCAGGGCCAGGTGATGCCCCCGGCGCAGCGCCAGCCAGCTCATGAGCTTCGAGTGGACGTTGTGGCGCATCTCCCGGCGCGGCTCCCAGATGCCGTGGTCGGGCTCGCACCATCGGCGCGCGGTGGTCTGGATGACCGAGCGCAGCAGCCGCCACGTGCGCAGGGGCAGCCGGCCGCCGAACCGCTCGTAGAGGTACGCCGCGTCGAGCAGCGCCCCCGCGGTGTCGAACTGGAACTGGTCTCTCGCGCCGTTCCCGAGCCGCACCGGGCGCGAGCCCTGGAAGCCGGCGAGGTGTGTCAGCTCCGTCTCCGCGGGCACGGGGCCGCCGTCCAGTGTGTACATCACCTGGAGCGGGCCGCCGCGCTGCAGGGTGTCGCGGACGAAATAGAAGAACTCGCGGGACTCGCTCAGGAAGCCCATGAGGTTGGTGGCGCGCACGGCCATCGCCGAGTCACGCACCCAGCTGTAGCGGTAGTCCCAGTTGCGGGGGCCTCCCATCCACTCGGGGAGCGACGTGGTGGGCGCGGCCACCATGGCGCCGGTGGGGGCGTACATCAGCAGCTTCAGCACCAGCGCGGAGCGGAGGACGTGGTGCCGCCAGGGCCCCTCGTAGTGGAGGTGTTGAGACCATTCCCGCCAGGCCTGGCGGGTGTCCCGGAGGTGGTCGAAAGGGCGGTAGGCGGCGATGTGCTCCGGCCGGTCCGAGTCCCAGGAGAGCACCATCCAGCGCCGCTCGCCCGCGCCGAGCCGGATGCGCGTCTGGAGGCCCGCATCGCCGCGGCATGGCTGCCCGTGGAGCTCACGGCAAGAGCGCCAGTTCACCTCCCCGCTCAGGACGGCGACCAGACGCTCGCCCCGCGCGCCGCGCGCGACCAGTCCGTGCTCCTCCCGGTCAATCCGTGTCTCCGAGGTGCCGTAGCCGAAGCGCGGGTCGAAGACGACGTTCAGCTCCACCGCGCCCTCGAGGCACTCGATGCGCCGGTGCACCTCGTGGACGGTGGACCGCGGGTCGTTCGTCCACGGCATGTAATCGATGAGGCGGATGACTCCCTTGCGCTCGAAGCGGAAGAGGGTCTCCAGGACGTTGGTGTCCGGGTCGTAGCGCTGCAGGCTCTCGAACGGCCATACGACTGGCGTGATGCCGGTGACGCCTCCCTTCTCGTCATCGAGGATGCCCCCGAAGACGCTCGGGCTGTCGAAGCGGGGGAAGCAGAGCCAGTCGATGATGCCGTCGGGCCGGACCAGGGCGCAGGTGACTCCGTCGCCAATCACCCCCCGGCCGGCCAGGGGGACCTCCCGGTGGGAGGCCGGGTTGGAGAACCGGAAGGGGCGGGCCATCCGCCTGGCGGCGCTGTACAGGTCCATGAGCAGGCGGGCCGCGGGGAGACCGCGACCCGCCGTTCTCAAGGTAGGGACCTCCGCGGCCTCCGCGGCCCAGCCGGATTCACGCCCGCCTGGCTCGGGGCCGGAATGCCGAGCGGCCGTACCGGCGCCGTGGGGCAGGCCCCTGCATCAGGGGCCCGGCCCCACTCTCGGTGACTCCGCCTCTCAGTGCGAGGGGGCGGCGGCCGGGACGGCCTCGTCCCCTCCCGTGGTGCGCTTCGCCTCGCCCCGCAGCTTCTGCATCAGCACGTACAGGCCGGGGATGAAGACGAAGTTGACCACCGTGGACACGAGCATTCCGCCGAACACGGCCGTGCCCAGCGAGTTGCGCGAGGCGGCGCCGGCGCCGGAGGCCGTCATCAGCGGCACCACGCCCAGGAGGAAGGCAATCGACGTCATCAGGATGGGCCGCAGCCGCACCTCGGCCGCCTCCACCACCGCGTCGACGGCGCTCTTGCCGCTCTCCCGGAGCTGCTCGGCGAACTCCACGATGAGGATGGCGTTCTTGCTGGCCAGGCCCACCAGCATGACGAGACCCACCTGGCAGAACACGTCATTGGCGAACCCGCGCGCGAGCTGCAGGCCCAGCGCGCCCATGATGGCCAGCGGCACGGAGAGGATGATGACGAACGGCAGGGTGAAGCTCTCGTACTGGGCCGCCAGCACCAGGAAGACGAACAGCAGGCCCAGACCGAAGATGATGAGCGTCTGACCGCCGCTCTGCTTCTGCTCCAGGCTGATGCCCGTCCACTCCGCGCTCATGCCCTGGGGCAGCACCTGCGCGGCCAGGGCCTCCATCTTGTCCAGGGCCTGGCCGGAGGACACGCCCGGCGCGGGCTGGCCGTTGAGCTCCACGGCCCGGAAGAGGTTGTAGTGGCGGATGACCTGGGCGGACACCGTGGGCGCCACCTTCACCAGCGACTCCAGCGGAATCATGTCCCCGCTGTCGCTGCGCACGTAGAAGGCGCCGATGTCCTGCGGGCTGTCGCGGAACTGCTGCTCGGCCTGCACGTAGACGCGGTAGGTGCGGTTCGCGTAGTTGAAGTCGTTGACGTACTGGCTGCCCATGTAGACCTGCATGGTGCCGAACACCTGCTCGATCGGCACGCCCAGCGCCTTGGCCTTCTGCCGGTCCACCTCCACGTCCAGCAGCGGCGTGTCCGCGTTGAAGGTGGTGAAGACGCCGCGAAGCTGGCCGTCCTCGTTGGCCTTGGCCACCAGCGCCTGGACGGCGGTGGCGATCTGGTCCAGCGAGCTGGTGCCGTCGATGTCCTCGACGATGTACTGGAAGCCGCCCACGCTGCCCACGCCGCGGATGGCCGGGGGCTGGAAGGGGATGACGCGCGCCCCGCCGATGCGGCTCAGCGGCGCGCGCAGCCGCTCCACCAGCGCGGCCACGGAGTGCTCCTTCCCCGGCCGCTCGTCCCAGTGCTTCAGGGGGGTGAAGATGGTGGCGATGTTGGGGCCGGTGCCCTGGAAGGAGAACCCGCCGATGGCGAACATGGCGCGCACCTCCGGCTGGGCCTTCAGCACCGCCTCCACCTCGGCCAGCACCTTCTCCGTCTGGGCCAGCGACATGCCCTCCGGGCCCTGGATGGAGATGATGACGTAGCCCTGGTCCTCGTCGGGGATGAAGCCCGTGGGCGCCATCCGGAAGAGGGCCACCGTGCCGGCGATGCACGCGAGGAAGGCCACGAGGATGATGACCGGGTGCTTCAGGAGCCGGCGCAGCCCCCGGCCATAGGTGGCCTTCGTCCAGTCGAGCACCCGGTCCACCTGGCGGAAGAAGACCCACTTCTCGCCCTGGTGGTGCTTGAGCATCCGCGCGCTCAGGGCGGGCGTGAGGGTGAGGGCGCAGAAGGTGGACAGGGCCACCGACGCGGCGATGGTCAGCGCGAACTGCCGGTAGATGGCGCCGGTGGTGCCGGGGAAGAGCGCCACGGGGACGAACACCGCCACCAGCACGATGGAGATGGCGATGACGGCGCCGGCCACCTCCTTCATGCCCTCGCGCGCGGCCTGCACGGGGGACAGGTGCCGCTCCGCCATCAACCGCTCGATGTTCTCGATGACGACGATGGCGTCGTCCACCACCAGGCCCGTGGCCAGCGTGAGGCCGAAGAGCGTGAGGGTGTTGATGGAGAAGCCCATCAACTGGACGAAGGCGAAGGTGCCCACCAGCGAGACGGGGAGGGTGAAGGCGGTGATGAGCACGCTGCGCCAGCCGTGCAGGAACACGAAGATGACGAGGATGACGAGGGCAATCGCCTCCACCAGCGTCCGCATCACCTCCTGGATGGAGGCGCGCACCGCGAGCGTGGTGTCCACGCCCGTCTGGAACTCCATGCCCGGGGGGAACAGCTTGGACAGCCGCTCCAGCTCCGAGTAGACGCCGTCACGCACGTCCAGCGCGTTGGCGGTGGGGAGCTGGAAGATGGCGAGGCCCACGGCCTGCTTGCCGCCAAAGCGCAGGAGCGTGCCGTAGTTCTCCGCGCCCATCTCCACGCGGCCCACGTCCTTCACGCGCACGCTCTTGCCGTCGTTCTGCCGCATGAGGACGATTTCGCCGAACTCCTCGGGCTCCACGAGACGGCCCCGCGCCCGCACGGCAATCTGGTAGGGCTGGTCCTCCGCGGAGGGCGGCTGGCCCACCTGGCCCGCGGCCACCTGGAGGTTCTGCTCCTGGAGCGCGCGCGTCACGTCCTGCGGGGTGAGCTTGCGGCGCGCCAGCTCCGTGGGGTCCAGCCACAGGCGCATGGAGAACTTGCGCTCGCCGAAGATGCGCACCTCGCCCACGCCGCGCACGCGCTTGATGGCGTCCTTCAGATTCACGTCGGCGTAGTTGCTGAGGAACTTGGCGTCGTAGCGCTCGTCCGGGCTGAACAGCGCCACCGTCATCAGCATCTGGTTGGAGGCCTTGTTGACGACAATGCCCGTCTGGTTCACCTGCGAGGGCAGGCGCGCGGCGGCGCGGCTGACGCGGTTCTGCACGTCGACGGCGGCCACCTCGATGTCGCGCGTGGACTCGAAGGTGATGGTGATTTGACTGGTGCCGTCGTTGCTGCTGGTGGAGGTGATGTAGCGCATCCCCTCCACGCCGTTCAGCTCCTGCTCCAGGGGAATGGTGACGGCGCTCTCCACCACCTCGGAGCTGGCGCCCACGTAGTTGCTGGTAACCGTCACCTGCGGCGGCGCCAGGTCCGGGTACTGGGCAATGGGCAGCGTGGGGATGGCGATGGCCCCCACCAGCGTCAGCAGGATGGAGCAGACGATGGCGAAGACGGGCCTGCGGATGAAGAAGTCGACGAACATGGTGCGTAAGTCCCCTCGCTCAGCGGCTGCCGGCGGGACCGCCTCCCGCGACGCCCGGGGGCGGCGCGCTTCCCAGGACACCGCCACCGGAGCCCTTCGCGGCCTTGAGCTTCACGGGCATCCCGTCGCGCAGCGCCTGCATGGAGGACACGGCCACGAGGTCTCCCGGCTGGAGGCCCTTCTCCACGACATAGGCCATCTCCCCCAGCGCGCCGAGGGTGATGGGACGGCGCTCCACCACCGTCTTGCCTTCCTTCTCCCGCACCACCAGGGCGAAGGGCTGGCCGCTCTGCCGCACCACCGCGAGCGCCGGAATCTGCAGGGCGTCACGGACGGAGTAGACGAGGCGCGCGCGCACCAGCTCGCTGGGACGCAGGCCCACGGTGTTGCGGAACGCGGCCTTCACCTCCACCAGCTGGGTGCGCGGGTCGGCCTGCGGCGCGACGAAGAAGACGGTGCTGGTGAGCAGCACCTTCCCCTGCGCGTCCAGGATTTCCAGCGCCGTGTCGGGCTTCAGCGAGCGGGCGCGCGGCGACGGCACCGCCACGCTCACCTCGAGCACGTCCGCCTGGGCGATGCTGGTGAGCGGCGTGGTGGCGCTGACGAAGTCGCCCAGGCGCACCAGCACGTCACCGACGGTGCCGGCGAACGGGGCGCGCACCACGTTGAACTGGAGCTGCACCTGGCGCTGCGTCACCTGCGCGGCCGAGGAGCGCGAGGCGGCCTCGGCGGCCTCCACCTGGGCGCGGGCGCCCTCCAGCTCCTGCGCGCTCGCCAGGCCCTCCTTGTTGAGCGCCTCCGTGCGGGCCAGGGTGCGGCGCGCCAGCTCCAGGTTCACCTGGGCGGAGCTGAGCTGGGCCTGGGCGCTGTCGAGCGCGGCCGTCTCCTCGCGCGCGTCCACCTCCACCAGCGGCGCGCCCTCCGCCACCTGCTGGCCGGGGCGCACGTGGATGCGGCGCACGTAGCCCCCCACCTGCGGCAGCACGGTGACGTTCTGCCGTGACGTCAGCGCGCCCAGGTACTCGCCGGTGTCCCGCACCTGCTTCGGCTCGAGCGTCACCGTCTCAATCTCACGAGGCGGAGGCGCGGCCGGGGCCGCCTTGCCGCCCGAGCAACCCGCCACCGCCACCAGCAGGGTGGCACCCCACACCGTCTTCTTCAGCGCCTCCAGGGGGCGCACCCGTCTCACCAGTCGCACCGGGCCTCCGTCAGGAATGCGTCCAGGCGCGCCTGGACGAGCTCGAATTCACGCAGCACCAGCGTCAGCTCCGCCTGGCGCAGGGCCGCTCCGCTCTGCACCAGCTCCAGGCTGCTGCCGCGGCCCACTTCAAAGGAACGGCGGGTGAGCCGGTCGGTCCGCTCCGCGAGGTCGCGGGACTCGATGGCCGTCTTCACCAGCGACTCGGCGACCTCCACCCCGCGCCGGGCCCGGGCCACCTCGATTTCCACGTCGCGGCGGGCGCTCTCCAGGGCCGCTTCCGCCTGGGCCTCCACGCCCGCGCGCTCGCGCACCAGCCCGCCCCGGCCACCGCCCTCCCAGAGGGGGACGGACAGCACGGCGGCGACGTTCCAGGTGGCGAACCGGCCGAAGCCCGGGGCCGTGGTGAGGCCGTACAGCGTGCTGGAGACGCCCAGCGTGGGCAGGTAGCCCGCGGACGCCTGGCGCCGGCTGTCGCGCGCGGACTCCACCTGGGCCCGCGCCGCCACCAGGTCCGGACGCGTGTCCAGGCCCTCCAGCGGGGCGCAGTCCTTCCGCGTCTGGTCCACCAGTCCCTGGAGGTTGAAGGAGGGGTCCACGCCGAGGGGCTGGCCGAAGCCCAGCGCGAAGCCCAGGGCCTCGCGGGCCTGCCGCAACTGCTCGTCACCGGCGACGAGCGCGCCCCGCGCCACCGCCACGTCCTGGTTCACCCGCACCACGTCCAGCTGGTTGCCGGCGCCCAGCTCGAACGAGCGCTGGGTGAGGGCGGCGCGCTCCAGCGCCCGCTGCAGATTCACGCGGTTGATTTCGGCGGCGCGCTCGGCGGCCACCGTCGCCACCAGCACCTGCGCCAGCCCCAGCGTGAGGCGGCGCCGCGCGTCCTGGAGGTTCGCCACGGCGCCCGTCTCGGCGGCCCTGGCCGACGACAGCCCGCGCCACGCGCTGACGTCCACCACGGCCTGGGTGAGCGTCGCGGTGACGCTGCCCAGCGGCGTGGTGGCGGTGCGTCCGCTCCCGACGATGGCGGGGTTCACCCCCGACGGGACGTCCGGGTTGAGCACGTCGTGGACGACGCTCGCCTGCGCGCGCGCGTTGGGCAGCAGCACCGACAGGGCCTGACGCGACCGGCCGCCGGCGCGCTCCACCCCGGCCTCCGCGCTCCGCAGGTCCGTGGACCGCTCGCGGAGCAGGGTGAGCGCCTCGTCCCACGTCTTCACCAGCCGGGGGGCGGGCGGGACGGGCGTGAGCATCGCGTCCTCCACCTTCGGCTGGGTGGAGGCGGGGAGGGGAGTGGCCGGGTCGGATTGGACCGCGCCGACGGCAAGTGCCAGGAGGAGGACGGAAGGAGTTGCCATACGTCAGACGCGAGTGAAGGAAAGAGGTGACGACCCGAGCTGCCCGGTTTCCCCCCGCAATGACGCCCTGCGCGGCACCGATGTAATTGACAACGGTTGTAGTTCGCAACCATTCTTCTGGACGGAAATGACGCTCGCCGAGCAAGTCGCATCCCTGCGTCGCACCCTGCGCCGCCGCCTGACGGAGAGGCTCGGGGAGCAGACGGGCAGGCCCTTCATGCAACTGCTGGTGCTGAAGGTCATCGCCGATGGGGCCGTCAGCCAGGTGGCCATCGCGGACCGGCTGTCGGTGGACGCGCCCGCGGTGAGCCGGCTGGTGGACCGCCTGGAGGACGACGGGCTGGTGATGCGCTGCGCGGGGGAGAACCGCCGGTGCGTGAAGCTGGAGCTGTCCGAGAAGGGCAGGGCCGAGCTGCAGCTGATGCGCGGCGCGCTCCAGTGGATGGACGGGGAGCTGCACCACTATCTGGAGGAGGCCGAGGTGTCGGAGCTGAAGCGCCTCTTGCGGAAGCTCCAGGACGGGCTGACGAAGGCGCAGGGCCCCACGCCACACACGGGCTGCGCGGCGGAGGACTGAGGGCCCGGAAACGGCGAAGGGCCCGGCCCCGCGGGAGTCCTCCCGGGAGACCGAGCCCTTCGGCTCGACGGCGTCCGTCAGTACGTCAGACGGGCGCGGGCTTCTGCTCGTCGCTGGCCACGGCGGTGGCGTTGTCGGCCGGGGTGGGCTCGGCGGGAGCCTGCTGAGCGGCGGCCTGGGCCTCGGTCTCCGCGCGGACGCGAGCGGTCTCCTCGGTGCGCTGGTCGCTGGCGGCCATCTCCTCCGGCGTCAGCTCCGTGCGGTCGGCCAGCATGCCCGTCTTCTTCTCCAGGTCCTTGATGGCCCGGCGCAGCAGGTCGCGCTCCAGCAGCGTCCGGTTCAGGCGCTTCTCCAGCGCCTTGTACTTGTCGCGCATCAGGTCCAGGTCGCTCTTCGCGGCGGCGTACACGCGCTGCTGCGTCTCCGTGCGGCCCTTCACCCGGCGCAGCTCCTTCTCCAGCTCCACCGCGCGCGAGCGCTCCTTGTTCGCCTGCGCCTCCAGGCGCTCCATCTTCTCGCGGTCCGCGTCGTTCAGCTCGCGGTAGCGGCGCTGGCCCCGGTCCTCCTTCGCGGCCTCGGCCACGGGCGCCACCGGCACCGCCGCGGCCACCACGGGCTCACCCTCCTTGGCGGGGGCGGAGATCTGCGGCGCGGCCGCCACGGGGGCGGCGGCGGCCGGAGCGGCGGCGGGCTGCGGGCGACGGCCGCGCGACTCCATCTCCGCCCTCAGGCGCTGGTTCTCCGTCAGGACGTTGGCCAGCTCCTCGCGGGTCTGCTCGAGCTGGATGGACGCGGTGCGCTCCACCTCGGCGCGGGCCTTGGCCAGGTCCTGCGAGCCCTTCTCCGACTCCTTCTGCTCGAAGAGCTTGCGCTTGGCCTGCTTGAGCTGCTCCTTCACGTCCTGAAGCTGCGTACGCTGCTCATCCAGCTCCTTCTGCTTCCGCTGGACCTCCGCCTCCGCCTTCGCGCGGCGCTGGGTCTCCGACTCCAGCTCGTTGCGCGACGAGGGCGCGGAGGAGGAGGACGGAAGCGCGGCCCGATTCGAGCCGCCAAAGAGCAGGATGCCGAGTGTCACGGCAAACCCGATCGATACGAGGATGAGTGCAACCAGCACGGAACGACCTCCACGGGGAGATGCAAAAAGCGGGGCAGCCTATCGCCGGGCACCGGCCCGTCAAGGGTCGACTGCCGGACGGCTCCCGCCTGAAGCCTCTATGCCCTGCCTGGGGGTCCCATGCACCCCGGAAATCGTCTCCCTCCGTGGAGGGCTTCCACCCGTGCGGGGCCTTCCACGGCCCCCGGGGAGCCGCGATGCTGGCACACCCGCGCACCCCCGAGGAGCAGGCGCTCGATGGCGCACCTGGAGCTGATTCCCAAGCAGCACATCTCGAGCTTCCGCAAGCTGGCCATCGGGAGCTGGGAGACGGCGTATGACCCCACCGTCTACGGCACGCTCACGGTGCGCATGGACCGGGCGCTTTCCTACATGGAGGCCTTCCAGGCGCGCACGGGTGTGCGGCTCACGGTGACGCACCTGGTGCTCAAGGCCCTGGCGGAGGCGCTGCGCCGCTGTCCGGACGCCAACGCCGTGCTCCGCTTCAGCCGCATCTACCTGCGCCAGCGCATCACCGTGTCCGCGCTGGTGACGCGGCAGGAGGGCGGGGACGTACGGCTGGTGCCGGTGCGGGTGGCGGACGCGGACCGCAAGAGCCTGCGCGAGGTGGCCGCGGAAGTGGACGCGGCGGTGCGGGAGGACGCGGGCCTGAAGCGCGGGTGGCGCCTGGTGGAGCGCGTGCCGTCGCCGCTGCTGCACCTCTTCACGCGGGTGGTGTCGTTCCTGGCGGTGACGCTCAACCTGGACCTGGGACGCTTCGGCCTTCCGAGGGATGCCTTCGGCGCGGCGGTGGTCACGGACGTGGGGGCACTGGGGCTGGACACCGCGTACCTGCCGCTGGTGCCCTTCACGCGGGTGCCCGTGTTCCTCGCGCCCGGCGCGGTGCGGAAGGCGGCCGTGGTGGAGGAGGAGCGCGTGGTGGTGGGGCAGGTGATGAGCGTCAACGCGTCCATCGACCACCGCTTCATCGACGGGTACCACGCCGGTGTGCTGGCCCGCACGGTGCGGGAGATGCTGGAGGACCCGTTCACCGCCTTCGGGCCGCCGGAGGCCGGGGCGGCGGAGTGAGTCCTATGCGCCGCGCAGGCGCCGCAGGTAGTCGGCCGGAGACAGGCCGACGAGCGCCTTGAAGTCCTTGATGAAGTGCGCCTGGTCGAAGTAGCCGAGTGACGCCGCGAGGTCCGCCAGCCGGGGCGGCTCGCCGCCGTCGAGCTTCGCGAGGCGCTCGGCCGCCTCGTGGAGACGGAAGCGCTGGATGACCCACTTGGGGCCCACGCCGACGTACTGGCTGAACAGCCGCTGCAGGGCCCGCTTGCTCAGTCCGAACTCGTCGACGAGCGCATCGACCTTGATGAGCTCCGGGTCCGCGATGATGCGCTCCACGATGCTCCGGACCCGGGCCACGGTGTCGTCCCGGGAGGGCAGGCGCGTGCGCAGGAAGCGCTCCACCTCCGCGGCGCAGGCGCGGTCGTCCTCGTGGCCCAGCACCGCCGTCTCCAGCGCCCGGGTATCCAGGCCCAGCGCCGACTCCAGCGACACGCGCTTGTCCGCGAGGCGCGACACGGGGAAGTTCACGAACGGGTAGAAGGCCCCGGGGTGGAACTTCACGCCGAACGTCCGGCCCCGGCCCTCAATCTTCCGGGTGAACTTCTTCTTCACCACGCCGTGGATTTCCGTGCGGCCCTGCTCAATCGCGAGGTGGACCGTGGGGTGCGAGAGCACCTCCGCCACGTAGGGCTCCTGGCCGCGGAGGTCCCACGTGACAATCCAGTAGTGCGACACGAAGAACGCGAGGTCCTCGGACGGCAGGAGGCGGGTGAGGTCGAATTTCCGCTCACCCGCCTTGAGATTGAGGATGCCCCTGGGCTGTCCGTTCTCTGAGTGAATCATCGCGCGCGGGGCGCGGACCCTACCGCGTCAGTACGCGTACTCCCAGCCGCGAGCGCGGGTGCCGCCCGTGCTCCGGGCGCCCATGTCACGCAGCCTGCGCACGCGCTCCGGAATGGGCGGGTGCGTGGAGAACAGCGCCATCACCCCGCCGCGGTGCAGCGGGTTGACGATGAACAGGTGCGAGGTGGCGGGGGCCCTGTCATACGGCATCAGCTCCGCGCCGCGCTCCAGCTTCAGCAGCGCGTCCGCCAGCGCGTCCGGGTCTCCGCACAGCTCCGCGCCCGTGGCGTCCGCGCCGTACTCGCGCGAGCGGCTCACCGCGAGCTGCAGGAGCGTGGCGGCGATGGGCGCCACCAGCAGCAGCCCCAGGTTGGCGAGCGCGTCCCCGAGGCCGCCCTCTTCATCATCACCGCGGCTGAGCATGGAGCCACCGAACCAGAACAGCATCTGCGCCGCGTAGCTGATGATGCCCGCCAGCGTGGCCGCCACCGTGCCGATGAGCGTGTCCCGGTTGCGCACGTGGCCGAGCTCGTGCGCCAGCACCCCCTCCAGCTCGCGCCGGTCGAGGATGTCCATCAGTCCCGCCGTCACCGCCACCGCCGCGTGGCTGGGATTGCGGCCCGTGGCGAACGCATTGGGCGTGCGCGTGGGCAGGATGTAGACCTTCGGCCTGGGCATGCCCGCCCGCGCCGCCAGCCGCTCAATCATCTGGTGCAGCCAGGGGGCCTGCTCGTACGGCAGCGGCTGCGCGCCGTGGATGGCCAGGGCAATCCTGTCGCTGAACCAGTAGGAGCCGAAGTTCATCACCACCGCGAAGAGGGCCGCGAACATCAGGCCCTGCGGACCGCCGAGCCGCTGGCCGATGGCCAGCACGAGCGCCGTCAGCCCCGCGAGCAGCACCGTCGTCTTGAGCGCGTTGCCCAGACGGTGCCACCCACCGCCGCCGCTCAGCCGTGGCTGGCCGCCGTTCCGGGAAGGGGTGTGGGTGCCGCTGTAAGCCATGGTCGTCTCGTTCCTTTCCCCCGTTCAGGGGCTCCCAAAACGTAAACAGGGGGGAAGGAGCGTCAACGAAAGCGGGCATACCGCGACCGGGCCCCGTGGAGGCGGGGCTCGCTGGCAGAGAGGGCGAGGGAGCGAGCGGCGGCGTGCTCAGCGCCGCGCGGCGTGCAGGGTGGGGCGCAGGCGGATGGGCGGCGACTCCGGTGCGGGGCGGATCCACGGCTTCGCGGCGAGCCCGTCCATCTCGCGCGCGAGGTCCACCGTCGGGTCCAGCAGCAGCTCCGCCGGGCGCCCGTTCAGCGACACGCGCGCCTCGGCGCGGACCTCCACCGGGCCAAGGCCCTTCGCCTCGAAGTCACGCGCGATGCGCCGCGCGAGCTGGAGGATGAGGTCCGGCTGCACGGACATCTCCCGCTCCTGGAGCCGGGTGAGGTACTGGCTGGGAGACACGTGCCACTCCCGGCCGGTGGCCGGGTCGCGGACCATGAACGTCACGCTGCCGTTCTTCTCGCGCGCCATCACCCGCCACGAGAAGCGCATTCCCTGCTCGTGCCAGAGGACGTTGCCCCCATAGAGGTGCGTCCGGAGCGGGAAGCCGACCTGGAGCACGGCGTAGGCCGCCGCCATGCCCAGGGCGAGCCAGGCCTTCCGGCCGGGGGCGCTCACGCTCGCGGCGACGGGCGCCAGGGCCGGCTCCGGAAGGACGGGGCGCTTCGAGAGGAGTGCCCGCACGCGGCCCGCGACCCGCCGGGGCCACGAGGACTCGAAGAAGGCCAGCGCCGCGGTGACCATGATGACGGGGAACATCCCGATGGGGAACAGCGCGGAGGTGGCCGCGTGGAACCCCAGCACCACCACGTACGCGAACGGGCGGAGCCGCCGCGAGAGGAGGAAGGCGACGATGGTGGTGTCGAAGAGGAAGCCCGCCCAGGCCGCGCCGTACGCCACCCAGCGCTGCTCCATCAGCGGGCCCACCACGGGAAGGCTCGTGCGGGCCGCCAGCCAGATGTTGAGCGGCTGCGCGTGGATGAGCCAGTCCGTGGTGAGCTTGGCCATCCCCGCGAAGAAGTAGACCACGCCGACCTGGAAGCGCAGCAGGTACGTGCACCACGCCGGCAGCCAGTCCGAGCGCAGCTCCGGCTTGCGCCACGCGTCCACGGAGAAGGCCCGGTGCGTGGGGATGAAGTTGAGCAGCAGGAGCAGCAGGCTCACCAGGTAGTAGTGGTTGAGGTAGTTGCTCACGTCCACGAGCTGGACGTAGGTGAAGGCGACGAAGAGGAGCGCCACCGCCACGCGGTAGAACAGGCCGGCCGCCACGCACAGCCCCAGCACCGCGAGCAGCGCGAAGACGGCGTGAATCCACGGCGCCGGCAGCGCGGGCACCCAGCCGAAACCCCAGTAGGTGAAGTGGAACCGGGGCTGGGTGAACAGCGTGTCCACCCACCCGTAGGCGAGGAAGCGGATCGCCGACACGGTGACCAGCAACCCGAGCGCCACCCGGAACGCCACCAGCGCGGCGATGTCCCGGGGCGCGAGCAGGACCTTCCAGAGGCGCGCGGCCACCGACGGCTGCTCAGTCATTGTCTCCCTCGACGGACTGGGGCAGCTCCAGGTCCAGCACGGTGACGAGCTCCGTCTTGAGCACGTCCGTCACGCCCTTGACCGCCTCGTAGAGCGCGCGCACCGACTCCTTGTTCTGGGCGAGCGGCGCCTCCAGGTCCGCGCCGGGCACGGCCTCGATGCCGGCCTCGGCCGCCACCATCTTCTCGCGGAGCTTCGCGGCGATGGTCTTGGCGCCGGAGGCCTCCAGCAGGTCGTCGAACCCCACGCCGTCGAAGCCCGCGCCGCACCCCTGGGCGATGCGCCGGAAGCCCACCAGGTTGGCGCGCACGTTCGCCTTCGCGCGCCTGGCGAAGGGCGACTCCAGGTACTCCGGGCACGTCGCGGTGGAGCAGTCCCGGAGCCCCAGCGGCCGCGCCAGCTTCATGTCCTTGACCTCGCGCTCCAGATAGAAGAGCGCGTCGCTGACGGAGTTCAGCGCCACCTGGCTCGTCGGGTAGACGGCGTTGCCGGAGCCGGCCGTCTCCAGGGTACGGGAGAAACCGC
The DNA here is from genome assembly GCF_020037125.1 of Myxococcus sp. RHSTA-1-4. Classification (GTDB taxonomy): domain Bacteria; phylum Myxococcota; class Myxococcia; order Myxococcales; family Myxococcaceae; genus Myxococcus. The sequence continues at coordinate 226,581 of NZ_JAIQDG010000015.1, forward strand.
CCTTGTCCGGGTCCCACGCGTCCATCAGTTGGGCCGCGCGGCTGCGCACGTCCGTGGCCACCACCGCGGCATAGGCCCGCTTGCGCGCCTCCCGCTCCTCCTGCGACAGGGCCGCCCACGTGCCCTGCGACACGATGGGAGAGGTCGACTGGCAGGCGGTGTCCGAGCCCTCGTGGAACAGGAGGTACTCCAGCGCGTACAGGCCGCGGCGGCTCACCAGCGTGGTGGGGAAGCTGGACGACTCGTAGCCCTTGCTGACGATCTGCTCCTCGATGGCGCAGCGGCTGACCAGCGGCCAGGAGTAGATGTTGTCGCGAATCTCCGCGCCGCCGGGGAGGCTCCGGGGCGCCGCCGGTCCAAGCTGCATGACCTCCGCGACCTGCCACCGGTCCATGGCGTCGTGGAAGGCCGCGCGCGCGGCGTCGCGCGTGGTGGCGTCCGGCTGGGCCGCCCAGGCCGCCACCGCCGTCTCCAGCGCCGTGGCCGAGGTGAGGAACTCACGGGCCGTCTGCTGCACGCAGGCGCTGGTGGCCACCAGCAGCGCCTGGCGCGACGCCGACGTGTCCGGGCCACCGGTCCCCGCATCCGGCTTGCTTCCCTCTCCCTTGCACGCCGTGAGGCACAGGAGGGCGGGGACGACGAGCGCGAGCGCGCTCCCCCGGCGCATGGTGGCGGGACGTGGTGACTCGGTGTTCATGGGGCCCTCGCTATCACGGCGCCGTTGGTAATGACAATCAACCTCAAAATCCCACACCTCCGGGACCCGTTTCATTCCCGCAGCAGCTTGACACCTACACGCGAACCGTTCTACGAGGCTCACCGCGCGATTCTGAGAACGATTATCGTTTGCAGGTTTGCCCGAGATACCCCCGGAGGGGAGAGACAACATGCGGAACACCTGGGAGCACGGCGGTTTTCTGGCGCGCGCGGCGGTCCTCGCGCTGGCGCTCGCGTGCCTGCCTGCCTGTGGCGACGACGACGAGACGCCGGTGCCCGACGCCGGCACGCAGCCGGAGGAGGACGCGGGGACGGATGCCGGCACGGATGCCGGGACGGTGGTGGACAGCGACATCGCGGTGGTGCGCTTCAACACGGACGGCACGCTGGACACGTCGTTCGGCGCCAGCGGCATCACCCGCCTGGACTGGAGCAAGGCGGCTGGCGGTACGCGTGACTCCGTCTGGGGCCTGACGGTGGACTCCTCGGACCGCATCGTCCTGTTCGGCTCCAAGCGCGGCGACGGCGACCGCGTCGACGCCGACCGGGTCGTCGCCCGGCTGACGGCGAACGGCAGCCCGGACACCGCGTTCGACACCGGCGGCATGGTCACCCTCAACATCGGCAACCTGGGTGACAACCCGCGGCACGGCATCGTCGACCGCGACGGGAAGATTGTCGCGTCCGGGTACATGTCCCAGCCCACGGGCGTGGGGGCGCAGACGGCCAACCGCATCGTGCTGCAGCGGCTGAATGACGACGGCAAGGCGGACGAGACGTTCGGCTGGAAGGGCGTGGTGAGCTCGGCGCCGTTCATGGCCCAGAGCCCGTCCAACCCGGAGTGGGGCATGGTCGAGGCCTACGCCGTGGGCGTCCAGGCCGACGGCAGCTACGTCACCACCGGCTACGGCCGTACCGCGTCCACGGGCACGGTGGACCTGGTCTCCTTCCGCTACTTCCCCTCGGGCGAGCGCGACACCACGTGGGGCTCGGCGGGTGTGGCCCTGGTCGACGTGGCGGGCGACAATGACCGCGGCCGCCACCTGGCGGTCCTGAAGGATGACGGCGTGTGCATGGTGGGCAGCGCGACCCCGGCCGCGCAGAAGATCTCCGCCATGGTGCTGATGCTCGACAAGGGCGGCGCGCGGAACACGAACTTCTCGGCGGACGGCTACAAGCTCTACGACTTCGAGCGCCCGGAGCAGGCGTTCTTCGGCGTGGCGGCCTCCGCCGACGGCAACTGGGTCGCCGCGTCAGGCTACCGCGCGGGCGGCAGCCAGGACGACGACGCCGTCATCGCCATCCTCCCGGTGGGGACGAACTCCGCCCAGGAGGTCGCCAGGGCCACGCCCATCTCCGAGACGGAGAATGACCGCTTCTGGGCCGTTGCCTTCGACTCCGCCAACAAGGTGTATGGCGCGGGCTTCGTCACCGAGGGGGGTGACAACCGCATGGTGGTGGCGCGCTTCAACACGGACGGCACGCTGGACACCACCTTCGGCACGGGCGGCATCGTGAAGCTCAACGTGGTTGCCGCGAAGACGGAGGAGACCCTCCGCGGCATCGCGGTCCAGTCCAACGGCAAGATCGTGGTAACGGGCGCCATCGACAAGCTGTAGCAATCCGCGCCATCAGCAGGACCGGGCGCCAGGGCCGGGGAGGGTGGTCCGCGAGCGGGCCGCCACCCCGGCTTCCTGGGTCTGGAGTGGTACGCATCAGGAATCGACATCAGCGACGAGACAAGGGCGGTACGCCTCAGATGGCATTGTTCATGGAGAGGGTGAAGCGGGCGCGGGCGTGGACGGTTCCGGCGCTCCTGTGCGTGTTCGGGTCATCGGCGGCGGTGGCGCAGTCGGTGCCCCCCGAGCCCCAGGGCACGGTGGACACGGGCGTCCCGGCGCCCACGCCGGAGACCCCGGCGTCCGAGGCTCCGGCGACGTCCGAGGCTCCGGCGGCGCCCCAGGCTCCCGTGGCCGAGGACGCAACGCCCCCGAGCCCTGGAGCCGAGGCGCCGGTGGCCGGGGAAACGGCTCCCGCGGCCCCGCCGTCCGATGCGCCCGTGGCCGGGGACCTCACGCCTCCGTCCGAGGCCGTGCCCCCCGTGGCCGCCGAGGCCGGACAGAAGAAGTTCGAGAGCGTGGTGGTGGGCACGTCCGAGACGCGCACCAGCGGCTCCATCCACGTCATGAAGCCGGCCCAGCTCGAGCGCTTCGAGCAGGATGATCCGGCCACCGTCCTGCAGTCCGTGCCCGGCGTGTACGCGCGAGGCGAGGATGGGTACGGGCTCCGGCCGAACGTGGGCCTGCGCGGCGTCAACCCGGACCGCAGCAAGAAGGTCACCCTGCTGGAGGACGGCGTCCTCTTCGGCCCCGCGCCGTACTCCGCGCCGGCGGCCTACTACTTCCCGCTCGTCACGCGCATGCAGTCCGTGCGCGTCCTGAAGGGCCCCTCCGCCATCCAGCACGGCCCGCAGACGGTGGGCGGCTCGGTGGAGTTCATCACCCGCGACATCCCCGCGGCCGAGTCCGGCTGGCTGGACGTGGCCGGCGGCAACTACCTGTACGGCAAGGCCCACGGCGTGTTCGGCGCGAGCACCGAGCGCGCGGGGTTCCTGGTGGAGGGAGTCCACCTGCGCAGCAGCGGCTTCAAGGAACTGGACGGTGGCGGCCACACCGGGTTCCGCCGGAACGAGTGGATGGCGAAGGGCCGCTACCGGCTCGTCCCCGAGGGGCCGGCGCGGCAGAGCCTCCAGCTCAAGCTGGGCTACTCCGACGAGATTTCCAACGAGACGTACCTGGGCCTGAGCGACGAGGACTTCCGCGCCAACCCGCTGCGCCGCTACGTCTCGAGCCGCATGGACCGGATGGAGAACCAGCGCACCCAGGTGGTCCTCAGCCACCTGCTGGAGGCCGGCTCCCTGGCGGTGACGACCACGGCCTACCGCCATGACTTCGCCCGCGTCTGGCGCAAGGTGAACCGGTTCCGCGGCACCTCCATCTCGGACGTGCTCGCGGACCCGACGAGCGCGCGTAACGCCATCTACTACGGCGTGCTCACGGGGGAGCTGGACAGCTCGTCGTCGCAGGAGGCGCTGCTCATCGGTCCCAATGACCGCACCTTCGTCTCGCAGGGTCTCCAGAGCGTGGCACGGTGGAGCGCCGAGACGGGCCCGCTGCGCCACAGCCTCGAGGCCGGGGTGCGCTACCACTTCGACAGCATCGCCCGGCTCCACACCGAGGACGCGTACCTCATGCAGGGCGGCGAGCTGGTCTTCGCCGGAGAGCCCACGTCCACCACCGCCAACAACAAGGACTCCACCCACGCCCTGGCGCTGCACGTGACGGACGCCATCACCTGGGGGCCGCTGGTGCTGACCCCGGGCGTCCGGTTGGAGCTCATCCGCTCGCGCTCCGTGGACCGGCTGACGGGTGAGAGCTCCTCGGGCGCGGTGGAGGCGCTGATGCCGGGCGTGGGCCTCTTTGGCGGGGTGACGCGCGAAATCGGCCTCTTCGCGGGCGTGTACCGCGGCTTCTCGCCGCCGGCGCCGGGGCAGCCCGACGTGGTGCTCCCGGAGAAGAGCATCAACTCCGAGGCCGGCGTCCGCTGGACGCGCCGGGGCGAGCGCTTCGAGGTGGTGGGCTTCTTCAACGACTACTCGAACCTCACCGACATCTGCACCTTCTCCAGCGGGTGCCTGGACGAGAACCTGGACCGGCAGACGGACGCCGGAGAGGCCCACATCTACGGACTGGAGGCCTTCGCGGAGAAGACCTTCCGCCCCGGCGGGGGCCTGACGTTCCCCATCTCGCTGTCCTACACCCTGACGAAGACGGAGCTGCTGGAGGACTTCCAGTCGGCGGACCCGCAGTTCGGCAACGTGCGCGCCGGTGACGAGCTGCCCTACGTGCCCCGGCACCAGCTCTTCGCCTCGGCGGGCGTGGAGGGCCGGCTCGGCGGCGTCTTCATCAGCACCCTCTTCGTGGACTCCATGCGCGAGGAGGCGGGGCAGGGCGAGGTGCCCGCGGGCCAGTTGACGGACTCCGTGCTCACCTTCGACGTCAACGCGAACTGGAACTTCTCCCGCTGGGGGCAGCTCTACCTCGTCGCGCGCAACGTGTTCGACGAGCAGGCCATCGTGTCGCGGCGTCCCTACGGCGCCCGCCCCAACGCGCCGCGGACGGTCATCCTCGGGGCCAAGCTGAGCATGTGAGCCGGGCCCATGGACTCCGTCCGCCTCCGGGCGGGCGGAGTCACAGGTAGAAGCGGTCCGTCACGCCAGCGGTGCGCTGGAGGATGGCGCTCCAGCCCAGCCACAGGTCGATGCCGCTCTGTCCGGCCGCCGGCTCTCCCCCCAGCGCGCCGAGGGAGCCCGTGCAGCCCGCGAGGGTGCACAGCCCGGACTCCTTCAGGTGCTCCAGGAGGACGCGCGGGGTGGGCATGCCTCGCGACTCGAAGCGGTCGGTGACGTCGTCACGCCCCGCGAAGTCCGGCTCGTCCAGCGCGCCCTTCAGGAAGCGCTCCAGGGCCCACCAGAAGAGGTACACCTCCGCCTTCCGCCCGGAGGCCACCGCGGCGGCGGCGATGGAAAGCCCCTGGTGGACGCGGTCGTAGTCGCCGCTGTGCAGGAAGACGACCACCTTGGACGGAGGCGTGCTCACCCCGGGCCTCATACCGCCCACAAGCCGACCTCGTCCATTCGAGTCCGGAGGGCGACCGCCCGGGGTCCTTTGGCTTGCGCCCCGCCCCCGCCGCTTGCTAGGAAACCCCCGGTCATTCAGGCACTTACACGCTTAGGGCGTTTCGGGCGGACCGGGTTCGGACATCATCATGGGTGAGGACATCACAGCCAGGCGCAAGGATGCCCACCTGGACCTGTGCGCCACCGGAGACGTCGAGCCCACCGGGAACAGCACCCTGCTGGAGTGTGTGCGGCTGGTCCACTGCGCCATGCCGGAGATGGCGGTGGACGATGTGGACCTGTCGGCGCCCTTCCTGGGCAAGCGGCTGCGCTACCCGCTCCTCATCACGGGGATGACGGGCGGCACCGAGCGCGCCGGCGCGGTCAACCGCGACATGGCGCTGCTCGCCGAGCGTCACGGCCTGGCCTTCGGCGTGGGCAGCCAGCGCGCCATGGCGGAGGACGCCTCGCGGGCGGCCTCGTTCCAGGTGCGGCAGGTGGCGCCCACGGTGGCGCTGCTGGGCAACATCGGCCTGTACCAGGCGGTGCGGCTGGGCGTGGAAGGGGCGCGGCGGCTGGTGGACGCCATTGGCGCGGACGGGCTGGCGCTGCACCTCAACGCGGGCCAGGAGTTGACGCAGCCGGAGGGCGACCGGGACTTCCGGGGCGGCTACCGCGTGGTGGAGGCGCTGGTGCAGGCCTTCGGCGACCGGCTGCTGGTGAAGGAGACGGGGTGCGGCATCGGCCCGGACGTGGCGCGGCGCCTGGTGGACCTGGGCGTGCGCAACCTCGACGTGTCCGGCCTGGGCGGTACCTCGTGGGTGCGGGTGGAGCAGCTTCGCGCGTCGGGCGTGCAGGCCGAGTTGGGGGCCGAGTTCAGCACGTGGGGCATCCCCACCGCGGCGGCCCTGGCCACCGTGCGGCGGAGCGTGGGCCCGGACATCCGGCTGGTGGCAAGCGGAGGCATCCGGACGGGGTTGGAAGTGGCCAAGGTGCTCGCGCTGGGCGCGGACCTGGCCGGCATGGCGCTGCCGCTGTTCCGCGCGCAGCAGGCCGGTGGATTCGAGGGGGCGGAGGCCGCGCTGGGAGTCATTCTCGCGGGGCTGCGGCAGGCGCTCGTCCTGACGGGGAGCAGAAGCTGCGCTGAACTGCGACAGCGGCCCCGGGTGGTGACCGGAGAGTTGAAGGATTGGCTGGCGGCCCTGTAGAGCAGGCCCGCGCCGAAGTGGAGAAGGAAGAACATGTCTGAGACCGTGACGTCCCGGCTCGCCGGGTTCCACAAGCTGCCGATGGAGGAGCGCCTCGCGCTGCTCGCCCGGATGTTCCGGCTCACCCCCGAGGACCTGCAGCAGCTTCGTGGCACGGAGGCACTGCAGCCCGTCCTGGCCAACCAGATGATCGAAAACGCGGTGGGGACCTTCTCCCTGCCGCTGGGCCTGGGCCTCAACATGCAGGTCAACGGGCTCGACTACCTGGTGCCCATGGCGGTGGAGGAGCCGTCGGTGGTGGCCGCGGTGTCCTTCGCCGCGAAGATCGTCCGCGAGGCGGGGGGCTTCACCGCCGAGGCCGACGACTCGATGATGATCGGCCAGGTGCAGGTGACGCGGTACGGGGACCCCACCGTGGCCACCGAGCGCATCCTGGCGCACAAGGAGCAGATTCTCGCGCTGGCCAACAGCTTCCACCCGTCCATGGTGGCGCGTGGCGGTGGCGCGCGGGACGTGGAGGTGCGCGTGCTGCCGGCGCCGGAAGGGCCGCGTGGCGAGCCGCTGCTCATCGTCCACATCCTCATCGACACGCAGGAGGCGATGGGGGCCAACCTCATCAACACCGTGGCGGAGGGCGTGGCGCCGCTCATCGAGCAGATCACCGGCGGCAAGGTGTACCTGCGCATCCTGTCCAACCTGGCGGACCGCCGGCTGGCGCGCGCGATGTGCCGGATTCCCCTGGCGCAGCTCGCGGACTTCAACATGCCGGGCGAGGAGATCGCCGAGGGCATCGCCCAGGCCAGCCGCTTCGCGGAGGCGGACCCGTACCGCGCGGCCACGCACAACAAGGGCGTGATGAACGGCATCGACGCGGTGGCCATCGCCACGGGCCAGGACTGGCGCGCGATCGAGGCCGGCGCGCACGCGTTCGCCTGCCGCGGCGGGCAGTACCGGCCGCTGTCCACCTGGTACCTGGAGGAGGGCCACCTGGTGGGCCGGATTGAACTGCCCATGGCGCTGGGCACGGTGGGCGGCCCCATCAAGGTGCACCCGGGCGTGCAGATGGCGCTGAAGCTGATGCGCACCACCAACGTGCGCGAGCTGTCCATGGTGTTCGCGGCGGTGGGCCTGGCGCAGAACTTCGCGGCGCTGCGGGCGCTGGGCAGCGTGGGCATCCAGAAGGGCCACATGGCGCTGCACGCGCGCTGCGTGGCGGTGACGGCGGGCGCGCGCGGCCACTGGGTGGAGAAGATCGCCAACCTCCTGGTGAAGGCCGGCCACGTGAAGGTGGAGAAGGCCAGGGAAATCCTCGCCAGCCTCCCGGCCGAGGACGCGGCGGCCGCCACCGGCACCAACCTCTGAGCCCGTGGCCCCCCGCCCTCCACCGTTAGAGGCCTTCGGCGCCGGCAAGGTCATCCTGCTGGGCGAGCACAGCGTGGTGTACGGCCACCCGGCGCTGGCCGGGCCGTTGTCCCAGGGTGTGACGGCGCGCGGGGTGCCCGCGAAGCGGTGCCAGCTCGTGCTGCCTTCCACGCTGAACCGGCACCAGCGCGCGCAGCTCACCGCGGCCTTTGCCCGCGCGGCGAAGGTTACCGGTGAGCCTCCGCTGAAGGTGTCGCTGGACGCGGACCTGCCGCTGGCCGTGGGCCTGGGCAGCTCCGCGGCGCTGTCCGTGGCGTGCTCGCGGCTGCTCTTGAAGGCGGCGGGGAAGGCGCCCACGGCGAAGGAGACGGCGCGGGTGGCGTGGGAGATGGAGCAGGAGTTCCATGGCACGCCGTCCGGCGTGGACCACACCACCAGCGTGGAGGAGCGGCTCGTCCTCTACCGCCGCAAGCCCGGCACGGCCGTGGGCAAGGGGCGGGTGCTGGCTTGTCCGAAGCCGCTGAGCGTGGTGGTGGCGCTGGCGGGCGAGCGCAGCCCCACCAAGGCGACGGTGGGGGCGCTGCGCGAGCGGCAGGCCCGCTGGCCCGAGCGGTACCAGCGCCTCTTCAAGGAGATTGGCCGGGTGGCCTCCGAGGGCGCGAAGGCGGTGGAGGCGGGAGACCTGGCGGCGCTGGGGGACGCGATGAACGTCAACCAGGGATTGCTGGCGGCGCTGGGGCTGTCGTCCCCGCCGCTGGAAGAGATGGTGTACCGGCTGCGGGGGCTGGGGGCGCTGGGCGCCAAGCTCACCGGGGCCGGCGGAGATGGTGGGGCCGTCATCGGCCTGTTCCTCGAACCCGCGCCCGCGGTGGCGAAGCTGACCGCGCTCGGCGTGCGGTGCTTCAGCAGCCAGCTCGCGGGTCCGCGGGCGTCGTGAGTCCTTTCATGAAAGCCACTGCCCTGGCGCATCCGAACATCGCCCTGGTGAAGTACTGGGGGAAGCGGGACGAGGCGCTCATCCTGCCGCACCAGTCCAGCCTGTCCCTCACGCTCTCCCCGCTGTCGGTGACGACGACGGTGGAGTTCGGCGTGGTGGGCGACCACGTGGAGATCAACGGCCACACCGCGAAGGGCAGCGAGCGCGAGCGCGTGCTGCGCCTCCTGGAGTCGGTGCGGGCGGCGGCGGGGAAGGACCTGGGCCCGGCGAAGGTGGTGTCGCGCGGGGACTTCCCCATGGCGGCGGGCCTGGCGAGCAGCGCGGCGGGCTTCGCGGCGCTGGCGGTGGCGGGGCGCGCGGCGGCGGGACTGCCGGCGGAGCCCCGGGCGGCGAGCATCCTGGCGCGTCTGGGCAGCGGCTCGGCGTGCCGGAGCGTGCAGGGCGGCTTCTGCGAGTGGCAGCGTGGAGAGCGTCCGGACGGCGAGGACAGCTTCGCGGTGCAGCGCTTCGGCGCGGAGCACTGGCCGGACGTGCGCATGGTGGTGGCCATCCTGGACCGCGGCGAGAAGGAGGTGAAGTCGCGGGACGGGATGAAGCACACGGTGGATACCAGCCCGTACTACCCGGCGTGGGTGCAGGACGCGGAGAAGGAGATTGGCCAGGCGCGCGAGCACATCTCCCGGAGGGACTTGCAGGCCCTGGGCGAGCTGTGTGAGCGCAACGCGTGGAGGATGCATGCCACGGCGCTCGCTGCGGACCCGCCGCTCTGCTACCTGAACTCGGCGACGCTGGCGCTCATCCAGCACCTGCGCGAGCAGCGGAAGAAGGGCATGCCGGTGTGGTTCACGCTGGACGCGGGGCCCAACCCGGTGCTGCTGACGGACGCGGCGCACGAGGTGGCGGCCGAGGCGCTGGCGCGCGCGTGCGGCGCGGTGGATGTGATTCGCTGCGTGCCCGGCGGTGACGCGGCGCTGAAGCCGGAGCACCTGTTCTGATGGAGCGGGCCCTCTCCGCGCCGGGCAAGCTGTTCGTCTCCGGCGAGTACGCGGTGCTGTGGGGCGGAGTGGCGCGCGTGGCCGCGGTGGCGCCCCGCACGGCGGCGTACGTGCGGCGGCGCGCGGATGCCCGCGTGCACGTGTGCCTGGAGGAGGGGACACTGGCCGGGAGCACCACGCCCCTGGGCGTGCGCTGGGAGCGCGAGGTGCCGGCGGGGTTCTCCTTCGTGGCGCGCACGCTGGACGAGGCGCTGCGGGCGCACGGCCGCGCGGCCCCGGGCTTCGACCTGGCCGTGGCGCCGTCCGCGGTGGGCCCCAACGGGCAGAAGCTGGGCATGGGCGGCAGCGCGTGCGCGACGGTGCTGGCGGCGGAAGGGGCGCGCTACGTGCTGGAGGAGCGCTACGACGCGCTGAAGCTGGCGCTGGCGGCGCATGCGCTGGGGCAGGGCGGGAAGGGGAGCGGCGGGGATGTGGCCGCGAGCTTCGCCGGAGGGCTGCTGCGCTACCGGCGCTATGACGTAGCGCCGCTCATCGAGGCGAGCAATGCCGGGCGGCTGCGGGCCGCGTTGGCGGAGTCCCCGCCCGTGGACCTGTGGCGGCTGGCCGTGCCCCGCGTGTCCATGGCGTATGCCTTCACGGGCGAGAGCGCGTCCACGCGGGTGCTGATTGGCCAGGTGGAGGCGCGGCTGGAGGAGGCGGGGCGGCGGGCCTTCGTGGCGCGCTCTGACGCGCTGGGACACGAGATTGAGGCGGGCCTGGGTGGCGGGGACTTTCGCTCCTTCTCAGAGGCCGTGAAGGCGCAGCACGAGTTGCTGTTGGAGCTGGGCCCGCTGGAGACGGAGGGCATGCGGCGGGTGCTGGCGCTCGCGGCGGCCTACGGCTGCGCGGGGAAGCTGTCCGGGGCGGGGGGCGGAGACGGCTGCATCCTCTTCGCTCCGGACGTGCAGGCGCGCGCGGAGCTGTGCAAGGGACTGGAGGCGCGTGGCTTCCATACCCTGCCGCTGGACGCGGAGCCCGGCGTGCGCGGCGAGGCACAGGTGGATGCGCGGCTGCGCAACTGGGTCGACGCGCTCACCTGAGAGTCAATGCGGACCCCTGACGCCCGCGCCTTCGGCGTGTGGCGTTTTTGTTATCAATTCAATGTTTCACGCCCCACACGTTTCACGGTTGCGGCTGTCACGCCGTGTCGTTTGAGCGGAGGGTCAGAACGGCCCCCGCCGCGACCAACAACTGAGCAGGGGCCACAATGAACCTGAAGCAGATCATCCGTGGGAGCACCGTCGTTGGCCTGGGACTGGGTTTCGCGCTGACGGGTTGCGGAGGCGTTGAGCCGGGCGACGCGTCCGAGCCCGCGGAGCTGGGCAGCACCGAGCAGGGCATCAACGTCGTGACGAACAGCGGCTTCGAGTCCGCTCCCGCCGGTGTCTACAACTACACCATCCTCTCCACGGGCGCGACGACGCTCACGAACTGGACCATCGGCAGCAGCATCAAGGTGATGCACAGCACCTACAAGACGCCGCACGGTGGTACCAAGTCCATCGACCTCAACGGGTACGGCGCGGGCAGCATCTCGCAGACGATTCCCACGGTGGTGGGGGCCGGCTACACGGTGCGCTTCTACGTGTCCAATAGCCCCAACTGCGTGGGCGTGAGCCGCTCGGCGAAGCTGACCTATGGGCCGTCGACGGCGAGCTTCTCGAACACGTCCGGGTCCTGGAGCCTGCGGACCTACGTGTTCAACGCCACGAGCACCAGCACCCTCATCAAGCTGGAGAGCACCTCGGGCGGCGTGAGCTGCGGCCTGGCCATCGACGACCTCACGGTGGACGGCCCGTGATTCACGCGTAGCACCGCGCGCCCGGGCGGACGGAGTTGGCTCCTCCGTCCGGGCGCGTGGCTTTGGGGGGGGCGTGGTGGGCCTGGCATAGACTGTCGGCCCGTCATGACCGCGATTCGGTGGGGAGCAAGGAGGACACTCCGTCAGTTCGGCGCCCTTTTCATGGTGCTGCTGACCGCGTGCGGCGGCACGCCGCGAGCCTCGAGGCAGACCTGGGATGACCACGAGGTGGGGCCGGGCACGGCCCGATACGGGTTGAGCGTCATCTCGCCAGGTAACGCCCCAGCTGAGCCGGTGGAGGTGGATGAGGACGACTTCACGGAGGCCGTGACGAGGCTGGTCCGTGGCGTGCGGCCCGAGGCGCGGCC
>NZ_JAIQDG010000016.1 GCF_020037125.1 Myxococcus sp. RHSTA-1-4
GACGGCTCGCTTGCTCCTGACGGATGCCCATCAACCAGCCGGTTTATTCGCCCATCAGCAGACGTGCGCGTCAACACCTTGTACCGGTTTCCTCTACTCGCGGTGCTCCTGGCGAGCGCTGCAGCCGCCCAGTCGCAACCTGGAGGCGAGCGCAAGCTCCGGCAGCGCACCGTCACCCTGCCTGCCGCGGAAGAGGACGCAACCGTGCGTGTGGCGCGTGGGAAGCTCACCACCCTCACCTTCGATGCGGCGTTGGTGCCCAAGGGTGTCCAGATCGCAGGGCGGGAAACGCACTTCGAGCGAGTGGACGAGGACGAGCGGCTCGTCTCTTTCAAACCCAAGGTGGACCTGGCGCCGGGCGAGCGGCTGCTTCTCGCCGTACGTTTCGCGGATGGCGCCGCTCCGCTGGAGGCCACGTTCGCGCTCGTCGCCGCGGATGAGGAGGTGGACGCGTCGGTGGAGGTGGTGCGCCGCACGCGCCGCACGGAGGCCCTCGAGGTGGAACTGCGGGAGCTGAAGGCGAAGTACGAGGCACTCCAGGACCGAAGTGGCGAGGGCGGCCCCGAGGGCATGGTGCTCTCCGGGTGGCTCACCAAGGACATCAGTGCTCGACGCTTCGATGCGCGGGTGCCAGCGGACAACGCCAGCGGCCTCAAGGTGGAGGACGGCGTGGGCTACCGCACGGGCAAGTGGGCGCTGGTGGTGGTGCGGCTGCGTTGCCTGCCAGCCGCACGCCGGTGGGCACTGGGTGAGGCGCGGCTGACGTCTGCGCGCGGCGCTCCCGTGAAGGTGCTCTCGGTGCGCATGGACAGGCCGCAGCTCGCTCCCGGTGAGGAGGGCCTGCTGCTGGTGCGCACCGAGGCCCCCTGGTGGACGCTGGGTGAGGAACTGCGGCTGGAGCTGAAGGACAAGGAGGGCAGCCGTCCGCTGCCCTTGAGCGGAGTGGTTTTCTGAGCGCCGGTCGCGGCGCGAGGACTCTGGCCATGGCGACAACTCCCATTCACCCCGACCAACTCGTCCCAGGCAGCCGCATCGGTCCATGGCGTGTGCTGGCGTCCTTGGGCGCCGGCGGATTCGGGCGCGCCTTCCAGGTGGAGCGGGATGAGCAACCTGGACGGACCTACACCCTGAAGGTGGCCTTGCGGCCCGCGAGCCCACACACCCCGGAAGAGGAGGACGTGGAGGGACGCATGGCGCGCGAGGTGGCCATCCACATGGCCTACGACACGGGGCTGAAAATCCACGCCGTCGACCACTGGCCCATCCTCAGCGGCTTTCTCTACTTCGTCACGGACTATGTCGAGGGAGAGACGTTCCACGAATGGTGCTGGCGCACGCAGCCCTCCGCGGCCCGCCTCCTCACCGTCTACACAGAAGTGGTCCGCCAGGTGGGGGCGCTGCACCAGCGCGGCGTGTGCCACCGGGATCTGAAGGCCGACAACATCCTCATCCGGAAGGCGGACGAGAGGCCGCTTGTGCTCGACTACGGCGTGGCGCGACTGCCAGGTACGGCGACAGTGACGGTGGGGGTGCCGCCAACCTCGCCGTACCTGCTGCCGCCCGAGTGCGTCACCTTCCTGGGCCAGGAGACGTGGCGGCAGGGAGCTCGCTTCGACCCGGGTGTGCCCGGAGATCTCTACGCGTTGGGCATGCTGCTCTACGAGGCGCTCACGGACGGCTACGCCTTCCACCCGAAGCTGCCGTACGACCTGCTGATGGCGGCCATCGTGACGCGGGTTCCGGCCGCGCCGCACGTCCTCAATCCGAAGGTGCCCCGCGCGTTGAGCGACATCGCCATGCGGCTTCTGGCGAAGCGGCCCGAGGAGCGCTACCCGGACGTCAGCGCGTTGCTGCAGGCACTCTGGGAGGCGGCCAAGGAGCGGAAGCAGCCGGATTGGCAGGTGTCCTTGGCCTTGCCGCCCCCTGAGGACCAGTCCGCGCCGGCTGGAGGGGGCGGACACCGTGACGACGCAGATCCACCCCCGCGCGCTTCCGGTGAGGAAGCGCCAGCGGCCGTCGCGTCGGAGGCTGCCCCGGAGCCGGCGGGGGTGGATCCGCGCGCGCCAGTTCCTGAAAGGGCAGATAGTGGCCATGTCCCTGTTCGCCGACGGAGGCTCCGATGGCTGTGGGCGTTGCGTGCCCTCCTCGTGCTTTTTCTGGCCCTGTGGCTGGGGCTGAGCACACTTGCGCCTACACCGGAGAAAGGAAGCCCGCACGTGCCCACCGCTACGCCCAAAGCCCCTCTTGCTGATGCCCCGCGCTCGGGGCCTGCCACGTTCCTGGCTGCTGCGCTCTGTGCTGTTGCCGGCGTGGCCTGCTCCGCGGCCCAGGTGCGGCCCGAGCCTGCGGAGTGCCCAGAAGAGGCCCGGGAGGCCATGTTCCGCGTCCTGGGCGTAGACACCACGAAGGGCCTCAAGGCCGTCGTCGACATCAACCAGCCCGGGGACCAGAGCCAGCTCGGCACGTACGGCAACGGGAAGGTGGTGGGCCGCATTGCCGGCTACTCCTGGGCGGACCCGGCATTACCCGACGGAACCCTGCTGTACGGTCAGCTCTGGACGGGGCTCGTCGACGAATACGGCCGTCCGGCCGCGATGGCCCGGTACTCCGAGGCGAAGCTGCCGGATGGACGCACCTTCCCGGTATGCATCGTGCTCGGCAACCCCGACGGCCGCGTGCGGACGCAGCCAGGCTCCAACGCGGATGCCTCCGTGCTACCACGGGAACTCCCGGTGAGTGCCGTGGAGCGGTGGCCGTAGAAGCGGGGCGCTGAGGGCCACTTGCGGCCCCCAGCGCTTGTGGAGCCTATTATCCACGCCTCGTCAGGCTGGCGATGACGGCGATCCCCAGCGGCGCGGCCACGGCGGTCAGCGCCACCCCGCCCAGGACTGCGAAGAAGGTGTTCCAGCCATCCTCGCTCTTCTCTTCCTGGGCACGCGAACGCGGCGGGCCCGACTTTCCGTACTCAGCCCGCATCGCGCGCGCGGAGCGGTCCTGCTTCTGGCGGTTCACCCTGACGCAGATGGGGCGGAGGTTGTTGAAGTGGTTGGTGCCACCCCGCGCCAATGGACGCGAGTGGTCCACCTCCCAGCCTCCAGGCACGTCGAGCTTGCCGTAGTTCCGGAAGCTCAGGTTCTTGTGGGTGATGTGGCACCGGCCATTGGTGCTGTCGAAGACACGGCGCAGTTCTTCGTCGGTGTACGTCTTGTAAGACATCGTGGAACTCAATGGGCATGGGGCGTCCCCTGCGGGCAGACGAACGCCAAGTTGATGGACTAGGGGTTGGCCTATACGAACTTGTCGACGAGCTGGAGCGCCACGCGGCAGCTCGGGCAGGTGGGCAGCACGTTGGTGTCCACCGCGTGCCCCAGCAGCGCTCCGCCGACGCCGAACAGAATCGGAAGGAGTGGATTCTTTTTCGCCACCGTCGCGCCGAGCATGATGCCCGCTGCGGCGAGGCCGAGCTTACCGCCCAGTCGAGCGCCGAGATGGTCCGTGGTCTGCGTGTGATTGCACGTGGTGCAGATGGCCTTTGCCATGATGTTTCTCCGCTGCAAATGCAGCAAAGCTGAAGTTGTTGTCGGGATGCTTCCAGCCGCGAATTGCGGCGGAGGCGGTACGGCAGGGCCCGCCCTCCGTGTCAGCGCACGGAGGGCGGGCGGACATCAATGCGCTGGCGCGCTACTCGATGTCGCTAGGGATCCACCCACATCGGGAACGGCCGGCGGCGCGCGCGGATGACCTTCCCCGTCCGCTCGTCGACCTTCGACCAGCGGAAGATGAGCACCTTGCCCGGCGGGCCGGGAGGGTACTTCTTAGGCGTCTGCTGGGCCCGGTGCTCGCTGAGTTCACGCGGAGCTTCCAGCTTGCCGATTTCGGGGAAGGACAGCTGCTCGGAGCGGCTGTCGCGACGGCGGGCGGACTTCTTCTTAGCCGGGTCGCCCGGCTGCTTCTTCTTGTCGTTGTTTGTGGCCATGTGGGCCACCTCCTTCGAGTAGGAGGCGACACCCAACCCGCCATGGCATTGACGAACGCCTTCCGGAGTAATATCCGTAAGGGGCCTAGTGCTCGTCTCTTCCGCCACGGAAGACCGGGTTCGCCGTACTTCACTTCGGGGCCTTTTCGGTGCACGCACACCGGATTGGCCTCGAAATTTTTCATGCTGCGACTTCGTTCTACTGACTGCTGTGCTGCTGGACTGCGGTTTGTGGTTCGTCGTGTTGCACCTCCTGGTTCAAGGGAAGATTGCCGCTCATGGGTTGAGCAGCTGCGTCCTCCGAGTTTGGAAGCTCTCAAGGCGGTAAGCGGCCGTCTCGCCGGACACCTTGAAGTGGTTGGAGATGAAGAAGGCGTCCAGCGGCATGGGGTAGATCAGCTTCTCGAGGCTGTCCAAACCCGCCGCCGGGACGAGGAGGGCCGCAGCGAAAGCGTTCGCCTGCCACTCCGTGTCCATGAACTTCTTGTGCGGTAGGGCCTCGCCGCGGCGCAGGGCCGCCATCTGGTGGGTGAGGGTGCCCGTGCGCATCAGTTCGTTCGGGTGCAGCACGCCATGCCCCACTTCGTGCCCGAATGAGAACCGGGCGCGGCGATTGTCGCGCTCCAGTTCCTCGTAGGTGTCCGGAGAGAGGGCGACGACGATGCGGTTGCGCGGCCTGTCGTACCGCGTCCAGCCTTCGACGCCGGGCGGCAGCGACTCCACCGCCGGCTCAAGCTGGACCGGACCGCTCGCCGTGTTCACGATGTAGCGGTCCAGCCACTCGAAGAGCTTCAGCCCGGGCAGGGCCTCATGCACGGGCACATCCGGGGCGATGAGGCGCCGAATGCTCGCGGCCGAGCTCTCGATCGACTGGTAGCTCTGACCACGGTCGGCACAGATACCGCCTGGCGCCTTGCCGCTCAGCGCCTTCGCCCCGAAATCCATCAGTCCGCTTCCTCCACGCTGTTCACGGCCATGTACTCTCCCGTTCGACGACGGCTGACGATGGCCTGGATCTGCTGCAGCTGGTTTTCCGAGAGGGAGGACCAGCCCCGCATGAGTGCTGCGGCCACATCGTTGTGCTGCTGGGTGACGCCCACGTTGAGTTCGTAGGACCCCCGCCACTGGGCGGCAGCGTGCAGCAGCTGCTCAATGCCGTGCGACGGGATGTTGAGGAAGTGGGCCACCTTCATGATCTTCTCGGTCACGTACGGAGGGCGCACCCCACGCTCCACGTCGGAAACGTAGGTGATGGACACGCTCAGGTAGCGGGCGATGTCCCCCATGGACTTGCCCGCTCGCCCTCTCCACTCCTTGAGCAAATCGCCGAACCCTGCACCCATGGTCGGCTCCTTTCGGTTATTCATCCTATCAGCTGGCTAGCTGATGTGTCAACGACAAAAACGCCTCGGTGGGAATTTATCCCGGTTGATTGAGTACCACGGGCGTATATCAAAATCAACTGCGACGCCCTGGCCCTAGGTGCGATGCCCCCAGGTGGCAGCCAGCCGTACCCACCCTAACCACCCGTTCGCGGTGCGCAAGCCGGCTGCGGGAATAAAACTCAAAGTGCCGTAATCACTAGCCTCTTCCACCTGGAACCTGTCCCTTTTTTCCGCCACCCCTCCAGCCCTGTACCCTCCTTCTTCAGGCGCTCTTCGCGCCTGGAGGTCACCATGTCGTCCTTGGACAAGTTGCTGTCGGTGCCGTGCCCCCCCACTGCGGCAAGCCCATGCGGGGCTGGCAGCGCGTTGGCTACAGCGGCCCGTGCATCAAATGCGTCGCGTGGGGGAGCGACCAGATGAAAAACGCCCCCCTTCCGGACGCGCCGCTGGATGAGCCTCGGGAGTTGCCTATGCTGGACCCGGACGCCCCACGCGACTTCTCGGGAAACCGGCGGCGCTGGTAGCCCTCAGGGGCCCCCGTCCATCGTGCGCCGGAGAAGTCGGCCGATGCCCTCCAGTAACCGGTAGTAGAGGTACGTGGGAACCGGGCCGAATGCCTTGAAGGTGGCGGCGATGCGCTCCGTCTGCTCGCGGGGCCCGTGCACCAACTGCGCGAGGAATCCGTAGGCCAGGTAGACGAGCTGCACCATTCGCTTCAGCCCCGTCCACGTCAGCGCCCGGACGTCCTCCAAGTCGAAGCCCTGCTTCGTGAAGCGGTGCGCCTCCTCCACGCCCCACCGCTCGAGGTAGACGTCCACGATGCGGGCGGCGTCCTCCGCGGTGCGGATGTCCTCGCTGGTGAGCAGGGCCATGGGCTCCTGGCCCAGCTTGTCGCTGCTGGCGAACACCACGGAGTAGCGCGTCGTCCCCGGCCGAGAGGTGGCGTTGCCGCTGGCCTTGTAGTGCTGCAGGTGGACGTCGGACACCCAGCCCACGTTCACGAGGATGGAGGACGAGCGGCCCTGTACTCGCGTGCGGTGGCGGTGGGGGCGCGGGCAGTTCTGCATCAGCGAAGCCGGGTTCATGTTGCCCAAGGGCGTGAAGAGCGTCCGCTTGCCGCCGAGACGGAGGCGGACGACGAATCGCAGGCCCATCTCTTCGAAGCGGTCGAAGAAGTTGTGGGAGTCGAAGCCCGAGTCGAAAACCCAGAAGGCGTCCTTGGGGACGTGCGGCGCCATGGAGGCGATGGCCGCCAGGCTGAAGGTGTTGTGGCTCGTGTACTCAGCTCAAGTTTCGCAGGTTCTGCGGCCATCAGGCCGCTGCCTGCGCTGTGATGAAGAGGGCGGAGAGGAGGTTTTCGCGAGCCTGAGAAGGGAGTGCGGCTTGCGAAAACCCCTCCTGGAGGCTGGCCTGCTTCAGAGTGGCGAGCATGTCCGCGAAGGAAGGGCTCACCTTGTGGCGGTTCCAGGGGCGCCAGGCGGGCAGAAAGAGGGCGTGGCCTTCGCGGGCAAACCACACCACCACCAGGCTGTAGAGAAGCATGGCCATGGGGGCGGTGCGCAGGACGGCCTTGCGACTCCAGCCCTGGGGCTCTTCGAAGCCCAGGTGCTGCTTGGCTCCCAAGAAGGCCTCTTCGATGGACCAGCGGCCGGAGTATCCGGTGAGCACCTGCTCTGCCGAGGTGGTCGCGACCGTGCAGAAGAAGGCCTGAGGCCGGCGGCCTCCGGTCAGTGGCTCGACGACGACGATTTTCAACAGGCGTCCGGGCACGTTGTACCAGCAGGCCGTCGCCTCGATGAGGCGCACCCGGTCTCTGCGGCCGTAAAGGTGGAGCGTCAAGCGCCGTCCTCGCTGCTGGAGCATCTGCTCGGGCGAGGGCCGGCGCGGACCGTGGATGCGCGGCCTGCCGTTTTTGCCCATCGCTCGCGGCGGCAGGGGTTCACACAGGGTGGCTTTCAGGTGCAGGCGCGCCGTCATGTCGCAGTTGGCGGGCAGGGCCTTGAGGACTTGCTGGCAGCCATAGGTGGAGTCGGCGTGCACGTGGAAGTGCACTCCGGGGTGAGCCTGGCAGAGGGTCGCCAGCAGTTGGGCGGCCAACTCGGTTCGCGTGCGGTAGGCGACGCGCCAGCGCGCGGCGGCCTTCCGGTTGAGGTAGAGGCGGAAGAGGACGGGCAGGCTGAAGACTCGGTTCGGGCACAGGGGCACGCGGAGGCGGACGGCCAGCACCACCCAAGCGTGGCCCCAATTGGTCACCTTCATGCGCCGGCTGCTGATGAGCGGGTCATGGTGCATGCCCGCGCCGTACACCTTGCGGCCTCGCTTCCTGGCCAACGTGTCATCCAGCGAGAGGGCCACCCCGCCGGGGGCCAGCAGCGGCCGCAGGAGCCCGAAGAGTGCCAGGCCCACGCCGTCCAGGCTCCACGCCGCCGACGCAAACACCCGGTGGTAGGCCGAGTGATGCTTCAGCCCGACAGCACCCGCCGCGACGATGATTCCGGTGATGGTGCGCCGGCCGGCGTACAGCCAGCCCGTCACCACCGTGACCAACGAGGCGAGCGTGGGGGCTGTCATGCTCGCCCCCATCTGCTGGACCAGCACCACGAAGCTGCTTACCAAAGGCATGGGGGCGGGCCTCCGTTTTGACCGCGAGAGCTGATGCGCCACACCAGCCGCTAGCAGCCACGCGAAGGTCCCGCTTCCCTCCTCAAGGGCTCGTCACCTCGCCCCCCCCCTCTGAAATCTGCGAAACTTGAACTCAGGGGACTCCCCGGAGAAGAGACGGGCCAGCAATGGAAGGCGCCGGCCCCGCGCACCGACGGCCTCCACCGAGACGACGTCGTAGCCGCGGCCCAGCTCGCCGGTGCTGCCGTCGCGCACGGTGGCCAGGTACGGCATCTTCTTCGCCCGCGGCTTGGTGATGTCCGTCACGTCCACGGCGATGACGGGCTGGGGGAAGCGCCCGTCATGGAGGGCCGGCGCCACCAGCTTCAGGTAGTCAGCCTCCACCGCCGCGTCGTTGTAGCGCCGGGAGGCCAGGCCCCGGGAGAGGCGCTTCTCGGTGTGGATGAGGCGGCGGGGCTCCTCCAGCGCCCGGGCGATTTGGGACAGGAGGGTGCTCCGGCCCTCCAGCAGGCCGAAGAGGGCGTCGCGCAGGAAGCGGCGGTTGGGCTTGTGCAGCCGCCCACCCACCGCCTCTACGTACGCCTCGAAGCGCTCGGCAATGGACTTCTCCCGAGGCACACCTCTTCCGGCACTGGACGGGCCGGTTTGTGGTGCCTACCCTGCGCTCGTCCACCCAGGATGAGCGCGGCCCCACGGCCTCGTTCCAGTTGTCTCGGGGGTGCAGGCTGTTGGCGCAGCCGGCACCCCCATTCTTCTTTCCCTGCCGGCCTTGGCGGGCCGACTCCCCTCACCCTCGCTTCGCTTCTCGTCGCCTCCTTGGTTGCTCGGCGTGCCGCCCACGCCTGGCGTGGACCGTCAGCGCACATGGCGCGCGGTCTGGCTGCGAACCTGGGGACGCGTCCGGGAGCGTCAATGCCGGGTGGTGATCAGTCGCTCGCTGGTGGACACCTCCCCGGACGGAAAAAGTGCCCAGCAAACAGACACTTGCAACGCGAGCGATTAAACTTCCCGCATCGCGCGTTGCTCCGGCGGCGGCCACTCCGGGTACGGGGGCCCGCTGAACCCGCCGGGTCGCCAGCACCTCCATCCACCCACATCCCCCGGGCCTCCCACGGCTCCGGAAGGGCCTCCGGGTAGGGGGAAAGGTGATCCAGCGTTGACTTACCCTGGAAATGGGGTTACGGACCCGCCCCTTTCCCCAGTTCAGGTCGCGCCGGAGCGGTAAGGAGGCGCCGCCGTCATCACCGAAGGAGTAGAGCCGTGTCCAAGCGCACGTACCAGCCGTCGAAGGTCCGCCGCAATCGCGCCCACGGGTTCCGCAAGCGGAACGCCACCAAGGGCGGCCGTGACGTCCTCAAGCGCCGCCGCGCCAAGGGCCGTAAGCGGCTCGTCGTGTCGGCCGCGAAGAAGTAAGCGAGCCTGCGTGTGAGGGCCGAGGGTGCGACGCCGGGCCAGCAGGGCCCGGCAGATCAGCGCTTCCCCAAGGCCCTGCGCCTGCTTCAACGGCGCGAATTCCTGGAGGTCCAGGAAGGTGGGCAGAAGGTGCCCTCGGACTGCCTCCTGGCGCTTTTCAAGCGCAATGGCCGGACGTACTCCCGTGTTGGACTCACCGTGTCGAGCAAGGTGGGCAACGCGGTGGTTCGGGCGCGCTTGAGGCGTGTGCTGCGCGAGCTGTTCCGCAAGCGCCGCACGCAATGGCCCCCCGGCCTGGACGTGGTGCTGGTGGTGCGCTCCTCTGCGAAGGAAGCGTCCTTCTCGGAGCTCTCGCGTGCCTTCGACGGTGTCACCCGTAAGCTGCAGCGGCTCCAGCCGGTCGCGGAGACGAAGCCGAAGGAGCCACCCAGATGAGCCCGCTCGCCTTCGTCATCTCCCTGCCCATCCGCTTCTACCGGAAGTTCCTCGGGCCCTTCCTCCCGAAGGTGTGCCGCTTCCACCCCTCGTGCTCCACCTACGCCATGGAGGCGCTGGAGAAGCACGGCGGCCTCAAGGGCTCCTGGCTCACCCTCTGGCGGCTGCTCCGCTGCCAGCCCTTCCACCCCGGCGGCATCGACCCGGTGCCGTGACGGGGTTTTCCACCCACTGCCGCCCCTTCCCTCGCGGAGGGGGGAGTCTATGAACGATCCGCTCTCGCCCCAGTCGAACGATTCGCAGAAGCGACTGCTCTTCGCTCTGGCCCTCTCGTTCGCGGCCACCGCCGTCTACACCTTCTTCTTCGCGCCCCAGCCGACTCCTCCCGGAGCGGAGGGCGCCGACGCGGGCGTCGTGGCCGCCGCCCCCGCCGACGCTGGCACCGCCCCCGCCGTCTCCCCCGAGGGGACCGCGGGCGCGGGCACCCCTGCCGTCACCGCCGAGGCCGCCCAGGCGCTCCCCGAGCGCAAGGTGGAGCTGCAGCGCCAGGAGGTCCACTACGCCTTCTCGTCCGAGGGCGCCGGCCTCGCCGCCGCCGTGCTCCAGGGCTCGAAGATGCGCGAGCAGCAGGAGCTCAGCCTCGCGCAGGGCTACAAGAAGCTGTTCGGCGAGGACATCCCGCCCGCGCCGCAGATGAACGTGGCGCAGCCGGTGGCGGGCCAGCCGCTGCCGCTGGCCGTCTCCATCGAGGGCGCCAGCCCCCTGCCCGCGAACCTGCGCTACGCCGTCACCGAGGGCGCCGCCGGGTCCGCCGACGGCGTCACCTTCACCGGCCGCAGCGGGCCGTGGGAGGTGGTGAAGACGCTGCAGTGGCCCCGCGAGGGCTTCGAGCTGACGTACACGCTCCAGGTGCGCAACACCTCCGGCCAGCCGCAGAACGGCGAGCTGCAGGTGCACTACAGCCGCGCCATCGACCCCAACTTCGAGCACGCGCCGTCCTTCTTCGGCGGCGTGGGCAACCTGAGCCGCTCCGCGTGCTGGGTGGATGACGAACTGCACACCATGAGCCCGGGCGGCGACGCGCCCGAGGCCGAGGACTCGCGCGGCCAGATTCACTACTTCGGCATCGACCAGCAGTACTTCGTGTCCGCGCTCTACCCGCTGGAGGGCCCCCGCGCCGGCTCCTGCACCTTCACCGCCACGCCGACCGCGCGCCAGATTACGGCGGCCTTCCCGCTCAGCGTGGCCGCCGGTGAGACGGTGACGCTGCGCTTCGGCGGCTACCTGGGCCCCAAGGACCCGGACCTGCTCGCCGTGGTGCCCGGCCCGGCCGTGCGTCAGGCCGCGGGCCTGGGCGACGCCGCGTTCCACCCGAAGCTCGAGAACTCGGTGGACTTCGGCATCTGGGCCGTCATCTGCAAGGTGCTGCTGGCCGTCATGAAGTTCTTCTACGGCCTCACCGGCAACTGGGGCGTGGCCATCATCCTGCTCACCGTGGTGGTGAAGCTGGTGCTGCTGCCGCTCACCTACCGCTCCATGGTCAGCATGGAAGAGGTGAAGAAGCTCCAGCCGCGCATGGAGGAGATTCGCAAGAAGCACGCGGACAACCGCGAGCAGCAGAACCTCGAAATCATGAAGCTGTACCAGGAGGCCAAGGTGAACCCGCTGGGCGGGTGCCTCCCGCTGCTCATCCAGATGCCCGTGTGGATTGCGCTCTTCACGGCGCTGCGCAACAGCTTCGACATCTACGGCGAGCCCTTCATCGGCCCCATCTGGCGCGACCTGACCTACAAGGACCCCACGTACCTGCTGCCGCTGGCGCTGGGCGTGTCCATGGTCATCACCCAGAAGATGCAGCCGCAGATGATGGATGCGGCCCAGGCCAGAATCATGACCTGGTTCCTGCCCATCGTCTTCACGGCGACGCTGCTGCAGTACCCGGCCGGTCTGTCGCTCTACATCTTCACCAACAACATCCTCTCCATCGCGCAGCAGTACGGGCTGCGGAAGTGGCTGGACCGGAACAAGCCCCAGACGGGCGGTGGGACGCCGGCGGTGGCGGCGGCGGGAGGCAGACGCAAGTGAGCGAGCAGCAGCAGGTACCCCAGCAGACGCCGGCGGCCCCTGCCGCCGGCGGCGCGGCGTCCGCGGAATTCCGCGCGCGCGTGGAGAAGCTCCTCGGCGACATCCTCGGGCTGATGGGCTTCCCGGCCCGGCTGGACATGCAGGATGCCGCCGACGGCAGCCTCTCCGTGGCGCTCCACTTCGAGGCGGGCCCTCCTCCCGGCGTGGAGAACGGGCGGCGCAGCCAGGTGGTGGACTCGCTCCAGTTCCTGCTCAACAAGATGATGCACCGGCCCGGCGTGGAGCGGCGCTGGGTGGTGCTCGGCGCGGGTGTCCACCCGGAGCCCCGCCAGCGTCGCGAGCCCCAGGCCGCGCAGGCCCAGGCGGCTGCTCCCGCGCCCGCCGGGGCGGTGGCCCAGGCTGCTGCGGCTCCCCGCCCTGCTCCGCAGGCGGCCGCGCAGGCCCCCGCGAAGGCGAATCCCCGGGCCGCGCAGGCGCCCGCCGCGAAGCCTGCTCCCGTGGCCCGGGTGGATGCCGACGAACGCTCGGTGACGGTGGAAGAGGATGCGGCCCTGCGAGAGGCGGCCCGCCGGCTCGCGGAGAAGTCAGGCGGACTTGGGCGGTTCTACGCGCTGGCCGCTATGAAGTTGGAGGACCGCGCTCGCGTCCTCAAGGCGGTGGAGGGCGTGGCGGGGGTGAAGGTGACGGCGGAAGGCGAAGGCCGCAACCGCCGGGTGGTATTCACTCCGGAGAAGCCGGCCCCGCTGCCCAAGCGGAGCCTGCTGCCGGACGATGACGAGGACGACTTCGACGCGTGAGCGCGCTCGCGCCGCACGCGCCGGGTCACCGGAAGAGAGAAGAGGGATGGGCAAGGCGAAAGCTCTCAAGGACAAGCTGTACGGCGCGGCGGTGCTGAAGATGAGCTTCCGCCTGCGCGGAGACGAGGAGTCTCCCGCCTTCCGTTTCGTCTACCCGGGCGTGCTTCGGGATTTGGAGCTCGAGGACGACGCGGTGGAGCGGTACATCGAGGAGAACCGCGAGGCCGTGGAGAAGGCCGCCCGCGGCTCCACGCCTCCGCTGGGGACCCGCTGAGGCGGGCAGCATTCCTGCTCCTCCGTCGAGCCTCAGACATGACGTCCGCATCCCCCACCATCGCCGCCCTGGCCACCGCGCCCACCGCCGGGGCCGTGGGCATCCTCCGGTTGTCCGGCCCCGCCGCGCTGGACGTGGGCCGCCTGCTGGCGCCCGGCGTGCCCGCGGAGCCGTCGCCGCGCCACGCGTACCTCGCGACGTTCGTGGACGCGCGGGGCCGTGCACTGGACGAGGGCCTGTTCCTCTACTTCCGCGCGCCGTACTCCTTCACGGGAGAGGACGTGGTGGAACTGCAGGCGCATGGTAGTCCCCGGCTGCTGCGCCTCTTGCTGGCGCGTGCGCTGGAGGATGAGCGCGTGCGCCCCGCGGCGCCCGGGGAGTTCACACGCCGCGCCTTCCTGAATGGGCGCATGGACCTCACCCGGGCGGAGGCGGTGGCGGACCTGGTGGCCGCGGACTCGGAGGCCGCGGTGCGCGCGGCGGCGGCGGGCCTGTCCGGGGTGCTGGCCTCGCGGGTGCGGGGGCTGGAGGAGCCGCTGCGCGAGCTCCACGCGGACCTGGAGGGCGTGCTCAACTTCCCGGATGAAGCCGAGGGCGCCGACGCGGAGGCGGGCGAGCGTGTCGCCGCGATGCGGGCCCAGGCGGAGGCGCTGCTCTCGGAAGCAGGGCGTGGACGGTTGGTCCGCCGGGGTGCGCGCGTGGCGCTGTACGGCCCGGTGAACGCGGGCAAGTCCACGCTGTTCAACCGGCTGGTGGGCGAGGCGCGCGCGCTCGTGGACGATGAGCCCGGGACGACGCGTGATGCGCTGGAGGCCCGCGTCGAGTGGGACGGGCTGGGCGTCACCCTGTTCGACACCGCCGGCCTGCGAGAGACGCCGGGGCGCGTGGAGGCGCTCGGCATCGCGCGGACGCGCGAATTGCTCGCGGGAGTGGACCTGGCGGTGCTCGTGCTGCCGCCGGAGGCCGGGACGGCGGAGGCCGAGGCGTGGAGTCGCGAGGCCGGCGCCACTCCCGTGCTGGTGGTGGATGGGAAGTGCGATGTGGCGGGCGCGCGCGGGCGCGAGGCGGTCGTGCCCGGAGGCACGGCTCGAGCCGTGGATGTCACGGCGCGCTCCTCGGAATCACCTGCTCGGGCTCCAGCGGAGGGCGTGCCTTCACCGCGCCCGCGCGTGAGTGGGCTCACCGGTGAGGGCGTGGAGGCCCTGCGTGCCTCGATGCTCGGACACCTGTGGGGCGGTGGCACGCCCTCCGCGGTGGCCCTCGTCTCCGAGCGCCATGCCGATGCCCTGCGTCGCGCCTCCGAGGCGCTCTCCCGTGCCGAGGCCGCCTCGCGCGCCTCCACGCTGGAGGTCGTCTCCGGCGAGGTCGGCCTCGCGCTCGAGGCCCTCGGCGAGGTGTCCGGCACCTCCGTCTCCGAGGCCCTTCTCGACGCCATCTTCCAGCGCTTCTGCATCGGCAAGTGACACGGTAGCGCCCGCGCTCACCGTGCCATGGCCAGCGAGGGCTCGGGCGCTCCGGGCTCGCGCGTGCTCCACTCCCGCAGCAGCCGGTCCACGAAGACATCGACCTGGCGCTCCGCCATGGCAATCGAGGTCTTCAGCCGCTCGTCGGCGAACTCGTCGTACTCGATGGCGACCGACTCCACGTCGGTGATGCCGATGTAGCCGAACGCGGTCCGGATGCTCGGCTCGACGTGGTTCATGTGCTCCAAGCGCTCGCCCCTGGCGTACCCATGGTCGCCACGCGAGCTCAGGATGACGAGCTTCTTCCCCGATTCGGCCAGCAGTGGCCAGTAGGGCTCCCCCACTCGCAAGCGGTCGAACCCGAAGGTGCGGCCCACGCGGACGATGTTGTCGATGTACGCCTTGAACTGCGCCGGCACGTTGAAGTTGTACATGGGCACGCCGGCCACGATGAGGTCCGCGGCGAGCAACTCGTCCACGAGCGCATCGCTCTCCGCGAGCGTCTCCTTCATCCACGGCTCGCGTGCGCCCGGCGGGGTGCACGCCGCATGAATCCACCGGCCCGTCACGGGAGCGGGCGGACGCTGCCCGACGTCCCGGTAGAGGACCTCATCTCCGGGGCGAGCCGCCCTCCACCGTGCGACGAAGCGAGCCGACAGGCGGCGCGTGTGTGAGCCATGACGGTGTTGCTCCGAGCCGCCAGCACGGGCGCTCGAATCGATGTGCAGGACCTTGGCCATCTCGCATTCCTCCAGGTTCCAGGCTTCAAGATGAGCCCTGTTCATCCCGCACCCAGGGCCCACGCCATGCCGCGAAGGAGTGAGCCCTCGCGGCTGGCAACAGGAGAGATAGGGACTGGCCACCCCGGCGACAAACGCGTAATCCTCAGCCGATGGCTGAGCCGCATTCACCCATCCGCCACCCATGAGAGACCTGCCCCCGCTCACGTCCCTGCGCGCCTTCGAGGCCGCCGCGCGGCACCTCAGCTTCAAGCGGGCCGCGGACGAGCTGGCCGTGACGCCCACGGCCATCAGCCATCAAATCCGCCAGCTCGAGGAATGGCTCGGCACGCCCCTCTTCGAGCGCCGCGTCCGCCGCGTGGTGCTGACCCCCGCCGGACAGTCCCTCTACCCCGCGCTACGGGAGGGCTTCGACGCCCTGGCCCGCGGTGTCGACGCACTGAGGAAGCCCCCCGAGCGCGCCACCGTCACGCTCTCCGCCACCGTCGCCTTCACCTCGAAGTGGCTGGTGCCGCGCGTCGCCGCGTTCCGCGCGGCGTGTCCGGGGCTCGACCTGAGCCTCCATGCCTCGGACGACACCGTGGACCTGCGGGACGGCGGCGTGGACCTCGCCATCCGCTATGGCCGGGGCGTCTACCCGGGGCTGCGCTCCGAGCTGCTGCTCCAGGACCGCTTCGCGCCCGTGTGCAGTCCCCGGCTCGGCGTGCGCGCTCCCGCCGACCTGGGGAAACACCCCCTGCTCCGCTTCGAGTGGCGCCGCGTCGAGGACGACACGCCCACGTGGCCCCGCTGGTTCGCCGCGGCGGGCCGGCCCTACCGGGCCCCGGGCGGGACGCTGGTCTTCTCCGACGAGTCCCACGCCATCCAGGCCGCCATCGCCGGACAGGGTGTCGCGCTCGCGAGCCTCGTGCTCGTCGCGGAGGAGCTGGCGAGCGGAGCCCTGGTGCAACCCTTCGGGCCGGAGCTGGACGGCTTCGCGTACCACGTCGTCCACCGGGAGCCGGCGCGCGACGCGGAGCGCATCACCGCGGTCCGCCGCTGGCTGTTGCGCGAGGCGAAGGCCTACACGTCCCGCGTCCCCCCGTCTCGGAGGCGCCCCGCCACGTCCTGAGCTCCTCCGGCCACCCGCCAGGGGCATGTCAGACCGCTCCCTAGAATGCCCGCCCTCACCCGGTAATTTTCGGAGGCGTTGTGACGGAAGGCACCATCTCCCTGGCGCGGTACTCCATGCTCTCGGCCCTGCCCTCGGGTTGGGTGGGGGAGATTCTGGACGATGAACTGGTGGCCTCGCCGCGCCCCACTCCCGCGCAGACGCGCGCGGCCTTCATGCTGGGCGTGGAGCTCGGCGAGCAGCTCGACCGGCGCCGGGGTGGCAGCGGCCGCTGGTGCTTCCTGCGCGCGCCCGAGCTGCACCTCGGCGACGACATGCTCGTGCCGGACCTGGCCGGCTGGCGCCGCGAGCGCGTGGCCGCTCCGCTCGACCCGGACGTGCCCTTCCTCACGCTGTCGCCGGACTGGGTGTGCGAGGTGCTCGCGCCCTCCACCGCCGCGTTGGACCGCACGCGCAAGCTGCCCCTCTACGCGCGCGCGGGTGTCTCCCACGTCTGGCTGGTGGACCCCGTCGCGCGCACGCTGGAGGCATACCAGCGCGTCAAGCGCGGCTGGCTCCTCACCGGTTGCTACGAGTCGGACTGCGTGGTGCGCGCCGAGCCCTTCCCGTCCTCGTCGCTGGAGCTCGCGTCGCTCTGGCTGCCGGAGGGCTCGGAGAAGCCCTCGTTGCTGGCAGCGGTACCCTGAGGGTCGCGCCGGTCAGCCGGCGCGCTTGAGAAACGTGCCGTCGGCGGGCTTCGCCAGCCGGCGCACCGCCCGCAGCAGCAGGTCCGGGTCCACCGGCGCGGCCAGGAAACCCCGCGCGCCCACCGCCTGGGCCCGGGGCAGGTCCAGCTCCGGCACCTTGCCGGCCACCACCACCTGTGCGAGCACCTTGCGGCCCAGCGCCTCCATGGAGGGCAGCGGCGCCACCACCACCTGCGTCTCGCTCGCCGCCAGCAGCTCCTCCGTGCTGGCCACCCGCGCCGTCAGTCCGCCGTGGGCCTGGAGCACGCGCACCAGTCCCGCCGCGGCCTCCGCGCCCCAGCCGTACACCAGCACCTGCGCCACCTGCTCGGGCCGCGCCGCCGTCAGCGCCGGCAGCTTCACCGGAGCGGGCGTGGGCCTCGGCACCGGCGGAGGCGTGGGCTTCACGGGCACCGCCGACTGCACGGGCGCCGGCCGGGTGGCCTCCTCCAGCGAGGTCATCAGCGGCAGTCCGTCCGCCGTGACGCCGTCCTCGGCGGGGGCCTCCATGTTGGTCAGCTCGGCCATGCTGCCGCCCAGCAGCATGGGCATGCTCTCGTCCGCCTCGGGCAGGGAGAAGCTCTCCATGCCGGGACGCCGCGGCGCCGCCTCACCCGTCTCGCCCCGGTACATGCGGCCGATGGCGCGGCGGATGGCCGCGTCCGTGGCCAGCTTCGCCACCACGCGCGACTTGCCGGACACGCTCATCACCGCGTCCAGGGACGCCAGGCTGGCCGGCGCGGCGATGGCCACCACCAGCACCGAGTCCCGCGGGCTCTTGCTCTCCAGCCGCAGCGGCACCACCCGGTGCGCCTCCGCCACCTTCTCCGGAATCAGGTACGTCAGGTTCGCGTCCGGCGCCTGGGCATCCAGGTCCACCGTCTGCATCCCCACCTGCGTCGCCAGCGCCTCCAGGACCTGCTCCGCGGTGCAGAAGCGCTGATCCACCACCACCTGTCCCAGCGGCACACCCCACTTGCGCTGGTACGCCAGCGCGGAGTGGAGCTGCAGCGCGTCAATCGCGCCCTGCTCCAGGAGGATGTCACCCAGTCGCTTCTTCATGGTCGGTTCCCTCGCCCCCCACCGCGGCCCCCCGCCCTCAGGGGCGTGGCCTTGGTCCAGGAAAGTCATGTGCTGTGTACGCTTTCACCCGGCGTATGGCTTCCTCGCGGACGCCAGATGGTTCCGCTTCGGCGCCAGTCTGCAAGCCCGGTGCCGGGCGCCAGATGGGCCACACCGCCGGTGGAGGGCGTCCTCTAGTGGATACACCGCCCGTCCTCAAGTGCGCTCCGGGCGGCCGGTCGTCCCCCATTCAACACGCTGATAGGCACCGTGTCGGTGCCTTACCTAGCTTCCCCCTCATGGGCGGTATGTGCCTCGATGCGTGGGTGGGACTCCTTCGGGAGGAGGCCGGCCGGGAGCCGGGCCTGGTGGGCGTGGGGGAGCGGCTCGCGGGGCGGGTGGTGGAGCCGGGCAGCCTCCGGCCGTATCTGCATTTCAGCCGCGGCGGCTACACGCGCAACCTCGTGTACCGGGACGCGCGGCTGGAGGTGTTGATCAACTGCTGGGACTCGGGCGCCGTCTCGCCCGTGCATGACCATGACGGGCAGGAGTGCTGGTTCAGCATCCAGTCCGGCACCTTCGTCCTGGAGAACTACGCGCTGCTCTCCGGAGGGCTGGGCCCCGGGCCGGCGCGGCTGGGGCCTCCGGTGGTGGTGGGCCCGGTGGGCGCGGGCCACGTGGACTTCCGCTGTCCCGAGGCGCCCATCCACCGCGTCATGGTCCGGCAGGGGCCGGCCATCTCCCTGCACGTCTACGCGGGGCCGGTGGAGCGCTGTCTCGTGTACGACGTGAGGCGGCAGCGCTGTACCGCGCGGCAGCTCCGCTACCACTCCATCTTCGGCCGCCCCCTGTCCCGCATGGACGCGCTCCCGCCGGTGACGCGCGGCTGAGTCCCGGCGTCCGGGCGGCACGCCCGTGCGTTCCGGCGGCACGCGCCCGGACCGTTGTTACCAGCTCGGCTCCGGCATGGGGGCGTAGAGGGCGCCGCGCTGGCGCTCGAACACGCCGAGCCGCGCTCCGAGCATGTACACCCCGCGCGTGGCCTCCATCAGCGGAGCCCACGGGGCCAGGGCGCTCACGGAGGCGGCGTCGTCCTCGCTGTTGTCACCTGTCTGGCCCAGCAGCTCGGACAGCACCTCCGAGCCGCGCTTCCTGCGCGGGTACTCCTCCACGCGCACCCGCGCGTCGGCGGGCAGCTTCGCCAGCTCCTTCGCCAGCGCGAGCGCCTTCGGGTAGCCGCCCAGCGCGTCCACCAGCCCGTGCGCCAGCGCGTCCTCGCCCGTCCACGCGCGGCCCTTCGCCACTTCCTGGAGCTTCTCCAGCGGCATCTTCCGTCCGGCCGCCGCGCGCTTCGTGAAGTCCGCGTAGATGCGCTCCACCGCCGCCTCCGCGCGCGCCTCCTGCTCCGGCGTGTAGTCCGCGTCCGAGCCGTTCATGGTGGCGTTCTTCCCCGCCGCCACCGTGTCGAAATTCACACCGAGCTTCTCCCAGAAGCCCTCGGTCACGAACTTGCCGTCGTACACGCCGATGCTGCCGGTGATGGTGCCCGGCTGTGCGACGATGCGGTCCGCGTCCATGGCGACGAAGTAGCCGCCGCTCGCGGCGTAGGTGCCCATGGTGACGATGACGGGCTTGCCCGCCTCCCTCGCGCGCTGCACCTCGCGGCGCACGGTGTCGCTGGCCACGTAGCTGCCGCCGGGGCTGTCCACGCGGAAGAGGATGGCCTTCACCCGCGAGTCCTCGGCGGCCTTGCGCAGGGCCGCCGCCACGCTGTCAGCGCCCATGGCCTCCTCGCTGGAGAGCGGATTGGACTGGCTCTTGCCCCGCGTCACGCCGCCCACGCCGTAGACGAGCGCGATGGTGTCGCCGGAGACGTGCGGCCTGCCGGCGCGCTCCAGGTACTTGTGCACGTAGAGCAGCTCGGCGCCGTCGCCGGCCTCCTTCTTCAGCTCGCCCAGGACCTCGTCGCGGTAGCGCAGTCCGTCCAGCAGCTTCGCCTCCACCGCCTCGGGCCCGAAGAGCGGCGCCTTGTCGATGAGGGCGCGCACCGCGTCCTCGGTCAGCCCGCGGTCCTCGGCGATGCCCCGCACCACCTGGCCGAAGAGGCTCTGCGTGAAGCGCTCGGTGGCCTCGCGGTGCGGCGCGTTGTAGCCCTGCTCCGTATAGGTGTTGATGGCGTTCTTGTACTCGGCGCGCTTGTGGAAGCGCGGCTTCACGCCCAGCTTCTCGAAGGCGTCGCGGGCGAAGGGCGTCTCGAAGGCCAGGCCGGTGATGCTCAGGTCTCCGGACGGCTGGATGTAGATTTCGTCGAAGGCGGACGCGACGTAGTAGGCGATGGTGGTGTTGTCCGCTCCGAAGGTGTCCGTGTAGGCCACCGCCTTCTTTCCGGTGGCGCGGAAGGCCTTCACCGCGTCACGCAGCTCCTGCGCCGCGGCGGGGCTGCCGGGGTTTTCGATGCGCGCCACCAGCGACTTCACGCGCGGGTCCTGTCCCGCCTTCTCCAGCGCGTCCACCACGTCGCGCACCGTGGGCGGGTCCTCGCCGAAGGCGCTCGCCAGCGAGTCCCCCGACACGTGCTCCGGCAGGGGCCGGTCCAGGTCCAGCTCCAGCACGATGTTGGACGGCACGGTGGGGCCGCTCGCCGACGCGAGCACCATCAGGCCGATGAGGCCCACCACGAAGAGGACGGACATGGCGCCGATGAAGGCCAGCATGCCGACGATGAATCGTTTCATCCGAAGGGACTCCTGAGGGCCGCGAGGCAGGGAACGGCCCTGGCAGGCGGGTCCTTACTACTTAACGAGCTCCGGTGAGGATGCTTGCGCGTCCGTGAGGGACGGGAAGCTCGCGATGGAGGACATCCCCCGGACTCGGAGGCCCCGGCTCCTCGCCGGGTGGAGGGGCGTGCGTGCCGTGCGGGCTGCTCCAGGCGCGAGCGTCCCCATCCTCTCAGGGTTCACGAGGCGACGGTGCCCGCTGCCGGGTGGAGGGGTGATGTCCACGGGCGGTGGGCCCTGGCGCCGGGTGCGTTGCCGGTGCGGGTGGTGCCATGGCAGGCAGGCGCTCGCACGACAGGAGGGAATCATGGAGAAGCGGCGGCTGGGAGATTCCGACCTTCACATCACAGCGCTGGGCTTCGGAGCCTGGGCCATTGGCGGTGGAGGCTGGCGGTTCGCGTGGGGCCCGCAGGAGGACCCGAAGTCCATCGAGGCCATCCATCGGGCGTTGGATTCGGGCATCAACTGGATAGACACGGCGGCGGCGTACGGGCTGGGCCACTCCGAGGAGGTGGTCGCCCGCGCGCTGGAGGGCCGCTCGCGAAGGCCGTACATCTTCACCAAGTGCGGCATGGTCTGGGACACGAAGGGGGACATCCACCGCGTGCTCGATGGCGACTCCATCCGCCGCGAGTGCGAGGCCTCCTTGCGCCGGCTGAAGGTGGACGCCATCGACCTGTATCAAATCCACTGGCCCGTGGAGTCGCTGACGGAGATTGAAGAGGGCTGGACGGCCATGGCGGAGCTGCGGCGCCAGGGCAAGGTGCGGTGGATTGGCGTGTCCAACTTCAACACGGACCAGCTGGAGCGCATCCAGCGCATCGCGCCCGTGACGAGCCTGCAGCCGCCCTACTCGCTCATCCATCGCGACATCGAGACGAACATCCTCCCCTACTGCTCGCGCAACGGCATTGGCGTCATCACCTACTCGCCCATGGCCTCGGGGCTGCTGTCGGGGGCGATGACCCGCGAGCGCGTGGCGGCCTTCCCTCAAGACGACTGGCGGCGCCACAGCCAGGACTTCCAGGAGCCTCAGTTGTCGCGCAACCTGGAGCTGGTGGATCGGATGAGAGTGATTGGAGGGCGGCATGGGCGCTCGCCCGCGGAGGTGGCCATTGCGTGGACGCTGCGCACGCCCGTGGTCACCGGCGCGATTGTCGGCGCCCGCAGCGCCGCGCAGGTGGAGGGCTTCATCGCCGCCGGGGACTTCCGCCTCACGGCGGACGAGGTGAAGGAGATAGAGGACTTCGTTCGGGGCGCGCAGTCTCCGCACGGGGAGATGTACGCGTAGGGCGGACGCCGAAAGAGTTGGAGACCTTGAGGATGCGGGTGGCGGGGCCGGGCAGTGAGCGCTCGCCGTGGGCCTCGTGGATGTGGCCGAAGACGTGGAGCCGGGGCCGCGGTGCCCGGTCCCCGGCCGTCACGCCCGGAACGCCCGGCCGGCCGTCCTGGCGCCGTTCGGGATGGCGGGAGGCCCCTGCCGGGTTAGAAGGCCCGTGCACTCCCAGAAGACCCGCGAGGACCGCATGAAGCGTCGTACCCCGCTCTCCCTCCTGGCCGCCCTGCTGGTGGCCGCCAGCCCGGTATGGGCCCAGGCCCCCGCCCCCTCTCCGAAGGCCGCGCCGGCCGCCGTCAGCAAGGCCATCCCCGCGAAGGGCAAGGCGAAGGGGCAGGCGCTCGCCCCCGTGGCGAGCGTGGAGGGCATCACCGAGTACCGCCTGCCCAACGGGCTGCGCGTGCTCCTCTTCCCCGACCCCACCAAGCCCAACGTGACGGTCAACGTGACGTACTTCGTGGGCAGCAAGCACGAGGGCTACGGCGAGACGGGCATGGCCCACCTGCTCGAGCACCTGATGTTCAAGGGCACGCCCACCACGAAGAACATCCCCCAGGCCCTCACCGAGCGCGGCGCCCGTCCCAACGGCACCACCTGGCTGGACCGCACCAACTACTACGAGACGCTCCCCGCCTCGGACGACAACCTGCGCTGGGCCCTCGCCTTCGAAGCGGACCGCATGGTCAACAGCTTCATCGCGAAGAAGGACCTCGACAGCGAGATGACCGTGGTCCGCAACGAGTTCGAGTCCGGCGAGAACGACCCGCGCGGCATCCTCTTCGAGCGCGTCATGTCCGCCGCGTACATCTGGCACAGCTACGGCAAGGCCACCATCGGCGCGCGCTCGGACCTGGAGAACGTGCCCATCGACCGGCTGCAGGCGTTCTACCGGAAGTACTACCGGCCGGATAACGCCCTGCTCGTCGTCGCCGGCCGCTTCGACGAGGCCAGGGCGCTGTCCATGATTCAGGACACCTTCGGCAAGCTGAAGAAGCCCGCCACGCCGGTGCCCGCCACGTACACCGCGGAGCCCGTGCAGGACGGCGAGCGCGAGGTGACGCTGCGCCGCGTGGGTGACACCTCGCTGCTCACCAGCCTCTACCACGTGCCCGAGGGCGCGCACCCGGACTTCGCCGCCGTGGACGTGCTGACGCTCATCATGGGCAACAACCCGTCCGGCCGGCTCTACAAGGCCTTGGTGGAGACGAAGAAGGCGTCGCGCGCGGGCGCCTCCAACCTGCAACTCCGCGACCCGGGCGTGCTCGTCTTCTCCGTGGAGCTGCGCCAGGACCAGTCGCTGGCGGACGCGCGCGAGGTGTTCCTGAAGACGGTGGAGGACTCCCACCGCACGCCCTTCACCGAGGAAGAGGTGACGCGGGCGAAGACACAGCTCCTCAAGTCCATCGACCTGATGCTCAACAACTCCGAGCGCGCCGCCATCGAGCTGTCCGAGTGGGCCGCCTCCGGTGACTGGCGTCTGCTCTTCATGCACCGCGACCGCATCGAGGCGGTGAAGCCCGCGGACGTGACGCGCGTGGCGGCCACGTACCTCAAGTCCTCCAACCGCACGCTGGGCACCTTCATCCCCACGCCGAAGCCGGACCGCGCGGAGCTGCCGCCGCCGGTGGACGTGGCGAAGATGGTGGACGGCTACAAGGGCCGCGAGGCGGTGGCGCAGGGCGAGGTGTTCGACCCGTCGCCCGCCAACGTGGAGGCGCGCGTGCGGCGCGGCGAGCTGCCGGGCGGCGTGAAGTACGCGCTGCTGCCCAAGAAGACGCGCGGGGAGATGGTGAACGTGGCCCTCAACCTGCGCTGGGGCACGGAGGAGTCGCTGCGCGGGAAGTCGGACGTGGCGCAGTACGCGGGCCGCATGCTGATGCGCGGCACCACGAAGCGCGGCCGGCAGCAGCTCCAGGATGCGTTCGACAAGCTGAAGGCCCGCGTCGGAGTGGACGGCGGCCTCACGGGCGCGACGATTTCCATCGAGTGCCCCCGCGCCAGCCTGCCCGAGGCCCTGAAGCTGGTGGCCGAGGTGCTGCGCGAGCCGGCCTTCGACGCGAAGGAGTTCGCGCTGCTGAAGCAGGAGCGCCTGGCGGCGCTGGAGTCACAGCGCAGCGAGCCGGAGACGCAGGGCAGCATCGCCTTCTGGCGGGCGCTGTCGGGCCACTACCCGAAGGGGCACCCCTACTACGTGCCCACGTACGACGAGCGGCTCGCCGGCATCCGCGACACGTCGCTGGAGGACGCACGCGCCTTCCACAAGGCCTTCTACGGCGCGTCCCACGGCGAGCTGGCGGTGGTGGGTGACTTCGAGCCGAAGGAGCTGGTGCCGCTCGCGGGAGAGTTGCTCGGCGGCTGGAAGAGCCCGGCGCCGTTCAAGCGGGTGTCGCAGATGTTCGCGGCCGGCGGGGCGCAGGTGGTGGCGCTGGAGACGCCGGACAAGGCGAACGCGTACTACCTGGCGGGCCACTCGCTGAAGCTGCGCAGGGACGACGCGGACTATCCGGCGCTGCTGCTCGGCAACTTCGTGCTGGGGGGCGGCTTCCTGAACTCGCGGCTGGCCACGCGCATCCGTCAGCAGGACGGGCTGTCCTACGGCGTGGGCAGCAGCCTGGACGCGAGTGATATCGACCCGGTGGGCAACTTCATCACCTACGCCATCTACGCGCCGGAGAACGCGGCGCGGCTGGAGGCGGCGATGCGCGAGGAGGTGTCGCGCGCGGTGCGGGAGGGCTACAAGGCCGAGGAGCTGGAGAAGGCGCGCGCGGGCCTGCTGGAGTACCGGCAGGCGGCTCGCTCGCAGGACGGCGGCCTGGCGCGGCAGCTCGCCGGGTACCTGTACCTGGGGCGCACGCTGGCCTTCGACGCGGCGCTGGAGGAGAGGCTGGCGAAGCTCAAGCCCGATGACGTGCGCAAGGCGATGGAGCGGCACCTGGACTGGGAGAAGGTGACGCAGGTGAAGGCGGGCGACTTCGCCAACGCGGAGAAGAAGGCGAAGGCCCCGGTGAAGGCTCCGGCCGCGCCGTGACGCGGTAGCGCGCGCTGAAGGATTCGAGAGCCCCGCGATGCGCTCCGGCGCCGCGGGGCTCTCTCTTTTCGTGCTCAGGGGGTGCCTGGCCCCCGTGTCTCTCGGGAGGCAGTCCGGCACGGTGTCCGCGAGGCGACAGCGCCGGAGGGCTCCGGCTCGTTCCCGCGTGAGGGGCTGACACGTCCGGGGAGTCCTGCCCGAGGGTGACGGTGTGGCTACCTTCCTGCATGGACAGGAGGGGGAATGCGGAGATGGAGCCGACACCTCGCGCGCCTGCTGCCGTGGCTGCTCGTCCTGTACGTGGTGCTTCCCGCCTGTGCGCCGCAGAGCGGCTGGAGCGTGCCCCCGCCGGACTGTGAGGACGTGAACAGCGCCTCCTTCGTCCAGGGGCTCGCGGCGTGGAGCCGTGCCGGTGGGGAGGACGGGCGCGACGCGTGGGGCGAGGGCGCCGGCCCGGATTACGACCCACGGACGCAGGCCGAGGAAGACGGGCTGCCCGTGTTCCATCTCTACATGTCGGGCTCGCTGCCGGACGATGACGACTACCGTCCGGCGCGGCTCGTGTACCGCGGGCGCTGCTACGTGGCGGAGGTGCGCTACCGCGGGCACACGTCGCTCAAGTTCCCCAAGCGCAGCATGACGCTCGACTTCGACGAGGGGCAGACCTTCGACGAGCCCGTGCTCGCCGGCGGCTTCATGGGGCGGCGCAAGGTGGTGCTCATCAGCCCGTTCAACGACAACGCCTATATGCGCTCGCGGCTCGCCTTCGAGGTGTGGAACCGCATGTCGCCGGACCACGTGCGGGTGAAGGCGTTCAGCGTGGTGGTGTATCTGAACGGGCGGTACCACGGCCTCTTCACGGTGGCGGACCACATCGACCGGCACTTCCTCGCCGGGCAGGGGATGGACCCGGGCGGGGAGCTGTTCAAGGCGGTGGGACTGGACGCCAACTTCTCGCGCATCAGCGCCGAGGGTGTGCCCAAGGTGAGGCTGCGCCAGGGCTACGAGAAGAAGGAGGGCGAGCCGGAGGTCGGTGACGAGGCCTACGGCGCCATCGAGGCGCTCACCGCCTTCGTGGCGGACTCCAGCCCGGAGCAGTTCCGCGCGGAGCGGGGCGCGTGGATGGACACGCGGGACTACGACGACTGGTGGATTTTCGCCCTCCTCGCGTACACGAAGGACTCGGTGGCGAAGAACGCGTACCACTTCCGAGCGCGGGGACATGGCGCGCGGTGGCGCTTCATTCCCTGGGATTTGGACGCCAGCTTCGGGCAGCACTGGAACACGCAGCGGCTGGACGCGAACGAGCTCTACTCCTTCACGAACGAGAACCACCTCTTCGCGCGGTTGATGGAGGACCCGGCCATCTCCGGCCCGCTGCACGCACGCTTTCGCGAGCTGCTGAAGGGGCCGTTGCATCGGGACGTGGTGCTCGGGCTCATCGACGGGTACGCGCGCGAGCTGGAAGCAGCGGCGCTCAAGGACGAGGCGCGCTGGGGAGCGGAGTACCGCGCCTTCCCACGCTGGAGCTGGCGCACGGACCTGAACGACTTCGCCGGAGAGGTGGCGTACCTGCGCGCCTGGGTGGAGCTGCGCTGGACGGCGCTGGAGCAGGTGCTTCGCTGAGGCTCCCTGTCCAACCCCCCGATATCAGGGGGGAATGCGTCCGGCGGGGCGCGGGAGGCACGGGTCTGGATGACCCTACCGGCTCCTCGAGTCTCATTTTTCAGCAACAACCGACATGTGGGTCCGATAACTGCTTTGTAGGTCTCATGCCCCCATTCGCCCCCCGAGGTCCCCCATGGGTTTCAGGATTCCCAGCTTCAACGATGTGAAGAAGACGGTGACCAACACCGTGAAGGACGTGAAGAGCACGGCCGTCGACACGGCGAAGAACGTGAAGAACACGGTCGTCGACACGACCAGGGACACCTTCGAGGTCGTGAAGCACAACCCGGTGACGGACGCGCTCAAGAAGGCGGTCACCGACCCGACGGACCTGGCCCGCGACACGTTCCAGGGGGGCCTGCGGCTCGCGTACCACGGTGCGGACAAGCTCCTGCCGGACGGCGCGACGAATCAGCTGCTGAAGGTCGCCGAGGGCGGCGTGGACGCCCTGGCGAAGACCTCCGAGCTGGTCACCGGCGAGAAGTCGTCGCTCACGGAGAGCCTGAAGAAGCTGGGCGAGGTGGACCTCAATGGCATCACCCGCACCACCGACCCCGTGACCGGCCAGAAGCTGAAGGGTGACTGGACGGAGCTCTGGGGGACGTGGCTCCTGGAGGAGAAGCCGAAGGACCTGGGCACGTGGAGGACGGAGCCCGACGGCACCGAGGTCGTCACCATCAAGGACAACGCGTACACGGAGGACCTCGCCGGCCGTCCGCACCAGAAGAAGGTGACGGAAGAGTTCTTCAAGATGTACCCGAACCCGAAGCCGGGCGACGTGTTCCCGCCCAACGGCGACAGCAAGGCGGTGGACAACAAGGACCTGTATGTCTTCGCGGGCGAGGACACCTCCGAGTACAACAAGGAGGATCCGCACACGGCGCTCGAGTGGTTCATCGGCTCGTACCGCACGCAGGTGAAGTGCACCGGCATCGACGAGAAGACCGGCAAGCCGAACCTCGAGTACACGGTGGTCAACAACTCGCACTTCGAGTCCGGTACCCGCGTGCCGGCGAGCTTCCAGCAGAAGGGCCTGCCCGAGTACCTCGTCCCGGACCAGAAGCGCGAGACCGGCCTGGGCGTCGGCGGCGACTGGGTCCAGGAGTACGTGTGGACCGCCAACGGCGTGGACGACCCCAACAAGTGACGTCGTCCTGAAGTGATGAGGAAGGCCCGGTGGCCGCGAACCGCGGCTCCGGGCCTTCGTCTTGTGCGCCCAGCACGGGCGGGGGGCATCACGCCCTGGCTTCCGTCCAGTAGCTCGACAGCAGCTCCGCCTGCATGAGCACCGTGTTCGTCGCGGCATCCTGCTTGTGGGGCGGATACCCGTACTTGTGGAGGCCGGAAACGACGAAGTACTGCCCGAGCTCGTCCGGCCTGCCATGGCGCCGATAGCAGCCCGCCTTGACAGCCGCCCACCTCCGAGGAGGGGCTCTCCGTGGCTCACGTCGCGGGCACCGCCTTGAGGGGGCCCAGCAGACCCGCGCGGTCCAGCAACTCACGGACCTGCTCGGCCAGGGCGACATGGGCCGGGTTGGAGACCGTGAAGCGCTCGGAGGTCAGCACGATGAGGGTGCCCTTGTCCTCGACGGGTTCGACCCGAACGGGCGCGGGGAGCGGCGGCACCGTTCCGCGATGCCGGGCGAGGTAGGTGACCCATCCGAATTAGGGACCGCCCTTCGCGCAGCGAGGCTTCAGCAGGTCCCGGAGCGGGTCAGACATCGCCACGCCCCAGTCCGGCTCCCAGGCGCTCGCCATGCTCCGCAGCAGGCCGCCGAGCACGGGCGCGGTCAGCACCCGCTCCGAGCTCGGCCCCCGGCGCGGCAGCGTGAAGACGCAGGCGTTCTGGACCCACTGGGAGTAGCCGCCGCACATGAAGTTGAAGCCGCAGGCCTCGTGGTCGTCATCCGCGCCATTCCACCCCGCGATGCTGAACCCCAGGTCATCGAACTGGCGGTCCTTGCCTCGCCGGATGAGCTCCTCCAGGGACGGGCGCGTGAGGTCGATGGGGCGCCGGAGGGCGTCCTTCCGGGACCTGCCCTGCTGGAACCCGTGGGCCAGGGCGCTGTCGAAGCCGTCGAGCTTCACGCCCCCGTTTCGGGGGTCCATCCCGCCGAGCACAAATCCACGGTAGTCACGACCTCGGCGGTCGGCGGCCAGTTGTGCCGACGTGCGAGATGCTCCGCACGCTCGGGCGTGCACACGACATCGGCGATCTTCTCGAGCACGGCACCGTCGAAGTCCTCACTCTCACGCGAAAGCCGGGGCAGGCCTTTTTACCCGCGCGCAGCGTCTTGCGGCAGTTGTAGCAGCAGTACGCGTAGGTCGCGCCATCGAGCGACTTGCCCAACGCCTCGAGCTGGTAGCGCGACCCGCACAGCCCGCAGCGCGCGAGGCCCGTCAGCACGCGCGGCTTGGCCGATGCGCGCCCAGGCAACTCGGTCGGTCGTCGCTGCGCGCGGAGTTCCTTCACGAGGGCGTACGTCTTGGCGTCGACGGTCGGCTCCATGGGCAGCGTCATCCACTCGCGCGGTGGCCGCAGATTGCCGTGATGGCGTACGCCCCACCGCACGACGCCACCCGCCGCCGATTGGCGGAGCGTCTGAATCACCGCGCCCTTGTCCCATAGGTTCCCCTTCCGCGTGCGGAAGCCGATCTGGCGGTGTTTCGGCATGTTCGAGTCCTTTCGGGAGGGGCAAAGCCGCTCCACCCTTGAACCGGGGGACACGAAATCAACCGCAGAGAATCTCTTGCGAGATCGCGGACCTTGCCGGAGCCTGTCCATCTCATCCACATGCCGAAGAAGCCCTCCACGAAGACTGCGGCCACAAAGGCCTCGCGCACGGCGAAGGCGCTCGCGCCACGACCTACGCGGGCAGTCGTGGTCGAGAGCGACGCCCGCTTCACAGAGGTCGTCGAACTCATCGCGGCCGCCCGCAGCCGCGCGTACCAAGCGGTGAACGCGGAGCTGGTCTCGCTCTACTGGCAGCTCGGCGAGTACATCAGTCGGAAGATCGCGAGCGCCGAGTGGGGCGACGGCGTGGTCGAGGAGCTCGCGGCGTCCCTCGCGAGGCGCTTTCCCGGCCTCCGGGGCTTCACACGCCCGAACCTGTTCCGGATGCGCCAGTTCTACGAGACGTACCGGTCGAACCGAAAAGTCTCAGCACTGCTGAGACAATTGCCGTGGACCCACCACCTCCTCATCCTCGGGCAGGCCAAGTCGGCAGAGGCTCGCGAGTTCTACATCCTCGCCGCCACCAAGGAACGCTGGTCCTCCCGCGAGTTGGAACGGCAGATCCGCTCCGGCGCCGTGTTGCGTGATGCGCGGGCCACGAAGGCAGTCTCACCAGCGCTGAGACAAACTCATCCCGACGCGCTCGGCGAGCTGAAGAACGCATACAACCTCGAGTTCCTCGCGCTCCCCGACGGCCACTCTGAAGCCGACCTCCACGGCGCCCTGCTTCGTCACCTTGGCCGCTTCCTCACCGAGTTGGGCCGCGACTTCTGCTTCGTCGGCTCGCAGTACCCAGTGCAGGTAGGGAACCAGGATTTCGCGATCGACCTCGTGTTCTTCCACCGTGGCCTGCGGTGTCTCGTGGCCTTCGAGCTGAAGACCGAGAAGTTCAAGCCCGCCGACCTCGGGCAGCTTTCGTTCTACGTCGAGGCGCTCGACCGTGACGTGAAGAAGCCCCACGAGCGACTCTCCATCGGCGTGCTGCTCTGCGCGACGAAGGACGACGAAGTCGTGGAGTACGCGCTCGCTCGCACGACATCGCCCACGCTCGTCGCGGAGTACCAGACGTTCCTACCACCGAAAGAGCTGCTGAGGGCGAAGCTCCACGAGTTGTACGCGCAGCTCTCGCCGGACGAGACGACTCCCGTATCGAAGCCAACTCTGACTCGCTCACGGAAACGTCCGTGACTGCTCACCCGCGCTCCCGCGCGTCGTAGTGCGCTTCCCGGTAAGGAGGGACCATGTTCAAACACTTGAGAGCGGGGTCGGCGACGAGGTGTTCACCTCCGACGGGCGCACGCTCTACTTCCTCAACGACAAGTTGAAGACCTGAAGCTGTCCATCCTGCCGCCCCTCACGCCGACGTACGTTGGCTTCGTCCCCCCTCGGCACCGACCGCTGGCGACGAACGGCCCCCGCATTCGTCGCGGGACGGTGCGAATTCTGAGGACTGTCCCGGCTCGCCGCGCGCAACCTGCTGGATT
This sequence comes from Myxococcus sp. RHSTA-1-4, assembly GCF_020037125.1. GTDB lineage: Bacteria > Myxococcota > Myxococcia > Myxococcales > Myxococcaceae > Myxococcus. The sequence continues at coordinate 31,116 of NZ_JAIQDG010000016.1, forward strand.
CGCAACGATTCGCAATTTTGGGACGGTGCGAGCGGAGAGAACCTGTCCCACCGATGTCGCCGCCGATGAGCTGGGGACCCCGTTCCACCGAAATCACCGGTACCCGGGGATCCGGTTGGTGATTTCAGGGCAGTTCTCCGTCCGAGCCGACAGCGCAGGGGGCGCGCAGGGCCAGTCCGCTCATGCGCGCGCACGGCGGGGCCGGGTGGAGGGGTCTCCCCGGTGGAGGGCCGCGAGGACACCCCCTGGGCGTCAGGGTCGGACCGTGTGGTACCCCTTCCCGTCCATGACGAAGACTTCGGCCCGCTCGGTGATGACCTGCGCGTTGAGCGCGTCGGGAAACACCTTGGGCCAGTCCTGAAGTTGAAGCCGCAGGCCTCGTGGTCGTCATCCGCGCCATTCCACCCCGCGATGCTGAACCCCAGGTCATCGAACTGGCGGTCCTTGCCTCGCCGGATGAGCTCTTCCAGGGACGGGCGCGTGAGGTCGAGGGGGCGCCGGAGGGCGTCCTTCCGGGACCTGCCCTGCTGGAACCCGTGGGCCAGGGCGCTGTCGAAGCCGTCGAACTTCACGCCCCCGTTTCGGGGGTCCATCCCGCCGACCCAGGAGGACTCGTCGGCGGAGCGCCCTGAAATCTGCTCCTGGTAACGGCGGGCGCGCGGGGACATCGACTCTTCCTGTTCGAGCCAGCCGGACTCGGGCAGCACACGTCTGAGGGCCGTGTGCTCGGTCGCGGTCTGTGGAGGAGTGCGCCTGGCAGGGACATGAAGGCACGCCTGGAAGGCAGTACAGCCAGCCTGCCTGCTCGGGGTGTCGTGTAGAGGGCACGTCAGCTCCTGCGCACGCCGCCTTGTGGCCTCCCGTGCGGCGGCCCACCTTGTGGGCATGGAGTTCTTCGGCGTCCGCATCCTCGGCTTCAACGACGAGACGCTGCGCAAGGTGGTGCTCTCGGCCGCCGTGCTGGCCGTGGCCTTCGGCGTCCGGGCGCTGCTGGCGGTGGTGGTGGGTTTCGGCACCGGGGTGTCGCGGCACACCATCTGGGTGCGCAAGAGCATCCGCCTCGTCTTCGGTTGCATCGCGACGCTGCTGCTGCTCTCCATCTGGTTCGACAACCCGGCCCGGCTCTCCACCTTCCTGGGACTGGTGGCCGCGGGGCTCGCCTTCGCGTCGCAGAACGCGGTGCTGTCCGTGGCGGGCTACTTCGTCATCGTCTTCGGCAAGACGTTCGACATTGGCGACCGCATCCAGATTGGCGAGGTCCGCGGGGACGTGCTGGACATCGGCCTGCTGAAGACGACGGTGATGGAGATGGGCGTGCCCGGGCCGCTGCAATCCGCCTCCCCGCACTGGGTCGCCTCCCGGCAGTACACCGGGCGGGTGGTGACCCTCACCAACGCCGAGGTCTTCAAGCAGCCAACCTTCAACTACACGCGCAACTTCAACTTCCTCTGGGAGGAGATGAGCCTGCCGCTACGCTATGACGCGGACTTCCGGCTCGCGGAGTCCATCGTCCTGGCCGCCGTGTGCGAGGCCACCGCCGACATCATCGACGCGGGGCACCGCCAGCTCGCCGACATGCGCGAGCGCTACCTCATCCACGCGAGCGACCTGGAGCCGCGCGCGTACCTGCGGCTGACGGACAACTGGGTGGAGATGCGTGTGCGCTTCCTGGTGAAGAACTTCGGCGTGCGCGACGTGAAGGACTTCGTCTCGCGGCGGGTGCTCGAGCGCTTCCATGCCGAGGGCATCGAGCTGGCCTCCACCACCGTGGAGCTGGTGCGCGTGCCCCGCGTGGAGGTGCGCGAGGTCCCCACGGACGACCGCGCGCGCCAGGACGCGGACGCGCCGCCCACGCAGCCACACTGACCCGCCCGGGGCATGGATTCTCCGCGCATGTCCCGCCCTCCCCTGCTCCTCACTGCCGGGGCAGCGTGGCGAGGAACGCGTCGAGCGCGGCGTTGAACTCCTGCGGCGCGTCCATCATCAGCCAGTGGCTCACGCCCGAGAACACCGTGTGCGGGATGCCCGGGTAGAGCAGGTGGTAGGCATTGGGCTGGATGAACGCGTCCACGACGAGCGTGTGGACGGGGCCCTTGTAGCGCTCGAAGACGGGGTCCGAGTTGTACGAGAGCATGCTCCGCAGCGCGCCGAGGACCACCTCGCGGGGGGTGGCGTGCAGCCAGCGCATCACCGCCTCGTGCGTGTGCGGCTTCGCGTTCTGGAGGATGGGCGCGAACCATGCGTCCATGAAGTCGCGGTACTTCTCCGGGCGCAGGCCGTCCTGGAACCAGGCGACCTGCTCGGGAGGCAGCGGCGGCAGGGTGCCCGCCGTGTCCACGAAGACGAGCCCGGCGAGCCGCTCGGGCCAGCGGATGGCATACTCACCCGCGACGGTGCCGCCGAAGCTGTGCCCCACGAGAACGAAGCGCTCCAGTCCCAGCGCGTCCGCCACCGCGTTCATGTCCTCGGCCAGGTCCTTCGCGCCGTAGCGGCCCTGAGGGTCCAGGTCGGACTCGCCCATGCCGCGCCAATCGAACGACACGGAGCGCTGCTTCAGGTGTGCCTGCTGCGCGGCCCACTGCTCGCGGTTGCCGGCGTTGCTGTTGACGAAGAGGACAGGCAGGCCGCCCGCACCGGAGTCGGTGACGGCGAGCCGGCCCGCGGGACCCTGGACGCTGCGGGAGGTGGATGGCATGGGAGCACCATGCCAGATGCTTCCGGGGGTGGCGTCACCCTCTGGAGCGAAGTGCCCCCCGCCTCGACACTTCCAGCGCATCCGGACTCGCGCGAAGCGTGAGCGGAGGGCGCGGTGTCGAAGTCACCAGCGGCGGAGTGGCGGAGGTGCTCCCCGAGCGACGCCGGGTCTTCTCGTGCCACCTCGCGCGACGGAACGCTCACCCACGAAGCTCATACGGCACCGCGTTCCGCCTCCTACGCCGGAGTCACCTCGCTCCCCTCCCCTGCCCCCGCTTCGCGCGACCGCGCCGGCAGGTACATGTTGATGGACAGCGGCGCGAACGCCGTCAGCGTCCCCAGCAGCAGCTCGAGCGCGAGCGCGCCCCGCGCGGTGGACTCTTTCGAAACGGTGTTCATGCACTCGCGTCCGGCGCTCGAGGAAGCAGCTCCCACGCCTGCCCGGCGGCCCGGGCTCCCGGCCTCGGTGGCCGTCCCCGGTGCCGGGCACCTCCCGGACCGTGGAGTGGAGTTCCTGCGCCTCCTGGATAGCGGCCGGGCGCGCCGGAGGCGATTGCGGAACGTGAATACACCTGTTGCGGAAATGGAACACCGCGGCTGTCCGACACCCAGGCCGGGCACCGGCCCCGCGGCGGCCCGCATGTCAGACCCCTCGGTTATTCCTATCCCCGTCGCGCACACGGAGGCGTCGGACCCTCTGAGGCCCGAACCTGATTCCACCGATGCGCCCTCACCGCACGGATGGGTCCGCCTTCCGTGTCGCGCGACACCAGCTTCACCACGCGGGCAGGGCTGCCTCGCGTGGAAAGACGGCGCACGTCCCGGCCCTGGGGGGAATCCGGGGCCGGAGCGCCGGACGCGGGACGGAACCTTCCGTGCCGCGGCGGCTTCAAGACGCCACCCAGGCCGGGGGGCGAAGCCAGCACGTCTGGCTCGACCTTCCGGAGGGCTGGCCGGTGCGCGCGAGGCAGGCAGATCCTCAACCCCTCCCACTGCCCGCCTCGCGCGCTCCCGTAAACCTTGGAAGGAGAGGGGAGGGCAGGGCGCCTGGCCCGCCGGGTGCTTCCCGGCCTGGGCCCTTTGCTTGCCAAGGGCGCCCGCCGGAGCCATACGAGGCACGGACAGGTCGCGGCGCGCGGAGCCAGGGTGCCCGGGTGCCATGAGGGGAGCGGGGCCGTGTCAGGCTCCCGGCTCCACCAGCGACCCTCGTGAGCAATGGGACTCCGTTACGACGTCATCGTGGTGGGCCTGGGCCATGCGGGCTGCGAGGCGGCGCTCGCCTGCGCTCGGATGGGACTGGCCACGCTGGGCCTCACGCTGAAGCGCGACCGCGCGGCGGTGATGAGCTGCAACCCCGCCGTGGGTGGCACCGCCAAGGGCCACCTCGTGCGCGAGCTGGACGCACTGGGCGGGGAGATGGGCCGCGCGGCGGACGCGGCCGGCACGCACTTCAAGACGCTGAACGCGTCGAAGGGCCCGGCGGTGCAGGCCACGCGCGTGCTGTGCGACCGGGAGGAATACTCGGCGGGGATGCGGGCCGTCCTCTTCTCGCAGCCGAACCTCACGGTGCGCGAGGGCGAGGTGTCCCAGGTGGTGGCCGAAGGCGGCCGGGTGGCGGGCGTGGTGCTGGGTGACGGCACGCACCTCGAGGCCTCCGCGGTGCTGCTCACCACGGGCACCTTCCTCCAGGCGCTGATGCACGTGGGCGAGAAGAAGGAGGTGGGCGGGCGCCTCGGTGACGACGCCGCGCGCGGCCTGTCCGACTCGCTGCGCGCGCTGGGCTTCACGCTGGGCCGCTTCAAGACGGGCACACCGGCGCGGCTGGCGCGCGAGAGCATCGACTGGGACGCGGTGGAGCCGCAGCCCGGAGACTTCCCGCCGCGTCCGTTCTCCTGGCGCACGAAGGTGGAGCTGGGCTCGGGCGCGCCGTTCCCGAGGCAGCCCGCGGTGACGTGTGGAATCACCTCGACGACGGTGGAGACGCACCGGGTGCTGCGGGAGAACCTGCACCGCTCTCCGCTGTACCAGGGGGAGATTGTCGGCCGGGGGCCTCGCTACTGCCCGTCGCTGGAGGACAAGGTGGTGCGCTTCGCCGCGCGCGAGAGCCACCAGGTCTTCCTGGAGCCAGAGGGGCCCACGTCGCCGCTGGTGTACCCGGCGGGCCTGTCCACGAGCCTCCCGGCGGACGTGCAGCTCACCTTCCTGCGCACCATTCCGGGCCTGGAGAAGGTGGAGGTCGTCCGCTTCGGCTACGCGGTGGAGTACGACTACGCGCCGCCCACGCAGCTCAAGCCCACGCTGGAGACGAAGGCGATTTCAGGCCTGTACTTCGCGGGGCAGCTCAACGGCACCTCGGGCTACGAGGAGGCCGCGTTCCAGGGACTCTGGGCCGGCATCAACGCGGCGCTGCAAGTGAAGGGCGAGCCGCCGCTGCTGCCCGGCCGGGACGAGGCGCACGGCGCGGTGCTGGTGGACGACCTGGTGACGAAGGGCGTGGACGAGCCGTTCCGCATGTTCACCAGCCGCTCGGAGCACCGGCTGAAGCTGCGCGAGGGCAACGCGGACCTGCGGCTGGCGCGGCACGGGCACCGGGTGGGGCTGTTGCCACGCGAGGCGCTCGAGCGGGCGGAGGCGCGGGCGCGCGCGGTGGCGGACGAGGTGGCGCGGCTGAAGCGCTCCGGGCTGGCGACGCGGCTGAAGCGGCCGGAGGAGACGTACGCGCGGCTCGGTGAGGGGCGCGAGGACTGGCCGGTGGTGGCTCCGGACGTGGCGGAGGAGGTGGAGGTGGAGGTGAAGTACGAGGGCTACATCGCCCAGGCGGCGAGGGCGGCGGCGCGCGAGGCGGAGTCGACGGACCGGTGGCGGATTCCGGAGGGCTTCCGCTTCAACGAGGTGCGCGGGCTGAGCTCGGAGGCGGTGGAAAAGTTGACGGCGCACCGGCCTGGGACAGTGGGTCAGGCGCGGCGGATTCCGGGGCTGACGCCGGCCGCGGTGTCGCTGTTGCTGGTGGCGCTGAAGCGGGGGAGTGGGGCGGCGGGAGGCTGTGCACAGCCCGTGGAATGATCGGAACCGGGTTGTGGATAACGTGTGGGAAACTTTGGGGACAGCCGTCGCCTGAGTGATTCCAGGGGTTTGTGGGCCAGTTGGATGTGGAGGCGTTGTGGATAACGCGCGGTTCTTGGATCTGCTCGCGGAGGGTTGCCGGGCGCTGGGGGTGTCGGTGGCGGAGGACGTGGGGCCTCGGCTGCACCGGCTGATGGGCGAGTTGTTGAAGTGGAACGCGAAGGTGAACCTCACGGCGATTACCGCGCCGGAGGAGGTGCTGGAGAAGCACTTCCTGGACTCGTTGGCGGTGCTGCCGGAGGTGACGGGCGCGGCGACGCTGTTGGACCTGGGCGCGGGCGCCGGGTTCCCCGGACTGCCGTTGAAGCTGGCGCTGCCGGGGTTGGGCGTGACGTTGGTGGACGCGGTGGGGAAGAAGGTCGCGTTCATCAAGGCGGCGGCGGCGAGCCTCGGGTTGCAGGGCGTGCGCGGGCTGCATGCGCGCGCGGAGGGCAAGCCGGAGGCGGAGGGGATTCCGCGCGCGGAGGTGCTGATTGCGCGCGCGTTCATGGACCTGCCGGACTGGCTCGCGCTGGCGCCGGGGTACGTGGCGCCGGGTGGGCGCGTGGTGGCGATGCTCGGCAAGGCGCAGTCGGACGCGGAGCTGGCGGCGCGCGCGGCGGAGCGGCAACTGCGCGTCGTGTCCGCGCGTGCGTACCGGCTGCCGTTCTCCGGAGCGGAGCGGCAGGTCGCGGTGTTCGCGAAGGAGTAGGGGAGGGCCGCGCCCCGGCGTGGAACGTGAGGTCGCGGCGTTCGCGGAGGAGTAGGCGAGAGCGGGCTCTCCGGCATGGAACGGCAGGCCGTGCTGCTCGCGGTGGGTAGGCCGCCTTGAGGTGAACAGCGCATCAGGTTGTGCTGTTCATGAGCGGAGACGTGGGCAGCTCCGGTGCGCGCGTGATGCAGGGAACGCCTTGGCCCGCGGGGTGCCCCCACCACGCATGAGGACATGCCGGGCGCGTTCTTCCGGACACCTTGCACGTGAGGGCCTGTGCCCCGTGCATGGAACTGCTGGCGCCCTTCAGTGGAACGTACGACCGAGGCGCGGCTGCATGGCGCGGCCAGAGTGTCCCGTTAGTCTTCCTGGCGGGGGTGCCAGGGATGAAGCCGCTTCCGGTAGAGGGACCGCTCGTCTGGATGTACGAGCGTGACCACGACGTGCTCGCACACGTGTCACGCGCTGACTTCGAGCGGCGCATGGGCCCGCCACACGGGAGGGACCTGGAGGGGGACGGACTCGGGCCGACGGACTGGTGGGCCTGGCGCGCGGACTGCGGGCTGACGGTGGCCGTGCTGTATCGGGAGCGCACCGGCCGCTTCCATGTCTTCACGGGTGAGGAGGAGATCGACCACGCACTCGCCCACCTCGCGTGGTGGAGCCGAGAGGTGGAGTGGCGCGCGGATGAAGGGAGGCCTCTCGCGAAGAACGGCTGGGCCGTGTACCGCCAGGACGACACGGGCAACCGTCACGATGTCACCGTGATGCCGGTGCGGAGCCACGCCGAGTGCCTCGCGCGTCTGCTTGAAGCGCGGGCGCACAAGCAGTGGTACGCCGTCGAGGCGCGTGGAACACCGCCGCCGCAATGGTCCGCGCGGCCGCGCGAGGGCTGGGCCGTCATCCGGCAGGACGAGCACGGCAACCGCGCCGAAGTGCTCGTGCACCCGAGCGAGGAAGTCGCGCGCAAGCTCGCCGCCGCGTACGGCTCCGAGCCCCGGCACAAGCAGACCTATTTCGTGGTGCCGGTGGCGCCAGGGGTTTGAGCGGCCACGGCTCGCGCGAGCTCGGCGACCACTGTCTGCTTGAGCGCCTCGCGGCTGGTCATCTGGGTGAGTGGCCACGCGGCGATGCGGAAGTGGGGCGCTCCCGTGAAGACACGCGGGTGCTCGGCGAGGGTGAGGTCCTTCGCCGCGCCCGGCGTGTATCCGTGTTGCAGTAGCAGGTTCCCCGCGAAATCGCTGTCGCTATAGCGGGCGCGGATTGCATCGGGGACCAGCTCCTTCTCCAGGCCGGCCACCGCCAGCACGAGCACGGCCTCGTCCGCATCGAATGCTGGACTGAGGTGCACCTCGATGATGGCGGCATGCCGGGCCGGCTCGCCGGCCTTCGCGTGCGCGTAGACCCTGCCCATGCTTCGCGGGAAGCGCGATGGGAGCGACTCGATTGCGTTCGAGATGCCAGCGAAGAACAGGTTCCCGTACCAGACCGTGTTCCACCCGGCATCTCCGAGCACCAGGTCGGCATCACCGAACAGCGCGGAGACCTCGCGGTACACCTCGCGCATGAAGTCGGTGCACTGCTTGATGGCGACACCCGTCCGTGGAACAGCGCTCATCGTTCGTCCTCATTTGAGGTGTTGAAGGAAGGGCGGGGGACCCAGGCTCCATCGTTCGCGCCATGCAGGTGAGCTGGACACCGGCGGCAGCGTGGAGGCGAGCCTGTCGAAGCCCCGGAACCGGAGCAGCGACTTGCGCTCGAGCAACGCGGCGAGGTCGCGGCGCAGGTTCCGCTGAGCCGTGTCTCCAGGGGCCGGTTGCCGTGGTGGCTCCCGCGTGACGAGTGCATGCAGGTCGCGCCACGAGAGCCAGTAGAACCTCGCGAGTGATTGCTCTTCGGGCGTGAGCTGCTTCCAGCTCTCGGCCATGTCTTCGACGGGCATCGTGCCGTGCGCGGTGACGTAGACGAGCTTCACGCCCTGGATGGGAGCGCGGGTGGCCGAGGTGTCGGACCGTGAGGGTCTGATGCCATCCCCGGCCAGTGCGCGCCAGTAGTCCACGAGTTGGTCTCCGTGGGCCTTGCCGTCGGAGTCCTCGCTGATGGCAGCGTTGCTCTTGCCCGACTCGTACTTGCACTCGACGAGGATGGCCTCGGTCCGTGACTCCAGCTGGAGCAACACGAGCGCATCGGCCTCCCGGGTTCCGGCGCGAGGCCAGAACAGCACCGTCGCTCCGAGCACTCCGTCCGGCACGAGTGGCTCGGTCACGTGAGACGGATGAGCGCGAGCGTGGCGGAGCCACGGAAGCAGGACGTGCTCGGCGGGCAGATACGTCAGTGAGCCGAGCAGATTGGACGTGAGCAGGTCCTCGAGCCTGTCGAGTGCGATGCGCGTGTCGTCAGGCAACTTGTTGTGGAGCTCGGCCTTGAGCATGGGCGGTGCTCCGAGCCTTGGCCCGCATGGAGCGGCGCGCAAGAACTCGGCCCTCGGGGTGCCCGCGGCTCTGCCGCTGCGTCAAATCGACAGACCTGGAGAGGGGAGGGCGGGGTGGGGGCTGTTGGCGTCAGCGTCAGGTGGGGCGCGGCCGCTCACGGGAAGACGCGGTCCACTTCACGCATCGCGGGACGCATGCCGGGGACGGGTGTGTCGACATGGCCGGGAGCACATCGAGGCGTTACGTCCTCGGGACGAAGAGGACGTTGGCGTGCCCGAGTGCAATGCGCGCCAGGTCTCTCCTTATAGAGGAGGCTCATGATGGACACGTTCAAGCTGCGGGTGGCCCGGCCGACGCGGAGCATCGAGCAGGTGGTCCGCTTCTACCGGGATGGGCTGGGCTTCTCGGTGCTGGGCGGCTTCGAGGACCACGACGGATTCGATGGCGTGATGCTTGGGCATCCCGGAGCGCCGTACCACCTGGAGTTCACGGTGGAGCATGGGCATGAAGCGCCGCGCTCGCCTTCGGAGGACAACCTCCTCGTCTTCTATGTGCCCGACCGCGCGCAGTGGGAGGCGTGGGTACGGCGCATGGTGGCCGCGGGCTTCTCGGCCGTGCCTTCCCGCAACCCGTACTGGGACATGCGTGGGAAGACCTTCGAGGACCCCGATGGCTATCGGGTGGTCCTCGAGCAAGCGGAGTGGCGCGCGTGAGCTGACGGCGGCAAGTCCGCGGCGAGCCTGTGCGGCGAGCGGTCCGTGCACACGATGGAGCGCGCGCGGATGTCGGTGGGGTCCGCGCGCTCCTTGGCATCGCGGTGGGGCGCATGTCCGCACAAGTCGTGAGCGCACGCACGGCCGAGTCGATGGATGGGTGTCTCTCCGCTCGCGGATGCGTGATGCCCCAGCGTGCTCCACGTGGAACGTGGAGGCGTGGCACGGCTGTTCGGGCATGGGCCTGTGCGCAACCAGGGGGACCTCCACATCAGGGCTCGTCCACCGGCTCCACGGAGTGCGGTGCGCACCGGCGGGGCCGTGGAGGTGTGTGGTGCTCCGGGAGCTCGCTCCACGGAGTGCGGTGCGTATCGGCGGGAGCGTGGAGGTGTGGTGGTGGTGCGGGAGCGCGCGCGGAGTCTGCCCCACCCGGAGCTGACTGCATGGCGCCGGTCGCGCGCGAGCAGGCGGGACGCGCCGCTCCACGGTGCCGGGCTGTTCGATGAGACGCGAGCACGCAGGTGCGGTGCGGGTGCTGCTCGCGCTGCTGCGAGCCGCTGATGGAGGGCAGTCGGTGCGCAGGGGAGGACGCGTCGGGACTGTCAGCATGAGCAGCGGCGTGATGCGCATCGGGTTCCGAGCTGGCGACGTGTGACCTCGGCTCCAGCTGGAACACGACGGCGGGGATGTCGGGGCACGGGAAGGGGCGGGGCCGTGGATGGAGCTGAGCGTTGGAGATGCTGACGCGCGTGCCAGGTGGAACGAGAAGGCATGGCCCTGCGGCTTCACGCTCCTGATGGCGCCGCGGGTCGCTGCTTCACGGTGCCCGAGCGCGGTGGAGACCGAGCCCCGGCGAGCGCGGACACCTCGAAGACGTGGGCATGCGAATGGACGGGTGCTCCTTGGCGGTGCCCGAGCGCGGTGGAGACCGAGCCCCGGCGAGCGCGGACACCTCGAAGACGTGGGCATGCGAATGGACGTGTGCTCCTTCGCGGTGCCACTGCGGTGCGCCCGTTCCACGTGGAACGCGGCGGCGAGATGGCAGCGCGTTCACGGCGGCGCGGAGGCGCAGGCCGCGTCGGGCGGAACTGGCGTTCCACGTGGAACGAGGAGGCGGGATGGCGGTGTGTTCACGCGGAGCCGCGGGATGAAGGCCGGAGCGTTCCACGTGGAACGTGGACGCAAGGCAGAGGCGGTCGCCCCTGGTGGAGGTGAGGGGGCCGACCGCTGCAGTGCCGCAGCGGCGGGTGCGCGCGTTCCAGGTGACGCTCGGATGGGTGATGGCGCCGTGCTCGTGGTGGAGGTGAAGGGCGCTGGCCGGTGCCGCGGTCCACCTGCACTGACGGGTGCGCGCGTTCCGGGGGGGAGCGCGGATGGGCGATGGCGCCGTGTTCGTGGTGGAAGTGAAGGGCGCTGGTCAGCGCCGCGTTCCACGTGGAACGTGGATGGGGAGACGGCGCCACGTTCAGGGTGGAAGACGAAGGGCGCTGGCTGGAGCACTGCCGCGCGTTGGCCGGTGCCGCGTTCCACGTGGAACGTGGATGGGGAGACGGCGCCACGTTCAGGGTGGAAGGCGAGGGGCGCTGGCTGGAGCACTGCCGCGCGTTGGCCGGTGCCGCGTTCCACGTGGAACGTGGATGGGGAGACGGCGCCACGTTCAGGGTGGAAGGCGAGGGGCGCTGGCCGGAGCACTGCCGCGCGTTGGCCGGTGCCGCGTTCCACGTGGAACGTGGATGGGGAGACGGCGCCAGGTCCAGGGTGGAAGGCGAAGGGGGCTGGCCGGAGCATGGCGGTGCCGGACACGGCCAGCGTTCCACGTGGAACGAGGATGGAGAGCAGGCGTCACGTTCATGGTGGAAGTGAAGGACGCCGGCCGGAGCATGGCGGTGCCGGACACGGCCAGCGTTCCACGTGAAACGTGGATGCGAAGGAGCAGCGCGCGTTCATGGCGGTCGTGATGCTCGGAGCTTCGCGGAGCCGGTTCAGCACCACGTGGTGCACGTGAAGTGGAGCCATGGGTTCTCGCGTCGCGGGCAGGGATGCGAGTGCCCCCGTTCGGCGCGGCTTCGGACCGGGGGGCGTTCCACGTGGAACGCGCATGGAGGTCGACCGTCACCGTGCTCACGCCGCTGACGTGAAGTCCGCGCCGGCACCGGGTGCGCGAAGCGGAGCGTGCGGCGGGATGCGGCGACAGACCTCGCGCGTGTCCTCTTGCTGCACCATCAGCGGTTCGCGTGCCGCGCGTTCCACGTGGAACACGAACGGTGGGGAGTCCTTCAGATGCGCGGGGACCGGAGTCGCAATGGATGCGGCAAGTCCCTGATGACCGCTGGCGAGCGTTCCACGTGGAACGTGGCTGGTGTCGGACGGGCTCGAGGTTCATCGGCTGAACATGCGGCGCGGTGCTCCAGTTCGATGAGGACCTCCGGCGCGTTCCACGTGGAACGTGGAGGTGGCGTGGGGCGCATGCGCATCGGTTCGGCATGGGGCTTCGCGACACCGGCAGGTGAAGGCATCCGGCGGCGCGTTCCACGTGGAACGTGGAGGTGGCGTGGGGCGCATGCGCACCGGTTCGGCATGAGGCTTCGCGGCACCGGCAGGTGAAGGCATCCGGCGGCGCGTTCCACGTGGAACGTGGAGGCGGTGATGGCGTCCCGCGTCCGCTGGTCCGGAATGAGCACTGATGCCGCGAGGAGAAGGCGTTCGTCCGCACGTGCCACGCGGAGCGCTCCGGGCGTTGATGGCTCCGCGTCCCGTGCGCTCGTTGATGTGCGCGGCGTTCGTCCAATGCTCGGGGGCGTTCACGCGTTCCAGGTGGAGGCTCGCGCGCTCGCGAGGTCGACATGGGCTCTGTGCCCGGGTTGGTGCACGCGGCTGACGGCGTGTTCCACGTGAAACGAGGATGCGGCGGGAGGCTCACGCGCTCGCGAGGCGGCAGGAGTCCTCGTGCCTGCACCGGCGACGCGGCGGGCTGCACGTTCCACGTGGAACGCGGATGAGGTCAGGTGGCTCGCGAAGCCGACGAGGCTCGCGGTGCCTTCATCCGGTGCGGAGAGTCGTCGGCACGTTCCACGTGGAACGCGGATGAGGGCGGGGCTCGCGTGGAAGGGACGCGAGTCCGGGTGCCTTCATCCGGTGCGAGAGTCGTCGGCACGTTCCACGTGGAACGCGGATGAGGGCGGGGCTCGCGTGGAAGGGACGCGAGTCCGGGTGTCTTCACCCGGTGGGCACGACTGGCGGCACGTTCCACGTGGAACGCGGACGGCCCGCACGCATGCGCCGGCCACGTGAGGTCTGGTCGCTCCGCTGAAGAAGGCCGGCTGCGCGCCTCGCGTGTAGACCGGAGGGTCTGCGCATCCATGTGCCCGGCATGCGCGGACGCTGGCCTCGGGTGCGGATGCGCCCTCGTTCCACGTGGAACACGGATGGCGCTGAAGAGGGCTCGTGCCGACGTGCCTGGCATGGGCCGGAGCAGGTCTCGGGGGTGGGGGCCTCCGGCTCCCCGTTCCACGTGGAACACGGCTGAAGGTGGCGAGGCCGCGTGCTCACGCGGTGCCCGGGTCTGGCCGCTGGCGCTAAGTCTTCGGGCTCTGCGTTCCACGTGGAACGCGGGTGGAGCTGAAGCGGTGGGTGCCGTCGCGGCCTCGACATGGCACCAGGGGCGGCCGGCGCACGCCGCGGACACCCCGCCCGTTCCATGTGGAGTCGCGATGGAGTTGCGCCTCCGCGTGCTCACGGGGGCGGCATGGCGGCCGACGCGGCGGAGGATGACGGGCACTCGTGCGTTCCACGTGGAACGTGTTGGAGGTGGGCCGTTCGATGCTTCACGAATTCGATGCACGGTCGCGCGCCGCCTCCCGTGGCGGCGATTGATTCAGGACGCGGATGAGTCCTGCCGCGGAACCCCCTCGGCCACGCAGTCGCGGGACTGGTACCTCGGCGTGTTCGGACTGCCCGGAGCATGAGGGCAGTCCAGGCCCCGGCCTCTGTCTCCCAGACCACGGCCTCTCGCCACATCAGCCCTCGGGCCGCCCATCTCCGGAATGGAGCTTCCATTCCGGAGACCTGACAGGCCCTCCTGCTCCAGGTCCCGCCTTCCCGTCAGGTCTGCCCTCGGGCCGCCCATCTATGGAATGGAGCTTCCATTCCGGAGACCTGCCAGGCCCTCCCGCTCCAGGTCCCGCCTTCCCGTCAGGTCTGCCCCGGGCCGCCCGGGTCTGGAATGGAGCTTCCGTTCCAAGTGGGCGTGCAAGGCCAGCGTCAGTCGCGGGCGGCGCCTCGCCTTGTGCGACTCCCAACCGCGCGATGAATGAGCCGCGTGCTCCATGACGAGCGGCCGTGCCGGTGCGCGGCCGATGAAGCCCGCCGCGCGGGTCAGGTCGAGTTCCTCATGCGCCACGCGCGGTGCTCAGGAGTTGTCGCGCATGAGCGCCGGTGTGATGCGCGTCACCGCACCTGCTCCTGGATGAGGTGAGCGCCAGCGCGACGGAGCCGAACCCGCACGACGTGGATGCGCCACGCCACATGCACTTCAGGCCGTGAGGCACGCGAGGTCAGGGAGGGGGCGAAGCCGGGCGAGCGGCCGATACTCCGGAGTCGTGGCGTGGGCATCACGAAGCGGCGCGAGCCACCGGGGGGCGGATGCTGGTTGAGAGACCCGGCTGTGATGCCCGAAGTGGCGCGACCTCCGAAGACGTGCGGGCTCACCTGCCGGGCGTGCGCCGTGGAACGGCGAGAGCGCGGTGGCTGGTGACGCGTTCGGCTCGCCGCCACGCATTCCACGTGGAGCAAGGCTCCATCAGGGAGCTCACGCGCGGCCCGCCGGACACCGCGGGTCAGCCACGGTCGCGGTACTCGTGAGCCAGAGGCGCGCGCCACATCGCCCTGAACTCCCAACACGGTGGTTCTCATGGGCGGTCCGGCCCGTGCCTCGACCAGATGGGCAGGGGAGCCCGGGGCGTTCGATGTGGAGCGCGGAGAGACAGTCCCTCATGGGCCAGTGGCCACGGCGACCAGAGCGCCTCATGCACGTGGCGCGGAGTCGGAGTCCTGGTGGGCGGAGTCGAAGTGGATGCGCAGCAGGCTGGAGCCACATGGCTTCATCACGGGCTCTCGTGTACCGGCCCATCAGGGGCGCGGCTCCCACGAGCCGTTCCAGCGCGCGTGAACCGCGGGCGCTCGCGCGATGGCCCGGTGGACGCGGGGCCCACTCGTGAATGCCGTCCCGGTCGCGAGCCCCGTGGAACTCGGAGGCATGGCAGCCTGGCTCATGAGCGGAGGGACACCCGCGCGGGGGATGAGTCACCGGTGTCGATGGAAGCGCGGTGCTCCACATCGGACACCTGGCCGTGTGCGCCCGGTCAGCAGGCAGGTGGGCTGCTCACTTCGTGCACTCAGGCGGAGGCGGCCCCGAAATCGCGTCCGTGCCGTGCGCGGTACCTGCGGCGCGAACCCGGATATGGCGTGAGCGTGGCCACCATCATCCACATCCAAGGCGGCCCATGCCGCGCGGGGAGGGGTTGTGCGCGGCGCCGGTCCGTCAGGGCGCGCTCGCGTTGCGCGTACGGAGCCGCGACCTCTCTCATGCGGGCTTGTGATGCGCGCCTGACGCCGCGGTGAGCAGTCCCGTCCGAGAGAGTGCATCCACCAGACACGTGCGGCACCGCGCTCCCTCTCCGCGGCGCGCCGCATGTGCGCTCCGAAGTCGCCGTGAGGAAGTCCGGCCGAGAGGATTCATTCACGTGACGCGTGCGCCACCTCGACGGCGCCCCGGTCATGCGCGCCATGCGGCGCCGGAGACCTCGCGAGGACCGCCCCAAACGGACGGAGACCGCCGCACCCCTGGGTTCCTCGTGGAACCCCGGGGACCGAGGCCCGAAATGCGGGCGGAGCCGCTCCTGGCCGCATCCTTATATAGAGGGCTGACACGCGGGGCTCCCCAAGCCTCCCCGGCCCCCCTCCAACCGGCCCGGAAATCCACTTCCCGGCCCCGGGAATCCCGGTCCCGGAAGGCGGCCAGGCAAGGGCCGCCGTGAATTTGATCCGATCCCAAACCGCGTGCTAGCAGCGTGGATCAGCGCGCAACCGTGCGCTGCTTCACGCGCGGGGCCCTGGCACCGGCCGGGGAGAGAGAGGATGGGCCACGTGGGTCGTATCATCTGCATCTCCAACCAGAAGGGCGGCGTGGGGAAGACCACCACCGCCATCAACCTTGCCGCGAGCCTGGCTTCCGCCGAGCGCCGCACGCTCCTGGTGGACATGGACCCGCAAGGCAACGCGGGCAGCGGGCTCGGCCTCAAGCGCGACGACCTCCACGGCACCGTCTACGACGCGCTCCTCAACGGCCGCCCCATGAAGGAGCTGCTCCACCCCACGGAGCTGCGCTACCTCCAGGTCGTCCCCGCCACGCCGGACCTCACCGGCGCCGAGGTGGAGCTGGTCGGCCAGGAGCGCCGCGAGTTCCGTCTCCGCGATGCGCTCCGCCCGCTGGCCGCCGAGTACGACTACATCATCATCGACTGCCCGCCCTCGCTCGGCCTGCTCACGCTCAACGCGCTGGCCGCCGCGGACTCGGTGCTCATCCCGCTGCAGTGCGAGTACTACGCGCTCGAGGGTCTCTCGCAGCTCACGCACACCATCGACCTGGTGAAGCAGGGCCTCAACCCGGCCCTGCAGATGGAGGGCATCCTCCTCACCATGTTCGACTCGCGGGCCAACATCGCCCACCAGGTCGTCGAGGAGGTGCGCGGCTACTTCAAGAAGCAGGTCTTCGAGGTCGTCGTGCCGCGCAACGTGCGCCTGTCCGAGTGCCCGTCCTTCGGCAAGCCCATCATCCTCTATGACATCAAGTCGAAGGGCTGTGAGAGCTACCTGGCGCTCGGCCGGGAGCTCATGAAGCGGGACACCCCCAAGGCGCCCCGCCGGCGAGTGGCCTGAGCTGAAGATATCTGGAAGCAGCGTGGGCTCTCCGAGGTTGCCGGGGGGCCCTTGCCGTTCATGGCCGCCGTGACAGTGCGCGCGGCGCTGGAGTCCACCACGTGGTGAAAGCAGACATGCAGAAGCGGGCGCTTGGCCGAGGGCTCTCCGCCCTCATCCCCCAGGCCGCCCCCGCCCCCGCCGGCAAGGCCGCCGAGCAGGCCGCCAACAAGGCGGGCGTCATCAAGCTCCCCATCGAGTCCATCCACCGCGACAAGGAGCAGCCGCGCCAGCACTTCGACGAGGAGAAGCTCAAGGAGCTCACCGAGTCCATCAAGGTGCAGGGCGTGCTCCAGCCCATCCTCGTCCGCAAGGACGGTGACGGCTACCGCATCATCGCGGGCGAGCGCCGCTGGCGCGCCTCCCAGGCCGCGGGCCTCAAGGAGGTTCCGGCCATCGTCAAGGAGGTGACGGAGGTCCAGGCCTTCGAGCTGGCCCTCGTGGAGAACCTCCAGCGCGCGGACCTCAACCCCATCGAAGAGGCCGAGGGCTACAAGCGCCTCGTCGAGGAGTTCAAGCTCACGCAGGAGCAGGTCAGCCTGCGGGTGGGCAAGGAGCGCTCCACGGTGGCCAACGCCCTGCGGCTGCTCGCGCTGCCCGCGGACGTGAAGGCCATGGTGGCGGACGGCTCGCTCAGCATGGGCCATGCGAGGGCCCTCCTGGGCGTGCCCCGCCTGCCCGAGCTGCAGAACCTGGCGAAGCAGGTCACGGAAAAGAAGCTCTCCGTGCGTGACACGGAGCGGCTCGTCCAGCAGAGTCGCTCCCACGGCAAGAAGGATGCGGGCAAGTCGGCGCCGAAGCAGAGCCCGCAGGTGAAGTCACTGGTGGAGGAGCTTCAGCGGCGGCTGGGGACGAAGGTTCGGCTCACCGAACGAAGCCCCGGAAAGGGCACCATCGAGGTGGACTTCTTCTCGTACGATGACCTCGACCGGCTCTTGAAGCTTCTCAGGAAGGAGTAGGACGTGGCGCTCCTTGGCGGGAAAAAAGACGAAGCACCCAGCAGCAAGCCCCTGTTCAGGCGGGAGGAGGAATCCGTGTCGCAGCGCTCTGGTGAAGTCCACACGCTCCTGGGCAAGGGGAGCGAGTTCGAAGGCAAGCTCACCTTCGAAGGGCAGGTCCGCATCGACGGCAAGTTCAACGGCCAGATCATCACCAAGGACGTGCTCGTCATTGGTGATGGCGCCAAGGTCCAGGCCGAAATCCAGGCGGGCACCGTCATCATCAACGGCCAGGTCGAAGGCAACGTGAAGGCCACCCAAATCATCGAGCTGAAGACGCCCGGCCGCGTGAAGGGCAACCTCGAGACGCCGTCGCTGTCCATGGACCGCGGCGTCATCTTCGAGGGCTCGCTGAAGATGGAGAACCTGGGCACCGGTGCCCGGCCTCCGCCTCCCGGTGGCGAAAAGAAGTAGTGCGCCTCCGGAAGCACATCGCGCCGGCCACCCTGCTGGCGCTCGCCCTGCTGTCCGGCTGCGAGGGCTGCAAGCGGGAGGAGGCCATGCCGTCCGCCTCCTCCTCGGACAGCGGGGCCCGGCCTTCATCCCTGCGCTCGGGGGTGAAGGTGCCGCTGCCGGACGGCTGGTCCGCGCAGGTGGCCCCCGATGACAGCTTCCAGGCGGGCCCGCCCGGCCGCCCGGTGCTCCGGGTGGACCTGCGGCGCGGGCAGGGTGAGCAGCTGCCCTCCGTGGAGGCCCTGGCCGGCCGCGTCCGCGAGGAGCTGAAGAACCACGAGCTGTCACTGGACCAGGAAGAGGAGGAGGCGAACAGCTACTCCCTGCTGCGCATCACCTTCGCGCCGAAGCTGGCGGATGGTGGCGTGGGTGTCCAGGCGCCCGGCTTCTTCGGCGCGCGGCGCGTGGGCAGTGACTTGTTCCTCTGCGCCAGTCTGCCCGGGGCCTCGCAGGAGGATGTGCGGCTGGCCACCGAGGCCTGCCGGAACATCCAGGTCCAGTCCGCGCCGAAGTAGTCCGCGCGAGGCGTTCCACGCGCAACCCCTGGGAGGAACCAGGCAGCCGCGGCGCTCCCGTGAACAACCGGCGTGCGTCGTGTGTCCAACCCGTTATGAACATCGTGAGGCCGCGGATGCCCTGGAGGACAGGACCGTGGGTGCACTTCCGTGCACGCCGCGTCGCCATCGTCGCAACGGGGCTTCCGTAATCCGTCACGGTTTCTTAACCTTGCAGCTCCCCGGCCCGCGGTGGGCGCCCGCTCGGACCCATCAGGACCTCCCACGCAGTGCCTTGCCAGGAGTTCCCGCATGTCGTTCTCCGGAATGCTCCCCCTCCACTTCGCCACCGTGGACCTTGGACCTCTGGGGGAGCAGGTGATTATCGCCGGCGGAGTCATCGCCACGGTGGTCGCGGGACTCTGGGCCGCGTGGACCCGCCCGCAGGCACAGCCCGTTCCCGTCCGCGTGCCCGCGCGCCGCAACCCGCCGCGTCGCTGAGCGCGGCCGTTCCTCCAGGCGGGGCGCGTGAGTTCGAGGCCCCCGCAAAGACATCGGGCGCGGCGGTAGGGGTGTTTCCCCTTCGCGCGCCCGATGAATCCCCCCGGCGGGGGTGTGTTGGCCGACCTCTCCCAGGGTGGACGCGAGAGGGGGCTGAGAAGACCCCGAGTCACTCCGTCGCGCGAACCCACCTTGAGGGAGGGGCCAGGAAGGTCCCCGGCCCTGATGGACCTGACCGCCAGCCACACCCGACCGGCGTCGCACCATTCTCGCGCGCCGCGCCCGGAAGTTGCGTGGCGGACAGGCGACTTCCCTCGAATTTCAACGTTTGAGCGCCAATGACAGGGCGAAGTCGCCCGCGGCGTCCGTCCACCACTCCGTCAGCGTCAGCCCGGCCTCCGCGAGCTCGGCCTCCACCTGCGCCTGCCGGAACTTGCAGCTCACCTCGGTGCGCAGCACCTCGCCCTCGGCGAAGTCCACCCGCCGCCTCAGCGTGGACAGCCACACCGTCTGCGCGCACCGCGACACGAGGCGCATTTCAATCCACGCGTTCTCCTCGTCGAAGGGCGCGAAGTGCTCGAAGGCGTCCGGGTCGAAGTCCCCGCCCAGCTCGCGGTTGAGCACGCGCAGCACGTTGCGGTTGAACTCGGCCGTCACGCCGGCGCGGTCGTTGTACGCGGCGTGCAGCCGCTCGCGGTCCTTGATGAGGTCCGTGCCCAGCAGCAGTCCGTCTCCCGGCCGCAGGCCCGCGGACAGCTCGCGCAGGAAGAGCGCGCGCTGCGCCGGCTTGAAGTTGCCGATGGTGCCTCCGAGGAACGCCACCAGCCGCCGGCCTCCGCCGGGGAGCTGGCCCAGGTGGCGCTCGAAGTCGCCCACCACCGCGTGCACGGTGATGCCGGGGTACTCGCGCGCCAGGTCCGCCGCCGCGCGCCGGAGGAAGGCCTCGCTCACGTCGAACGGCACGAAGCGCGACAGCTGGCCCGCCTCCTCCATGGCATCCAGCAGCAGGCGCGTCTTCTCGCTGGTGCCGCTGCCCAGCTCAATCATCGTGTCCGCGCCGCTCAGCCGCGCCACGTCCCCCGCGTGGGCGAGCAGGATTTCGCGCTCGCGCCGCGTGGGGTAGTACTCCGGCAGCCGGGTGATGTCGTCGAAGAGCTGGCTGCCCCGCTCGTCATAGAGCCACTTGGGAGACAGCTCCTTGGGCCTGCCGCAGAGGCCCTCGAGCACCTCGGCCCTCAGCGCGCGCTTCGCGTCGCCCGGCCGCACGTATACGTCCACTCGCACGCCCGGGGCTCCCGGCGTGCCCGTCCCCACCATCTGCGCAGTCCTCACCCGCATCGCCTCACCTCACGTCCCGTGCACAGCGGAAGCCGGCGAAGATGTGCCGCCGGATGGGGAAGTCCCAGTTGCGGAAGCCGTTGCGCACCGCCACCGGCGCGCTGGCCCACGCCCCTCCCCGAAGAACCTTGTAGTCCTCGCCGAAGAACACCTCGGAGTACTCGCGGTAGGGGAACGCGCGGAAGCCGGCGTACGGGCGGAAGTCGCTCGCCGTCCATTCCCACACGTCGCCCAGGAGGCCCCAGACGCCGTTGTGACTCACGCCCGCCGCGTAGCTGCCCACCGGCGCCGGGCCCCACG
Source organism: Myxococcus sp. RHSTA-1-4 (assembly GCF_020037125.1). Classification (GTDB taxonomy): domain Bacteria; phylum Myxococcota; class Myxococcia; order Myxococcales; family Myxococcaceae; genus Myxococcus. The sequence continues at coordinate 51,828 of NZ_JAIQDG010000016.1, forward strand.
TGTCGCCGCCCAGGTTGGCGTGCGCCTCCGTCGGCGCCGCGTCTCCCCACGGGTGCTCGCGCGGCGTGCCGTCACTGCCGCGCGCGGCCTTCTCCCACTCGGCCTCGGTGGGCAGCCGCTTGCCGGCCCAGCGCGCGTACGCGTCCGCCTCGTACCAGCACACGTGCTGCACCGGCTCATCCCTGGGCAGCGGCTCCACCCGGCCGAAGCGCCGCCTCAGCCAGACATGGTTGCCCTGGGGCAGCCAGAACCGGGGGTGCTCGAGTCTCTCGGCCTGGACGAAGTCCCAGCCCTTCGGGTGCCACCAGCGCGCGTCCTCGTAGCCGCCCGACTCGACGAAGACGAGGTAGTCGCCATTCGTCACCGGGTGCGCGTCCAGCAGGAACGCGGGGACTTCCGTCATGAACGCGGGCCGCTCGTTGTCGTAGGCCCAGGCGCCGTCACTGCCCAGGCGCACCGGGCCTCCCGGGATGAGCACCTCCGCCAGCGGCACCGCGCCGGGGCGGGGGCGCGCGCGGGGCGAGGGCACGCGGTACTCCACCGACGTCATCAACTGCAGCGTGGCGGCCAGCGTCTCCGCGTGCTGCTGCTCGTGCTGCGCCACCATGCCGAAGACGAAGCCGCCCTCCAGCAGGGGCGCGTGCGAGTCCTCGGGCAGCGAGTCCAGGTGCTCGCGCACCGCCTCGCGCACGCGGGCGGCGTAGGTGAAGGCGGCCTCGGGGCGCAGCAACGGCAGCTCCGCGCGCGTGGCGCGGGGGTGCCGGAAGGCGTCGTAGATGGCGTCGAACGCGGAGTCGGTGAAGGCCGGAGCGCCCAGCGCGCGCAGCAGCCACTGCTCCTCGTAGTTGGCCACGTGCGCCACGTCCCAGATGAGCGGCGACATGAGTGGCGAGTGCTGCCGCAGGAGCTCCGCTTCCGGTAGCCCCGCGAGCATGTTCAACACGCGGGCGCGGGAGGCCTCCAGCTCGGCCCAGGCCCGCGACTTCCACGGACGTATCTCACCGCCCTGCCGTTGGACCCCCCGGCCCTCTGCGATACGGGACATCACCCCTCCAAGCTAGGGAGGCTCCCCGCACGGAGGTAAGCCCGGGCCCACCTCCGCCCGAGCCTCCCGTGTGGGACTGCACGTTGCTCCCGCGCGGACGTGCCCTCCTGTACGGCCCACCCATTCTTCCGTTTCGCGCCGACTCCGGAAATCTCGTGACTATGTTGCAGCTCAAATGGAATTGTCCAGATTTGGGGCGCGCCTTCGCGAGCGCGAGGGGTTTTCTGTCCACTAATGCTGGCTATTGAACGGGTGCGGGTCGCCGTGAGTGGCGCGGGGCTTCTATGCTTTCGCGCATGTCCACCGCTGCGCCGCGCAGGGCCGTGCTCGTCGTGGAGGATGACGAGGACATCCGGGCCGCCATCGCGGAAATCCTGGAGGGGGAGGGCTACGAGGTCGCCATCGCCGCGAACGGCGGCGAGGCGCTCGACGAGCTGGAGCACCTGCGCCGTCCCTGCCTCATCCTGCTGGACTTGATGATGCCGGTGATGAACGGCCACGAGTTCCTGGCGCGCATCCAGGACATGCCGCGGATGCGGGGCGTGCCCGTGCTGGTGCTCACCGCCGTCTCCACGGAGGCGCCGCCGGGCGCGCGAGGGCTGCTGCGCAAGCCCTTCATCGTCGAGGAGCTGCTGGACGCGGTGCACACGTTCTGCGGCCCCGACACGTGAGACTCACGGGCCGCGCGGCACGCGGACCAGCGCCAGCAGCGTGAGGGTGCGCGAGCGCTCGTCCCACGTGTACTCCAGCTCCAGCCCATGCTGCGGCACCGGGTGCCGGGCGAGTCCACCGGAGGCCTCGGGGGCGCGCGTGGCGGCATCGCCGAGCCGCTCCAGCACCTCCTGCAGCGCCACGAAGGCCTCCGCGGGCATCCGCCCCACCTCGCGCCAGGCCTGGGGCGCATAGTGCACGCGGTGGGGACCCTGGCTGCGGTGGTGGAGCTTCGGCATACCCGGCTTCGTCGTTCCCTTTCACCTCCGAGCCATGCCAACGGCGTGCCTGCCCCCCCGTACTCCGGGTTCCAGGGGAGCGGCACTGGCAGGCCGCCACCCGGGGGAAGGAGTTACAGGCCGCCGCGGCGGGAGGAGGAAGAAACGACAGGGAACGGGGCCGCGCGGCTTCAGGGGGCGCCGCACGCGAGCCACTCGGCGAGCTGGCGGCGCTCATCGTCCGTGGGGCGCGGGTCGCTGGGGGGCATGTCGCTGTTCACGCTGCCGTCCGCGTTGGCTCCGGCCTCTTCGTTCATCTCGTCCGCGTTGGCGCGCACGACGTCTATCTGGTCCCAGTTGAGTCCCTCGGGCGCGCCGTTGCGGGCGGCTCCCGTCCGCGTGGAGCTGTGGCAGCGCGTGCAGTAGCTGTCCAGGAAGGCGCGGCCGAAGTTCTGCTCCGTGAGTTGTGTGCCGCCGGGCGGGCAGCTCACCGCGCCTCCGTCATCCGGCGTCTCGTCATCGTCATCGTCATCACAACCGGACACGAGGGTGAGGCAGGCGAGCACGGCGAGCCAGCCAGGCAGGCGAGACATGTGGGGACTCCTCCGGCGAGCCTGGGGTTCTTGCAACACGGTGGCTCGCCTGCCTCCCGGATAGCGGAGCGGGCCCTGTCGGCGTCACTGACCGGCGGTGTCGCTTCCACGTCGGGCAGAGGACTGCACGGGTGCTCGCCGGGGAGGCGAAGTCCCGGGCCCCCGCCATGCACCGGCTGCCCGCCCGCGCCGCGCGTGGCCACGTTGACGCCGGGGCCCGCGAGTGCGGCGGCCCCGGGCAAGGAGGAATGATGGCTCGGCGGAGGTACACCCCCTGGTCCGCCACGAACGGGCTGCTCTTCGGCCTGGCCGCGGGCGTGGTGCTGGCGCTGGCGGAGGTGGTGCTGGCCGTGGCGACGGGCGACAGCCCGCTGCGCCCGGTGCGCATGTCCGCCGGGGTGGCGCTGGGGCCGCCCGCCTTCACTCCACAGGTGTCCAACGGCACGGCGCTCCTGGCAGGGCTCGGTGTCCACTTCGCGTTGTCCGCCGTCGCCGGGCTCGTCTACTCGTTCCTGGATGCCATGCTGCCGCCGGACGGGCGGGGGCGCTGGGAGTTCCAGTCCGCGGTGGGGATGCTCTACGGCATCGCCGTCTGGCTGGTGAGCTTCCAGTTCATCGGGCGCGGCTACTACCCGTGGTTCCTGGAGGTGGCGCAGTTTCCGCAGATTGTCCTGCACTCCGTCTTCCTGGGCCTGCCGCTGGCGATGCTCTTCACCGCCGCCGAGCGCCGTCGCGCGCTGATGGACGCGGGAGAAGCGGCGGCGTGAGTGCGGCGGGTGTGCCGCACGGCAATGGAGGCGCCGGCGGCCGGGTGGAGCGTGCGGCGCGCCTGTTTGAAAAAACGCTGAAGGTATGGTGAAAGTACCCGACCTTGAGGGTTATCTATGGGCCTCCGAGGCGCCTGGAACGGGGCCCCTCCTTTCGTGGACTGAAACACGCATGGACACAGAACTGGCGAGCATGCTGGGAGCCGCATCGAGAGCCGCCCGGGTGCGAATGGGACTGACGCAGGCGGATGTCGCGGAGCGGATTGGCATGGCGTCGGAGGTGTACGGGCGGCTGGAGCGGGGGCACATGCTGCCCAGCGTGCAGAACCTGCGCCGGCTGTGCGTGGTGCTGAACGTGCCGCCGCACGAGCTGCTCGGCCTCGGGGAGAACCTGTCGGCCCCGCCGCCCGCGAAGGACAAGGCGGTGGGCACCGCGAAGGTTCGCGAGGACGACACGCCGGAGATGCGCCGGCTGATGCGCAACCTGCGCAAGCTGTCCCCCGTGCAGCTCAAGCTGATGAACCTGGTCGCCTCGGCCATGCAGCAGAAGAAGAAGTGAGGCCCGGTCGGGCCCTGACGCCGTGATGGCGTGGGGGCCCGCGCCGTGGCGGCTCGCGCGGGCCCATGCGTCACCACCGGTCGACCAGCACATATTCGTCACCTCGCAACCAGATGGGCTTCTTCGGGGTGGACCCCTGGGCATGGAGGACCTTGCGCCGCTTCACGTTCCCCACCCGGGCACAGATGGGGATGCGGCTCGGCGAGGACTTCCAGGTGCGTGGGATGTCGGCCTCGAACCACTGGATTTCCGCTTCATCCCCGTCCACCCACGCCCATCCATACAGAATGGTGCCGTTCGGGAAGGCACGGTCATCGCGGGTAATGCTCGTGATGACGCCCGTTCTCAGGCCTCCAACGAGGATGTCACCGTCGACGTAGTCCTGGTGGTAGTCGAGCTGGACGGCGCCTACCAGGGGCAGCTCGTACGGCTCTCCGTACTTCCGCAACTCCTCCTTCATGAGCCGCAGCGCAGTGGGGGGACAGGGCTGGTCCCTGCGAGGTTGCGCTCCCACCGGAGTCGCATAGGGCGTGCTCGCGCAGTGGAGGCTGGCGGCGGCCGCGAAGCCCGCGATGCAGACCGGCAGTGAGCGCGTCAGCTTGGAGGTTCCAGGAGTCGTCGGGTTCGTCACGGTCTCTTCTCTCGTGGTGGGGGAGGGCTCCGAAGGTTCCGCATCCATACCCGAAGCCGAGAGGGGTGGTGCCGCCATGGAGGCAGTGGGCTCTGGAGCGGCGTGCGAGGCAGGGGCCCGGGCCAGGAAGGTTTCATGGAGCGAGGGCGGGCCCGCGCTCTTCCACCCGAGCACGGCCAGCAGACCGAGGAGCACCCCCGCGCCCATCAGGTGCCACGAGGCGAAACGGCGGGAGCGGAGCACGGGAGTGAATGGGGACGCAGATGGGGTGGAAGAACGCGCGGGGTGGCGGGCCTGGGCCGGAGCGGCCGGGGGGCGTCGGCGGGTAGGAAGCAGGTGCGGCGCGGCGCCCGCGGGAGCCAACCGCGTGGGGGATGATGGAGCGGGCTCTTCCGTGGACTGCGGGGGGAACAAGGGCTTGTCCCACTCGGGACCGGCGGCGCGTAGCGCTTCCTCGATGGCGGCGTGCAGTGCCTCGCCATGCGGGAACCGGTCCCTGGCTCGCTTCTGGAGCAGCCGCAGCACGATGGCTTCCAGCGGGGTGGGCACCCGCGGGTTCACCGTCGAAGGAAGAGGCGGCAGGCGCTCCTCGATGTGCTCGATGAGCACCTCCCGTGGGAGGGTGGGCGAGAAGGCCGGCACACCCGCCAACACTTCGTAGAACGTCACCCCCAGGGCGTACAGGTCATCCGTCGCCCGGAAGGGATAGCGTGCGTCGGGCCGCGTGTAGTGCTCGCGGTGGAAGCGCAGGGCCTCCGGGGCGCGGTAGTGCGGTGTGCCAGGAGGAAGCACGCTCTCGGTGAGTGGAGGCGCCTCTGCGTGGTCCGCGCTGCCGAAGTCCACCAGGATGGGCTCCTCGTCCACGGCGCGCACGAGGATGTTGGATGGCTTGAGGTCGCGGTGGAAGACATCACGCGCATGGAGCTCCCCCAGCGTCCTCGCGAGCCGGGCGAAGAGACGTGCCACCCCGCGTGCCGACGGGCGCACCTGCCTCACCCATCCGGACAGGGTGGTGCCCTCCACGAAGTCCATGACCACGTAGTGGTAGCCGGTCCGTGCATCGGGCCACCGGCCGTGGGACCAGACTCGGACCACGTTCGGGTGGATGGCCTGGAGCAGACAGGCCAGCTCCTTCATGGCCCGCGCGTCGGTGTGATTGAGGTCGTCACTGCCCGGGCTTCGCAGGGCGAACTTGAGGGCGTGGAGCCGCCCCTCGTGTTCCACCTGGAACACGATGCCGAAGGAGCCCGAGCCGAGCTGCGCCAGGATGCGCCAGGGGCCCACCGACATGCCGGGGTGGAGCGCCAGTGGGTGTGTCATCGTCAAGGCCCCTCCCCGGAGGAAGGCCGCATGAGGCGTACCCCCTGAAGTTCCAGGACTCGCGGCCCGCCCTGTTCATGGAGGTCGATTCGCAGCGACTCGGACGTGAAGGACGGGCGGGCCCGGAACTCGAGGACGAGCCGTCCCATGGCCCCAGGCTGGAGTGCCTGCACATCCAGGTCCTTCGAGCGGACGGGAACGGCTTCTCCTGTCTGCTCGACATGAACCTCCACCCGGCCGGGCCGCCAGGGTGCATGCCCCTCCATGAGAAAGAGGGGGAGCTCGAAGGCCAGGAGGCCGGGCGCGATGAACGCGCGCATCCCGGCCCGGTGGACCATCAGCGGGCCGGCGGCCCCCCGGATACGGTAGCGCAGCCCCTCCGCGACGATGCCGTCCCCCAGGTCCCGGGAGAAGAGGAGGTTGGAGAAGCGCCCCGAGTCCTCGCAGCGGGCCTGCACGGCACCGAGGTGTTCCACGAGCGCCTCGGGTGCGAGCGCGGTGCGGAAGACGCGGACCTGGAGGTCCACCTCCCCGGGGTGCGCCATGAGGGCGAACGTCACCCGGTTGGGGATGTGGCCGTCGGCGAAGCGCAGCGTGAGGGGGATGCGCTCCTGGGGCGTGAGCTCCATGCGGGGCAGGAGGATGAGGGCGCGCTCGGTGAGGTCGATGCGCTCGAACCGCTCGCGCGACGCGCCCAGCTCCAGGCTGGCGGGCAGCACGGGTGAGTCGAACAGCAGCACGGTGGCCATCCCCACGGCCACATGCACGACGTGAGGCGTCGCCGGGGCCTCCGCCGAAAGGGTGATGTGCCGCTGCCGCATCTGCCGCTCCGCACCCGTGTCTCCCGCAACCGCCGCCATACCTGCCAAGGTGGTAAGAACGAGCATGACCCGAGAAAGTGGTTGGAGCAAGCGCTGACGACCTCCTGGGTTCTGACCCTAGCAGGGAGGGACGACATGTGAAGACCCAAGGGGTAGGCAGGCCGCTGGGGCCGCGGGGACGGTGTCGAGGGCGGAGTTCGGACCTTCTTCGAGGACCCGTTCATGCGCCTGACGTGCCATGGCTGTCATGAGGACAACGGACGGGACTCCATGGCCACGCCGCTGCCGGAGTGAGACGCGGCCACCGCGCGCCGGGGCGCGTACACTGCGCGGCCATGGTCGACGAGCTCGTGCGCAGGCTGGGCCTGGTGCCCCATCCCGAGGGTGGCTTCTACAAGGAGACGTACCGCGCGGCGCTGGCGGTGGAGACGCCGCGTGGCACGCGCTCGGCGGGCACGGCCATCTACTACCTGCTGCCCCGCGGCGCGTTCGCCGCGTGGCACCGGGTGACCTCGGATGAGGTGTGGCATTTCTACGACGGGCACCCGCTGGAGCTGCTCCTGGTGGGAGAGGACGGCCGGCTGGAGAAGGTGGTGATGGGGCGGGACGTGACGAAGGGCGAGCAGCCGCAGGTGGTGGTGCGTGCGGGGGTGTTGCAGGCGGCGGTGCCTCGAGGGGAGTTCACGCTGGTCGGTTGCACCGTGTCTCCGGGCTTCGACTTCGCGGACTGGGAGATGCCGTCCGCGGAGTCGCTCGTGGCGATGTACCCGGAATATGCCGAGGTGATGCGGCAGCTCGCGAAGGGCTGAAGCTTGGCGGCCGGGCTCGAAATTTCCGGAGGTGCTGTGCCGGTGTGCCGTGAGGCACTGCCGCTGAGGTGCGTGTGAGCGGAGCGTCATGCAAGCTGCCCACGCATGAGGACAGCGCCCCTGCTGCTGCGCATGGCCCTGGCCTGCTGCTTCGCTCTGCCCACGTCGTGTGCCACGTCACCGGACGGAGGCCCGGGTGAAGACGGAGCGTCGGCCCGGCCCGAAGTGGTGCGGACCACGCGGTTGTCCGGAGACCGCGTGCGGCTCGACTTCAGTCCGCGGGCGCCTGCCCCGGTGCTGGAGGCGCTGAGCCCGGAGGAGGTCCGCGCGGTGCTCGCCGGTTTCCACCAGGCCTTGCGGCAGGCTCCCGCGCCTCGCCTTCAGCGGGCACTCGTGATGGCGGGGGCCTCGGGCGCGCCGGCCGCGTGGGAGCTTCAGCTCCGGCGGGAGTTCCTCGCGAGGTACGGGCCGTCACGGCTGCCGTTGCCCGACTCCGTGGAGCACAGCCGCCTCTTCCACGCGCTGCGGAGGTCGACGCGCTACATGGGCCCGGGCATCAGGGCTGACGTGGCAGAGCGCGACGTCGGTGCAGATGGTGGCGGACGGCACGCTGGTGGTCAGCGGCGTGGCGGTGGGCACGGCGGCCGGCTCCGCGTCAGGTGGGGTGGGCAGTGCCTGCACCGATGGCTCGGTGAAGAAGGACGGTTACCAGTGGCATCACCTCGCCACGAACAAGAACAACGCTTCCGAAATACGGGGCGGGCCGTGGACGCCCCGCTTCGAGGACCTCTTCGCGAGGGCCGGGATGAGCCTGGAGGACCCGGCGAATCTCGTCTACTTGTTGGGCCACCAGGGGCCGCATCCCGAGGCGTACCACTCGGAGGTCTTCAAGCGGCTCGAGGATGCGCTTGGAGAGTGTGACGCGGTTCCAAGATGCAGGCCCAGACTTGTGCAGGAACTTCAGAAGCTCATGAGCGATGTCTGCACTCCAGGGACACGACTCCATCAATGGGCAACCCACCCCTGAAAACCATGTAGAGCGCGTGTCATGCCCCGCTATTTCGATTTGATGGACGACATGCGTATTCGTCACCGCTGGCACTTGAGAAGCCCGGTGGATGGAGAAGGGCACCCCCTCAACAATCCATGGCTGTTCCGCAAGGGGCAGAGGGTCGAGCCTCAAGGGACCATCTTGTTTCCAGTGAAGCCCGACGGAACGACACTCGAGTTCACTCTGGCCTCCTCTGCGATTCCGGTCGTTCACGAACGTGTCGTCCAGCTCTTCGAGCGACTTGGCATCGAGGAGGTGCAGTTCATCCCCGTGAAGGTGGCGGGACACGAAGGTCCCTACTTCATCCTCAACACACTCCGGACCATCCGCTGCATCGACGACGCCCGTTGTTTGGAGGTGCAGTACTGGAAACCTGAGGACGAACGACCCGATAAGTCAGGCCAGTACCGGGTCGTCTCCGGCATGCGAATCGACCCGGCGAAGGTCGGCGACGCCCGCATCTTCCGCCCGTGGGGGTGGACCGTGGCCCTCGTCGTCTCCGAGGACCTCAAGGACGCCATGGAGGAAGCAGGCCTCACCGGCACGAAGTTCGAAGAGGCCTGACTCCGTCCACTACGGCCGGTTCAGCGTGGAGAAGGGGAACGTGCGGATGACGAAGTTCCCCGCCCAATCCTCCATCCACACCTCCACCGTGTGCGCTCCGTCCACCAGCTCGCGCGTGTCGAGCTCGGCCGTCCAGGTGCCGTCCGGCTGGAGCGTGGCACCCCGGATGCCCGAGCCATCCCGGGTGAACGCGACACCGCGCACTCCGCTCAGCGTGTCCGTCACCCGCGCCGTGAGCACGATGGGCCCGCTGTACGTCCCACCCGGCACCGGCACCCGCAGCTCCGCTTCCGGCGCCGTGTTGTCGTAGCGCACCGTGCGCGTCAGCGAGGTCCGCAGCCCCGTCTCGCTCGTCACGTCAATCGTGAACGTGTTGTCCCCCGGCACCAGGTTCAGCGTCGCCTGCACGCCTCCGCCCCCGCGTGGCAGGGCGTACGTCCCGCCCGTGGACAGCACCACCTGCGTCGCGGACTCGCAGTACACGCCAATGTCGTACGCCATCGCGTTGTCCGGCTGAGGCCCCACGAGCCACCCATCCGGCAGGCCCGTCCCCACCCAGGGCGGCTGGGCATCCACCCACACCCGCACCACCCGCTCCGTGACGTGGCCCACCGAGTCCGTCGCCCGAATCAGCAGGTCGTTCTCTCCGGGGCTCAGCCCCACCGTGTGCGTGACGGTGCCGCCACCGGCGGGCACGTCGGTGACGTGCACCCAGTTCGTCTCCACGCGCACGGGCGACCAGTCGCGCACCATCATCCGCACGTCCACGCTGTAGACGCTCAGCGCGGCACCCTCCGCGGGTGACTGGATGATGATTTCCGGCGCGGTGTTGTCCACCATCACCGTCGCCTCCTCGCTGGCGATGCCGCCGAACGTGTCCGTGGCCACCAGCCGGATGACGTTGGGCCCGTCCCTCAGCGGCAGCTCCGCGCTCACGAGCCCTCCGCTTTCATCCGGCACGACGGGGTAGCTCTGGCCGTGGAGGATGAACGCCGCGGACTCGATGGTGGCTCCTTCGGCCAGGGGCGTGACGTAGCCGCACACCTCCAGCGAGGCCAGGTCGGTGAAGTCCGGCAGCCCGCACAGCGTCACCGAGGGATTCGGGAAGGGCGAGGGGAGCACCTCCACCGTTTGTGATGCCGTGCTGCCGAGCCGGTTCTCCCGCTCGGGCTGGAGCGTCACGCCCGAGTACACGGCGCGCAAATCCTGGCTCCCCAGCGAGTCCCACGTCGCGGTGCGCGGCCTCCAGGCGAACGAGTACACGCCGTCCCCATCCGCGTCGTTGTCCGCGCCCACCGTGACGCCCGCCACCATGAAGGTCACCACGCCCATGCCCGGGCCTCGCGCCTCCCAGCCCCGGTCGTCCACCACGCGCGCGGACAGCGTGTTGTTCAGCGCCACCGTGAGCTGGCCATCCGTGGGGGACAGCAGCGTGGTGGTGGTGGGCACTCCCTCGGTGGGCGGCGGCGGAGTGGTGTACGTGGTGACGCGCGCGGAGCCCTTCACGCTGGCCGCGCTGTGCGACGCCGCCACCACCATGACGTCCGAGGACAGCGACGCCTCCAGCCCCGGTGGCGCGGTGACGGTGAGGGTGACGGTGCCGGACGCGTCCGGCCCGAGCTCCAGCATCGTCCGGTCCAGCGTCGCCGTCCACCCGGGCAGCCCGCCCTGGGTGCTCAGCGTATAGGTGTCCGGCTGGTACCCGTGGTTGCGCACGGTGAACATGTACGTGGCGGTCTGCTGGCTCGGCAGGTCGTGCTCGAGCGGCCTGCGCACCGGCCCTCCCACGGAGACGCCGACGCTGTAGTCGCCGAAGCACGCCAGCCCGAGTGCGGCGAAGGTGGTGGGGATGTCCGGATAGCGCGTGCCCGTGCCCCAGCTCCCGTCCGGCGCCTGGCGCGACTTGAGCCAGTCGAGCGCCCCGGACATGCGCCCGTCCGCGCCGGGCTTCCGTCCCGCGACGCACAGCGCGTAGAGGGTGAGGCTCGTGGAGTACTCGTCCGGCGCCTCGTTGGCGAGCGTCCCCCAGCCGGGCGCATCCGCGAGCGTGGGCGTGGAGAGCAGCCGCGCGGCCAGCGTGTTCATGGCGGTGGTGTTCTCGCTCGCCGCGCCGGGGCCCGCGGCCTTCAACCCGACGAGGGCCCACGCCACCTGGTGCGTGTAGCGCTGCCCGTCCGACAGGGCCCCGTCGGTGGAGTTGTTCATGTTCGCGCGCACGTACGCGGCGGCCCTGTCCAGCGCGGCCTGGTACTGCGCCGCCTTCGCCGGGTCCACGCGCTGCCGTGCCTGGGAGATGGCCGTCATCAGCCGCGCGGTGACGCCGATGTTGCCGTAGCCCACCGGGTAGAAGGGGAAGTCCTCCCGCCAGCGGCCGGCGGCGTCCTGCGTGCTCACCGCCCAGTCCGCGGCGCGCACCAGCGCATCCGAGTACCGCGTGCCCACGTTCGCGTCGTAGCCCGCGAGCCCGAAGGCGGAGTAGCTCGACTTCGAGAAGGGATACCAGTTGCCCTGGTGAATCCAGGAGCCGTCCGCGCGCTGCTCGGACTGGAGGCGCTCGGCGATGAACTCCAGGTTCTGCCGGTTGGTGCGCCCGTTGTACGTCAGCGCATCCAGGTCGTAGCCGTTGGCGCGCGCCGTGGCGAGGCCGAACAGCGTCGCGCCATGGCGGTGGCACGACGTGCAGCCGAAGCGCACCGTCCAGTTCGCGGCGTCCGCGCTGAGGAAGTTGATGGCGCGCTGCGCGGCCTCCGCGTTGGTGGCCGCGCGCGCCGCCGGCGCGAAGAGCGCCACCAGCAGGGTGGAGACGACGAGCCAGCCCCTCGGGGAGGAGGCGCGATGGGACACGGGTGGCGCGGCGCGGATGGGCATGGCGGCTCAGGGGGCGGGGCCGTCCCGCGCGGCGCCCCCGCGCTCATGAGACGGATTGCCTGGATGAGAGGATAGCGCCGTCGTCGCAGGCGCAAGAAAGCGCTCCCAATCCAATACTCACGCCCGCTGGATTGAGCACCTGCCACCCAGGCGAGCCTCGCGGGTCGATGTCCACCCGAGGCACTCCGGACACAGACGCGAGAACGCCCCCGCGCCGCGAGCCGCGGAACAGGCGTGAGTGACTGCTCGATGCTCCGCGCGTGAGCGCTCGCGTCACGCCATGTGTGGACCCGGATGTCTGTGTTCATCCAGAGGTCCGGGGCGGGCATCCGTGGAAGTGATGTCCTTCCACCCTGCAAGGCTTCGCTGCCTGCCCCTGCTTTCAGCGACAGGATGCGGTGCATCCGGACCCACCGCCATCACGGCTTCCGCTGGTGCAGGTGCGCTGCGTCAGGCCGCCCCCAAAAGCGAACGGGACGCCGCGAGCCCCTGCTTCCGGCCGCGGCGTCCCGTCTGTCACGCGCGCCGTGGGCGCGCTACCTCGGCCTCGACGTCAGTTGTCGACGTTGAGGGTGAAGCTCTGGATGGTGAAGTTGCCCACGCCGTCGTTCATCCAGAAGTCCACGGTGTGCGAGCCGTCGATGAGCTCGCGGGTGTCGAGCTCCGCGGTCCACGTTCCGTCCGCCTGCAGCGTGGCGGCGCGGATGCTGGACATGTCGCGGCTGACGCCCACGTTGTTCACCGGCCCGTAGTTGTCGGTGACACGCGCGCGCAGGGTGATGATGCCGCTGACGGTGCTGCCCGCGGTGGGGCTGAGCAGCGTGGCGACGGGCGCCTGCGTGTCGTAGTTCACCCGGCGGGTGAGGGTGGTGACGGCGCCCGTCTCGCTCGTGACGGTGATGTTGAAGGTGTTGAGGCCCGGCACCAGCGTGGCCGTGGTCTGCACCTGGCCGCCGCCGCGGGGCAGGGGCATGGCCGGCCCGCCGTTGACGCGCACGGTGGTGGCGGAGACGGTCTGCACGTTGATGGCGTAGCTGAACGTGTGGTTCTGCATCGGGCCGTAGACCTGGCCGTCCGTGAAGTTGGTGCTCACCGTCGGCGTGCCGTAGTCCACCCACACGGTGACGACCTGGTCGGTGACGTTGCCCGCGCTGTCCGTGGCGCGCACCAGGATGCCCTGCTCGCCGTAGTTGGGCATGTTGACGTTGGCGGTGACGGTGCCGTTGCCGAACTGCAGCAGCGCCACGTTGGCCCACTGCGTCTCCACGCGCACCGGCGTCTGGTCCTGCACCGACGACGTCACCGCCACCACCTGCGTGCCGAGCGACGCGCCATTCACCGGCGACTGGATGGTGAGGATGGGGGGCACGCGGTCCACCGTGAGGTTCACCTGCTTCGTGGTGACGCCGCCGAAGCTGTCACGCGCGGTGAGCTGGATGATGTTCGGGCCCTCCGCCAGGGTGATGTTGGTGAAGACGAGGCCGCCGTTGCCCGGCGTCAGGACGATGGGCGCGCCGCCGTTGACGATGAAGGCCGCGTAGGTGATGACGGCGCCGCTGGCGCGCGGCGTGGCGTAACCCCAGATGTCCAGGTTCGTCTCGCGGGTGAAGGCCGGCGGGTTGCCGATGGTGACGCTCGGCGTGTTGTACGGGACCGGGTCGATGATGAGGGTGCGCGAGTCGGTGCTGCCCAGCAGGTTGGCCAGCGGCGCCGCCAGCTCCACGCCGGAGTACACCGCGCGGTAGTCCTGCGCGCCCGTCACCGTCCAGCTGTCCACGGCGGGCACCCACGGGGTGGTGAAGAGGCCGTCGCCGTCCGCGTCCACGTCCGCGCCCACGGGCACGCCCGCGACGAAGAAGGTGACGACGCCGCGGCCCGGGCCCACCACCGGCGCGCCGCCGTCCGTCACGCGAGCCGACAGCGTGCCGCCCTGGCCGACGACGATGTGCGCGTTGGCGGCGGGCGTCTGGATGGCGGTGACGGTGGGACGGCCCGTCACGGGAGGCAGGGGCGGCGTGTACGCGGTGGCGCGCGCGGAGCCGGACACGCCCTGCGCGCCGCCCGAGGCGGCGATGAGCGTGAACTCCGAGGTGAGCGCGGGGAACAGCGAGGGCGGCGCGGTGACGGTGACGGTGACGGTGCCCTCGTCACCCGCGGCCAGGAACAGCGTGGGCTGGCTCACCACCGCCGTCCACCCGGGCAGGCCGCCCTGGGTGGTCAGCGTGTACGTGTCCGCCTGGTAGCCGTGGTTCTTCACGCGGAAGGTGAAGGTGGCCGTCTGCGGGGCGGCGTGGTCGATGAGCAGCTCCTGCCGGTCCGAGCCCACCACGGAGACCTTCACGCTGAAGTCGCCGAAGCAGGACAGGCCCAGGGCCGCGAAGGTGGTGGGGATGTCGAAGGTGGCCGAGCCGGTGCGCCAGCTGCCGTCCGCGGACTGGCGCGTCTTCATCCACTCAATCGCGCTGCGCAGGCGCGGGTCCGTGGCGGGCTCGCGGCCCGCGAGGCACAGGCCGTAGATGGCGCTGCCGGTGGCGAAGTCGTTGGCCGCCTCGTTGGCCAGGTTGCCCCAGCCCGGGACGCCCGCGGTGGAGGCGCGGTTGATGAGGCGCTCGGCCAGCGTGTCGAGGGCGGCGGTGTTCTCCCCGTTGGGGCCCGGGCCCGCGGCCTTCAGGCCCACCATGGCCCAGGCCACCTGGAAGGTGTAGGGCATGCCGTTGCCGGCGGCGGAGGTGTCGCCGTTGTTGAGGTTGGCGCGCAGGTAGGCGGCGGCGCGGTCCAGCGCGGCCTGGTACGACGCGGCCCTCGCCGGGTCCACGCGCTGCTTCGCCTGGGCGATGCCCGTCATGATGCGCGCGGTGGTGGGCACGCTGCCGTGGTCCACCGGGAAGTTGGCGTGGTCGGACGCCCACCGGCCGCTGGCCTCCTGCGTGGACAGCGCCCAGTTGGCCGCGGCGACGAGCGCGGAGCTGTACTGCGTGGAGACGTTCTGGTCGTACCCGGCCAGGCCGAACGTGGAGAAGGACGTCTTCTCGTTGCGGAACGACGTGCCGGAGTGAATCCACGAGCCGTTGGCGAGCTGGTCCGTGCGGATGCGCGTGGCGAGGAAGTCCAGGTTCTGCTGGTTGGTGGCCCCGTTCGCCGCGACGACGTTCATGTCGTAGCCGTTGGCCCTGGCGCTCGCCATGCCGTACACCACCGCGCCCTGGCGGTGGCAGGCCACGCAGTTGTTGGTCGTGGTCCACGTGGCCACGTCCGCGCTGAGGAAGTTGATGGCCCGCTGTGTGGCCTGGGTGTTGGTCTGCGTCTGGGCGGACGCGGGCAGGGCGAAGACGGAAACCACCAGCGCCACCAGCCAGGACCAGGCCGGAAGGCGCCGCGTGGAATGCGGGGAAGATGGGGGATGCATGACACTCCGAAGTGCGGGGCAGGTGCCGGGATTGGCACCGCGCGCCGTCCTCCGGGGCGCCTTCGAGACGTAGGACGCTCCCTCGAGGCTGGAACGGAGAGGGCTCCAGCCCCGAGGGAGCGTCATGCGAACGGAAAGGATACCCCCTCAGGCAGCGCGTGAAACTGGAATACTGTAGTCATGCTAGAAATGTCCAGTAGCCGACTTTCGGACACTTCCCTGTATACGCGGGGTTACAGATGACCCCTGGTTTCGACACGTTTCCGTGACCTGGAGGGTGCCGCCTGAGGGGGAGGCGTCAGCCGCCGACGATGTCGAGCGACTGCCCGACGCCCCGGGCGAGGGCCACGTCGTAGAGCGCGCGGGCCAGGGCGACGTCCTGCAGCGCGAGGCCGGTGGAGTCGAAGATGGTGATTTCGTCCCCGGAGCGTCCGGACTTCTTCCCGGCGACGACCTCGCCCAGGGTTCCGGCGAGCTGCTCCTCCTTGAGGAGGCCGTCGTGCAGCGGCACGTTGACCTCACCGGAGTGGGTGGCCTGCTCGGTGTCGTCGATGAAGACGCGGCCGTCGGTGAGGATGCGCGCGTCCAGCTCCTGCTTGCCGGGGGCGTCCGCGCCCATGGCGTTGATGTGGGTGCCCGGGCGAATCCACTCGCGCTTCACCACCGGGGAGCGCACGGGCGTGGAGGTGCAGACGATGTCGGCGCCGCAGGCCTCCTGCATGCTGACGACACGGCCGCCCTTCTCCGCCTGGAGCGCCCTGGCCGCGGCGTCAGAGACGTCCGCGAGCAGCAGCTCCAGCTCTCCGTAGATGGCGCGGTGCGCGTCGATGAGGACTCGCGCCTGCACGCCGCAACCCACGAGGCCGAGGGTGCGCGGCTGCTTCTTCGCGAGGTACTTGGACGCGACGCCGCCCGCGCAGCCGGTGCGCCACGCGGTGAGCAGGGTGCCGTCGAGGATGGCCAGGGGGGACGCGGTGTCCGGGTCGCTGAGGATGTAGAGGGCACGGACGGTGGGCAGGCCGTGCTTCTCCGGGTTGCGGGGATGGGCGTTGACCCACTTCACGCCCGCGGAGCCGTCGAGGAAGGCCGGCATGGCGCGGAAGTCGCCGTCGTACCTGGGGAGGGAGAGGTACACCTTCGGGGGCATGAGGGCCTCGCCGAGGCCGTGGGCGCGGAAGGCCCGCTCGACGGCATTGAGGCCGAGCTCGACGGTGTAGAGGGCGCGCAGGTCCTTCGCGCTGAGAATGAGGGTGGGCATGGCGGCGCTATATAGCGTGCGTGCGCATGTGCCGCTGCTGGCGCCGGTTCACAGCAGGCCGTCGAGCCAGGTGAGCTGCGCGTCGATGGTCTCCGAGATGACACGCGGCTGGTCCGACGTGCTCGGCTCGGTGTAGGGGTTGCCAATCTCCTTGTGCGCCCACCGCACCCAGGTCTGCTTGTACCAGCCCCAGTCCAGGTGGGTGCCCGTCGAGGGAGGCGTGGTGCCCGCGTACCCCGAGAAGGCGCGGATGCCGGTGGCCGGCGCCACCTCCTGGCCCCCCACCACCTGATACATGTAGAGCCCCTGGCGGCGGGGGAACTGGGCGGACAGGTTCGTGGCCCAGCCGCCGTAGAACGTGCCCCAGGGGCGCACGGGGTTGTTGATCTTCGTGTCGAACGTGCCCAGCTCGCCCTGGCTGTTCCTGCACACGCCATCGAACGACGACACGTAGATGTTGATGCCATCCAGTGCCGTGTTGGCGCGCAGCGCCTGGGCGATGCGCATCACGAGGCAGCCGCCGCGTGAGCTTCCCGCGAGGTAGATGGCCCGCGTCTCGGGGCGGACCTGGGCTTCGAGCCAGCGGACGAACCCGTTGACGATTCGCTGCTTCGTGTCGCTGTCGAACAGGTGGTCGAAGTTGTTGTCGTTGACCACGGACAGGTGGGTCTTCCCGGGAGGAAACCAGCCCAGCGCATTCAGCTTCATGGCCAGGGAGCGGCCATCCAGGAGCACGTTGGGGCAGGAGACGCCGTCACAGGACGCGTCCCAGTCGGAGGCCTGGCCCGTCACACCGCTGGAGTGGCCGCTGCTGGAGATTTTCTGCCCGGCCGACATCAGGACGATGGCCTCGCGCATGCTCGGGGCCTCCACCTGCGCGATGCGGATGGCGTGGAGCGTGCTGTCGGAGGCGCCAGCCGCGCGGAACTGCTCGAAGCCCGGTGCCGCCTGGTAGTTGCCGGCGGAGTCCTTGTAGACGACGCGCCGTGACACCACCGTGCGGCTGCTCCCGTTGGGATAGGACAGGGCCTGGGGTTGTGAGTCCAGGGCCGCCTCGGGCTCCACGGGCGGCGACTCCGGCTCCGGCGGAGCACAGCCGGCCAGTGCGCCAGCGAGCAGCAGGGCCAGGCCCGACCAGCGGGTGGCACGACGAGGGAAACCAGCGGGGTGGAACATGCGGTGCTCCTGGACGAGTGGTGGGTGACGCGGAGAGGAGCTGACTATAGGGCTGTTCCGGCGGAGGGCTGCTGCCTGGTCTCGGTGCCCTACGTGGCCGGTTTTGTCGCACCGCGTGATGGCGGGGACAGGCGTAACGAGACACGTCACCGCTGTTCGTCTGGCGCGGGACTCGGAGTGGCTCAGGGCCGGTGCTTGCGTGAGCGGGGAGCCGGGCCTCGCAGGTCCAGGTTCTCGAGCGCGGTCTCCGCGATTTCGCGGTAGAGGGGAACCACCTCCACCGCGAGGATGTCATGCATCTTCTGGCGTGCTTCCTCCAGGCGTCCCGTGTCCCGGAGGCGGTACAGCTCGTGGAGGGCATCAGTCAGCCGGTTGGAGCCGTCGCGAATGCGCCGACGCATTTCCTGGAGGAGCGTCGTGGCGGTGGCCACGCTTCGCAGCGCGTCCTCGGCATCTTCCCGAGGGATGGCGACCTCCGAAGCCGTGCGCAGCAGGAGCGCGCGGGTGGCTTCTGATAGCTCCAGGGGGACACCCCTCTCGAGCACCTGCTGTGCGAGTGCCCGGATTTCATCCCAATTCACTTCGTCACTCATCGCGTCTCCTGCGTTTCCGCTCGTGGCACATGTCGAGCGGCCAGTCCCGCTGTCCCTCACACCGGCGGATGCAGGCGTAACAATTGCCAGTCCAGCCCTCGTTCTGGCAGGCCACGTAGTTCTGGATGCACTTCTGCTTCCACTCGGGAAGGTTTGCATTGTTGGCGAAGTCGTCCGTGCTCTCCTCCGCATCCTCCGCTGCCTGCGCGGCTTCGTTGAGCACCCGCGCGCCATTGAGAACCTCCGCCACTTCCGTGGCACTGGCTCCGCAGCTCTCCGCGGCTGTCGTCGGGAACTTCTTGATGCAGCACACCATGGAGGACTGCCCGGGCTTGCAGTCCACCGCCAACGACTGGGCCAGGTACGTGGGGCGCTCGGCTCGCGCGGGCGCTCCGGTGGAACAGCCCGAAGCGAGCAGCCCCCACAGCACGGCGAGCCCGAGAACGACAGGCGGAAGCTTCGCGGTTGTCATGGGCGGCAGACTAGCAACCGGATGACGCGCGGTGCTGGTGCGCGTCCTTCGACGGAACCTAGGCGCTCCGGTACGCTCGCGCCTGGAGGCGCCATCCACCCGACATGCCAGCGGCTGGCTCCGCTGGCGTGGAGACGAGGAGCACCCTGCCATGAGCGAGCGATACGAAGCCGAGCTGCGCCATGCGCTGGCCGAGGGGCTACTCTCCCGCGACGAGGCGGAGGCCCTGCGCGCGGAGGCTGCTCGCCTCGGACGTGCCCCGCTGGAGTTGCTGCGCGAGCGGGGCCGGCTCTCGGACGACACGCTCGCTTCGATTCGCCGCGAGGTCGGGGATGGCTCGCTCATGCCCGGGGCCGATGCGCATGAGCCCGGACTCGCCGGACCACGCTCCACTGAGACACTCACGGCGGGGCCAACCTCGGATGACACCGTGAGCTCCGCGAAGCCTCGCCCGGACGACACGCTCCAGCCGGGCATCGCCGCTACTCCTCCAGCGCCACGCCCGCTACACCCGACCGGTGGAGACCCTGACGCTGGACGGACACCCGAAGCCACGCAGCGCAACGACGACCCCGCGTTCCCCGTCCCCGGCTGGGACCGCTACCAGCCCGTGCGCTTCCTCGGGCAGGGCGGCATGGGGCGCGTGTTCCTCGCGTGGGACCCCCGGCTTCGCCGCCACGTGGCCCTCAAGTTCGTCCGCGATGACGACGCCGAGCTCGCCCGCCGCTTCGTCTCCGAGGCCCGCGCCCAGGCCCGCGTCGACCACGAGCGCGTGTGCGGGGTGTACGAAGTCGGCGAGGTCCAGGGCCGCGTCTTCATCGCCATGCAGTACGTGGACGGACAGCCACTCAACGCGCTCGTGGACGGACTCACCGTCGAGCAGAAGGCCATGCTCCTCCGCGAGGCCGCCGAGGGCGTCCACGCCGCCCACCGCGCGGGGCTCGTCCACCGCGACATCAAGCCCTCCAACGTGCTCGTGGAGCGCACCCCTGACGGCGGCCTCCGGCCCTACGTCATGGACTTCGGCCTGGCGCGCGACTGGAAGGAGGGCGTCACCGCCACCGGCACGGTGCTCGGCACGCCGCACTACATGTCCCCCGAGCAGGCCCGGGGCGAGGTGGCCCGCCTGGACCGCCGCGCGGACGTCTACAGCCTCGGCGCCACCCTCTACGCCCTGCTCACCGGCCAACCCCCCATCCCCGGTGACAACGGATTGGAGGTGCTCAGCCGCATCGCCACCGTGGAGCCGCGCCCGCCGCGCGCCCTGGACCGGGACATCCCCGCGGACCTGGAGGCCATCACCCTCAAGTGCCTGGAGAAGGACCGCTCCGCCCGGTACGGCTCCGCGCGCGAATTGGCCGAGGACCTCGGCCGCTTCCTCGACGGCGAGCCCGTGCTCGCGCGCACCGGCCCGGGCTACCGCGCGCGCAAGTGGCTGCGCAAGCACCGGCGCGCCGTGGCCGTGGCCTCCGTCGCGCTGCTCGCGGTGACCTTCGCGCTGGGGCAGGCCGTACTGGCCCGCCGTGAAGTCACGCAGCGAGAAGCCCTGGCCCGCCGCTTCGCCGAGGGCGTGGAGCGCATCGAGGCCCAGGCCCGCTACTCCGGCACCGCCCCCCTGCACGACACTCGCGCCGACCGCGAGGCCCTGCGCGCGAGGATGCGCGACATCGAGTCCACCATGCGCGACGCGGGCCCCGTGGCCGAGGGCCCGGGACACTACGCGCTGGGACGTGGCTTCCTCGCGCTGGGCGATGAGGCCCGCGCCCGCGAGCACCTGGAAGCCGCGTGGAAGCAGGGCTACCAGGAGCCCCGCGTGGCGTACGCGCTGGCCCTGGTGCTGGGCCACCTCTACCAGGAGCGGCGCCTGGAGGCGGAGCGGCTCCAGGACCCGGGGGCTCGCGAGTCGAAGCTCCGCGAAGTGGCCACGCGCTACCGGGACCCGGCCCTGGACTTCCTGCGCCGGAGCGAGGGCGCGGAGGTCCCCGCTCCCGAGTACGTGGCGGCACTGCTCGCCTTCCATGAAGACCGGCACGATGAGGCGCTGGTGAAGCTGGATGCGCTCGGTGCCCGGTTGCCCTGGTTCCACGAGGCGCCCCTGCTGCGCGGGGACATCCACCTGGTGCGAGCCGCGCGGCGCTGGAACACCGGGGACGCACAGGGCGCGCGGGCTGACTTCGACGCCGGCCGCGAGGCCTACGCGCGCGCCGCCGACATCGGCCGGAGCGTGCCCGCCGTCTACCAGGCGTGGGCGCGCCTGGAAGGGTGGGTGCTCCTCACGGAGCTCTATGGAAAAGGCGACGTGCGGCCCCACTACGCCCGGGGCCTGGAGCTGGTGGCCCGGGCGCTCGCGGTGGCACCCGACTCCGCCCAGGCGCACGAGCAGGAGGCCGCCTTCCACCGCCGCCTCGCCGAGCATCACGCGCGCCAGGGGGGCGAGGTGGAGCCCCTGCTGGAGCGCTCCCGGGCCGCGGCCCTCCGGGCCCTCGCGCTGGAGCCACGGCGGAGCAGGAGCCTCCACGAGCTGGCGCTCGGCCACTGGCAGCTCGCGCGCTACCGCCAGGAGAAGGGCCTGGACCCGCGCGAGTCGCTCCGCGAGGCCGCCGCCACCTACGAGCGCATCCCCGCCGAGGACCGCGACTACGGCTTCCATGCCGACCTGGGACAGGTGTTCCGCGTGTGGGCGGACCATGAGGACGGGGTGGGCGGCGATTCGCTCCCCCACCGTGAGCGGGCCATCGCGGCGCACCGGACGGCCGCTTCGCTGGACGCGCGTCGTCCAGAGGCGTGGATCAACCTCGGGACCGGCCTGCTCGCCCGGTCCTCGCATCCGCGCGCGGAGAATCCGGAGGCGGACCTGGAGGCGGCCGCGGCGGCGCTGGACAGCGCGCGGGCCCTCAACCCCGGCCACGTCGTCCCCTGGTTCTACTCGGGCGAGGTGCACCTGGCCCGGGCGGGGCGGCTCCGGGATTCTGGCGGGGATGCCCTGCCCGCGTTGAGCCGCGCGCTGGAGTCCTACCAGCGGGGCGTGGCCATCAACCCGAAGCTGCCGGCGCTCCACAACGGCGTGGGCACCGTCCTCTTCGAGCAGGCGAAGGAGGCGTGGGAGCGCGGAGAGGACCCGGCGCCCCTGCTGGGCGAGGCGCTGAAGTCCTTCGAGGCCGCCATCGCCCTGGCGCCCGCCCAGGGCTATGGGCAGAACAACGTCGGTGAGGTGCACGCGTGGCATGCCAGCGTGCTCCTGCTGGAAGACGGGGCGACGGAGCCCGCCACGCGCGCGGCCCGGGCTGCCCTCCAGGAGGCCCTCGCCCGCGTGCCGGACCTTCCGCAGCCGTGGCTGCACCTGGGCACAGCGCTCCAGGTGGAGGCGGCCGCCGCGCTGGAGCAGGGGCGGGAGCCGCGTGAGGCGCTGGACGAGGCCACGAAGGCCCTGCGCCGCGCGCTGGAGCTCAACCCGAAGCTCGCCGCGGCCTGGCGCGCGCTGGGAGAGACGCAGGCCGTGAGGGCGCGGTGGGCGGCGCGACGAGGGCTCTCGCACGTCGCGGACTTCGAGGAGGCGATGGCTTCCTTCCAGCGGGCCGTGGACCTGGAGCCCGGGCAGCCCGAGCATCACTTCGCCTTCGGGCGCTTCTGTCTGGAGTGGGGCCTCTGGCTCGTGCGGGCGAGAGGGGACGGTGCCCCGGTGCTGGAGCGGGGCCTGGCCCTCGTGGACGCGGCGCTGGCCGCTCGGGCCGGGTGGCCGCGGGCGCGGGCCCTGCGCGTGGGGTTGCTGATGCGGCTGGCGGAGCTGCCGGGCCCCGCCGAAGCCGTCTCCGAGCGACGGCGCGCCGCCGAGCAGGAGCGGTCGAGGCTCCCGCGCGGCAGCTCCGCCTGGACGCGGTGGCTCGTGCCCGGGCGAGTGAGTGCCACCCCGCCATAGCGGCACGCCGGGGCGCGCTACTTCCCGATGGGGCCGGGGTCCTTGGAGATGACGTCCAGGTTGCCCCGGATGGTGTCCGGCAACTCGGGCCCGGAGCAGGCGCTCTGGGCGCAGCCCGCATCGCACGGTCGATTGCTCTTGGGCTTGCAGACGGAGAGGCAGTACTGGCCCCCATCCAGCGAGTCCGTGAGCCCGCTCATGCCGCCGAGGCTCGTCTGGAGGACGGGCGTGCCGTCAGTGTAGCGGAGGTCGACGCAGAGCTCCTCGCTCAAGGTCGAGTCCAAGGCGAGGCCCTGGCCCGTGCACATCGACCAGCCGCCCTGGGGAGGTGGGTCGAACTTCCTGCTCCCCGTGTCCGACAGCTTGATGGCGAGGTCCAGGCACCCGGTGCCGCCATCCGGACAGGCGTCGACAGCACAGCCTCCATCCGTCTGCTGCCTTGTTTCGGGCGTGGCCAGCGCCAGGGGCTCGGCGGCCCGAGGCTCGGAGCCCTGGGGCCCGCTCGTCCGCGTCATGCAGGCCACCCAGCCGGCCGCGACCAGTACCACCACGACGAATTGCTTCCTCACGCAGGCACCTCCGGTCCTTCGCATCAGGGAGACCAGCCTACAGAGCACGGCGTGACATGCGGGAAACTCGTGAGGTGGCGCGGTGCCGCTCAGGCCGGGCCGTTCCGGGGCTCCAGGCCCAGCTCCTTCAAGCGCCGGCCCAGCGCGCGCCGGGACACCTCCAGCTTGCGCACCATGGCGTCCAGGTCCCCGTCGCACTCGTGGAAGCAGCGGGTGATCTCCTCCGCGCTCAGGTCGCCCGCGGTGCGGATGTTGGGGCTCTTGTCGATGAGGTCATAGAGCGACGGCCGCGCGATGCCGAGCGCCTCCGCCGTGGCCTTGAGGTCCCAGTCGTTCTCCCGCAGCGCGGCGAGCAGCTCCTGCTCCGTGAGCTGTGACGCCTTCCTCCGTGGCGCCGCCTTCGCCTCGGGCGGCGGCTCGGGGGACGTCACGACGTTGGCCGGAGCCTTCCCGGCCGCGGCGGTCAGCTCCTGCTCCAGCCTCGGGTCCGCGAGCAGACGCGGCTGGCCCCGGCTGCCGATGACGAGCTGCCGCGCGAGGTTGCGGAGCTGGCGGATGTTGCCCGGCCACGAGAAGCGCACCAGGCGCACCGCGAGCGACGCGGGCAGCCACGGCTCCGCGTAGGCGTCGTCGTTGTCCAGCCGGTGCGCCTCGCCAATCGCCTCCAACTCCTCGCGGGCGAAGTGGAGGAAGAGGCGGCCGATGTCCTCGCGCCGCTCGCGCAGCGGGGGCACGTGGATGTCGTAGCCGGCGAGCCGGTGCATCAGCGGGGCCTTGAAGCGGCCGTCGCGAATCTGCTCCTCCAGGTTGGCGTCGGTGGCGGCCAGCAGGCGCACGTCCACGGTGACGGGGGTGCTGCCGCCCACGGGGTATAGCTCGCCCGTCTCCAGCACGCGCAGCAGCATCACCTGCACTTCGGGCGGGGCCTCGCCCACCTCGTCCAGGAAGAGGGTTCCGCCGTCGGCCGCGCGGAAGAAGCCCTCGCGGCTCTGGGTGGCGCCGGTGAAGGCGCCCTTGTGCGAGCCGAACAGCTCGGCGGCGGCCAGCTCCCTGGGGATGGCGCCCAGGTTGACGCTGAGGAACTTCCCGTCGCGGCGCCGGCTGCGCTGGTGGATGGCCTGGGCCACGCGCTCCTTGCCCGTGCCCGTCTCGCCGCGGATGAGCACCGGCACGTCCAGGTCCGCCACGCGCTCGATGTGCCGGCGCAGGCGCCGCACGCCCGCGCTCTCTCCCACCATGCCGAACGTGTCGGAAGCGGGCGCCTCGTCGCCGGTCTCCGAGAGGTGCAGCAGCACCACCACGCGTCCGCCCAGCTCCAGCGGGACGCCGTCGGAGAGTTCCTCGGAGGACAGCTCCCAGGTGCCCTGCATGGGCGTGCCGGCGATGCTCACCTGCGTGCCCCCGTCGCTGTTGATCAGCCGCACGTGGCCGGGCCGGGTGCCCGGGGCGATGAGCAGCGGCTTGCGGCTGATGAACGGGTCCGACAGGGGCTGCCCCAGCGCGGAACCCGGGCGCGTGAAGTCCGGGCCGTTGCGGGACAGGGCCACCTCCCTGCCGGCGCTGACGGCGTCGAGCAACAGCCGCTCGCCCGCGCGCCGGGGCAGGGGATGGGAGATGACGGTCAGCGCCGGGACGGAGCGAGGCCCCTTCGAATCGCCACTCCGGTGCGGGATGGCGGCGGTGGAGACATCGGCGAGCGTGCGGGACATGGGGTCCTCTGGCGGTGCAGCCGGGTGGCCAGGTGCCGCACTCTACTCCAGTGGGGGGACAGGCTCGTCGCCGCCCGGAGATGAATCCGGGGGAAGACAGCTCCGGCGGTCCAGCGAGCGCCTCTCCCACGCGGAGCGCCCCGGCGCGGTCCGCCAGGAGGCCGGCTACCCGCGGACCCAGGGGCGGAGGACCTCGTAGATGGGGATGGCGGTGAGGCTCGCGCGCTCGGCCTTCACCCAGCGTGCGCCGCTTGAGCCGTCGCAGCGCCGCCTGCACCGCGCTCTTGGCGAAGCAGGCGCGCGGTACGGCGCCCGGCGTGCGCACCCCGCCGGGCTTGAAGGGATTGCCGAGTGCCTAGCGCTTCCCGGAGCGCTTCTTGCCGGAGGCAGGGACTGCCGCGGGGGCCGGCTGCTCGGCGGCGGCCTTCAGCTCGTCCCGCTCCTTGGTCACCGCCGTGAGCTCGAGCTCCAGCTCGGACACCTTCGCCTTGAGCGCGTTGTTCTCCGCGCGCAGCGTGTCCGCGTCCTTCTTCGCCGTGTTCGCCGCGATGCGCGCCTTGTTCAGCTCGCGCGAGGAACCACACCCCACCAGCGGGACCACCGTCAGCGCCACCACGGCCAGCCATGCCTTCATGTGTTGCTGCTCCTGTTCATCACGGGCCCGCGGAGTCGTGAGCCCGGAAACTCTTGTCACTCAGTGATAATAGCTGACGAGCCCCCGGCCCTGCGCGGCGGCGTCGCGGAACCCGCCTCGGACGCACTCCACGACGGAGCGCATCCGCGCGTCCCTGCCCGTGTACTTCGCGCCCTCGAAGTGATTCGCCACGGCGCCTCGTGGGTGTTCGGCTCACTGCCCTCGAACAGCTCGTCCAGCCTGTCGATGTCGCGCTTGAAGCGCCCGCCAATCATGCGGCGCGGCCTCTCGTCCTTCGAGCCGGCCACCTGCCGCGGCTTGTTCGCATCCACCGCCCACACCATGAAGCCTTGACCCACGTGGTGTCCCCCCTTGGCGAGCCACCCCGGATGAACGCACCCCTTCCCGTATTCCGCAACACCCCCGGGGGCGCTCAGCCCCGGTACTCCTGAACCCACACGTGTTCGCACCCCCAGGTGAACAGCATCCGGTGGCGGGAGAGGACGGTGAAGCCCTCCGCCTCCACGGGCCGTGTCACGGTGAGGATGCGGGTGCCGGGGCGGCAGGTGCGGAAGCGCTCGATGAGCCGGGTTCGCGTCTCCGGGGAGAGGGCGGGCCAGTTGGTGAAGACGTGGGTGGCGTCCTGGAGGTCCGCGTGGACGGCGTCGCCCTGGACCAGCTCCGCGCCCGCCTGCTTCAGCGGACCCGCCGCGAGCGCGACATGGCCTTGCAGCAACTCCACCCCGCGGGCCTCGGCACCCAGCCACCGCGCGGCGAGCAGCGTCCGCCCGCGCCCCGCGCCCAGGTCCACCAGCCGCCCACCCCTGCCGAGCCCTGCCTTCCGGAAGAGCCACACGGCGGTGTGCAGCGGCGTCTCTCCGTACATCAGCTCGTTGAAGGATTGCCCGCTGGCATGGAGCAGGCGGGTCAGCTCGAAGGAGCGCCGCAGCCGGTAGGGAGAGACGAGCACCTCCCGCAGCCACAGCCCCAGGTACGGCGCGAGCAGCCGGGGCCGCCACACCACCACCGCCAGGTCTCCCAGCCGCGTGAGCAGCTCGAGGAGCGCGGCGTACACGCGGATGACGACGAGCGTCGGGAACGACACGGCGGCGTCGTCCGGCGGCTCGCCGCGTCGTGCCTTCACCGGCGGGGTGGGGGGCTCCTGGGTCATGCCTCGGTGGCGCCCAGGATAGCACCCAGGCTTCATGTCCCCGGGAGGGGGCACCTCGCCGGGAAGAGGGCCCCCTGCCCTCCTCCCGGCGGAGCGCCGAGGCTCACTTCAGGTGCAGCAGCGTGGAAACGCCGAACGCGCCGCCGACGAGCAGCTCGGGAACTCCGTCGTGCTCCATGTCCAACAGCACCACGTCGTGCGCGTAGGGGAGCGCTCCGAAGCAGGAGTGTGCCCTGAAGGCACCATCCCGCGGCGACGGGATGACGCACACGGCCTCATGGCCCGGGGAGGCCACCAGCAGGTCCAGCGACCCATCCCCGTCGATGTCCCTCGCGGCGAGCCCGGACGCATTGCCCGTGGTGGAGTGGAAGTCCCGCGTGTAGAACCAGAACTGGCTCTGCCCCCAGAGGGGGAGCACGCCCGCCGTGGCTCCCGCGCAGGAGACAGTCACATCCATGTGCCCGTCCGCGTCGAGGTCCTGGAACAGCATCCGTGAAGCCGCACAGTTGGAAATGACGGGAGAGTAGTCGCGCACCTTGGTCAGCGTGCCGTCCGCCCGGCCCTGGAAGATGCCCAACTCGAAAGCCGGGTACACGTTCCGGTTCACCACCAGATCCGCGCGGCCGTCCTTGTTCAGGTCTCCCATGGCCAGCTCGTTCACCGAGGAGTGATTGGCGAGCACTCCGCCGGGCGTGAAGGTGCCATCTCCCGTGCCGCGCAGCAGCCGCACGTCAAGAGAGGAGACTCCGTCCACCTGCCGCCAGTCGGTGATGACCACGTCCAGGTCTCCGTCGCCGTCGATATCGCCCGCCGCCATGAGGGTGGGGCTCATGCCGGGCGCCAGGTCTTCGCCGGTGGCGAAGGTGCCATCTCCGTTGCCCCGCATCAGCATGAGGGTTCGGACCACCGGCCGGCTCCCATCGGAGGTGAGCACGAGCAGGTCCATCGTCGGGCCCGCGTCGAAGCGCCCCGCCAGCAGCTTCCATGGGCCCTCGCGGGTGGGGAACGGTCCCCGCGCCACCATGTCGCCCGTGGCCCGGGTGAGGTGCACCTGGACGCCGGTGTTGCCCACCAGCGAGGCCACGTCGTCCCAGCCATCACCATCGAAGTCCGCGGTGATGAAGCCCTTGCCCGGCTCCGCCTGGGTGGGTACCTGGAGGTCCCGGAGCACGCGCACGTTCTGGGACATGGAGAGCAGCACCAGGTCGAGTCCACCACTGCCGTCGAAGTCCGCCGCCGCGATGTGCTTGGGATACCGCCCGCTGGGCAGGTCCTGGAGCTCGAAAGTGCCGTCACCCTGACCGCGCAGGAGGCTCACGACCTCCCGCCCCATGTGCGCATAGGCGAGGTCCTGTGTCCCATTCCCATCCAGGTCGCCCACGGCGAGGCGGCTCTCCTTGTCCCAGCTCACCCGGTCGTGACGGAGGAGCACCACTGGCGCCTCGAAGCGGCCTTCACCGTCGTTGAGGCGAAGCTGGATGACCATCTCTTCCGACTCCATCACGATGGCCGCGAGGTCCGGATAGCCGTCGCGGTTGAAGTCCGCGGACACGGCGGAGGTGACCTTGCTCGCCATGTTCCCGAGGTGCTCGGGTGTGAAGGAGAGCAGGCCCTTGCCGTAGAAAGCCTCGAGGAACTCGCCGACGACCAACAGGTCCTCCCGCCCGTCCTGGTCGAAGTCACCGCCGACGACGGGGCCGCTGGGGGTGAAGGAATGCCTCTCGGCCACGGCGAGCGCGCCACCACCCGTATGGCGCAGCACGAACAGGATTCGGTCCTGGGACACCACGACCTCCGGTGCGCCATCTCCATCCAGGTCACGCACCAGGGGCGCGGTGGGCTCGTTCTGGGCCGTGCCACCGAGGAGTTGGGTGGTCACCGGCGCATCGAAGAACCCGCCGCCCGAGCCGCGGGCCACCTTGAGGCCCGTGCTGGCGAAGGGGGCGAGGATGACGAGGTCCAGCAGGCCGTCCTGGTCCAGGTCCCCGGAGGATACGCTGTAGCCCGATAGCGAGCTGCCGGCGGACCGCATGCGGTCGAAACCGCCGTTGCCCAGGCCGCGCAGGAGGCTGGCCCCCTGGCCCCCGGAGTGGATGACGACGAGGTCCAGCTTGCCGTCCCTGTCGAAGTCCCCTTGCGTCATGTCATATGCGGTCCATGACGTCTCCTCGGGCACCCACTGCAAAGGACCGGAGTCGAGGTCCACCTCGCAGCGCCGCGTCGCTGCCGGCAGGGCAACCGTCACCATGCGCGTCGAGGGCGTGGTGCCGGGCACGGTGGCGGTGACACGCACCCGGGTCGTCTCGGTGGCGCCGGGCACGTCCCGCGCGCGGTTCCAGCGGAAGGAGTGCTCGGCTCCGTCGGCGGAGGTGGCCAGGGCCACCAGTCCGGAGTGCGTGGTGCTTCCGGCCTGGACGGCGCGGGTGAAGGTGCCGTCTCCCTTCACGTCCACCGCCACCACCACGTCGGCCCGCTCGCCATCCACCTGGCGCAAGTCATAGGACACGGAGCGGCAGTCGCCATCCTCCGAGGGGACCTCCAGCCGTGTCACCTCCACGGGCGCGGGCCGCGCCTTCACCCGGCGGATGCTCCCACCGGCGCCCTCGCCCACCGCGTTGCGCGCGACGACGGTGACGGTCTGCTCCTTCGTGCTGGGCACCTCCTCGAGCGTGACTTCGCGCGCCTGCGGGCCCACGTCCACGCGGACGTTCGACGGCGAGGCCGTCACGGTGAAGCCGGTGAGCGGCGCGCGCCCGTCGGAGGCTGGCGGCTCCCAGCTCACGGTGATGGAGCGCACCCCGGGCTTCGCTTCCACGAGGGCGGGAGCCCCCGGACGCGTGGGCGTGAGGATGGGCTCGGTGCCCGCGCTTCCGCCCGGGCCCACCTCGTTCCGCGCGGCCACGGTGAAGGTGTAGGCCGTGTCGTCCTCGAGGCCGGTGAAGGACGCCGAGGTGGCGGCGCCATCCACCTGCTGGCTGGCGCCGCCCGGCATGGCCGTCACCACGTAGCCGGAGACGGGAAGCCCACCGGTGTCCGCGGGGGCTTTCCACGAGACGGACGCCGAGCGCACGCCGGGCACGGCGGACACGGACGCGGGCGCGTCGGGGGCGCGGGCCGGCACCACGGGCGCGGAGGGCTCGGACTCGGCGCTGGCGCCCACGGGGTTGAGGGCGCGCACGGTGAAGGTGGCGGCCTCGCCGTTGGTGAGTCCGCCGACGACCGCGGCCTTCTCCGAGGGGCCCGCCTCCACCGTCAGCCCGCGCGGGTGCGCCGTCACCACGTAGCCGAGGAGGCCGAGGCCGCCGTCGGACGGAGGGCGCTCCCAGGTGACGCGCACCTGACCGTCACCGCGCTCCACGGCGAGGCTCTCGGGAGGCTGGGGCACATCGGGCAGCCGCACGTCCGCGGTGCTCACGGACGCTCCGACACCCGCCTCGTTGCGCGCGGCCACGATGAAGCGATACGTGGCGCCCGCGCGAAGCCCCGTCACCTGGGCGGTGAGCCCGTCCACCGTCACCACCATGCCCAGCTCGAGGGGCTCGACGTCCACCTGGTAGCCGGTGATGGGACTGCCGCCGTCCTTCTCCGGCGCGGACCAGCCGAGCGAGACGGCGCGGACCGACGGGGTGACTTCCACCGAGCGCGGCGCGGAGGGCGTGCTCGCGGCGGGCGGGCGCGGCAGCCGGCACCGGGTGGCGTCCGCCACGCAGACCTGCTCGTCGGGGCAGCACGTCCAGCCCTCGGCGCAGGGACAGGGCCGCTCACCCTCGCTCACGGGGTTGATGCAGCCGGTGGTCAGCCAGGCGCCCAGCAGCAGGAGCAGGGCGCGGGAAGAGAGCTTCGTCGGTGTCATGGATTTCCGCCTCCGCTGCTTCAACGCCGGGGCGGGGGTTGCTGGACGAATGCGGCTGCGAGCGCGGCGCATCAGAATGCTCCCGCCACGCCGAGCGCGGCGCCGTCCGGGCTCGCGGTGGCCAGCGGCACGGTTTCCCCCTGCGGCCACAGCAGCAGCAGCGCCCCGCCGAGCGCCGCCGCGCCACCGAGCCCGTAGAGGAGCCCGCCGCGGGTGTTGAGGCTCCGGATGCGGCGGTTGCGCGAGGCGGCTTCCGCCTGGGACATGTCCGGGGTGATGCCGCGCCGGAGGTCCTTCGCCTCCAGCGTGGTCCACAGGCCCGCGACGCCGGCGGCTCCGCCCAGGGCCAGCGCGCCCCAACCCAGCGGCCTGCGCGCGCCCCAGAGTCCTCGCGAGTTCAGCCCCGGTGGCGTGAGCGGCATGAGGGGAGGGAACTGGAAGCCGGAGACGGACTCCTGGCTGAAGGGCAGCGTGAAGATGTGCTGGAAAGCCGCGTGCGCCGCGCCTCGTGAGGCCACGCGCACCGGCTCGGCGGAGAGGGACTCCAGGCTCACCACGTCCGGCGTGGTGGGCACGGGGAACTCCGTCGAGTCCCCCACGCGCCACAGGTACACGGGGCCGCGAGGCGGAGGCCGCAGCAGCCGCAGCGACTGGCCGGGGGCGTTGTGGAACTCGGCCAGGCGCACGCCGTTGGCGTCCTCCAGCACGTAGTGCGCGCCCTTGGCGCCTTCGACTTCGAGGCGGCGCTCCAGGCCGGGCCGCAGGTCCACGAGCAACTCGGAGTCCTTGGGAGGACGCGCGTGGACCTGGGGGCGGAAGCGGTCATTGGGAATGGCGGCGTTGGCGCGCTCCACGAAGGCGGCGATTTCGCGGTAGCTCACCTGTCCGTCGCCGTCCGCGTCCGCCGCGCCGAACAGGCCCGAGCGGACCTCGTGGTTGAAGACGCCGGCCTGGAAGGCCTCCCACTCGTGGCTCTCGCGAGCGGAGGACGTGGACAGCAGCAGGCCCACGTTGTCCGCCTGGGCCAGGCCCACCGCGCGGGTGAAGCCCTCGGGCAGGGGGCGGCGCTGTCCGCCGGGGCCCCGGCTGTAGGCGAGGAAGTACGAGTAGCACGCGTCGACGATGAGGTGGACGCGGTCCGCGGCGAGCGCGCCCACCACCTGCTCGGAGAGCATGGGCGCGGTGAGGGGGCCGTCCTCGAGGCTGACGTAGCCCTCGCCGTTGCGCACGTTGCCGTGGCCCGCGTAGACGACGTAGGCCACGGTCTCGACGCCACGGCTTCGCGCGAGGGCGATGTCCTCGGAGAGGCGCTTCACGGCGGTGGCCAGCTCGGCCTGCTTCGGGTCCAGGGCCTCGGCGGCGGCCTGCGGGTGCAGGCGGCGGGTGTTGTCGTCCAGGCGCGCGAGCAGGTACGTGCGCGCGCCGAGCAGGCGGAACAGGTCGAGGTAGCGCGCGGCATCGTCATCCGCGTAGCGCAGCACGGGCTGGTCCGGCTCGTGGCCGCGGTTGACGCCGATGATGAGCGCGAAGGACGCGGTGCGCGACGTGGGGGGCGTGGTGCCCGCGGCAGTCGACGTGAGCGCGGTGGCCGTGCTCGCGGCGCCCGAGGTGAGCACCGCGTCGGGCGCGGGCGCGCGCATGCTGCCCGAGGCGTGCGCGGCGCCCGGAATGGACAGGTCCGCGATGGCGGGGCCTGGAGGCCGAGCGGAAGTGCTCGCGGCGCCTGAGGTGAGCAGGGCCAGCAGCAAGAGGGGAGCGCTCATGGAACGACCTGGAGCTGGAGCGAGGTGGAGTCCGCGCCGGGCGGGAGGACGTCGTCGAGGGTGCCCGCGTCCGCCAGCAGGGCCTCCATCTGCCGCACGGTGAGCGGCGCATCCAGGAACACGGCGTGAAGGGTGAGCGGCCCGGGGGACAGGGAATGGGAGATGGCCTCGGGCAGCTCGCGAGGTGTGTCGCCTGGAGAGATGGAGATGGCCGTGGGGTTGCTCGCCGGGTCGGTCCAGCTCGGGTGATACCAGTAGACCTGTCCGGCGGCGTCGCGGGCGAAGACCATGAGGAAGCGGTGGGCGTCGGGGTTGCGGAAGGCGAAGGCGAGCTCCTGGTCCGCGCGCATCGTCGGACCGAGCAGCGAGGTGTGCCCGCCGGGCTCCACGGCATAGGCGAGCAGCCGCGCCTCGGCCACGGCGTTGGTGACGCCCCGGGCGGTGAAACCGTCCTCCGGAATGGAGGTTCCATTCCACGGGATGCGGACCATGAGCAGCGCCAGGCAGGCGACGGCGACGGGCACGAGCGCGAGGCGCCAGGGCGACGCCGGCTCACGGGCATCCAGGCCCAGGCCGCGAGCGAGCCGGGTGCGCGCATCGAGGGCGCGAGGGTCGAGCCGGGCCAGCAGCAGGTGCCGCTCGTAGCGCTCGCGACAGGCGGCGCAGTCCGGGAGGTGCGCGCGCAGGCGCTGCTCGTCGCGCGGGTGGATGCGGCCGGAGAAGTGGCGGTCGACGAGGGGATGCACGGAGCAGACGGGGGTCATCGTGCCTCCGGGGGGAGGAGGAACTTCTTGAGGAGTGAGCGCACGCGCAGCTCCTGGTAGGCGAGGGTGGTGCGGCGCATGCCGAGGGCGGCGGCGGCCTCGCGCTGGCTGAGCTGGCGCACGAAGCGGGCCTCGAAGACGGGGGCCCACTTGGGGGGCAGGTGTTCGCGGCGGAAGCGGTCCAGCAGGTGGCTGGCGTCGAGCGAGGGCTCGGGAGGGGCGGGCTCCTCGTTCCACCGGGGCTCCTCGGCGAGGTGGGCAAGGGCGGTCTGCTCGCGCTGCCGGCGGCGCACGGTATCCACCGCGAGGTTGCGCGCGAGGGTGTGCAGCCACGCGGCCAGGGAGCCTCCCTGGAAGGAGCGGCGCACGGCCTCGTCGGAGACGAGGCGCAGGAAGACGTCGTGGACGACGGTCTCCGCGTCCACGCCGGACAGGACGCGGGACGCGGCGCGGTACACGGTGTCGAAGTGCTCGCGGTAGCAGGCGTTGAGCACACGGGCCTCGCCCGCATGGAAGCGGGCCAGCCACGAGCGCTCGTCGGCCGAGGCGTCGTCGCTCATGCACCCACGCTCTGAGAGGCTTCCGGGTTCACCCATCGTCTCATCCACCACCGCATCAGCCCCTCAACGCTCGGGGCCGTGGAAATGGACGAATCATTTTCGCGGGTACGACACCTGGGCCGTCTCCGGAGAGGTGTCTCAAGTGGGGGCAGGGGCCATGCGCGCGGGCGGCGGAGTGGCAGGATTCCGCAGGTGCGGCCCGATGGGGGCCTGGCTTCCCGGGGTCGTCGCGGTGTCACGGGCCGCGCATGTTTCAAGCGCATGGGGACAGGGCACTCCGCTCGCCGCGTCTGGAAGGTCGCGCTCGGTGTCGTGGCCGTCGCGCTGGTGCTGCTTGTCGGTGCGCTGGCCCTGAAGCCGTCGTGGATCGCCGAGCGTCTGCGCGGACAGGTCGAGGCCATTGGCACCCGGTCCCTTGGCCGCCCTGTGACCCTCCAGGAGCTCGAGGCCCACTGGCTGCCGAGGCCCGGCGCCACGCTCACGAATCTGCGGGTCGAGGGCGAAGGCAACGAGCCGCCATTCCTCGAGGCCCCACGTGCGACCGTGACCGTCCAGCTCTGGCCGCTGATTCGCAGCCTCGGCAGGGACGTGCGCGTGGGTGCGATGGAGCTCGATGACACGAAGCTGAACCTGGTACGGCGCGAGGACGGGACGTGGAATTACGAGTCGTTCGAGAGTACCCGTCCGGAGTCCGAGCGGGATACGTTCGTCGAGGAGCTTCGGATTCGAAATGGCGTCGTGAACGTGACGGACCTGCGGGCGGCCGGTGGTACCGCCGCGGTGGCGCTCCGGGACATCGACGCGACCCTGAAGAACCTGGGGCCGGGCATGGCGCTCGAGGGCGAAATGAAAGCAGCGTTCGCCGCACCGGCGCAGAACGTGACGATGGACTTCAAGGTCGACCCGTTCCCCATCGGGAAGCCCCAGCCGGGTCAGCCGTGGCCCGAGGTGACCATGCACCTGCGCGGCAAGGACCTCTCCGTGCGAGCGTTCCGGAACTTCCTTCCTCCGAAGGCGACAGGGTTCTTCACCGGCGGACTGGTGGACCTCGACGCGGACGTGAAGACCGGCCATGGCCGGTACGCGCTCGCGGGCCGCGGCTCGGCGAGGGAGCTGAAGCTTCGCGGAGACTCGGCGAGCGGCTCGTTCGAATTCAACTCGAACATCGACCCGGCCAACGTGAAGGCGGCGAAGGTGGACTTCACGCGGGTCGCGCTCGAGGGACCGGGCATCGACCTCGGTGGTACGGCCTCGGCCCAGCTGGCGCCCACGCGCGTGCGGTTCGCGCTGCAAGGGCAGGAGCTCGACCTGAAGCACCTGCTCAGCGCGCTGCCACCGCAACCGGAGGGTGAAGATTCGTCCACCGGGCTGCCCGCCTCGGTGCGCGCGCAGCTCGGGAAGGTCGAGGTGGGTGGCACGCTCGAGCTCGCGAAGCTGCGTCACGGCGCGCTCGTGGCGACGGACGTGGAGGCACAGGCGAAGCTGGATGACGGCGTGCTCCTCGTCCAGCGCGGTGGCGCGAGGGTCTACGGCGGGCACGTGGACATCAGTGGAACGCGGGTGGACCTCACGCAGGCGCGGCCGGTGTGGTTACTGAAGGCGGTCCTCGCCGGAATGGACACCGCGCAGGCCTTCCAGGCCCTGTCGGGACACCAGCCGCTGCGAGGCCTGGCCAGTGGCGAGCTCCAGCTCAACGGCGCCGGCTCGGATTGGGCCGAGGCGCGAAGCCGCGTCACCGGAGGCGGGCACGTGCGGCTTCGCGACGGTGTCCTCACGACGGCGGACCTCGGGGCGGAGGTGGCTCCGGTCCTGGGGCAGGGGCTGGCGATGCTGGGCTACCGGGGCGCGGCGGGGACGGTCCAGAAGGCGGGGGAGGGCACGAGGCTGAAGGACCTGAACGCGCGGTTCCGGGTCCAGGACGGATGGGTCGAGTTCACGCAGCCCATGGCGTTCCAGTCGGACATCGGTGCCGGGACGCTGGATGGCCGGGTAGGCCTGGACCAGCGCCTGGAGCTCGAGGGCACATTCAAGGCTTCCGAGCAGTTCGTCTCGGCCATCACCCACGGCGCGATTGCAGTGAAGGCGCCTGTGACGCTCCCACTCACCATCACGGGCACGCTGAACGCGCCCGAGGTGAAGCCTGGCAGCCCGATGGACATCGCCAAGGGCCTGTCGCCAGCGGTGCCGGGGCCGAAGTCGCTCGAGAACCCGGTGAACCAGGCGCGCAAGGGCCTCGGAGACCTCTTCAGGCGGCCCCGGAAGTAGCGAAGGCGCTTCGGCTCCGCGGCGACGGCGCTCCAGGAAACAGGGAGTCCATGGTGGCAGACGGGCGCCCTCGCCTACGTGTGGGGATGCGAGCATCGAGCCGAGGCCCGCCCGGCGGGTGCAGGAGCCAGCGTCCGTGTGCGATGGGGCGGGCGCTCGAGGTATCGCCAGTTCGACTGTCGTGAGGACGGCTGCATTCCCAGCTCGGCATCCCCAACGTTGCGAGTGGGGGAGGAGTTGGCACATGCGATTCTCGGAACGCATTCATCCCGGCCGCACGGTCGTTGCCTCAGGAGGGGAGGAGCTCGGCACCGTGGATGCCGTGTTCATCGATGGCGAGACCTGGAAGGTCGAGGCGCTGCAGGTGAAGCTGCACTCGGAGACCGCCGACAAGCTCGGTGCGTTCTGGAATCTCTTCCACGCCGGGCGGATAGAGCTGCCCACGCGCATCGTGCAGTCGGTGAGTGACACCGTGGTGCTCTCGGTTTCCATCGAAGAGCTCCGCCAGGTGCTGTCCGCGGAGTCAGCGTCTGCTCCGGCGCACTGAGCAACAGCGATGACTACTCGGGACGCGCGTGGCGCCGTCCCGAGCGCAGGAAGTCGAGCATGACGGCCTTGTCGCCCGTGGCCAGCACGTACGGAGTTCCGGGCGAGATGAGTCCCTGCCGTGCCGCGACGCCGTCCACGGCGAGCTGGGCGTGGGTGAGCTGGACGCCGGCCCCACCTCCGCCGAGCACGAGCGGCGCACCCATCTTGAGGTCCAGCACCACCACCCGGCGCCGCTCGGGGCGCGGCTCCGACATGTCCACCACCACGAAGTCGCCCGCGAAGCGGCGCTGGTCGCAGCGGAAGACCCACAGGTTCCGCGTGCGGCTCAGCAGCTCCCGCACGAAGGGCTTCTCATCGCTCTTCAGCGCATAGCGCTCGGACAGCAGCGAGGCGGTGGCGAGCGAAAAGCCTTCCTCCTTCGCGAGGAGCAGCGCCCACGGGTTGGCATGCCCGAGCAGCGGAAGGGTGACGGGCAGGACGATGGGGGGCTCGCGAGGCATGTGTGGGAGTGCTCACGAGCGAGTGGTGACGCGTCTGACCGGCCCTACTCCGCCTTCCCGCCCGTTCGCTGCCAGAACTCGCGCAGCAGAATCGTGGCGAAGCGCGAGTCATTCAGGATGTACCGCCGCCACAGCCGCTTCGGCTCGTTCGCCAGCCGGTACAGCCACTCGAAGCCCGCGCGGGCAATCCACTGGGGCGCGCGCTTCGCCGTACCGGCGATGAAGTCGAACCCCGCGCCCACGCCAATCGCCACGGTGGGCCCCAGCTTGTGGGCCACCTGCGAAATCCACACCTCCTGCTTCGGGCTGCCCAGCGCCACGAAGAGCAGGTGCGGGTCCTTCTCGCGAATCGTCGCCACAATCGGGTCGTTCTGCGCGTCCCCCGCGTCCGTGCGCACCATGGGCGAGTCCCAGCCCACCACCTCCACGCCGTACTTCTCGCGGACGATGCCCGCCACCTTCTCCGCCACGCCCGGGCCGGCACCCAGGAGGAACACGCGCCACTTGCGCTCGGCGCCCATCTTCATCAGCGGGAGGATGAGGTCCGAGCCGGCGATGCGCTCCGGCAGCGGCACGTCCATCGCCTTCGACGCCCACACAATCGGCATCCCATCCACCACCGAAATCGTGGCGCGCGAGTACGCGTCGCGGAACTGCGCGTTGTCCTCGGCCAGCACCACGTGGTCCACGTTGGCGGTGAAGACGTAGCCGCCCTGGCGCAGGTCCACGAGGCGGCCAATCTGCTGGATGGCGTCCTCGAAGGTGAGCTGGTCGATGGTGAGCTGCCCGATGCGCAGGCGCGGGCGGCCCGTGGAGAACGTGGACGTCGAGGGAGAGGCGGCGCTCATGGCTTCTTCACCGTCAGGTCGAGCACTGTCATGGAATAGGGCGGCAGGCGCTGACTCAGCGAGCCAGCCGCCTTCGCGCCGGGAGTCTGCTCGGTGAACCCCCCAGGCGCGCCCGAGTAGCCCAGCACGCGCACGCTGTCGAGCGTCCCGCAGCCCTTCAGCTCAATCTGCGCCTGCGCGGCCTGGTCCGGGTCCAGGTTGAGGACGATGGCCACCAGCTTCTTCCCCGAGTCGTCCCGGGACGCGAAGAGGCTGGTGCCCTCGGCCGCCTTCGCAGGCACCCAGTTGTCCTGGAAGCGGCCCCCCCTGCCGTCGAAGTCCCGGTACGCGCGGAACGCCCAGAACACCGGCGAGCCCTCGGTGGGGTACTGCCAGAAGAAGGCGGAGAGGATGTTCTCCTGCGCGAAGCGGCCCAGCGCCTCGGCCTGCGCCAGTCCGCCGCTCATGTGCCGGAAGGCGCCGAAGTTGTACTCGCCGATGGAGATGCCCCGGCCGGGGTAGTTCTCGGCAATCCACTCCTTCATGCGCGGAATCAGGCGCACGGGCTCGCCAATCCAGGACTCGTCCTTGTAGGCCGGGTCCCACAGCCCGCGCACGGAGCGGATGCGGCGCGCGTTGGTCTCCGGGTCCGTGGCGCCGTCCGTGCCCACGCCCACGTTGCTCTGCGGGTAGAAGTGCAGGTCCACCACGTCGAGGATGCGCACGCCCGTCTTCTTCTCGTGCTCGCGCAGCTGCCGCAGGTACCAGGCCATGAGCGGCAGGTTGTCGTGCGCGCGCCGGTCCGAGTGCGGCAGCTTGCCCGGCGCGAAGTCCGCGGCGGACCAGAGGTAGTTCGTCCAGCCCCACTCCGCCGGGCCGGCGATGACGGCCTCCGGGTCCGCCTTCCGCACCGCGGTGCCGTAGGCAATCGTGCGCTTGAGCAGCTCGTCGTAGGTGAGCGGCTCCGGGAACACGTCGCGGTGCGTGGAGTTCCAGAGCATGGGCTCGTTGTCCAGGATGTACATCTGGACGCTGCGCGAGCCGCGGGCCTTGTCCTTCTCGCGGA
The DNA here is from genome assembly GCF_020037125.1 of Myxococcus sp. RHSTA-1-4. Taxonomy (GTDB): domain Bacteria; phylum Myxococcota; class Myxococcia; order Myxococcales; family Myxococcaceae; genus Myxococcus. The sequence goes on from NZ_JAIQDG010000016.1 coordinate 90,836, forward strand.
TGGCGGTGACCCACTCGGCGATGAACCCGGGCGGGGCCTCCACGCTGGTGAGCGTGGGCGAGCCGGGCTTCAGCGGGGTGCCGTCGCGCGACTTGCCGTTGCCGGCCCCGCCGTCATCCGCCTGCTGCGGGCCGAACTGGGACACGGGGAAACCGGCGGACGTCTTGTCCCTGGCCACCCAGCCCAGCATGGGCAGCGTGAGCGCGGACTGCATGCCGTGCTTCCGGTTGGCCTCGAGGAAGTCCTCGTAGCTGAAGCCGATGTCGACGTTCTTGTAGAACCAGTCGTTGGCGGTGTTCCACGTGCCGCCCAGCTTCCAGTTGTAGCGGGACGCGGGGTTGCCGCCCCAGCGGCGCGTGGTGGCGCCCAGGCGGTACTGGTGCGTGTCCTGCTTCTCGCGGTTGCCGTCCAGGGCGATGCCGTAGATGAGCGGGCTGATGCGGTGGCCGGGCGCCGTGCAGTCGATGGACATGCGCGCCTCGCGGCCGCTGCCCTTGCCGGCGCGTCCGCCGCCCGCGGCCATGGCGGCGGCGACCTCGGGCGGCAGCGGGACGAGCGCCACCTTGTCGAAGAGCACCTGGTCGCGGCCCACGTCCTTGGAGGCGCGCAGCACCACGCGGTCGAACGGCCGGCCGCTCGGGTTGAGCTGCTCCATGGGGATGAGCACCTCCGTCCACTCGCCGTCCTTGCGGACCTGCAGCTCGGGAGTAATCGGGATGCGCGGGAAGGCGGTGGCGCCGTGCGCGTCCAGGCGCGCTTCCAGGAACTCGCCGAAGGAGTCCGGCGCGCTGAAGCGGAACGAGAGCGCGCCGAAGGAGCCCTCCAGCTTCGGCCGGTAGAGAATCCACCCGCCGTAGTTGAACAGGCGCATGCGCGCCGGAGCGCCCTTCGGCAGCTCGCGAGGCGCCCAGCCGATGTCATTCCACCCGGAGGCCAGGCCCCCGTCGTAGATCATCATCGGCGCCGTCGAGGCCTGTGCGCCCGGAGCCGCCGCCGCGCCAGCCGTCGAGGGAGCCTTCTCCGCCGCCGCGTCCTGCCCCGCGCCGGCCGCCCGTGCCACCGCCACCGTCCCGCCCGCGAGCAGGGCGCATGACAGCACGGCCGCGCCAGCCTTCCTCCGAGCACGCTTCACGCCATCCTCCATGAGCCTCATCTCCCCCGGGGACCTCACGCCAGCGCGTGGGCCTCAGAGCACCACGTCGTCCTTGTCCTTGCGCGGGAAGATGCGGGCGGGGATGCCCACGGCCACGCTGTCCGGAGGGACGTCCTGGAGCACCACCGCGTTGGCTCCAATCCGCGAGCGCGCGCCGATGCGCACCGGCCCGAGGATGCGCGCGCCGGCGCCAATCCACACGTCATCCTCGATGACGGGGTAGCCGTTGTCCTTGGCGGTGCCCACGGTGTTGTTGCCGTAGAAGCGCACGCGGTCGCCAATCTTCGCGTCGCCGCCGATGACGATGCCCAGGCTGTGGACGAAGTACACGCCCTTGCCGAGCGTGACGTCCTTGCCAATCTCGATGCCCATCACCGCCGTCTGGGCCACGCGCAGCACGTGGTTGAGCAGGGGGATGCGGTACGTGAGCGCCGCCTCGCGAGCGCGGTTGAGGGCGGTGATGCGGTACGAGTCGCTGGTCAGCACCACCTTGGCGATGGACTTCGCGTCCGAGGTGCCATTGGCCGCCTTCGCCAATTCCAGCGCGTCCGTGACGAGCGAGCCAATCATCGAGTTCCTCCGCTTCAGGGTGTCCAACTATTCCTCCCGCCCTTGCAGGTAGCGGGCGACCTCGCGGGCGATGCCCGTCCAGCCGCCGGCCTCGTCGCGGGCGCCGCGCAGGTACTCCATGCCGTACACCACGGAGGTGCCCGCGAAGGCGGCCTTCTCCAGGCCCAGCTTGTCGGCCGTCTTCGCCACGTTCATCACCGTGCGGGTGAGCACCTTCGTGGCGTCCGGAGCGACGACGGTGGCGGCCAGCAGCGGGCGCGCCAGCGGGTTCGTCTCGAAGAGGAGGCGCCAGGGGTTGAGGCTGCGCCGGTCCGGGTGCTTGCGCGCCATCTGCGTGTCGAACATGCCGTAGCGGTTGGCGCGCTTCAGCCAGCGCTCGAAGGACACGTGGTCGCTGCCGTGCAGCACGTACGCGTCGCGGGCGAAGAGGAAGGTGCAGCCGGCCTTCTCCAGGCGGACGCCCAGCTCGACGTCCTCGGACTGGCCCAGGGACTTGTCGAAGCCGCCCACGCCCACGTAGTCGGCGCGGGGGAAGGACACGTTGCCGGTGTAGAGGTGGTTGCCGCGGGCGCGGGCGCCGGGGGTGGACAGCTCCTCGGCCATGCGGTTGTTGAGGTACGCGTACCAGCGCTCGAACAGGGGCATGTCGCCAATGGACGGGTCCGGGCGGATGCGGCCGAGCACCACGTTGCGCGAGCCGGGCGGGTGGTGCGCCAGGTGGCGCTCCAGGAAGTCCGGGGCCACCTGCATGTCGTCATCGGTGACGAGCACGACTTCACCCCGGGCGGCGAGCACGCCCCGGTGGCGGGCGGCGGCGGCGCCGGCGTTCTGTTGCACCTCCACGCGCAGGGTGTACGGCAGCTTCTGGGCGAGCAGCGGCTCGCGCACGGGCTCCTTCGAGCCGTCGTCCACCACGACGACCTCGAACTGGTCGGCGGGCAGCGTCTGCCCGGCGAGCTGCCACAGCAGCCGGGTGATGAGGGGCAGCCGGTTGTAGGTGGCGATGACGACGCTGAGGCGGGGCGTGGGGGCGGTGCTCATGGCTTCTTCTTCTTGTCCTGCCTGGCCCGGCCCTTCTTCTTCTGCCGGGGGAAGGTGACGCTGCCCACGAAGCGCTCGTGGCCCACGAACTCAATCGTCTTGCGGGCGGTGCCGAAGTCCGTCTCGCCGAGCGTCACGCACAGCAGGCAGCCGTCGGCGGCGAGCGCCAGGGGCAGGCTGGCGGGGCGGGTGATGAGGGAGTCGAGGACGACGACGACGCGCTCGCCGCGGGCGACGCGCTCGCGCAGCTCCAGGACGAGGCGCGAAGCGCCGGTGGGAGAGATGCCGGTGGCGTCCTGGAGGTGGAACTTCTGCGAGTACGCGTAGGGCGCGCCGGCCTCGAGGACGGCGGCGGCGGCCTCCAGGGCGGGGGCGCCAGGATGGGCGGGCACGACGGTGAGGAAGTTCCACGCGCGGCGCTCGAGCGCGAACCACAGCCGCTGCAGCTCCGGCGACGGCACGGGGCTGTCGGGCGGAGCGGCATCCACGGGACTGGGAGGTGCGCTGGAGTCGGCGGCCATATGGGGAGATGCCCGATATAGCGCAACGCGTGGCGGCGCCCAACGACCTGCCCGGACGGGCAGGGAAGCGGGTGCCGGTCGCCCTGCTCCCTGGGATTTCGCGGACTTCTGGCGGAGAGCCCGCATCCTCCGGCGCTCAGAAAGCGAGGAACCCGGGTGTGGCGCGGCGGCCCGGAATCGAGGCCGGACGCGTGGTGCCCCGCCGGAGCCGCTCCGCTCAGCGTGCCCTTCCGAGGCGCCAGATGACGGAGGCGAGCGCTGGCGGCGGACAGCCCCGGTCCGGCGTGGCCGTGTCCACGCACTCCGAGCGGCCACGCTCCGGGGCGGGGAGGCGCGTCCACCCATCCCCCTGCGCCGCGTAGATGAACACATCCCCGTTGTCGCTGTTGTAGAGCCAGAAGCGCCCGTGCGCGTCCCAGGCCCAGTAGACGTTGAAGCGCGCGGGGAAGCCTTCCGTGTCCCGGAAGACCTCCACTCCCGAGCGCCCCTGGAAACTCACCACCCAGCAGTGACGGAAGCCCGGAACGCAGGGCTTCTCCAGGATGTCCACCCGGGCCACGTAGGCCCCGTCAGGAGAGGGAAGGGGAGACTTCTGCGGGCGCTCCTCCCTGCCTTCGCAGCCAGCGAGGGCCAGGGTGAGCAGCAGGAGGGCGCAGAGGCCGGAATGGCTGACAGTCTGACAGCGCGCGTTCATCGGATTGTCCTTCTGGCAGGCGCGCGGGAGGTCAACTCCGGGGCCCGCGGGCTCGCACCGCATGGAGGGCAAGGTGCATGCCAGGAAGTTGCTCGGGTCTCCCGGGCCCGACAGCGGGCCGCTCTCAAACCGTGATGAATCAGGGTCCCCGGCGACTCCGGGCAGGCAGGCATGCGCTGACGGCCAGCCGTGTTATGGGATGTCCGTGCAGAAGATTGGCTACCTGATTCCCGAGTTCCCCGGACAGACGCACATCTTCTTCTGGCGCGAGCTGCAGGCGCTGCCGGGGAAGGGTGTCACGCCGGAGCTGGTGTCCACCCGCCCGCCGCCCGCGCGCATCATCAGCCATAGCTGGGCGAAGGAGGCCATGGCGCGCACCGAGTACCTCGCGCCCCCGGGCGCCGAGGGCGCGCTCGGCGCCGCCAGGGGCGCGGCCGAGGTGGCCCGCGCCATGCCCGCGGGCTGGGCCCGCTGCCTCGCGTCCATCGCCCGCGCGGAGGGGCTGGACGCGAAGGGCCGCGCGCAGCTCCTCGCCTTCGCCGTCATGGGCGGGCGGCTGGCGTCGCTGGCGCGGGAGCGCGGCTGGACGCACGTGCACGTGCACTCGTGCGCCAACGCGGCGCATGTGGCGCTCTTCGCCAACCTCCTGTCGGGCCTGCCCTACAGCCTGACGCTGCACGGGCCGCTGCATGACTACGGCCCCAACCAGAAGGAGAAGTGGCGCCACGCGAAGTTCGCCTTCGTGATTACGAAGAAGCTCCTCGGCGAGGTGAACCAGGAGCTGGCCGGCGCCCTGCCGAAGGACATCGGCCTGGCGCCCATGGGCGTGGAGCTCCACAAGTTCAACCGCTCCGTGCCGTACTCGGCCTGGACGGGCGAGGGCCCGCTGCGCATCTTCTCGTGCGGCCGCCTCAACCCCTGCAAGGGGCACGCGGACCTCATCGACGCGGTGGGCCTGCTGCGCGCGAAGGGCATCGACGCGCGGCTGGCCATCGCCGGCGAGGACGAGGCGGGTGGCACCACGTACCGCAAGGTGCTGGAGGCGAAGCTGGCGGAGACGAAGCTCGGTGACGCGGTGACGCTGCTGGGCGCGGTGAGCGAGGACAAGGTGCGCGGCGAAATCGAGCGCGCGCACATCTTCTCGCTGGCCAGCCTCCAGGAGCCGCTGGGCGTGGCCATCATGGAGGCCATGGCCATGCGCGTGCCCGTGGTGGTGACGGGCGCGGGCGGTGTGCCGGAGCTGGTGGACGACGGCGTGGACGGCATCCTCGTGCCCCCGCAGCAGCCCCAGGTGCTGGCGGAGAAGCTGGAGGCCGTGGCGCGAGACGCGAAGGAGGCCGCGCGTCTGGGCGAGGCGGGCCGGCGCAAGGTGGAGACGCAGTTCAGCAGCGAGCGCAGCGCGGAGATGCTCGCGCAGATGCTCCAGCGCGCCGCCTCGGCGCCGACGCCGTGAGTAGCTGACCCGGGGCGCTCCAGGGCATCCTCGGTTTCAACGGGGCCCGTTCGGAGTGCCTTCCTCGTGGCTTGGCGGAGTGGGCGGCACCGCCGGGCTCACGGGGCCCATGCCCCCGTCCCTCGACTCCGCATCCGGCCCGGGTGGCGGCACGTCAGGAGGTGTGAGGCCTGTCTCCTGGGGCGCCGGAGTTCCTGCGTCGGGTGCTTGAAGTCCCGGGCGTTCGTCGGGGTCGGCGCCGACGCTGCGCCGCAGGATGCGGCCGTCGGTGCTGATGGCGTACCGGGCGCCCGTATCCAGTGACAGGTACTTCAAACCGCAGAACTCGTCGTCGTCTTCAATCTGGACGAAGACGATGTCTCCCTGACGGATGACGCGATACCGATGCGCTTCCAGTCGGTCCCGGCACGGTTGCTCCTTGCCGCTGGGGGGCAGGAAGTCATTGACGGCGACCAGGAGGGCCTGAAGGGTGACTCCGTCCAGTTCATAAGGCTGATTCCGCGCGCCGAGGGTGACGGCGGCGTGCTCATGGAAGTTGGGGAAGCGGATTGACGGGTCGTCTTCGCGCGCGGGGGCGCGGTGGGTGCGCGCGCATCCCACGAGTGTGACGGCCAGTCCTAGCAACAGGCCCTTCATTCTCAAGAAGGCACCTCCCTTGCCTGGGGGCTATGGGGTCGGGACGAATTCAAATTCTGTCCTGCTCTTCCATTGGACGGTGCCGGCCTTTTCCCTGCGCCAATGTCCTCGTGGGTCGGGCGTCCATTTCACCACTTCGGTGCTGCCCTTGCTGTACTCGAAGAATCCATCACACGTCCTGGGGGCCGGGTCGTAGTGGTTCGAGAAGAACGCGACGATGCTGATGGGAATCCTTCCGTCCCGCGTCTCGATGGTCTCTCCGTGGACCCGAGCCGCATTGATGACGGCACGGATGTCCCGTCCCGAGATGTTGGTGGGAACACCCGGGTGGTTGTGGAGGATGTAGAGGTGCTTGAGCGAGTGGGGTGGGTAACGCGAGTCCTCCACGAACGTGGGGAGTGTGCATCCGCGCTCGTGCTGGTCGTCAGGCGCAATGGGACGTGTGCTCTCCACCAGCCTGCTCATCTCGTACTTCCCGTCAGGCGTGTAGTACAGCCAGGCGCAATATTCGGTGGAGACCTGCCACCGGGTGCGGAAGCTCATGTCGTCTCGATGTCCTGCGTTCCCGCCCCGCTGGGAGAGGATGAGCGGGCAGGCCGCGACGAGCGCGTCCCGGTAGGAGTCGAAGGGGCCAAACCCCGGCATCGGGCCCCTGACACGCTCCGGGAAGTGATTCGGATCGAAACGCTCGACCCCGGGCGGGGCCACGGTGGGCGCACAGCCTGCGAGGGCGGACAAGAGCAGCCAGCACCTCATGCGCTTTCCCGGAGAGCGGAGCATCGCCTTGCGGCAGTGTATGGCGGCTGGGTAACTCACCTCAACGGCCCCCTGCGCCTCCTCGGTCCGAGCACCGCGTCACTCATATGCCGGGTGGGTGATGGCACTCCGGCGGGTGCGGCGTGGACGGCATCCTCGTGCCCCCGCAGCAGCCGCAGGTGCTGGCGGAGAAGCTGGAGGCCGTGGCGCGAGACGCGAAGGAGGCCGCGCGTCTGGGCGAGGCGGGCCGGCGCAAGGTGGAGACGCAGTTCAGCAGCGAGCGCAGCGCGGAGATGCTCGCGCAGATGCTCCAGCGCGCCGCGATGTGAGGCCGCGGGCCCCCGCGCGCGGCCGGCGGGCGCGGCCCCACGTCGCGCGGCCGCGCGGGCGGACCTCCTCACCGCGCGGCGAGGCGGGGACCGCCGTTGCTCGGGATGGGCGCGGGTCCTCGCCCCGCGCGGGGCTTCAACCCGTGGCGCTTCCGCCCCGTGTCGCCGCGGGCGGTGGTGCCTCCGCATCTCCGGAGGTGGCGCCTCCCCCTCCCTTCGCCACCGAGGGCGGCGGACCGTCTTCCAGGTTGGTGTAGATGATGGCGCCCGGAGGTGGAACCGGCGCGCTCGGCGCGGGCGGTAGCAGCGCGCTGTTGGGCACGGGCCACGCGCCGGTGGCCGTGGCCAGCTTGCCGGTCATGGCCACGGCGATGGCCACCAGGAACGTGCAGATGTACGAGATGATGCCCATGTCCCCGAACACCTGATTCACGTACGACGCCAGCACGCCGACGATGACGAGGGCGGCGGAGCGGTACTCGGAGACGGGGGAGCGGTGGTACGCGCGCACCGCGAGGTACACGGTGACCACGATGTACATCCACACGCCCGTGAAGCCCAGCATTCCCCCGAAGGCGAGCAGCCCCAGCAGTGAGTTGTGCGGGTGGAAGCGGTACGTCGGGAAGACGAAGGAGATGTCCGGCAGAGGGTACGGTTCCAGGAACTCGTGCCCGTAGCCCGTGCCCAGGATGGGGAACTGGTCCCAGGTGGCAATCATGTTCAGGTTCTCGAGGTCCCGGTAGTCCAGGTTGCCCTCGCCGCCCTGGCCATCAATCAGCGAGCGGATGGTCTCCACCGGCCCCCAGACGCCCCCGGAGCGGTTCCATCCAATGGCGATGTAGACCGCCATCACCGGCGCGAAGAACGGAACCACGCGCGTCAGGAAGCGCTTGAGCGGCGTCCACGGGTTGATGAGGTAGGCGGCCAGCAGGCAGCCCCCGAGGCTGACGTAGGCCAGGCGCCGGTCGTTGAAAATCATCCCGGGGACGATGAAGGCCAGGACGCCGAGCCCGCGGAGGATGTGGGCGGGCTTGGGTTTCTCGATGAAGCGCGTCAGCACCACCAGGACGCAGAAGATGAACGTCATCGAGTCCGAGTGGGACGTGGTGTACTCGACCTCGACGCCCATGGCCGGGACGACGACCAGCGCGAAGTAGCTGCCCACCAGCGCCTTGGTGATGCCGGCGAGGATGACCGTCTTCGCGATGATGGGCCAGTCCTGCGGCCCCCTCAGCGCGTAGTGGTACATGGCCACGATGAACGGCAGCACCGCGCCCTGGTGCCACTGCCACAGCGAGTTCTTGAAGTCCCCGCCCCGGGCCAGGCCGCGGAACTCCATGGCCAGGATGGAGAAGAGCGTCAGCGCCGTTATCACCGCGAGCGGCCGGGGCATTGGCGGGAGGTCCGGCTCCAGCGGGGACTTCACCACCCGCCGGTACAGCGCCAGGCCCAGCAGCCCGAAGATGAGGGCGTCGATGAGCGGGAAGCGCAGTACCGGAATCTTGGTGAGTGAGTTGAGCTGGGTGAACAGCAACTCACCTATTGGAGCCAGGGGCGAGGGCCAGAAGCCGGACTGGGGGCGGTCGGGCCCGTAGTCCACCGCCAGCACCAGCCACGTCAGGATGATGACGGGGTAGCGGACGGGCACCTTGAGGACGACCCACACCACGCCGAAGGCCAGGACGGGGGCCACGGCGACCACGGGGTGCAGGATGGCCCCTCCCACGACGGCGAGCGCCAGGATGCCCAACAGGGCGGCGAAGCGCAGGTAGGAGGGACGATAAGGGGCGTACATCGTGACGCGGGGGAGGCTACATCCGGAGGTCCGGTTGCGATAGATGATGCGGCACGCATGCCTGCCTCCCGTCCCCGTGTCCTCCTGATTGCCGAGCTGTGCAACCCCGACTGGGTGAGTGTCCCGCTGGAAGGCTGGTCGCTCTACCGCGCGCTGACCGAGGTGGCGGACGTGCACCTCGTCACCCACGTGCGCAACCGGGAGAACATCCTCAAGCAGGGGGTGCAGGAGGGCTCCCAGTTCACCGCGCTGGACTCCTCCCCGGTGGAGAAGCCGCTGGACAAGGTGGGGGCGCTCCTGCGCGGCAGCGCCGGCGTGGGCTGGACGACGGCCACCGCGCTGAGCGCGCTGCCGTACTACTACTTCGAGGAGGTGCTCTGGCAGCGCTTCGGGGCGCGCATCAAGGCGCGTGAGTTCGACCTGGTGCACCGCTACACGCCCATCAGCCCCACCACGCCCAGCACGCTGGCGGCGCGCTGCAAGGCGGCGGGGGTGCCCTTCCTGATGGGACCGCTGAACGGCGGCCTGCCGTGGCCCAAGGGCTTCGGCGGAGCGCGGCGCCGGGAGAAGGAGTGGCTCAGCTACGTGCGCGAGGCGTACAAGCTGATGCCCTTCTACAAGTCCACGCGGGAGAACGCGTCCGCCATCCTCACCGGCTCTCGCGCCACGCGCGGGCAGATTGCGGAGCCGTGGCAGTCGAAGACGGTCTACATCCCGGAGAACGCCATCGACCCGAAGCGCTTCGGCTCGGCGAAGTCGGAGGGCCCGGTGGAGCTGCCGCTGCGGGTGGCCTTCGTGGGGCGCTTCGTGCCGTACAAGGGCATGGCCATGCTGATGGAGGCGGCGGCGCCGCTCATCCGCGAGGGCAAGGTGGTGCTGGAGTACATCGGCGACGGGCAGGAGATGCCCAACCTGAAGGCCCAGGCGGCGCGGGAGGGCATCGAGTCCGGGGTGACGTTCGCCGGGTGGGTGAAGCACCAGGAGCTGCAAGGGAGGCTGGCGAAGAACCACGTCTTCGGCTTCCCCAGCGTGCGCGAGTTCGGCGGCGCGGTGGTGTGCGAGGCGATGGCGCTGGGGCTGGTGCCCATCGTCATGGACTACGGCGGGCCGGGCGAAATCGTGAGCCCGGCCACGGGCTTCGCGATTCCCATGGGCACGCCGGAGGAAATCGTGGTGCGCGTGCGCGAGGTGCTGGCGAAGCTGGCGGCGGACCCGTCCGTCATCCGCCCCATGGGCGAGCGCGCCAGGGCGCGCGTCTTCAAGTACTTCACCTGGAAGGCGAAGGCGGAGCAGGTGCTGGAGGTGTACCGCTGGCTGCTCGGCGAGCGCGGGCAGCCAGACTGGGGCATGCCGCTGGCGGACTGAGGCGCGTCACGGCAGCGTGGGCACGCGGTCGAAGTCCATGGCGCTCACGGGCGCGAAGGGCTCGAACCGGTCCTCGCGCCGGTCCAGGGCGTGGGCCTTGCGGATGAGGTCTCCCAGCTCCACCACGTCCGCCCGGCCCTTCAGCGGCTGGCCAATCTCTTCCCACAGGGACAGCAGCCCCTCGTAGGAGAGCGGACGCACCCAGTACGAGCCGCGGAGCTTCTCCGCGAACGCGGCCGCCACGTAGGACAGGCGCGTGGGCGGCGCGGCCCGGCCATATGCGGGACGCAGCAGGCTGGACGGCAGCGGCTTCTCCATCAGCTTCGAGTCCCCGCCCTCCGGCGCCTTGTACCGGATGCGCAGCGTTCCGAACGTCGCGGCCGGCTCGCGCAGCTTCACCTCGTACAGCGCGGTGACGGCATGGCCCGCGCCCACCTCGCCCGCATCCACCTTGTCATCCGAGAACTGCTCCTTCGTGAGCAGCCGGTTCTCGTAGCCAATCAGCCGGTAGCGGGCGACGGCCTTCGGGTCGAACTCCACCTGGAGCTTCACGTCCTTGGCCACCACCTGCAGCGTGCCCGTGAGGTTCTGCACGAAGATGCGGCGCGCCTCCTCCAGCCGGTCCACGTACGCGTAGTGGCCCTCGCCCACGTGGGACAGCCGCTCCATGAGCACGTCGTTGTAGTTGCCCATGCCGAAGCCCACCGTGGACAGGGTGATGCCCCGGGCCGCGAAGTCCTTCACCCGCGCCCAGATGCCGTCCGCGTCGGTGATGCCGTTGTTCGCCACGCCGTCCGAGCAGAGGATGACGCGGTTGATGCCGCCCTTCTGGAGATGCTTCGCCGCGAGCGTGTAGCCCAGCTCCAGCCCCGCCTGCGCGTTGGTGGAGCCCTCGCTCCTGAGCCCGTCGATGGCCTCCAGCAGGACCTGCTTCCGCGTGGCGCTCGTGGGCCCGAGCACCTGCCGCGCTTCGGAGCCGTACACGACGATGGACACGCGGTCTCTCTCATCCAGCTCCTCCACGAGCAGCCGCAGCGCCCGCTTCACCAGCCCCAGCCGGTTCTCCAAATCCATGGAGCCGGACACGTCGATGACGAAGACGAGGTGGCTCGGCTTGCGCTGTGCGCGGCTCACCTCGCGCGCCTTCACGCCGAGGTGGACCACCTGGTAGCCCTTGCGCACCGGGGACGGAAAGCCCTCCACGTGGACGCTGAAGGGCGCGTCCGGCTCGGCCGCGTAGCCATAGTCGAAGCTGTTGACGAACTCCTCCACGCGGACAGCCTGCTCGTCCGGCAGGACCCCGCGCTCCAGGAACGCGCGTGTCACCGTGTACGAGGCCGTGTCCGTGTCCACGGAGAAGGTGGAGACGCGCTCCTCCTCCGTGGTCACCGTCGGGTTGACCCCGTAGCCCTGGAAGTACATGTCGAAGAAGGAGCCGCCCTTTGGAGGCGCGGTGCGCCCGGAGGCACGAGCAGGTGCGGACGGCATGTGCACGGCGGCCGCTCCGGCTTCCGGAGCGCCGTTGATGCCGAAGGCCGGGTCGCGCGCGGACAGCCCGTCCACCACGTAGCCGTTCTCCGGCGAGGTCGCGCCGTTGATGGACACGCCGTACGTGTCCACCTGCGCGGCGGGCTTCGACTCGGCCAGGGATTCGTAGGCGCGGGCCGCGCCGCCCCTGCCGCCCGGACTTGCCACCGCGATGCGCTTGATGAACTCCTGGTCCACGGCGACCCCCGTGCTCGTGGAGCCCACGTCGAGGGTGGGCGGCGCGCCGGTGATTTCCACCACCTTACCCAGCGACTCCGGGAGCAGCTCCACGTTGAGGCGGATGGTGCGCTTCGGGCGGAGCCGGATGTCGCCGCGCGCGTACGGCCTGTAGGCCTCCTTCTCGAACCGCAGCGTGTACACACCCGGCGGAAGCTGGGGGATGCGGTAGTTGCCCTGGGCATCGGTCACCACCGTCTGCTCGCCCTGGAGGTTGGGCGAGGCCGCGGACACGACGACGCCGGGAACCGGCTGCCGGCTCTGGGCGTCGATGACCGTACCGATGATGATGCCGGACTCAGGGCCGGCGTCGGGCTGCGCCAGGGCGGGCGCGGCCATCATCAAGAGACCGCACAGCAGACTGCGAGCGCTGCGTTTCATCAGGGCCACCTCGGTGAGTCAGGAGGTGGCCATCATCCGGAAGAGCGCCGCCCCCCATCCGCACGGGAGGCTCAGTGCTTCATCACGGTTCCATCACGCCCGGCACGGCCGCCAGGAAGTCAGGCACCGGACACCACGGCCCTCAGCGCCGCTCCGCCTCGCGCGTGGTGCGCACCCACTCGCCGCGCTTCTCCGCGCCGGGGCCGCGCAGCATCAGCCCCACCTTCCACACCACGTAGACGGGCGCCCAGGCCAGGTCCAACAGGCCGCGAGGCCCCACGCCGGACACCCACCAGCCGCGCAGCACGTACGCGCCCAGCGACGCCAGGGCGAAGCCCGACATGCCCGTGGCCAGCATCGCCGTGCCGCCGGACAGCCACGCCACCACCGCCGCGGCCACCGCGCCGCCCACCGTGGCCAGCACCAGCTGGCTCAGCGGCGGCACCAGCACGTCCATGGACAAGTCGAACAGCAGCCCGCTGCGCTGGCGCAGCGCCTCGCTCAAGAGCGGCCACCCGTGCAGCTTGCGCATCTGCCGGCGCCCGCCCTCCCAGCGCTGGCGCTGCGAGCGGCTCTGCTTCTCGCCGGACACCATCTCCCCGAGCACCTCCGCCTCCCACGCGTAGAACACGCGGTGGCCCTTCTTGCCCAGGCGGATGCCGTACTCCAGGTCCTCCACCACGCTGAAGGCGTCGTGCGGCACCTCGCGCAGCACCGCGTGGGTGAAGCACATGCCGTTGCCGCGCAGGCCGCAGGACACGCCCAGCGCCTCGCGGCCCAGCGAGCGCACCTTGTGGAACATGCCCAGCGCAATCGTGATGAGCCGCGTGCGCCAGGACGCCGTCGGGTTCATCACGCCGTAGTGCGCCTGCACCGCGTGCGCGCCCTGCTCCAGCCGCGCCGCGTACGCGTGCAGCAGGTTGGGCGACACCACCGTGTCCGCGTCCACCACCACCACCGCGTCCGCGAAGCCGTCCTTCTGGCTGAACTCGAAGGCGTAGGCCAGGGCGTAGCCCTTGCCGCGCTTCTCCGTGTCGTGCCGCTCCAGCACCGTGGCGCCCGCCTCGCGCGCCTTCTGCGCCGTCGCGTCCGAGCAGTTGTCCGCCACGACGATGATGCGCCGCAGGGGGCCCGGGTAGTCCACCGCGGAGAGGTTGGCCACCGTGCGGGCGATGCCCAGCTCCTCGTTGTGCGCCGGAATCACCACGTCGAACTTCCGCGCGGGCGCCGGAGGCACCGGCGCCGCCCGCCGCCACGACAGCAGCGTCAGCAGCAGCAGATAGCCGCACGCCACCACCATCGGCAGCAGGCCCACGCACAGCGCCACATCGACCCAGGTCCACACCGTCACGACAGTCTCCCCCGAGCGCGCCTCTAGCGCCGCTCCAGCTCCGCGAGCACCGGCAGCCTCAGCAACCGCTCGACCTGCCACTTCTCCAGAATCCGCCGCCGGATGATGTCCAGCGCCAGCGCCGCGAAGATGCCCAGGAAGACGCCGCCCACCACGCCTCCGGCGAGGATGAGCTGCACCTTGGGCTTGGACGGCTTCTCCGGGAAGGTGGGCGGCGCCAGCACGCTGAAGCGGTGCTTCATGGACGCCTTCGAAATCTCCAGCTCCGTGCGCGCCTGGTCCAGCCGCCGCATCTTCTCCTGGTGCCGCATCACCAGCATGCGCACCCGGTCCGCCGCCACCGACACCTCCGGGCTGTCCGCCGCCGTCGGGCCTCCCAGCGCGCCGCCCGTCATCCCCGTCGCCCCCAGCCCGGACTCCAGCTCCGCCGGATTGCCGCCGTTGCGCATGTACTCGTTGATGAGCTCGTTCAGCTCCGAGCGCAGCGCCACGAGCTGCGGCGAGTCCTCCTGGAGCGCCACGATGCGCTGCTCCAGGTCCGTGATGATGGGGTGCTGCGGCGAGTAGATGACGCGCTGCTCGGAGAGCTGGTTGCGCAGCTCCGTCAGCCGCCGCGCGCGGAACTCCTCCACGTCCGTGATGGCCCGGCGCTTCGTCTGAATCATGAAGCGCATCTGCGCCAGCATGTGGTCGGTGTTGATGAGGCTGCCGGGCTTGGCCGCGGGCTTCTTGCGGCCGGCCTTCTCCTCTTCCTTGCGAATCCTCGCCTCGACGCGCTTCACCGTGGCGTTCAGGTCGGCGATGGCCTTCTGGATGCCCTCGCTCTCCTCCACCACCTGCTTCTCGAGGATGGTGATGGCCTCGGACACCGCGCCGATTTCACCCATCTGGCGCATGTCCAGGAAGTTCTGCTGCGCCGCCTCCACGATGTTCAGCGCGAGCTGCGGGTCGCCCCACTCCACGGCGATGGAGACGGTGCCCGAGCCTCCCTCCACGCCGACAATCATCGCCCGCTCCAGCATGCCGACGAGCGCCTCTTCCTTGTCCGCGTCGGACATGGGCGCCGGTGGCTTCCCCGTCAGCTTCTCCTTCAGCTTGCTCATCGGGGAGCGGTTCAAATCCCAGTACTCGACCAGCTTCGCCCGCTGGACGACGGACCGGAGGTTCTCAATCTTCATGATCATCTCCCACGCGGCGCGCGTGGGCTGGTCCGCCTCCACGGGAATGGAGCGGCCCGGGTTCGCCAGCGAGGAGATGATGTAGTTGCGCTGCGTCAGCATCCGCGTCTCCACGCGGTACTTGCGCGGCATGATTTTGCTGACGCCCACCGCCAGCGCGGACACGGCCCCCATCACCACCAGCGCGAGGAACCAGTGCCGCAGCACCGCGTTCTTCACGAAGAGCACGGCGTCGATGAGCAGACCCCAGTCGATGAGGTCCGCGGGCGCGTTCGTCTCCGGGCGCTCCGGGACGTACAGGGGCTGGGGCGGCGGCACCGGCCGCGGCCCGGGAGCCCCGGACGCGGGAAGCGTCACGGCTTCCTCCTCGGAGGCCCGTAGTCCTTCAGGACCTGCTGCACGCGGCGGGCGAACTCCTCCTGCGTGAAGGGCTTGCCCAGGTAGCCGTTGGCGCCCGCCTCCTCGGCGTGGGCCTTGTCCTCGGGCAAATCCCGCGCGCTCACCACCAGCACGGGCACGTCCTTCATGGAAGGCGACTTGCGGATGTGCTCGCAGAGGTCATAGCCGGAGATGTCCGGCAGCGTCAGGTCCAGGCACACCAGGTCCGGACACGCGGCGTTCTCCATGTGCTTGAGCGCCGCGCGGCCGCTGGGCAGCTCCACCACCTCTTCGAAGCCCATGTCCCGGAGGTAGTCGCCCAGCATCTTCCGGAAGAAGGGAGCGTCCTCCACCAGAAAGACGGTCTGCAGTTGGGGTTCCATCCGTCAGCCTTTCGAGAATCCGAGCTTCACCACCCAGACGAGCACGCCGTAGGTGTATGCCGCATTGAAGAGGAAGAACCAGAGGATGGCCTTCTTCAACCCTCGCACGGGGTGCGGGTCCCTGGCCGCCTTGGCGGGCAGGGCGATGATGCAGATGAGGACCGACATCAGGATGAGCTTCGCCATGTCTCCAGCCCTCAGAGGATACCAGTTTGGCGGAAGGACAACCCCAGCGACGCGGCCCAGCTCAACCGGGCCGTCGGCAAGTCGGGCGAGCGGCTCCACGTGCTCCGCAGGTCCGTGTCCAGGGTCACCCAGCGCTCCAACGCCCAGGACGCCGACAGTCCACCGGAGATGATGCGGTCCCCTGACGCCCCACCCACCGCGAAGGCGGTGCCGGCGTGGGTGGACACCCGCACCCGGGGCCCCAGCGTCCAGGTGCCCGTCCCCGTCAGGTCCGCCCTCGGGTACACCCGCCCTGTCAACCGGTCCACGAAGGGCGTGACGCGCACGCCGAGCTGCCCGAAGAAGTCCGCGGTGCGCGAGGGAATGCGGTGGCCCACCCCGAAGGTGAGGTTGGGCAACAGCCCCAGCGTGGGCTCCGGCGCCGGCGCGGGCTCCGCTCCGGGCTCCGTCTCCTCCGGGGCCTCGACGGCGCGAACGACGCTCACGCCCGCCCCCGCCTCCAGCGAGGTGCGCCGGCTCAGCCGCTGGCCCCAGGCCTCCGTCAGCGTCACCACCGTGGCGTTGGCGCCGGTGGAGAAGCGCGAGTTCGTCATGGACACGGTGGTGGTGATGGCGCTCTGGCGCGTCAGCACGCGGCTCAGCGACACGTCGACGCGCGGGCCGTACTGCATGGGCACCGCCTCGCGCGCCGGCCCGTCCAGCCCGCCGCTGATGTTGAAGCCCGTGGAGCCGGACAGCCGCCAGCGCCGCCCCAGCCACGTCGTGTCCGCCGTCAGCGTCGTGGCGGACGAGAGGAAGTAGACGGTGTCCGCCTCCGGCAGCGGCTGTAGGGGGCCGCCGCCATCGGGAGGCCGGAGGGGGCCGTCCGGGTCCCCACTTCCCGGGTCGGGCAGCGGCAGCACGTCCGTGGTGAGCAGATTCACACTGCCCAGCACCAGCTCCTCGCTCAGGCGCAGGGACAGGCCGCGCTCCGGGCGCCAGCTCCCCGCCAGGCGGCCCACGTGCTGGATTTCGGTGCGCGGCTGGACGGTGATTTCACGCACGCTGATGCGCGGGGCGTAGTCCACCAGCAGGGACGTGTTGCCGTCGCGTACCTCCAGGCCCAGCGTGGGCACGATGTCCGTGTCCCCGGCCACGGACGGGACGTCCTCGGTGGCGGCCTCGTTGGAGCGCACGCGCGAGTCGGCCCGCACCGCCACGGCATAGGTGACGGAGGCGGAGGACACCTCGAGCAGCGCGACGGTGAGGGCCGCCCCCAGCACGGTTACTCCACCACCACCACGTCACCAGGGCGCAGGCGGAAGGCATACGCGCGCCCCTCGGCGTGGACGAGGTCCTCATAGCGGAAGCGGATGCGCAGCGGCGCCGCGCCGTCCTCCTGGCGGATGACGAAGATGCGGTCCTTGTGCGCGTACTCCGTGAAGCCGCCCGCCCCCGCCAGCACCTGGAGGAGGGTGGAGTTCGGCTCGATTTCCAGCGGGCCGATGCGGGCCACCTCGCCCACCATCGTCACCTTGATGGGGCGCGCCTGCTCCAGCGCCACGGTGACGACGGGGTTGTTGATGTAGTCCTTCAGCCGCGTCTGGATCTGCTGCGACAGCAGGGCCGGCGAGTGGCCGGCGGCCTCCACGTCGTCCAGGAAGAGCAGGCTGATGCGCCCATCCTCGCGCACGCGGGCGGACGTGGTGAGCGCCTCCTGGTTCCACACGCGGATGTTGAGCAAGTCCCCCGCGGCGATGCGGTAGCTCGTGTCCGGCGGGGGCGGCTTCTCCTGGTACTCCTCCACCCAGACGTACTTGCCCAGCCCGCCGCAGGCCGAGCCCAGCAGCAGCACGGCGCAGGCGAGCGCGCGGACGACCGGTGCCGGGCGCGAGGAGGACTGTTGATGGCGGAGCGGGGACGGCATGGGCGACGGAGGTCTCCTCAGGAGGCGGGGGCGGCGGTGGGGGTGGCCTCTGGCTCGGGGCGGCCGCGGCGGCGGGCCACCCGCAGCACCTGGAGCACCTCGGCCGGGCGCACGGCGCCGATGGCCAGCACCCCCACCACGTAGAGCACGGCCTCGATGGCCAGCCGCACCCAGGGATTCAGCGGAGCGAGCACCGTCTGGTCCACCACGACGATGGCGAGGCACACCGCGGCCGTCTTGCCCACCATGGCCAGCAGGCGCGGGTCGAACGCCGCGCGGCCCATGCGGCCCATCAGGCTGAAGGTGACGAGCACCTCCATCAGCAGCAGGGCCGTCGCGGTGGCCGCGGCGCCGCCGCCGTCGCCCAGCGTGCGGTGCATGAAGGGCACCAGCACCAGGTTGAGCACGGGACTCAGCAGGAGGCTGCCGGTGACGTTGGTGATGGTCACCCACCACTCGCGGTTCGTCATCGTCAGCCAGAGGCCGGCGTTCATCGTCACGAAGGCCAGCACGAACAGCGGCGACAGCAGCCGCAGCGACAGGGTGGACGGGCCGAACTGGCCGCCCATCAGCCCCACCCAGAGCGGCGCGCCCATGACGATGAGCATCATCATCGGCACCGTGACGGCCAGCGTGCCCTCCATCGCGCGGCGGATGAGCCGGGTGAGCTCCTCCTCGGAGCGCTCGGCCGCGCGGGACGCCAGCGGCATCAGCACCCAGCCGAAGACGGGGTTGAGGAAGAAGGTGAGGCCCGCGATGTTCCACGCGGCGCCGTAGAAGCCCACCTCTTCATGGCTGGCCTTCATGCCCAGAATCATCACGTCCAGCCGCCCGTTGGTCGCCAGGGCCGCGCCGGTGAGGAAGAAGGGCAGGCTCGCCTTGAGCACCTTCCCGGTGGCGGGCAGGTCCACCTTGAAGGTGAGCCCCATGTGCACCCGCGCCAGGTACCAGCCCACCGCCAGCTTCACCGCCTCCGACGCCAGCAGCGGCACCGCCAGCCATGGCAGCGGCAGGCCCGCCCACGCCACCACGAAGAGGCCGCCGCCCCACACCAGCTTGGTGACGATGTTGGAGACGGACAGCCCCGCCACCTTGCCCTTGGCGTGCAGCAGCGCGGCCACGGAGGCGTTGACCACGATGAGCGACTGCGCCACCGCGAACACGTAGACGAGGTTGCGCACCTCGGGGGTGTGCGCGTCGTGCGCCATGACGAGCGCGAGCACGCCCATCAGCACCACCGTGAGCCCCAGGCGCAGCAGCAGCGTGGTGCCGAAGAAGTCGCTGGCGTGGGCCGGCCGCCGGGTGACCTCCTTGCGGATGTACATCTCCAGGCCCAGGTGCGTGGCGATGAAGAAGACGGCGGAGAAGCTGTCGGCCCAGTTGAAGCTGCCGAACCGCTCCGGGCCCAGGTGCGCGGGCAGCAGGAAGCGCACGCCCATGGCGATGGCGTACGTCACCAGCAGCGAGCCGCCGAGCTGGAGTCCGTTGCGGACCGCGCCCACCGCCTCGTGCGAGGTGTCGGGCTTCTGCGCGTCCTGCGTGGGGACCGCGGCCAGCGCTTCGGGCGAGGGCTCTCGCTCCTGCGGAATGGAATGACTGGGACGGGTCACGGTGGATGCGGGCTCCCCGGCCCTGGCCGGTCATGCCCGGATGCATAGAAGACGAGCGGGAGCGGCGCGTCAATGCCGCCCCCGCGAGAGTCTGGTTGCCTGGAGGGACAGGAGCCCGAGGGCCCGTGAATTCCAGGTTACGGAGCGAGGGCGCGGTTGCGCAGCCGCTCCAGGGCCAGGCGGGGAGCCTCCACCAGGCGGCGGCGGAGGATGGAGGCGGCCAGGGACACCTTGCGGCGCACGTAGCCGAACTGGCCACAGAGCGTCATCACCACCCCGGCGCCGCCGGCGCGGGCCTCGTGGAAGCGGCCGTTGACGAGCAGCGTGTCGAAGCCGAAGTCCTGGGCGAAGGCGAAGCGCAGCGCCTCGCTGGACAGCACGACGTCCGCGCTCACCGCCCCGTTCAGCGGCTCCACCCGCACGTCCTCCAGGCGCTCGATGACGACGAGGACGCGGTGGTCGCTCAGCTCGAACACGGCGCGCGGCAGGCGCAGGCGCATGAGCGTCCGGTCCAGCCGGGACACCCCGTTGCGCAGGCGGCCGAGGCCGGCGCGGACGGTGGTCAGCACGTCATCCAGCGGCACCGCGGCGCTCTTGCGCAGGGGCTTCTCGGCGCGGCGGACCGCCTCCACGGCGCCGTCCAGCTCCTTCGCGCGCTCGTTGGTGGCCTCCGCCGCCGCCCGGAACCCCTCGTTGGACAGCTCCATCGTGTCGCCGGGGCGCATCATGACGGCGGTGTAGCCCTCCTCGCGCACGCGGGCCACCGCGGTAGATGGCAGGTTCACTCCGTCGTTCAGGTACGCGTTCTCCTCGTGAGAGAAGTACACGAAGGACGCGAAGGGCATGACGTAGCGCGGGCGCACGGTGCGCATCTGCATGACCAGGTGGTCCAGCTTGCGCCGCGCCGCGTGCCGCCGCCGCTCCGTGTCGCCCGGGTTGCCCACCCAGTTGGCGTAGGAGAACTGGGTGGCCATCAGGTCCACCTCGCCGGGCTTCACGCCGACGGCGCGCATGACGTCCTCCACCTCCGCCACGGAGGTGTAGTAGCAGTCATTGAAGTTGAGGACGCGCAGGCCCCCCAGCTCCAGCAGGTGGCACGAGTCTCCGTCCCGCGCCGGCACCGTCGTGAGCACCGCGCCGCCACCCAGGTCATACCGCTGGCCCGGGGTGACCTCGATGACGCGGGTGTACCCGTTGTTTCGCAGGAAGCTGACGACGCGCTTGTCCGCCGTCTCCTGGAAGATGACCGTGACCTGGGAGCGGCGCTCCGCCGGAATCGACTTCACGGCGGGGATGCTGAAGTGGTCCGGGTGCTCGTGGCTGAACCACAGGTGCGTCACCCGCTGCGGGTCGAAGCGCGCCGCCGGCACCAGCTGGTCCCAGCCGTTGTCGAACGCGGCTCCGTCCAGCCACGGGTCCACGGCAAGGTACAGCGGACCCCGCTCGATGACGTAGCCGGCGTGCCCCAGGAAATTCAGCTTCGCGGTATTTTCAGAACCACTCATGGTGAACAGGCTGACATACAGCCCCTCAAAGGCCAAGTCTCTACGAGCCCCTCGGGACCTGGCTGTGATTGTCCATGGGCCCGGAGGGCAGGCGGGCGCCGGTGGGGCGGTGGGAACCCACTCCGTTCAACCTTGCATGCGCAGGAATTGCGCATGACTCACGAAGCGGCGTGAGTCATGCATCGAGAAGGCCAATGGCCGCGCGCCGGCTCCAGCGCGCGGCCTGACTCTGCCCGGGAAAGACAGACAGCCGCTCAGCTCGCCCCGCGCCCGGTGAGCACCACCGGCACCGTCTGGAGCAGCAGCGTCAGGTCGCTCGTCAGGCTCCAGTGGTCGATGTACTGCATGTCCAGGTACATCCACTCTTCAAAAGAAATCTGGTTGCGTCCGGAGACCTGCCAGATGCAGGTGAGGCCCGGCCGCACGGACAGGCGGCGGCGCTGCCACGTCTCGTACTTGGCCACCTCGCTGGGCACCGGCGGGCGAGGGCCCACGATGCTCATCTCCCCGCGCAGCACGTTGATGAACTGGGGCAGCTCGTCGATGGAGAACTTGCGGATGAAGCGGCCGATGCCGGTGATGCGCGGGTCGTTCTTCATCTTGAAGACGGGGCCGGACATCTCGTTCTGCGCGGCCAGCTTCGCCTTCAGCTCCTCGGCGTTCACCACCATGGAGCGGAACTTCAGCATGTAGAAGGGCTTGCCGTTCTGCCCCACGCGAAGCTGCTTGAAGAAGATGGGGCCCTTGGAGGTGAGCTTCACCGCCAGCGCCACGGCGGCCAGCAGGGGCAGCAGCATCCACAGCGCCACCGAGGACACGCAGATGTCGAACAGGCGCTTCATCGCCATCTGGTGCGGCTTGGGGCTCACCGCCGCGAAGTGCAGGAAGCCGTCGGCCACCGCGCGGCGCTCGATGGGACGGGCGCGGTCCAGGCGGAAGCTGTGCGCCGGCAGCGCGAACGGCACGCCGAAGCGCTCGGCCAGCTTGATGGCCGCCTGCATGCCCTCGCCCTGCTTCAGGGTGTTGCCCGCGATATAGACTTCGTCCACCGCCGTGTTGCGGAGGATGTGCTCCAGGTCATCCACCGAGCCCATCACCCGCGCCGGCAGCTCGGAGGAGCTGTTGTCGTCGTGGAGGCGCACGTAGCCCAGCACCTGGTGGCGGCCGCGGCGCACCAGGTCCTCGCCCGTGTAGCGGCCCATGGCGCCCGTGCCGACGATGAGCACCGAGTCCATGGGGCGCTCCTGCGCGGCCACCGGACGGAAGACGAACAGGCGCAACAGCAGCGCCACCGGCCAGAAGACGACCAGCAGCGGCGCCACGCTTCCCATGTGCACGCGCTCCGGCAGCACGAAGCTCACCAGCGCCAGCACCGTCACCACCGCCAGTGTCGTCACGGACACGAGCGCCACGTGGTCCAGCTTGCTGCGCTCCACGAAGCGCGAGTCGTACAGGCACACCGCCGTGCCGGTGATGATCCACGTCACCAGCGCCGTCACCACCAGCCCCGGTACCAGCCAGCCGGACTCCGGGGTGTGCTGGCCCCTCAGCCACGCGTCGACCGCCAGGACCGCCGACATCAACACCAGGTCCACCGTGAGGTTCAGCTTCGCCGCGAACCCCGGTGCCAGCTTCGGCGCCTGGACCTCCTCCAACCCATGCCCCTGAGGGGTAGCCCCAGGAGCACCGACCGCCGAACCTGCCGTTGCGCTGCTCATCGTCTCCACCCCCCTCTGCACCGAATGCGCACTTTCGTTCAGTCCGGTCAGAGGATGCCGTTGTGGCTGAAAATCTTCAAGTCGGAGAGAACTACTTATTTGCCCGATGGAGCAGCGCGTTGCAACCGCCGCTCCGCAAGTAAGACGTGACAGTATGTGAATTCTTGGGATCGCCGGACCCTGGTACCGGGTCGATTGAGCCCCACGAACAGTCTGTCAGGTCCGAATCCTTCCCGCTGTGGCTGCACTCCGCGCCAGGAGACTGCATCTACGGTGCCGGTCTGACTTCAGTTCTCTCATGGCGATGAAACGCGCGGCCCCGGGGGCGGGTGAAACAGAGGTTTCGAGGGGTTATCGGAGCGAGAGGCGCTCCGGATGCGTGTGGACGTTGAAGTGCCCGTTCCGGACGAACGTGGCCAGCGTCATTCCGGAACGCAGCGCCAGCTCCACCGCGAGGGAGCTGGCCGCGGAAACTCCCGCCACGACAGGGATTCGGGCCATGGCCGCCTTCTGGACGATTTCGAAGCTGACGCGTCCGCTGACGCAGAGAAGCGCGGGCTGACGTGTCAGGGGGGCGCGGCTGACTCGCACTCCCCGTACGGTGCCTTCGAGGACGAGCGCGCCCACCACCTTGTCCACGGCGTTGTGGCGGCCCACGTCCTCGAAGGCGGCCAGGAGGTGGCCGTCGGAGTCGAGCGCGGCGGCGGCGTGTACTCCGCCGGTGCGGGCGAAGTTTCGCTGCACGTCTCGCAACCGTGCGGTGGCGCGGGTGATGACCTCGGGCCGGAGCTGGGGCCCGGGCGGCACGGGCGGGCACACGGCGAGCAGGTCCTCCACGCCGCGGCGGCCGCACACGCCACAGGCGGAGGTGGTGAGGGTGCCGCGGCGGGCGGCGCGCACCCGCTCCACGTCCAGCACGGCGCCGGGCGCGGGTGTCACCTCCAGCACGTTGCCCCAGCCCTCCTCGCCGGGGCGGCCGCAGTGCGCGAGCCCGCCCAGGTCGTCCACGCTCTGGAGGATGCCCTCCGAGAAGAGGAAGCCGGTGGCCAGCTCGCGGTCGTGTCCGGGGGTGCGCATGGTGACGGCCACCGGGTCGCCGCTGACGCGAATCTCCAGCGGCTCCTCCACCGCGAGGTCGTCCTCCTCGGCGGAAGCGAGCGCGGAGCCGTCCCAGCGTTGCACGGGACGCCGCACCACCCCGCGCGCTTCGGTGGGTGGCGCGTGACTCCCGGCACCACGGCCGGACTTCCACCGGGTGAGGAGCAGGTCCGCGACGGCGCGGATGTCGCCGGCATCGAGCACACGCACGTTTTGCGGGAAAAGCCCCGAAGCCGGAGGGGAGCGCGCGAGAATTGCGATGACCTCGGGATGGGCCGGAGCGAGCGGTGGGCCGAGTCCTTCGTGCCACACCTCGAGCTTGGGCAGCGGTCCGTCCTTCCAGCCCTCCACGAGGACCAGGTCCACGGTGCCGGCGAGGCGGGCGAGCATCGGCGGCAGCGCGTCGGCGGGGGCCTCGCCGGTGGTGAGCTGCACGCCGGCGGGGGTGGCGAAGCCGGTGAGGACGGCGCCGGCCTCCTGGAAGCGGGCGGTGTCGCTGCCCGGGCGGTGCAGCGGGTGCGCGTCCGACGAGTGCTTCACCACCGCCACGCGCAGGCCGCGCGAGGCCAGCTCCGGGACGAGCTTCGTGAGCAGCGTCGTCTTCCCGGAGCCGGACCAGCCCACGATGCTGACGGCGGGCACGGCGCTCATGCGGAGCCACCGGGGCCGGCGTCCACCGCGGCGTAGGTGGCCCCGTGGAACAGCTCCACGTCCACGAGGTCGCCCTCGGCGAAGTCGGCGCGGCCCGGAGGGAGCAGGGCCCAGCCCTCGCCGTGGACGTTCCGCAGAATCTGTCCGGCGCCCTGGATGCGAAGGCGCGCGACGGGCTCGCCGTCGCCGCGAGGCTCCAGCGTGGTGGTGATGAGGTAGGTGAGGCCGGCCTGCTTGTGGCGGGACGTGGAGAGGCGGGCGCGGACGCGGCGGCGCGTCTCGAGCACGCCCTGGCGCTTGAGGAGCATCGGGCGCGCGAGCTGGTCGAAGGCGACGGTGGCCGCGCCGGGGTTGCCGGGCAGCACGACGACGGCGGTGTCGCCGAGGCGGGCCACGGCCACGGGCTTGCCGGGCTTGAGGGCGACGCCGTCCACGACGAAGCGGGCCCCGAGCGCGGTGAGCACGCGCTTCACATGGTCCTTGTCCCCCACGGAGGCGCCGCCCGTGGTGATGAGGACGTCCACCTGGGGGGCGAGGCGGGAGAGGGTGTCGCGCAGCTCGGCCTCGTCGTCTCGCGCGCGGGCGAGGTGGCGCACGTCGGCGCCGGCCTCGCGGGCGAGCGCGGCCACGAGGACGAGGTTGCTCTCGTAGACCTGGTGGGGCAGGGCGGGCTGGCCGGGCGTGACGAGCTCGTCACCGGTGGCGAGCACCGCCACGCGCGGCGCGGGACGCACCCAGGCCGCCGTCTCCCCCTGGGAGGCGAGCACGCCGAGCACCGCGGCGCTCACGGGCTGACCGGGGGCGAGCAGCGGCGTGCCGGCGACGACCTCTTCTCCCGCGCGCACGAAGTCGTTGCCGGGGGAGACGGTGATGAAGACGTCCACGTGCTGGCCGTCGTCGTGCGCGCGCGCGGCCTCCTGGCGGACGACGGCGTTGGCGCCGGAGGGGAGGGGCGCGCCGGTGAAGATGCGGGCGGCCTCGCCGGGCTGGAGGGTGCGCGAGGGGAGGGTGCCGGCGTAGACGGTGTCGACGATGCGCAGGCGCGCGGGGTGGTCGCGGTTGGCGCCCCGGGTCTCCTCGGCGCGCACGGCCCAGCCGTCCATCGCGGAGGTGTCGCAGCCGGGCAGCGAGCGCGAAGCGGTGACGGCGGCCGCGAGGAAGCGGCCGTGGGCGGCGAGGAGGGACACGCGCTCGGGGGCCGCGGGGGTGATGGCGTCGAGCGCGGCCTGCCGGGCGGTGGAGAGGGGTGTGAGCGGCATCCGGGTGCGCGCAGCCTACGCGGTGGACCCTGGCGGTTGTCCACGGGGCGATGGCGGCCGTCCGCTTCCCTACTTCCCGGTCGGGGGGGAGCATCAGGTGTTCCTGGGTCGGGTGGCGTGCTGGATGACCAGGGCGATGGCGCAGATGACCAGGACCACCGGCCCCAGGACGAGCCCCGCGATGCCGCCCATCACCGTGAAGAGCGCGCCCAGCGGACCGTGCGAGTCGCTGCCCCTGTCCACGATGAAGCCCACCAGCGGGGGAGCCAGGAAGGCGACCAGTGTCGCCACGATGCAGAAGCCGAGGCCTGACGGGCGGTTCCTCGGTTGGACGGGCTGGGGTGTATCGTTCATGGAGCCGGGATTCAGCAACGGACGTGCCCTTCGGGGGTGGCCCCCCACCACGGGGCCAAACGCCCGTCTCGCCGTTCCGCGAGGGGGGAGTCGTGCAGGGGAGGGCACGGACAGCGTGCACTCCGGTACACAGTCACGCGGGCCCGGGGCTTCGTGCTCCGGGAGACGCGGGGAATGGAGCGCGAGCCATGGACCCTGTGAGAGACGGCATGGAGTACCCGGACGTGACGCTGGCCATCCTCGCGGGAGGCCAGGGCCGGCGGTTGTCCGGTGTGCCCAAGGGGCTGCTGGAGGTGGAGGGGCGCACGGTGCTGGAGCGGTTGCTGTCGCTGGCGCCGCGCTTCGGGGACGTGCTGCTGGTGGCGAACGCGTCCGAGCCCTATTCGCGCTTCGGGCTGCGCACGGTGGCGGACGCGGTGCGGGAAAAGGGAGCGCCCGGGGGAGTCCACGCGGCGCTGGTGGCCGCGCGCACGCCGTGGGTGTTGGCGGTGGCGTGCGACATGCCCTTCGTCGAGCCGGAGGCGCTGCGTGTGTTGCTGGGGGCGCGGGGGGACGACGTGGACGCGGTGTGCTTCGAGGTGGCGGGGAAGCTGGAGCCGTTGCTGGCGGCGTACCGGGGGGCGCTCGGGCCCGCGTGGGGACAGTCGCTGGTGGAGGACCCGTCCCTGCGCCAGCTCCTGTCACGCTTCCGCGCGCGGCTGTTGCCCGAGAGCGCACTGCGCGCCGTGGACCCGGCGCTGCGCTCCCTGGTGAACGTGAACACGCCGGAGGACCTCGCGCGGCACGGTGTCTCGCTGCCCGCGAGGTGAGCGCCGCTCAGGACCCCGCCGTGCCCAGCGCAATCCGCACCGGAATCCGACGTGCTCCGAACCCGCCCGGCTCCGCGTCGAACCGCCCGGCCACCTCCGCGCCACAGTCGGGACACCGTCCCTCCGGCGTCACGCGGTAGGACAGCAGCTCGTACCAGTCTCGGACGATGAGCGCCGTGCCGCACCCGCCGCACAGCGTGGTGCCGCCCTCGCTGTCGTGCACGTTGCCCGTGTACACGTGGCGCAGCCCCGCGCGCCGGGCAATCTCCCGGGAGCGGCGCAGCGTCGCCGGTGGCGTGGGCGGCACGTCGCGCATCTTGAAGTCGGGGTGGAACGCGGTGAAGTGCAGCGGCACGTCCGGGCCCAGCCGGTCCATCATCCACTCCGACAGCCGCGTCACCTCCGCCTCCGAGTCGTTGTGCCCGGGGATGAGCAGCGTCGTCACCTCGAACCAGACGCGCGTCTCGTGCTTCAGGTACTCCAGCGTGTCCAGCACCGGTCGCAGGTGGGCGAAGGTGACGCGGTGGTAGAAGTCCTCGGAGAAGGCCTTCAGGTCCACGTTGGCCGCGTCCATCTTCGCGTAGAGCTCCCGGCGCGGCTGCGCGTGGATGTAGCCCGCCGTCACGGCCACCGTCTCCACGCCCACCGCGTGGCACGCATCCGCGACGTCCATGGCGTACTCGGCGAAGATGACCGGGTCGTTGTACGTGAAGGCCACGCTCCGGCAGCCCGTCCGCACCGCGTACCGGGCAATGGCCTCGGGCGAGGCCTCGTCCGCCAGCGTGTCCTGCTCTCGCGACTTGGAGATGTCCCAGTTCTGGCAGAAGCGGCAGCCCAGGTTGCAGCCAGCCGTGCCGAACGACAGCACGCTGCTGCCCGGGTGGAAGTGGTTCAGCGGCTTCTTCTCGATGGGGTCCACGCAGAAACCAGACGAGCGCCCATACGTGTCCAGCACCATGCCCTCGCCCACGCGCTGGCGCACGAAGCAGAAGCCGCGCTGTCCCTCGTTCAGCTTGCAGTCGCGAGGGCACAGGTCGCACTGCACACGCCCGTCCTCCAGCTTGTGCCACCAGCGAGCGGGAAACGCGGTGCTCATGTCGATGTCCTCCTCCGGCCCGGCGCTGGCGGCAGTCTCCGCGCGCGAACAGGCTCCGAAAGGAGCAACGCTAACGGCGGGCGCCACGCTCCGCCGCGAGCCTCGGGCCACGCGCCACGCCCGCGCGCCCGCGTCGCAGGCGGGGAAACAGCCCGGCCGGCTCCCCGGACAGAGGACGTGCGAGCCCCTCCGTCCCAGCGGAGCTCCCGCCTCTCGAGGGTGCGTCACCTGGACGCATGGACCCGGGGGGCCGGAGGTGCGAAACCAGGGGCCGAGATGCTGAAGACCCCCCTTGGACGTTTCCGAGCCGTGGCCCTGGCGGAGGGCCTGTCCTTCGTCGTGCTCCTCTTCATCGCGATGCCGCTGAAGTACGCCGCGGGCATGCCGCTGGCGGTGAGGTACGTGGGCTGGGCGCACGGGCTGCTCTTCGTGCTCTACCTCTTCGCCCTCATGGAGGCCGCCATCGCCTGCCGCTGGTCGCTGGTGCGCGCGGTGGGAGCCTTCGTCGCTTCGCTGGTTCCGTTCGGGACCTTCGTGCTCGACGCGCGGCTGCGGCGCGAGGCGCAGGCGGTGCCCGTCCAGCCCGCGCCCTGAGATGTTGTTGGACGACGCGCGGAGTCACACACTCGGAGCGCATGGCTCCACCGGACGTGTTGCATCGGGCTGACAGGAGCAGACCCGCTGCGCCTGGGGCGTGGGCCGGGCCTCCAGGATTTCGCGCGGGAGGGGAAGCCGTGCGAACATTCCGGGCGATATGCGTCAGGGGATGACCATGGAACGCGGCAAGTGGGACACGCCGGAGGACGTGGAGCGAGAGCTGTCCTCGCGGCTGGCCCTCGTGGAGCCCTCGGAGGGGATTCGCGGCATGCACTTCGCCGCCGTCCTCGACACCGTCCGGTTCCTCGGTGGCGAGCAGGCCGTCTCGCGCATCATCGAGGGCGGGGACTTCCCGGCGGACATGGACCCCTCGGAGCTGTACCCCGTCCCGCCCTTCATGCGCCTGTTCTTCGCGGCCACCCGGCTGCTGGCGCCGCAGCTCGGCGGCTTCGAGGAGGCCATGCGGCAGCTCGGGGTGCAGGGCACGCTCGCCTTCCTCAACTCCATGTTCGGCGCCGAGGTGCGGCAGCAGGTGGGCGGAGAGCCGAAGCGGCTGGTGGAGATGCTCCCCGAGGCCTACCGCATGGCCATCAACTTCGGCGAGCTGCAGGTGGAGTGGACGGGCCTCCGCTCCGGCCGCATCCACATGCGGCGCATCTTCACGCCCGTCGCCTACAACGAGGGAATGCTCGAAGGCGCCTTGCAGGCCGTGGGCGCCCAGGACATCCAGGTGCGCGGCTGGCAGACCACGCTGCTCGACAGCGAGTACACCCTGGCCTGGGAAGACTGAGGCTCGGGACGGCTCAGGAGCGGGCCCCGGTGGACAGATAGAAGGCGAAGGCGCCGTAGCCCACCACCTCGGTACGC
This sequence comes from Myxococcus sp. RHSTA-1-4, assembly GCF_020037125.1. GTDB lineage: Bacteria > Myxococcota > Myxococcia > Myxococcales > Myxococcaceae > Myxococcus. The sequence goes on from NZ_JAIQDG010000016.1 coordinate 120,240, forward strand.
GCGCCCCCGGTGTCGCCCGAACTGCGCAGGTCCAGCAGCCGGGGCTGGAGGTCCCGCTTCCGGGCCGCCAGCAACAACCCGCAGATGGCCGCCGCGCCGCAGGCGCTCCCCGCGTCCAGCGAGCTGTCGAGCGCGAGCACCCGCTCCGCGGTATTCCGGTCCACGGCCCGGGCGTCCTCGTAGGGCAGGTAGTGCGACAGGTCCGAGGTGACGACCGGCAGCACGTCGGAGTCCCACAGCGCGTCGAGTACCTCCGCCACCTCCTCGGCGTGCGCGGTGCCCACCAGCAGGGGCAGCACGCTGAAGCGCCCCAGCACACGCTGCAGGAAGGGGAGCTGTACCTCCAGCGCGTACTCCGCCTTGTGGGCCCGGGTGGATGCCGTCACCTGCCGGAACGCCGACGCGCGCTGGCGCAGGTCCTCGTCCAGCGGCACCTCGCCCAGGGGCGTGCAGAGCACGTCCACGTCCGGCCAGACCAGCCCGCGCAGCGGGAGGAAGTGGCACGGCCCCATGAGCAGCACGCGGGACGTCCTGTCCGCTGGCCCCCGCAACGTGGCGTAGGCGCTGGCCGCTACCGGCCCTGAGTACGCATAGCCGGCATGTGGGACGATGAGCGCCGCGGACCTGTCATCGGCTGACACGGCGGCGTCATCGAGCCACCCGTCCACCTGGGCGGCCAGGTCGGAAGGACTGGCGGGATAGAAGGAGCCCGCCGCCGCGGGAGGGCGTACACGAGGCATGGTCCTCCAACCGGTGGTTCCGATGGGGTCCTTTGCCAAGGATGACATGCGGCGGCCCCGGCCTCCCAGCCGGGCCACTGCCGGGCGGGCGGGAATTGATGGGAATCACACCCATGACGGGCACGCCCGGGGCCGCGAGCGACGCCGAAGTGGCGGCGATTCACGGCCACCGCGGGCCGGCTGGCGCAGGCGGGCGGAGGTGGCCCGGGGGGCGGGAGCGCGCCCGTGTAATCCGTTGACGCGGTATTGCGCACAGGGGGGACGAAAAAAGGGTGTTTCGCCTTGTCCTTTGGCTAGAAGGGCCGCCGAGCGCCCGGGATGGTAGGCCGGGCTTACGCAACGGAGGGACGCTTCATGCAGGCAAACAAGTGGCAGTTCCTGGCCGCGGTGGCCGGGCTCATGGTGTCGCTGAACGCGGGTGCGCAGGAGACGGGCGGCGGTTTCGGCAGCCCCGGGCGGATTGTCATCAGCGCGGATGCTTCCGCGAGCCTGGGCTACGCCACGTACGGTAATTCCGACGCCGGCTTCTTCACCCTGGAGCCGAGCGCGGACTACTTCATCAAGCAGAACCTCTCTGTCGGTACCGCGCTTCGCATTCGCGCCCTCTTCGGCGACGCGGACGCCACGGCCATCGGCCTGAACGTGCGCGGCGGCTACAACATCCCCATCGGTGACCGGGTGTCGGTGTGGCCGAAGCTCGGCCTGTCGCTGAACCTCGGGGACGAGGAGCTGCTGCCCCTGGGCAACGTCCTGCCCACCGACTCCACGCTGGTGTTCGACGCGTACGCGCCCTTCCTCTTCCACCTCGGCTCCAACTTCTTCGTGGGCGGCGGGCCCCGCCTGGAGCTGGGCATCGGCGATGACGTCGGCGTCGTGTTCGGCGTCTTCACCACCGTCGGCGGCCACTTCTAAGACGTGGATGTGAAGTGAAGCCCGGGCCCCGGGCGTGACGGTGAGGTCTCCGTCGCGCGCCGGGGCCTGTCATTTCGTGCTCAGTGGCACCGCCAGCAGCCCCGGTGCCGCTCGCCGGGGGCCGCGCCGCAGGAGAGGTTCTGCGCGGTGCTCACCAGGGCCAGGTGGCTGAAGGCCTGCGGGAAGTTGCCCACCATGCGGCGGGCCCGGGGCTCGTACTCCTCGGACAGCAGGCCCACGTCGTTGCTCAGCCCCAGCAGGCGCTCGAACAGCTCGCGGGCCTCGTGTTCGCGGCCCAGCAACATCAGCGCGTCCGCCAGCCAGAAGCTGCAGGCCACGAAGACGCCTTCGCCCGGGGGCAGGCCGTCCCGCGTCTCGTGCGTGTGGTAGCGGCGCACCAGCCCGTCGTGGCACAGCTCGCGCTGCACGGCCTCCACGGTGCCCCGGACGCGCGGGTCCTCCGGCGGGAGGAAGCCCACCAGGGGAATCATGAGCAGGCTCGCGTCCAGCGCGGCGCCCCCGAAAGTCTGGGTGAAGGTGTTGCGGCGGGCGTCGTACCCGCGCTCGCAGACCTCCGCGTGCATCCGGTCTCTCAGCGCCGTCCAGTGCGCCATCTGCTCGCCGCCCACGCCCCGCAGCGCGGCGGCCTTCACCGCCCGGTCCAGCGCCACCCACGCCATCACCTTCGAGTGGGTGAAGTGCTGCCGGCCTCCGCGCACCTCCCAGATGCCCTCGTCCGGCTCGAGCCAGCGCTTTTCCAGGCAGCGAAGCAGGTGGACGGCCACGTCCCAGCCCTCCGGGTGCGGCGGCATGCCGCGCAGGCGGGCCTGGTAGAAGCAGTCGAAAATCTCCCCGAAGACGTCGAGCTGGAGCTGGCCCGCTGCGGCGTTGCCGATGCGCACCGGGCGCGAGTCCTCGTAGCCCGGGAGCCAGGGCAGCTCCACCTCGGTGAGGCGGCGCTCTCCGGCGAGGCCATACATGATTTGCAGCTCGTCCGGCTCGCCGGCCACCGCGCGCAGCAGCCAGTCGCGCCACGCGAGGGCCTCCTGCGTGTAGCCGGCGTTGAGCAGGGCGAGGAGGGTGAGGGTGGCGTCGCGCAGCCAGCAGTAGCGGTAGTCCCAGTTGCGGACGCCGCCCAGGCGCTCGGGCAGGGACGTGGTGGGCGCGGCGACGAGGCCGCCCGTGGGCGAGTAGGTGAGCGCCTTGAGGGTGATGAGAGAGCGCACCACCTGGGGGCGCCAGCAGCCCGTGAAGGTGCACTGGCCGACCCACTGGTGCCACCACCGCTGGGTCTCCACCAGCGCGGCGATGGGGTCCGGGCGCCCGGGAGGTGACAGGTGCGACGGGTACCAGGAGAGGATGAGCGGCACGCGCTCGCCCTGGCGGAGGACGAAGTCCGCCACCACGCCCGAGTTCTCCGCGCGCAGCGGCAGGTCCGCGTGCAGGAAGAGGGCGTCCGGGCCGGCCTTGGTGGTGGCGCCGCCGGGGGACACGTTGAGCCACGGGGTCCGGTCGCCGTAGCCGAAGCGGGGCGCCAGCTCCATGCGCATCGGCACCTCTCCGGAGACGCCCTCCACGATGCGGATGAGCTCCGGTGAGTTGGAGCGCACGGGCATGAAGTCGAAGAGGCGCACGGTGCCGGTGTCCGTGTGCAGCTCCGTCTCCAGGATGAGGGTGTCGGGCTGGTAGCGGCGGCGCACGTCGCGCACGGGAAGGCGGGGGGCGACGCGCCAGCGGCCGTGCTCCATGTTGCCGAGCAGCGCGGCGAAGCAGGCCTCCGAGTCGAAGCGGGGCCAGCACAGCCAGTCGATGGAGCCGTCGCGGCCCACCAGGGCGGCGCTCTGGGTGTCTCCGATGAGGGCGTACGCTTCGAGGGGCAGCGCCATCCATGAAAGGTAACCCTGCCCGGGCAAGGGCGCGAGCAGGGGAGCAGGGGCCCACCGGCCCGCCGTGAGGGCCAGCGCGCATTCCGGCGGGTGGCTCATTGAGGCAGCCGGAGCGCGACGCCCTCATCCTCCGTGGTGGCGGCGAGGTCCACCCGCGTCTCCTCCACGCCGCCACTCGCGGCCGTCGCGTTGCCCCGGTGGGACAGCCGCAGGCCGAGATGGATGGAGCGCTCCCGCGTGCAGGGGGCGTAGAGGAGGAGGAGGTTGGCCACCTCGGTCGCGACGTGCGGGGAGACCTGCCGGAGCGTGTGCCCACGGCCCGAGCGGATGACGTGCGAGCGCGTCAGCTCCAGGCCCACCATGCGCCCGTTGCGCACGCGCGCCTCGAGGTCCACGCCCACGGTTCCGTCCGTGGGCACCTGCACGGCGCCGAGCAACTCCCGGATGCCCGCGGCGATGTCGTCGGAGGTCTGCCGGGGCGAGAGCGCTCCCTGGCGAAGGGGCAGCGTCCGGGCGCCGGTGGGACGGAACGACTGGATGAAGTCGCTCGAGTCGACCTGCCAGGAGGACTCGCTCCGCCGCAGCGTCAGCGACACCTCGCGAGCGGGGTGCTTCATGGCCGCCACGAGCGCCGCCGTCACCTTGCTTTGTGTGCCCGCGGCGTCGGTGGCGGGCTTGCCCTGCCGCCCGCCCCGGTTCTCGGCCACGAAGCCCACGAGGGTGAGCGCGCCCTGCTCGGACCAGAAGGTGAACCGGAGCTGGGAGTCCATGTCGCGCACGCTGCTGGCCAGGGCCCAGACGCGCGCGGCGACCCGGGCGGCCTCCTCGCGGCCCGCCTGCGTGTCGATGTGAGGTGGTCGCTCGGGGTCCAGGTCGCCGGCACCGGAGCCTCCCGTGCCCGGAGGTGTGCTCGCGCAGCCCGTGACGAGGGCGAGGAGCAGCACCGCGCCCGGGAGGGCCCGTGCCATGGAAGGACACTGGAAGGGACGCGGGGACATGACACACCTCCGCCGAGCGGGACGTGCCCGGGTGATTCGAGCCCTGGGGGCAAAGGAAGCGTCGGACAGGGCTCTTCAGAGGTAGAGACGCCGCGGGGAGCAATCCCCTGACCGAACGGCACTTGCGGACGGGGTGACTGTTCGTTGAGTCACGCCGCGGTGGTGGTGTCTGTGCTCGCGGGCAAGCCGAAGCCGCGTTGGATGTGCTTCAGGTTCGCGAGCGCGTGGCCCGTCGCGAGCGGGTGGACTTGCCGAGGCATCGTTGGAAGGCGGGGCCCAGGACGTACTCGAGACTGCGCTCATCGGCACTTGCGGGCTGGGTGAAGCGCGACCGCATCCCGTGCTCCCGGAGGGTGTCCAGCCATGCGAGAGCTTCCGACGAGGGGACCTGCCGGCGGAGGAGGGCGAAATAGAAGTAGGCGTACTCGTCCGCCAGGCAGGTGGCGAAGGTGATGGGGTCGTCGGAGTTGATGGAGATCATCAGCTCCGACGAGGCGTCCCGTGGTTCTCGTGCTTCCTGGCCGGGAGGTTCGCTGGCTTGAGGTGAGTAGCCCGCCATCCGGAGCACCGGGTGGTCGTCCACTCCAAGCAGGTCCGCGATCAGCAGGTTGCTCGAAGGGTTGGCCTCCACGGTGACCTCGAGCCGCGCGAGCTGGGAGCACAGCCAGTGCTGGACCTCCTGGAGGAAGACCACCTCCCCTTCGTCCGCGCGGACCTCCACCAGCTCCTGTCCCCGGCGGAAGAGGCCGACGTCCGTGAGGTATGCCAGGACGAGGTGTTCCGGCCCCTTGAGCGAATGCACGGTCCGGCGGTCGGGAAAGCCCAACCACTGGAGGACCTCGGGCTGATGCCGCAGGCGTCGAGCCTCTCGCAGGGTGTCCAGGTCGACGTGCGCTTCCGCGCTGTAGATGCGGCGAGCCAGCGTCAGGGCTTCCGTGCGTACACGCTCGATGCGGCGCGCGGGGGCGCCCACTTCTCCCGAGCCGTATCGGTCCAGCTCCCAGAGCAGGTCCTCCAGCCGCTCCTCGGCGGGCTGGACGACGACTCCGGACGCAGTGGCCCAGCGGCGTGGGTCGGTTCCCAGCGCCAGGCCATGCCCGAGCCTGTCCCCATTCTGGAGCAGCCCTGCTTCCTTCAGCTCATGGATGCGGCGCAGTCCCTCCACGAGGCGTGAGAACTCCTCCCCCGCGTGACAGGTCAACCGCAGGGGGCCCGTCTGCCACGTGGGCTGCTTGCGAGCGAGCGCGGCGGAGATGTCGACCGAGGTCTCCCGAAGGATGGATAGCAGGGGCGCCACGGCCCAGGTGGGGATGGCGAGCTCCGTGCTGGCCACGTCCAGGCCGCGGGTCAGCAGGAGCAGCTCCGGGTGGTGGAAAAGGGCCGTCTGGAGGGCGAGGGCCTCCCGGCGCCGATGGCGGAACCACACGCCGAAGCGGAAGCCGGCGGGGTCTCCGCTCGGGTCCGCGTGGAGGTGGCGACGCAAGCCGAGCTTGTGCTCGCGCTCCTTGATGAAGTGGAAGATGAGCCCGAGTTCCGGAGCAGGGGCGCCGGCCGGACGCGGTGTCATTCCGACGCCCGCGCAGGCGAGGCGGCGCACCTCGTCGCGGACCTCTGTCCAGGACGAGGGAGGCGCCGTGCGCGTTTCGAGCGCCGCCAGGGCGAGGCCTCTTGACTGGTGGTGCACCGCCGCCTGGAAGCGCAGCTCCTCCAGCGGGCCGCGGAGAGGAGAGAGCCGGCGGTAGTGGCGGCCGAACCAGTCCAGGCCGGAGGTGCCGGGCTCCTGGATGAGGTGGGCGTGGACGAGGCCACGGATGCGCTCGTACTGCCAGAAGAGCTCGGCGAAGCGGGTGTCCCCTCGGCCTGTATGCAACAGGTAGTGCAGCGCGCGGACGGTGAAGAGCGTCTCCGGGCAGGCCCCACCAGGGGCGGGTCGCAGCCATGCCGCGAGCGGGTCCGTCTCGCGCAGGCCGTCGAGTGTGTCCGGTGGCGTGTGGGAGCCCGCGTTCGTCAGGAGGGCGTACAGCCGGCGGGTGTAGGCGAAGGGGATGTGCTCGACGGTGCCATGCAGGAAGGCGAGGACTCGGGAGCACAGGCGCAGACAGTCGGTTGCGCCGGAGGGCCAGCGCAGGCGCGCGCAGAGGGCGGGGAGCTCTTGGGCCTCGAAGCCCGCGAAGCCTCCCGGGAAGGCACCGCGCTCCTTCTTCCAGAGGAACGCCGCGAACAGGACGCGGGCGACCGCAGCGGTGAGCAGCCTGCTTCGGAGTCCTTCTCCGTTTCCGAAGGGGGAGCCCGCATCGACCTGGAGTTTGTCCAGCTCTGGCCCGCTGCGGCACAGCCAGCTCATCCAGGTGGTCCACAGCAGCGGGAAGCCGAAGGCGGCTCCGACGTGGAGGTGCGTCTCCGCGACGGGGCGCTGGAGGAGTCGCTCCAGGTGGGCGGTGGCGAGCGCCACGTCGTCGCCAGGAGGCGCCGTGCCGTTTGGGGCATGGAGCGCCGCGACGAGCAGGTCGGCGGGCAGGCGTAGCCCCAGCCAGCGCCAGTGGGCGGCGCGGTCCGCGATGTCGGTGGTGGAGGTGTGGTTGTCGCGGCGGAGCGCCACCCGGGTGCCGGCGCGCACGAGGTAGCGCTGCGCGAGCTGGACTGCATAGTCCGCGAGCGCGACCGCCGTGGTGTTACCGGGCTCTGCTCCGAACCAGGCTCGGTCTCTCAGCGCGGAGAGACTCGAGAGGGAGCGCCCGCCGGAGCGCAGGCGCAGGTGGGCTTCCAGCTCCGAGGCGAGAGAGGCCGTCGGAGCGTCCAATATCCCCACGGCTGCACGCCCCAGCCGCGTGGTGCGATGACGCAACGCCGCGTTCGAGCACAGCGGCCAGGCCTCGGCTTCGGCGAGCAGGCGCGAGTGGGGAACCTCGTGGGGCATGAATGCCTGTGCCTCGTGGCTCAATCAGAGGGGAAGTGGGCTGGGGGCATCCCATTTGCCGAAGACCTTGACCCAGGGATGGTCGGGGAAGGTGTTGTCGATATTCATGAGGAACTCATCCACCAGAGCCTCTGAAATACCCATACTCAGCAAGCGGTTCCTGCGCCACCGGGGCTGCCCCTCGCGGAACTCTCTCCAGTTTCGAGCAGTCCGATCCTCGTCCTCATCTGACTGCGGTGTTGAGAGGGCGTCCAAAATGGCGGCGGCTGCTGAAGGCGACAGTCCAGCTTCGGGAGTGGCCATGGACCAGAGGGAGTTGCGCCATCCATTGTAGAGAGCTGCCCGCTGCACGCTCATGCCCTTGGGAGTGTGAGGGGGCTGGAGCAGCGCTCGCCAGTCCTGCGTCGATGTCCTCAGCTTCAGATTCTGGTAGATGCCTCCACGAGCTTGCAGTCCTTGGCACACGGAGAAGAGCCAATACGCCAATGCATCCATGATGCGAAGGTCCGCAGAGGTATCCCTGTCGGCGGTTGCTGATTGCGCGAATCGTACGGCCTCCAGCCAGCTCTGCTCCAGGGCCTCCCACTCGAATAGTGCCGGCCACCTGGGAACAGGCCATGGGTGGAGGCGGGGACCTTTCTTGAATCGGAGTTCGACCCCTCTCCAGCCAATGGGGGACATCAAGGACTCGTCGGAATTCTCGCTGAGATCCTGTTCGTGGTCATAAGCCATGCGGAGCAGTGCTTCCATGGCGTGAGTGGCACCAGGGCTGCCCGACAGCATTCGTAGGAATGGCTGCGAAGTGCCCTGTAATAGGTGCACGCTGGCCGTGAGTTGCTTCGGAATCCTGAACGAAAGAACGGAGTCCTCCGCCAATATCTGCTCCCTCTTCTGGTTCAGTTGCCGCTGAAGTGATTCCGCGATGCGCAACCGACCTTCGGTAAGGGTGAGGGCGTCCGCCAGTGCTGAGTCACCTACCGTGTCGCAAGCCACTTTCCACAGCCGGGCCAGCGCGGGGGCGCCCGCATCAGTGATTCGCGTGAAGGGCTCCACCTGCTCTCTCATCCGTTGGAGCATGGGGACGGGCGCCTGCCCCAACCACTCCGTGCGAAGAGAGGTCACGTATGAACCCAAGGAAGGGTTGTGGGTGCCCTCGCCCAAGACGCCTTCCAGGAACGGAAGGCGGATGTTCCTGAGTGTTTCGCGGAAGTTGTTCACGACCTCATTTCGATTCGGCGTTGCGTCCTCTCCTTCAACCCAAAGCCGGAACTCATGGGTGGGGAACTGCTCGTCGATGCTTAGGACGAATGCCTCGATGCGCGCGGCTTGGAGTGCTTGGTTGCGTTCATGTGCGAAGCTCCGTGCGACCCGGTCACGTCGCGCGGTCCGGAGTGCCTGACGCGCCTGTCTCCACCTCCCCTTGAACGCAGCCAGCATCGCTTTCAGCAGGGCATTGGCCGCCTCAGGAGGAAGCATGGACTCAGGAGCGCTCAACAGCCCCGCGCGGCCGAGAGCCCATTCCACCAGGGCATGCTGGCGTTCCGTGCCGGGTTCAAGTTGGGCTATGCGTGCGAGCTTGTCGGCGATGGCGGTCCATGAAGAGGGGTCTTCAGTGTCGGGCCCGGAGGGAGCCGTCTCCTCGCCGCCAACCTTCAGCACCACGCTGAGGAATGCCTTCGCCATCCGCTCCACGACGTGCGGGTCTGGCGGAACGGAGAAGATGAGCGCGGTGTCCCACTCCGCACGGAGCAGGTCGATGTCGAGGAACGAACTCCAATCCGGGAGAGGCCAGGCGAGGGTGTCTGGCCCTTCGACGGAGCGCTGGGGGAAGGTGACGTGGGCGAGGAGCGGTGTGGAAAGTCCGCTCGGAAGCAGGTCCGTTTTCGTGCCTCCGCCAGCATCCGCGAGCACGTCCGCGGCCAGCATGTACGCCGCCGTCACCTGTGCCGGCAGCTTGTTTGCACGACCGCCAGTGGCCACTTCGGCGCGAGCTGGCCGTTCAAAGGTGATGCGCGCCCCGGGAACCTCCACCTTGGAAGCTGTCTCCAACCTCCAGGTGACTTCGAGACCGGGGTCCACCTTCAATCGGGGGCGCTTGCCCTCGAGCCGCACCAGGGGCTCCAACTCCTGCCTCAATGCGCTGGGGACGCGTGCGTCCCTCACCGCCGTTTGCCAGATGAAGACGACCGCTTCTTCAACAGAGAGTAGAGTCTTCTCGCTGGATTTCAGCTCCGTGGCTACGTCCCACAGCGAGCGCATCCGGTCCGGTAATGCTTCGAGCACCTGGGACTCGGGTGGGAAGTAATCCGTGAGCGTCCCGGTGGTGCGTCCCGGAGGACGGGATTGCTTCTTGAGCACCTGGAAGGAGCCGAGAACCGATTCGAGGCGAGGCCCCTTCACCAATCTCTGGGCGGGGGCAATCGCCGGGAGTTCACAGCGGTGCGCCAGCGGAATGGCCTTCGCATAGACGTCCAGGGCGAGGCGCCGTCGCTGCTCCGGGTCAGGGTCCTGGGTCGACACGGGCCCCATCACGATGGTCGGCTTCCGGGGAGATTTCGGGGGAGGTGAACCGAGTGTGCTGAGGAACAGCTCGGTATCCCCGGTCAGCATGAACGCCAGCCGCGGATGCCAGAGCTTGCGCACCAACTCCAGCAGCGATCCCGCGAGTGCTGGATTCATGTCGGCGTCATCGACGGCGAGCAGGAACAGCGGGTGCGCGTCGGGTTTCCATCCGTTCTTGACGGGGTACTCCTTCACGAGCGCGTCCATGAACTCCCGAAAGACGCTGGCGACATCCAGGCGGCGCAGTTCCCCCTGTTCGACCTCCACGGCGAAGGCCTCTGCGTCCAGCTTCCCCTGGCGCTCACGCAGGTTGTCTTCCCAGCCGGACGCGGCGGTCCGGGCAAAGGTCCGCCAGCTCTTCCGGGCGCTGGACTCATGCTCGCCCCCCGGATGCCACGCGGCCTGTCCCAGCCTGGGGTGCTCCAGGGGCGTTTCCATCGACTCGACCACCCGCTCCAGGTTGGCCACCAGGTGGAACAGCAGGTGGGTGGAGTGAGGCAGCGGCTGCAAGTCCACCAATCCCACCGGAACGATGTGGTCGGCGGGCGTGAGCCAGCTCTCATATCCGGCGGGAACGGCGTTCTCGGTCAGCGCCCTGCCGTAGGCGTCCAGGAGCGTGACGAGCAGGGCCGACTTTCCCGAGCCGCGCGCGCCGTCGAGCAGCACGACCCGGTTGGTGCGGTTCTCGCGGTAGATGGTCGGGAGGTACGGGTGCGCTTCCGACTTCAGATGCGGGCGCTCCACCCGCTCCCGGGCCATGCCTCTGAGCAGGTGTGCCGCCCGCTCTCCAGCCCTGCGCTGCTCATCGGTCAGCTCATCGAACTTCAGTGGCATGGCCTCGGGCCGCGGTTCGATGAAGTCACTGCGTGATGCCGTCACGCTCCCCTCCCGGATTGCTTCCTGTGTCTCTTACTCTGGACAGGACGGGTTGCCAGATAAGTACTGGCTCAGGACGCGGATGCGTTTCGCGAGGTTGGGCGAACCCAGGTGACGGGGGGCGTCCGCCACCGCGAGGGCTCGCGTCACCACCCACCTGGCGTTCGGCGGCAAGGACTTCCGAAGTGGGCGTGGGCGACCCGGGGGCAGCCGGGGTCTGGAAAGTCTGGGCAGAGGTGGTTCGCAGAGTGGAATGAACGTTCATTCCACCTGTGCGTCGCTCCGGTGAACACGGGCGTGGAATGAGCGTTCATTCCACTGTCGCCCCGCTCCGAGCTGGTCATGGGAGCGGGGCGGCTGTGACCTCGGGGGCCGAGGGAGGCAGCCTACTCCCTTGAGCGTTCGGCCCATGTTGCCCGGTAGATGCTGTGGGCGGCCTCGGCCCATGGCCGGCTCATTGCACGAGGGCGTCATGTCCTGCCTGTCGTGCCCGCAGCGTGGGCAAGCCCCGGTCATGCGGAGCTCTCCTTCATGCTGAATGGGGTGGAGCCGACCCGGCAGCACTGGTGCCTGAATGTTCCGGTCGTGCCAGCCCAGGTTCAGCGCACGAAGGAGGCGAACGCGGCCTCCGTGACGAGACCGAACACGGCGGTCTGCGCCACGAGCCAGGCGTGCTCGGTGGTGCTCCAGGTCCGGAGTGACGCCGTAGCGCGCAACATGGGGAAGGTCGACAGCTCCAGGGCGAGCACGCCCAGGCCGAGCAGGACGCCGGGTGGGAGGGGCCCCTCGGGCGCGGCTTCCCGCGCGAGGGCCCAGCCGACGCCCAGCATTGGCCCGTAGATGGCGCGCATGGCATCACCCCAGCGGCGGGCCTGGACGGGGGACAGCTCCCGGTGAAGCGCGGAGCGTGCGAGTCGCGCGGCGATGTGGCGCGCGGCATATGGAGGTGGCCTGCCGAGCACCCGGTTGCGCAGCGCCACGAAGGCGCGGAGCGCCACGGTGCCGGTGACTCCGGCAATCAGTGCCTGGGGGAACATCGCGCCCATGCTCACAGCCCCGCGCCCTCATGGCGGCTCTTCCATGCGTGGTCATCCACGGAAAGGTGGGGCATGGACCCGGATGCCCTCAAGGGAGAGCAGGGAGCCAGGCTGCCCCCCGGCATTCCGCTCTCGTCATCAGTAGCCCAGCCCGAGTTTCTCTGCCTCCTCCGTCAGCGCATCCACGACCTTCTTCCGGCGCGCATCATCCTGGCGCTTGTAGGCGAGCAGGTCCTCGAACCGGATGCGCCGGTGTGTGCCGACGCGATGGAAGGGAATCGCTCCCTGGTCGAGCAGGCCGATGAGGTAGGGCCGCGAGACGTTCAGCAGGTTCGCGGCCTCCTGGGTGGTCAGCTCCGCATGGATGGGGACGATGGTCACCGCATGTCCCTGCGCCATCTGCTCCAGGATGCGGACGAACAGCTCGAACGCCTCGCGTGGGATCGTGACGCTCTCGGCGTGCGACTCCCCCTCTGGCTGGATGCTGAATCGGGATGCCTGCCGCTTCCGGGTCTTCCGCAGAAGCGGGGCGAGCATCCGCGCGGCACGGGCTGCCTCCCGCGCGCCTTCTTCGCCGGGGGAGGCAACCCCCCGAAGGTCCACTCCGACTCCCATGTGACTTCTCCTGATGGAGGGCGCTCGTGGCCCGAACAAACGAAATATCCGCAATATTCGCAGCAAGTGCAACCCCACCGCCGGGCCCTGGTTGCCTGGGTAGAGGAGGACGTCAGAGGTAGGGTCTAGGCTCCAGCCGCCATGGCCTTCATCGCGGTCTACGACGCTTGTGTCCTCTTCCCACCTCCGCTCCGCGACCTGCTCGTCCGCCTTGCGCTGACAGGCCTCTTTCAAGCGAAGTGGACCGGACAGATTCTCGACGAGTGCTTTCGGAACATCTCCACGCAACGCCCCGACTTGAAGCCGGAGCTACTGGCGCGCAGCCGCCAACTTCTGGAGCTGGCCATTCCGAACTGGCGGGTGCAGGGCTACGACTCCCTCATCGAGGGGGTGACAGGGCTTCCGGACCCCGATGACCGGCACGTGCTCGCCGCCGCCATCCGGTGCGGTGCCCAGGTCATCGTCACCTTCAACTTGAGGGACTTCCCATCGAAGGTGCTGGCTCGATTCGACATCGAGGCGCAGCACCCGGATGATTTCGTGCGGAACCTTCTCGACCTGGATGAACCCGCCGTGGTCCGGGTGGTTCAGGAGCAGGCCGCCGCCCTCAAGAACCCTCGCAGGACGGCCGTGGAGCTTCTGGGGGTGTTGCGCCAGCAAGGTCTGTTCGACTCGGTAGCGAAACTCGCGCGACTGCTCGGCCCCTGAGGGCGCGGAGTCATTCCCCGAACACCGTCTCCGCCGTGAGCCCCAGCAGCCCCGGATACGTGAGCTGTCCGTGGTGGCCGATGATGTGCTGGTACACCGGCACGCGCACCGTCAGCCCCAGCTGCACGCGGCCCACGGGGTACGCCAGCCCGCCGCCCATGAGCACGTCCGTGCGGCCCAGGTTCCCATCCTGCTGCACGCGCCCGTCCCACCGCTCCGGCTGCTCGTTGGCCAGGTCCGCGCCCACGCTCAGCCGCAGCGCTCCCACCACGGGCACCTCGCCCGAGACGCCCACCGCGAACCGGTGACCGTTCCGGTATCCGAACCGGTTCTCCGCCAGCGAGAGCTGCGCCTGCCCCCAGGCCCGAGCGCTCCACCCGCCGTCCCACCGCCGCTCCGCCTCCAGCGCCAGCAGCGGCTGCACCGTCCCCGTGCCGAACTGCACGTGCTGGTGCTCCTGCCCCGCGTCGCCCAGCGCGAACGGGTTCTCCACCGTGCCGCCCAGCGGCACCGTGAGCCCTGCCCGCGCCACCAGCGACACGTCTCCCAGCCCGAGGGCATACCGCGCCCGCACCCACGGGTCCGCCAGCCCGAACAGCGTCTCGTTCCGGTGGTGGATGTTCACGTAGTCGAGCGACACCGGCGTCCCGTCCAGCCTCCGGAACTGCACCGTCGTGTGGTTCAGCCGGATGGGGAACTGCACCTCCAGCCCCCACGTCTCCGTCAGCCCGTACTCCACCCGCGCGCGCAGCTCGCCCAGGGAGAAGCGCTGGTCATGCAACTGCGGCGGCTCATCCCGCTCGGCGCAGATGGGGCCGATGTCCGGACAGTACGACTCGTGCACCACGCGCACGGACGTGGCCATCAGGCCCAGCGACACCGCCGTCTGGCCCGCCTTCAACCCCGTCTGTGCATTCCCCCCGACCGGGAGGTTGGGATTGCTTCAACCCGCGCACGCGGAGGCCCGGCCCGGCACCGCCAGTGCGAGCAGCCCCGCCGCCACCGCCAGCCACTTCATCGCGAGCTTCCCTCGGCGATGGCCTTGTCCAGCGCGGCCAGGTCCAATCCCGTCACCCGCGCCACCTCGCGCCCATCCTTCCCGTACACGACGACGAACGGCAGGTTGGGCACCCCGCCCAGGTAGCGCTTCGCCAGCGGCGTGTCCCACGAGACGACGTTCAGCTTCCGGTACGCCACGTCCGCGCGCCCGTTCAGCAGCCCGTACATGTGCGCGTCCACCTTCCGGCACGGCGGGCACCAGTCCGCGTAGAAGTCGAACACCGTCACCTTGCCCCGCACCGCGTGCGCGCCCAGCTCCGGCACGTCCTCGCCCGCCTCGGACAGCCTGCGCAGGTCCGCGCCCTCCGCGAGCGCCGGCAGCGGCTCGAAGGACAGGTCCGGGTGGCACGCGTAGCACTGGGACTCCGGCACGGCGTGCTCGCCGCACCAGTCCCTCGCCGCCTTGAACTTCTCCACGAGGTGCGGGTTGCACCGGGTGCACGTCTCCCGGGGCACGCGGTGCTCGCAGAACTCCGCGTCCTGGCTCGAGGCCACGCTCAGCGAGCTGAGCTGTCCGTGCGCGGGCTCCGCGGGCTCCGGAGCCGCCGCGGGACGGGACGACGCACAGCCGGTGGCCACCCACACGGCGCCGCAGAGGAAGAGCGATTTCGCGACAGTCATTGGTGGAGCGCAGGATACCCGCTCCGTGCCTCGAAGCTACCCGCGCACGAGGTTGCGCAGGACGAACCAGAGGTTGGCTGGACGCTCGGCCAGCCGGCGCATGAAATACGGGTACCAGTGCCGCCCATACGGAACGTAGATGCGCACCGGGTGGCCGTCCTTCGCGAGCCGCTCCTGCAAGTCGCGCCGGATGCCGTAGAGCATCTGGAACTCGAACGCGCCGCGCGGCAGCCCCAGCTTCGCCGCGTACTCCAGCGTGGCGTCAATCATGCGCTCATCATGTGTCGCGATACCGTGATAAACGCCGCTGTCGAGCAGCACCTTCATGCAGCGCACGAAGTTGGCGTCCACGTCCTCCTTGTCCGGGAAGGCCACGTCCGGGCCCTCCAGGTACGCGCCCTTGCACAGCCGGATGCGCACCCGCTCCGAGCAGAGCGCCCGCGCGTCCGCCTCCGTGCGCCGCAGGTAGCTCTGGAGCACCGCGCCCACGTGCGGCTCGCCGAACTCCGCGTGCAGCTCACGCACGATATCCAGCGTCACCTGCGTCACCGCGCTGTGCTCCATGTCGATGCGTACGAAGGAGTCCCGCCGCGCCGCCTCCGCCACCACCGCGCGCGCGTTCTCCAGCGCCAGCGCCTTGTCGAACAGCAGCCCGCACTGGGTGAGCTTCAGCGACACGTTGGCCTTCACGCCCACCTGGTCGATGCGCGCCAGCAGCCGCTGGTAGTGGCGCACCTCGTCGCGCGTCTCCTCCGGCGTCTTCACCGCCTCGTTGAGGTGGTCGAAGGAGGCCATGAGCCCCCGCTCGGTGAGCGCCTTCACCGCGTCCACCGCCTCCTCCAGCGTCTCACCGGCGATGAAGCGCGAGGCCATCTTCCGGAAGGGGCGCATGCGCGTGGCCAGGTCCTTCAGGCCTTCCCGGCGGGACAGGTACAGCAGGGCGGAGCGGGACAGGTGGTCGGCGGCGGTCATGGCGTGTGTGGTGGCGCGGCGTCAGACCGCGTGCCTCAGCAGGAAGTCTCCGACGAAGGTATTGAAGGACTGCGAGTGGCTCATGTACGGCAGGTGGCTGGCCTCCCGGAGCACCTCCATGCGGGCTCCGGGAATGTGCTCGGCCACGTCCCGCGCGGCGTACGTGGGCACCAGCAGGTCCCTGCCGCCCTGGATGATGAGCGTGGGCACCCGAATCTCGTGGAGCCGGTGCATGAAGTCCGCCGCCAGCACGTCGCGCAGGCGGCGCAGCAGCTCCATGGAGGACAGCCGCCGCGCCTCGCGGACGAATTCCGCGCGCCCCTCCGGAGGCAGGTGCGGGCCACCCAGCACCCTCGCCACCGTGGGCGCGAAGACATATGCCAGCGGCCGCGGAGAGCGCACCAGGGTGGACAGCGTCAGCGCCAGCCGGCGGATGCGGCGCACGCTGGCCACGGGCGAGACGAGCACCAGCGCCTTCACCCGCTCCGGGTGCGCCAGCGTGTAGGCGATGGAGAGCAGGCTGCCGTACGAGGAGCCCACCAGCGCGAAGCGCTCCGGCAGCCGTGCCTCGTCATGGTTCAGCACGGCCAGGTTCCACTGCAGCGGCGTGTGCGTGGCCGGAGTGCGCAGGGGCGGCGTCCACAAGAGCAGGCGCAGCGCGTCCGCGAGCGGCCCCATGGGCGCGAAGGAGCGCCCGCTGGCGCCCAGTCCCGGCAGGCACACCACGGTGCGTGACGCGTCCATGTTGCCGCCGGGGAAGGTGAACAGGCGCACCGGCGTGCCGCGGACGAAGCGCTCCTCGTGGAGCACGTGCTCGTAGCCGGACTGGATGTCCTCCACATGCGGGACGAGCGGCGGGCGGTGGTGCGCCACCGCGGGGGGCGAAGAAACATCAAACATGGCAGGCCCTCACCAACAGCCACCGGACACTGGCGGCCACACGGTCCTTGAAGGCGCGCAGGCGGGACTCGGGCGCGTCCGGAGGCGGCGGCTCGTGCGGCGCGCCCAGCGCGAAGGTGAGCTGCACGGGGAGGGGCAGTGGCCCCAGCCCCATCACCAGCGGCATCCGGTACTTGTCCCCGTCCGCCAGGCGGAGGCACAGCCGCTCCTCGCCCGGCGGCCAGAAGAAGGTGTCGTCCACGCCGAAGCCCGCGAAGGGCACCACCGGCACGCCCGCGCGCGCCGCGAGCCGCGCGAAGCCCAGCGCCCGCTCCCAGCGCAGCCGGTAGCGCCCATGGCTGCGCTTGAACGTCTCCCGCGCCCCGCCGGGGTAGCAGACGACGAGCGCCCCGGCTCCCAGCGCCGCCAGCGCGTTCTCCCGCGTGCCCTCGACTCCGCCCAGCCAGGGCAGCACGGTGCGCACCAGCGGAATGCGGAAGAAGCCCCGCTCGGCCAGTCCCACGGGATGGCGGCCCGTGGCCCGGTGAAGCAGGTGGAAGAAGGCGGGCGTCTCGTAGCCCCATACGCCGTGGTTGCCCACCAGCAGCACCGGCCCGGCCAGCGGCAGGTGCTCGGCGCCCACCAGCTTCGCGCGGTGGTACCGGGCCGACAGCGCCGCGCTCTTCTCGGCGAAGCGGAACACGGCCTGGCGCAGGCTGGCGAGCGAGGCTTCCACGGGGAAGAAAGATGGCGACGCCCCCGCGCTCCGCCACCCGCGCCCCTTTGCGCTGGCGGGCCACCTGGCAGGCGCCCGCCGCCGGGAAGCCCTCCGCCTACCGAGCGGCCGGTAGAGACAGCCCCCACCGTGAGTGAAGTTAATGGCTGATGGAAGGCACGCTCCGGTTGTCTGCTTCCCTGTCCATGTCGAACGTTGGGTTATGAGCAGCCCGTTCGACATCCTCATCGAGCAGCATCGGGAGCTGGAGGAGCGCTTCGAGCGGCTGGCGGACTCCGGCATCGAGGCGCCGCGCGGGCAGGTGGCGGAGGCGCTGGAGCTGCTTCGGTTGCACTCGCGGCTGGAGGAGCGCTGCTTCTATCCCCTGCTCATGCAGGTGGAGGGGCGCGCCCGGGCCCGGGAAGAGGCCGAAGACCACCTCACCATGCGCGAGCTGATGGACGAGCTGGAAGAACTGCCGCCCGGCCACCCGGAATGGCTGGCACACCTCTTCGCGCTGGAAGACCTGGTCGTGGCGCATTTCCAAGAGGAGGAAAGCGCCATCCTGCCACGGTTGGTGATGGCGCTGGATGCCCAGCAAAGGGATGACGTCCGGCGTGATTTATCGGTCACCCGTGAGGAGCTGCTCGCGCGAGCCCAGGTCTTCCACGTTCCGGGCCGGGGTCCCCTCTTGGAGACCCTGCGCTGGGACGGCTGACGTACCCCCTCCCGCAGCTCCGGGAAACAGGTGAGACCTGCGACAAAAGGGCTGCTCGGACGTTCTCAGTCACAACTTTTATCACTTCCTTTAGACAAGTCCTTTGCTGCAAGGTATGGGTATGGGAGCATTGACATCCCCCCGTTTCCCCTAGTGAGGAATCAAGAATGTCCGTGGACAAAGCGTTTCGGGACATGATCCGCAACGAAATCGATGCGCAGCTCCGGCCCCTCCGTGACGTGGTTTCGCGTCTGGAGGCGGGCACGGCGGACCTGGACGCGCTTCGCAGTGTGGCCGAGCGGCTGGCGCCGCTGGCCGAGGTGGTGGGGCCCCTGTTCGGCGCGAACGCGCCGGCGGCGGCCAAGGCGGGCCGTCGGGGTCCGGGCCGTCCTCCCGCGCGCGCCGCGGTGAGCGCCGCCGCGGTGGGTGGCAAGCGCCGGGGCCGCAAGCCGGCGGCGGGCACCGAGGGCTCGCGTGCGTGCGCCATCATCGGCTGCGGCAAGCCCAGCCGCACCAAGGGCTACTGCGCGGCCCACTACCAGAAGCTCCGGATGCTGGAGAAGACCAACCGCCGGCCCTCCGCCTGGAAGGACTACGCCGAGCCGGACTCCGTCGAGGACATCAAGCTGCCGCGTGGACGCGCCGCGTCCAAGGCGCTGGCGGCGGCCGCCCAGGCGGGTAGCGCGGGCTAGCCTGGCGGTTACGCTGCCCCGGCCCGGGCAGGATGTGACCGCGCCCCCGTCTACCGAGCTCCCATGCCGTCTCGCGGGGAGTGGGTTCGGGGTATGTCCGTGCGAGAGACACTTGCTCGCGGGGACTCGCAGAAGCATGTATGCCCGGGCCCATGAACAAACGAGACCTGGAGCCTGGAATCATCACCGACCTGGCCGGAAGGACCACGTACGGCGACTATCTTCAGCTCGACCGGTTGCTGTCGGCGCAGGTGACGCGCTCGCAGCCGCCCCACCACGACGAGCTGCTGTTCATCATCCAGCACCAGACGAGCGAGTTGTGGATGAAGCTCCTCATCCACGAGCTGAGCGCCTGCATCCGCTATGTGCAGGCGGACCGGCTGGAGCCCTCGTTCAAGATTTTTGCCCGGGTGGCGCACATCCAGCGGATGCTCTTCGAGCAGTGGAGCGTGCTGGAGACGCTCACGCCGAATGAGTACCTGGAGTTCCGGGAGACGCTCGGCAGTGCGTCGGGCTTCCAGAGCTTCCAGTACCGCGCGGTGGAGTTCCTGCTGGGCAACAAGGACGCGCAGGCGCTGGGGCCCTTCCGCCACGTGCCGGCCATCCACGGCGAGCTGGAGCGGCTCCTGGAGTCCCCCAGCCTCTACGACGAGTTCCTGCGCCACCTGGCCCGCATGGGGCACAAGGTGCCGCAGAGCCACGTGCAGCGCGACTGGCGCCAGCCGTACCAGAAGAGCCCCGAGGTGGTGGAGGTGTTCCGCCGCATCTACGAGGACACCGACGCGCACTGGGACGCGTATGAGATGTGCGAGAAGCTGGTGGACACGGAGGAGCGGTTCCAGCTCTGGCGCTACCGTCACATGATGACGGTGATGCGCATCATCGGCTTCAAGCAGGGCACGGGCGGCTCGTCCGGCGTGAGCTTCCTGCGCAAGGCGTTGGACCTGCGCTTCTTCCCGGAGCTGTGGGACGTGCGCACGGAGCTGTCGCCGCCCACGGCCCGTCACCGGGGGCCGTGACTCACTTCCACTTGCAGCCCTTGATTTTCTTGCAGAAGGCCTGGTTGGTGGCCGTCTCGCACTTGGGCGCCAGGCCCGTGCAGGTCTTGGTGGCGAAGGAGTAGGAGCACCCCGGCTGGCTGCTGCAGAACGTCTGCCCGTAGACACCGCAGAAGGTGGCCTTGCCGGTGCAGCTTCCACCGGTGGAGGCGGTGGTGTCGGAGGCCGTGCCCGCGTCCTGGGCCGCGGGAGTGCCCGCGTCGCCTCGAGGGGCCTTCGCGCTGGCGGGAGAACATGCCAGCAACACCGCCACCGCGAGTCCTGAGAGGAGACCCAGACGACGCACAACGCGCTGCTGAACCATGATTCCGTCCTTTCGAAGGAGAGGCTCCGCACTCTAGAGGCGCGCACCCCCCGGAGCGAGGGGAACGCGGTGATGACGTCCGGCGGAGGGCGGGCATTCAACCGGCTCCCCGTGGCCGGCTGGCCGCCCGCCCGGCGGGCGCGGTGGTGCGGTAGAAGGAGGGCGCATGCTCACGCGGCTCCGCATCCAGAACTTCAAGGCGTGGAAGGACACAGGAGACATCCGTCTCGCGCCGCTCACCGTCTTCTTCGGAACGAACAGCTCCGGGAAGACGAGCTTCCATCAGCTCCTGTTGATGCT
Organism: Myxococcus sp. RHSTA-1-4; assembly: GCF_020037125.1. Classification (GTDB taxonomy): domain Bacteria; phylum Myxococcota; class Myxococcia; order Myxococcales; family Myxococcaceae; genus Myxococcus. The sequence goes on from NZ_JAIQDG010000016.1 coordinate 140,809, forward strand.
GAAGCAGACGGCCCAGTCTCGCGACCGGCGCCGCGTGCTGCACCTCGGGGACACGGACTCGATTGTGGACCTGGGTGTCTGGCCGGAGATGGTGTTCAACCATGACCCGGCGGCGACGCTCGCGTTCGAGCTGGGATACCAGTTGGACCGGAACCGGAAGTTGTCCGAACCGGGCTTCAGGGACTCAGTCCCGCAAGAGGTGTCCTTCCGGGCGGCCATCGCGGATGACGGTGCGCGGTCCGGGCGCCTCGAAGTCAGGGAGTTCGCATACTCCTTCGAGGCCGAGCCGGGCAGGCCGGGCCTGGTGGGGATGCGCCGCTGGGGGACTGGGAAGGAAGCGGGCCATGAGCTCGTCGCTCCACCCGCGCTGCTCCCCCGCCGCTTCGAGCGTGAGGCCGCGCGTCTGCCCGCGCCCGTTCATTTCCACCGGTTCCCCGATGAAATCGAACTGCACTACAAGGGAACCGAGCTGGCCTACGACCTCGTCTATGGCCTGGAGCAGCAGTTGAACGCGCTGGAGTACCTGGGCCCCCTCCGGCGCAAGCCCTCGCGCAGCTACTCCTGGTCTGGCGAAGCCCCCGAGGGTGTGGGCGACGAGGGGGAGCGGACCGTCTCGGCCCTGCTGGCTGCTCAGGAGCGCCTCCTGGTCCTGAAGGGGGCTCGGCCGCTCCCGTTCCTGGAGGTCATCTCGACGCACCTGCTCAAGATGGGGCTGCTCGAGTCCTTCGAGGCCAGGCTCGTGGCACAGCACCGCAAGGAGTATGAGCTGCTCGTGAGGACTCCCGGGAGCCCCAGGAACGTGAGCCTGGTGGATGTCGGGTTCGGCATCTCGCAGGTGCTGCCTGTATTGGTCCAGTGCTTCTACGCGGACGCGGGCTCCACGCTCATCTTCGAGCAACCCGAGCTCCACCTCCACCCGCGCGCGCAGAACGAGCTGGGGGACCTCTTCATCGAGGCGATTCATGCGGAGGAGAACGGGCAGCCGCGCGACATCCAGTTGCTCATCGAAAGTCACTCCGAGCACCTGCTCCGCCGCATCCAGCGGCGCATCGCGGAAGGGCGCCTGAAGCGCGAGGACGCCGCGCTCTACTTCTGCTCGCCAGGGCCCGAGGGCTCCCGCATCGAGGAGCTGAAGCTCGACGAGGACGGCAACATCACCAACTGGCCGGAGAACTTCTTCGGTGACGAGATGGGGGACCTCGTCGCGATGACCGAGGCCGCGATGAAGCGCAAGCTGGAGCAGGGAAGGCGATGAGGGCTCCTGTTCTTCCTACCGTCGTTGATACCAACGTCCCGCTCACGGCCAACAAGACGGACGACCCGAGCCCGGGTTGCGTGCTGGCCTGCGTGCAGGCGCTTCAGTCGGTGATGACGGGGCACCTCGTCCTGGACGAGCACTGGCACATCATCAACGAGTACAGGCACAAGCTGTCGTCCGATGGGCAGCCGGGCATCGGGGACCGCTTCCTCAAGTGGGTGCTGACGAACCACGCGAACCCGCAGCGCTGCTCCAAGGTCCGGCTGACGCCGCGCCAGGAGGACCCGCGCGACTTCGAGGAGTTCCCGCGTGACGAGTCGCTCGCCGGCTTCGACCCATCCGACCGGAAGTTCGTCGCGGTGAGCTGCGCCCACCCCGAGCGCCCTGTCATCCTGCAGGCCACGGACAGCAAGTGGTGGGGCCTGCGCGAGGCCCTCCACCAGAGTGGTGTGCAGGTCCGGTTCCTCTGCCCGAAGGACATCGAGCAGATTCACGAGCGCAAGGGCGGGCAGTGATGACGGACGACTTCTTCAAGTTCCCCCATACACCGCACCTGGACTGGCTCTCCTCCGCGCCCGTGCGCCACGACAAGGTGCTCTCCCCGCCGGAGGTACGTGAGTTCCTCGGTGGCGAGGTGCTCGTCGAGGAGAAGGTGGACGGCGCCAACCTGGGCATCTCCGTGGGGCCGGGCGGCGAGCTGCGCGCGCAGAACCGCGGCTCATTCCTGGGCACCCGCGCATCGCCCCAGTTCCAGCCGCTGTGGCCATGGCTGGAGGCCCGGCGCCAGCAGCTCGTCGACGCCCTGGGGCGGCGCCTGATGCTCTTTGGCGAGTGGTGCTTCGCCGTCCACAGCGTCCACTACGACGCGCTGCCGGACTGGTTCCTCGCCTTCGACGTCTACGACAAGCAGGAGGGGCGCTTCTGGTCGTCCGCGCGGCGGGATGCGCTGACGGAGTCGCTCGGGCTCGCGCGGGTGCCTGTCGTGGCGAGGGGGCACTTCTCGCTGGACGAGGTGAAGAAGCTGCTCGGAGCTTCCTCCCTCACCCGGGCGCCCATGGAGGGCGTGTATCTGCGGCGTGACGAGGGCGACTGGCTGCTCGCCCGCGCGAAGCTCGTCCGCCCCGAGTTCGTCCAGGCCATCGAGGAGCACTGGTCCTCCCGGCCGATGGAGCGCAACGCCGTCGCCTCGAAGGGGCCTGCCTGACGTCCTCGCTCCGGCCCGCCTGCCTGCCCGGCGTGCCGCCCGCGTGGCCTGCCCATTCCGGCGCCGCTCCCTAGCTTGAAGGGACCCACATCCTTCATTCCCTCACGGGAGGAGCGAACCATGGCCGAGCGCGAAGTCCCCAAGAAGGACCCACGGCTTCCCGAGGACGAGGCACCTCTCAAACGCGAGGCGGGAGACCGGCCCATTCCCACGCCGGGGCACATCGGCCACCTGCCGGATGACAGCCCCGGCCCCGGCAAGCCCGTCGTCTATCCCCCGCACGAGCCCGAGGAGTGACGGGTTGCGGGCACGAGTGAAGGGGACCGGCTCCTCCGGCCCTTCGCTCCTGTAACATCGGCCCCGGCAGCGGCTTGCGATGTCGGACCGGAGTGAGAATCTCCGGTCATGAGACTACCTCGCAGGTTGCTCGTCCCGCAAATGACCCAGAAGCCCGCCACCTATGCAGACCTGGAGGCCCTCCCTCCCGACAAGATAGGGGAGCTCATCGGCGGGGTGCTGTATGCGAGCCCCCGGCCGGTGATGGCGCATGGATGGGCCGCCTCCAAGCTCCATGGAGAGCTGTACGGCCCCTTCGACCGCGGCGGGGGCGGTGGACCCGGTGGCTGGCACTTCGTCTTCGAGCCCGAGCTGCATCTGGGGGACGACGTGCTCGTACCCGACCTCGCGGGATGGCGGCGCGAGCGCATGCCAGACGTGCCGCCAGGTGTCGGTGTGAAGGTCGCACCGGATTGGCTTTGTGAGGTGCTCTCGCCTTCCACCGCGTCATTGGACCGTGACCGGAAGTTGACCGTCTATGCCCGCGAGGGCGTGCGGCACGTATGGCTCGTGGACCCGAGGCTCCGTACCTTGGAGGTCTTCCGGCTGGAGGGTTCACACTATGTTCCACTCGGCATTCATACGGGTGGGGCCACCGTCCGTGCCGAACCCTTCGAGGTGCTTGCCCTGGAACTTCGCGTCCTCTGGAGGAACTGAGCGGGATACGCTGCCCGGACCATGGATGCCGCGGCTCCCCTGCTCTTCGACAAGGCCCATTTCCTCTGCTACCGCACCTTCGACATCGCTGAGGAAATCGACCTCGAGCGCGCGCGCAGGGCGCTCACCGAGGACTCGCGCCGGCTGAAGCTGTCCCGCGAGAACAGCCAGTACCTCCAGCTCCCCAACCCGCCGCTGGCCTATGAGCTGGGCCGCCGCCCGCTGGCCCTGAAGGACGGGCCCGTCACCGTGGACGCCACCGCGCGCCTGTTCGACCACGGCGCCGCCTCCATCATCCTCCGCGTCCCCGTCGTCCCCGGCACCTCCTTCGAGCACCTCACCCGCGTGGCCGACGAGCTGTACGACAGCCAGGCGCTGGAGGACCTCGCCCTGGAGCTCGTCGAGGGCGTGCGCCGCACCATCGCCCCCGCGGTGCAGGAGCCGCACCTGTGGGACCAGAACGAGAGCTACACCATCATCTTCGCGGAGAGCATCCGCGGTAATCCGAGCGCGGAGGCGCTGCTCGCCCAGGCGGACATCGCCCGGCTCCTGCTGGGAGAGAACGGCGCCGTTCCCCTGGCCTCCGCCGAGAGCGAGTCCGTCACCAAGACGCGCTTCAGCTACACCGTCAACGACCTGGTCGTCATCGACTGGAACAGCGCCTTCGTCTACGAGCCCTCGGGCTCCAGGGACATCCCGGACCTGCTGGAGATCGCCAACGCGCAGCTCCTGGAGTTCCGCTACTACGACCAGCGGCTCGACGCGCACATCACCCGCATCCACGAGGAGGTGCAGGCCAAGCGCCAGGGCTGGGTGCGCCTCTTCCGCAGCCCCTACCGCAACCTGACGCGGCAGACGCTGGCCACGCTGGTGGACCTCAACGAGTTCATCGAGCGCGTGGAGAACAGCCTCAAAATCATCGGCGACTTCTACCTGGCCAAGGTCTACGAGGGCGCCGTGCGCCGCATGCGCATCCCCGCCTGGCAGGACTCCGTCACCCGGAAGCAGCAGCTCCTCGCCCAGACGTATGGCCTGCTCAAGGGCGACGTGGACATCGACCGCTCCCACACGCTCGAGGCCATCATCATCCTGCTCATCGTGCTCGAAATCTTCTTCGCCTTCTTCAAGGTGTTCGAGCACTGAGCGTTGGTGGCGCACGTTGTGCCCCCAGGGAGGGTGCCCCGGGTTTCCCCGAATCCCCAGACGTGGGAGACTGGTATGTGAGGCAGGGGCGTAGACGGCCCGTGCCGGGGGGAGTGGGGCATGAAGGTGCCCGAGAGCAGCCTGGTGGCCGCGGTGGACCGCATGTCGCGGGCCCTGGAGCGGCTCGCGGCGGCGCCGCCCGTGGTGGCGGTGCTGGAGGAACTGGTGCGTCAATCGGCGGCCACGCTGGGCGCGCCCGGGGCCTTCGTGTCCTGGTGGGGCGAGGCGGGACGCCTGCGCACGCTCGTCACTCCCGGCGTGCCCGAGGAGGCCGCCACCATCTGCGCGCAGCGGCTGCTGGCGTCCGCGCCGGGGCCTTCCGACACGCCGGCGCCGTACGTCGCGGTGGAGCTGCGGCGGGACGCGCTGCTGGCGGACGAGCCCGAGGTGCTCCAGCAACTGGACGCGAGGGCCCTGCTGTCGCTGCCCATCTTCTTCTCCTCGGGCCGGGGAGCCGCCGGGGTGCTGGCGGTGCTGTTCCGCGAGGCGCGGCAACCGGCGGACGAGGACATCAAGCGCTTCAGCCTCTACTCGCGGCTGGCCGCGCTGGCGCTGGAGCGCGAGCGCATGGCGGAGACCACCCGCCAGTCCGTGCTGCTCGCGCGGGCGGAGGTGGAGGAGGGCGAGGTGCTGCGCCTCGGCCGCTTCCAGGCGGTGACGGAGGCCTTCGGCCGCGCGCTCACCCGCGACGAGGTGGCGCGCGTGGTGCTGGATTTGGGCCTGCCCGCCGTGGGGGCGGTGGCCGGCATGGTGCACCTGGTGGACCCGGCCGGGACGGCGGTGGAGCTGACGGCGTCGGTGGGCGTGCCCGAGGAGGTGGTGGCGTCCATGCGCGTGCTGCCCAGGGGCGGGAAGGACCTGCCGGGCTACGACGCGGTCCGCGCGGGCGCGCCGGTGTGGCTGGAGAGCGCGGACGAGGTGCGGGCGCGCTACCCGCGCCTCACGGCCCTGGTGGCCTCGGGGCGGGTGCAGTCCCTGGTGGTGTTGCCGCTGTACGTGGAGGGGCGTGTCTTCGGAACGCTGGGCTTCGGCTTCGCGGAGGCGAAGCGCTTCTCCGCGCTGGAGCGCGCGTCCATCGCCGGGCTGGCGCGGCAGTGTGGCCAGGCGCTGGAGCGCTCGCGGCTGTACGAGCGTGAGCGCACCGCGCGGCTCCAGGCGGAGGCGGCGGGACAGCGCCTGCGGCTGCTGGTGGATGCGAGCGCCCTGGTGGCCAGCTCGCTGGAGTGGGAGGAGACGGTGGCCGGCGTGGCGCGGCTCTCGTTGGGTAGCTTCGCGGACGGGTGCACCGTGGATGCGTACGAGGACGGCGTGGTGCGCCGGCTGGTGGTGCTGCACGCCGACTCGCGTGAGGCGCCGCGGGACTCGGAGTGGATGCACTCGAAGCCGGGGGCTGGAGGGGAGGGGGAGGTCCTGGGGCCGGTGCATGCCTCGCTGCTGGCGGAAGTGCTGGCCACGGGGCGCTCGCGGATGGTGACCCGCCCGCGGGGGACGGACGCGGGGCCCGGCGGGGGCTCGCTCATCGTGACGCCGCTGGTGGCGCGCCACCGCACGCAGGGGGCGCTTACCTTCGTGCGGAACGAGGAGCGGCCGCCGTTCGACGACGCGGACCTGGCGCTGGCGGAGGAGCTGGCGGGGCGGGCGGCGCTGGCCATCGACAACGCGTGGCTGTTCCGCAAGGCCCGCGCGGCGGAGGAGGAGAGCCGGCGCGGCGCGGCGCGGCTCCACGTGCTGGTGCAGGTCAGCCAGCTCATCGCCGAGGCGGGGTTGGATTTGCCCACGGTGCTGGACGTGCTGGCGAGCAAGGTGTCGGAGGCGATTGGGGACGCGTGCGTGCTCCAACTCCTCTCCGAGGACCGGGAGCACCTGAACGTGGTGTCTCTCCACCACCCGAACCCCGGCGCGCGCGTGATGCTGGAGGAGTCCCTGCAACGCGACCCGCCGAGGCTGGGCGAGGGGCTGTCGGGGCGCGTGGCCGCCACCGGGCAGACGCTCTTCGTGCCCCGGCTGAAGGCGGAGGAGCTGCACGGCGAGCGGGTGCCGGAGGTCGTTTCGTTCCTGGAGCGCTACGGACCGCACGGCCTCATCATCGTCCCCCTGGGCGCACGGGGCCGGGTGCTGGGCACGCTGGGGGTGATGCGCGAGGCGCAGGGGCGCGAGTACACCCTGGAGGAGCGCGCGCTGCTGGAGAGCCTGGCGGCCCGGGCGGCGCTGGCCATCGAGGACGCACGGCTGTACGGCGCGGCCACCCAGGCGGTGAAGGCGCGCGACGAGCTGCTGTCGGTGGCGGGCCATGAGCTGAAGTCGCCGCTCAACGCGCTCCAGCTCCAGATTCACCTGCTGGCGCGCATGGCGAAGGAGGCCATGGCGGCCAACGGGCTGGCGGAGCGCGCGGAGAAGGCGGCGCGGGCGAGCCAGCGGCTGGGGCTGCTCATCGACGACCTGCTGGACGTGTCGCGCATCAGCGCCGGGAGGCTGAGCCTCCAGCGCGAGGAGGTGGACCTGGCGGCGCTGACGCGCGAGGTGACGGCGCGCATGTCCGAGGAGCTGGCGCGCGCGGGGAGCGAGGTGCGGCTGGAGACGGATGCGCGGGTGATGGGGCAGTGGGACCGGCTGCGGCTGGAGCAGGTGCTGGTGAACCTGCTGTCCAACGCGGCGAAGTACGGCGCGGGCCGCCCGGTGCTGGTGACGGTGGGCGCGCGGGGACCGATGGCGGTGCTGGCGGTGCGGGACGAGGGCATCGGCGTGGCGCCGGAGGAGCAGGAGCGCATCTTCGAGCGCTTCGAGCGCTCGGCGTCGGTGCAGCACTTCAAGGGGCTGGGCCTGGGGCTGTGGATTACCCGGCGCATCATCGAGGCCCACGGCGGCTGCATCCGCCTGGAGAGCCAGCCGGGCCAGGGCTCCACCTTCACCGTGGAGCTGCCGCTCGTGGAGGCGGCGTCCGGGGCGGCATAGGTGTGTCCATATTTCCACCCGCGCGGTGAAGAAACGGGACTTGCGGCCCGGGGCATGGGGCCGTTAAGTCGGCGGCGATGCCGAGGCCGAAGGGGAGCCGCAACCACGACCATGAGGAGACCCGGCGCTCCATCCTGCGGTTGCTCCAGCAGCGCCTGCTGAGCGTGGGGGGCGCGACGGCCAGCTTCCGGGAGCTGGCGGCCAGCGCCGGGCTCAACCCCGCGACGCTGCGGCACTACTTCAAGACGCGCGAGGAGCTGCTCCAGGCCGTCTTCACCGCCCTGCGCGAGGTGGGCGAGCGCTACATCTCCGAGGGCGCCACGGCCGACCGGGGAGGCGTGCGCGCCTCGCTGCGCTGGTTCCTGGAGTACTTCCAGGGCGGCTGGTCTCGCGGCCTGGGGCCCATGCACACCCTGGGGCTGACGGCCGGGCTGGTGGACCCGAAGGTGGGCGCGTCCTACCTCAACGAGGTGCTGGACCCCACGCTCCAGTCCGCGGAGGCGCGCATCGCCCTCCATGTGGCGAAGGGCGAGCTGCTCCCCTGTGACCTCCGCCATGCGGCGCTGGAGCTGGTGACGCCGTTCATGTTCGCCCTGCTCCACCAGCACGGGCTGGAGGGCTCGCGGTGCCGGCCGCTCGCGCTCGACAGGTTCCTCGACGACCACGTCGAGCGGTTCCTCAGGGCCTACGCGGTGGACGGTGGGCGCCCGGTGCCTCGCTCCCGGACCCGGCGCCGGAGGGCACCCTCCGTGAAGAAGAAGGGCGCGCGCGGGGTGAAGGTGCCTCGGAAGTAGGGGCGGGGAGGTTTCTGGAACCGGATGGATGAAGATATCCGGCCCTGATTCGGCGGGCCGGTAACGGAATTTCCGCTCAGCCGTCCTGTGCCTCGAAACGGGCTGAAAAGGCCTGGAGGCACACCTTGATAGAATCAATCACCCGGGTTGGAGAATGGGGCCGGCGCCGTTTCGCCCTGCTGGTGCTGCTGCTCGCACCGGCGGTGGTGCTGGCGCAGGGGGCCCCGGACGCGGGCCCGGCCGACGCGGGGGCCGCCACCGGCGTGCTCACCCGGGCCCCGGAGCTGAAGCGGCAGGTGGAGGCGCCCTATCCGCCCGAGGCACTCCGGCAACAGCTCTCCGGCACGGTGGTCCTCCAGGTGGACATCTCCGACACCGGCGCCGTCACGGACGTTCAGGTGGTGGAGCCCGCCGGCAACGGTTTCGACGAGGCGGCTGTCGCCGCGGTCCGCCAGTTCGAGTTCGAGCCCGCGGAGGTGGACGGTGTCCCCGCGCCGGTGCGCATCACCTATGCGTACCAGTTCGTCTGGCGCGAGGAGCCGGTGGCCGAGGCGCCGGGCGCGGACGGCGGCGTGCCGGAGGCGCCGGTCAACTTCAGCGGGCTCGCGCTGGAGCGGGGCACTCGCAAGCCGTTGGTGGGCGCGGAGGTGGCGCTGCCCTCGCTGGGGCTGTCCGCGACGACGGACGGGGAGGGGCGCTTCTCCCTGCGCGGCGTGCCCGAGGGCACCCATGAGGTGCTGGTGGTGCTCGCCGGCTACCAGCGCTTCGAGACGAAGGAGACGGTGGCCGAGGGCGAGGAGACGCGCGCCACGTACTACGTCCAGAAGCGCATCTTCAGCCCCTTCGAGACGGTGGTGCGCAGCGAGCGTGAGCGCAAGGAGGTGACTCGCACCACCTTGCAGGTGGCCGAGGTGCAGCGCGTGCCCGGCACCCAGGGTGACACGCTGAAGGTGGTGCAGAACCTGCCCGGCATCGCGCGGCCTGCCTTCAACGGTGGGGACATCGTCATCCGCGGCACGGGGCCGCAGCAGTCGGGCGTCTACCTGGACGGGGTGCGAATCCCGCTGCTGTATCACTTCGGCGGGCTCAACAGCGTCTACAACTCCGACCTGCTGGAGTCGCTGGACTACCTGCCCGGCAACTTCCCGGCCGCGTACGGCAACGCGATTGGCGGCATCATCGACGTGAAGAGCCGCGCTCCGCGCACGGACCGCTTCGGCGGTACCGCCTCGGTGAGCCTCATCGAGGCGAACATGGTGCTGGAGGCGCCGGTGGCGAAGGACGTGAGCGTCGCCGTCGCGGGCCGGCGCAGCTACATCGACGGGGTGCTGGGACTGGCGCCGGAGGAGGTCACCGACGGCTTCCGGGTGGCGCCGCGCTACTACGACGCCCAGGCCCGCGTGGAGTGGCGCGCCTCGTCCCGGCACACGCTCGACTTCCTCACGCTCACCTCGGATGACCAGCTGGGGCTCGTCTTCGAGCGCCCGTCCGATGACGACCCGACGGCGTCCGGTGACTTCCGCCTGCGGACGGGCTTCACGCAGCTCAGGCTGCGCCACCGCTACCGGGGCGAGAAGCTGCGCCTGGACACGATTGGCATGTACGGCTGGGGCATCGTCCTGGTGAACCCGCCCGGCGTGGGGGGCATCGACCTGCGCTACCGCGAGGGGACGCTGCGCACCACCGCCGAGTACCCGCTGTCCGACGCGGTGACACTGGCCGGTGGCCTGGACATCTCCGCGCAGCGCGCGCAGCTGACGTCGGAGACCTCCACCACGATTTCTCGCGAGGGTCAGCCGGAGCTGCCCGACGCGGTGCGGGAGTACACGCGCATCCAGAGCAAGCGCGCCACGCAGTACTACCCGGCCACGTGGGTGGAGGCCCGGCTGAAGCCGCTGCCGGAGCTGCTGGTGGTGCCGGGCCTGCGCTCGGAGTCCTACGTCTACACGGACCAGGCGGACCCACGGCGGGTGTTCAGCCCGAGGCTCGCCGCGCGCTACGCGCTCAACGAGCAGTGGACGCTGAAGGGCGGCACGGGCCTGTACCACGTGTTCCCCACGCAGGGAGAGCCCATCCTCGAGGTGGGCAACCCGGAGCTGCTCGCCGAGCGTAGCCTGCAGTCGAGCCTGGGCGCGGAGTGGAAGCCGTCACCGGAGTGGTTCGTGTCGGCGGAGGGCTTCTACAACCGGCTCAGCCGGCTGGTGGTCACCTCCAGCCGCACGGTGGAGCGGGGCGGGCAGCTCGTGCCGGAGCGGCTCGCGAATGACGGGCGTGGCACGGTGTACGGCGCGGAGCTGCTGGTGCGCCGCGCGCTGACGGACCGGCTCTTCGGGTGGCTGGCGTACACGGTGAGCCGCTCGGAGCGCGTGGACCGGCCCGGGGCGGCGTCGCGCCTGTTCGACAACGACCAGACGCACGTGCTGACGCTGGTGGGCTCCTACAAGCTGCCGGGCGGCTGGGAGCTGGGCGCGCGCTTCCGGTACGCGTCGGGCAACCCCACCACGCCGGTGGTGGGCTCGGTGCGTGACGACCTGGCCGACATCTACGTGCCGTTCTATGGCGCGGTGAACAGCGAGCGGCTGCCGGCCTTCCACCAGCTCGACGTGCGCGTGGACAAGACGTGGGTCTACGAGCGTTGGAGCCTGAATCTCTTCCTCGACCTGACCAATGCGTACAACCGCGCGGCCTTCGAGGGAGTCACCTACAGCTACAACTACAGCCAGCGGGAGTACTTCCGCGGGCTGCCCATCCTGCCCGTGCTGGGCGTCAAGGGGAGCTTCTAGCCATGGGCATGCTCCAGGGGTTCGCGAGGGCTCGCGCCGCCGTGCTGGCGGTGGGGCTGATGGTCTCCGGGTGTGGCAACGAACTGGAGAAGCAGAGTCAGGTGACGCGCGTGCGCGTGCTGGCCGTGCGCGGCACGCCGGCGGAGCTGGTGATTCCGCCCGAGGGAGGGGCGCCGCTGGCGGTGCGGCTGGAGGCGCTCGCGGTGGCGCCGGATGCACGGCCGCTCACGGTGACGTACGCCTTGTGCCGGCCGGGCAACGTGTACGCGGCGGACTTCCAGTGCCCTGGGAAGGACGGTGTGGAGCTACCGGAGGGACAGCTCTCGCCGGAGGACCCCTCGGTGCGGGCGCTGCTGGAGCAGGTGGTGGGCGGCGACACGGGCGACCCGGCGGTACGTGCGCGCCTGGAGGCCGGCGTGTCCTTCTACGTAGGCTACGAGGTGAGCGACGGCAGCGGCACGCCCGAGGGCGGAGAGCGAGGCCTGCGCCGCATGACGGCGCGGCTCACCGACACGCCGAACCAGAATCCCCGGCTGGCTGATGTGTTGCACCAGGGCGAGTCCCTCGCGGGGCCGCTGCCCGCGGGCACGGAGGTGGCGCTCACGCCGGTGCTGGCCGAGGGGAGCCAGGAGACGTACGTGGGAGCGCAGGGCGAGGTGACGGAGCGTGTCACGTTCGCCTGGCATGCCACGGGTTCGGGCGAGGTGGAGTTCTTCCGCTCGGTGCAGCCCGTGGAGGGGGAGTCCGGTGAGTCCGGCACCGAGTACACCACGCCCTCCGAGCCCCAGCAGGTCACGTTCTACGTGGTCGCGCGGGACGAGCGCGGCGGCACTGATTGGCTGACTCGCACCATCGAGGTGCGCTGAAGAAGGTTCGGCGTGTCCGGGGCCGGCTTTTCACTTCGTTGCCCACGGTGCATCAGGGAGAGCCCAGGGCCCATGAGACGAGTCCCTGGACTGGCCCTGCTGATTGCCGCGTGGCTGTTGACCGCGTGTTCCACGTCGCATCCCGCGCTGAGGGCCTGGGAGGAAGCAGCGCCCGCGGAGGGGTGTGAGGCGCCGGGCGAGGATTCGTGCGTCGTGCTGGCGTGCGAGGAGCGCCTGTGCGGCTTCTTCCGGTGCGAGGACGTGGAGGTTCCGGAGGAGGCACCCCAGCGCTCCGGGCTGGAGGTGGAGCCGGTGCTGCTCATGCGGCCGGGGCTGCCAATGGGGCCGGTCCGGCCGGGGCGCGTGTGGCGGTGGTCCCCCGCGGTGCGCCGAGGCGCCGAGCCGGTGATGACGTTTCAGTGGTACGCGGCGTCGCAACCGCGCCCGCCTCCGCCACGCGTGCCCTTCGCGTTGCTGCCGGCGCCGCGCCTGCAGAAGCATCACATCTTCCCCCAGGCGGAGGAACTGGCCCAGTGGTTCAAGGGACGTGGCATCAACATTCACGAGTACACCCTGCTCATCCCGGAATACGTCCATCGACGCATCCACGGCGGAGGGCCTTCCGGGGGCTTGTGGAATGAGGCGTGGAGAGAGTTCATCCGGTCCAATCAGCTGAGGAACGTGCCGCGCGAGGAGATCTTCCGCCACGCCGGAGCCCTCATCTACCGCTTCGAGTTGACCGGACCCGTCGTGCCCTATTACCGGCACTTCCGATGATGCATTGCCTCGTGGGTGGCGCTTGAAATTCTACGAGCTGAAAGCCGACTGGTCGGTGTCCTACACGGGCCGCCTGAGCGGTATCTACAAGTGGTATCTGCCAGCGGTGCTCGACTGCCCGGGTTGTGGACCCGGAGTCTTTGGCAATGAGACGCTGCGCCATCCCTGTGTGGACCTGACGGCACTGCCGAACGTACACGAGTACGCATACCGGCCGCCCCAGCCTCTCGACGAGTACCTCCGCCTGAGCGAGCAGCTCCGCCCATTGCTTCCTCCCGGAGCAGTGCTGATGCCAGGAATGGCGCTGGGGCCGATGGTCGGAAAGGCCTCGGGCACCTTCGGGCAGCTCTTCATGCATGACCCCAGCTTCGTTCACATGCGCAGGGAGGCCCTGGAGCGGTTGCAGGAGGCGGGCATCCGCGGGCTCCATGGCTGCCCCCTGGAAGTCCGCTTCCGGGGAAAGAACCCACCCGAGCTGCTGGAGCCGCACCTGGAGCTTCGCGGTGAGTTCCACCCGGACTGCCTGCCCGAGGACGCAAGGACGTGTAAGCGGTGCGGCGCGAAGAACCACAGCCTCCCGCGCCCGTACATCCTCGACGCCACGACACTGCCCACGGAACTCGACCTGTTCCGGTTGGCCGATTGGTCCGCGGTCATCATCGCCACCGAGCGCTTCGTGGACGCCGTGAAGCGGCTGCAGCTGGACGGAGTCACCTTCCGCGAGGTGGCGGTCCGCTGACCTCCACCACCCACCTCCTGGACACGTCGTGTCCCCTGCGCTCTGTTGCCTCCGTCATGACGCACGCCCTCCTTCGCTTCGCCCTCCTCGCCACCGTGCTGGGGGCGCTCGCGCCCGCGTGCCGCCACGCCCCCGAGGACCGGCCCACGCTCGATGATGACGGTGACGGCGTGCTCAACGCCGACGACGCCTGCCCAGGCACGCGCGGCACCGCGAGGACGCGCGGCTGCCCTCCGAAGGACACCGACGGTGACGGCGTGGACGACTCCGCCGACAAGTGCCCGCGCCACGCCGGCCCCGCGTCCCGCGAGGGCTGCCCCATGCGCGACGTGGATGAGGACGGCGTGGAGGACGCGAGGGATGCCTGCCCCCGCGTGGCCGGCGTCCCGGAGCGGCAGGGCTGCCCCGTGCAGGACCTGGACCGGGACGGCCTGGAGGGCGCGGCGGACAAGTGTCCCGAGGACGCCGGCCCGGCCTCCCGTGACGGCTGCCCCGAGCAGGACGAGGACCATGACGGCGTCCCCGACGCGGACGACGCCTGCCCCCGCGAGGAGGGCTTTCCCTCCCTGCGCGGCTGCCCCGAGCGCGACAGGGATGGGGACTCCGTCGCGGACCACCGGGACAACTGTCCCCGCGAACCGGGCCCGCGGGACAACCAGGGGTGCCCGCCCCGGCAGCCGCAGCTCGTCATCATCCGTCCGGACCGGCTGGAGCTCCGCGAGCGCCTCGTGTTCGAGCCCGGAGCGGCCACCCTCCAGGCGCGCTCGCTCCCGCTGCTGGACAACGTGGCCCGGGTGCTCCTGGTCCACCCGGAGCTGACCCCGGTCCTCATCGAGAGCCACACCGACAACCGCGGCGACGCGGACGCCAACCGCGCGCTGTCCCAGGCCCGGGCGGAGGCGGTGCGTGAGTACCTCGTGGGCCAGGGCGTCCCCGCGGACCGGCTGGATGCCCGGGGGTACGGGCCGGAGCGCCCCATCGCCTCCAATGAGACCTCCCTCGGACGCGAGGCCAACCGGCGCGTGGAACTGCTCCTTCCTCCTCCCCCCGGCAGGGCGCCCCGGGCCGGGCCGAGGATGCCGGGCCGCTGACCGCCCATGTCATGTATGATCCACCTCCATGAGTGCTTCGAGCCCCCTGTTCGGTGACCTGCTGCTCAAGCTGGGCATCGTCACGCCCAGCCAGGTGCAGGAGGCCCTTGCCCTCCAGGCCCTCACCGGTCAGCGGGTGGGCGAGGCCCTCATCTCCCTGGGCTACGTCACGCGGGAGCAGATTCAGGACGCGCTGGGCGAGGCGCTCGGGCTTCACCAGGACAAGAGCCCCTTGCAGCCCGCGCTGGGCGAGCTGCTGGTGGGGCTCAAGTACGTGACGCTCGCGCAGCTCGAGGAGGCGCTCGCCCGCCAGCGCCGCGACGGCCGCAAGCTGGGCGAAATCCTCGTGGAGCTCGGCCACTGCACCTACAAGCAGATCTACGAAGGCCTCAGCCTGCAGAACCGCATCGCCGGGCGCCAGGAGGCTCCGCGTCCCTTCGTTGACGGCCGCCGCCGCGTGGTGGTGGTGGACGACAGCCCCCTGGCCTGCGCCTTCGTGCAGGAGGGCCTGGTGGCGCTGGGCTACGAGGTCCTCTGCTTCCAGGACCCGTTCGAGGCGCTGGAGGGCATGGGCCGCCTGCAGCCGGCCATCGTCCTCAGTGATTTGGAGATGCCCGGCCTGGACGGCGTGGAGCTGTGCCGCCGGCTGAAGGAGGGCCCCAGCCGCGGCGTGCCCGTCATCATCCTCACCGCCAATGACCGCGAGGCCGAGCGCGTGCGCGGCCTGCGCGCCGGCGCGGACGACTACGTCAACAAGTCCGCGTCCATGGACGAGCTGGCGGCGCGCATCGAGAGCGTGGTGCGGCGCACCGACGAGACGGAGCGCATGCGCAAGCTGTTCGCGCGCTACACCTCCGACGCGGTGGTGGACGAAATCCTCAAGAGCGCGGACGCGGTGGTGCTCACCGGCGAGAAGCGCGAGGTGACGCTGCTCTTCGCCGACATCCGCAACTTCACCGGGCTCGCGGACAGCCTGCCGCCGGAGCAGGTGGTGGGTGTGCTCAACCAGGTGCTCGGGCGGCTGTCGGACGCGGTGCTGACCTGCGGCGGCACGCTCGACAAGTTCCTGGGCGACGGGCTGATGGCGGTGTTCGGCGCGCCGGTGGCCCGCACGGACGACGCGCTGCGCGCGCTCCAGTGCGCGAAGATGATGATGGACGCCATGGCGGACCTGCGCATCGAGGCCGAGGCGGAGTGGGCCGCCAACGGGCGCGAGGGCCGGCCGCTGGTGCTGGAGCTGGGCGTCGGCATCAACTCGGGCGTGGTGGTGGCCGGCAACATCGGCAGCACCGTGCGCGCCGAGTACACCTGCATCGGCGACGCGGTGAACGTGGCCGCGCGGCTGTGCGCGCTGGCCGGGCCGGGCGAAATCCTGGTAGGCGAGCGCACCCGCGAGCTGGTGAACGCCAACGAGACGGCCTTCGAGGACCTGCCCCCGGTGCGGCTGAAGGGAAAGCAGCAGCCCGTTCCGCTGTACCGCGCGTTATAAGGCCGGGCCCATGAGCTCCACCGCCGACACCCTGCCTCCGCCCTCCCGCCGCTCCCCCATCCTCTGGGTGGGGCTGGTCTTCGCGCTGGCTCTCATCGTGGCGGTGCTCGTGGCGGCCTTCACGCGCTCGAAGGCCGTGCACACCGAGCGCATCCACCAGGACTTCGCGGTGTTGCAGGACGCGCTGGAGCGCTACCGCGCGGACGGGAACACGCTCCCGGAAGAGGCGGACCTGCGGGAGCTGCTGGTGCCGAAGTACCTGCCGTCCCTGCCGGTGGACCCGTGGGGGCGGCCGTACCGCTACACCAGCAACGGCGAGCGCTTCTTCCTGGCCACCCTCGGCAAGAGCGACGACCGGGGCGGCAGCGGCGAGGAGCAGGACCACACCAACACCGACGGCCACGCAGCGGCGCCGGTGAAGTGACGGCCGCCCCCGGGCCGGCGAGCGAGGGAGCGAGCCAGTCCGTGCCGGATGGCGGGCCCTGGAGCAGGCCAGCGTGAAGGAGGGGCCCGCCGCCTGGCGGTGCGATGTCCATCTGTTCTCTCACGGGTGACGCGTCCACCCGTCGAAGGAGGGCGGCCATGGCCATCGTCTGCGCAACGAACCTCTCCCCCGAGTCCCAGGAGGCGGCGAACGTGGCGGCGACCCTGGCCGGGAAGCTGGGCGAGCCCCTGCTCCTGCTGGGCGTCGTGGAAGGTGAGCCCCTCGCCGGCGAGGCGGGCGTCCCGCCGTCTGCCTTCCCCCGGTACCTGGAAGGGGAGAGCGAGCGGCTGAGGCCCGTCGCGGGAGTGGTGCGGCCGCTCCCGCGCCCCGCCGCCTCGGCGGACGAGGTGCTCAGCGAGGACGAGTGCCAGCACGCGCGGTGGGTGGTGGTGGCGTCGGGGAGCTGGCGCACCTCGGCGTGGCGGCGGGCCTCCATGCCCGAGCGGCTGGCGCGGCACGGCTGCGCCCCGGTGCTGGCGGTGCGGCGCGAGACGGCGCTGGTGGACTGGGTGCGCGGCCGGCGGCGGTTGCTGGTGATGGTGGGCGTGGACCCGCGCTCGGTCACCACCGATGCCGCGGTGACGTTCCTGCGCGAGCTGCGCCGGGTGGGCCCGTGCGACGTGCTGGCCACCTACGTGTGCTCGCCGCTGGAGGAGCGGGAGCGGCTGGGCATCCACACCCCCGTGCACGTGGAGGTGCTGGACTCGTCGGTGCGGGGCATGGAGGTGCTGGACCCGGCGGTGGAGCGGGTGCTGCATCGCGAGGTGCGCGAGCATGTTGGTGACTTGATGGGCGAGGGCGGCGTGGAGGTGGTGCTGGAGCCGGGCTTCGGACGGCCCTCGGACCACCTGCTGCACGTGGCGCACGCGCGCCGGGTGGACCTGCTGGTGGTGGGCACGCACGCGCGCGGCGGGCTGGGGCGGCTGTGGCACGGCTCGGTGTCCGCGGGCGTGTTACGGCACGCGGAGCAATCCGTGGTGTGCGTGCCGCCCTCGCTGCGCGAGCCGCGCCCGGCCACGCCCCCTCGCAGCGTGCTGGTGCCGGTGGACTTCTCCGAGGCCAGCGCGCGGGCCATCTCCCAGGCGCGCTCGCTGGTGGGGCCCGGCGGCCGCGTGCACCTGCTCCATGTCCACCGTCGCAAGGTGAGCGATGTGGGCTTCCAGGACCACTACGGCGTGCTGCCCGAGCCCGCGCGTGCGAGAGACGGCGTGCTCCAGCGGCTCTGGGGGCTGGTGCCGCACGACGAGGGCGCGCAGGCGGTGCGCTGGAGCGTGGAGGGCGTCTCCGGAGACGACGTGACGCTGGCCATCTGCCAGGCCACCGAGCGCGAGGGGGTGGACCTGGTGTGCATGGGCCTCCCGCCGGAGCCCTCACGGGAGCCGGACGCCCTCAAGGGCACGGTGGCCCGTGATTTGGTGGCGCGCTGCCGCCGGCCCGTCATGGTGGTGCCCGCGACCTGAGCGCGGGGGCCCTGCCTGGAGGGTGGCGCACCCGTGTCCACATGAAAGGGCTTTCAGGTGCGGCGCGAGCCGACCGACCCGAAGGGACGCCTCGCCCGTTGAACGCAGGACCCCCTGGGGCGTTAGACTCCCCTGCAAGCACGATTTTCCAGACAGCAGGGGGTCATCCGGTGACACCGCGCGGTTATCGTGAAGAAGAGCTCGTCTGCAACCGTTCGTCGCTGCTCATCCATGGCGGTACGGAGGATGAGCGCCGCTCCTGGGCCCAGGAGGCGGCCCGCAACTTCGACGTGGAGCTGGTGGAGGTGAAGCAGGCGGCGGACCTGCCCGGAGCGCTCCGGCAGCCCAACGGGGTGGTGTTCATCCCCGACGTGGCGAAGCTGGGGCGCGAGGCGCAGTTCGCCATCCTGCGCTGCCTGCAGATGCAGGAGGAGCGGCCCAAGGTGGTGGTGGGGCTGTCCGGCGCGGCGGATGCGGCGCTGGCGCGCGGCACGCTGCGCGAGGACCTGCACTACCGCCTGCACCAGGCGCAGGTGGACCTCCAGCAGGACGGCCTGCGCGAGCTGCTGAAGCGGCGCTGGGCCGTGCAGGCCGAGCAGCTCGCGGCGAAGGTCGCGGCGGCGAAGGCGGCCGAGGAGAAGGCGCGCGCGGCGCTCGACTCGCGCAAGCCCGGGACGGTGACGCGCATCGCCCCGAAGCGGAAGACGGTCGCCTCCATCTCGCGCAAGGCGGCGGCGTCGAGGAACGTGGCGCGCTGAAGCCGGGCTCAGTGGCGGTGCTTCTGGCCGCGCTTCACCTTGACCGGGGGTGTCCTCGGGGTGCCCCGCTTCGCGGCGGGGGCCCGAGAGGGGAGGCTCTTGCGGCCCGTCGTCTCCACGGCGGAGGCGGTGCGGGCCGGTGACTTGCGGCGCGTGGTGGCGGGCTTCATCGGCCGGCCGCTCTCGATGACGCCGCGAGGGGGGACGGCCGCGCGACGCAGCTCCGTGGTGGAGGGGGCGGAGCCTCCCCGGGCCGCCGTGGCGTGCTGGGCGGCGTGCGTCCCGCAGAGCCGGGCCTGGAGGGCATCCACGGTGCGGGCGGTCAACACCGCGCCCTCCACCAGGGCCCGCGCGCCGCGGGTGCCGGCCCGGAAGGCCACTCGCTTCACCGTGTCCACCAGCCCACGCTTGGACCTGTCCATGTCGCTCCTCGCTTCCCGGGGGTGCTGCGGTTGCCGTCAAAGGTAGTCACCCGGCCACCGGGGTGAAGCGGCACCGCGGGCCCGGTGCCATCCGTCAGCCGGTGCGCCAGCGTGCCGTCCGAGGGAGCGCCGCATCCACGCGAGGAGGAATCGTGAAGCTGGAGCTGGTCCAGGGAGACATCACGAAGGTTGCCGCGGACGCCATCGTCAATGCCGCCAACAGCTCGCTGCTGGGAGGCGGGGGCGTGGACGGCGCCATCCACCGCGCCGCCGGCCCGGAACTGCTGGCCGAGTGCCGCACCCTGCACGCCCAGGGCGGCTGTCCCCCGGGCCAGGCGAGGCTGACGAAGGGCTACCGGCTCCCCGCGCGCTACGTCATCCACACCGTGGGCCCGGTGTGGCGGGGCGGGAATCAGGCCGAGGAGGCGGTGCTGGCGCGCTGCTACAAGAGTGCCTTCGCCCTGGTGGAAGCGAACGGGCTGCGCTCGGTGGCCTTCCCCTCCATCTCCACCGGCGCGTATGGCTTCCCCATCGACCGGGCCGCGCCCATCGCCCTGCGTGAAATCCAGGCGGCGCTGGCGCGGCTGCCCCAGCTCGAGAAGGTGACGGTGGTTCTCTTCTCTCCGGGGGACCTGGAGATGTATCAGCGCGCGCTGGCCCGGGTTTCCGGCCCGGACCAGGGGGGGAATGTGTGAGCCGGGAAATCTGAGCTAGAGTCGGCTCATAGCCCTTTCCTCCCTTTCCCGGAGCGAGACATGACGCAGGAAAACGCCGCCAAGCCGAAGCGGGGTCTCAAGCGGCCCATCGAAGTGGTTCGCGCGGAGCTGCTCAAGGACCCGGAGACCAAGAAGATTGCCCAGGCCGTGAGCATGGAGCTCGAGGACTACGTGGAGCTGGTCCTCAAGTACGCGCAGGACAAGGACAAGGAGGCCGAGGTCGCCGTCGTCTCCGACGAGGAGCTGCGCAAGAACGGCTTCACCCCCATGTCCGCCGAGGAGGCCGCCAACATCCTCATCAAAGGGATGAAGGGCGAGCTGCCCGGGTCGCCTCCCGACTTCGAGGCGTCAAAATTCACCCAGGGGGGCGCGGGTAGCGCCGGCAAGCCCTCCCTGACGGCGCCCCAGGGGCAGGCCCCCACCGGTCCGCAGGACCCCGCCGCGCAGAAGGCCCTGCAGGATCAGCTCAAGCGGGGCGGCGGCGGCGGCGGTAACCGCGCGTAACTCGGTGCCCGAGGGGATGTGCCGGGGAAAAAAATTCCGGCTGATAAATCAGCACGAAACAATTCCGCCGGGTTTCCGAGAATCCCTTTGAGCTTCATCTCCGGCACAAAACTTCCTCAAACTTCCAGATATCGAAGGAGCACTACCATGGGCGGCGTAGCCAAGGCTTTCAGCAAGGTCACCCAGACGATTGGCAAGGTCGCGAGCACGGTCAGCAAGGTCGCTGGCGGCATCGCGAACATCGCTGGCAAGGCGATGGAGTTCCTGCAGAAGCCGATCAGCGCGCTGACGGACCCCATCGCGAAGTTCGTGGGTGAGAAGGTCGGCAAGCTCCCGTTCGTGGGCAAGTTCCTGGGCCCCATCGCCGAGAACCTCATCAAGCAGGGCGCGTCGTCCCTGCTGGGCTCCGGCCCCCTGGGCGGCCTCGGCTTCCTGGCGAAGCTGGCCCCCAAGCTGGAGGACATCACCAAGATTGCCCAGTCCGTGAAGTCGGCGGCGGACAAGGTCGGTGCGTTCACGAACAACCCGATCGGCCTCCAGAACTTCCAGAACATCATCGCGCAGAACCACGCCCGCTTCGTGGAGTGAGCGCTCGCGCCCCTGGCGCGACAGAGCAGCAAGCCCGAGGGCCGGTCTCCCGCGAAGGTGCGGGGCCGGCCCTCCGGCGTTGCGGGGCACGGAGGCTCGCGGCGGCTGGCGGCCCCGGTCGTCCCCGGGAGGGCGGGCGCCGTACGCGCGCGTCACGGCACGGGCTCGAGGGCGCCCGGTGGTCCGGCGGATGCGTGCGTGGTGAGCCCGGAGCGGACAGTCGCCGTCCGCGTCGCCGCACTCGCTCGGGGCGCCCGGCGTCCCGGCGGATGCGTGCGTGGTGAGCCCCGGAGAGGACAGCCGCCGTCCGCGTCGTGGCACTCGCTCGGGGCGCCTGGCGTCCCGGCGGATGCGTGCGTGGTGAGCCCCGGAGAGGACAGCCGCCGTTCGCGTCGCGGCACTCACTCGGGGCGCCCGGCGTTCCGGGTGGCGCGCGCGGTACACCCCGGAGAGGGAGGACGCCTTCTCGCACGTCGCGGCACGCTCGGGAGCGCCCGAATCTCCCGGCGTTCCGGGGGCCGAGTGCGTGGTGAGGCGGTGGTGGGCGCCGCTGGTGCTGAGCGGGCGCGACCGAGGCCGCCCCTCGCCCCTTCCGGCACTCCGTGAGCGTGTGCGGGGCAAGGCGGTGGTGGGCGCCGCCGGTGCTGAGCGGGGCGCGATCGAGGCCGCCCGTCTCTCCCCTGCCATGCCCGGGGGCGCGGTGTGGCGGTGGGACGCCGCCGGTGCTGGCGGGACGGACGCCCAGGTCCGGGAGTGCGTCCGGGGAGCCGTGCGCGGTGAGACGGAGGCTCCGCTGGTGCTGGCCGGGACGCCTGGGTCCGCGAGTCCGCCCCCGCTTCGCTCAGCGCTCCTCGCGAGCCAGTCGCTCGGTGTCGCGGATGAGCCGATCGGTGGAATCGCTGTCCGCGCTGTCGTAGTAGCCGCGAATCTGACCGTTCCGGTCCACGAGGACGAAGTGGGTGCCGTGGAAGATGGAGAGCAGGTCATCCTCGGGGGCGCCGGCCTCGCGGCCCATGCTGATCTTGAATCCGTGGACGATGGTGTCCTTGAGCTGCTCGTAGTCGCCGGTGAGGAAGCTCCACCGGGCGAAGTCGGCGCCGTGGCGCTGGCCGTACTCGGTGAGGCGCTCGGGCGTGTCGTACTTCGGGTCCACGGAGAAGGAGACGAGCTGGAGCCCGGTTCCGAAGTGCGCGGTGCGCTCCTGCACGCCGGCCATCTTCCGCGTGAAGGCGGGACAGATGGTGGGGCAGCGCGTGAAGATGAAGTTGGCGATGTAGGGCCGCCCCCGGAGCTGCGCGCTGCCGAAGGGCTGGCCGTCGTGGCGCGTGAAGGAGAACTCCGGGAGGGCGCCGAGCTGGGGCAGCGGCTCGCTCCGGCCGCGCAGCAGGGTGGCGCCGGAGGCGATCGCGATGCCGAGCATGAACACGGCGAGGCCGCCCCAGAAGCCGGGGCGCTGGGTGAGACGGGCCGGGCGGGCCGGGAGCGTGGATTCGGCGGTCATGGGGCCCCGAGGTAACGGAAGGCGGGGGGCGGCACAAGCACGGCCCGCTCTCCCGCGACATCCTGGCTACTCCAGAGATGTAGGCGGCGCATGACCGCTTTGAGGGCAGGCGGGCCGGGAGGAGCTGGTCATGGACTGGACCCGCGGGTCTTCCGCATGGCCGGTGCGCCTGGCGGACGTGCGCGTGGGTTCCTGCCCGCTCTTGGGCCCCGGTGCTCCGTGCGGCGGCAGGGCCTGGGAAGAAATGCCGAAGCCCGCTTTCCGGGGGGCGAGACGGCCCGTTCCCTGCTGGTCACCCTCGTGAGCTAGCATTCGTTGGAGCAGCGGGGGAGCTGCCCGGGGATGTCACCGGAGGGGGAAGAGATGCCAACCACTCACGTCGTGAAGCAGGGCGAGTGCTTCCTGCTCATCGCGCGGCGCCATGGCTTCGCGGACTTCAAGCGGCTCTACGAGCACCCGGACAACGCGGAGCTGCGTCAGAAGCGCCCGAATCCGAATGTGCTCTACCCGGGGGACACCGTCGTCATCCCGGACAAGGGCACTCCGAAGCAGAAGCCGAACCTCGTCACCGGCAGGAGCCACACGTTCACCGTCAAGGCGCCGGGCCGATACCTGCGCTTCGCGCTGACGGACGCGGAAGGGGCGCCGCTCTCCGGCAGGTCCTACCTGCTCACCTTCGAGCAGGAGGTCATCGAGGGGAACACGGATGACGCGGGCTGCCTGGAGGAGATGGTCCCCTTCAGCGTGAGCCAGGTGGAGCTGGAGTGCGAGGGCCAGTGCTGGGAGCTGGAGCTGGGGACGCTGCGCCCCATGAAGGACACCCCGGACGACGGCGTCTCCGGTGCCGAGGCCCGGCTCATCAACCTGGGCTATGTGCTGGAGCCCACGGGGAGGATGACGCTGGAGCTGCGCAGCGCCATCCGCGCCTTCCAGCACCAGAGCGGCCTGGAGGTCACCGGCCGCCTGGACGCGGAGACCCTCCGGAAACTCGAGGAGCTGCACGGGAGCTGAACCCGTCCGTTCGAGAGGCACCGATGGCAGCCAAGGCGAGCAAGAAGAAGGCAGCGAAGGACGCTCCGAAGCAGGACAAGCCCAAGAAGAAGGCGGCCGTCGCGACGGCGCCGGAGAACCGGGCGCACCACGCGACGCTGAGCGAGACGCAGTGCTCGGACTGCGCGGTGGGACTGCTGAGGCAGTTCGCGAGCGAGAGCCTGCGGAAGCAGAAGAAGGTGGACCCGGGCAACCAGAAGTTCCACCTGCAGGACGACGAGGAGCTGGAGCTGCTGCGGACGAACCCGCTCACACTCCAGCTCGTGGGCCTGCGCCGGGAGCGCTCCCTCTCCAACCGGTTCGATGACCTGCTCGTCGTGCTCTACGACCCGGCCCTGCTGAAGGAGGGGGAGAAGACCGTCCTCGATGCCGAGGGCTTGCGCGCGGAGAACCTGAAGGACGCGCAGGCGTACGTGGACGCGGTGCTCTTGGAGAAGGATTGGGCACCCCCGAAGAACTGGCCGCTTCCCGGCGTGGATGTCTCGTGCCCGGTGTGCAAGCACTGGCGGGTGCTCGTCTTCCCCATCACCACGGAGCCGGGTTACGACAAGGACAAGCCCTCCCTGAAGGACGCCGAGGGCAGCAAGCTGCCTGACTTCGACAACGTCACCCTGCTCCCGAACGACGTGGGGGCCATCGCCCCCGGCATCTATAACGGGTACTACCGGGTGGGTCTCCACAAGGGCTCGCTCAACCCGCCCACTTCGTACGCCGCGCTGCAGTTCATCGGAGGCACGATTCCCGCCCGGCGGCGCTACCCCGTCTCCGATTTCCTGAACGCCGCGCAGGCCGCGTACGAAGCACGTACGGATGCGGCCATCTGCGCCCCCTTCGCCGAGAAAGACGCCGAGGCCCAGAAGACGCTGCGCGAGAAGTTCGAGGAGGAGCTCGGCAAGACGATGCCGAGGAAGACCTCCAAGGAGAAGGTGGCCTTCAACAAGGCCGTGGCGAGCAAGCTCACGGCCCACAGAATCGAGACCTACGCGGCGGAGATCGCCGAAGTCCGTAAGCAACAGGCTCGGGCGGCGCTCGACCTGCTGGTCAGCGGGAACCCGAAGGTGAAGCCGAAAATCAATGCCACCGAGAGGTTCATCCGGCTCGAGGACGCCAGCGGCGCGGAGACGCAGGACTTCGAGGTGGAAGGAAACGCGGTGTCCCACCTGGAGGTGATGGAAGATGACGCGTCCCCGATGAAGTGGGGCCTCCAGCTCGCCTTCAAGCCTCCGCCGCTCCCTCCGGCGCTGTCGCCACCGTCAGCCACGGCCCCCACCACCGCGGCTCCCACCACCGCTCCAGCCGCGCCCCCTCCGGCGGAGGTTCCTCCTACCCCACCACCGCCCAGGACGCTGCGGCTGACGGCGAACGAAGTGATTGTCACCTTCGGCACCGCCAGCGGCACCAACATCCACCGCTCGGTGGACGGAGAGAGAGGCTCCTGGCGGCGCGGCCGCGAGGTGAACGACTTCTCCGAGGGGTGCCAGGTCTTCCGCTCGCCCCAGGACTTCCGCGACCTGTTGCGGCTGGCCATGCTGTCCAAGCGAGCCCAGTGCCCGTCACGGCAGGCGAGCTGTTGCGCGGAGCTCACGGTGGCGGATGTCGAGAAGGGCATCGGCTCGATGATGAGCACCTTCCTCCTCAAACTTCCCACTGCTTTCGCCGAAGAGGCCAGGGACGCGGTCACGAAGGCCTTCGCTCCACCGCCACCGCTTGAACCCGCCGAGTCCACGCCGGCCACGGATGACGCCGCTCTGTCTCCGGCAACCAGCACGGACGCCGCCACGCCGTCCGCACCTGACCCGAAGGCCGTCACTCCACAGCCCGCCCCTGACCCGAAGCTCGTGGAGACGGCCACGAAACTCCTCGACGAGAGCGTCACTCAGGATGATTTCGACAAACAGGTGCGAGGCGTCTTCCAGAAGGTCTTCCCCAACCCGAGCTACGACAGCGCCAGCAACTTCGAGCTGCTCAAGAGCTTTACGCGCCAGAAGATGATCGAGGCACTGCTGTTCGAGGAGAACGTCAAGACGGCAGCCGGAGGAGGAGCGCCCCAGCCGACGAGGGAGAAGAAGGCCTTCGAGAAGGCGCTGGAGAAGACGCTCAAGGGGGCTCTCGACAAAGGCCTGGAGGAGTTGCGAATGAAGCTCACCGAGGTCAGGGACGCCTGGGTGCAGGACGAGCACACCAGACACATCAAAAGAAGGCGTGATGCGTTCTTCAAAGACCGGCTTGAGCCCTGTGACTTCGGCACGTGCGGCTTCACGTTCGACTACATGCTGGCGGAGACGACGCGGGCCAACATGGAGTCGTTCGTGGCGAAGCTGGGCGAGCGCGACTGGAATACGCTCTTCCCCGAAGATGCGCCGCCTCTGGCGCCCAAGCCCGCGAAGAAGCCCCCTTCCAAGTCGGCGTCGAACAAAGGCAAGTCACCGAAAGTTGCTGCTGGCTCGCCGGGTAGGTAGTCGTGGGCCCGAAGACACAGTGGGGCCCCTAGTCGTCGGCGGTCTGTTCCCGGTAGGTCACGTCCAATTCCACCACGCGCCACGCGTCCTCGACCCGTGCCCAGTGGACCCGGAAGTTCGAGTAGGAGTCTGGCCCCTTGGGAGGGCCCATGGGGGCGAACACGTAGCCCCTTCCATCGGGTTCAGGAAGGAGACGGAACAGCTCACTCTGGTGCGACGCACCGGCAGCAGCCCTGTCGAGGTCCCTTCGGTAGCGGTTCCATTCACGTGAAGGGCCGTTGAGCAGATCGAACTCCTCCACGGGCGAAGGCACACGTCCGCTATGAGGAACCTCCGGGTAGGTCCGCAACCAGGCGGCCACACCGCTTGTCTTCGGTGGCAGGAGATCGACAACGTCGCCTGGGTCCTCCATGAACTTCGCCAGGGTGGGAGCCAGCTCGCGCCCCTCTCCCAGGAATGGTTTCAGGTAGCGTTCCCAGGGGCCTCGGAACACCGGGACGAAGCCGCCCAGGCACAGGTCCCGGTACCGGCTTCCGGGCCACACCGTCAGCACCGTCAGCCGCGCTGACTTCACGGCGAACTGGCGCTCGTAGCTCACGTAGATGGCGCCACCGGCCGGGAAGTCGCGGGGGAAGTCGAGCTCGTAGCCCATCCTGCGCCCGTCGTGGAGCCTCAGGTCCAACCGGACCTTCCTCGGACGCGCGTTGGCCTTGTAGAGCTTCGCGGACTTCGGGTTGCCCGGCGTCACCAGGAAGGCATGCACCGGCGTATCCGGTGGGAAGCTCAGCTCCACCCACTCCCCGGCCCCGGTGCTCTTCGCTCCTTCCGCCCAGAGGGTGCCGGGGTCCTCGTCCAGCAGGTTGGCGGGCCCGTAGCGGCCGGGCGCCTTCGCATCCACCAACACCGAGGACGCCGTCACCGTGACGGGCACTCCATGCAGCGTCACCTGCACCTGCCCTGGGTTCAGCAGCCCGGCGTCGGGAGTCACGGAAGGGACCAAGCTGCCTGGAGCTGTCTGCCCGGCATCCGGAGCCCCGGATGCGCCCAGGGCTCCAGGAGACGTCTGCCCGGCATCAGGAACGCCGGATGCGCCCAGGGCTCCAGGGGACGGCTGCCCGGCATCCAGGGACTCAGGGGGGCTCGGAACTCCCGCATCGGCGGGTTGGCCCCAGGCTCCCGTGCTCAGCAGGATGCAGCCCAGGATGACCGGCAGAGGGCTCCACCCGCGCATGCTGTCCCTCCCTTCATCATTGGCCATGAGCGCTCCCTCGAGTCCTGGACGTACGGCACCACCCTGCATTCAGCGGCGGCTTCCAGGCGCATCGTACGATTCCCTCCTCCGTCGCGCGAACGAGCCGCTTGAACCTCGCCTCCATGCCCCGAGTCATGCAGCGGCAGCCGCGAGGCTCCCGCTGAAGCACGGCTCACTGGCCGCCGCGGCTTCCGGGGCCCGCGCGGCGACTCCGCGAGCCCCTGCGCATCAGGGAGCCGCGAGTGTCCGTGTCTTGAGGGGACCGGGGCCGCGTGCTAGCCGGGAGGTGGAAATGCCCGGCGAGCGCTCCACCTCCGGCCGTGACATGGCCCTTCGCCCTCGGGCCGCGAGGGCCGGGACGGCGTTCCCCGTAGGGGGCTCGTTCCTCGTGGTGTTCCTCTTCCTGCTCCCGGCGGAAGTGCTCGCATGTCCCGCCTGCGCGGTGCGGGCACCGGAGTCGCCCGTGCGCTCGGTCCTGCTGCTGGGCGGGCTGGTGCTCGCGCCGTTCCTGCTCGTGGGCCTGGGCATCTGGGCGGTGCGGCGCGCGGCGCGTGAGGAGCGACAGTGAAGGCACAGCCTGTCACGTCCGGTTCCACCGGCACACCGCCCGGAGCGTGGACGCTGGCGCTCCCCGAGGATGCGAGCGCGCACGGGCATCGCATCGACGCACTGCTCGCATGGAGCCACCGCTTCGACGCGGTGCTGGCGGCGGTGGTGCTCGGGTGGCTGGTGCTGGCGGTCTGGCGCTTCCGCGGCGCGAAGCGGGCCGCGCCCGACGGAGGAACGCGGCGTTCGCGAGCGTGGGTACTGAGCCTCGCGCTGGGGGCCTTCGTGGTGGTGGATGGGACGTTGCTGCTCGGCTCGGAGGGCTACCTGCGGGACGTGCTGTGGAACTTCCACGTGCCCGCGGAAGACCCGCGCACGGTGCGGATTGAAATCAACGCGCACCAGTGGTCCTGGGAAGCGCGCCATGCCGGCGAGGACGGCCGCTTCGGCACTCCGGACGACGTGGTGACGTGGAACGACCTGCGCGTCCCCGTGGGAGTGCCCGTCTGGGTGCAGCTCGTGTCCACGGACGTGGTGCACGGCTTCTCGCTGCCGCACTTCCGCGTGAAGCTGGATGCGATTCCGGGCCGTGTGAATCAGACGTGGTTCCAGGCCGCGCGTGAGGGGACGTGGGAGGTGGCCTGCTTCCAGCACTGCGGCACCAGCCATTACAAGATGCGCGGCGTGCTCCAGGCTATGTCACCGGCGTCCTACGCCGCCTGGCTGCGCGAGGCGGGGCGGCAGGCCGTGCAGGCGTACGACGCGGACGACAGCGCGGCCCGGTGGGGCTGGGAGTGGAAGGCGCCGTGAGCCTCTTCTCCTCGGACCACAAGGACGTCGCGCGGCGATACCTCTGGAGCGGGCTCGGCTTCCTGCTCTTCGGCGGGCTGCTGGCGCTGCTCATCCGCTGGCAGTGGGCATGGCCGGGGCAGCCGGTGCCGGGGCTGGCGTGGGCGCTGCCCGAGTCGCGCGGCGCGCTGACACCGCCCGCGTACACGGCCGTGTTCACGATGCACGGCCTCATCATGATTTTCTTCGCGGTGACGCCGCTGCTCTTCGGCGCACTGGGGCACTTCGTCCTGCCGCTGGCCATCGGCGCGCGAGGCCTCGCGTTCCCTCGACTGTCCACGCTGGGCTACCAGGTCTACGCGGTGGGCGGAGTGCTGGTGCTGGCCTCGTTCGCCGTGCGGCTGGGCCCGGCGAGCGCGGGCTGGACGGCGTACCCGCCGCTGTCCACACCCGCCTTCACTCCGGGCCTGGGGCAGACGCTGGTGACGGTGGCCGTGCTGTGCGCGGCGGCGTCGGCGTTCCTCTACGGGCTGAACTTCGTCGTCACCGTGGTGCGGTGCCGGGCGCCGGGGATGACGTGGGGCCGGCTGCCGCTGACGGTGTGGGGGCTGTTCTTCGCCTCGGTGTTGAACGTGCTGTTCGTGCCGGTGCTGGCGGCGGCCACGGCGCTGCTGCTGATGGACCGGTTGCTGGGCACGCAGTTCTTCATGGCGGGCGCGGCGGCGGTGGGCGGTGGCGGCGACCCCGTGGTGTACCAGCACCTCTTCTGGCTGTTCGGCCACCCGGAGGTCTACATCCTGATTCTCCCCGCCTGGGGAATGGTGGGTGACTTCGTGGCCTTCTTCAGCCGCAAGCCCGCGCACGGCTACCGGCTGACGGCGGGGGCCATGGGGACGGTGACGGCGCTGAGTGGGCTCGTCTACGCGCACCACCTCTTCACGAGTGGAATGTCACCGGTGCTCGGGCGCGCGTTCATGGTGCTGACGCTGCTCATCTCCCTTCCCGCGGAGGTGATGTTCCTCAACTGGTTGATGACGCTGTGGCGAGGCAGCGTGCGGCTGACGGCGCCGATGCTGGCGGCGCTGGGGGCGATGGTGGTGTTCGGCCTGGGAGGAATCACCGGGCTGGCGCTGGGGTCCGTGGCCACGGACGTGCCATTGCACGGGACGCTGTGGGTGGTGGGGCACTTCCACCTGACGATGGGCGCGGCGAGCTTCCTCGGCGTCTTCGCCGGGCTCTACTTCTGGTTCCCCAAGATGTTCGGCCGGGCGATGCACGAGGGGCTCGCGAAGGCGCACGTGCTGTCGAGCGCGGTGCTGTTCCTCGGCGTGTTCGGCGGGCAGCTCGCGGCGGGGTACGCGGGACAGCTGCGGCGGCTGTATGACCCGTACCAGTACACGTACCTGAAGCACCTGCTGCCGCTGAACCAGTGGACGACGGCGTTCGCGTTCCTGCTCGGGGCGGCGCAGGTGCTGTTCGTGGTGAACCTGGTCTGGACGCTGTGGCGCGGCCGGGTGGCGGAGCCGAACCCGTGGCAGGTGGGGACGCTCGAATGGACGTGCGCGCCGAGCCCGCCACCCGATGGGAACTTCGCTTCCGTGCCGGTGGTGCTGCACGGGCCCCACGCGCTGTCCCAGCCGGAGGTGCTCGCGCGGCTGGGCCGGGACTGGATTGGACAGGCGGAGCCGCTGCCGGACGCCGCGGTGGCGGAGCCGGCCACGGTGGATGCGAAGTGCGCGGACATCGGTCGTATGCCCACCGTGGGTGGCATCACGTGAAGCTGCGGCTTGGTGCCGCACGGCACGGAAGACCTGCTGCATGCCGTGCGGCGAGCGTGGGCCTAACCGAGGCGCTCAAGCTTCCAGTAGGCGGCCTTCCCCGATGACCTGACAGGAGGGAATCGCTCCCCTTTGCTGACCGTGATGCGCAGCTCACCCGGAGTCGGGCTGGGCGTCATCGTTCCATTCGTGTAGCCATCGAAGGCGTAGATGCCGCTGGTATCGCACGTGCCGCCAGTCTCGAACCGGTCTCCTACCTTCGCCATGACGTTGCTTCTCCTTCCCCGATGGGGTGTCGGTGCTCGCGCAGCAATCGCGAAGCGGTTGCTCGCTGACACATCAATAAGCTCGGGGGCGAGGTCGGCCAACGCAACCCAGTTACCACCCGGGTGGTATGGCGCGCTGGAGTGTCATGCCCCTGGAACTCATTCGAACTCACTCCTCGGGAGAGCAGTCGGCCCCGTCCGCTTTGTCGGGACGGTCTGCCGCTGGTACATCATGGCGCGTACGTCGGCGCGTTCCCCCACATCACGATGACCAGCCATTCCGAGCCATCCTCCGTCGATCATCATTCCCGAGAGGGGACCACAGCCTGGCTCGGCACGGCCCTGGGCCTCGCCGCGTGGTCGATGTTCTTCATCTCGCTGACCTTCGCGGTCGGCTGGTACCGGATGCGCGAGCCGTGGCCGCCACTGCCCCTCTCTCCGTTGCTGCTCGCGCTGCCTGGGCTCGCGCTCATCGCGGGGAGCGTCTGGCTCCACCGGGCATCGCGAGCCTCGTACCTCGGAGCCGAGGGCCAGCGGCGGCTCCTCTTCGTCCTCGGAGGGGCGCTGGTGCTGGGCGGGAGCTTCGCCGCGGGGCAGGCCGGGCTGACGCACGTCTCCTGGTGGAACCACCACCTGCGTATCCCCGAGGACGGCGTGTCTGCCTCCGCGTTCTATGGGCTGACGGCGCTGCACGTGCTGCACATGCTCGCCGTGCTCGCGGGCATCTTCTTCTCTGCCGTGCGCCTGTGGCGGGGCGGCGACGCGCGGGAGTCCTTGCGGCGGCATGCGCTCGGCTGGCACTTCGTGACGGTGACGTGGCTGCTCCTCTTCGTGGCGGTGTACCTCCCATGAGCCCTCGCGCCCTGCTGCTCACGGCCGTGGTCCTCACGGTGGCCGCCTGCCGCTCGAAGCCCGCGCCCACGTTCGAGCCCCTGAAGCTCGCCGACGGACGCGTGGTTCCCGCGGCGACGCTGTCTCGCGGGCACGCGGTGTACACGCACTACTGCGCGTCCTGTCACGGTGAGCGCGGAGACGGGCAGGGCCCGGCGGGGCGGGGGATGCGGCCGGTGCCTCGGAGCTTCCGCCAGGGCCTCTTCAAGTTCGGCGGAGTCGCCGCGGGCGAGCTGCCCACGGACGATGCGCTGAAGCGCACGCTGCGGCGCGGGCTGCACGGCACGCCCATGTTCGCGTGGGACGTGCCCGAGTCGGACGTGGACGCGGTGGTGCAGTACCTGAAGACCTTCAGCCCGCGCTGGAAGGAAGAACCCCCCGGGCAGCCCCTGGCGCTGTCACCCGACCCATGGAAGGGCCGCGAGTCCGAGGCCGTGGAGCGCGGCAAGGTCGTCTACCACGTGGCGGGCGCGGGGAACGCCGGCTGCGCGAGCTGCCACGTTTCGTATCTGCCCCGCGCCGAGCTGGCCGCGCTGATGCGCAAGGCACTGGGCCGCGAGGTGGACCTGTCCAAGGCGGACCCGTACACCGCGCGGCAGAGGGACTCGGACCACGCGGTGGAGGTCGACGCGAAGGGCGAGCCCACGCTCATGGCCAAGGTGCTGCCGCCGGACTTCCTCTTCCACCCGCTGCGCACGGTGTGGCCGGAGGGCGAGGACGTGGAGGGCGCTCCGTACACGGCCGAGCGGCAGCGCGAGGACCTCTACCGGGTCATCGCCGCCGGCGTGGGTGGTGCGGCCATGCCGACCTGGAAGGGCGCCATTCCCGAGGAGAACCTCTGGGCGCTCGCGTACTACGTGCAGTCGCTGGTGCGGCTGAGGGACACGGATGAAGCTCGAGCGCTCGAGGCGCGCCTCCGGGCCTCCACCCAGGACGCTGAGTGAGAGTGGACTGACACGGAAATCAAAAAGCGCTGTCTCGACGCAACACTTTCTCAGCCAGGGCGAAAATCCAGGCACGTTTCATCTCCTCCCCCCAGGAGCCCCCTGTGTCGAAGATTCACACCGTTTCCTCCCGCGACACCCTCTCCGGGCTGGCCGCCCGTTACGGCACGACGGTGAGCGCGCTGCAGAAGGCGAACGGCATCTCCAACCCGGACAAGATCTACGTCGGCCAGAAGCTCATCGTCGACGGGTTCGATGCTCCGAAGACCTCCTCCACCTCGCGCGCCAGCTCCGGTGGCTCCAGCTACACGGTGAAGTCGGGTGACACGCTGGGTGGCATCGCCAGCCGGTATGGCACCACGGTGAGCGCGCTGCAGAAGGCCAACGGCATCTCCAACCCGAACCTCATCCAGGTCGGGCAGAAGCTCACCATTCCGGGCGCGGGCGGCACCCAGGCGCCGAGCAGCCCGCCGCCCTCTTCCGGTGGCCAGACGTACACGGTGAAGTCGGGTGACACGCTGAGCGGCATCGCCAGCCGGTTCGGCACCACCGTGAGCGCGCTCCAGCAGGCGAACGGCATCTCCAACCCGAACCTCATCCAGGTCGGGCAGCGGCTCACGATTCCCGGCGGTGGCACGCCGAGCAAGCCGCCCTCGAACCCGCCGCCGGTGGGCGGGGTGGGCGGGGCGAAGCCGCCGAGCGGCTCGGCCGGCGTGACGGTGGCGCAGCTTCGCCGGGTGATGCCGAACCTTTCGCAGGCGAAGGCGGAGCAGTACCTGCCCTACCTGAACCAGGCGATGGCGGAGGCGAACATCACCACGCCGCAGCGCAAGGCGGCCTTCCTGGCGCAGCTCGCGCACGAGAGCGGCGAGCTCCGTTACATGGAGGAGATTGCCTCGGGCGCCGCGTACGAGGGACGCAGGGACCTGGGCAACACCCAGCCGGGAGACGGCGTGCGCTACAAGGGCCGTGGTCCCATCCAGCTCACCGGCCGCGCCAACTACCGGGCCGCGGGCAATGCGCTGGGCATCGACCTGGAGGGCAACCCCACGCGCGCCAAGGACCCGGACGTCGCGTTCCGCATCGCGGGCTGGTACTGGTCGTCGCGCAACCTCAACACCTACGCGGACGCGGGCAACTTCCGCGAGGTCACCCGCCGCATCAACGGCGGCTACAACGGCATGGCGAGCCGCGAGGCCTACTACCGCCGCGCGCTGGACACCTTCTGAGTTCCGCCGCGGTGCCGAGGTGACGCGAGGACCGTGCGCCGGTGAGGCCGCGGTCCTCGCTGTGTTTCAGGGGAAACCGGACAGGAGCGGCGGGCGGGCTCCTGGGTCCCGTGCGTGAGACCCGCGTCCGGGCCATGCGACGCCCGGATGTCTCGCCAGGGCTGTTATCTCAAGGACCTGGCGCTGGTCCGGCCGCTGCACCGGGCAGGGCGTTCCCAACCGGAGCGCGCCCATGCCCCGTATCGACTCATCCAGCAGCACCCCTGTTCCCATCGACACCACCCCGGAGGCCGGCCCCGCGCCGGCCCCGTCACGAACGAAGGACGCCCAGGCCCCGGCCTCCGCCGCACGCAATGAGGTGCGCGCCTGGGACGGGCCTCCGAGACGCCCACTCCAGGCTCCGGCTTCCGGAACGGCACCCGCCACCTCGGGCCCGGCGATGTCCGCGGGCGAGCTGGCGGTGCTGGGTGGAAGGCCGCGGCAGGTGTCCTCGTCGGAAGTGCCCGGCAACGTGTACGAGGCTGTCCGCTCGCACCTGACGCGGAACCTCCAGGACTGGGCCGTGTCCGACTGCGACGTGAAGGCGGTCCACACGGCGCTCGGGACGCTGCAACCTGGGGCCTACCGTGGGGCGCTGGAGCGGATGGAGCGCGACGGCCTGCTGGGCACGTACGTCAAGGAGCAGGGCCCGGAGGCGCGGCTGGCGTTCCTGGAGCAGGCCGAGGCGAAGGGCATGCTCCACCGGCGCAAGGGTGACGCTCCGGCGGGGCCGCTGGGCTACCCGGCCGTCCCCGACTTCTTCCGCAACGACGCGAGGCTGCCGGAGTCGATGCGGGACGCGGTGAACCAGCACGCCATCCAGGTGGGCGCTGACTTCTACAGGGCCCACTCGGCGTACCTCGACCGGTACATCGAGGCCGCCGGCGCGGCGAAGAACCTCGAGGAGCTGAAGGCGCTGGGTGAGCCGAGAGAGGCGTATCTCGACGCGAAGCTCCTCGGTATCGACCGCAAGGATCCGGCGAGGAAGGGCTACGAATCAGCGTGGAAGGAGGGCATCGGCCATCCGGTGTCGCGCAACCGGGCCTATCAGGCCGTACGTGCCAGGGAACTGGAGCTCGCGGGCGAGCGGCCCACGGGCATCCAGGCCCATGCCAAGGGGGACATCACGCGCATGGGCTTCAAGGTGAGCAGGGAGCTGCAGCTCGACACCCGCGGCAGGGTGGACCTGAAGGATGAGGCGGGGCTCTCGGTGAAGGGCGGCCCCGTGGGTGTCGAGGTGATGCTCGACTCGGCGGGGAAGATGAAGCTGGAGACGAAGCTGGACGCGGGATTCGCCGAGCTCAGCGAGAGCAGCGACGGCACCCGCAAGCTGGAAATCAAGGTGGGCAAGCTGGCTGGGGCCTACGTGGAGCTCAACCTGCCGAAGGCGGAGTTCGGGGGCGGCGTCTCCGCCGAGCTCGAGGCCGGAGGTTTCAAGTTCGGAGGCGAGGTCGGCGTCAACATGAAGGGCCTGACGTCCGAGCGGGTGAAGGAGTCGTTCGACAAGAACCACCGTGGCATCTTCGACGCCCCGTCCGGGCCGGAGCCCAAGGTGAAGTAGGACGCGCTCAGCGGAGGGTGGCGGGCAGCAGCTTCTCCACCACGACGACGTCCTGCCACACGCCGTTCAGCGGGGCGTGCTTCTCGTGGAGGCCCACCTCGCGGAAGCCGAGGCCCGCCAGCATGGCGCGGCTGCGGGTGTTGGTGGCGAAGACGCGCGAGGTGAGCTTGTGGAAGCCGGCGGCCTCCACGGCCTCCAGGAGCGACTGGAGGGCGAGCCGCCCGGCCCCACGCCCTCGTGCCTCCGGGGCGACGTAGATGCTGAAGTCGGCCACGCCCGCGTAGCACTCGCGAGGGCTGTAGGCGCTGCTGGACGCGAAGGCGACGACGCGGCCCTCTTCCTCCACGACCATGACGGGGTGACGTCCTCCCAGCCAGCCGGCGATGTCCTCGGGCGTGCGGGGGCGCGTCTCGAAGGTGGCGGAGCGCTCGGCGATGCCGGCGTTGTAGATGGCGGCGATGGCCGCGCAGTCCTCGCGGGTCGCGGGACGGGAGGTGAGGCGGGCGCGGCTCATTCGGGCTTCTCGTCCTCCGTCTTCGAGCGCATCAGGTACGCGGCGGTCAGCGGCAGGTACCAGGGAATCAGCACGATGGCGAGCCCCGCACCCCCTATCATCAAGGCGAGGAACAGCCACACCAGCCCCTGCAGCGTCATGCCGATGGAGCCCAGGGACTGCGTGCGCCGCAGGTCCGCCACCTGGCCGAAGATGGCCGCCAGCGGCGGGACGACGATGAGGCCGAGCGCCACCTGCTGGAGCAGCTCCAGCCCGTGGGAGTGCCCGTGCGTGGTGGCGTTCAGCAGCAGCATGAGGACCTGGGTGAGCAGGGCCAGCAGGCTCACGACGATGCCCGGCACCGAGAGGCGGGAGCGCCCGGCGGCCTTGCCGCCGTGGGTCTCGAGCCGCACCGCCTCCAGCACGTCCGGGGGGACCTCCAGCGCGTACGGGTAGCCCAGCTCCATCAGGGCCTCCACGGCCGCGGCGCGCACCGTCCGCCCGTCGCTGCCCTTTCTGTCTCGCGCCTCCTCGGGCAGCTCCATCAACGACAGCAGGAAGTCCGCCCGGGCCCGGAGTGTCTCGTCCCCGGCGGGCGGGCGGGCAATCGCCGCGAAGAGCGCATCCACCTCCGCCTGGATGAGCCCTGGCGAGCTCAAGGCCTCCCGCAGCTCGGGCAGGGACGTCGACCGGGGCCACTCCGCCAGCGAGGCCTGCTCGGCGGCGTCATCGGAGGCGGGGGGCGTGGGGCGCTGACGGGTCTGGGCCATGGTGGGGCGATGCGCATCCTAGCGCCGGGCCATGCGGCGGGGGCTCGTCGCGGCCGCCTGGAGGGCAGGGGAGCAGGCTCCAGGAGGAGCAATGCATACCCCGCATGCGCACCGTACCCGTGTGCAACCCCCTTTCACAGACGAGCGAGGACACGCATGGCGATGGAGCGAGCGCAGCGTTTCGTGGACGCACTGTCGAGGCTGGAGGAGAGCGGCGACGTGGAGGGCATCGTCTCCCTCTTCAGCGACGACGCGCAGGTGAGCAACGTCGCCTCGCCGCGCGTCCTGTCGGGGAAGGACGGGGCCCGCCTGTTCTGGACGGAGTACAAGGGCATGCTGGGGCAGGTGAAGTCCACCTTCCGCAACATGATTGAGGCCGGCGACCGGGTGGCCCTGGAGTGGGAGACGCAGGGCACCGCCCGCAACGGCGCGGCCATCGCGTACGAGGGCGTGTCCATCATCGAATGGGACGGGGACCTCGTCCGCCGGTTCTACGCGTACTTCGACCCGCATGTGCTCGGCCAGGAGCTGGCGCACGGCACCGCGCCACGCTCACGGGTCCCCGCCACCACGCCCGCGTGAGCCTCGCGCGCGCCTCCGCCCGGACCGGGCGGCACCCGGGGCCTCATGTCGCCGCGGGCGTCCGGGGCAGCTCCACGGTGACGGTGGTGCCCACGCCGGGCGCGCTCTCCAGGTGGATGTGCCCGCCATGGGCCTCCACCACCTGCCGGGAGAACCACAGCCCCAGCCCGAAGCCGCCGTAGTGGCGCAGGGGCACCGCGCGCCCGAAGCGCTGGAAGAGGTGGGCCTGCTGCTCGGCGGGGATGCCGATGCCCCTGTCCCTCACCACCAGCCGCGCGAAGTCCTCCGGCGTGCCCGTCACCTCCAGCTCCACCGGCTGGCCCTGGCCGTACTTCAGGGCGTTGGACACCAGGTGTGTCACCACGCCGTCCACGCGCGCGCGGTCCCACCTCCCCGCCAGGGCGCCGGGTGCCGTCAGGTGGACGGCGGTGCCCGCGCGAGTCATCTCGTCGCTGAAGCGGCCCAGCACCTCGCGGCACAGCTCCACCAGGTCCACCGGCTCCGGGTCCAGGTGCAGCCGGCCCTCGGACAGGCGGGACACCTCCAACAGCTCGCGCACCAGCCGGCCCAGGCGGTCCACCTGGTGCACGGCGGCGGACGCGCGCGTGCGTACGTCCTCGTCCGCCGCGCCCCGTTGCAGCCGCGCGAGCTGCAGCTTGAGCGACGTCAGCGGCGTGTTCAGCTCGTGGCTGGCGATGGCGAGGAAGTCGTCCCGGAGCTGCAGGGCCTGCTGCGTCTGGTGGAAGAGGTGCGCGTTCTGCACGGCCGCGGTGGCGCGGCGGGCCAGCTCGGTGGCCAGCGCCAGGTCCTCCTCCGAGTGGTGGCGGCCGGACAGCGAGTAGCCCAGCGTCAGCGAGCCGAGCACGCCCTCCGGCGTGGTCAGCGGCACGGAGAGCCACGAGCAGGGGGCCAGCGCACGCAGCAGCTCGCGTCCCGAGGGGCCGCCGGCGGTGCTTTCCACCCACGCGGCGTCCACGCGCGGATGGAAGGCGGGCTGCCCGGTGTCGAGCCCCCAGACGGGAGTGCCCGGGGCCTCGGGCGGGTGCCAGTGGCTGGCGGCCAGCAGGGCGGCGGACGCGGGGGAGAGGGCGTGAAAGGTGCGGCGCACCTCCAGGTCCGGCCCCCGCACGTCGATGACGCAGAAGTCGCCCAGCGAGGGCACCAGCGTCAGGGCCACCGCGCGCAGCGACTGGCCCACGTCCAGCGAGGTGGCGAGCGTGGCGGTGGCGGACTGGAGCAGCTCGGCGCGCTCGGCCTGGCGGCGCTCGGCGGCGAGCAGCCGGGCCCGCTCCACGGCCATGGCCGCCTGCTGCGCCAGCATGCCGAGAAAGGCGCGCTCCTCGTCGTCGAAGCTCCGCTCGTTCCACCAGGTGAGCGCGAGCACACCCACCACGCACCTGCGCGCCATCAGCGGGAGGCACACGCAGGACAGGGCCCCCGTGTACGCGGTGCGGGTGGTGGCCTCCGTCTCGGGGTACCACCGCGCGAAGGCGGCGGTGCTCTCCAGCCAGACGGGAGTGCCGGTGCGCACCGCGTCCGCCACCGGCACGCGCGCCGTCAGGGCGACGCGGGCGAAGGCGGCCTCCATCGCGGGCAGGTAGCGCACGGTGTGCACCAGCTCCAGCGTGCCGCCGTCCGCGTCCAGCAGGAAGAGGGCGCCCGCGTCCGCCGGCAGCGCGCGCACCGCCTCCTCCACCACCGCGCGCGCCACGTCCTGGGAGGTGAGGGCTCCCGAAAGGGCGAGCGTGAGGGCCTGGAGGCTCTGCATGCGCGTGCTGGCGAGCTCGGCCCGGGCATGGCGCTCGTCTGAGAAAAGACTCAGACGCGAGGCTGTGTTCCGCCGCTTCTCCATAGGCGTTGTCCACCGCGCATGGGGCGCGGCGGACAGGGACAACCAAAACGCAGCCGGAGCCGAATTTCCGGCCTCGGCCGCGACGACTGTCCTCCGCCCATCAGTCCGCCGTGGCCAGTGAACAGACCCCGGCGCGAGCACTTCCCCACGGGGCATGGGGGTTGCGCCTTCCGGCAGACGGACGCCAGTGACTCTCATTCACTTCCGTCCGGCGTGGCGGAGGATTACCGTCGGTCGTCGCGGTCCCGGAGCAGACGCGCCGGGGCACTTACTGGCAGGTAAGTAATGAGCAGGTCACCCGAAGCCACGCGTCCCACGCAATCGCCTACTGCGTTGCGTTTCCGACACGCCCATGTCCCTCGGGGCGCGGTAGCCTCGAGGAGGAGGACGTGTGCACCTGGGAGCCTGAACCGCCACGCACGAATCGACCTGACCCGGCTGCCTGCCTTGCGCTCAAACGGAAACAAACGATGACCCGCCCTGTCGCCCTCTTCGCCGTCCTGTCCCTGCTGTGCACCTCTTCCGCCTGGGCCGAGCAGCGCCGCGAGCCCGCGAAGAAGACCCTGTCCGCGAAGAAGAAGAAGCAGACCGCGAAGAAGACCTCGAAGAAGTCCCAGCGGCTCGTGAAGCCCGCCGCGCCCGCCGCGCCTGCCGCGCCCGCCGTGTCCGCCGAGCCCGCTCCGCAGCCCCTCGCGGCTCCGGAGCCGCTGCCGGCCCCTCAGGCCGTGCCCGCCTCGTACTCGTCGGGTGACGCCGCGCCCGCGAAGCCCGCGGAGGATGCGCCCAGGTCGGAGACGCCGTCCAAGCCGCCGTCGGCCGGGGATTCCGAGTCGCTGGACTTCGACCTGCTGGAGCCCCTGGAGACGGCCGAGGCCGCGCAGGTGGACCCGGAGCTGGAGAAGAAGATCGGCCGGCGCCGCACCATGCTCAAGCTGCACCAGGGCCTGGGCTTCGCGATGACGGCGGGCCTGGTCACCACCACGGTGGTGGGACAGCTCCAGTTCAACGACTCCTTCCGCGGCGGCGGGGATGACCGCAACCTGCTGGGCCTGCACCGGGGGCTCGCCATCGGCACCGCGGCGCTGTTCGCCTCCGTGGGCATGCTGGGCGTGCTGGCGCCCGAGCCCTTCGAGAAGGAGTTCCAGTGGGACACCATCACCTTCCACAAAATCTTCATGTCCATCGCCACCGTGGGCATGGTGGCGCAGGTCATCCTCGGCATCATGTCCACCAACCGGTATGGCCGGCTCTCGGAGAGAGACCTGGCCACCGCGCACCAGGTGGTCGGCTACACGACCATGGGTGCGGTGACGGCCGGTGTGCTCTCGCTGTTCTTCTGAATTTTCCCGTGCCGCCGGCGTTTGGCTTCGCACGGCCCTTGAAGTGGGTCTCCTGGAGGTTGACGTGATTGCTCGACGACTTGCCCTGCTTGCCACCCTGCTGCTCGCGTTGCCCGCAGCCGCACAGGCCCCTCAGGCCCCGCCGGCTCCGCAGGCGCGCATCTACTCCGTGAAGAAGGATGGCAGCTCGCTCACCTACAAGCTGAAGCACAAGCTGCACGAGGTGGTGGGCAAGGCCCCGCCCAGCATCGGCAAGGCCATGCTGAAGAAGGACGGCACGCTCCAGGTGCAGGTGCGCGCCAACGTGAAGGACTTCGACTCGGGCAACTCCAACCGCGACGCGCACATGCAGGAGGTGACGGAGGCGGCGAAGTTCCCCCTCATCGACTTCAAGGGCAGCGCCACGGGCGTGACGCTGCCGGAGAGCTTCCCGGCGAAGGTGCCCGTCAAGCTCAAGGGCGACCTCACCTTCCACGGCGTGAAGCAGACCATCGAGGTGCCGATGACGGTGCTGTTCAGCACCGACAAGGAGGCCGTCGCCGAGGGCACCTTCGACATCAGCCTGGAGGCCTACAAGGTGGAGCGGCCCTCGCTGCTGATGGTGAAGGTGGATGACAAGCTGGTGCTGGAGTCGAAGCTGGTGTTCGAGGTGGAGGGGAAGTGAGCACGTCGCGAAGAGGCTTTCTGAAGGGAATCCTGGGCACGGGCGCAGCGGGTGCGGCGGCCACGGCCCTGCCGGGTTGCGCGCCGGACATCGACCCGGCGCCGGTGACGGACGTGACGGCCAGCGAGGCCGGCACGGTGGACCTGCTGGTGACGCGCTACCCGGACCTGGAGCCCGTGGGCGGCGCCATCACCCTGCGCGTGCCGGGCGAGCCGACGCCCCTCCTGGTGGCGCACACCAAGGGCGGGGGCGCACGGGATGACTTCTCCGTGGTGTCCTCCATCTGCACGCACGTGGGCTGCCCGCTGGGCTACGACGGCAAGGACGTGGTGTGTCCGTGCCACCTGTCGCGCTTCAGCCCCACGACCGGAGCCGTCCTGGAGAAGCCGGCCACGGTGCCCCTGAAGACGTACGTCGCCGAGTACAACCCCGGCACGAAGGTGCTGCGCATCGACCTGCGCGCGGGCCAGGCCGGCTTCCCGGCGGCGGTGAACGGGCAGGTGGTGCTCCCGCTCCTCGACTTCCCCGAGCTGCGCAACAACGGAAGCTCGGTGACGGGCATCCCCTCGGGTTATGGCAAGCGCATCTTCGTCTTCCGGCTGGAGGACGGGACGCTGTCGGCGGTGGACGCCATCTGCACGCATCAGCAGTGCGAGGTGGAGTACCGCCAGCAGGAGACGGACCTCTTCTGCCCCTGCCACGCCTCCACCTTCACCCGGACGGGTGAGGTGACGAAGGCGCCGGCCACGCTGCCGCTCAAGAAGTTCACCGTCACGGAGACGGCTGACGCCGTCGTCGTCAGCGGCGTGAGTTGAGGCTCGCGCGGAGGCGGGGTGGGGCAGGTGCCCGCCCCGCCTCGCGGTGGCCCGCTAGCCGAGCCGGCTCCAGAAGGAGCGCTTGGAGGAGACGCGGTCCAGCGCCTCCTGCAGCTCCTCGTCGTAGTCGGCGCGGTGGGCGATGTCGCCCATGGAGATGATGCCGACGATGCGGTCGTCGCGCTCCACCACGGGGATGCGGCGAATCTGCTTCCGGCCCATGAGGGCGATGACGTCGTGGATGTTCTCGTCGGGGGTGACGGCCTCCACGTCATCCGTCATCACGTCCGAGACGCGGAGCTGGTCGGGCGTCTTGCCGCCGGTGAAGCCGCGGATGACCAGGTCGCGGTCGGTGACGATGCCCACCAGGCTGCCCTGCGCGTTGACGATGGGGACGACGCCGCAGTCCTCGTCCTTCATGATTTGAGCGACGTCGCGCACGGGGCTGTCGAGCCGGGCGGTGCGCACGTTGCGCGTCATCACCTCGCGCGCGGTGAGCGGCTCGCGCTGCCAGCGGCTGCGCCCGGTGCCCGCCTGAATGCCCGTGCCCATTCCCGCGCCGGTGCGGCCGCGGAGGCCCGCGGTGTAGTACTGGTCGCGGTCCTCGCCGCGCGGGCGGTCTCCGGCGCGCTGGCGCTCCTCGGCGTAGCGGTCTCCGCCGCGCTGCATGCCCTCGTGGTAGCGCGAGCGCTCGTCACGGTACGGGTCCATGCGAGGGCCGCGTGTCTCCCGCGGCTCCTCGCCGCCGTAGCCGGAGCGGTCCCACGGGCGGTAGTCGGCGCGCTGCGGGGGCAGCTCGTTCTCCCAC
The DNA here is from genome assembly GCF_020037125.1 of Myxococcus sp. RHSTA-1-4. Lineage (GTDB taxonomy): Bacteria > Myxococcota > Myxococcia > Myxococcales > Myxococcaceae > Myxococcus. Next base: position 183,519 of record NZ_JAIQDG010000016.1, read on the forward strand.
GTGCCCGTGTCATGTCGGGGGCCCTGGCCGGTGGCGGAGCGGCTGTCACGGTCGTCGCGGCCGTAGGGGCCGGTGCTGTATTCGGCGCCCTCCCAGCCGGCGTCGCGGTCATCCCTGTTCATCAGGCCCGTGCGCCGGTTGCCCAGGTCGCCCGCCGTGCCCCGGTCATCCACGTTCGTACGCGGCTGGGCCATGCGCAGCGAGGCGGCGCGGTGGAAGCGGCCCTGGCGGGTGGAGGGCTCCTCGTCGCGGGCGGGGTTCCACCCGGAGATGTCCGACTCACCGCGCTCGCGCGAGCCGGGCGGGGACACCTCGGCGCTCCGATGCACCTCGGGCTCCAGCGGGGGGGACCGCTGGGCGGTGCGGGTGTCGTCCCTACCGTTGTCCAGGCTTCTCTGTGCCATTCCTGCTCCTCCAGCGAAATCGGGTTGGGGCAGGAAGGGTGTGGATGACCGGATGGGGCTCCAAGCTTCCCGGCTCCGGACCCGCCGGGGGACTGTCCTCTCTCAGGCGAGCAGGCAGGCGGTGCGCTGGCGGACGGACACCGGGGCTGCCACGTGGCCGACAGTGAGGGACTCGGACGGGGCCGGGCGCGAAAAAACGAAGCGCGTGCCCCCTGCTGGGAAGCACGCGCTTCGCTCTGCATCCCCGGTGACGGGACGGACGGGGTGATGAGCATCCCCCGATGTCCATGGTGTCAGCGCTCTCCCCGGAAAGCGAAGACGCTCCCGTCCATCTCGTCGGCCGGGGTGGGGCTCACTCGACGGAGCAGCAGCCGTCGTCCGCCTCCTCGCAGCAGGCGAGGGTGGTGTTCGGAGGCATGGGCTTCTCCGGGTTCTCGCAGGTGTTGTTCGTACCCTGGCCGCCCTGGATGCGGGCCATGTCCTTCACGAACAGCTCCTTGATGGTCTTCACCTTGTTCGTCTTCATGTGGCTCTCCCCCTCGTGGGTGGTGGCGCGGGGCGCGGGGTGGCGTCCAGCGGCTGGATGAAACAGCTACGTTTCGAGCCGATTTTTCTGGTCGTTCTCGCGCCACGAGCGTGGGCGGGGGAGACACGGCGTATGAGCCGTGAAACATCATGGAGCGTGATGGACTCACCCCGCCGCGAGCGCGTCACCGAGTCGAACGAGACCCCTGAACTCTTCCAGCTCCGCGCCCGCATCCGGCGCGGCCACGGCGATGGCGCCCGTGGGGAGCTGCTCGGTGAGCCGCGCGAGCAGGGCGCGGTGGGACTCGGCGCGGGCGTGCTCCGCGGCGGCCAGGCGCGACAGTGCCGCCACGCCGTGCTCCGCGTGCGGGTCGTCGCCCACGTGCTCGAGCAGCGCCTCCGGGTTCGCGAGCGCGTCCTCGCGTGCCCAGCTCCGGTTGAGCACATAGCCGGCGAAGGGGAGGCCTCGCTTCACGAGCGTGTCGCGGAAGAAGGCGGACTCGCGGAGCGCGGCGGACTCGGGGGACGTCACCAGCAGGAAGGCGGCGTCCGGTGAGGCCAGCCGCGCTCGCAGCCGCTCGGTGTGCAGGCGGATGCCGCCGAAGAGGCCGCTGAAGGCACCGACGAAGCCGCGCATCTCGCGCGCGAAGCCCGCGCCGAACACGCCATCCAGCACACGGCCCACCAGCACCTGCGCGCCGTGCCACAGCCGGCCACCGCGCGACGCGTCCTCCGGGCCGAAGAGGGACACGATGCGCTCGTCGAGGAAGCGGGACAGCCGCCCGGGCGCGTCGAGGAAGTCCAGCGCGTGCCGGCTGGGCGGCGTGTCGAGGACGATGAGCTCGTAGCGCGCATCCGCGAGGAAGCCGTCCAGCGCCTCGGTGGCGGCGTACTCCTGCACGCCCGCGACCAGCTCGGAGAGGAAGCGGTAGACGCGGTGCTCGACGATGGCGCGCGCCGCCTCGGGTGAAGGCGCGAGCCGGTGCACCATGCGGTCGAAGACGAGGCGCGCGTCCAGCATCCACACGTCCAACTGCCCCGGGCCGCGCGGGCCGTCCGCGAAGAGGCGCTCGGGTGGGATGGAGGTGGGCTCGGGGCCGCTCTCGGGCAGGCCCATGACCTCGGCGAGCCGGCGCGCCGGGTCGATGGTGAGCACCAGCACGCGGCGGCCCGCGCGAGCGGCGGCGACTCCCAGCGCGGCGGCCGTCGTCGTCTTGCCCACGCCCCCCGCGCCGCAGAGCACGAGGACGCGCTTCTCGCGGAGCAGACGCTGGAGGTTGCGCGCGCTCACGGTGCGGCCTCGCGCGTCGGCTCCGCGGCTTCCCGAGGCGTGAAGACATCCGCGAGGCGCTCCACCAGCTCGGGGCCGGTGAGGGGCAACTCCGGCAGCGTGAGCAGCGGGACATGGAGGCCCGCGGCCAGCCGCGCGTGGGCGGCCCGGGCGCGCTCCAGGCGGGCCAGGGCGCGGGTGCCTCGGTGGGGGCCGTGCGTGGCGAGCAGCCGCTGGAGCGCGGCGTGGGACTCGGGGGTGAAGGGGTCCTCGGGCATGCGGTTGAGGACGGCGGCGGCCAGGGGCAGTCCCAGCCGCTCCAGCTCCGAGGCCAGGGTGAGCGCCTCGCTGACGGGCAGCGGCTCCGGGAGGCTGGTGAGGAGGACGGCGGTGCGCGCCGGGTCCTGGAGGAAGTCGAGCCCCTCTCGCACGGTGCGGCCGATGGGCCCGCCGGGCATGAGCGACAGCACCGTGCGCGGCAGCGCGGCGATGGCCAGCGCGTGGCCGGTGGCCGGCAGGTCGATGATGGACAGTGGATGGGTGAACCGGCCATCCGGCAGGGTGCGCCGCACCAGGGTGAGCATCTGGTAGAGCAGGCCCATCTCCCGCAGCGCGGGGCCCGCCTCCAGGAAGCGGCGCAGGGCGCGCGAGCGCAGCGCGGCGTCGGCCAGCCAGCGCACGGGCAGGGTGTCCTGGAGGAAGTGCCGGTGCCCCTCCGACGCGGCCAGCCGCACGAAGCTCAGGTGGGGCCGTACCTCCGTCACCCGCGGGCCCTCGTCACGTGCGCCCACCAGCGCGGCCAGGGGGGACGGGCCGTCGTCGTCCGGGGACATCTCCACCAGCAGCACTTGCCGGCCGGAGCGCGCGGCGGCGACGGCCAGCGTGGCCGCCAGCGTCGACTTCCCCACGCCCCCCTTGCCCGACACGAGCAGGGCGCGCTTTTCCCACAGTGCTTCGAGCACCGGTCACCGTCCTGTCGCCGCGCCGGGAGGGCGCCGCCCTCTCACAGTGAGGAAGGTGGCCTTGCACGACAACCGCCGCTCCCGTGCGCCGTTCGCTGGCGCGCGGCCGCTCGGATGTCTGGATGGCCGGCGTGTCCGCCATCGGACGGGACATGACGGCCTCGGGGACCGCAATCCCCCTCACGCGGCCCGGACGGTGACGCCGGCCCGCCGTGGGCGCGGCTCAGCGTGCCAGCTTGAGGGGCACCACGGCCTTGTCGTCCACCTTGCCCGTCAGGGTGAGCCGCAGCTCCCAGGCGCCCGGCATGAAGAGGTCCAGGTCGGACACCTCGAAGTCGCCGGGGCCGAGCACGGTGATGCGCGGGTTGCCGTCGATGCCGTGCCCCATGGAGGGCATCCAGGGGAGCACGGCCAATTCCACGCCCGGGACGGCTCTGCCCGTCGCGGCCTCCGTGACACGGATGTGGAACCGCTGCACGCCCCGGCGCAGGGGCGTGGCGGACGACAGCACCTCCACCCGCAGGCGCCCCGAGGCGCTCGTCACCGAGGCCACCGAGGTCTCCGCCACCGCGCTCCCCGCGTCACGTGGAGCCGGGGTCGGATTAGCGGGAGCATTACCCAGCAATAACAGACACAGCATCGCGAGTTTCATCCGTCCTCCAGGGGCCTGCACTCACGAGAGCGTTGTACCGGAGCGCTCGCGCGCGCACGCCGCGACAAGACGCCGCACCTCATGCGGGCCGCGTTCGAGCGAGGCTTGGCGCACCATGAAACTCCGCCTGTCGCAGCCGTTCCTCGAAGCCCCGCACCTGTTCGAGTGGGTGCGAGGCGGCCTGGGAGTCCTGGGCCTCGTCACCGTGCTGCTGCTGTGTACCGCGCTCGGCTCCGCGATTCGGCTGGCGCTGCCGGATGCGGGCGGAGGGACTCCCACGCCGTGGGTGATGAGCCCGCTCCCCTTTTTCGGGCAGCTCTCTCCGTTCGAGCTGAAGGACGCGGAGGGCTCGCTCTTCGGGACGCGGCGGCTTCGCGGCGGCGTCTACGTCCTCCAGTTCCTGTCGAGCGACTCGCGGGACGAGGCACGCGCCACGCTGGAGCGGCTGTCCGTGGTGTGGCGCCGGCTGGAGGCGGAGCGCCTGCCCGTCCGCTTCGTCGTGGTGGACCGCGCGCCGCCCGGAGCGGCGCACCCGGGCGACGTGGCGGGGATGCTGCCGGGGCCATGGCACGTGCTGGAGGGGGGCGCGGCGCTGGAGGCCGAGGTGGGGGCGTTGCTGCGGGAGACGGAGGCCCCCGGCCAGGCCGGAGGGACGCGGGTGACGCCCGCGCTGCTGGTGGACCAGGCGGGAGGGCTGCGCGGCGTCTATGACCTGGAGCACGAGCCCCGAAGGTTTGACGCGCTGGTGGAGGACGTGCGCTGTGTGAACGAGTGCGGTCCGGTGCCCGCCGTCGCGGGGCTCCCCCCGGGGGAGACGCGAGTGAGCGGAGCGGGCTGCCAGGACCCGAGAGGCCGCTGACATGCTGACTCCATCCACGGAAAGCGCTCCGCCCCGGGGCCATCGCTGGCTCGCGGTGTCCGCGCTCGCATGCGTGCTGCTGTCACTGGCCGCGTGGCGCGCGCTGCCGCTCCTGGAGGCGGCCCAGGCCCGGAGACTGGCGGAGAACATGCCTGTCTTCGGCGCGATGCCGTCCTTCCGGCTGACCGACCAGGAGGGGCGTCCCTTCTCCGACGCGGACCTGCGCGGCCACGTCGTCGTCGCCGACTTCATCTTCACGCGGTGCCCCACGGTGTGCCCGCTGCTGACGTCGCGGATGCTCCGCCTCCAGCGTGAGGCCCGCGAGGAGGGGCTGTCGCCGCGGTTCGTGTCCTTCAGCGTCGACCCCGGCTACGACACGCCCGAGCGGCTGTCCCGGTACGCGAGCGAGCACGGCGTGGACACCGCCAACTGGTCGCTGCTCACCGGACCGCTGGAGGCGGTGGAGACGACGGTGCTGGACGGCTTCCGCGTCATGATGGGGCGCGACGCGGACGCGGGTGAGGACGACTTCTTCAGCATCTTCCACGGTGAACACTTCGTCCTCGTGGATGCGGATGGACGCATTCGTGGGTACTACAAGGCGGCGGAGGACGCGGGGCTGGAGGCGCTCCAGCGCGACCTGCGGGCGTTGAGCCTCGCGGACAGGTAGGGCGGTGGGTTGGAGCGCCCGCCCTTCGCTGTCCGGCACACTCCGGCGCCGTCAGTGGACGGACCAGCGCTCGGCGATTTCCTCGCAGGCGAGCACCACGTCGCTCAGCCGGCGGATGTGGGCCCGGGGCGCGGTGAAGATGGTGCCGGCGAAGACGTCCACCACCTGGATGAGCCGGTGGTCACACGGGCCGAGCTGGCACAGGTGCTGCTCCGCGAAGCGCTGGAGCATGGTGCCGATGTACTGGCCCGAGCGCTCGTCGAGCGGGTGGTGCTTGGCGAAGTAGAGCTTCATCAGCCCCACCCGCGCGTTGCCATGTTTGTCCATGCGCTGGAGCACCACCTCCGGCCTCACGCTGATGGTGACACCCGCCATCTCCAGCACGGGCGGCTCGGCGCCCACCGCGCTGATGATGGTCTCCTCCAAGTCCAGCCACGGCACCAGGTCCGCGAAGCGCTCGAGCGCCTCCGAGCAGAGCTGCAGGCGCTGCGCCTCGAACTCCGTCTGCGGCACGCTGCACGCGAAGCGGCGCTGGTGCTCGCGCAGGATGGACAGGTCCAGGCCGCGACAGAGGAAGTCGGTAATCGCGACCGACGCCTCCGGATAGCGCAGGTACTGCTGCTCCGGCGGGTGCTTCTGGTCGTAGATGATGCGCTTGCGTCGAGCGGGTGTCGCGGTGAGGTACTCACCCAGCTTGTTCACTGAGACTCGCGGCAGTTCACGGATTTCCGCCATGGAAGTGCTCCCCCTGGGTGCTGGCGAATGAGCACACAGTACAGAGGGGGTCTGACAGTCATGAGACAGCGTGAGTGCTTGAAATCACGGGTGTGACGGGCCACGTCGGTCGCGGTCGGGAGACGTGACTTCGCGGGGCGGCCGGGCGCTCGTGTCGCATGGGACGGATTCGGGTCCGCGGGCCGCGCGTGAGGCGCGGCGTGCTCCCGGGTCGGGCGCTCCGAGCGGGAGCGCGGGTGCCGGCGGTGGATGGCAGGGGAGGACCCCGGAGGTCCAGGTGTGGAGCATCGCCCCGGGGCGGGTGGCTTCTCGGAGAGGGATTGCGGGACGGGGTTGCCGTGAGGCGTGGGGCTGGCGCTCCAGGAACCTGCCGCACCTGGAGCGCCCGCCGCGAGGGGACTCAGCCCTCGCCGGGTTTGCGGTCCGGATAGGCGGACCAGTAGACGTCGGGCAGCGGGTTGGTGCCGGCGTCGCTGCGCGGGCCGTCACCGTCCGGAATCTCGTCGAGGATGGCGCCCGGTGTGCGCTCGGTCGGGTCGATGGCGTGCGGGTGGAACTCCTGGCGCCGGTCCCCGGCTGGCGCGGCGGCGCGAGTCCCCTTGCGCTCCTCGCTCTCCTCCTCGGCCTCGTGCCGGGGCCCCGTCTCGCGCCCGTAGTAGTCCTCGGATGGCTGGATGCCTGGCTGCTTCTTCTCGCGCTCGGCCATGGTGGTCACCTCCGTCTTTCTACGGTCATGCCGGGGAATGCAGGCCGCAATGGGCCCTGTTGACGCGCCGTGACGTCAGGAGGGCGGGCAGGCGGGCGGTGCAAGGGCTTGCGAGCGCGAGGCGCCCGCTTCGAGTCTCGCGGCTGGGGGAGGGGCAGCCGCGTCCAGGTGTTGCTTCCGCCGTGACGGCTGGCGGCTCGAGGCCGTATGGCGAGCCGCCCAGGGTGGCTGTCCTCGCGGTGGATGATGGAGGGCTGAAACAGGCCGCGAGCGACGCCGCCCTGCATGGCCCGCCGTGTGCTTGGGGCCCGGCTCACCATGTCGGGACCGCACGACCTCCTCGTCCGCTACACCTTCGGCCACCCCGAGCGCGCCGCCGCCGAGCTGCGCGCCGTGCTGCCCGCCCATGTCGTCTCGGAAGTGGACTGGGCGTCTCTGCGAGAAGAGTCTGGCAGCGTCGTGGACCCGGAGCTGCGGAAGACGGAGAGTGACCTGCTCTTCACCGCGCGCCTGCGCACCGGCCACCCGCTGTTGCTGTACGTGCTGCTCGAACACCAGTCGTCGGTGGACCGGTGGATGGCCCTGCGCATGCTGCGCTACGTGGTGCGCCTGCTGGAGCGCTGGCGCCATGAGCACCCGGACAGCACCACGCTCCCCCTCATCATCCCGCTCGTCATGTACCACGGCGCGGAAGGGGCCTGGACGGCGCCGCGCCGGATGGAGGCGCTCTTCGAGTTGCCGGAAGAACGGTGGCGGGCGCTGGTGCCGCGCTTCGAGTACCTGCTCGATGACCTGACGGCCGAGCGGGAGGAGGCGCTCCGGGCGCGGCCGGGCCCTCCGCTGGCCCGGCTGGCGTGGCTGTTGCTGCGGTATGGACGGAGCGGGGAGTTGGTCCGGAAGCTGCCGGAGTGGGTGGCGCTCTTCGCCCAGGTGCAGGCGGGTCCCGAAGGCGCGGAGCCGTTGAAGATGCTCATCCGTTACCTGCTGATGGTGGGGGACGAGGGGACGCATGAAGCGGCCGGGCGGGTGTTAAACTCGGTGCTGGGCGAGCAGCGCGCGGAGGAGTTGATGCGGAGCTATGGCGAGGAACTCATCGAGCGGGGACGCCAACAGGGCCTGGAAGAGGGGCTGGTTCGGGGCCGGGAGGAGGGCCGGGAGGAGGGAGTAACCCGAGGGCGCGCCGAGTACATCCTGCGAATCCTCACCGCGCGGGGCGTGCCCGTGCATGAGGAGGCCCGGCAGCGCATCCTCACTTGCACGGACATGGCCACGCTGGACCGCTGGTTCGACAAGTCCCTGAACGCCACCACCCTCTCCTCGGTGTTCGACGACCTGGCCCAGTAGGCTGGACCGCCTCCGCGCCACGCGCCGATGCGCGGGGGCTATGGAACGGGAAGCGTGAGGGGCAGGTCACCCACGTTGGAGAGGGGGCCGTCGTTCTGGACGCTGACACCTCACACCGGGGTGGCCGCAGCGCGTTCACTGCCGCGCGTTCGTGGAAGTCGAGGTGGTCGGCGGAGACTCCATCCGGGCTATGTCCGCACGGGGAGCGTGCCGACATGAGCGAGCAATCCGAGGAGAAGACGTCCGCGGTGGCGGGGCCGCTGCTCCACCTGGGGTGCCCCTCGTGCGGCGCGCGGCTGGTGGTGGAGCCCTCGCTGCGTACCATGCGGTGCCCGTACTGCGCCGCGCCCTCCGTGGTGGAGCGCCCACCCGTGCCGGGTGTGCCCGAGCCCACCTTCGCGCTGGGCTTCACCGTCACCCACACCGCCGCCCGGGAGCACGTGGCGCACTGGCTCCGGACGCGCAGCCGCTTCACCCGCTCCGGCATCCGCTCCGCCGAGCCCGGGGAGGTGCGCGGTGTCTACGTGCCCGCGTACCTCTACAGCGTCCTGGCCCACACCCGCTTCAGCGCGTCCATTGGGGAGAACTACCAGGAGACGGAGACGTACACGGCCACGGAGAACGGGAAGACGGTGACGCGCACCCGCACGGTGACTCGCACCGAGTGGCGTCCCCTGGCCGGCGAGCTGACCGGGTACGTGGCGGACGTGCTCGTCACCGCCTCCACCGGCCTGCGCAACGAGGAGCTGGAGGCGCTGGAGCCCTTCGACTTGCGCGGGCTGGCCCGGTACACGCCGGCGCTCATCTCCGGCTGGGTGGCCGAGGAGCCCTCCCTCACCCGTGAGCAGTGCATGGGGCAGGCCCGCAAGGAGGCCGTGGAGCGCGTGGGCGGGAGGCTGGAGCAGTTCATGCCCGGTGACTCGCACAGCGGCCTGCACCATGAGCCGCGCCTGGAGTGGGAGGCGCTGGACGTGTGTCTCCTCCCCGTCTGGGTGCTGGCGGTGCGCTACGCGGAAGGCGCCCCGCCGCTGCGGGTGCTGGTCAATGGGCAGACGGGCGAGGTGGTGGGCAAGGCGCCCCTCTCCGCGTGGAAGGTGACGCTCGCCATCCTCGGGGTGCTCGCGCTGGCGGCGGTGGGGTACCTCCTGGCCTCGGGAGGTGCGCGATGAGCACGGCCACGCCGGAGGTGCCGCCGTGCCGGCGGTGCGCCAGCGCGCTGGAGGCGGAGGACCTGCGCTGCCCCATCTGCGGGCTGATGACGCCCCCTCGGGCGCGCGTCGCCGTGGAGCGCGAGCAGGCGAAGGTGGTGCGCTGTGAGAATTGCGGCGCGGCCGTGGAGTACTCGGTGGAGGTGAAGGCGCCGAGGTGCGCCTGGTGCGGCTCGGTGACGCGGGTGGAGACGACGGTGGACCCGGTGGAGCAGGCGCAGGTGTTCCTGCCCTTCACCGTGGACCTGGAGGCGGCGCGCGCCGCGCTGAGGGGCTTCCTGGGGAAGAGGAGCTTCTTCCGTCCGTCGGGGCTGGCGCGGGAGGCCGCGCTGGAGCCGCCGTGCCCGATGTGGTGGCCGGCGTGGAGCTTCCGCGCGGGCGTGGAGGTGAGCTGGACGGCGGACTCGGACGCGGGCTCGCGGCGCTCGGACTGGGCGCCGCATGCGGGGCGCACGCGCTTCGACTTCGACGACATCCTCGTGCCGGCCTCGCGTGGGCTGAAGGTGAAGGAGTGCGAGGCGCTCGCGCCCCACTACCAGCGGGGCACGGCGGAGGGTGCGCCACGAGGGCCGGAGGGCGCGCACGTCGAGCGCTTCGACGCCACGCGCTCGGGGGCACGGCGCACCGTGCTGGAGGCCGTGGAGCGGCTGTCCCGCGAGCGGCTCCAGCAGGGCGTCATTCCCGGTCGCCGCTTCCGGAACGTCCATGTCGCCGTGGCCCTCTCCAGCCTGTACACCACGCGGTTCGCACTGCCCGTGTACGTGCTCGCGTACCGCTACCGGGACAAGCCGTACCGCGTGCTGGTGCACGGGCAGGACGCCAGCGTCGTCCTCGGCGAGGCCCCCATCTCCAAGTGGCGCGTGGCGGCGGTGGTGGCAGGGGTGCTCCTCCTCGTGCTCGTGGCGCTCCTGGCCACGGGGGTGTTGGGGGCGTGAGCGGAGGGCGCGGGCTCGTGAGTGGCACGGCCCTTGGGGGCTCACCCGGGAGCGCTCAAGGCTCGCCGTCCTCGGGCCCTGAGTCCGCGGACCCTGCGGGGCGGGCCTTGTCCGGGTCCCCAGGTTCGCTCACTTCGTCGCGAGGCGTCCGCGCCGGGGACTCCGGCTCCAGCGCCACGGCCGCCTCCTCCGCCGTCAGCTCCTCCGGGTGCAGGCCTCCTTCGAGCAGCTCCGCCTGGTTGCGCCGGCCCGTGGCCGCCGCCGCCGCCCGGGCCAGCTCCTCCGCGGCTTCGTGCCGCCCGTAGCCCGGTGCGTGCGCGCGCAGCCATGCGCGCAGCGCGCTCGCCATCTCCGCGGCTGACGGGAACCGGTCCGCCGCATCCTGCCGCAGCGCCCGCACCACCAGCGAGACCAGCTCCGCGGGGGCGCCCGCGGCCAGCCGCTCCACGTGCTCGGGCTCCAGCCGCACCATCCTCGCCGCCACCTCGTTCACCGGCATCCAGGTGGGCCCCTGGGCCTCCAGCGGCGCCGCCTCCGTGCCGTCCTCCTCTCGCAGCGGGGGCACCGGCTCCGTGTCCGCCACCATCAGCGGGTGCCGGCCCGACAGCAGCTCCAGCAGCACCAGCCCCAGTGAGAACACGTCCGAGCGCGCGTCCACCGCCTTCCGGCGCAGGGCCTCCGGAGAAGCATAGGCGACGTCCCCCTTCACCAGCGGACGGCTCGTCACCTCGCGCCCCGCGAGGGAGGACATCGCCGCGGTGAAGTTCGTCAGCTTCACCTCGCCGTGCACGCCCACCCGGATGTTCCTCGGGCTCACGTCGCGGTGGACGATGTGCAGCGGCCGGTTCATCTCATCCGTCAGGACGTGCGCGTGGTGCAGCGCCTCCGCGACCTCCGACGCCACGTACGTGGCGAACGCCGGCGACATCGGCTGGCGCCGCATGGCCGCCAGGTTCAGCACCGTGTCCAGCGAGCGGCCCTCGACGTACTCCATCACCACGTGCGGCGCGCCCCGGTACAGCTTCAGGTGGTGCACCTTGGCGATGCCCGGGTGGTTGAGCCGGAATGTCAGCTCCACCTCCTCGACCAGTCGCCGGCGCTCCACGAAGGTCGCCGGGTTGCTCAGGCGCTTCACCACCACCGGGCCGCCCAGGCCGCCCCGGTAGCGCCGCCGCACCAGCATCAGCAGCTCGCCGGTGGAGCGGACCTCGAGCTTGCGCACGAACTCGAATGCCGTGCCGCCCACGGTGAACAGCACCCGCGGCCGGCGCGGGCCTCCAGGAATCTCTTCCGTCGTCGTGTCGGGCGTCCTCATCTCCTGCCTCTGGACCTGTGAAGTCGAGCGGGAAGTGCTCGACTCCTGAGGTAACACGAATCCAGGCCCGCAGGGAATCTCCCAAGTAGAGTGAGAGGTGGTTGACCTGGGAGGTTGGGTGGAGGGCTCCGAAGGGGGCGCCGCCGCCTCACCGCCCGCGCCGGGAGCGAAGCGCGGCCAGTCCCCTCCTCAGGGAGCGCAGCCGCCGCCGAAGCCACACCTCCCACAGGGAAGGCCGCGCGGCCCCCGGTTCCATGGGGAACCGCGGCCCGGGCTCGGTGGGGGGCGTGAGGAGCCGGCCGGGCACGCCGGAGTCGGTGTCCCACGGGCTCCCGGGCCGCTCCGGGGCACGCATCCACCGGCGCAGCTCCCGGGCGTCCTCGTCGCCATCGAAGAGCTCCTCGGCCTCCTCGGTGACGGCGTCCGGCGGCGCGCGCGGTGGGAAGAGGGGCTCGTCCCAGGACACGTCCGCCGTCTCCATGGCCGCGCTCAGCGCCCCGTAGAGCTCCGCGCCCGAGGGGTAGCGCCCCTCCGCGTGCTTGTGCAGCAGGCGCAGGCAGATGGGGTCCAGCACCGCGGGGACGCGCGGGTTGAGGCCGGACGGAGGCCGGAGCTGGGAGGACTCGATGCTGGCCAGCAGCGCGGACGGCGGAAGCTGGGCGGGGTAGGGGAAGGCGCCGGTGAGCACCTCGTAGAGCACCAGCCCCAGTGAGTACAGGTCATCCGTGGGCTGGAAGGCGTAGCGTGAGCCGGACACACGGGGCCCCGTCCAGAAGCGCAGCGCCTCCGGGCTGCGGTAGCTGGGCGTGCCCGGGGGCAGGCTGTCCTCGGTCAGCACCGGCGTGCACGCGTGGTCTCCCGAGCCGAAGTCCACCAGCACCGGCTGCCCGTCCGAGGCGCGGATGATGATGTTGCTGCCCTTGATGTCGCGGTGGAGCACGCCCTCGCGGTGGATGGCGTCCAGCGTGAGCGCCACCTGGGCGAACACCTGCGCCACGCGCCGGGGCGTGGGGTGGGAGCGCAGGGCCCACTCGGACAGCGTGGGGCCCTCCACGTAGCCCAGGATGAGGACCATGTAGCCGTCGCGCGCGTCCGGCCAGCGGCGGTAGCCCAGCATCTCCACCACGTTGGGATGCTCCAGCCGCATGAGGACGGCCGCCTCCTTCCAGGTGCGTTCGTCCACGTGGGCCTCGTTCTCCCGTGAAGGGCCCTGGAGCGCGAACTTCAGCGCCACGGGCCCGCGTGTCTCCGACTCGGCGAGGAAGATGGCGCCGTAGCCCCCGGTGGCCAGCCTCCGGACGATGCGGAAGGCGCCCACCTCCTCCGAGCGCCGCAGCAGCAGCGGGTGCACGTCCTGGGTGGACGTCATGGCGCGCACCTCCCCGGGAGGGCGCGCGGAGGGGCTCCTTTCCCCGCGAGCGGGGAGGGTGGGGGAGGATGTCGAGGGTCCAATCTGCCTCTGGGAGTGGGTTGGGGGGTCATCGTGCGTGGCGTGTGGATTCAACCTGTGGAGTCCATAGCACGCGAGCCGCCTCTTCGGGTAGTCTCCTGCCTTGGACGGTAGGGTTCCAGACATGGGACGTGACGGTTCGCATCTGGGAGAGGCGCGAGGACGATGAACGAGGAACTGGCCATCACCGTGGGAGCAGCCGCGAGGGCCGCGCGGGTCCGGCTCGGGCTGACCCAGGCGGACGTGGCCGAACGCGTGGGAATCGCCATGGAGGTCTACAGCCGCATGGAGCGCGGCAAGGTGCTGCCCAGCGTCACCACGCTGCGGAGGCTGTGCCAGGTGCTGCACATCCGCTCGGACGCGCTCCTGGGATTGGAGGTGGAGGCGCTGGACGCGCCGCTGGAGGAGGGCGCCACCACCGCGCCGGGGGAGGACCCACCCCGCCTGCGCCGGCTGGTGCGGGCGCTGCGGGCGCTGGACCCGGCGCAGCTCAAGGCCGTGGCGCAGGTGGTCCACGGCGCGCTCGGGTTGATGCGCAGATGAAGGGCGGGCGGGACACGAGAGCGGGACGGAGCGCGGCGGGAAACTTGCGTGGCCGGGGGGGCGTGCGAGCCTCGGGCGTCATGCGTGAGCCCGTCGACCACAAGCTCGCGGTCCTTCTCGGAAGCGCCGCTCGTGAGGCCCGCCAGCGCCTGGGCCTCACCCAGAGCGACGTGGCCGAGCGCATGGGCATGGCCATGGAGGTCTACAGCCGCATGGAGCGCGGGAAGATGCTGCCCCGCGCGCAGACGCTCCGGCGGCTGTGTGACGTCCTGCAGGTCTCCGCGGACACGCTCCTGGGGGTGGGCCGGTCCGGTGCCCCGGCGCCGGTGACGCCCAGGAAGCCCGCGCGCGAGGACCCGGTGGAGCTGCGCCGCATGACGCGCAAGCTGAGGGACTTGGAGCCCGCCCAGCTTCGCGCGGTGTCCCGGGTGGTGAATGCCGTCGTCACCGTGATGCCCCGGCCCGGGGCGGCGGTGGCCTCGCGCCCGGCCCGGAAGCGCCGCGCCGCGGGGTAGGGGCGCCGGAGTACGGTCAGGGGACGTGCCGCTCCGCGGCGCGGTAGAGCTGGGTGAGGGAGAAGTCCAGCAGGGCCTGGCTCGAGCGCAGGTAGCGGTGGGCGCGGACGAAGGGAAGCCAGACGCGGCTGCCTACTCGGACCTGCGCCTCCTCCAGCTTCTGGCGGGGAATCCACTGTCCGCCCAGGCGGCGCACGAGCACCTCGCCGAGGTATGCGCCCACCGCGGGCACCGCGTGCGCGTCGATGTCGTGCCGCGCGAAGCGCTCCGGGAGGTTCTGCCGCCAGAGGTGGAAGTCGACGTCGGTGAGCGACTCGGGCGTGGCGTCGAAGACCGAGGGAGCCGGCGTGTGCAGGAGCACCACGAGGCCCTCGGCGAGGTGCGCGTAGTACTTGCGGACGAGGTCGGGGTCGTCCACGTCCGGAGGCAGGGCGGCGTTGGCGGGGAGCCACTCCTCGGGCTCGGGGGGCTGGTAGGCGTTGAGCTCGGCGATTTTGCGCTGTCGCTCCCCCAGGGGGACATCGTCCGAGATGCGGGCCAGGAGCGGCGCGATGTCCGGGGGGAAGTGGGGTTCGACGGGGACGAGGGCGGCGCTGCGCTCGCGCAGGGTGCGCAGCACGGTGTCGAAGTCGAGGTCCGGGCGGAGGTGTACGTGGGCGCGGGCCTGGGCCACGCGTGCCTCGTCGCTGGCGAAGTCGGCGGCGATGGGCCACGTCACCAGGAGGACGGCGCCGTTGGGGAGCTCCTCCACCCGGTGCGCCGGGGTGGAGAGCATGCGCTCACGGCCGACCCTGGCGACCAGCTTGGGACCGAAGATGTTGAGCCAGGACACCTCGTAGACCTGGTCGAAGCCGTCCCTGCGCGAGGTTTTCACATCGCGGCCGAAGTAGGGAGCGCCTGCCAGCTCGTTGTCAGCCACGCTGTGGGCAAATGCATGGGGGACCGGGTAGCGAGAGGCCCAGGCGCGGACCATGTCCACGAACTGGCGGCAGCGCTCTACGTCAGCGAACAGGGACAGGGGCTGCACGTCGAGCCAGACAGTCAGCTCGGGAGTGCCTGGTGGGAAGCGAAGCCCGAGCGTCATATCCAACGCGGGCTGCTTCGTGCGGTAGAGCCCGATGGAGGTGCTGTCTTCGTCGCGTTCTTCTTCCAGTGCCCGCAAGACGGAGGCACGAGCATACTTGCGGCGCCGTTGACCCTTGACGACGTCCGGCATCCAGCTGCCCGCATATTCCTCGAGCGCTTGGAGGAATGGCTCCAGTGCATCCTCAAGTGCTGCTCGCGGGTCGAAGGCTCCTTTGAATACGAGCAGGAGGTCGTCCTCTGCGTTCGACTCATGAGGACTCAGGGTCTTCATTGGAAGGACACCTCCACTCCCACGACGCTCTTCTCGACTGCGTCCAGGCTTGTCTCCAACAGTTGCTTCCGCCTTGGCTTGAGCGCTCCGCCTTCGTAGATGAGGCGGACCTGCTGGACCTGCACCTGGACGTCGCGCAACCTCAAGGCCGGTCGGCGAATGTTCAGCGTCTCCCCGTAATAGTCCAGGGCCTCGCGAGCGTCCGCCCTCATCTGCGCCTTCAGGTCATTCTCCTTCAGCAACGAGAGGTCGCGGCTCTTGAAGCTGAAGGTCTCCACCCGGGCCTGCTGCCCGGCGGGAGGCTGCTCCTCGATGACGAGCACGTCCACGTAGCGGAGGCCGGCCTCCGGCTTCCACACGCCCACGTGTGTCTCGAGGCGGGGCTGATTGAAGTTCGCCAGCCACTGGCGCTGCGCCCTGGGCCGCGCCGCGTCCGCTTGCAGCAGGGCCACCATGCCGCGCTCGAAGGCCAGCCCCCGGGCGAACAGCTCGCGCAGCATCTGGTAGCTCTGCCACGTCCGGGGCCCCTCTACCGGCTTGCGCTGCCGCAGATCCCCGAGGCGGCGCTCCCAGTACGCGACGTACTCGCCCCAGAGCGCGTGGCCGGCGGCTCCCGGAGGAGGTGCGTCCGGCAGGGGACGCTGCTTCTCCAGCACGGCCACGTCGGCGGACAGGCGCGGGCCCGGGGCCTCCCGCTCGACCTGCAGCCACCTGGCTTCGAGGGCCTCACGGTGGAAGCCCGCCGCCTCCTGTACCGCGGCGACCGCGCCACCGCCGCCCTTCCCAGCGCCTGTGCCCTGCCCCGGACGCGGGGAATCCGCCTGGGACAACCAGGCGTGCCGGGCCCTGGGCACGCTACCCCGTGCCTCCAGGAGGGCCGCGGCGGCGGCCTCGCCTCCCTCGGCCACGAGGAGTCCGGCTTCCCGGCTGCTCTGGAGGTACCGGGCCAGCTCGCGAAGGGCGTCGCCCCCCAACCGCTCCCCCAGCCCGTTTACCACCGCCTTCAGCCCGTCCACGGGCAACCCCCGCACCCCGGGGGGCCACCCGGTGGCCGGAGCTTCGGCGAGGTGGCGAACTCCCCTGCCACCGGCGTACAGCGCCACCATGAGGGCCGCGGGAGTCAGCTCGCGCGTGGCCTGCTCGTAATGGCCTTCCGCAAGCGAGGATGCTCCCTGCCGCGTTCCGGCTACCAGGTGGTAGAAGCCCAGTGGCACTCCGAACGTCAGGTGGTCGAAGCCTCCCAGCGCCACGCTCTCCGGCGCGTAGTGCCGCTGCATCAGCGCCTGCTCCACCTCGTCCAGGGCATGCTGGTAGGGCGGCGGCAGTTGCGCGCGCTTCGCGGTGAGGTCCATGTAACGGGCCCCATCGCTCACCGGAGTACTGGAGAGTGCGTCCCGGCCCGCGTGTCCCAGGCCCCGCAGCACATCGGCGGCGCGCTCGGTCCGGTCCGGGTACTGCGCGAGGTGCACGCCCCGCCGCTGTAGCTCCTCGCGGGCGGAGGCCATAGCGCCCAGGGTGTCGCCCAGCCGCTTGTCCCCGGCAAGCAGCGAGAGCAGGCGCGGCAGCTCGTCGTCGAAGGCCGAGTGGAGGACGAAGAGCGCGAACACCTCGGCGCGGGGGAGGCCGTACTTCTCCACGGCACTGACGAGGAATGCGGCGCGCTGTTGCTGAAGGGCTTCGGCGGCGTTCGCCGACAGCAGCGGCCCCAGGGCGCCAAGGCGGACGGCGTCCCAGGCCTCCAGGGACTGCACCAGCCGGGGCATGTCCGCGGTGCGCTGGAGCGCGACGAAGTCGGCGGGCGTGGCGCACGCCAGGAAGGGGGCGAGCACCTCCTGGCTGGATTCCAGGTGGGGCCAGCCGGGGGGCACGACGCCCGTACAGGGGGTGGCCCGCGAGCGGCCTTCCTCGGCCGGAGGTGTCTCCGGCACGTTCGTGCCTCGTGGCTGGGCGGGCGTACGCCGCCGGCTGAGGCGCTCGGGCTCGGCGGGCGCGACGGAGGCAGTGGACGCTGCGTCCTGGAGGCCACCGCCTTCCGCCTGCCACGAGAACCGCGCGAGGCTCAGGTCGGGGGCCGGGCTGGCCCGGGGCGCTGTGGTCACGCAGCCGGTGGCGAGCAGGGCCAGGCAGGCCCCCTGCAGCGCCCACCCTCGCGGCCGGGAGTCAGCGCACATTGTCCATGCCCAGGCCCAGCGAGGTGATGGCCCCCGGGCGCAGCGCACCTTCCGCCGGGTACAGCAGCGCGCCGCACTGGCCCAGGAGGTACAGCCTTCCTCCGAGGAAGCGCCAGCGCAGCTCGCCCGTGCCCAGGTAGCGCGTGCCCGGCTGGCGCAGGCCCACCGCCACGCCGCGCAGGGCGATCTCGAGGTCGCGGCCGAAGAGCTGCACCGCCAGCCGCCCGTCCGCGTCCACGCGGCCCCAGGTGAACGCCTCGACTCCCAGGACCAGATGCAGGTGCCGATGGACCTCGTCGCCCAGTCGCACCGCGTCCCAGCCCATGGCGAGCTCGCCGTAGGCGGAGTGTCCGTCCGGAATGGACGCATCCGCCACCGGCAGCCCGGAGGTGCCCGCCGCCTGGAAGCGTGCCAGCTCGTAGTCCGGTCCGAACCAGCCCTGGCGGAAGCCGCCGTGCTGCCGGCGGACCTCCAGCCGCGCCCTCAGGTGCAGCGTGGGCGACACCGCGTCCGCGCCGGCGCCCGCCACCACGCCCCAGGCGCCGCCCACGCCGGGCCGGCCGCCCCACCCGGCGAACGCTTGCGCCTCGAAGACACTGTCCCCGCTCCGCCGAAGCATCAGCACCGCCGAGCCGTCCATGTGCGCCAGCGTCACCGGCCGTGCCGAGCCGCCTGCCTTCGCCCAGTCATGCACCGCCGACAGCGCCAGCGCGTATCGCCGCACGTCCAGCGCGACTTCCGCGCCCATGAGGCGTGCACCGAGCACATCCGACGAGAAGGCCTCGACATACAGCGGTCCCAGCGTGCCGGTGAGCACCGCCCCCGCCGGGTGGTAGTCCGGGTTGCTCCGGTTGTCGTAGTGCCGCACCAGGTGCCCGGACAGCAGGCTGTAGATGTCCAGCGAGCCCGCCCACAGCGCGACCGGGGACGATTCATCCCCCAGCATGAGGACGCGCACCCACTGTCCCCAGTCGGAGGGCGTGTCCCAGTCCTCCTCGCGCACCAGGCCCGCTCCCGTCCCGCCTCCCCATGCGCGGAGCCGCACCGGTGCGCCGAGATTGAGGCCCAGCCTCTTTCCTCCATCGAGGACGAGCGTGGGCTCCAGTTGGAGGAAGCCTGAGTCCGGGCTCGCACCGCGCCGGGGCAGCATCGCCAGCGCCGTGGCATCCAGCCGCAGCAGATAGGTCCACCGTCCGTGGTGCGAGGCGGGTGACTCGCTCTCGGGAGCTGGCGCGGCCAGGGCTGTGCCGGACAGCAACAACAACGGTAGAAGAGCGGTGACACCGCACCTTCGCCTCGATGGCATACATGGCTCCGGCTCGACTTCGCAGGCCGCCCGTCAGGCGAGCAGGCACCCCACCCTATGCTTGAACGCGTTGGTTCCGGCGGGCTCCCGGCTTTCGCCCCCGTGCTAGAAAACCCGGTATCCCACCGCATCCGTACCCCGCCCCGGCCTCCGGCCGAGGAGTGAAGCCATGACGACGCTGCGCAAGGTGATGCTCGTCGACGACGAGGACGACATCCGGACCATCGGCAACCTCAGCCTGAGCCGGGTGGGCGGATGGCAGACGGTGCTGGCCTCGTCCGGGGCGGAGGCGCTGGAGAAGGCCGCCGCGGAGAAGCCGGACCTCATCCTGCTGGACGTGATGATGCCCGGCATGGACGGGCCCACGACGTTCGCGAAGCTGCGCGCCCAGGAGGCCACCGCGCGTACGCCCATCATCTTCATGACGGCGAAAATCCAGAAGCAGGAGGTGGCCCGCTACCTGGAGCTGGGCGCCCTGGGTGTCATCGGCAAGCCGTTCGACCCGATGACGCTGCCCCAGGAGATTCGGAAGCTGGTGCCGGGATGACGACGGGCTCGCGTCTGTCCAGACGCTCGGTGGTGCTGGCGGCGGGCGCGCTGCTGCTGCTGTGCGGCCTGTTCATGACGGGCCGCCCCTGGGCGGTGTCGGAGAACGACCGGTACCGCACGACGCTGCGGCAGCTCAGCGTGGCCAGCGCCGAGCTGGAGCAGGACGTGCTGCGCGCCCGCCTGGGGCTGCCGGAGGTGCACGGCTCGGCCGCGCCGGACTTCGCCGCGCTGCGGGCCCGCGCGGAGGCGCTGCGCGACTTCCCCTCCTTCCTGCCGGAGCAGGACCGCCAGACGCTGGCGGCCACGCTGGACGCGTACGTGCGCGCGCTCGGGGAGAACGAGTCCCTGCTGGCACGCTCCCGCGACGCGCAGGCCCGTGGCGAGCCGCGCGAGTCGAACGTCCTCCTCCAGGCGATGCTGGAGCGCGGCGCGAGCGCGGAGGCCGAGCGCCTCATCAACACCTACGTCCAGCTCTACGCGAGGGCGCAGGTGCGCAACGAGCGCTCGCGCGTGGCCTTCTTCCTCGTGTCGCTGCTGCTGGGCGCGTACGTGCTGGTGGTGCTGGTGCGGCTGTCGCGCGCCTCCGGTGAGCTGGCCACGCTCAACACGGACCTGGAGCGGCGGGTGGAGGAGCGCACCGCCGCGCTGTCCACGGCCAACGAGGAGCTGCGCGCCAGCGAGGCCCGCAAGGCGGCGATTCTGGAGGCCGCGCCGGACGGCATCCTCCTGCTGGATGGGGACGGCCGCCTGCTGGAGCTGAACCCCGCGGCGGAGCGCACCTTCCGCCTGTCATCCGCGCAGGCGCACGGGCGGGACTTCCTGGCGCTGGCGCTGCCCGCGTCGCTGCCCGCTGGAGAGCGCGAGCGGGTGGCCGCGGCCCTGGACGCGCCCTCGGGCCGGCCCACGCGGCTGGAGTCCCCGTGCCAGCGCGCGGATGGGAGTGTCTTCCCCTCGGAGCTGACCCTCACCCGCGTGCCCGGGGACGGGCCCAGGCGCTTCACCGCCTTCGTGCGCGACATCACCGAGCGCAGGGAGGTGGAGCGGATGAAGAACGAGTTCATCTCCACCGTGAGCCACGAGCTGCGCACGCCGCTCACCTCCATCCGCGGCTCGCTGGGCCTGCTGGAGGGCGGCATCGTGGGCGAGCTGCCGCCGCAGGCGCTGGACATGGTGCGCATCGCCCGCACCAACACCGAGCGCCTCATCCGCCTCATCAACGACATCCTCGACCTGGAGAAGATGGACGCGGGCAAGCTGGAGCTGAAGCTGGCCCCGCTGGAGTGCGCGGAGTGGGTGGAGGCCGCGCTCTCGGGCGTGCGGGGCATGGCGGACACGGCCGGTGTGCCGCTGCGCTCGGAGGTGGAGGGCGCGCCCCGGGTGAAGGGGGACAGGGACAGGCTCATCCAGGTGCTCACCAACCTGGTGTCCAACGCGGTGAAATTCTCCCCAAGGGGCGCGCCGGTGACGGTGCGCGTGCGGGAGGAGGCGGGCGGCCGGGTGCGCTTCAGCGTGGTGGACCAGGGCCCGGGGATTCCGGCGGAGCAGCGCGGGCGGCTCTTCGGGCGTTTCCAGCAGCTGGATGGCTCGGACACGCGCTCCAAGGGGGGCACGGGTCTGGGCCTGGCGATTTCGCAGGCGATTGTCGACCAGCACGGCGGTCGCATCGAGGTGGAGAGCGAGGAGGGCAAGGGCTCCACCTTCACCTTCAGCCTGGAGGCGGCGAAGTCCGTGGCCTCGGAGGCGCCGGCGGCGGTGCCCCGGGACGAGTCCCGCTACAACGTGCTGGTGGCGACCGCGGACGGGGAGCTGTCCACGCTGCTGCGCGGGCTGCTGTCGCACGAGGGCTACCGCGTGGTGCGCGCGGCCTCGCTGGCGGAGGCGGCGGAGGTGCTGGAGGCGTCGCCGCCGGACGCGCTGGTGGTGGACACTCGGATGCCGGACGGGCAGGCGCTGGACTGGGTGCGGCGCCTGCGCGAGCAGCCACGCACGCGCGAGCTGCCGGTGCTGGCGCTGTCGGGCCGCTCGGCGGAGGACGAGGGTGTGGGCATGCCGCTGTGGGTGGATTGGATGACGAAGCCGCTGGAGGAGACGCGGCTCTTGGAGGCGCTGCGCTACGCCATGCGGCAGCCCGGGCAGGCGCGGGTGCTGGTGGTGGACGACGACGCGGCGACGCGGCGCGTGCTGTGCGCGCGGCTGGAGCGGCTGGGCGTGCAGGTGTTCGAGGCGGCGGACGGAGAGAGCGCGGTGGCGCTGGCGCGAGAGACGACGCCGGACCTCATCGTCCTGGACGTGGGGCTGCCGAGGCTGGACGGCTTCGAGGTGGTGGACATCCTCCGCCAGGGGAAGGGCCGTGCGACGCCGCTCATCGTGTTCACGGGCCGCGAGCTGTCGAGCACGGACCAGCGGCAGCTCACGCTGGGAATCACGAGACACCTGACGAAGGCGCGCTCGTCGGAGGAGGAGCTGGTGTCCTCCGTGCGCGAGCTTCTCAACGGACTGCTGACCCGGCGTGAGGCCGCGGCGGCGGAGAGAAAGGCAGTGTCATGAGCAGCGGCAGGACGGTCCTCTTCCTGGAGGACGACAAGGACCTGCAGTCCCTGGTCTGCACCTTCCTGCGGGAGAAGGGCTACCGCGTGGAGTCCGCGCGCACGGCCGCCGAGGCGCTGGCCCTGCTGGCCCACGTGCCGGTGGATGCGGCGATTGTGGATGGACTGCTGCCGGGCATGACGGGCGCGGACTTCATCCGCGAGCTGCGCAAGACGCACCCGGAGCTGCCCGTCCTCTTCGCGTCCGCCTTCTGGAAGGACCTGAAGAGCCACGAGATGCTGACGCGTCAGCTGGGCGTGGCGCGCATCATCCACAAGCCCTACCGGCCGGAGGAGCTGCTGGTCTGGGTGGGGCAGCTCTTCGCCCCGGCCGTGCCGCCGCCCCCGCCGCGCGAGGCGCTGGAGGAGGTGGAGGCGGTGGGGGATGACCTGGCCGCGAGCCTCGCCGCGCTGAACGCGGAGTACGGCGCGAGGCTGCGGGAGAAGGTGGGCGGGCTGGAGGCGCTGCTGGGGCGCGTGCGCGCGGGCGAAGCCGGGGCGATGGAGGAGGCGTACACGGTTGTCCACAAGTTGCACGGGACGGCGGGCAGCTATGGCTTCGCGGAGGTGAGCGCCGCGGCGGGCCGGCTGGAGGAGCTGCTCAAGCCGGGGCGGAGCGGTGGGGCCGTGGACTGGGCGGCGGCGGAAGAGGCGTTCCGCGAGCTGGCGACGCTGGCGTCGGTGCCGGTGAAGGCGGGGGCGGCGGTGGCGAAGCCCGCGCCGGTGCTGCCGGCGGAGGGTGTACTGCTGGTGGTGGACGAGGACGCGGCGGTGCTGGCGGAGGCGGAGCGGCTGGGGCGCGCGCACGTGGTGCGGGTGCTGACGGCGCGCACGGCGGACGAGGCGCGCGCGGTGGCTCGGCGGCAGTGGGTGGATGGGGTGCTCATCCACATGCACCTGGGCGGAGAGCTGGGTGGCCTCGAGGCGGCACATGCGCTGCGGGCGGAGGAGGGGTTGTCGCTGCTGCCGCTGGCCTTCATGGGGGTGGGGAGCGCGCTGGAGGACCGGGTGGCGGCGGCGCACGCGGGCGCGTCCCTGTTCCTGCCGAGGCCCTTCACGTCGCAGGACTTCACGGCGGCGGCCGAGCGGATGGTGGCGGCGCGGCGTCCGGAGCGCTCGCGGGTGTTGGTGGTGGATGACGACCCGGAGGCGATTACCGCGCTGACGCGCGCGCTGGCGAGCGACCGCATCGAGGTGGTGGGCATCAGCGATTCGCACGGGCTGATGGAGGCGCTGGCGGAGCACCGGCCGGATTTGTTGCTGCTGGACGTGCAGATGCCGGGGCCGAGTGGTTTCGACCTGTGCCGGATTCTGCGCTCGACGCCGGAGTGGCAGGAGCTGCCGGTGCTGCTGATTACGGCGCACCTGGGGCTGGAGTTCCGGCTGGCGGCGTTCCAGGCGGGAGCGGATGACTACCTGTCGAAGCCGGTGCTGCGCGAGGAGCTGCGGGCCCGTGTGCAGGCGCGGCTGGAGCGGGCGAGGCTGTCACGCGAGCGGGCGGAGCGGGATGCGCTGACGGGGTTGCTGCTGAGGCGGCCGTTCATCGACGGGGTGAGGGCGAGGCTGGCGGAGTCACAGCGGCAGGGACGGCCGCTGGCGCTGTGCTTCCTGGACGTGGACCACTTCAAGCGGGTGAATGACCAGTACGGGCACCTGGCCGGGGACCGCGTGCTGACGCGGCTGGGGCGGTTGTTGGGGGCACGGTTCCGCAGGGAGGACGTGCGAGGACGGTGGGGCGGTGAGGAGTTCGTGGTGGCGCTGCTGGGAGAGACGGCGGAGAGCGCGAAGGAGATTCTGACGCGTACCGCGGCGGAGCTGGCGGGGATGACGTTCGAGGGCGACGCGGGGGAGGCCTTCCACATCACGTTCAGCGCGGGCATCGCCGTGTCGCCGGGAGACGGTGACACGGTGGAGACGCTGCTGAAGATTGCGGATACGCGGCTGTACCGGGCCAAGGCGAACGGGCGGAACCGGATTGAGACGTGAGGGCGGGGTGGTGAGGAGGAGAGGGGGCTTCATCGCTTTCGGCCCCGTCGCGGTTGGCGCTGGGGCGAGAATTCGTCTCATGTCCTCGCGCTGGATGCGCCCCATGGCGGGTCTGGCGCTCATTCTGCTCATGCGGCGCACCGCACCTTCGCCCTCTGCGGCGCGAGCGTGAGGTCCATGGTGGTGTCCCATCGGTCCGAGAGCACCAGGGCGCGCAGGTCGAGGATGTGCTGGCCGGACTCCTCCTTCCATCGGGCGCCCGGGCGTTTCATGCGCAGGGCGACCAGCGACTTGCAGGTGGCCTCCACGTTGCCGCTGCCAATGGGCAGTCCCCGCGCGCGTGCCTCCGCGTAGTGCATCCGCTCGCCGTGGTTCTCCAGGTAGGTGAGCGCCTCGTGCGCTGGCCGCCGTCACCCAGGACGACGTCCCGCTTGCCGCTGGCGTGTAGCGCACTGGCGATGGTCCACACCGCCCCGGGCGTGTTGAGCAGCGACAGCTTCCACTTCTCACACAGCAGATTGTCGAGGCCCACGGCGGGTGGACTCGCGTGGAGAGCGAGCCCGGAAGGGGCGCGAGGCTCGTCGTCGAACTGCCCCGAACCCCTCCGGACCGGCGTGATGCGAAAGACCACTGCCTCGCGGGCTACTCCACGGGAGCCGTCAGCTTGGGGACGAGGTTCTCCGCGAAGTAGCGAGCCACCTCGCGAGACTTCTGCTCCACGAGCTGGTCCTGGGCCTTCTTGTCACCGCCTCCATTCTGGCCACCCACGGCGATGAGCTTGCGGGTGAAGCTGGCCACGTGCTTGGCGAGCGCGTCCTGGTCCACCACGTACTGGCCCTTCTCGTCCTTCTTGAAGTAGGGGCTGTGGGTCGCGAGCTCATCCAGGCGCGACTTGGGGTCCACGTTGTCGTAGTAGCTCTTGAAGGTGTCCGTAAGGCTGGCGTTGGGGTTCTTGCTCAGGCGGTTGGCGATGTTGAGCCCGTCGATGTCTCCCTTCAGGTCCTCCAGGCGGGCTTCGCCGGAGTCCGGGTTGTCCAGGGCCTTCTCGGGGGTGCGCCCCTCCTTGACCATCTTCTCCGCGCCCGCGGCCAGGTCTCCCACGAGCGTGACGCCCTGGAGGTCTACCACCCGGTTGATCTTGGGGTTCAACGTCCAGTCCATGGCCGCGGCCACGTGCCCCGCATCCACGACCTCGCCCTTCGGCGTCATCATCAGCGGGTTGGTGGGCAGCCCCGCCTTCAGCTTGTCCTTCTCCTTCAGGGGGAGCGACAGGGAGACGCCGTTGAACTTCAGGTCGTTGTAGTAGGTCTGCCGGGCGATGCTCGCCGCTTCCTTCTTGCCATGGGTCTTCTCGAGCTCTCCGAGCCGCTCGGTGAAGACCTGGTAGCGCGCCTTCTGAACCTCGGACTGGGGCTGGAAGCTGGCCTCCGTGCCCTCGAGCGACTTCAGGCTCTGGTTCGTGGTGTCCAGCTGCGCCTTCAGGTCCTTGAGCTGCTTCTCCTGCTTGCTCGTGTCCGTCCAGGGCCAATGCCAGCCCCGCAGCTCGTCCTCCACCTTGTCAATCTTCTCCAGGATCTCGCCCTTCTTCTGGCGGGTCGCGCTCAGGTCCTTCTGGAGCTGGTACGCCGTGGGGGCTCGCGGTCCCGTGGGATCCGGCCTCACCGCGTCGGTCTTCGCCGGGGCCTTGGGCTTGCCCGCCGCCGGCGCCGCCGGCTGGAAGCTGTCCGTCGGAGTCGGAGCCGGGGCCTCCGTCTTCTTCTTCGGTGCGGGCGCGGGCTCAGTCTCCTTCGGGCGAGGAGGAATGCGGGTGCGTGAGTGGGAGTCGACTCGGGGGGGCGCCATGGGGAGCTCCTTTTGGGATGGGGGGCGGAGTGTGTTTCTGTGGTGAATTATCCTCCGATGTCTGGGGAAGTTGCTTCATGTAGGCAAAAAGAGAAGGGCGTGGCGGGCCCGTGTGGATTCGCGTGGAGCGCGAGCCGGGCCGGGGTCTCCACGGGCTGGCCCTCGCGGTCCCTCACCGTGCCCTCCACCCGGGCGCCGGTGGACAGCCGCCGCTCCAACTCCGCGAAGTCCAGTGGCTTGCCGGAGCGAATGTGCGCCAGGCCCGCCTCCATTTTCCTGAGCCGCCTTGCGGATGGCTTTCGCCAGCTCCTCGGGGACTTCCACCGTCACCTTGGCCATCGAGGCACTCCGCTGAGACAACCCTCCAGACGCCTCGCTTTCTGCTTGGGAACGAGCACCCTGCCCCACGCCCTGCCATCAGCTCATTCAACGCTCAGTTCCAGAGGCACACCCGTGGCTGAGTGGCCAGTCCTTCGCGGCCCAACGCGATTTCGGTCTGGCGGTCCTCCAGGACCACGGAGTCGTTCCATGAAAGTGCGCAACCTCGAAGGGGCGAGCATCGAGGAGCTCGTCCAGGAGTACGAGCAGGCAGCGGTTGCTTACGGACAGGCGCTGGCCGCCGCCAATTCTCGCGCTGCCAATCGCGCCCACGACAGGATTGCCGATGCCTATCGTGAACTCCGGAGACGAGCGGCGGCCGCCCACCTCCTTCCGCTGTTGAAGAGCGAGGACGAGACCGTCCGCTCATGCGCTGCGGCACACGCGCTCGAGTTCGCACCAGCGCAGGGGGAGCCTGTTCTGCGGGAGTTCGCATCTCGCCAGGGACGTCACCGGACTCCCGCGGAGTACGCGCTCAAGGCGTGGCGAGAGGGCACGCTCGAGTTCCCATGACCGTCCGGGCAGTGGACGGAGGCTCCTCCCGAGAGCTTGGGTCGATTACGGGGCTCGCCCCGCTGCGGCTCGCGGAGTTGCGGGAATGGAGGCATTCCGCGAGGAGCCCACCCTGCCTCTCGACTGGCCCGTCTCCCCATGCGGCGGCCCCCCTCCCGCCGACGAGTGGCTACACCCCGACATGGGGCTGTTCTCCTGAAGCGGTTGCGGCGGTCGTTCATTGACGGAGGGAGAGCACGGCTGGCTGAGTCGCAGTGGCAGGGGCGGCCACTGGCACTGTGCTCGCTGGAGATGCGAGGGCTATGGGATGTGGAGGGTAATCGGCATTGCTATTGACCTGAAAGGTTGGTGCGTGCACGCTTTCTCAATGAAGGGCAGTTCGAGGAAGAGACGGGGCAACTACCCCCGCGCCCCCTCTCAATCCGAGTGGGAGGCAATGACTCCCGACGAGCAGGCCCGGGTGTACGCCGCTCTTCCGGGCGAGGTCACGGATGAGGAGATGTCCCCACCCGAGGGCGACCGGCACTTCCTGCCCAAGGCCCGTGCGCTCGACACGCTCAAGGGCCACTTTGAGCGCGAGGGTCGGCGCGTCTACGTGTCGTGCGCGCTACCCACTTACTACCCCGACGAGCCCCGCTTCGCGCCAGATCTGCTGGTCGTGGCGGATGTAGAGCCGCACGCGCGCGACAAGTGGGTGGTGAGTGCCGAGGGCAAGGGACTGGACTTCGTGCTCGAGGTCCACGCGGGCGGGGACCGCAAGAAGGATGCGGAGCGAAACGTGGCGCGCTATGCCCGTCTGCGCATCCCCGAGTACTTCATCTACGACGGCGCGAAGCTGAAGCTGCGGGGATACCGGCTGCCGGGACCCAAGGCCCGGAAGTACGTCTCCATCAAACCTGTGAAGGGGCGATTTCCCTCGAAGCGGCTCGGGCTGGAGCTCCAGGTGGAAGGAGACCGGCTGCGCTTCTACGAGAACGGCGTCCGGCTTCTTGAGTCGGCCGAGCAGATCAACGAGATGCTGAAGCTCATAGGGGAACTGCAGCACCTCGGCTCAGCGAGGAAGAGAGCCGGCGCTGCCAAGAGGAGGCCCGGCTCCGCGAAGAAGCCCAGCGCCAACTGAAACAACTCCACGCCGCGGCGCACCGCCATCGCACCGCGCACCTTCCTGGCTACCGCGCCTCGCTCAGCACCAGCAGCCCGCGCGCGGTGTCCACCACGTACACGTATCCGTCACCCGGGACGTGGAGTCCGGCGGCGCCCTCGTCCGGGCCGTCTCCCCGGCCCGGGTCCGTCTCCCGGAAGGTGTTGTAGTAGCCCACCTCGCGCGGCTGCGTGGGGTTGGACACGTCCAGCACGCGCAGTCCCTCGTGGTGGTACGTCAGGTACAGGCGCGTGCCCCGGAGCTGCAGGTTGCTGGGCGAGATGACGGGGCGCAGGCCGTACTCGCTGATTTTCTGGATGCGCGAGGGGATGCTGGCGTCCAGCACGCGCAGCCTCGCGCCGGGGCCTTGGCCCAGCTCGAAGGCGACGGTGCGGCCGGCGAAGGTGCCCACCGCGCTCGCGACGCTGCGGGCATACGGGTACGTGTAGCTCCCGAGCAGGACCATCCCGCTGGGGTCCGCGACCTTGAAGCCCTGGTGCTGGTGGTTGATGTAGAGGCGGCCCTCGTAGGTGGTGGCGCCGCGGCCCGCGTAGAGCCGGTCTGACTCGCGGGCCTCCACCATGGCGCGCACGAGGAACCGGGGCGTGCCCGGCGTGGAGATGTCGAACACCAGCATCCCGGGCTCAGGGGAGGCCACCGTGGCGTAGAGCCGGTTGCCACTCACGCTCACGCCGCTCACCTGGAGGGGGCCCCCGGGCACGTGTCCCAGCAGGGCCGGCGCCGAGGGCCGGGAGACGTCCACCACCGCGACGCCCTCGTTCGCGCTGGCGGCATAGAGCGTGTCGTCCACGAGCGCCACGTTCCGCCAGTCGGCGCCGGGAGGGCTCAGCTCGCCCACTGTCAGCGGGGCGCTCGGGTCGTTCACGTCGAAGACGGTGAGGCCCCCGGGCCGTCCGGCCTGTTCCCGGGAGATGACGTAGGCGTGGCTCCCGGAGACGTGGACGTCCACGGCGGGGCCCTGGGCCACGGGCGACTCGGACAGCAGCCTCAGCCCGCCCGAGATTTCGCCCTCGCCCTTGAAGCGCACCATGCGCTCGGCGCGGAAGGTGGCGGACTCCTCCAGCCGTCCGTCCCTGCACACGGAGAAGCAGCCGGTGAGCACGTGCGTGTCCACGGCATTGCAGCCCACGAAGGTGTAGACGGCCTCACCGTCGCGGCCGGAGACGAGGAACGTCCGGCTGTCCCAGACTCCGGCCACGGGTGGGGCTCCGAAGACGAGCTCCGGTGCTCCGCTCGACCCCAGCTTGAAGCCGCCACCGCGGACCCCGCGCCGGACCTCCGTATCGGAGTCCCCCGGCTCGGAGCGCAGCTCGGCCCGGAAGGTGCCCCGGCGCTCCAGGTCCTCCAGCGAGCGCCGCTTGCATCGCGTCAAGTCGAAGGACTCCAGCGAGCCGCAGGGCGCGGCGCCCTCCTCCAGCACGCGGCAGGTGGAGAGGGGCCCGGTGTCCACCCAATCCCCCCGCTCCTCGAGCGGGACATAGCTTCCATCCCAGGGCTGCTCCACGGAGGCGTCGCATCCGAGCGTGGACACGGCGCAGGTGAGCAGGACCGTCAACGCGGTGCGAGCAGACGGCATCAGGCATCTCCCTGCGTGGGCGCTCCCGCTCCGGCCCGCGGACTGTCACCCAGGCTTTCAGTGTAGGAAGGCGGACCTGCTCGCGGAAGGAGTCCTGTTCAGAGGTCGTCGAAGATGAGCAGTCCGCGCGACGTGTCCACCACGTAGATGTACCCGTCACCGGGCACGCGCATGCCGATGGCGCCCTCGTACATGCTGTCCGAGCGGCCCGGGTCCGACTCGCGGAAGGTGTTGAAGTGCGCCACCTCGGTGGGGCGGGTGGGGTCCGCCACGTCCAGCACGCGCACGCCCTCGTGGTAGTGCGCGATGTACAGGCGCGTGCCCACCAGCACCATGTTGTGGATGGAGGTGACGCCGCGCAGCTTGTACTCGCCCACCTTGGCGATGCCGGAGGGGTTCGTGACGTCCAGCACGCGCACGTGTGCGCCGAGCGTCTCCCCGCCCTCGAAGGCGACGGTGCGGCCAGCGAAGGTGCCCACCGCGTTGGCATGGCTGTAGGCGTTCCCGTAGGTGTACCTGCCCAGCAGCGCCGGGTTTTCTCCCCCCACGTCGACGACGAGGAAGCCGTCCACGGTGTGATTCACGTAGAGCCGGCCTTCGGATGCGAAGGCATCATGTGGGTAGCCCGTCCCGTCGCCGTACGCGACGCGGGAGAGGAGCCGGGGCGCGAGCGGGTCCGAGGAGACGTCGAAGATGAGCGTCGCCCCGAGCGAGGGTGACATGGCGTAGAGCCGGTCCCCCTCCACGAAGACGGTGTGCACGTTGATGCTACCGGAGGCGCCCTGCACCTCGGCTCGTCTCACGAAGGAGGGGCTGGCGGGGTCGGTCAGGTCGAAGACGAGCACCCCCGCGTCGCCGCTGGCGACGTAGAGCGCGTGGTCCTTCGCCCAGACGCCATTCCAGTAGGAGTCGTTGGGCAGGGCGAAGGACGCCCGCCGCACGGGGGCGCGCGGGTCGCTGACGTCGAAGACGGTGAGGCCGCCGGGCCGCTGCGCCCCGGTGGGGCCGGAGACGACGTAGGCATGGCTCCGGGTGACGTACACGTCCAACGGGTAGCCGCGCTCCACGACGGACTCGGAGACGCGCTGGAGCCCGGAGGACTCGGGCTCGTTCTCCCGCCACGTCATGCGCTCCGCGCGGAAGGTGCCTCGGGCGCGGAACTGGCCGTTCCTGCACACGGCGAGGCAGCCGGTGAACGTGCGCGGGCCGGACGCCTGGCAGCCGGCGAACACGTACCGGTCCGTGGTGCCGCCGCGCGTCTGCTGCGACGACAGGAGGAAGGTCTCCGCATCCACGCGGGAATCGAGCGGGGGCTGTCCCAGGACTCGCAGCGGCTGTCCGGAGGCGTCGAACTGGAAGCCCGCGGAGCCGGGGCTGCCGGTGGCGTTCGCTCCCTCGTAGCGGAGCTCCGCGCGGTAGATGGCGCCCTGCCGTTCCAGGCCCGCGAGCGAGCCGCGTTCACAACCCGACAGGTCGAAGAAGGTGGCCGGGTCGCCACAAGCGGTGGAGGAAGCCTGCACGGAGCACGCGGACAGGGGGCCGGGGTCGGTCCACTCACCGTTCTCCGGGAGCTGCGTCCAGAACCCGTCATAGGGGACGGAGGGGGGCTCCGCCAGCGGTGCGGGGCCGCCCTGCTGCTCGGAGGAGCAACCGGCCAGCGACGCGGCGCAGGTGAGCGCCAGGAGCAGGCGCGTGGCACGGGAGGACATGAAGGACCTCTTCGGCTTCGGGAAGGACGCCCGCTCCGGCCTCGGGGCGCACGGCGGCGGAGCTTAGAGGCCGTCCCCCGTGCCGGGAAGTGGCGCCACCCGGGGAGTGGAGGCGGGCGGACAGGTGCCCGCCTCCGCCCGTGCCGGGCCTCAGAGCTCGTTGAGGATGAGCAGGCCGCGCACGGAGTCCGCGAGGTACACGTACCCGTCCCCGGGGACGCGGACGCCGTAGGTGCCCTCGAAGATGTTGTCCGTGCGGCCGGGGTCGCTCTCCCGGAAGGTGTTGTAGTGCGCCACCTGCCGCGGCTTCGTCGGGTTGGACACGTCCAGCACGCGCAGGCCCTCGTGGTACCAGGCGATGTAGAGGCGGTTGCCGCGCAGAATCATGTTGTGGATGGAGGTGACGGGGCTCAGCCGGAACTCGCCAATCTTGACGATGTGCGCGGGGTCGGTGACGTCCAGCACGCGAAGGTGGGCGGCGTTGAACTCCGTCCCCTCGAAGGCGATGGTGCGGCCGGCGAAGGTGCCCACCGCGCTGTGGTGCGCATAGGCGCCGTGCACGTACTGGCCCAGGTGCCGCACGTTGTTGATGTCGGTGACGTCCACCACCGAGTACCCACCGAACGTGTTGCTGATGTAGAGGCGGCCCTCGTAGGCGAAGGCGTCATGGGTGCTGCCGAAGGTGAATTCCTCCGGCAGGGCGATGATGGTGAGCAGGCTGGGGGCCAGCGGACTGGAGACATCGTAGACGTACGTCACGCCCAAGGGCGACATGGCGTACAGCCGGTCCCCATCCACGAGCACGGTGTGCGCGCCGCCCTCCCCGGCGGACAGGTGTCGGACGTACGCGGGCGCCCCCGGGTCGGTGATGTCGTAGACGACGACGCCCGAGCGGTTGCCGGCGATGTAGAGCGCGTCGCCCCTGGCCCAGACGCCGTTCCAGGACGAGTCACCGGGCAGGCTGATGGAGGTCTTGAAGACGGGGTGGGCCCGGTCGCTCACGTCGAAGACGGTCAGCCCGCCGTTGTCGCCGGCGCGCCAATAGATGGATACGACGTAGGCGTGGTCCTTCGTGACGTAGACGTCCGCGGCGTCGCCCAGCGCCACGGGCGACTCGGAGATGAGCCGCAGCCCGCCGGACGACTCCGGCTCACCCGGCCGTCCCGGCATGCGGTGCGCCTCGAAGGTGCCGGTCTGGCTGAACCTGCCGTTGACGCAGCGGGCGTAGCATCCGGTGATGATTCCGGGGGACGGCACCTGGCAGCCCGCGAGGGCGGTGAGGGTGGTCCGGGTGCGAATCGTGCGGCTGCTGGAGAGGAAGAAGGTTCCGCCGTCCGTGTTCCGGATGTTGAGCGGCTGGCCGTCCAGCGTGTCCGTCCCCCCGTCCGAGTGGAGCATGAAGCTGGCGAAGTTCGGGCTGATGCGTGTCCCACCGTCGGGCAGGAGCGTCTCGCCGCGCAGGTCTGACAGGTGGATGCCGTGCGGCGTCAGGCCCGCGAGCGCGTCCGGGGAGCACCGCGACAGGTCGAACCGGGAGAGGTCCTCGCAGTTGATGGTGGTGGGGTCCCCGGCGGAGTCGAAGGTGCACGGCGCGAAGCGGCCGCGGTCCAGCCAG
This sequence comes from Myxococcus sp. RHSTA-1-4, assembly GCF_020037125.1. GTDB lineage: Bacteria > Myxococcota > Myxococcia > Myxococcales > Myxococcaceae > Myxococcus. Next base: position 216,361 of record NZ_JAIQDG010000016.1, read on the forward strand.
TCTCCGCGCTCCTCGAGCACGGTGTAGCCGCCGTCCCAGGGCTCCTCGAGCGGGCCGGAGTCCGGTGTCCCCGAGTCCTCTGCGCCGGCATCGGGCGTGGGGTTCGGGGTGGAGTCGTCATCACAGCCGGAGAGCACCGACAGCATCAGCACACAGGCGGACAGCACCAACCGGTGCGAGCGCGGGGGAGACCTCATGTGGACCTCGGCGGGCAGGGCGCCATCCACGAGGGTGGTGGCTTCATCCCAACGTCTTCGGACGCCCAGTTGCGCTCGTGCTGCCCGAGATGGTTGCGGCGTGATACGCGACTCGCGCCGCGACCGCGGATTCGCGGCGCTTCGAGCCCTGTTGGTCCTGGCATTGCAGCGGGCCAGGGGGGAGAAGGGTAGGGTGGGGGGGCGATGCCCATCACTCGTCTGGAAATCGCGGGATACCGCTCGGTGCGAAGGCTCTCGCTGGAGCTGGGGCCGGTGAATGTCATCGTCGGGCCGAACGGCAGCGGCAAGACGAACCTGTACCGCGCGCTCTACCTGCTGGTGGCGGCGGCGGAGGGGCGGCTGGCGCGCACGCTCGCGGAGGAGGGCGGTACGCCCAGCGTGCTGTGGGCGGGCTCGCGCGAGGGGAAGAAGCCGGTGCGGCTGACGGTGGGCGTGGAGCTGGGGGAGCTCGCGTACGAGCTGAGCTGTGGCGCCGTCCCGCACGACCCGCATTCGCCGGTGCCGGACCCCTTCAAGCTGGACCCGGAGGTGAAGGAGGAGCACCTGTGGGCCTTCTCGGGAGGGCGCAAGGTGGTGCTGATGGAGCGCAAGGACCGCACGGCCTTCCTGCGGGACGCGGAGGGAACGCGGGTGTCGTTCCCCACGCAGCTCTGGAGCGCGGAGTCGGTGATGGACCAGCTCGCCGAGCCGCACCGCTTCCCGCGTCTGGCGGAGGTGCAGCGCACGCTGCGCGCGTGGCGCTTCTACCACCACTTCCGCACGGACCCGGACGCGCCCATGCGGCACCCGCAGGTGGGTGTGCGCACGCCGGTGCTGGCGCATGACGGGAGGGATTTGGCCGCGGCGCTGTTGACCATCCACGAGATTGGCGACCGGCGCGCGCTGGAGCAGTGCCTGGACGAGGCCTTCCCGGGCTCGCAACTGGAGGTGCGCTCGCCGGAGGGGCGCTTCAGCGTGTACCTGCACATGCCGGGGCTGATGAGGCCCATGGCCGCGGCGGAGCTGTCGGACGGGACGTTGCGCTACCTGTGCCTGCTGGCGGCGCTGCTGAGCCCCCGGCCGCCGCCGTTCCTCGCGCTGAACGAGCCGGAGACGAGCCTGCACCCGGACCTGCTGGAGCCCCTGGGCCGGCTCATCACCCGCGCGGCGAAGCACAGCCAGGTCTGGGTGACGACGCACGCGGAAGCGCTGGCGCGCGCGGTGGCGGAGCGCTCACACTGCGAGCCGGTGCACCTGGTGAAGCACGGTGGCGCCACGGAGGTGGCGGAGGGCGGAGCGGGCGGGTCATGACTCCTGGCATCTATCGAGTGCACAAGCCGGTGGGCCCCACGAGCTTCTCGGTGGTGCAGGCCTTCCTGGAGGAGACGCGGGCGCGGCCGGGGAAGCGCGTGCCGGTGTGCCATGGCGGCACGCTGGACCCATTCGCCGAGGGGCTGCTGCTGGTGCTGGTGGGCGGAGCCACGCGCCTGTTCGAGCTGCTGCACGCCGTGCCCAAGACGTACGAGGCGGAGGTGGTGTGGGGCACGGAGACGGACACGGGAGACCTGCACGGCCGGCCGGTGCACCAGGGGGACGCGGCGGGGCTGACGCCCGAGGTGCTGGACGCGGCGCTCGCGCGCTTCGTGGGCTGGACGGAGCAGGTGCCGCCCGCGACGAGCGCGAAGAAGGTGGGCGGTGAGCCCGCCTACCGCAAGGCGCACCGGGGCGAGGTGGTGGAGCTGCCGCCGTCGCGCGTGTACCTGCACTCGGCGCGGTGGCTGTCACACGCGCTGCCGCATTCGAGCCGGCTGCTGCTGACGTGCCGGGGCGGCTACTACGTGCGCTCGCTGGCGAGGGACGTGGGCCGGGTGCTGGGCTGTGGCGCGCACCTGTCCGCGCTGCGGCGCACGGCGATTGGCCCCTGGGAGGACCCGGGCCCGGGACAGCGCGTGGGGGTGCATGGGCGCGAGCTGCTGCCCTGGTGCCGGTCGAGGCCGCTGACGGACGCGGAGGTGGGCGAGCTGCGGAATGGACGTTCCATTCCACCCGGCGGGGTGCGGCCCCCGGACTGGAGGCTGCCGCCGGGGTTTCCCGACCCCGAGGCCCCGGTGCGCGGCTTCCACCTGGGGAGGCTCACCTTCCTCCTGCGCGAGCGCGAGGGCGCGCTGTGGAGCGAGACGGAGCTGCGCGGCGGGCTGTGACGGGGGACGGGGAGCTGGTGACTCCCGTCACCACCTCCCCGGGCCCGGTGATGACGGTTGTCACCGGTGGTGACTGTTGTCACCACCCCCCGAGCCCGCTCCGTTCTCCCAACCCATTGAAAAGACTTGGAAGTGGAAGTGCGGCCACCGGCGCTGATGTGTGGCACGCTGCGCGCAATAGGCAGGGTCATCACGCTCCAACACGGAGACTCCAAATGACCACCCGCCTTTCCGCCCACCTCGCCACCGCGTCCTTCCGCGTCACGACGACCACCACGAAGGTGGAAGTCCAGACCGCCCAGTCGGCCACCGAGCCCGCGCGCAACCCGCTCGCGGACACCCGCCACGGCATCACCGCGGGCGGCTGCTTCCCCCGGGATGACTTCTTCCCCCGGCCGCTTCCTGGCCGCTGCGGCACCCCGCCGTTCCCGACGACGCCGGGCGGCTGCTTCCCGCCCCCGACGAAGCCGGGCGGCTGGTCGCCGCTGGACCTGGGTGCGCTGGTGGAGCTGGGCAAGCTGGACCAGACGAAGGGCCCCATCGGCGCCGAGCAGCTCGCGGATGCCATCAAGAACGGCACGGCGGACCTGGACGGCCAGGCGGCCGCGGGTGAGTTCCGCGCCTTCGCCGAGTGGGCGCAGAAGAACGCCGACCGCCTCACGCCCGAGGCGAAGCAGGTGATGGACATCTACGCGAAGTACGCGGCGAAGTCGCAGGCCGCCGGCCAGACGGGCATCCCCCAGGCCGAGCACGACAAGATGCTGGCGGAGATGGCCAAGGTCGGTGACCAGGGCGCGAAGAAGGCGCTGGCCGGGCTGGACAAGCTGGCGGCTCCCATCTCCGGCCGCGACATGGCGCGCGCCATCGAGCGCGGCGCCCGCGACGCGGACGGCCAGACGAAGGCCGAGGTCGACGCCTTCAAGGACTGGGCGAAGAAGAACGGCGACAAGCTGTCTCCCGAGGCCAGGGAGGTGCTGGGCATCTTCGAGAAGCACGCGGGCAAGGCCACGGCGGACGGCGACAAGGACCTGTCCCGCGCCGAGTGGAAGGCGATGCTCAAGGAGTTCCGCGGCGTCGGTGACGTGAGCGCGAAGAAGGCGCTGGAGAAGCTGGACAAGGAGCAGGGCCCCGTCTCCGGCGAGGACCTGCTGCAGGCCATCCGCGAGGGCGTGGCCGACACGGACGGCCACTCCACCACCTCCGAGCTGCGCGAGTTCCAGCAGTGGGCGCGCGAGAACAAGGACCGCCTGACGCCCGAGGCGCGCAAGGTGCTGGCGACCTACGAGAAGTTCGCCAAGGCCGCGGGCCCGGCGGGCATGTCCCAGGCGAAGTTCGACGAGATGCTGAAGGAGGCGGGCCAGTTCAAGACGTTCCGTGACGACTCCATGCGCACCGCGCTGGAGAAGCTGGACGTGAAGAACGGCCGCGTCTCGGCGAAGGACCTGACGGAGGCCATCAAGGCGGGTGCGGGGGACCACGACGGCCAGGCGGCGGGCGTGGAGTTCGCGGACCTCCAGAAGTGGGTGCGCGACAACTACAGCCGGCTGGGGCCGGATGCGCGCAAGGTGCTCGACATCTACGAGAAGTACGCCACCCGGGCCATGTCCCAGGGCCAGACGGGCATCAACAACGCGGACTTCCAGCGGATGCTGCGCGAGATGAGCCGGGTGGGGGAGCCGGTGCACCGCCCCACGCACCTGGTGGGGTGAGCTGAATTCCTGGCGGACTCACGTCGCGGGAGCCCGGCGGGGGCCGGGATGCGGGGGGCCGCACCTCCCGCGGCGTGAGCGAGCCGGGTGTTGTCCGGGGGCCTCTGCCGGGGGGGCAGGGGGCCAGAGGTGCCCGGGCTGTCGGGGGACGGCCCGGGGACACTTCTCCCCGGCGGAACAAGCGTGAGGCGCCTCGGACCGTTGGGGGACGGTCCGGGGCGCTTTCCTTCTTCCGCGGCGGCCTACTTCTTCGCCTTCGCCAGCGTGTCCCTGGACACCTGCACCACGTTGTCCACGGTGAAGCCGAACTTCTGCTGGAGCGCCTTGATGGGCGCGGACGCGCCGAAGCTGCGCATGGCGATGGCGTTGCCGCCGGAGCCCACCCAGCGGTCCCAGCCGAAGGCGGCGCCCTTCTCCACGGACACGCGGGCGGTGACGGACGGAGGCAGCACGCTGTCCTGGTACTCCTGGGGCTGCTGCTCGAACAGCTCCCACGAGGGCAGGCTCACCACGCGGGCCTTGATGCCCTCGGCCTTGAGCTTCTCGTAGGCCTCCAGGCACAGGTGCACCTCGCTACCGGTGCCGATGAGCACCAGCTCCGGCTTGCCACCCTCCGCGTCCGCCAGCACGTAGCCGCCGCGCGCCACGCCCGAGGCCGCGCCGTACTTGCTGCGGTCCAGCGTGGGCACCGGCTGGCGGGTGAGCACGAGCACCACCGGGTGCTTGCGCTGCTCGCCAATCACACGCCACGACTCCACCACCTCGTTCGCGTCCGCCGGGCGCAGCACGATGATGCCCGGAATGGCGCGCAGCGAGGCGAGCTGCTCCACCGGCTGGTGCGTGGGGCCGTCCTCGCCCAGGCCGATGGAGTCGTGCGTGAAGATGTGCAGCGCCGGCAGCTCCATCAGCGCGGACAGGCGGATGGCGGGGCGCTCGTAGTCACTGAAGATGAGGAACGTGGCGCCATAGCCGCGCAGCTTGCTGAGGCACAGGCCGTTGACGATGGAGCCCATCGCATGCTCGCGCACGCCGAAGTGCACGTTGCGGCCGGAGTGCTCGCCCGGCTTCATGGGCTCCGAGCCGGTGATGTACGTCTTCGTGGACGGGTTGAGGTCCGCCGAGCCGCCCACCATCCACGGGTAGTGCTTCGCCACCGCGTTGAGCACCTTGCCGCTGGACTCGCGGGTGGCCATGCCCTTGGCGTCGGCGGGGAACGTCGGCAGCTCCGAGTCCCAGCCCTTCGGCGGGTCTCTGCGCTGCATGCGCTCCAGCTCGTCGGCCAGCTCGGGGAACTGCTTGCGGTACTCGGCGAAGCGCTGCTCCCAGGCCTCGCGCAGTTGCTTGCCGCGGTGGCCCATGCGCTCCTGGAAGCGCTCGCGCACGCCGTCGGGGACGAGGAACTTCGCGTCCTCGGGCCAGCCGTAGTTGCGCTTGGCGCCCTTGATTTCCTCCTCGCCGAGCGGCTCGCCGTGGGCCTTCGAGGAGCCCTGGAGCTTGGGGGCGCCCCAGGCAATCTGCGTGGTGACGATGATGAGCGTGGGCTTGCCGCGCAGCGTCTTGAAGGTGCGCAGGGCCTCGCCCAGGGCGGCGAGGTCGTTGCCGTCGGCCACGCGGAGCACGCGCCAGCCGTAGCCCTCGAAGCGGCGGCCCACGTCCTCGGTGAAGGCCAGGTCGGTGCTGCCGTCGATGGAGATGTGGTTGCTGTCGTAAATCCAGCAGAGGTTGGGCAGCTGGAGGTGGCCGGCGACGGAGGCGGCCTCGGCGGCGACGCCCTCCATCAGGTCGCCGTCACCGCAGATGGCGTAGACGTCGTAGCTGAACAGCTCGAAGCCGGGGCGGTTGAAGTGGCCGGCGAGCCAGCGGCTGGCCATGGCCATGCCCACGCTGTTGGCGACACCCTGGCCCAGGGGGCCGGTGGTGGTCTCCACGCCGCTGGTCCACCGGTACTCCGGGTGGCCGGGGGTGGACGAGTCGAGCTGGCGGAACTTCTTGATGTCGTCGAGGGAGATGGTGGGCACGTCCTCGACGCGGTAGTCCCGGGTGACGCGCTTCACCCCGGCGAGGTGGAGCAGCGCGTACAGCAGCATGGAGGCATGGCCGTTGGAGAGGATGAACCTGTCCCGGTCCGGCCAGATGGGGTTGGACGGGTCATAGCGCAGCTCCTGCTGCCAGAGCTGATACGCCACGGGGGCCAGGGACATGGGCGCCCCCGGGTGGCCCGAGTGGGCCTGCTGTACCGCATCCATGGCCAGGGTGCGGATGGTGTTGATGCACAGCACGTCCTGCTTGTCGGTCGTCATGGTGTCCTCGCGCTCCCGCTCGCGTGCGGCGCACCATGCCGTAACTGACGCCCGAGTGCCGCACCAAACGCGAGCCCCGCCCACCCGGCCGTCGGGCAGTCCACGGGGCGCGGGGAATTCCTGCCCCGCGGGGCAGGGGAATGGACCGCGAAGGGCCTACGGGCGCTTCACCGCCGTGCCGCCACGCCCTTCACGGTGCGTCCGCGCGTCAGGTGCGTCACCGCCTCGCCCAGGCCCTCCACGGTGAGGGGGAACATGGGGAAGACGCGGGCGATGACGGAGATGGTGCCCGTGCGCCACGTGCCCATCGGCTCGGGGTTGAGCCAGACGTTGCGCTCGAAGTGCTGCGCGAGCTGCATCAGCCACGTCAGCCCTTCCAGCCCGTCCGCCTTGTAGTGCCCCTCCGCGTCGGTGCGGATGGACAGCTCGTACGGGGCCATGGAGGCGTCGCCCACCATGACCAGCTTGTGGTGCCGCCCCACCTGCGCGGTCAGCTCCGGAACCGTCATTCCGCCCGTGAGCTGCGGGGTGGCGTACAGCTTCCCGTACACGCAGTTGTGGAAGTAGAAGATGCGCAGTTCCTTGAAGTGCGTCGCGTGGCTCGCCGCGCTGAACAGGCGGCTCATCACCGCCGCGTACGGGTCCATGGAGCCGCCCACGTCCATGGCCAGCACCACGCGCGTGTTGGGCCGGCGCGGCGGGCGCGTCACCACCTCCAGCTCGCCCGCGTTCCTCGCGGTGGCGGCGATGGACTCGTCCACGTCCAGCTCGTCCGGTGACCCGTCCCGGGCGAAGGCCCGCAGCTTGCGCAGCGCCACCGCCATCTGCCGCGTGTCCAGCACCAGGTCATCGCGGTAGCCCGCGTACCTGCGCGCGCCCGCCTGCATCAGCGCCATGCCCTGCCGGCCGCCCTTGCCGCCCACGCGGATGCCCTCGCGCGCGAAGCCCCCGTTGCCGAAGGGCGACGTGCCCCCCGTCCCCACCCACCGGTTGCCGCCGTCGTGGCGCTCCTTCTGCTCGCGCAGCCGCTCCTCGAGCATCCGGCGGATTTCCTCCGGGTCCAGCTGCTCCAGCAGCGCCAGCTCCTCCGGGGACAAATCGCGCCGCTCGCGGGCCTCCTCCAGCCAGGACAAGAGCTCCTGTGTCAGCTCCAGGCCCGCGGTCTCCACGCCCTTGAAGTGCGCGAGGAACGCCTGGTCGAACGTGTCGAGCTGCGTCTCCGAGTGGACCAGGAGCGCGCGCGCCACGTGGTAGAAGCCGTCCAGGCCGCTGTCGTGGAGCCCGGCTCGCAGCGCTCCCGCCAGCGCGAGCGCCTCCTGCGCGCCCACCTTCACCCCGCGCCGGCGCAGCTCGTAGAAGAATGGCAGGAACATGGCGCCCTCTCCTCGCTAGGCCCGGGGCCGCCGCCCGCGTCCGAAGGCCTCGGCCACGGACACCAGGTCCTGCTCCTTCTTCAGCAGGGCCCCGAGGAACGGCAGGCTCTCGTCCAGCTTCACGTCGGTGACGCCCTGGGACTTGAGCACGGCAATCCAGTCGATGAGCTCGCTGGTGGAGGGCCGCTTGCGCAGGCGGGTGAAGTTGCGCAGCTCGTAGAAGACCTTCAGCGCCTGCTCCGCCAGCGTGCCGTCCAGCCCGGGGTGGTGGACGGCGACGATGCGGCGCATGAGGTCCGCGTCGGGGAAGTCGATGAAGTGGAAGACGCAGCGGCGCAGGAAGGCGTCCGGCAGCTCCTTCTCGTTGTTGGACGTAATCACCACCACCGGGCGGTGCTTCGCCACCACCTCGTCGCCCGTCTCGGTGACGCGGAAGCGCATCCGGTCCAGCTCGTGGAGCAAATCGTTGGGGAACTCCAGGTCCGCCTTGTCCACCTCGTCGATGAGGAGCACCACGCGCTCGGGGGCGGAGAACGCCTCGCCCAGGGGGCCCTGGCGGATGTAGCGGCGGATGTCTCGCACGTCCCCGTCGCCGAAGCGCGAGTCATACAGGCGCTGCACGGTGTCGTAGACGTACAGGCCGTCCTGGGCGCGGGTGGTGCTCTTCACGTGCCAGGTGAGCAGCCGGTGGCCCAGCGACTGGGCAATGGCCTCGGCCAGCAGCGTCTTGCCCGTGCCGGGCTCGCCCTTCACGAGCAGGGGCCGCTGGAGCGTCAGCGCGCAGTTGACCGCGGCCTGGAGGCCCTCGTTGGTCAGGTAGGAATCGGTGCCTTTGAAGCGGACGGGGGTGGGAACCGGAGTCATGGCCCGTCTCCTTTAACATCCGCGGCCCCGTCGCGGGGGCCCTCTTCGAGGCCCGCCCTCCCCCCGCACCTGCCCTTCCGGGCACGTCAGACCGGACCCGTAGGCTCGTCCGTATCAAGGAAGCGGCCAGGCGGCGTTTCGTAAGAAAGCCCGCCCGGCCCGTTACTGGAGCAGGGCCGGTTTTCCTGGAGGCGTCGTCGTGGGTCATCCGTTCGTTCCGACACTGCTGGTGGTGTGGGCGCTCTCCCTGGCGTTGCGCGCCTGTGGTGTGACGTCCGCCACCCTGCCTCCCGAGCGTCAGGCGGTGCAGTCCGCGGACCCGGCGGCGGACACCGAGCCCGTCCCCGCGCCCCGCGCGCGTGGGTGAGAACGTCTCTTCCGGCGGCTACGGCGTGACTCAGCGGGATGTATGACTTCGCCCGCTGGCCAACCGTTGAGGCTGGTTCTGTATGGATTTCACGCGCGGAGCCCGGGGTGACGTGTATTCTGCCCCGCGATGGATATCGCGAAAGCCCTTGGGGAGATGTTCCGCCGCGAGCTGCAGGCGCAACTGGCGCCGCTACAGGCGGCCGTGCGTCGCATGGATGAGAGTCTCGAGGCCCTGGAGCAGCTGCGCTCGGCGACGTATCGCCTGGCGCCGCTGACCAGCCGGCTCGGCTCCATGGCCGGGGTGAGGACTGCCTCGGTGATTCCGGAGCCCGCGCCAGCGCGGGGGCCGGGACGTCGCAAGCCGCCGGCGGGCGCTGCCTTGAAGAAGGGCCGGGCCGCCGCGGCGAAGAAGGCCCCGGCTCCGGCGCCGGTGAAGCGCGCGCGGGCGGAAGAGGGCGCGCGGGCCTGCGCCATCATGGGCTGCAAGCGCCCGAGCCGCTCGAAGGGTTATTGCTCGGCGCACTACCAGAAGCTGCGCCTGCTGATGCGCACCAACCGCCGGCCGGCGGAGTGGGTGGACGACGCGAAGCCGCAGTCCGTGCGCGAGGTGAAGCTGCCGCGCGGGCGCGCCGCGAGCAAGGCGCTGAAGGAAGGGGCCCGCGCCCAGCCGGCAGCGCCCGCCGTGCCGCCCAAGCCCAAGGCGTGGGTGCGCAAGAAGGGCAAGAGCGGCATGGTGTCCCTGCACTGACCCGCGGCGCGGCGCCGCTCCCTCTGGGGGGGCGGTGCATCCCGGCGGGTGTGCTGGACCTGTCACATCCAGTTCCTGTCCTCTCCCGAGGGACGCGGCTGGCGCTTCCGTGCGTGGCCGCCGAGGGACCTCCGCCAGACGGGCTCCGGGCATCCGTGAGCGCACCCCAGGCGAGCGGCTCGCTGCCGGACATCCCCGCGCGCGCCGTCGTTGACAGTGCCCGGCTGGTGGTGGGATTCGGGCCGCATGAGCGAGCAATATCCAGTCACCGTGGCGGTGCGTCGCCCCGACGGGCGCGTGGAACAGGTGCGCGTGGGCACGGCGGTCCGGAGCGGCGAGGGCTTCACGCTGACGTTGGGAGAGATGTCCATTGGAGGCACGCCGGACGCGGCGGCCCCGGCCGCGCGCCGGTCGGCCCCGGCGGGTGGCGGCGGTGGTGGTGGCGGCGACGGGATGGTGTTCCCCAACTACGGCCGCAGCAAGGGCGCCCCCATCGCGGGCGCGAGCATGCAGGACCTGGAGTTCTACGCGAACGGCGCGCGGCGCACGCTGAATGACCCGAGCAAGTCGCGCTGGCACGACAAGGAGCGCCAGCTCCTGGCGGCCATCGAGGCGGAAATCGCGCGCCAGCAGGGCGGCGGTGGTGGTGGCGGCGAGAGCTACGGCGGCGGCCGGGGCGGTGGCTACGGCGGCGGCCGGGGCGGTGGTTATGGTGGGGACGACGACATCCCCCCGCCGGGCGACGACGACAACATCCCGTTCTGAGACGTCCCCGCCAGACGCGGCGAAGACGTGGGAAGGCCGGTCCATCTTCGGGTGGAGCGGCCTTTCCTGCTCGTGGGGGTGGGCCCCTCACGCCGCCCCGTGGGCCGCCCCCGCATACGGCAGCCACACGGTGAAGGTCGTTCCCTGTCCGGGAGCGCTCTGGACGGACACCTCTCCGTGGTGGCCGTCGACGATGCGCCGGACGATGGCGAGCCCCAGGCCGATGCCGCTGGCGCGGGTGGTGAAGAACGGCTCGAAGATGCGCGCCCTCACCTCCGGGGCCATGCCGTGCCCCGTGTCGGAGATGGTCAGCCGGGCATGCGGGGTGCCGTCGCGCGTGTCGGGCTCGAGCCGCGCGGTGAGGGTGCCTCCTCGCGGCATGGCCTGCACGGCGTTGGTGAAGAGGTTGGTGAGGGCCACGTGGAGGAGCTGCGGGTCCACGGCGACGGGGGGCAGGCGCTCGTCCACCTCGCGTGACACGGTGATGTGGGGACCTCCGGAGCGCAGGGACGCCGTCAGCGCGCCCTCCACCACCGGCTGCAGGGGCTGGGGCTCGAGCCGGGGCTCCACCGGGCGGGTGAAGTCCAGCAGGTCGTTGACCAGCAGGTCCAGCCGGTGCACCTCCTCGTCCATGATGCCCAGCAGGGTGCCCGCGGGCCCCTCCGTGGCCTGGGGCGCCAGCCGGCGCAGGGCCGCCACGGCATTGGCGATGGCGCCCAGCGGGTTGCGCACCTCGTGGGCCACGGTGGCGCTCAGCTCGCCGAGCGCGGCCAGTCGCTCGCGCCGCACCAGCTCCGCCTGCGTCGCCGCGAGCGTGCGCAGCGACTCGCGCAGCTCCCGGTTGAGGTGGCTCACCTCGTCCTGGGCCCGGCGCCGCTCACTCAGCGCGCTGGCCAGCAGCAGCCCGGACAGGCTGGCGCCGGCGAGGAAGGACTGGAGCCACGCGATGCTGGCGTTGTGGAACGCCGCCTGGGCGAAGGGGCCACCGCCGCGGGCGGTGTGCCAGAGCGCCACCGTGGACAGCACGGCGGTGGCCAGGGCCGCGCCTCGGGCCTCGCAGCGCAGCGCCGCCCAGAGCAGGAAGGGGAAGACCAGGTAGGTCATCGGGTGGAAGACGGACGCCGCCAGCGCGCTGGTGTTCGGCGTGCGGAACACCAGGTGCGTGGCCACGCCCAGGCACACCAGCAGCGTCGCCAGCTCCGCGCGGCGCCGGGGCGCCCACCGGGCCGGGCCCCCCGCCAGCCAGGTGAGCAACAGCGGTGCCACCACCAGGACGCCCATGGCGTCGCCCACCCAGAACACGCGCCAGGCAGGCCAGAACCCGTCCAGCGCCAGGTGCCCCCGTGCCACCAGCATGCCGACGCCGAGCGTGGCGCCGAGCGCGGTGCTGGCGAGGGCCGACAGCCCCGCCAGCCCGAGCACGTCCTTCACCCGGTCCAGGGAGGCGTGGAAGCGCACCAGCCGGCGCAGGAGGGTGGCCCCCACCAGCGCCTCCAGCAGGTTCCCCGCGGCGATGGCCAGCATGAAGGGCGAGCTCTTCCATTCCGGGTGGAGCGCGAAGGAGCCGGTGACGGCGGCGGCCAGCAGCAGGCCGGGCCACTCCCGGGAGCGGGTGAGCAGCAGGCCCGCGAGCGCCACGCCGCTGGGGGGCCACATCGCGGACACGTGCTCGGGCGGGAAGACGAGCAGCCCGCCGAGCCGGGCGGACAGCGCGTACGCGGCGGCGAAGAACACCAGCCGCGTGAGCGGCTGCCACCTGCGGCGGTTGGGCTCGGAGGTCGACACGCGCGATGTCTCGAAGGATGCCATGGGCCTCGGGCGCGGTGGGGGCGGCGAGACGCTGTTTCACGGGCCGCAATCCGGCTCCGGTACTGCGAGAAAACGGTGTTGCACGGCCCGACGAGTTGAACACGACACCCATGGTGAATTCAGGACTCACAGATAGAAAGGGCCGCTCCCCCGGTGCTTCACCCTGAAGTACTGCCACTTCAGTCTTGAATCTCACTCTTGCCGCCAGGAACTACGCCAGCTTGGCACGAGGCCTGGCGGCCGTGTGCTTCAAAAGTGAAGTGCCCTTCGGGACAAGGCGACAGTCATTTCAATGACTTTGTTCGTGGCCTGGATCCTGCTCAACCCCGACAAGCCAGGGAATCCCTCCCATCCGGCAGAGCTGTGAAATGACGGGGCCATGAAATGACACCCAACATCTGTGTCGTCGGCGCGGGAGCCTTCGTTCCTTCACGGGCCGTGAGCAACGCGCGTATCGCGCGAGCCATCCCGGGATGGCCGGCGGAGCGCATCGAGGAGAAGATTGGCGTCCGCGAGCGGCGCTTCCTCTGGGACATCGACGAGGTCTCGGGCCGGGCGGTGCCGCCGCCGGAGAACGACGGGCACTTCTACCCGGCCAACAACACGGACATGTGCGAGGTGGCGCTGCGCAAGGCGCTCGCGCAGTCGGGTGTGGACGCGGGTGAGCTGGACGCGCTCTTCGTGGTGACGTGCACGCCGGACGCGCCGCACTTCAACCACGACGCCATGGAGCTGCACCGGCGGCTGGAGCTGCGCGAGGACGCCTTCGCGCTGCTGGTGGACGACGGCTGCGGCGGCACGCCGTACGTGCTGGACATGGTGAAGAAGATGATGGACGGCGGCCGCTTCCGCACGGTGGCGGTGGTGGCGTCGGCCTTCACGTCGCCGCTGGTGAACCGCGAGGTCTACACGGACGAGCTGCCGCCCGGGCCGGGCCGCCCGAAGGCGCTGTCCGGCTACCTGTCCATGTACGTGTTTGGCGACGGCGCGGGCGCGGTGGTGCTCCGCGCGAAGCCGGGCGAGGCGGGGAGCGAGGGAATCATCGCGTCCTTCTCCGGCAACGCGCACGGGGACCTGGTCATCCGCAAGGGCGGTGGCCTGCTGAAGCTGCCGTACCAGCCGGGACGGATGCGCCCGGCGGACATGGCCTTCATCGTGGACGGCTTCAAGGTGGCGCGCAGTTATCCCGAGTACATGCAGAAGTGCCTCGACACGGTACTCGGCCCCCGGCCGGAGCTGCGCTCCCAGGTGCGGCGGTACTATTTCCACCAGCCCAACAAGCGTGTCATGGATGCCTTCGTGGCACGCGCCGGCCTGCCGTCCGAGACGGTGGCGTGCAACGTGGACCGATACGGCAACACGTCTGCCGCGGGGATGCTCATCCTGCTGGCCGAGGACCTGGAGTCGGGCCGCGTGCGGCTGGGGGGAGGAGACCTGGTGGTGGTGGCGGCGGTGGGAGCGAACATCCACTACGGCGCACAGCTGGTGAGACTATGAGCGACAAGAGCGGACCCCTCTCGGGGCTCGAGCCGAGGGTAGCGAAGGACCTGGAAGAGCGGCTGGCCCTGGCCACGCGTGACGACACGGCGCGTGGGCTGTTCTTCAACGGCGTGGTGGGCGCGGTGCGCTCGCTCGGCGGCGACAGGGCGGTGGAGCGCTGCCTGGCGGCCAGTGGTGAGAAGAAGTTCACCGACTTCTTCAACTACCCGGTGGCCTCGTTCCTGAAGCTGGCCTACGCGGCGGCGCAGGTGATGGGGCCGCAGTACGGCGGCTTCGATGGGGCGCTGCGGCGCATGGGTGTGCAGGCGACGACGGACTTCCTGTCCTCGGCGGCGGGCAAGACGCTGTTGCTGCTGGCCTCGGACAGTCCGAAGCGGCTGCTGGGCAACCTGCACGCGGGCTACCGCGCGGCGGTGAGCTACGGCGAGCGCGGCGTGAGCTGGACGGGTGACAAGAGCGGCATCTTCACCATGAAGCGGGACTTCATGCCGCCGCCCTACCACGAGGGCACGCTCCTGGCGGTCATCGAGGCGGTGGGGGGCAAGGGCGTCGAGGTGCACGGCCGGCAGACGGGGCCGCTCGACACCGAGTACACGCTGTCCTGGCAGTAGCGGTCCGGGGCTCGAGCGGAAGACGCGCGGCGGGAGGGAGGGCGCACGGGAGGCGTGTGTCCGCTGGCGCGTCGCCGGAAGCAGAACCCGCGGTTTGAATGGAGGGGCTCGCATGTCGCGTATTCACGGCGGTGCTGTGGCGGTGCTGGGAATGCTGGCGGTGGTGGCGGTGTCGTCCGAGGCCCGAGCCGGGGAGGTGGTGTACCAGTTCCGCTCCGAGGAGGACCCGGCGAGCCCTCCGGACCCGGCGGTGTGCGCACAGGCGCCCTTCGCCGTGAATGTGAAGCTGGGCGGGAGCCTGTACGTGCCGCTGCACCGGCCCCGGGATGGGAAGGTGGTGTACGAGGGGCGGAGGCGGGTGGGGTCGGCGACGGCGTGCGTGCGGCTCACGGACCCCACGTTCCCGCCGGGACAGCAGGTGCCCTTCTACGCGCGCTTCAACCTGCCGGACGGGAGCTTCACGGCGCTGGGGACGTGCACGCTGGTGAGCAACGACGTGCCCCAGGCGGGGCTGGTGCTGGCCGGGTGCGCGCTGCGGCTGGTGGAGGTGCCCGCGGGCTTCGTGGGCGGTACGGTCTCGAGCACCGCCGTGTTCAACCCGGCGCGCCTGCCCGGGTTCGCGACGGGCTCGTACTACACGCTGTATGCGTACCGCGACGGCCACCACCGCGACGCGCGTGAGCAGTGGGAGGCGTGGGAGGCCGCGCAGGCCGAGGCCCGGGCCGAGGAGTAGGCACGGGGGCGCGGCCCCAGGCGAGGCGGGTGAGATGCGACCGCGACGGTCCAGGAGTCGTCAGGGAATGGCTCCCCGGGCGAGTGCGCGTTTCCCACCGTCAGTGCGGCGGAGGAAGATGCGCCCATGGACAGCAAGCGGATGGAGCTCTTCGCGGCACTGGGGTACCGGGCGCCAACGGCCTCGCGTCGTGGGCGCACGGTGGGCCCGGCGCGGGAGCGGACGGCGGTAGTCCTCGAAGGCGTGAGCGGTGACGCGGCCGGGTTGGAGGCGCAGGAGCTGCCTCCGCTCGAACCGGAAGCGCTGGACGCGCTGCGGGCGCGCTTCCTGAGTGAGCCGGACGAGGTGCTGCACCTGGCGCGCGAGAGCATGGGCGCACCGGTGTCGGAGCTGGACTTCGCGCGCGTGCTTCAGGAGGTGGAGCAGGCGCTCCGCGCGCCGGAGGAAGCGCTCCAGGCCCTGAGGCAGCCGCCCTTCCGCGCGAAGGCGTCAGTGGAGTTGCCGCCGGACTTCCGTTTCCCGCTGATGACGAGCGAAATCCCCATCGACCCGTCGCGGACGAAGTTCGAGCCGGTGGCGGACCTGCGGGGCTGGCTGCTCTTCACCGGGAAGGCCTGGCTGCGCGGAGCCACGGTGCCGGTGGCCCCCTTCCGGAGGCACGACGACCCGCGCCACCCGAGCCGCTTCCGCTATGCACTGCGCGAGCCCGCGCCGGGCAGGCCCGTGGAGGTGGCGCTGTTCTCGGACTTCGGCACGGGCGAGTACCCGGCGCGCTACGTGGCGCGGCAGCTCCTCATGCGGGGCGAGCGGCTGGAGTACGCGGTGCACCTGGGCGGCGTGTACTACGCGGGCCGGCAGGGCGAGTTCGACGCGCACATGGCGGAGCCGCTGGAGTCGCTGCTCCCGGTGACGACGGTGCTGACGCTGAACGCGAGCCCGGAGATGCGCTCGGGAGGCTCCCCGTACTTCCGCTACCTGGACGAGCGGCGGGGGGCCGCGAGAGCCCGGCAGGTGCAGGAGGGCAGCTACTTCTGCCTGGCGTCGGAGCGCTTCCAGCTCATCGGCCTGGACACGGCGTACTTCGAGCCGGGGCGGCACCGGGAGCCGGCGCTGCTGGGCTGGCTGGAGTCGGTGCTCGTGGAGGGACGCCGTCGCGGGGCGGTGAACCTCCTGATGAGCCATGGCGCGCCGTACCGGTACGGAAGCATGCGGACCTCCGAGCTGCTGGAGGACCTGAAGGCGCTGGTGGTGGAGCAGTCCCTGGCGGACCTGTGGCTCTGGGGGAGCACGCCGTACGGAGCGCTGTTCGACAGGGGGCAGGGGCTGCCGTTCCTCGGTGCGAGCCTGGGGCACGGAGGCCTGCCGGTACGGAGGGCGGAGCCGGGCGGCGCTTCCCCCGCGCCGCTGCGCTTCGTGGAGTCCCGGCCGCGCTTCCCCGAGTGGACGGGCGTGCGCCCGGAGCTGGGCAACAACGGCTATTGCTCGCTGCTGCTGCACGACGACGGAACGGTGGCCATGCAGTTCCTCGACTGGATGGGGAACGTGCGCTGCACGGTGAAGCTGGCCCGAGAGGGCCGCGGGCCCCTGGTCATCCAGCGGCTCGAGCCCGGCGGGGAGTGACGGCGCGCGCTCACAGCCACACGCGCGTGTACCAGGGAGCCCGCGCCGGCACGGACCTCATGCGTTGCACGTCGCGAGGCCGGGGCACGGTGGTGTACCGGAGCCGGTAGCCGCGCGGCAGGGCCTTCCAGTAGGTGACCTGCCAGGGGGCCAGCTCCTCACCGCGCTTCGACTCGTGGACGGGCTGGTTCTCGTCTCCGAGCGTCTCGTGGAAGCGGAGCTCCTCCTCGGCGGTTTCGAGGCTCGCGGCCTCGATGACCCATGTGTCCGGAGCATCATCCGCGGTCGGCTCCTGCCCGGCGTTGACGTAGCGGCTCCAGTCGGGGCGGGCGTGCCGCTCCCAGACGGCGCCGCCTTCGGGCGTCAGCGCATAGCCGAAGAAGGAGCGGGGCCGGCGCGCGTCGATGGCGCGTGAAATCTGCTCCGGGGAGTACAGCTCCTCCAGTCCATCCGGAAGCTCATGGACGCGGATGAGGCCGCGCTCGGCGAGCACGGACAGCCGCTCACAGAGCTCCTCGCGGGAGAACCGCGGGTCATCCGGCATGTTGAGCGCGACGTGGGGATTCGGCTCCACGAGCATGTGCAGCGGCGTGGGCAGCTCCAGGACGACCTCCAGCAGCCAGAGGTCCAGCACGTCCACGGTCTCGTTCTCGGGCTGAGGCGACATGGCCCGGGAGGATAGAGCATCCAGGCGCGCCGGGCACGGAGCCAAGGGCAGGCGGGCATTTGGTACGATTTCGGAACTTCCGAAATCGGAGCATGTGTTATGGGGGGAGCATGAAGCCGCTCCGCCTGGTCCTGGACGTCCACCGAGCCACCCACCGCATCGGCCTGTTCCTGGAGGCCACCGAGCCTCCACTGGACGTGTCGCAGGGGGAGGCGCACCTGCTGGCGTACCTGCTGGAGTCGGGGGACACCTCGCTGGGCGCGCTGCATGCGGCCTTTGCCCACAAGCGCTCCACGCTCACCAGCTACGTGGACAGGCTGGAGGCGAAGCGGCTGGTGCGCCGGGAGCTGCGGCCGGAGGACCGGCGCTCGTTCCAGGTGTCACTGACGGCGGCCGGCCGGACGCTGGCGGCCCGGGTGCACCGGCGCCTGGAGGCGCTGGAGGAGGCGGCGCTCGAAGGCCTGTCGGCGCGAGACGTGGAGGGACTCACGAAGGGGCTCACGGCCCTCGCCGAGGCGGGAGAAGAGGCCCGCCCGGCACGCAAACCACGCAAGAAGGGAGGCGGATGATGAGCAGTGCAGCGGTGAAGCAAGAGGAGAGACGTGACGAAGCCGCCCGGGCCGCGGGCCCGGACCTGACGGACGCGGGCTTCCTCGCGGCCATCGAGGCGACGACGTACCCGGGCGCGGACTTCCGGCACCGGGAGCACGTGCGGCTGGCCTGGGTGTGTCTGCGGCAGAGCGGCTTCGAGGCCGGACTGGCGCGGGTGCGCGGCCTCATCCAGCGCTACGCGGCGGCGCTCGGCGCGACGGGGAAGTACCACGAGACGCTCACCCGGGCCTGGGTGGAACTGGTCCAGGCGGCGCTCGACGCGGCGCCGGACGCCCCATCCTTCGACGCCTTCCTGGAGGCGAGGCCCGAGCTGGGCGACGCGAGGCTGCTGGAGCGGCACTACCGGAAGGAGACGCTGGACTCGGCGGAGGCGCGCGCCGGCTGGGTGCCTCCGGACGTGGCGCCGCTGCCCGCGAGGGACGGCGTCCAGCGATAGGGAGCGGAGGGGCGCCCGGGAGGACTCCTCACGGCCCCTGGATGCCGCGCTCCTTCATGTACTTGTCCAGGGATGCCCGGGCCGTGGCGCGGACCTTGTTTCGGAGCATCGGGGACCACCCGAGCACCAGCCCCACGGGCCCGAGCGCCTGGCGCGACCACGCCCAGAAGTCGAAGTGGTCGCGGTGGCGGACAATCTTCCCGTCGCGGAACTCGAACTCGGCGTCGATGCGGTTGAGCACCTTCCGGCCAGTGGTGCTGAAGGTGTATCGCGCGTCCCAGTGGGCGCGGCCGGTGCGGTCATCGGCCTGGACGTCGCGGAAGGTGAGCTCCAGGTCCTTGCCGCGCTCGCAGAGCATGCTCCACATGGCGGTGACCTGGGCGTAGCGCAGGCCGACGAAGGCCTCGTCGGTGAACTCCACGTCCGGGTGGTAGCAGGCGGCCATGGCCTTGGCGTCGCGCCGTTGGAACGCGGAGTAGAAGTCGGAAATGAGCTGGGAGTGCGGGTGCATGGGGCCCGTGTAGCAGACCTCTCAGTGTGCGCGCCCCAACTGTCCGACGCTTACCTCCGGGTAAGGAGGTCATCCGGGAGCCGCCGCCGGGGCGGGGGCCCGGGGTGTACGCCTCCGGACCGTTGGTGTGCGGAATGGCGCGGCGGCGGCCGGCGGTGCATGGCAGATTCGGCCCCATGGCTCGCGACATCGTCATCTGGCCCCACAAGGTTCTCACCTCGCCCACGAAGCCCGTGACGGACTTCGGCCCCTCGCTCCAGAAGCTGCTGGAGGAGATGGCCGAGTCGATGAAGGAAGCAGAGGGCATCGGCATCGCCGCCAACCAGGTCGGCGAGCCCCTGCGCGTGGCGCTGGTGGGCCGCGAGGACGGCACGTTCTTCGAAATCGTCAACCCGCAGGTGTTGGAGAAGAAGGAGAACGTGACGCTGGAGGAGGGCTGCCTCTCCGTCCCGCGCGAGTGGGAGAAGTGCCCGCGCTTCCACAAGGTGAAGGTGCGCTACCAGGACAAGGCGGGCGAGTGGCACGAGCTGGAGGCGGAGGGCCGGCTCGCGCACGTGCTCCAGCACGAAATCGACCACCTGGACGGGCACGTCTTCGTGGACCACCTGTCCAGCCTCAAGCGCACGCTCATCCTGGACCGGATGAAGAAGCTGCAGAAGGTGAAGGCCCGGCAGAAGGGCTAGCACCGCGACACTGGGGGGAGCCATGACCGCGCAGAGCATTCCGGAGCGGGTGAGGGACTTCCGCGACGGGTACCGCGCGAAGTACGTAGGTCCGCGCTACTCCGGGCGGGCACACTTCGCCTTCACCAGCCTGGGGTCGCTGGCGGTGATGGGCTTCTCGCTCTCCCGCCTGGAGGGCGTGCTTCCACTCGAGTGGCTGACGGTGCCCGCGGTCTTCCTCCTGGGGAACGTGGTGGAGTTCCTCGGGCACCGCGGGCCCATGCACCACCGCCGGCGTGGGCTGGGGCTGCTCTTCCAGCGGCACACCGAGCAGCACCACCGCTTCTTCACCCACGAGGCCCTCGCCTACGAGTCCTCGCGCGACGTGAAGATGGTGCTCTTCCCACCCGTGCTGCTGCTCTTCTTCCTCGGGGCCATCGCCACCCCGCTGGCGGCGCTGGGCTTCGCGCTCGTGTCCCCCAATGTGGGCTGGCTCTTCGCGGCCTCGGCAGTGGGCTATTACCTGACCTACGAGTGGCTGCACTTCTGCCACCACCTGCCCCCCGAGCACCCCGTGGCCCGGCTCCCGCTGATGCAGCGGCTGCGGCGCCACCACCAGGTGCACCACGACCCGTCGAAGATGCAGCGGCACAACTTCAACATCACCTTCCCGCTCTCCGACTGGCTCTTCGGCACGGCGTGGCGGCCGGGAGCAGAGAGCGCGGGAGATCAGTCAGGGGCGCCCGCGCGCCACGACGGCCTGGACGTCTAGAGACACTCTGCCCGCCTGCTGTCCGGGCTGTAAGGCGCTGATTTTCCAGGAGAAGGTGGCGTCCCGGAGGAGGGGGTTCACACCCATGGAGGGGCTGCATAAATCCCCGATTGCGACGGCGTGACCTGAACCTTCGATCAAGAGCATTTGACGGCCACGTCACAACGCGTTAGTTACTGGACCTCCGCACGACGCACCGGGGCTGGTCACCGGGCGGCGAACGGGGGGAAGAAAAAGGTCGGCGAAGGTTGTTGACCCTTGTCGCGGCGGTGGTAGAAGCCGCGCCCCCTCGGACGGGCGGCTCAGCGAAGCAGCAGGCCGGGCGGAAAAAAGATGTGAAGGATCCACCAAATAGGTTGATCCGGGACGCGGTGAAGGTGGTAGAAGCCGCGCCCCACCCGAGGCGGTACAGATCGGGAGCTGGCAGCGAGAATAAATCGGGTCGACGAAGCGGTTGACTCGAGACGCGGTGGTGGTAGAAGCCGCGCCCCTCGCACCGAAGCCCGCGCACTGGCGCGGAAGGCACTTCGGAGGCGAGGCAGCAGCAAGCGAAATTCAGAATACGGCGGTCAACGCAGCAGGTTGACAGAAAACGCGGCGATGAAGTAGAAGCCGCGACCCCGACGAAGGGAAAGCCCGGGAAGAAGTTGAACGGGCGACTCGGTCGGGAAAGTCAACGAAGCAGCGGTTGACACGGGATGCGGCGAAGCGGTAGAAGCCGCGCCCCCTCGAAAGAAAACAGCGGAAGCCACTGGGCGGCGCTGAGGACTTCGAGAGGCCAGCGAGGACGCGAAAGTCGAAGTTGACAGCGGATGCGGACTCGAATAAAGAATGCAGCCCCGCCGGTTGAAAACGGCAGGCAGCAAGAGCAGCAACGGTAGCAAAAAGTCGTCAGCAGCACAAGCGACTCGGTCTTTGAAAACCAAATAGCAAGCCCAAGTAGAAGACAGATTGCGGAAACCGCAGTCAATTCTTTGAAGGTGCCAGCCAGGTCGCGCTGCGAAGCGCAGCCGGCAGCACCTACC
>NZ_JAIQDG010000017.1 GCF_020037125.1 Myxococcus sp. RHSTA-1-4
AGTGGCTGGCACGCGTACGGGCTGGGCAGCATCAGCGCCGATGGCCGCCAGGTGATTCCGGATGAGGGCGTGGCGCTCTACGGCTTCGTGGGCGCTGGCTTCAGCAACCCCGATGCTCCGCCTCCTCCTCCGGGCCCTCCGTGCAACTCGGAGTGCTGCTCGGGTGGCGGCGGTGGTGGCGGCGGTGGTGGCGGCGGCGGTGGTGGCGGCGGCGGCGGTGGTGGTGGCGGTGACTGCGGCGGCGGGTCGGCGGGCGAGCCAGGCAGTTCGACGGGCGGAGACCCCGTCATGCTCGCTTCCGGTCAGCTCATCACCATGGATGTGGACCTCTCCGTTTCGGACATCGTCCCCATCCGGGTGGAGCGCACCTACCGCTCCCTGGACCTCACGCGGCGGCAGTTCGGCGTCGGCATGACGTTCAACTACGAGCAGTTCCTCTGGAGGCCCACGACCGGCTTTACGCAGTACGAGCTGGTCAATCCCGACGGTACGCGCGTCCGCTATGACCGCACCTCTCCGGGCACGAACTACCCGGAGGCGGTATTCGAGACGACGTATCCGGGCCCGTGGTCAGGCTCGCGCATCACCTTCAACGCGCGGCTGTCGGGCTGGGACCTGACGTTCCGCGACGGGCGCCGCTGGTCATTCAACCATGCGCACCGGCTGGCCGAGGTGGCGGACCGCTTCGGCAACGTGCTGACCATCACCCGCCAGAGCGGGACTTCGGGCCCCATCACCCGCATCGACGGGCCGTCCGGGCGCTGGGTGGAGTTCACCATTGGCACCAACTCCGTGGCCACGCAGGCCAAGGACAGCGGTGGCCGTATCGTCACGTACACGTACGACACCGCTGGGCGCCTGCTTCAGGTGACGGACGCGGCGGGCGGCACGCGCAAGTACACCTACAACGCGTCCAACTACCTCGAGACGATTACCGACGAGGAGAACCGGCTCGTCGTCAGCAACGAGTACGGCGCCAAGGGCCGAGTGTCGAAGCAGACGCTCGCGGACGGCAGCACCTTCGAGTTCACGTACTCGGTGGTGGCCGACGTCCAGTGCTTCCCCAACGGAGCCTGCAACGTGCGGGATGGCGAGCAGGTCATCAGCACGGACGTGAAGGACCGCTCGGGCCAGGTGCGGCGGGTGGTCTTCAACTCGGGCTCCATCGTCCAGGACATCTATCCCCTGGGCACGCCCGAGCAGCGGGTGACGACCTTCGAGCTGTCGCCGTCCAACGGCCGCCTCATGGCAAGGACGGACTCGTTGGGCCGGCGCACCGAGTATACCTATGACGCGCGTGGCAAGATTACGCGGGTGACAAGCCTGGCCGGTACGGCCAATGCCGTTTCGACGGACTACACGTACACGGCACAAAGCCAGATTGCCAGCATGGAGGACTCGCTCGGTCACAGGAGTGTCTTCCATTATGACGAGCGCGGCCAGCTCTCGATGTACGAGGATGCCACCGGCCGGCGTGTCGACTACACGTACGACTCGCAGGGGCGGTTGCTCTCGGTGCGTGTGGGCCCGGACGAGTCGCTGACGTACACCTACGAGGGGGCTGACCTCATCGCGGTAACGGATGCAAGCAATCGCACGACACAGTTCGCCCGCGATGCGCTTGGGCGAATGATCAGCCGCCGGAGTCCCGGTGGTCAGGTGGACCGATACGAGTATGATGCGCGGGACCGGCTCATCAAACACACCAACCCGCTCGGCCACTCCGCGACCTTCCAGTACGACAAGACGGGCCGTGTCACCCTTATCAAGGGGCCTCGGGGAGAGGAGACGAGCTATGCCCACAACAACATGGGGTTGGTTGCCGAGCGGGTGGACCCCATGGGGCGCAGGGAGGTCTTCAGCTACGACACGGCGGGGCGGTTGAAGTCCTTCAAGGACCGGAAGGGGCAGGTGACTGGCAGGAGCTACGATTCCGCGGGACGAATCGTGCTGGTGGGCTTTGGTGCGACCGCGACAAGTCCCGAGGCGTACACCAATAGCATCGCCTACGAATACGACGCTGTCGGGCGCGTGGTCCGCGCCGAGGACAGTCTGGGACCCGTCGTCACTCGCGTGTATGACGGCTTCGACCGGGTTCTGGAGGAGAATGCTCCCAATGGAATCGTGACCTATACCTACGATTCCGTTGGCCGGCTGACGAGCCTCTCGGCCACCGGGCAGGCGCAGATTACCTACGGGTACGATGCGGCGGACCGGATGACGAGCATCACCCAGGGAGGCCGCACGGTGTCATTCACCTACGATGCCGCGGGCCGGCGCGCGTCCACCGTGCTCCCGGGAGGGCTGTCCCAGCACTACTTCTATGACGTGGTTGGCAGGGTTGAGCGCATCGAGTACATGAGTGGTGAGACCCAGATAGGGAACCTCACCTATGGGTACGACGTCGCTGACAACCGCATCTCCATCGGTGGGACCTTTGCACGTACCGGGCTTCCCGCTGCGATGTCGGGGGCGTCCTACGACGCGGCGAGCCAGTTGTTGACCTGGCAGGGGCGCGCCTTTACCCATGACGCGAATGGAAATGTCACGTCGGATGGGCTCAAGACGTACACCTGGGACTCCCGTAATCAACTGGCCGAGCTGAGCACCAGCTCCGGACTCCTCGCGGAGTTCGGTTACGAGCCCACGGGACGGCGCCTGAACAAGACTGTCTCGGGTATCTCGACGGCCTATCTCTACAGCGGCGCCAACTTCATCCAGGAGCAGAGCGGTGGTGTGACGACCAGCCTCCTCACCGGTCTTGGCATGGATGAGGTGTACAGCCGCGTGACCCCCACGGGCTCGCGGGACTTCCTCACCGACGCGTTGGGCTCAACAGTCGCGCTCTCCGATGGAACGGGGGCGGTCGCGGCCGAGTATACCTACGAGCCCTACGGTGCGTCGGCGCAGACGGGCAACGCCGCGGGGAACACACAGACGTTCACGGGGCGCGAGGACGACGGCACCGGCCTGTTCTACTTCCGCGCGCGCTACTACGATTCGAGTCTTGGCAGGTTCCTGCAGCCGGAGCCCATCGCCGCTGCGCCTCAGAGCCATCTGGGCTACGCAATGCTGGGACAGTCGCTCCCCACCTATGCGTATGCGACGAACAACCCCCTGTCTCTCAAGGACCCAACCGGGCTTGATGCGTATCGGTGCATGAAGCCGCTGGATGCATTGCGCGGTTTGGGTGGAGGGAGCTCGCCGAGTTCGCGGAGGAGCTACGACTGGCTCTCGTTCATGAATCCGTTGCTGTCCAGTCCCCTCAATGACCTCTATCACGAGTATTTTTGTGTGACGGGTCCCACCGGGAAGCTCGAGTGCTTTGGAAAGAGCTCCGTGGGCGAGAAGCCCTTCGCTCCTGGGGCCCCGTCGACGGATGAGTTCAATCCGCAGCGGTGCGATGCAGTCCCCGATACGAACGCGTGCTACGAGTCTTGTATGTACGAGTTTGGAAAGGACGAGTCGAACCTGGGCTACTACTCGGTGGGCTTCCGCGATTGCCAGGAGTACGTTGGCTACGGGAACCGGCTGTGCCGGAGGAAGTGCAACATGTGAGGAGGGTGTCGTGGCCCGGCTCCGAGTCTCGTGGCTGATGGTGCTGCTTCTTGCCTGTGTCGAGAGGCAGCCGGGCCTGCGGTGGGTGGTCCCCGAGCGATTCAATGGATGTGTCTGGATGGAGTTCCAGGTCGCCGGGGCACCCCCATTGCCTCTGGAGGAGGGCAAATACACCATTGTCGTGCCAGAGCAGGGGGGCTCGCTTCAAACCTCCACCCGTCCGGAGTGGGGGGAGGGTTTGAGGTCCGAGTACTGGCGGCAGGCGGGGGCCCTCCGCGAGCGCATCCAGCCGTCCTGCCACGGCTCTACCACCTCCCACGTGGAGCGAGGGACAGTGGAAGTCGCCAGGTGCTTCGGGAAGGTGTCGAAGCTGGACTGCGAGAAAGCGAAGAACGCCGTTCCGAGGTGACTCCCGAGGCGCCATCGCGCTTCGGGCGTCACGTCACTCCTTGATGAGCCCGGAGACGGGCCGCCGCCATCAGTCGCCCTTCTTCTTGAGCTTCTTGATGGCGGCGGCGGCCTCGTCATGGCCGCAGTCCCCATTGCTGAAGAGGCCGCCCTTCTCGCGCGGCTGCTCCGTCAGCCGGGTGAGCGCGCCGATGGCATCCGTGTCGCCCAGGGCCGCCAGCCGGCGCGCCGCCTGCCGCCGGACCTCGCAGTTCTTCGACTCCAGCGCCGTCTCGTAGGCGTCCACCAGGTCCACGCCGTCCGCGGCCTTGGCGAACTCCAGGTAGCGCAACGCGCCCCACTGGCGCGGGGAGGCTTCCTCCTCCGCCAGGTCCTCGAAGTACCCGAGGACCCGCTGCCTGGGGAGGCTGCCCAGCACCTTCCGCAGGCCCGAGTCGCCTTCGTCGTTCCCGAAGTCCTCGGCCAGCCCGTCGAGCACCAGGTCTTCCACGTCCGCGCGCCCGTCCTCATCCAGCGCCTGGAGCTGTGAGTGCTCCTTGTCGTGCTCCCCGTACGCATGGAGCACCGCCGCGCGGGCCCGCCGGATGGAGGGCTCCTTCTGCTCGTCGTCGGGGACCTTCTTCAGCCGCGCCAGGGCTTCGTCCTTCTGGCCCTCTTCCAGCAACGCCAGGATTCGCGCGCCCGGGGCATTCAGCGACACCCACCACGTCACGCCCCCGCCCAGCACCGCCACGGCGCCCACGAGCATCGCCAGCCGGCGCGGCTCCCTGCGCAGTGCCGCCCCCCACTCGGGCAGCCGCTCCTTCACGAGTCGCGTGCTGTCGCGCAACCGCTCCTTCGCGGAGAGGGCCGCCGTGCCCGTGCCGGCGGCAGAGAGCGCTCCCTTCACCCGGCTCAGCAGCGGCCCCAGCTTCGCGCCCACGCCGTTGGGAGGATTGAAGCGGTCGCCAAAGGGCGGGCCCTCCGCCGCGCGCTGGCAGCGGTAGAGCTGGAGCTGCTCCTCGCGGCCGGGCAGGGTGATGGTGCCGCACGGCTCGGCCGTGGCCTCCGCGCGGTTGCGCGCCAGGTTCACCGCCTCGGTGAAGGTGACTTCGTCCGCGGCGGCCACGTGCTCCACCGACTCCACCACCTCCATGGGCTCGCCCAGCACCGTGTCCGCCGTGACGAGCACCTCGCCCGCGTGCAGGCACACCCGCACGTGGAGCTGCTCCTCCGGCGGCACCGTCTGGTTGTGGCGCCACAGCCGGTCCTGCATGGCCATGCCGCACAGCACGCCCGCGGTGGGGGAGCGGAACACCACCAGCAGCGCGTCCCCGCGCTTCTGAATCAACCGGCCCTCGTGCTCCTTCACCAGGGGCATGAGCAGCCGGTCATGCGTCTCCAGCATCCGCGCGTTCTCTTCGTGCGTCTGCCGGCTGGTGCGCTCGGTGAAGCCCCGGATGTCCGTGAGCATCACCGTCAGGTTCTGCGGCTTCACCACCGGCGCGCCGCCCGCCACCGAGGCCACGCCGCCGGACTGCCGCGTCCCGAAGACCGCCGTCCCCGTGCGCATCGCCACGGGCATCGGTCCGGAGCCGGCCGGGCCCGTCCCGTACGCACCGCCCACGCCAAAGGCCGCCGTGCCACTGCCCTGCGCGGGCGCCGTCGCCGGAGCGCCCCCCGCGAACACGGCGGTTCCGCTCGGCCCCGCGGCCGCCGGTGCACCCTCTCCTCCAGCGAAGACGGCGGTACCCGAGGAGGGCGTGCCCGGCTGCGGCACGTAGACGGGCGTACCGAGGCCGGGCGTGAAGGCGGAGAGGGCCGAGTGCGCCGCGGCCAGCGCATCCGCCAGTTCGTGCGCGCTCTGCGGCCGCTTCGCCGGGTCCTTCTCCAGCAGGCGCATCACCAGCGACAGCAGGCCGACGTAGCGCGACAGCGAGGGCGCCGCCCGGTCCAGCGGCAGCGGCGCGTGTGAGGCGTGCTGCGCCAGGAAGTGGCGCGGCGAGGGCCCGTCGAAGGGCAGCCGCCCGGCCAGCACGCGGTACATCAGCACGCCGAAGGAGTACAGGTCGCTGCGCGTGTCCACCTTCGCGCCCACCGCCTGCTCCGGGGACAGGTACTCCGGCGTGCCCAGCACCACGCCCACCTGGCTGACGGCGCTACCGGCCTCGGGCTCCACCAGCCGGGCGATGCCGAAGTCCAGGAGCCGCGCCTGCTCGCCCCTCGCGCCCGGGGCGATGAAGACGTTCTCCGGCTTCAGGTCCCGGTGGATGATGCCCTTGTCGTGGATGGCGGCCAACCCCTCCGCCAGTTGCTGCAGCAACGGCAGCGCGCGGCCCGGCGGCATGGGGCCGGGGAGGAGCACGTCGTAGAGGCTCTGCCCCTCCACGAACTCCATGACGAGGCAGGCGTGGTCCCCGGACTCGCCGAAGTCGACGATGTGCACCACCGACGGGTGCTCCACGGCGGACAGGAGGCGGGCCTCCCGCTTGAAGCGCTCGGCCATGCCGGCCTGCGCGTGCAGGTCCTGGTGCAGGACCTTGATGGCCACCTTGCGCCCCAGGGAGACCTGCTCCCCCAGGTACACCTCGCCCATACCGCCCGAGCCCAGGGGACGGAGAACCCGGAAGCGACCTTCGAGGACGAGGGAGTCGGGGGCCAACACGTCCCACGCATATAGTCCGACTCCAGGGCAGGGCGCATGTCGTTCCTGCACTGCGTCTTGCAGGTGCCATCACGCCTCGTTGCCTGCTCCACAAGCGGGGGGATTGTCAGAAATTTCGAGGGCTTGGAGGGCGTGGTACCTTCGCGCTCTCCGCGATGGCTACCGACAGCGACTCTTCCAAGCCCGCCGCGGCGCAGGAAACGCGCGCCGCCGCCCCCGAGCTGCGCCTGCTGGACCGCAGGGCCTTCGTGGGCTTTCCGGCGTTGGAGGTGCTGCCGGGCCTGCGCATCTCCGACTTCGCGCTCCAGATTCCGGACGTCAGCTTCCCCTTCAACGTCAGCGCCGGCGCCACGCGCTACCAGCGCAAGAAGCTGCACTTCGGCTTCCTGGAGCTGTCCGTCGACGCCGACCTGGTGACGCGCAAGGTGGCGGAGCTGGCCGGGCGGCTGGCCGGCATCGAGGAGCTGCGGCTGCACTTCCGCCCCGGGTA
The DNA here is from genome assembly GCF_020037125.1 of Myxococcus sp. RHSTA-1-4. Lineage (GTDB taxonomy): Bacteria > Myxococcota > Myxococcia > Myxococcales > Myxococcaceae > Myxococcus. Next base: position 7,101 of record NZ_JAIQDG010000017.1, read on the forward strand.
CCTGGAAGGTCAGGGCCGCCTCCCCGCACCGGAGCGCACGCCCTTCACCTTCAAGGTGGCCTTCGACGCGGACGGGGAGCGGCTCGCCGTCTATCTCTACGACGTGCGCCTGTACGGCTTCTCCTCCACACCCTCCGTGCAGGTGCCGGGGCTGCTGGCCACCGCCGTGGGCGCGCTGGGGCTGGTGCCGGACGTGGAGGTGCGCGGCGCCACCGGCTTCTCCACGCGCGTGCTGCCGGCGCTGTGCCAGCTCGCGGCGGTGAGCCGTGGGTACAAGATGCCCTCGCTGGACACCGCGCGCCTGTCCGCGGCGGAGGTGTCCAGCACCGGCCTGCGTCTGCGCTTCGCCGCCGGGGGCCTGCCTCCGCCGGCCGCGCCGGACGAGGAGCTGATGCTCGCGCTGGAGGGCGCTCGCGCCTTCGCGGACGCGGAGAACCTCGTCGCCCAGGGCCGGCTCGCCGACGCGCGCCAGGCGTACCTCCAGGCCGGGGACGCGCAGGACGCGCACCCCTTCGCCGCCGAGCGCCTGCTGTCGCTGCTCGTGGCGGACCCGCAGGCGCACGACCTCGCGCTGGACGTGGCGGCCACCCTCCAGCGCCGCAGGGACCGCAGCCCCGCCGCCCTCTGGGGCGAGGCCGTGGTGCGCGAGCGCCGCGGTGAGGGTGCCCGCGCCGCCGAGCGCTACCTCGCGCTGTGCGCGCTGGCCCGCCGCACCTCGGAGGAGGCCGCGGCCTTCTACGCCGCCGAGGCCGCCGCCCGCTGCTCGCGCGATACCGCGCCCCAGGTGGCGGTGAAGGCGCTTCACGAACTGCTGGGCCTCAAGCCGGACCACCTGCCGTCCCTCAAGGCGCTGGCGCGTGCCTCCGACCAGGCCCGTGACAGGGCCGGCGCGGTGCGGGCCTACCGCCGGCTGGCGGCGCTGGCTCGCGACCCGGCCGAGGCCGCGGACGCGCACGTGCACCTCGCCCGGCTGTGCGCTCAGACGGAGGACGACGTCGCCGGCGCACGGCTGCACTGCGAGGCCGCGCTGCGGCTGGCCCCGGACCACCCGGACGCGCTGCTGCTCCTGGGCGAGCTGTGCCACCGAGGTGGTGAGCACCTGCGCGCGATGAAGGCGCTGGACCGCCTGCGCGAAGTCTCCATGGCCCGGCACGAGCTGGACCGGGTGGGCCATGCGGACCTGCTGGCCGGCCGCGTGTGGGAAGAGGGCCTGAAGCAGCCGGACAACGCGCTGTTGCGCTACCGCGAGGCGGTGTCGCTGCTGCCCGGCGAGCCGGAGCCGCTGTTCGCCGCCGCGCGCGTGGCGGAGTCGCTGGGGCGCCTGCAGGAGGCGCTCGCCGGCTACCAGCAGGCGCTGGAGCTGGCGGGGCCCGCGCCGCGCTCGGAAGGGGTGCGCCATGCCGCGCACGCCAGCCACCACGCGCTGGCGCGCCTGTACCGCACGCGGCTGGGAGACCCGGCGCGCGCCCGCGAGCACCTGGAGGCCGCGCTGGCGCTGGACCCGCGCGACGCGGTGGCGCTCGAGGAGCTGATTCCGTACTTCCGCGTCACCGGCCGCGGGCAGGAGCTGGCCGAGGCGCTGGAGAAGGCCGCCGCCCTCCAGGAGGAGCCCGGCAAGCGCGCCACCCTGTGGGCGGAGGCCGGTGAGCTGTACCGAGGCAAGCTGCAGGCGCCGGAGAAGGCCGAGCGCCTGCTGTTGCTCGCGCTGGAGGCGGACGGCGACCACCGGCCCGCGCTGGAGTCGCTGCTGGCGCTGGCCGAGGCGCGGCGCGACGGGCCGCTCCTGACGCGGTGCCTGTCCTCGCTGGCGCGGCTGGCCGAGGAGGTCAAGGACCGCGCGCAGAAGTACCGCCGCCTCGCGGTGGCCGCGCGCGACCTGGCCTTCGACCTGGACCTCGCGGTGCACGCCCTCCAGGAGGTGCTGCGCGCGGAGCCGGACGATTTGCCCGCCCTGGGCGAGCTGTGCGCCTTGCAGCGCAAGCGCGCGGACATGGCGGGGCTGGCCTCGGCGCTGGAGGTGCGCGCGCGGGTGGCGGAGACGCAGGGCGACAAGCGGCTCGCCGCCGCGGCGCTGCGCGAGCTGGCCGGAGTGCTGGAGGCCCGCCTGGGCCGCGTGGGCGACGCGCTGGTGGCGCTGGAGAAGGCCGCGAGGCTGGCGCCGGACGCCGCCGTGCTGCTGGACCTCGCGGACCTGTCGCTGCGCTGCGAGCGCCCCGAGCACGCCCGGCGCGCGCTGGAGGCGCTGCTGTCCACGCTGCCCCGCACGGCGGCGCCGGAGAAGCTGGCGGACGTGCGTGCCCGGCTGGGCCGCGCGTGCGAGATGCTGGGCGACCGCGAGGGCGCCATCGCCGCCTACGCGCAGGCCTTCCCGCTGCGCCGGCTGGACGATGCGCTGGCCGCGCGCCTGGAGGCCCTCTACACGGAGGCCGGCGAGACGCAGGCCCTGGCCGAGCTGTGGGCCAACCGCGCCCAGGCGCTGATGGGCGCGGACCGCGCGGAAGAAGCCGCGCCCCTCTTCCTCCAGAGCGCCCGCGCGCTGCTGGAGCGCGGCGAGAAGGCCTCCGCGCTGCTGCGCCTGACGGCGGCCCTGGAGGCCAGCCCGCAGGGCCCGCTGGCCGCCGAGGTGCTGGAGTCGCTGGCCGAACTGGAGCTGGAGCGCGGCGAGAAGCTGGAGGCCGCCCGGCTGTACGCGCGCCGCGCCGCGCTGGTGCCGGACGCGCGCGCAGGGGCGAAGCTGCTCTACCGCGCCTCGCTGCTGGCGGCGGGGACGAGCCGCGAGGAGGCCTTCCTCGCCGAGGCGCTGGAGCGTGACGCTTCCTTCGCTCCCGCGCGCCAGCGCCGGGGCGAGCTGCGCCTGCCCACGGACGCCCGCGCCGCGCTGGAGGACTTCGAGGCCGTGCTGGCGCTGCCGCCGGTGGACGCGGACGCCCCGCGCGAGGCCGAGCGCATTGCCCTCACGCGCAAGGCCGCCACCGCCGCGGTGCGCGCGGGCCGCACGGACGCCGCGCGCCGCCTGCTGGCCGAGTACTGCGCCCGCGCGCCGGAGGACCTGGACTCCCGGCAGGAACTGGCCGCGCTGCATCGCAAGGCCGGCGCCCGCGAGGCCCTGGCGGACCTGCTGGTGGAGCTGTGGCCGCGCCTGTCCGGCGAGCCCCGCCGCGCCGCCCGCCGCGAGCTGGCGGAGCTGTCGCTGGCCCTGGGCCGCGCCACCGCCGCGGTGGACTCGCTGCGCAGCCTTCGGCTGGAGGAGCCCCACGACACGTGGGCGGCGCAGTCGCTGCTGGATTTGCTGCCCCCGCCGGGCACGGGCACTCCGGAGGAGGAGTCCGAGCGGCTGGAGCTGCTGGGCACCCTCGTGGCCGCCGCGTCGGGCGAGGCCCGGGCGGAGCTGCTCGCCCGCCGCGCCGTGCTCCACCGCGCCGCCGGCCGCGTGGCGCCCGCGCGTGATGATTTCTCCGAGGCCGCGAAGCTGTCCCGCCGTCCCGCGCCGCTGCTGCTCGCGCTGGCGGAGCTGGCCCGCGAGTCGGGCGACGAGGCCGCCGAGCTGGAGGTGTGGCGCAGCGCCGTCGCCGCTGACGCCAACCTCTCCACGCGCGCCCGCGAGCGCCTGCTGGCCCTGGCCGCCACGCTGATGGAGAAGGACGCGCGCGTGCCCGCTCGCGAGGCCCTGCGCGCCGCCATCGCCCTGGAGCCGCCCGCCGCCGAGCGCTGCGACGCCTTCTTCGCCCTGGCCGAGCTGGCCCACCGGGACGGGCAGCCGGACGAGGAGGCTGCCGCGCTCGCCGAGGCCGCCCGCCAGGGGCCGTCGCCCCGCCGCGTGGAGGCGCTGCTGGCGCGCGCCACGCTGCTCGAGGCGCGCGGACATATAAAGGATGCGGGGCAGAGCCTGGAGGCCGCGCTCGCCCTGGCGCCGCGCCACGCCCAGGCCACCGCCGCCCTCCAGCGCGTGCTGCGCGCCCAGGAGGACTGGGCCGCCCTGGCGGAGCTGCTCGCCGCCGAGGCGCCGCACACGCCGCCCGCCGAGGCCACCGCGATGTACGCGGAGCTGGCGGACCTCTACCTGGACCGCCTGGACCAGCCCGTCCCCGCCGAGGCCGCGCTGCGGCAGGCCCTGCGCCTGTCGCCGTCCGACGCGGTGGTGCGCCGCCGGCTGGTGTCGCTGGTGGCCGGCCGGGGCGAGCTGCGCGAGGCCGCGGCGCTGATGGAGACCGCCGCCGAGAGCGCCTCCGCCCAGGAGGCCGCCGCGCTGCTGCGCGAGGGCGCGGGCTACGCGCGGGGCGCGCAGGACTTGGACCGCGCGCTGAAGCTGGCGCGCAAGGCCCACGCGCTGGTGCCCGCGCGGGGCGCGGAGCTGGCGTCGCTGGCGGAGCTGCTCTACCTGCGCGGCGCGGTGCTGGAGGCGCTGCCGCTCCAGGACACGCTCGCGGCCGAGGCGGACTTCCGCGCCGCGCCGGACGCCGCCGAGGCCACGTGGCTGCGGCTGGGCGAGCTGGCCGAACAGGCCGGAGAGACGAAGCGCGCGGTGGCCGCGTACCGGAAGCTGCTCTCCGAGCGGCCCCTGTGCGAGCCCGCGGTGCAGCGGCTCGCCGCGCTGCTGGAGAAGGACGAGCCGCGCGGTGCCTTCGACGTGCTCGTCGCGTACGCCCGCGCGCTGCCGCCGTCCGAGGACACGGTGCCGCGGCTCGTCGCGCTGGCGGAGCGGGCCCGCGCGGCGCTGGCGGACGCGGGCGTCGCGGCCTCGCTGCTGTCGCGCGCGGCGGAGATGGCGAAGGAGCCGCTGCCGCTGAGGCGCCGGCTCGCCGCCCTCTACCGCGAGACGGGGCGCTCGCTGGAGCTGCTGTCCGAGCTGCGCCAGGTGGCCACCCTCAGCCTCCAGGCCGGGGATGAGGCCGCGGCGCTCGCCGCGTGGCGGGAAGAGGCCCGGCTCGCGGAGGACACCGGCCGCGCGGACGACGCGCTGCGGGCGCTGGCGGACGCGCGGGACGTGCTGGAAGCGCGTGGGCAGGCCGCCGAGGCCGCCGCGTGCGAGCGCCATCGCGCGGAGCTGCTGCGCGACGTGAAGCTGGACCCGGCCGCGTCGGAGGCCGCGCTGGAGCGGGCCTTCGGACTCGCGGCGGACCTGGGCACTGCGCGGCTGGGCGCGGGGCTGGCCGAGCGGCGCGACGACGCCGAGGCCGAGGCGCGCTGGCTGGAGCGCGCGCTGCCGCTGCTGGAGGACGCGAGGGAGGCCGCGACGCTGCGGCTGCGGCTGGCGCGGCTGCACCTGGGCGCGCTGGCGGACGTGGCGAAGGCGGAAGGCTTCCTGCGCGAGGCGCTGCGCGCGGACCGCACGCTGGAGGAAGCCGAGGCGCTGCTGGCGCGGCTGCTGGAAGACGACGGACGCCTGGCGGAGCTGGCGGCCTGGTACGAGGAGTGCGCGGAAGGCGAGGCGGACGCGGAGCGCCGCGCGGCGCTGCTCCAGCGCGCCGCCGTGCTGTACCGCGACAGGGCGGGGCGTCCGGACGCCGCCGCCGCCGCGTTCATCGCCGCCCGCGCCGCGCGCCCGGACGACCTGGAGCTGACGGCCCAGGCGGCGGAGTTGCTGCACGAGGTGAAGCGCCACGCGGACGCCGCCGAGTTCGACGCGGTGCTGCTGGAGGCGGACCCGTTCCGCGAGCCCATCTACACCCGCCACCTCGCCTTCCTGGAGGAGACGGAGGACCACCAGTCGCTCGCCGAGCTGATGCTGCGCCGGGCCCAGCGCCAGGAGGCCGCCGAGGCCGCGGAGAGCTACCTCGCCGCCGCCCGCGCCTTCCGCGCCGCCGGTGCCCGCGAGCGCGCGCTCCTGTGCGAGGACCAGGCCTTCGAGCTGAGCCCCGCGAGTGAAGAGGCCTTCGAGCGCGTGCGCGAGCGCGCGGCCGGAGACGTGCGCCGGCTGGCGGAGCTGCTGGCCCAGCGCGCCGCGGCCCTGCCCGCACCCCTGGCGCTGCCGCTGCTGCGCGAGCGAGCGAACACGCTGCTGGAGGCGGGCGAGGCGCTGCTGGCCGCCGAGGCCTTCGACGAGTACCTCGCCCGCGCGGGGAACGACGACGTGGAGGCGCTGTCCGCGCGCGCGGAGCTGGCCGCGAAGGGCGGTGGCCCCATCGCCGCGCGCCCGTATGACCGCCGCCTGCTGGACGTGGGCGGAGACGCGCTGCCGGTGCCGGTGCGCGCGCGCACGTGGCTGCGGCTGGGCCACGCCTCGCTGAGCGCGGGCGCGTTCCACGACGCGGCGGATGCCTTCGAGGCGGTGGTGGCGCTGGAGCCGGAGGGCGAGCGCGGCCGCGAGGCGCTGTCGCTGCTGGCGGAGGCCCACTCGCGCACGGGCAACGCGCCGGGCCTCTACAGGGCCTCGCTCCAGCTCGCGCGCCGGGCGGAGGACACCGCCACGGCCGAGGTGCTCTATCGCCGCGCGGCGGACCTCTTCGACGACCCGAGGGACGCCATCGACGCGCTGCTGCCCCTGGCGCGGCTGCGGCCCGCGGACGCCGCCGTCATCGACCGCGCGGTGGCGGGCCTGCGCGCCCTCGGCCGCCACGGGGACCTGCTGGACGTGTACGCGTCCGGCGCCGAGGCAGCGGGAGGCCAGCGTGCCGCGGAGCTGCTGCTGGCCGCCGCCTCCGTCGCCTCCGAGTCGCTGGCCGACGAGGACGAGGCCTGGGCCCTCACCCAGCGCGCGGCCGAGGCCGCTCCGGACAACCTCACGGCCCTCCGGGCGCTGGTGGACGGCCTGCGCAAGCGTGGCGAGTCCGCGCGGCTGCTGGAGGCGCTGGAGCGCCTGGTGCCTCGCGTGGAGGACGCGGACGAGGCGGCCGTGCTGCGGCTGGAGCAGGCCTCGCTCGCCCGCGCCGCCGGCCGGCGGGACGCGGCCCGCGAGGCGCTGGAGTCGGTGGTTGCACGCGGCGCTTCGGGCGCCGGCTACGCGGACGCGCTGGAGGCGCTGGAGAAGCTGCTGGGCGACGAGCCCGGACGCCGGGCCGAGGTGCAGGTGGCGCGCGCGGAGCTGGTGTCCGGCCGGGAGCGCCAGGTGCTGCTGATGGCCGCGGCGCGGGCCTTCGAGTCCGCCGGCCGGCTGCCGGACGCGCTGAAGGCGGCGAAGGCCGCGGCGGCGGTGGAGCCGGACGTGGACGCCGCGCTGCGCGTGGCTCACCTGTACCGGGCCTCGGGCGAGGCGCCCAACGCGGCGCGGGCGCTGCTCCAGGCGGCCCGGCTCGCGGCGCCGGAGGAGCGGCCGCCGCTGCTGCTGGAGGCGGCGGGCCTGTGGGAGAAGGCCGGCGAGCACGGCGAGGCGCTGGAGGTCATCGAGCGCATCGCCACCGAGGCGCCGGACATGCTGCCTCCGTCCGAGCTGGCGGAGCGCTTCGGCCGGCTGGGCGCCTTCGCCCGCGCGCTGGACGTGGGCTTCGCGCCCGCCATGGCCTCGGGCGACTACACGGACGCGCTGGCCATGGCCGCGCAGGCCGGAGATGCCGCCCGCACCCGCGAGGCGCTGTGGGCCCTGGCCGGGCTGCCGGACGCGGACCCCGCGCACGCCTCCGCCCTGGCGGACGGCCTGCGCGCGGAGGGCGACACGGAGGGGCTGCTGGAGCTGGCGGGCCTGTCCTCTGTCAGTGACGCCGCCTTCGCGGTGGCGCTGCGGGACGAGGTGCTCCGCTCGGAGAAGGCGCCGGTGCGCGCCCGCCTGCGCGCGCTGGAGGAGCTGTCGCCGGACGCCGGCTTCGCCGCCCGCCTCACGCTGTTGCTGCCCTCGCTGGCGAAGCTGCCGGAGGCGCTGGCCGAGGCGGTGCTGGCGAAGGTGCGCGCGCTGCCCGACGCCGCGCGGGTGGAGGCGCTGGCCATGGCGGCCGACGGCTGGCCCGCCCGGCGCAAGGCCCTGCTGCGCGAGCGGCAGTCCCTGGAGTTCACGCTGGGCCGCTTCGACGCCGCGGCGCAGACGCTGGCCCGGCTCATCGACGCCGAGGAGGACGCGCGCGAGCGCGCCGCCCTGCACCAGGAGCGCGGCGAGCTGCTGCTGAGCCCGCTGGACCGGCCGGACGAGGCCCGCGAGGCCTTCGAGAAGGCCCTGGCGGACGACGGCGCCCACCTGCCCGCGCTGTGGAACCTGCTGGCCCTGGTGGACGTGGCCGCCGAGCCCGCCGTCTTCGTGTCGCTGACGGAGCGGCTGGCGGTGGAGGAGGGGCCCGAGGCGTGCCTCCCGTACCGCGAGCGGCTGGCGGACGCCTACGAGGCGCTGGGCATGGTGGCGGACGCCGCCGCGCAGCTGGAGCTGCTGCCGGAGACGGAGGAGCGGCTGGCCCGCCGCGTCCGGCTGGCGGAGGAGCGCGGCCTCACCGGCGAGGCCCTGCGCCTGCGCGAGCGGCTCACGGACGAGCCCGCGGTGCTGGAGTCCATCCTCCGCGGCTACCTGGACGCGCAGCTCGTGTCGCCCGCGGCCCGGCTGGCCGAGCGGCTCTTCGACGCGGGCGTGCTGTCTCCGGAGGTCCTCCGGCTGTCGGCCGAGCGGCTCTCCCCGGCGCCCGAGGGCGCGGCGCTCGCGGTCCGTCTCTGGCCGGAGTTGCTGCGCGCACAGCCCCTGGATGTGGACGGGTGGACGCTCTACGCGGAGGCCCTGCGCGGGCTGGGCCGGGTGGAGGCCGCGGAGCGCGCGGACGGCCTCGCCGCGGCGCTGGACTCCAGCAGCGCGGCGGCGCGCATGGCGCCCCTCTCCGCGCTGCCGCTGCCTTCCGGCTTCCAGCACCCGGTGCCTCCCAACGCCGTCCCCGTGACGGCGGAGCGCTTCCCCCGGCTGGCCGCCGCGCTGCGGCCGATGCTGGCGTCGCTGGGCGCGGGCGGCCTGCGCGTGGTGGTGGACCCGGCGGGTGGCGTGGAGGCGTACCTCACCAGCCCCGAGGAGCTGGTGCTGGGCGCGGGCGCGCTGTCGTGCTTCGGCGCGGCGGAGCTGGGGTACCTGTGCGCGCTGGCGGTGGCGCTGGGCGAGGCCGGCGTGAAGCTGGCGCGGCCCGGCCCGGTGCCCGAGCTGGAGGCTGCCGCGGTGGCGGCCTTCCGGGCATGCCCGGCGTCGCTGGCGGCGGGGCGCGTGCTGGCGCGGCTGGATTCAGAGGTGCGCGGTGGTGACCCGGCGCAGGTGGAGGTGGGACTCGTGCTCGCCCGGGGTGGGACCTTCCGGGCGGTGGCCCTTTCCGTGCTCGACGGGGCATAGCCGTGTAGCTTTCCGGGCGCATGCACCTGAAGCGCCTTGCCCTCGCCGTCCTCCCCGCCGCGGCCGTGGCCGCGGCCATGGCCTGTTACTCGGACCCGGTGTACCCGGGTGACCAGGTCCTCGGCACCTTCCGCTTCGAGGCCCGGCTGGACCCCTCGCGGACCACCTGCGACGCCTCCGTGCCGGACTTCGCGCAGCTGGACGACGCGGGTGTCTTCCGCTTCGAGGGCACCTTCTCCCGCGACACCGACGCGGGCACCGGCTACTTCACGGTGCAGGGCTACTCGCGCGACGCGGGCTACGAGGGACAGACGGCCACGTCCACCCTCCGCGCCACCGCGCCCCGGGCCACGTGCGGCTCCGGCTGCGAGGACTCGTCGATTGAGGAGACGCTGAAGGTGATGCTCTTCAGCGACAGCCAGGCGCGCACCCTCAACCGCGACTGCCGCCAGCATGACGGCGGCATCCCCTCCGGCTCGGTGCCCGGCCCCACGGAGAACGGCTACGACGTGTCGCTGGCGTGCGGCACGCTGACGGACGTCTTCCTGCCCGGCTCCCGCAACTGCGATTGCCGGCCCACCACCTGCACCACGGCGTATACGGTGCAGGGAGAGCGGAGGGACTGATGGCGAAGCGTGCGGTGGTGTTGATTTCGGGCGGCCTGGATTCGACGACGTGCCTGGCCATGGCGAAGGCGAAGGGCTTCGAGCCGGTGTGCCTCGCCGTGGCCTATGGCCAGCGGCACGCGGTGGAGCTGGAGCAGGCGCGCAAGGTGGCCTCGGCCATGGGCGTGAAGGACTTCCGCATCGTGAGCATCGACCTGAGGCAGGTCGGCGGCTCGGCGCTCACCGCGGACATCGAGGTGCCCAAGGACCGGCCCGCGGATGAGATGAGCCACGGGATTCCCGTGACGTACGTGCCTGCGCGCAACGCGCTCTTCCTCTCGCTGGCGCTGGGGCTGGCGGAGGTGGTGGGCGCCACGGACATCTACATCGGCGTCAACGCGGTGGACTACAGCGGCTATCCGGACTGCCGGCCGGAGTTCATCCGCTCCTTCGAGGCGATGGCGAACCTGGCCACCAAGGCCGGCGTGGAGGGCGCGCGCTTCACGGTGCACGCGCCGCTGTCCGGCCTGGCGAAGGCGGACATCATCCGCGAGGGCGTGAAGCTCGGCGTGGACTATGGGCTGACGCACTCCTGCTACGACCCGGACCCCCAGGGCCGCGCGTGTGGGCGGTGTGACAGCTGCCTGCTGCGCAAGAAGGGCTTCCAGGAAGCCGGCGTGCCGGACCCCACGCGCTACGTGGAGGGGGCATGACGCCGCGGAACTGGACGGCGGTGGCGCTGGCGCTGGGGCTGTCCACGAGCGGCACGGTGCTCGCCCAGGACGCGGGGGCGCCGAAGGCGAGGGAGACGAAGCCCGCGAAGGCGAAGCACACGAAGTCCCTGGTGGAGGCCACCTCGGTGGTGCCGGACCTGGTGGAGGACCTGCGCTACGCGACGGAGGACAACTTCCTGAAGATGAAGGTGTACCCGGACACGGCGCGCTGCCTGCTGCTGCCGGAGTCCGCCGCGCGGCTGAAGAAGGCGGCGGACGTGCTGCGCCCGAAGGGCTACCGGCTGAAGGTGTACGACTGCTACCGGCCGCGCGCGGTGCAGTACGAGATGTGGAAGATCATGCCGGTGCCCGGCTACGTGGCGGACCCGCGCAAGGGCTCCAACCACAACCGGGGCGGGGCCGTGGACCTGACGCTGGTGACGCTGGATGGACAGGAGGTGGAGATGCCCACCGCCTTCGACACCTTCAGCAAGGAAGCGCACCACGGCTACCAGGGTGGCACCGAGGCCTCGCGCAAGCACCGCGAAATCCTGCGCGAGGTGATGGTGGGCGCGGGCTTCACCCTCAACCGCATGGAGTGGTGGCACTACGACCTGCCGGACGCGAAGACGCGGCCCGTGCTGGACGTGCCCTTCTCCGCGCCGAAGTAGCGACAGGGGGAGGGTTCCGTTCCATGACGGAACGATGACGAAGAACGGAGGCTCTCGTGGTCCGGGGAAGGCGCCGGCTGGGGAACATGGCGTCAACCCGATGAAACACGAGGTGGCCCACGTGAAGTCCTTCCCGCGCGGTTCCCTGTTGTGTGCGCTCCTGCTCGCCACCGTGGCGGCGGGCGCCGAGAGCTCCACGCTCATCGGCACCGTCGTCGACGGTGAGAGCCAGAAGCCGCTCGCGGATGTCCTGGTGGTGGCGACGTCGCTGGAGTTCGAGGGCGAGCGTGTCGTGGTGACCGACGCGCGGGGGAACTACAGCATCCCCGGGCTCCCGGCGGGGGCCTACGCCCTCCGGTTCGAGAAGGACCGCTACAAGGGCTGCACGCGCACGGACCTCCAGCTCCGGGTGAACCGGACCACCCGCCACGACGTGCGGCTGTTCTCCAAGGGCTCGAGTGGATGTGAGAGCACCGCGGGAGTCACCACCGACAGCGGCATCGACGCGCACATACACGAGGAGTTCATCAAGCACATCGTCGTGACGTGCTCATTCCACCGGCTCCTTCCCGGGTATTCCGGGACCGACGGCGTCCTCGCCAGGACTCCGTCGTGGATGCTCTCCCGCATGCCGGTGCTAGTCGCGGACGGCACGCCCCAGCTCGTCTACCGGGCCCCGTCGGCGGACCGGTGCAGCCCGGACTTCGGGACGCGGTGATGGACACTCTCGCCCATGCATGTCCACCCGGTGGGCAGGCGTCTCCCGGGGCTCCATGCCATGATGAAACCGTGATGATTGGCCGGCCTGGCTGCGGCACGCTGTGGGACCCTCTCAAGGACGGCCACACCCCTCTGTACGCGCTGGCTCCCCGATGAAACCCGCCTTCTTCAGAGCCCTGTGTGGCGCCCTCGTTCTCCTCTGCGCGCCCGCGTGGGCCCAGAACGTCATCCTCATTGGCACGGTCATCAACGGCGCGGACACAAGGCCCCTCGCGGACGTGCGCGTCACCGCGACCTCACCCGCGCTGAAGGCGGAGCAGGTGGCGGTGACGGACCCCCAGGGGAACTACCGCATCCCCGGGCTTCCCCCGGGTGTCTACACGCTCCGCTTCGAGAAGGAGTCCTTCCAGCCCTACACCCGGACGGACTTCCAGCTCAGGCCCGTCCACACCGTTCGCGTGAACGTGAAGCTGCTCCCCGTGGGGTACGTTCCGGGGCCCATGGTCGCGAGGCCACCGAGCATCGATAGGGGAGAGGCTCCCATGTTCCCCTTCCTGAAAGTTCCCGGCACCCAGGACATCGTCGTGGAGCGTCCGGTGAACGCCGAGGGCCAGGCGCGCTCCTTCCAGCCTCTGGCCCCGCTTGCGCCGCCGCTGCACGCCGAGGCGGACGGCATTGCCCGCTACCTGCCCTCCGCCATGCCCTTCGCCGGGTCGAGCGCAGACCGCATGCTGGCTCCGTCCTGGACGCTGCCGCACATGTCCATCCTCCCGGATGGCGCCACCCAGTACTTCTATCGGAGCACGGACAAGTCCCGCGGCCCCCCGGCCAGCAGTTCGGGGAGCGGCGGGGTGAACCCCACCATCGACACGGAGGAGGACCGCTTCTCCATCTTCTTCGTCTCCGTGGACACGAAGCCGTACGCCGTGGCGCGCGACTACCTGGAGCGCGACGTGCTGCCCGACGAGCGGACCGTCTGGGCGGAGGCCTTCATCAACGCCTTCGACTACGGCGACGCGGGGGACACTCACGGCCCCTTCGTCATCGACGTGGAGGGCTTCCCCTCTCCCAGCCGCAAGGGCTACCACGTGGTGCGCATCACCCTGAGGGCGCGCGAGGCGCTCTCGGACGTCAGTGCGCAGGTGGAGTTCGACCGGCAGGCGGTGGCCCGCTACCGGCTGGTGGGCTACGAGCGCGCCATGCCCGCCCCGGAGTCCCTCGACGAGGACGAGGAGCCGGATGCGCCGATGCCCGCGGGGGGCGCCGTCACCGCCATCTACGAGGTGAAGGTGATTGGCCCCGCCATCGCCTTCGGCACGCTGCGCATCCACTACGAGCAGGGCCCTTCGGGGAGCTGGCGGCGGGTGCAGAAGATGCTGCCCTCCAGCCTCCTGCGCTCCTCCTACGCCCGCGCTGAGCCGTCCACGCGGCTGGCGTACGTGACCGCTGCCTTCGCGGAGAAGCTGCGCGGCTCCTTCTGGACGCGCTCGCTCGATTGGGCGCGGCTTCACTCGCTCTGGGAGGACATCGGGGAGCCGCTGCGGAGCCGCGCGGATGTGGTGACGCTGGGCGCGCTCATCCGCAAGGCCCAGGCGCTCGACACGCGCAAGGTCCGCGTCACCCCGGGGACCGCCTCGGACTACGACAACGTCCCGGACTCCACGGACTAGCCGCCCGATGCTCCGCCGGCTGCTGCCCACGCTCATCGCCCTGGTGCTTGGCCTCGCCGGACTCGGCTGGGGCCTGGGCTACCTCCAGCGCATCTTCGCCGCCGAGCGCGATGACGCGCAGGCCTCGCTCGACTCACGGCGCGAGGCGCTGGAGCAGTACGCCCGCGCCTCGCTGGCGCAGTCGCTGCGGGACAGGCTGGAGGCGGCGCGCTCCGCGATGGAGGCCGCGTCGGTGGACCCGCTGGTGCCCGCCACGGGCCTGTACCTGCGCGAGCGTGGCGAGCAGCTCCTGCCGCGCCTGGCGCAGCACGACACCGGAGAGGACTCGCCCGCGAGGGAGCGCTACGCCCGGCTGCGCGCCGGCACGGAGCGGGCGGACGAGGAAGAGGACCCGTGGGCGGAGCGGCTCGCGCTGGTGCGGGCGGTGGACGGCGCGCTGGCGCGAGGGGACCGGCGGGCCTCCACGGTCGCGCTGATGGCGCTGCTCCAGCACCGCGCGCAGTACGTGCTCGCCTCCACGCGCGACGTACCCGGCCTGCTGGTGGTGCTGGAGTCGCTGGCCGAGCGGGGAGACCCGGTGCCGCAGCTCATGCACGCGCTGGTGCGCGAGGGGCTCGCGGACGGAAGGGGCGGGCGATTGGAAGGACTCCAGCGCCTGCTGCTCCTGCGGCGCTCGCGCTTCACCCGCGCGGACTTCACCTTCCTGCGCGAGCGCGTTGCGGCCCTCTCCGCGAGGGTGGGCGCCCCGGTGGAGGACTTCGAGTCGCGCGCCGGCGAGCTGGCCGCCGAGCCGCTGCCCCTGCCGCGGAAGCTCTCCGGCCCCGTGCTGGTGCGCACCGGGTGGTACCTGGAGCCGCGCGGAGGCAGCCAGGTGCGCGGCGTGGCGGTGGACGCCGCGGTGCTGCTGGAGTCGCTCACGCGCGAGATGCGGGAGCGCGGGCTGCTGGAGCCGGACGGGCAGGTGCGGCTGCTGGGCAACGCGGAGGTGCTGCCCATGGACGCGCTGCCCCTGTCGGTGGAGACGCCGGAGTGGGCCCGGGCGCAGGGTGCGCTGGAGCGGCGCTACCGGCTGAAGACGGGCATGGTGGCGCTGTGCGCGGTGCTGGCGCTGGGCATCGCCGCGCTGGCCTTCGTGGCGCAGCACCGCAAGTACCGCTTCCTGGAGCTGAAGAGCGACTTCGTGGCCACCGTGTCGCACGAGCTGCGCACGCCGCTGGCCTCCATCCGCCTGCTGGCGGAGACGCTGGAGTGGCGGCTGGCGGAGGGCACGGACGCGCGGGACTACCCGGCGCGCATCGTCCGCGAGGTGGACGGGCTGGGCTTCCTGGTGGAGAACCTCCTGTCCTTCAACCGCATCGACAAGGGCCGCTGGGTGCCGAAGCTGTCTCCGGTGCGGCTGGACGAGCTGGTGTCCGGGCTGCGCCGTGATTTGGAGGCCTGGTCCAAGGTGCCGGTGGAGCTGGAGGCGGAGGTGGGCGAGCAGACGTACAGCGCGGACGCGCAGCTCCTCCGCCTGCTCCTGTCCAACCTGGCGCGCAACGCCTGTGCGTACAACACGCGCACCCCGGTGCGCCTGCGCATCCAGGCGCTCCCGGACGGCCGCGTGCGCTTCTCCGACAACGGCATCGGCATCCCCCGCGAGCAGTGGGAGACCGCCTTCGAGGAGTTCGTGCGCCTGCCCGGCCAGGGGCGGGATGTTCCCGGAAGCGGCCTGGGACTGGCACTCTGCCGCCGCATCATGCGCCTGCATGGGGGGAGCCTGCGCGTCGCGGACTCCAGCCCCGAGGGCACCACCTTCGAGCTGACCTTTCCTCCCACGGTGACGACATGACCCAAGGCCTTCCCGCCGTCCTCCTCGTCGAGGACGACACCAACCTGCGGCTCGCCCTGCGCGACAACCTGGAGAACCAGGGTGGCTACGCGGTGGAGGAAGCCGCGAGCGTCCGCGAGGCGCGCGAGCACCTGGCGAAGCGCGCGTTCCAGCTCATCCTGCTGGACGTGATGCTGCCGGACGGCGACGGCTACTCGCTGTGCCGCGCGCTGCGGGAGGAGGGCGTGACGACGCCGGTGCTGATGCTCACCGCGCGCACGCTGGAGGACGACGTGGTGCGAGGCTTCGAGGCGGGCGCGCAGGACTACCTGGGCAAGCCGTACCGCCTGCGCGAATTGCTGGCGCGGGTGGGCGCGCTGGTGCGGCGCTCCGGGAATGTGCCCGCGAAGCAGGTGCGCTTCGCCGGCTACAAGCTGGACCTGGACCGGCGCAGGGTGGAGACGCCCGACGGGGCCATGGTGGAGCTGACGCGCACCGAGTTCGACCTGCTGGCCTTCCTGGTGCGCGAGCGCGAGCGCGTGCTGCGCCGGGACGACATCCTGGACGCGGTGTGGGGCAGGGATGTCGTCGTGGACCCGCACACGGTGGACAACTTCGTCTCCAGCCTGAAGAAGAAGCTCGGCTGGAACAGTGCGTCACGCTTCGCCATACAGACGGTGCGCGGCGTGGGCTACCGGATGGAAATCGAGGCCCCCTGAAAACCCCTGTCCCTTCGCGAGCTTCCACTCGGCACTACCCGGGAGGGAGGGGGACTTGAGCGAGCCGTGGGGGTGCCTGTTATTCAGGGGGCCCATGTCGGACACCCTTCGCTACGCCCCTGAAGCCCTGGACGCCACGGTCCTCTCCCAGAACCCCCGGAGCGGGCCCGCGTCCGTGCCCGCCGCCACCACGCGCCGCAACACGGTGCTGCCGCGGGTGGAGTGGCACGGCGAGCGGGTGGACCTCCTCCCGTCCCAGCGCGAGCGCTTCGAGGAGATGCGTCCCCTGGGACAGGGCGGCATGGGCGAGGTGGTGCTGCTGAAGGACAACGACATCGAGCGCCTCGTCGCGCTCAAGCGGCTGCCGGAAAACGCCGACCTGGACCGGGTGCTGCGCTTCGTGGAGGAGATTCGCACCGTCGGGCAGCTGGACCACCCGAACATCGTCCCCGTGCACGACGTGGGCGTGGACGAGCGCGGCCGGTACTTCTTCGTGATGAAGCACCTGCAAGGCGAGACGCTGGAGTCCCTCATCTCCAAGCTGCGGCAGGGGGACCGTGACACCCACGAGCGCTTCAACTTCCGGGCGCGGGTGCAAATCTGCCTCGGGGTGCTCAACGCCGTCGCGTACGCGCACCGCAAGGGCTTCATCCACCGTGACCTGAAGCCCGCCAACATCATGGTGGGGCCCTTCGGCGAGGTGACGGTGATGGACTGGGGCCTGGCCCGGCAGGTGCGGACCCCGGTGCAGCAGACTCCGGACAGCCAGGGCGTCGCGATGCGGATGCGGCCCGTGGTGGAGGACGTGCCGAGGGTGGGCCTGCGTGACGCGGCCTCGCTGCGCACGCAGGTGGGGTCCGTCATCGGCACGCCCATGTACATGTCCCCGGAGCAGGCGCGCGGGGAGCAGGACAAGCTGGACGCGCGCAGCGACGTGTACAGCCTCTCCGTGGTGTTCCACGAGCTGCTCTTCCTCCATCACTACCTGGAGGGACGCGAGTCGCTCGAGCGGATTCTCGAGGGCGTGGAGAAGGTGACGCCCTCGGTGGAGGCGCTCCGCTCGAGCCCGCATCAGTCGCCCGTGCCCGCGGAGCTGTCGTGGTTCGTCGCGAAGGGCATGCGCAAGGACCCGGCGCGGCGCTACCCGTCGGTGGAGGAGATGACGGCGCAGCTCCAGCTCCTGCAGGAGGGCCGCATCTCCGTGCAGTGCCAGCGCACGCTGCTCAAGCGCGGCCTGCACGAGGTGCTGCGCTTCGTGGACCGGCACCCGGTGGCCGTCATCGTCGGGAGCACGCTGGGCACGGCCCTGGTGGTGGGCTCGGTGGCCTACACGCTCATGTCCCTGCTGGGCGGCTGAGCCCCGCGCTCTTCACTGCGCGGGCGTGTCCGCGTGCCAGCGCTCCATGTGCCTCGCGTGGGTGGGCAGGTACGCGCCGGGCTGGAAGTGCGTGTCGTAGAAGTCCGGGTCCAGGTGCTGGGCCTGGAGGTAGGTGAGGCAGAAGACGCTCGGGACGGTGCCGGGGAACTTGCCGAACCTGTGGAAGATGTACTGCGCCTGGGTGGCCACGCACTCGCGGAACTCCGGGTCGTGCACCTTCGCGGCGCCGCGCACGCGGGGGCTCTCCTTCCAGGCACCGGGCGTGCCGGCGTGGAAGGGGCCTCCCTTGCCGAACTTGCGCTCGCACAGCGCGTCCACCGCCGCGCGCATGTTCGGGTAGTGAGGTGGGCAGAAGGCCTCGAAGACGCCGGGAAGGCCGGTGGGGTTGGGCAGCGCCCAGCGCGGGTGGGTGTCGTAGCGGAAGCGCAGGCCCGGAGCGCGCGGGTCCCCGGTGGCGCCGAGGATGGTGTGCCGGTCGATACCGTCGTACATCCACCCGCCCAGTCCCATGGCCTGCAGCATCAGCACGCCCGCGTAGCAGCTACAGGCCAGCTCGGCCGTGGCCTCGGTGAGCGCGTACTGCTCGACGAAGGAGAGCGGCAGGGGCGCGTCCTCGTTGACCAGGTGGCGGAAGCGCTTCATGCCGGGCACGGGCTCGTCGTTCAGGTCGTTGGTGATGCAGTAGCCGTTCTGCGTGAGGAAGCAGAGGATGGCGAGCAGGTGCTGCGCCAGGTCCGCCACGGGGATGACGAGCGTGGAGCCGGGGAGGTTGGCGCACCACGTGTTGTGGCCCTCCACGAAGGGCTCCTCGCGGGGGAACTGGAGGCGGGCCGAGTCGAGCTTGCGGATGCGGCCGCGGTGGGCCTCCAGCAGCGCCTCCAGGTCGAAGGAGCCGTCCGCGTCCTTCTCCGCGAGGGCGGGCGCGTCCCGGGTGGCGAAGAGGTAGACGCCGTTGTCGTCGGTGAAGAACAGCTCGCTGGTGTGGAAGCCCGCGGCGGACGGAAAGGTGCGCCCGCCCGCCGCGCCCGCGTAGTTGGGAAAGTGGGGCGCGTAGTGCGCGTTGCGGTTGATGGCGTAGTGCCAGCCCGTGTTCCCACCGGCGGCCAGCAGGACGAGCATCTGCTCCAGCTCGTCCAGGGGCATCGGCTGATGCCTCGAGGTGTACGCCAGCGGACCGTCGGGAATGGACGCGCCCAGGGTGAAGCGGCGCGCGCGGCGTCCGAGCAGGGCCTGGAGCAGCGGGAAGGAGAGGACGTCCTGGAACCCCGCGGGCATGGGCGTGCGGGTGGAGCCGGGCGCACCGGTGGGCACCTCGGGGCGTCCGGAAGAAGTCCGTCCGGGCGCGGGTGTGGAGCGCGCCGTGTGGCGAGCCTGCTCGCGAGCGCGCCCGCGCCGGCCAGGCGAGCGGCGGAGCGCCCGGGAAGCGCCCTGCCGCAATCGTTGGAAGAGCTTCAGCGCCATGGGGACAATCTGTCGCACCGGTCCGCGCCGCGACGACAATCCGGCACGGGAACGCTCCCCTCCCAGGCACCACCTCCCGCGCGGTACCCGTGACGTCTGCTCCGGCACGTACGTTGCTTCGCAGCCAGCGGGTCGGAAAGGAGCGAGCATGGAACTGGGAGCCATCATCCGCCGGGCCCGGGAGCAGGGGGCCAGCGACATCCACCTGGAGGGCGGCATGCCCATGGCCCTGCGGGTGCGAGGGAGCCTGCGGCTGGCCGGCGAGCCGCTGTCACCCGCGGCGCTGACCGCGCTGGCGCGCGACGTGGTGGGCGAGGACGACTGGCCCGGGTTCCTGGAGCGCTGCTCGCATGACGTGGCGCGCACGCTGGACGGGCAGCGCATCCGCATCAACGTGTTGCGGAGCGCGCGGGGCGTGGGCTTCGCGATTCGCCTCCTGGCCACCGCGCAGGCCACGCTGAAGCGGCTGAACCTGCACCCCGACCTGCGAAGGCTCGTCGAGCCCACGCATGGGCTCGTCCTCGTCAGCGGCCCCACGGGCTCGGGGAAGACTTCGACGCTGGCGGCGCTGCTCCAGGAGCTGAACATCTCGGAGGCGCGGCACATCATCACGGTGGAGAGCCCCATCGAGTACGCGCTGGTGCCCCGGCAGTCCTTCATCCGCCAGCGCGAGGTGGGGCGGGACACGCCGTCCTTCGAGCAGGCGCTCATCGACGCGATGCGGGAGGACCCGGACGTGCTGATGGTGGGCGAGATGCGCGAGCCGTCGGTGATGCGGCTGACGATGAACGCGGCGGAGACGGGACACCTGGTGCTCGCCACGGTGCACTCGGCCAGCGCGGGGGAGGCGCTGGCCCGGGTGGTGTCGGCCTTCCCGCCGGAGATGCAGCCGGCGGTGTGCGCGCAGCTCGCGGACTGCCTCGTGGGTGTGGTGTGCCAGCGGCTTCGCTACCGGCCGGAGGTGGGCCTGCGCGTGCCCGAGTGCGAGGTGCTCATGGGCAGCACGCCCGTGAAGAGCATCGTGAGGCAGGGGCACTTCTACAAGATTCCGTCGGCCATCGAGACGGGCGCCGCGGACGGCTGCTGGTCCTTCCCGCGCTACGCGGAGTGGCTGAACCGGAAGACGGACTGGACGCAGCCCTCGACGCCGCCCGAGGAAGCCCCGGCCGCGCCCTTCCCGGAGGCCGCTCCCGAGCCGCGCGTCGTGCCCGCCGCCCGGCCCCGGCCCGTCCCCGTCACGCGGCTGCCGCCCGCGCCGGCGAAGTCCCGGCGGGGCCCGGCGCCCGCGAAGCCCGGTGGGAAGCAGCCCGCGGAGGAGGGCGTCTTCGTCATCCAGGGAGAGCAGGACGACCTGGTGTCCATCATCCGCGAGCTGGAGGAGGGCGGCCCCTCGGAGTGAGGCGCGCCACGTGCCACCTGAACGAGAAGGCTTCCGCTCGGGCCGGTGCTGGTCGATTCTTGGGGGCAGCCCACCGGAGCCACTGGATGACGACCCCGAACCTGCTTCCCCGAATCGAGTCCCTGAAGGTCCCCACCTCCCGTCTCCGCGTACAGCACCTGCTGGCGAGCGGCGCACCGGACGGAGTGCCGGTGGTGTTCATCCACGGCAACGTCTCGTCCAGCCGCTTCTATGAGGAGACGCTGGCCGCGATGCCTCAGTCCTTCCGGTGCCTCGCGCCGGACCTGCGGGGCTTCGGGGAGACGGAGCGCGCGCCCATCGACGCGACGCGCGGCGTGGGGGACTTCGCCGACGACGTGCTCGCGCTGCTGGACGCTTCGGACCTCCGGCTCGCGGGGAAGAAGGTGCACCTGGTGGGCTGGTCCGCGGGCGCGGGGGTGGTGCTGCGCTTCGCCATGGAGCACCCGGAGCGGGTGGCCTCGCTGGTGCTCCTCGCGCCCATCTCTCCCGCGGGCTACGGCGGCACGAAGGGTGATGCCTCGGTGGCTCCGTGCTGGCCGGACCACGCGGGCTCGGGAGGCGGTACGGTGAACCCGGAGTTCATCAAGCGCCTCCTCGCGAAGGACGCGTCCGATGAGAACGACGCCTCGCCGCGCACCGTGATGAACAGGTACTACTTCAAGCCGCCCTTCCGCCTGGAGCGCTCGCGCGAGGACCTGCTGGTGGCGGAGATGCTGAAGATGGCGGTGGGGGAGGACTTCTACCCGGGCGACCGCGAGCCCTCGGCGAACTGGCCGGGCGTGGCGCCCGGGCGCCGGGGCATGAACAACGCCATCTCGGGGAAGTACTGCGACCTGAGGCGCTTCCCCGAGATTCCCACGCGGCCGCCCGTGCTTTGGATTCGCGGCGCGGATGACCAGATTGTCTCGGACACGTCGCTGTTCGACTTCGGCTTCCTGGGGAAGCTGGGCGCGGTGCCGGGCTGGCCCGGGGACGCGGTGTATCCGCCGCAGCCCATGGTGAGCCAGATGCGGGCCATGCTCGACGAGTACCGGAGCCGGGGCGGCAACGCGCGCGAGGAGGTGCTACCGGGTGTGGGGCACTCGCCGCACCTGGAGGCGCCGGAGACCTTCCGCGAACTGCTCCTGAAGTTCCTCGAGGCCGCGCGCTGAGTCAGGGCGGGTTGGGGTACATCTGTTGATGCGCCACGATGTCCCGCTGGGATTCCTCCTCGAGCTCCTCCGCGGCCTTGGGCCTGGAGGTGCGCAGGTCCTCGACCATCGCCGCGATGATGGCGTTGTACTCGCGGCAGGACCCTTGCCCGTAGTGGTAGTGCTGCCAGGCCCCGTTGTTGACGCCGTCCGTGCTGGTCCGGGCCCACGCCTTCTTGAAGTCGTTCCCCTTCAATGAGCCGCTCGCCACCCGCTTCAGGATGTCGTGGTAGTACAGCGCATGGACGGCGAGCTCGTGCACGATGGTCTGCACGTTGACCGCGAACTTCCTGAAGTTGTGCTTCTTGTTCAGGGAGATGCGGACGATGAAGAGTGAGCCCTTGTTGATTTCCTTCCAGTGGACATTCTCGTCCGTCTCGAGGTTCCCCAGGGAGGCGTCGTCATTGTTGATGACGAGCAACTCGGTGAGGCCGAAGTCATTCGGGCCCTCGTAGGTGCCCGTGAAGCTCAGGCAGAGGTTGGACTTGCCCTCGGTCGCATCGGCGAGGAAGAGCTTCATCTGCCGGCTGGACGCGTCGCTCTTCATCATGAAGTCCAGGGCGTACGTCAGGGCCGCCTTGAACTGCTGATGGTCCTTCAGGTCGTTGAGGTTGATTCCCGGAGGGAAGTCGTCCTGCACCATCGGCTGGAGGGTGCGCTCGGCCGGGTGGCGCGGGGCCTCGTGCCGGGCGGGCTTGCGCCTTGCGCGGGCCGGCTCGGACAGGAACTCATGTGCGGTGAGCTTCGAGGGCCCCAGGGATTTCAGGGCCTGCATCCTCAGCGTCATGGGGTGTTCTCCTCGTGTCTGGCGTGCTCGGCGCGGAGCACGGCTCACGGGAAGCGGAGGGGGCCCGCGTCGCGCACGTCCGGCCTGAAGACGCTCCAGGTCCGCGGGCTGTGAAGCCGCTTCGCCTCCCGGGAGAGGAGCGGCCTCCCGTCATTCACCCGTGAGGGATGTAACTTCCGGTCTCCTCCGGGGTTCCACCCACTGCCATGCGTCTCCTGTCCTTCTGGCCCCTGGTGGCCGTCCTGCTCTCGTGTGCGAGCGGCCCGCACCCGGCGCCCACCTCCGCCCCGCCTGCCTACGACGAGGCGCGCGCGGTGCACGCGCTTCAGCGGCTGGCCTTCGGGCCCTCGGCGCGGGACCTGGCCGAGGTGCGGCGCTTGGGCGTGGAGGGGTGGGTGGAAGCGCAGCTCGCCCGCTCGGGTTCGGCGCTGCCGCCGGAGCTGGAGGTGAAGCTCCAGGCGCTGCCCACCCTGACGATGTCGATGGCGGAGCTGGCGCGCGACTATCCGGCGAAGAAGCAGCGCGAGCAGGCCCTGCTGGATGGGCGCGAGCTGATGCGCCCCGCGCTCATCGGCCTGGAGCAGTCCGCCGCCAAGGTGCTGCGCGCGGTGGAGAGTCCGCACCCGCTCGAAGAGGTGCTGGTGGACTTCTGGTTCAACCACTTCAACGTCTCCGCGGAGAAGGGCGCGGTGCGGTGGATGGTGACGTCC
This sequence comes from Myxococcus sp. RHSTA-1-4, assembly GCF_020037125.1. Taxonomy (GTDB): domain Bacteria; phylum Myxococcota; class Myxococcia; order Myxococcales; family Myxococcaceae; genus Myxococcus. The sequence continues at coordinate 30,172 of NZ_JAIQDG010000017.1, forward strand.
TACGAGCGTGACGCCATCCGTCCGCATGTCTTCGGCCGCTTCCGCGACCTGCTCGGAGCGACGGCGCGGCACCCGGCGATGCTCTTCTACCTGGACAACTGGCGGAGCACGCGGGACGGCATGCCACGGCCCATGCGCCGCGCACCACGAGGCGACGCGCCCGGTGAGGCAGGCGCCGAAGTGGAGTCCTCCACCCTGGAGCCGTGGGACGACGAGGACGACGAGCCGAAGCCCGGCCTCAACGAGAACTACGCGCGCGAGCTACTGGAGCTGCACACGCTGGGTGTGGACGGCGGCTACACGCAGCAGGACGTGCGCGAGGTGGCGCGTGGCTTCACCGGTTGGAGCATCCGCCGGCCGCGACGGGAGCCCGAGTTCTTCTTCCGGCGCCGGGCGCATGACCCGGACGAGAAGGTGGTCCTCGGACACCGCATTCCGGCGGGAGGAGGAATGGCGGATGGGGAGCGGGTGCTGGACCTGCTGGCGCGCCATCCGGCCACCGCGCGTCACCTCGCGACGAAGCTGGCGCGCCGGTTCGTCTCGGACTCGCCGCCACCGGCGCTGGTGGAGCGGGTGGCGAAGGCGTTCCTCGACTCGGACGGAGACCTGCGCACGGTGTACCGCGCGCTCTTCCAGTCGCCGGAGTTCTGGGCGGCCGAGGTGCGCGGGGTGAAGGTGAAGACGCCCTTCGAGTTCGTGGTGTCGGCGCTGCGGGCCACCGGAGCGGAGGTGACGGTGCGCCCGCGGCTGGTGCAGGCCCTGGCGAAGATGGGCGAGCCGCTCTACCGCGCGCCCGCGCCCACCGGCTTCCCGGAGGTCTCGGCGCCCTGGGTGAACAGTGGCGCGCTGGTGGCCCGGCTCAACTTCAGCCTGGAGCTGGTGTCCGGGCGCCTGCCCGGGACGCGCGTGTCACTGGAGTCGCTGGCCAGGCCCGCGGCTCCATCAGCGGAGGGCTGGGTGGATGCGCTCGGGCAGGTGCTGCTGGGCGCGCCGCCGTCGCCGGAGACGCGGGCCACCATCCTCGCCGCGCTGTCGAAGCGGGCCGAGGCCGCCAGCGCCGAGGGCGAGCCGGGCCCCGTGGACGTTCCCCTCATCGCCGGGCTGCTGCTCGGCTCGCCGGAGTTCCAGAAGCAATGAGCGCGCCTCTCTCCCGTCGCCTCCTGCTGCGCGCCCTGGGCCTGTCGGGCGCGGGCCTCTTCCTCGCGCCCGGCTTCCTGGGCCGTGCGCTGGCCGCCAGTCCCGTCTCTCCGGCACGCCGTGCGCTCGTGACGGTCTTCCTGCGTGGTGGAGTGGATGGCCTGTCCCTGGTTCCCCCCGTGGAGGACGCGGCCTACCACCGCGCACGCCCCTCGCTGGCGCTGAAGCCACCGGGAAGTGGCCCCGGCGCCGCGCTGAAGCTGGATGGACCCTTCGGTCTGCACCCGCGCCTGGAGCCACTGATGCCGCTGTGGCGCGAGGGCAGGCTGGCGGTCCTCCACGGAGTGGGGCTGCCGTCCCCCGTGCGCTCGCACTTCGACGCGCAGGACTTCGTGGAATCGGGCACGCCGGGACGCAAGGCCACGCCGGACGGGTGGCTCAACCGAGCGCTGGAGGACGAGGAAGGCGGTGCCGCGCTGCGAGCCGTGGCGCTGCAGCCCACGCTTCCCCGAGCGCTGTTTGGTAGCGCGGGAGCACTGGCCATGGGCCGGCTGGAGGAGTTCCGCCTCCGGGGTGGGCGCCGGGGAGCCGAAGCCGCCAGCGGCTTCAGCGCGCTCTACGCGGGAGCCGTGGACGAGGCGCTACGCACGACAGGGCAGGGCGCCTTCGAGGCACTGTCCCAACTGGACGAGCAGCGCCTGTCCCGGCTGCCGGCCGAGTCGACGGTGGAGTACCCGAAGGGCCCCCTGGGGCAGCGGCTCCGAGACATCGCGAGGCTGCTCGAGGGAGACGTGGGGTTGGAGGTCGCGGCCACGGAGATGGGAGGCTGGGACACGCACGCGGCGCAGGGCGCGGAGACGGGCGTCTTCGCCAACCGGTGCCGCGAATTGGCCGGGGCGCTCTCGGCCTTCGCCGCGGACCTGGGGCCCCGGCTGGAGCAGGTGACGGTGGTGGTGCTCACGGAGTTCGGCCGCACGGTGCGGGAGAACGGCAGCCGGGGCACGGACCACGGTGTGGGCAGCGCCATGCTGCTCCTGGGCGGAGGTGTGCGGGGCGGGAAGGTCCACGGCCACTTCAAGCCCCTGGAGCCCGAGCACCTGCAGGACGGGCGCGACGTGCCGTCGTGGACGGACGTGCGCGCCCCGCTGGTGGAGGCCCTGCGTGCCTGCCGCCCCGGCGTGGACGTGGCGAAGGTGTTCCCCGGCTTCACCCCGCCCGCGCCGCTGGGGCTGTTTTCGGTGTAGCCCGCCCACGGCCTCATCTCACGTCGATGGTGCCGATGGAGTCATTGGAGATGAGGACGCCGCTGGCGCCGTCGAAGTACTCGGCGAAGAGGTTGTAGCGGCCCGGTGCGAACCGCGCGGCGTCGACGGGGAAGAGTTGCTGGTTCACCACGCAGTTGCCGTTGGCGGACTGGGACGTGAAGGCGGCCACCTGGGAGCCGTCCAGCCGCTTGAAGCGGAACACGGTGGAGGTGTCCGGCTTCATGCCCGCGGCGGCGAGCAGCAGGCTCTGCCCCCGGTTCACGAAGAGCTGGCCCGCGGGGTAGTTGAAGAAGGCGTGGCCGTAGTCGCCGCAGCGGCTGCTCTCCGGGCGGAAGCTGCTCGCGAAGTTGGTGTCCGCGACACCGCGGCGCAGGCCAATCTGGTCCGGAGCGTCCGCGTTGAAGTTCACGTCCCTGCACGAGTCACCGCAGCCCGGCTGGCCCCGGCCCGAGACGAAGGTGTTGAAGTCCACCTTGTTGTGGTGCGTCGGGTTGACCAGGGACTGGAAGGAGCTTCGGAACTGAGCGCCGAACTCGGCGGTGCCCGCGCCGGTGAAGCTGTTGTTCTCGAAGGTGCTGTATTGGACGCCGCACACCAGGTCCAGCCCGGAGCCCCCTGTCTGCCCGTTGGCCCCTCCGAAGTCGCGCGCGTTGTTGCCTCGGATCACGAGGTTCCGCAGCGGCAGCTCGTCCTGCACGTCCAGCCGCCCGCAGGCCTGGAGCTTGATGGCGCGGCCCTGTGAGCAGTCCGGGCAGTTGATGTTGGCCGCGCCCACCAGCGTGTTGCCCGTCACGACGGAGCTGCTGGAGTCTCCCGTGAAGCCGAACGCGGGGCTGAAGTTGGAGATGGAGAGCTGGAAGGAGACGCGCTCGACGGTGTTGTTCTCGATACGCGCGCGGGCCGAGTTCTCGATGGCGATGCCGTTCTGCCCGGCGGAGCCGCCGCCCACCTCCTTGGTGAATCCGAGGTCTCGTATTTCGTTGCCTCGGATGAGGCCGCGCGCCGAGTTGACGAACTGGATGCCGCCGCCGTTGGCCCAGCCGCTGGTGTACTCGGGCGTGCCGAACTGGGAACCCACGATGCGCAGGTTGAGGACCTGCACGTCCTCCGACTTGTCGACCATGACGGCGTAGGCGCCCTTGTGGCCGCAGTCGCGGCGGAGCTCCCGCAGGTTGAGGCGGAAGTCGCGCAGCACCGCGCCCGGGGCCCGGGTGACGCTGATGACGGGCTGGTACTGGCCGCTCACCACGAAGGGCGAGCTCCGGCCGCAGGAGTACGAAGGCCGGAGGACGGTCGCCGTGTTGCCTTCGCCCTGGAGCCGCACGCCCGCGACGCGGGGGAACACGATGGGGCTCGAGAGGGAGAAGGTGCCGGCGCCCAGTACGGCGCGCCCGCTGTTCGCCAGGCAGGCGTTGATGGCGGGGGCGTCGTCTCCTCCGGTGGGCGTGAGCGCGTCGCAGCTCGACTGGGCGTGCGCCGCATGGGGCGCGAGGAAGAGGATTGCGAGGGCCGCGAGCACTCCGCCCGCGGCGTGACTTCGGGAATGCGGCATGGATGAGACCTCCGGTGCGTGGGACTTCGGTGGCGGGGGCCACCATGAGCGCCTACGCGAGGACTTCCGGAGGTGGATGCGGGAGGGGAGGCACGGGTCCCCGGCCCGTCGGGTGCTTCGGAGGCAGCCCGGAGGGCCGCTCGGGTTTCGCGTCCGCGCGCGTGGCCCGGATGAGGCAGACTGGGGGCCTCCATGGTCCGGCCCCGCCGCATGCTCGTCATCCTGCTCTCCATCCTCGCGGTCTGTTACCTCATCGTGTGCGTGGCAGCCTTCACGCTCCAGCGCTCCATCATCTTCCCCGCGCCCAGGGCGCCGATTCCCCTTGAGGAGAACATGGGGTTCAGCCGCCTGCCGCTGGAGGACGGGCGGTTCGTGGACGTGTTCCACCTGCCCGCTCCCGAGGGCGCCGCGACGGTGGTGCACTTCCACGGCAACGGCGAGCAGCTCCTGGACCAGCTCACGCTGGGCGAGCGGCTGCACGAGTGGGGGCTGGGCTTCCTCGCCGTCGAGTACCCCGGCTATGGCGCCTCTCCGGGCAGTCCCACCGAGGACGGCATCTACGCGGCGGCCGAGGCGGCCCTGAAGCTGCTGCGCGTCCAGGGCGTGCCGGCCGAGCGCACGGTGCTCAGTGGCCGCAGCCTCGGCACGGGCGTGGCGGTGGAGATGGCACGGCGGGGCCACGGTGCCCGGGTGATGCTCGTCTCGCCCTACACCTCCATCGCGGACATGGCGAATCAGGTGTTCCCGTTCCTCCCCACCGCGCTGCTGGTGAGGGACCGCTTCGACACCGTGTCCAAGGCGCCCGAGGTGAAGGTGCCGGTGCTCATCATCCACGGTGAGCAGGACACGCTCATCCCGGTGGAGATGGGCCGCCGGCTCGGGACGCGCTTTCCCCGGGCCACGTTGGAGACGGTGGCGGGCGCCGGGCACAACGACGTCCTGGAGCGCCCCGGCAGCAAGCTCATGGACCGCATGGCCGGGTTCGCGCTCGGCGGGCCCTGAGCGGCGAGGCCCCTCCGGCCGTCAGTGAATCTGCGAGGGCGCGTTGGTCGACCAGGAGACCTCGCGCACCAGCTCGGCGGCCTCGTCCGGCGGCAGGTTCCGCGCGAGGTCGGCCTGGGCCACCATGCCGCAGACGGTGCCGTCGTCATCGAGCACAATCATGCGGCGCACCTGGTTCTCCTCCATCAGCTCCATGCAGTCCTCCAGCGGGGTGTCCTTGAACACCGTGGCCGCGGAGTGCGTCATCGCGTCGTCCACGCGGAGCGAGTACGGGTCCTTCCCCTGCGCGATGATGCGGCAGGTGATGTCCCGGTCGGTGATGATGCCCAGCGGCTTGTTGTCGCTGTCGACGACGGGAAGCGCGCCGCAGTCGCCTTCGACCATCCAGCGGGCCGCCTGCTGGAGGCTCGTGTCGGGCATGCAGGTGATGGGATTCCCGGTCATGATTTCTTCGACCTTCATTGGACTCCTCCGGGCGGATGTGAGGGTTGCTCCCTGAAGGTGGGGCTCTGTCACGACGAGCGACAGGGACTGTCCCGGGGCTCCGCCGCTCGGGCCTCCCGGCGCGCACGGACGCGGAGGCCGCCCGGATGCCTGGAGGGCGGAAGGCCCGGCCACTGGAATTTCCGCCGGAGGGTGCGGCCCTTCTGAAACGGGCAAACCTTGAAGCTCGGATTCCCGATAAACTATATAGAGTTGGTAGAGATATGAAGCTCTCGCAAAAGACGAAGTACGCGCTCCGGGCGCTGCAGGTGCTGGCCCGTGAGCGGGAGCGGGGGCCGGTGCAGATCGCCACGCTGGCGGAGCGGGAGGACATGCCGCGGAAGTTCCTGGAGCACATCCTCCTGGAGCTGAACAACCACGGCATCCTCCAGAGCAAGCGGGGCAAGGGCGGCGGCTACCAGCTCCGCAAGCGGCCCGAGGACGTGCGCCTGAGCGAGGTGGTGCGCCTGTTCGACGGCCCCCTGGCGCCCACGCCGTGCGCGAGCGAGCGGGCCTTCCGTCCCTGTGAGGACTGCAAGGACGTGGACACCTGCGCCCTGCGCGGGGTGATGCGCGAGGTGCGCGACGCCACCGCGCGCATCCTGGACAACCTGACCCTCGCGGACCTGAACCAGCGGGCGGACGCCGCCGTGCTCCCTTCCGGCACCGCCGCGCGGCGCGCCACGGTGGGCAGATGATGGAGGCTGCGCTGCGCTCGGTGCCCCTGCGCCGGCGAGGTGGTGTGCTACCCGGCTACGGGTTGGCGCTGGGCTTCACGGTGCTCTACCTGGGGCTGCTGGTGCTGCTGCCGCTGGGCGCGCTGGTGCTCAAGGCGTCCACGCTGTCGTGGGAGGGCTTCGTGGCCGCGGTGACGGGGCCCCGGGCGCTGGCGGCGTACCGGCTGTCCTTTGGCGCGTCGCTGGTGGGCGCGCTGGTCAACGCCCTGTTCGGGCCGGTGGTGGCGTGGGTGCTGGCGCGCTACGACTTCCCGGGCAAGGCGCTGCTGGACGCGCTGGTGGACCTGCCCTTCGCGCTGCCCACGTCGGTGGCGGGCATCGCGCTCACGGCGGTGTATTCGCAGAATGGGTGGTTGGGGCAGCACCTGGCGAAGTGGGGCCTCCAGGTGGCCTTCGCGCCGGCGGGGGTGGCGCTGGCGCTGACCTTCGTGGGGCTGCCCTTCGTGGTGCGCTCGGTGCAGCCGGTGTTGCAGGACCTGGACCCGCACCTGGAGGAGGCGGCGGCGGTGCTGGGGGCGGGGCGGCTGCGCACGGTGGCGTGGGTGGTGCTGCCCGCGCTCTTCCCCGCGCTGCTCACCGGCTTCGCGCTCTCCTTCGCGCGGGCGCTGGGGGAGTACGGCTCGGTGGTCTTCATCTCCGGCAACATGCCGCTGCGCACCGAAATCGTGCCGCTGCTCATCGTCACCCGGCTGGAGCAGTACGACGAGGCGGGGGCCACGGCCATCGGCGTGGTGATGCTGGGGGCGTCGTTCCTGTTGCTGCTCGTCATCAACGCGTTGCAGGCACGCGCCCTGCGCGGGAGGAAGCGATGAGCGGCGCCGCCACCCGCAGGGTGCCGTCCGCGGTGCGCGAGCCCGCCTGGGTGCGCGTGTTGCTCATCGGCGTGGCGGTGGCCTTCCTCGGGCTGCTCGTCGTCGTGCCGCTGGTGGCCGTCTTCCGGGAGGCCCTGTCACGGGGGCCCGCGGCGTGGCTGGACGCGGTGCGGGACGAGGAGACGCTGTCGGCCATCCGGCTGACGCTGCTGACGGCCTGTGTCTCCGTCACGGCCAACGGAGTCTTCGGCGTGACGGCGGCGTGGCTCATTGCCCGGTATGACTTCGTGGGCAAGGGCGTGCTGAGCGCGCTCATCGACCTGCCCTTCAGCGTGTCGCCGGTGCTCTCCGGGCTCATCTTCGTGCTGCTGTTCGGCAGGCAGGGGCTGCTGGGGCCGTGGCTGTCCGCGCACGACGTGAGAATCATCTTCGCCGTGCCGGGCGTGGTGCTGGCCACCACCTTCGTCACCTTCCCCTTCGTGGCGAAGGAGGTGCTGCCGCTGATGCAGTCGCAGGGCAGCCAGGAGGAGGAGGCCGCGCTGACGCTGGGGGCCAGCGGTTGGCAGGTCTTCCTGGGGGTGACGCTGCCGAAGGTGAAGTGGGGGCTCCTGTATGGCGTCATCCTCTGCAACGCGCGGGCAATGGGCGAGTTCGGCGCGGTGTCGGTGGTGAGTGGCCACGTGCGCGGCCTGACGAACACGGTGCCGCTGCACGTGGAGATTCTCTACAACGAGTACAACTTCGCCGGCGCGTTCGCGGTGGCCTCGCTGCTCTCCCTGCTGGCGCTCGTCACGCTGGGGGTGAAGAAGGTCGCCGAGCGCCGGCAGGGTGGGCGGACATGAGCGTCACCGTGGAGCACCTCACCAGGCGTTTCCCCGGGGGAAGCCACCCGGCGGCGGAGGACGTGTCGTTCCACGCGCCGGCCGGAGCGGTGACGGCGCTGCTGGGGCCGTCGGGCTCCGGGAAGACGACGGTGCTGCGCGCCATCGCCGGGCTGGAGGAGGCGGACGCGGGGCGCGTGAGCATCTGCGGAGAGGACTGCACGCGGATGCCGCCGCAGCGGCGAGGGGTGGGCTTCGTCTTCCAGGGGTACGCGCTCTTCGAGCACCTGACGGTGCGCGGCAACGTGGGCTTCGGCCTGCGCGTGCGGGGCGTGTCCCGGAAGGAGCGCGACGCGCGGGTGGACGAGCTGTTGGAGTTGGTGCAGCTCCAGGGCTACGGGGAGCGCTACCCGTCGCAGCTCTCGGGCGGGCAGCGGCAGCGGGTGGCCTTCGCGCGGGCGCTGGCGACGCGGCCCCGGGTGCTGCTGCTGGACGAGCCCTTCGCCGCGCTGGACACGCGGGTGCGCGTGGAGCTGCGCGCGTGGCTGCGCGAGCTGCACGAGCAGACGCACGTCACCACGCTGCTGGTGACGCACGACCAGGAGGAGGCGCTGGAGCTGGCGCAGCAGGTGGTGGTGATGCACGAGGGACGGGTGCGGCAGGTGGGCACGTCGCTGGAGGTGTATGACCGGCCGGCGACGCCCTTCGTGGCGTCCTTCATCGGCAACGCGAACGTGCTGCGGGGGCATGTCCAGGGCGGGCGCGCGGCGCTCGGGGGGCTGACGCTGGATGCTCCGGGCGGGGCACCGGATGGAGCGCGGGTGCATGCCTTCGTGCGGCCGCACGAGGTGCGAATCGCGCGGGCGGTGGAGGAGCCGTCCGGGGCGCACGCGGTCATCTCCGCGCTGACGCGGGTAGGGGACTCGGTGAAGCTGAGCCTCCAGCTCGCGGGCCGGGACACGCTGATGGTGCACATGGCTCACGCGGAGCTGGAGGCGCTGGGGCTGACCCAGGGCGAGCGCGTGGCGGTGGGCATCCGCAACGCGCGCCTCTTCGTGGAGGAGCACGCCGGCTGAGGGCTTCGGCCATGAGGCCCCTGCGTCATGCGCGAGGCGGCCGTCCGAACCATCGCGAAATCCACGGCGGTACCGGGCGTGGCGGGATGTGGAATCAGGCCTGGCGGGAGTATTGGTTGGCCAATCGCGGCCGCGAGGTGACGCCCGTGGAGCTTCACCGCAAGGCTGTCGAGCTGATCTTCCGCTTTGAACTGACGGGCCCGGTCATGCCGTACAACACGCGCATCGACTCGTTCGGCCCCCAGATTCTTGCTCCCTGAAGGGGCGCAGCAGCGCACAGGATAGTCTTCGTGAAATTCTACGTTGTTGAAGAGGACATCTCGCCGCCGTACACGGGTGACATCGACGGTACCCACAAGTGGGCGCTGCCGGGTAGGGAGCTCTGCCCAACGTGTCATGCTGGCGGAGGTATTGGAGGGTTGAACTATCCGTGTGTGGACCTGTCCGCGCTGCCTGCTCGAGAGCTTGAGACGCTGTCCGGCCCAGGGCCGATAGCACGCGCTGAGTTCGAGCGCCTGCTCGATCTGGTGCGGCCCTTTGCTCCCCCAGGGGCTTGGCTCGTGTCCGGCGTGGGATTCGGTGCTCTGTCCGGAAAGGGTTCGGGCCACTTCGGCCAGCTTGTCGCGTTCTACTCCACGGATCTCCTCGTCCGCGGCGAGGCGTTGGTGAAGCTCCGGGAGGCTGGATTGAACGGTCTGGAACATGCCTGTCCCATCCATGTGCGCTTTCGCGGGAAGAGCCCTCCCGAGTTCCTCGAGGTTCAACTCGAACTGCACGGACACCCGCACCGGGACTGCGTATCGCCGAAGAGCAAGCCGCCATGCCCCACGTGTGGCTACGAGGACATCCGGTATCTCACCCCAATCATCCTGGAGGCCGCGTCGCTGCCGGAGCATCTGGACGTATTCCGGCTCGGCAAGCACCTGGACATCATCGCCTCAGAGCGCTTCGTGGAGGCCGTGAAGCGGCTGGAACTCGGTGGCGCGAAGTTCCGTGAAGTGGAGGCCCGCTGACGGCCTCCCCGGGTCCTCGTGACACAGCAGGGGCAACGTCCCCGGCCGCTTGCGCCGGGTGGGGCCCGGCCCATACGCTCCTGTTCCTCGGAAACCTCCCCTCGCTCCCGTCTCCAGGGAGCCTCAAGAGAGTACGGATGAGCGCCCCGGCCGTCGCCCCCACTCCCACCGCCATTTCCCTGGCCGATGCCGCGCGCGAAATCGTCGAGGTGGGCCGCTTCCTCAGCGTCCGCAACTTCGTCCCCGCCACCAGCGGCAACTTCTCGCGCCGCCTGGACGCAAACCACGCCGCCGTCACGCGCTCCGGCGTGGACAAGGGCGAACTGGTCGACGCGGACATCCTCGCCCTGGACCTCCACGCTCCGCCGCCGCCCGGCTCCTCCGCGGAGACGCACCTGCACCTGCACCTCTACCGCGACCGGCCCCACGTCGCCGCCGTGTTGCACACGCACTCCATGGTCTCCGCGCTGCTGTCCCAGCTGCGCCAGGGCGAGGGCGAGCTGCTGCTGCGCGGCTACGAGCTGCTCAAGGCGCTGGGCGATACCCGCACCCACGAGACGACGGTCTCCCTCCGAATCTTCCCCAACGACCAGGACATCCCCCGGCTCGCCGCGCGCGTGTCGGAGGAGCTCGCCCGGCGCCCGGAGGCGGTGGCCTACCTCATCGCCGGTCACGGCCTGTATGCCTGGGGCCGCAGCATGGCGGAGGCCCGCCGTCACACCGTGGCGCTGGAACACCTACTGACCTACGAGCTCGAAACGATGAAGGTGCGACGATGAGCAGCCTGACCATCTACCCCGACGCCTCGCCTGGCAGCCCGCTGGGTACGCACACCGACTTCGACGCCATCCGCCGCGAGCTGAGCGCCATCGGCGTGCGCTTCGAGCGCGTGGACGCCTCCATCCCCCTTCCGGACGGCGCGAGCCAGGAGGACGTGCTCGCCGCGTACCAGCACGTGGTGGACGCGGAGAAGGCGAAGCACGGCTACAACTCCGTGGACGTCGCGCGCATCAAGCCGGACAACCCCAACGCGGCGCAGGCCCGCCTCAAGTTCCTCTCCGAGCACACCCACTCCGAGGACGAGGAGCGCGTCATGGTGGAGGGCAGCGGCTGCTTCTACCTGCACGTCCAGGACAAGGTGTACCAGGTGGTCTGCACCCGCGGAGACCTCATCAGCGTGCCCGAGGGCGTGCGCCACTGGTTCGACATGGGCCCCCGTCCCGACTTCGCCGCCATCCGCTTCTTCATCCGTCCGGACGGGTGGGTGGGCAACTTCACCGGCGACGCCATCGCCGACCGCTTCCCCCGCTACGAGACATGAGCGACATCCGCGCGGTCCTCACCGACATCGAGGGCACCACCAGCTCCATCTCCTTCGTGAAGGACGTGCTGTTCCCCTTCGCGAAGCGGAACCTGGAGGTCTTCATCGCCGCCCACCGCGACTCGCCCCAGGTGCGCAGGTGCCTGGACGACGCGCGCGAGCTGGCGGGCAACCCGGGCCTCTCCGACGACGCCACCGTGGCGCTCCTGCGCCAGTGGATTGACGAGGACCGGAAGGCCACGCCGCTCAAGACGCTCCAGGGCCTCATCTGGGAGCAGGGCTACGCGCGCGGCGAGCTCCAGGGCCACATGTATCCCGACGCCGTGGAGGGCCTGCGCGCCTGGCACGCGAAGGGGCTGCGCCTGTACGTCTACTCGTCGGGCTCGGTCGCCGCGCAGAAGCTCGTCTTCGGTTACACGGCCTGGGGCGACCTGACGCCGCTGTTCTCCGGCTACTTCGACACCACCACCGGTCCGAAGGTGGAGAGCCCCTCCTACACGCGCATCGCCCGGGAAATCGGCCTGCCCCCCGAGCAGGTGCTCTTCCTGTCGGACAGCGTGGCGGAGCTGAACGCCGCCCGCTCGGCCGGGATGCGTACGGCCTGTCTCGACAGGGGCGAGGCCGTCATCCCCGCCGGGCATGGCCACCCCACGTTTCACGGTTTCGCCACGCTGGACCCGTCCGCCTTCTAAACCCCCGAGCCGGGAGTCCCCACCATGTCCACCTCCACCCCGCCCGTCATTGGCATCCTCGGCGGCAGCGGCCTGTATCAGATTGACGGCCTGAAGGACGTCACCTGGAAGAAGGTGTCGTCGCCCTTCGGTGAGCCCTCGGACGAGCTGTGCTTCGGCACGCTCGAGGGCCATCGCGTCGTCTTCCTGCCCCGCCATGGCCGGGGCCACCGCGCGTCGCCCTCGGAGATCAACTACCGGGCGAACATCGACGCGCTGAAGCGGGCCGGCGTCACCGACCTGCTGTCCCTGTCCGCGGTGGGCAGCCTGCGCGAGGACCTGCCCCCCGGCACCTTCGTGGTGACGGACCAGTTCATCGACCGCACCTTCGCCCGCGAGAAGAGCTTCTTCGGTACGGGCATGGTGGCGCACGTGTCCATGGCGAAGCCGGTGTGCTCGCGCCTGGGCGACGCGCTGGTGTCCGCCTGCGAGGGCCTGGGCGTCACCGTGAAGCGCGGCGGCACGTACCTCGTCATGGAGGGGCCGCAGTTCTCGTCGCTCGCGGAGAGCCGCATGTACCGGAGCTGGGGCTGCGACGTCATCGGCATGACGAACATGCCGGAGGCCAAGCTCGCCCGTGAGGCCGAGATTTGCTACGCGACGGTGGCCATGGTCACTGACTTCGACTGCTGGCACCCGGACCATGACGCCGTCACCGTGGACCAGGTCGTCTCCGTGCTGCTGGGCAACGCCAGCAAGGCGCGTGGGCTGGTGAAGAACGTGGTGCCGCTGCTCGGCACGCACCAGGGGCCGTGCGCGAAGGGTTGCCAGAACGCGCTGGACCACGCGCTCATCACCGCGCCCGAGGCGAGAGACGCCGCGGTGCTGGAGAAGCTGTCCGCCGTGGCCGGCCGGGTGCTCCGCAAATGAAGGTGCACGGCAATCCGATGCGCTCCATCTGGGTCGAGCCCGATGGAGCCGCCGCCGGAGTCATCGACCAGACGCGCCTGCCGCACGCCTTCACCACGGTGCGGCTGTCGACGCTCGACGAGGCCGCCCACGCCATCCGCAGCATGCTGGTGCGGGGCGCTCCGCTCATCGGCGCCACCGCCGCGTATGGCGTCTGGCTGGCGATGCGCGTGGACGCGTCCGACGGCGCGCTGGAGAAGGCGCTCACGGTGCTGCGCGGCACGCGTCCCACCGCCGTCAACCTGCACTGGGCGCTGGACGAGATGCGCCGCGCCCTGGCCCCGCTGCCCGCGTCCGAGCGCGTGGCCGCCGCGCTCCGCCGCGCCGGGGAAATCTGCGACGAGGACGTGGCCATCAACCGCGCCATCGGCGAGCACGCGCTGAAGCTCTTCGAGGCGGCGTGGGAGAAGAAGGGCCGCGAGGGGCGGCTGAACGTCCTCACCCACTGCAACGCGGGCTGGCTGGCCACGGTGGACTGGGGCACGGCGCTGGCGCCCATCTACCTGGCGCACGACGCGGGCCTTCCCGTGCACGTCTGGGTGGACGAGACGCGCCCGCGCAACCAGGGCGCGGTGCTGACGGCGTGGGAGCTGGGACAGCACGGCGTTCCGCACACCGTCATCGCGGACAACGTGGGCGGCCACCTCATGCAGCACGGCGAGGTGGACCTGTGCATCGTCGGCACGGACCGCACCACCGCGCACGGGGACGTGGCGAACAAGATTGGCACCTACCTGAAGGCGCTGGCCGCGAAGGACAACGGCGTGCCCTTCTACGTGGCGCTGCCGTCGCCCACCATCGACTGGACGCTGAAGGACGGGGTGAGGGAAATCCCCATTGAGCAGCGTGATGGCGCCGAGCTGAGCGACGTCACCGGGCGGCTGCGCTCGGGTGAAATCGCCACGGTGCGAATCACTCCCGACGGCAGCCCCGCGGCCAACTACGCCTTCGACGTGACGCCGGCGCGGCTGGTGACGGCGCTCGTCACGGAGCGCGGCGTGTGCCCGGCCACGGAGGAGGGGCTCCTCTCGCTCTTCCCGGAGCGGCGGGGGAAGCCGGCGTGAGCATGGAGGACAGGGCGCTGCGCGAGGCGATGATTACCACCGCGCGGAAGATGAACGCGGCGGGCCTCAACCAGGGCACCTCCGGCAACCTGAGCGTGCGCGTGGAGGGCGGCTTCCTGCTGACGCCCACCGGCATGGACTACGACACGCTGGTGCCGGAGGACCTGGTCCTCATGCGCTTCGACGGGAGCCACGAGGGCCGGCGGCTTCCGTCCTCGGAGTGGCAGCTCCACCGCGACATCCTGGCCGCGAGGCCGGAGGCGGGCGCGGTGCTGCACGCGCACTCCATGTTCTGCACCACGCTGGCGTGCCTGCGCCGGGGCATCCCCGCCTTCCACTACATGATTTCGGCGGCGGGGGGCTCGGACGTGCGCTGTGCGCCCTACGCCACCTTCGGCACGGCGGAGCTGGCGAAGAGCGCGCTGGCCGCGCTGGAGGGGCGCAAGGCGTGCCTGCTGGCCAACCACGGCATGCTCGCGCTGGGGAAGGACCTGGCGGGGGCCTTCAAGCTGGCGGTGGAGGTGGAGACGCTCGCGGCCATGTACTGGCGGGCGCTCCAGGTGGGCGAGCCCGTGATTCTCGACAGCGCGGAGATGGAGCGCGTCATCGAGAAGTTCAAGACGTATGGGCAGCAGCCCGGCCCCACTGGCGCGAAGTAGCGCCTCAAGCCGCGCGCAGGGTGAGGACCGTCACCTCGGTGGGCACGCCCAGGCGGAAGGGCAGCCAGTGGCCCGTGCCGCCGGACACGTAGAGCTGGTGGTCTCCCTGGCGGTAGCGGCCCAGCATGTACTTGAAGGCGAACCAGAAGGCCGGCATGCCCAGGAAGGCCACCTGCCCGCCGTGGGTGTGCCCGGCCAGCGTCAGCCGCGCGCCGCGCTCGGCCGCGTGCGGGAAGAAGTCCGGGTGGTGTGAGAGGCACAGCAGCACCTCGTCGGGCGAGGCGTCTCGGAACGCCTCTTGCGCGGACTGGGCCATGCGCTCGGCCTTCACGCGGTGGCTGCGGCCGGACATGGGGTAGTCCACGCCCACCACGCGCACGCGCTGTCCGGCGTGCTCGAAGGCGTGGGACGCGTCCACCAGCAGGCGCACCGGGCCGCCGCGCGCCTCCACGTCGGCGTAGGCCCGGCGGACGGCGCGCAGTCCGCGCCAGTGCTCGTGATTGCCGAGCACCGCCAGCATGCCGTGCCGGGCCGTGCACGCGGACAGCGCCTCCATGGTGCCGTCGAGCTGGTCCAGGTCGTCGATGAGGTCGCCCGTCATCACCTGCAGGTCCACCTGCGCGTCGTTCATCGCCCGCACCGCGTCGTGCAGGTACCGGGTGTCGATGAACGTGCCCACGTGCACGTCCGTGATTTGACCGATGCGGAAGCCGTCCAGCGCCTTGGGGAGGCCGGGCAGCCGCACCTCCACCGGGCGCACCGTGAAGCCGGAGACGCCGCTGGCGAGCCCCGCCGAGCTCGTCCCCGCCGCCAGCACCGGTACCGCGCGGCCCGCGTTCGTCAGCAGGCTCCGGCGGCTCAAGCTCGAGCCGGCGGCCGGGGCGGGCTCGGGAGCGGGGGGCACCGGCTCGGAGGGGGCCTGAGGCCGGGCCCTGGCGCCGCGCTCCACCCAGCGGTGCAGGAGCGAGATGGGGGTGCCGAAGAGCAGCACCATGACGGCGGCGACGGACCAGCCCACGGAGAAGACGCGGAGGGCCGCGTCGCCCACGGGCAGCTCGGCATGGCGCCCGGCCACCAGCGGGAAGAGCCACACGGCGAGGGAGAGAACCACCCCACCCACGAATACGCCCAGGCGCCATCCCCGGAGCAGGCCGGGCCAGAGTGACCGCAGCACGGCCCACACGCCCACGTTGACCAGGAAGAGGATGACCAGCCGGACCATCTACGGCACTCCCTTGTGCTTGGAGGGACCAGTCATAGCCGGGGCCCGTCGGCGGCGCTGCACGAAGGCTTGGGGCGGGGGCGGCGGACCAGGGCCCCGCCCGGTTGCCCTCCTGGCGGGGCCGTCACCTGTACGCCCGGGCCATGGCCCTCATTCCCACCGGCCCTCAGCCGCGGCTGGGGCTGGCCATGCGCAGATGTGCGTGCAGCGTCTCCGTGCGCAGGTAGAGGAACTGGGCATCGCCGAAGGCGAGCGCGTCGCCGTCGTTGAGCATCCGTTCCTGCTCCTGCCCCAGCGGTTGCGCATTGACCCAGGTGCCGTTCATGGAGCCCATGTCGCGGACGGAGCAGTCCCCGGCTTCCGCATGCCACCGGAGCGTGGCGTGGTGCTTGGACACGGAGGGGTCCGGCACCACCAGCCTGCAGGTGTCGATGCGGCCCACGGTGATTTCCTGCCCGTCCACCTCCGGGCGGAGGAAGTGCACGTCGAGGGAGTCGAAGCCGCGCAGCATGACGAGCAGCCGGTCCACGAGCCGGGTGCGGTGGGCCATGCCCACGGTGCGGGCCTCGCCCAGCCGCATGGCCACCTGCTGGAAGACGGGCTCGGGGGGCTGCTGGACGAGGACGACTCGGCCGGAGGCCTCGACGAAGGCTTCCAGGGTTGCCAGGGCGAACGGGCGAAGTTGCTTCACGGACGGCATGGTGCCGGGACGTTACCTCGGAGGGCGGGGCCTTGCCGCCTGGGACTCCATGGCCGTAAGGAAGCCGTCATGTCCCGGACTCTGGAATCTCCGCCGGCGTATGCCACCCGAGAGCAGGGCTGGCGCCGGTTTCCGCGCACGTTCCTGGAGTCCGGGCCGCTCGTACCGCCGGAGTCCTTCGGGATATGACGGCGCGTGGCCTCGGGCCCGTGGAGGATGACCATGGTGGTACCGGAGTTCGACAGGGTGGTGGCTTCGAGGCTCGTGCTGAGACGCCTTCGCGCGGAGGACCTGGAGGCACTGGTGGCCTGCAGGAACGACCCCGAGGTGAGCCGTTACCAGAGCTGGAGCGACTACGACGCGGAGCGGGGGCGCCAGCTCATCGAGTCGATGGACGGCCGCCAGCCCGGGCAGCCCGGCTGGTTCCAGTTCGCCATCGCGCTGAAGGAGACGGATGCGCTGGTGGGTGACTGCGCGCTGCGGACGGACGAGGACCCACGGCTGGGCGAGATTGGCTTCACGCTCTCTCGGCAGCACCAGGGCAGGGGCCTGGGCACGGAGGCCGTGCGTACGCTGCTGGGCTACGCGTTCGACACACTCCACATGCACCGGGTCATCGCGGTGACGGACGTGAAGAACACCGCGTCGGTCCGGACGCTGGAGCGCGTGGGCATGAGGCGCGAAGGGCACTTCATCGAGGACGGCTGGTTCAAGGGCGCCTGGTGCGATGACTACCTGTACGCCATGCTCGGCCGCGAGTGGGCGCGGGCCGCTCCACGAACCGGGCCCACGAAGTAGACACGCACGATGAAGTGGGGCGAGGCGCGCTGGAGCGAAGTCCCGCGGGGTACCGTTGCTCACGCGGGTGAGGCCTCGCGCGAGCAACGGCCGCGACGTGTGCCTTACCCCGCCGTGCTCGCCGCCGGGTTCTTCATCAGGTGGTCGCCAAAGTCCTCACGCAGCTTCGTCTTGAGGAACTTGCCCGTGGAGTTGCGCGGAATCTGCGGGAGGAACAGGTAGTCCTCCGGCAGCCAGAACTTGGCGAACTGCTTCTCCAGGTGTGCGGCCAGCTCCTGCTTCGTGGCCGTCTGTCCCGGCTTCAGCACCACCGCCGCCAGGGGCCGCTCGTCCCACTTCGGGTGCCTGCCCGCGAACACGGCCGCCTCCAGCACCGCCGGGTGCGCCATCAGCGCGTTCTCCAGCGCCACCGACGAAATCCACTCGCCACCGGACTTGATGACGTCCTTCGAGCGGTCGCAGATGCGCATGTACCCATCCTTGTCGATGGTCACCACATCGCCCGTCTTGAACCAGCCATCCGCGGTGAACCGGTCCGCCCCCTCGTCGTTGTAGTACGAGGACGCCACCCAGGGCCCCCGCACCTCGAGCTCGCCCATCGTCTCCCCGTCCCAGGGCAGGAGCCGGCCGTCGTCCGCCGCCACGCGCGTCTCCACGAAGGGCAGCGCGAAACCCTGCGACGCCCGCGCCTCGAGCTGCGCCTCCGGGCTCGCGTCCTGCAGGCTGCCCTTCAGCTTCGCCATGGTGCCCACGGGGCTCAGCTCCGTCATGCCCCACGCGTGCACCACCTCCAGCCCGTGCCGCTTCTTGAAGCCGTCAATCAGCGACGGCGGCGCCGCCGAGCCGCCAATCAGCATCGAGCGCATCGCGCTCAGGTCCCACTTCTTCGGCTCCTGGTCCAGCAGCGCCAGGATGCCAATCCAGATGGTGGGCACGCCGCCCGCCAGCGTCACCTTCTCCGCCGCCATCAAATCCAGCAGCGACTGCGGGTCCAGGTGCGGCCCGGGGAACACCAGCTTCGCCCCGGTGAGGATGCCGTCGAACGCCAGCCCCCACGCGGCCGCGTGGAACATGGGCACCACCGGCAGCACCGTGT
Source organism: Myxococcus sp. RHSTA-1-4 (assembly GCF_020037125.1). Taxonomy (GTDB): domain Bacteria; phylum Myxococcota; class Myxococcia; order Myxococcales; family Myxococcaceae; genus Myxococcus. The sequence goes on from NZ_JAIQDG010000017.1 coordinate 48,570, forward strand.
CCGCCTCGCGCATCCCCGTCACGTCCGCCAGGCACGAGCCCAGCGTGTGCAGGACGATGGAGCGGTGGCTGTACAGCACGCCCTTCGGGTTGCCCGTCGTCCCCGACGTGTAGCAGAGCATCGCCGCCGACTTCTCCTCCAGCGCCGGGAAGTCGAAGGCGTCGGACTCCGCCGCCAGCAGCTGCTCGTAGTCCAGCTTGCCCTCCGGCGCCGGCCCGGCGTCCGGCACCACGATGACGTGGCGGATGCTCGGCACCTGGGCCGCGAACTTCTCGAACAGCGGCAAGAGCGAGCGGTCCACCACCAGCACCGTGTCCTCCGCGTGCCGCGCGATGTAGCCCAAATCATTCGGGTGCAGCCGCAGGTTCAGCGTGTGCACCACCGCGCCCATGGCCGGCACGCCGAAGTACACCTCCAGGTGCCGGTAGTGGTTCCAGCTCAGCGTGGCCACCCGGTCTCCAGGCTTCACGCCCAGGCGCGTCAGCGCGTTCGCCAGCCGGCACGTGCGCTTGTAGAAGTCCGCGAACGTGTAGCGGTGCAGCGACTTGTCGGGGTTGCGGCTGACGATTTCCGAGCGCGGATAGAAGGTGCGCGCGCGCTCCAGGAAGTGGGTCAGCGTCAGCGGGAAATCCATCATCCGTCCGGCGAGCATCGGCACCATCCCTTGTCCGTGAGGCGTGAGAGGGCGCCGATGCTACCGGAAGCCCGGGCCCTTTCTCAGGGGCGCCGGGTGATGCCGCGTTGCGTCAGCCGAAGAAGACCTGGGCGACCTCGAAGAACTCCTTGGGGACCTTCTTCAGCTCGCGGGTGGCTTCGGACAGGTCCACGCTGATGATTTCGTTGCCTCGCAGCGCGGCCATCTTCCCGAACTCGCCGCGGGCGACCATGTCGCAGGCGTGGACGCCGTAGCGGGTGGCCAGCACGCGGTCATGCGGCGTGGGCGCGCCGCCGCGCTGGATGTGGCCCAGCACGGACACGCGCGTCTCGAAGCCGGTGCGGCGCTCGATTTCCTGCGCGACGATGTTGCCCACGCCGCCCAGGCGCGGCCGGCCCGCCTCGTCCAGCGCGCCGGTGGTGACCAGGTGCTCGCTCTGGTCCGGGGACGTCTTGATGCGCGTGCCCTCGGCCACCACGACGATGGAGAACATGCGGCCGCTCGCGTGGCGGCGCTGGATGTGCTCGGCCACCTTCGGCAGGTCCGCGGGAATCTCCGGGACGAGGATGACGTCCGCGCCGCCGGCGATGCCCGAGTAGGTGGCAATCCAGCCCACGTGCCGTCCCATGACCTCGCAGACGATGACGCGCTTGTGGGACTCGGCGGTGGAGTGCAGCCGGTCGATGGCCTCCGTCGCGATTTCCACCGCGGTGTCGAAGCCGAAGGTGAAGTCGGTGGCGTTGATGTCGTTGTCGATGGTCTTCGGCACGCCGACGATGCGCAGCCCCTCCTGGGACATGCGCGTGGCGGCGGACAGCGTGCCCTCGCCGCCGATGGCGATGATGGCGTGGATGCCGTTGCGCTCGACGGCGCGCTTCACGCGCTCCAGCCCGTTCTCCACCTTGAAGGGGTTGACGCGGGAGGTGCCGAGGATGGTGCCGCCCCGGTGGAGGATGCCCGAGGTGGTTTCACGCGTGAGGCGGAAGTGGTTGTCCTCCAGCAACCCCTTCCAGCCATCGCGGAGGCCCATCATCTCGAAGCCATGTTCGGCGGCGCGGCGGACGACGGCACGGATGACGGCGTTGAGGCCGGGGCAGTCACCCCCGCCAGTGAGGACGGCGACTTTCATATGTTCACGTTGTATTACGGCCCGAGCCGGACGGAACCCCTCAAGTGCGCGGGGGCGTCCGCCAGGGTGCCTGGCGTCCCTACCCGAACACGGCCGGGCGCCGGTGCGTCCAGGGGTGCGCGGACTCCAACTGGGCGGCCAGCCGGAAGAGAGTCGCCTCGTCCCCGAAGCGGCCGATGAACTGCACGCCCACGGGCAGGCCCTCGGGGCTCCAGTGGAGCGGCACGCTCATGGCCGGGTTGCCGGTGATGTTGGCCAGCGGGCAGTACGGCGTGAAGGCGGCGGCCCGGAACAAGGGAGCGAGCGGCTCGTCCGTCGGCGCGTCGAACGTGCCCAGCGCGGTGGGGGGCTCGGTGACGGTGGGCAGCAGCCAGACGTCCACGTCCTCGAAGCGGCGGGCGATGGCGCGGCTGTAGCGCTGCAGCTCCGCCTGGGCCTGCAGGAAGGCCGACAGTCCCTGGCCCTGGCCGAACTCGTAGAGCGCCCGGGTGAAGGGCTCCAACTCCTCCGGCGACGGCTCGCGGCCGGCGTGCTGGGCGAGCCGGTCCACGCCGTATACGACGCCCGCGGCCCACACCGTCATGAAGTGCTGGCCCAGGGCCTCGTCCCCGGGCACCTCCAGGCTGCCCTCGAGGACGGAGTGGCCCAGCCCCTCCAGCAGCCGGGCGGTGGCGGCGACGGCGGACAGGCACTCCGGGTGGACGGGCGCGTCCACGGGGTTGCGCAGCGTCAGGCCGATGCGGAGCCGGCCCGGCGGCGCGCCCACCTCCAGGGCATAGGGCCGCGCCTTGGGCGGGGCGATGTAGGGGGCGCCCACGTCCGGCCCCTCCGTGGCGTCCAGCAGGGCCGCGCTGTCGCGCACGGAGCGGGTGACGGCGTGCTCCGCGACGAGCCAGTGGTAGGCGTCCAGCAGGTCCGGCCCCGTGGGGTTGCGTCCGCGCGTGGGCTTGAGGCCGAAGAGGCCGCAGCTCGACGCGGGGATGCGGATGGAGCCGCCGCCGTCCGCCGCGTGGGCGAAGGGCACCATGCCGCTGGCCACGGCCGCCGCGGCGCCGCCGCTGGAGCCGCCCGGGGAGCGCTCGGGGTTCCACGGGTTGCGGCAGGGCCCCAGCAGCTTGCTCTCCGTGGTGGGCAGCAGGCCGAACTCCGGCGTGTTCGTCTTGCCGAGCACCACCAGCCCGGCGCGCAGGTGGCGCTTCACGAGCTCGCTGTCGTGGTCGGGCACGAAGTCCTTCGCGAAGCGCGAGCCTCCGGTGAGCGGGTAGCCCTCCTGCGCGGTGAGCAGGTCCTTCAGCAGGAAGGGGACACCGGTGAAGGGCCCCTGCGGAAGTGCTCCCCTGGCGCGCAGGCGTGCCGTGTCGAACTGTGTGTGGACGACCGCGTTCAGCTTCGGGTTGTGGCGCTCGATGCGGGCGATGGCCGCATCCACCAGCTCCAGCGGGGTGACCTCTCGGCGGCGGACGAGCTCCGCCTGGGCCGTCGCATCGAGGCTGACAAAGGGGTCCATGGCCAGGACTCTAACGCTTCCGTGGTGCCGCCCGCTCGCGAGGGGGCGAGGGCTTCATGACGGCCTGCGTCGTTCCCGAGGCTCTCGCATGACCGGCACGGGAGCGTGACACGGTCCGGACGCCCTGAAGTGAACGGGGCGGCGACGAGCGGGCTCTCGCCCGGGCGCGCGCCTCCTATGCTCCCGCGCCCCTTGCCGAGGCCCTTGTGTTGAACCTCCGCGTCTTCGACTCCGAGCAGCAAGCCGCCGCCGCGTGCGCCGCGCGCATCGCCGAGGCGGTGCGTGACACACCCTCGCTGGTGCTGGGGCTGCCCACGGGCCGCACGCCGCTCAACGTGTACCGCGAGCTGGTGGCCCTGTCCGCGCGCGGCGCGCTGGACCTGTCGCGCGCCAGCACCTTCAACCTGGACGAGTTCTTCGGACTCCCACCCGAGGACGCGGGCAGCTTCCGCTCGTACATGGAGCGGCACTTCTTCCAGCACGTCAACCTCGCGCCCGAGCGCATCCACTTCCTCGACGGGAGCGCGCCGGACGCGGAGGCCGAGTGTGCCCGCTACGACGCCGAGCTCGCCGCGGCGGGAGGGCTGGACCTGGTGCTGCTGGGCATCGGCGCCAACGGGCACATCGCCTTCAACGAGCCCGGGGACAGTCTGCTGGCGCCGTGCCACCGGGTGAAGCTGGGCCGCGAGACGCGGCTGGCGAACGCAGCGCTCTTCGGGGACGACCCGGCGCGCGTGCCGCTGGAGGCGCTCACGCTGGGCATGGCCTCCATCCTCCAGGCCCGGCGCGTGCTGCTGCTGGCGTTCGGTGCGCGCAAGGCGGAGGCGGTGTCGGCCATGCTGCACGGTCCGGTGACGCCGCGTTGCCCCGCGTCCTTTCTCCAGCTCCACCGCGACGTGGAGGTGTGGGTGGACCCTTCGGCCGCGGGTCCGGGCAGGGGCGTGGGCGCGACGCGGTAGCGCCGCCAGGAAACGGGCGTTGCCACTGTGCCACCTGGGATGGGGGCCCGGCTGTCGCTCTCGAAGTCCTCCTCGGATGAGTGGCGCGCCTCCCTCGTGCCGGGCCGTTCTTGCCCCCCGGGGCCATGCGCTGTCGGCCGCCGGGGTGGAGGCCCGTACCGGAGTCGCAAGCCGGCGGTGAGCGACTTGCCGCGCGTGCCCTCGCATCCCATATGGAAGTGCCCGGCCACGCCCCGCCCCGAGTGGACTCGGGCCGCGGAGAAGGAGCGACGATGGAATCGGCAGGCATGGCCCGCGCCCCGGGTGTCACGCGCTCGCGCGTCTGGCTTCACGGTGGACTCCTGCTGGCGGGCCTGTGCGCGCTGGGCGGACTCTTCTCCGCCATGGCCGGTTGCGCCAGCACACCGGGTGGCGCGAGCAAGGCGGGCATCCCGCTCTCGCCGGTGCCGTTGTACGGGAAGTTCGTCTGGCATGACCTCGTCACGGAGGACCCCGCCGCCGTGAAGCGCTTCTACGGCGAGCTGCTCGGCTGGGAGTTCCACGACGTCAAGGGCTCCAAGCGCCCCTACTCGCTCATCAAGGCGCGGGGGCGCTGGATGGGCGGCATCGTCCAGCCCACCGGCGCGGGCAAGGGCGAGCACTCCCAGTGGCTCGGCTACCTCTCCGTGCCGGACGTGGACCGCGCGGTGGAGCAGGTCCGCGCGGGCGGTGGCCAGGCCCTGGTGGGGCCGGAGGACGTGGAGCGCATCGGCCGGGCCGCGGTGGTCACCGACCCCCAGGGGGCCCCCGTGGGCTTCGTGCGCTCGCAGCCCGGAGACCCCGCGGACACGGGGCTGCCCGAGCCCGGTCAGTTCCTCTGGATGGAGCACCTGGCCGAGGACCCCGCCGCGGCGGTCGCCTTCTACAAGGACCTGCTCGGCTACGAGGTCCAGGAACGGAACGAAGGCGATGGCCCCTACTCCGTGCTCATGCGGGACCAGCGGCCCCGCGCGGGCGTGCTCCGCAAGCCATTGGAGCGCGTGCGCCCCAACTGGCTCACCTACGTGCGCGTGGAGGACCCGGCGGCGCTCGCCGCGCGGGTGGAGTCGCTCGGGGGACGGGTGGTGATGGCGCCCCGGGCCGACGTACGGGGAGGCTCGCTCGCGCTCATCGCCGACCCGAGCGGCGCTGTCCTCGCCCTCCAGCGCTATCCGTTCAAGACCCCTGGCGCCGCCGCGCCCTGACCCCGTATCCGAGGAGAACGCCCGATGCTCCCGCGCAAGGCCTCCCGCTGTCTGTCATTGCTGGTGCTGCTCGGCGGTGCCCTGATGACCTCCAGTTGTGAGAACGCCCAGGTCGGTGTGGGCCTCGGCTTCACCGCGGTCTCGCCCTGGGGGCCGACGACCGTGATGGCGACGACCCCGGTGGGTTGGTACGGCGGCCCGCACTGGTATCCCTGAGCGGGCCCCTCCGCGCGCCACGCCGGAAGGGCAACGCCAGCAGCGTGAAGAGGCCGAGCGCCACGCCCTCGCCGGCGAGGAGGTAGAAGGGCCAGGGGCCGAACCAGTCGAGCGGCGTGGGCGCGAGCGGCTTCGCGCACAGGTAGAGGAAGTTGGTGCCGAAGGCCACGTTCACCACGCCCACCGCCGCCGCGTAGACGTTGAGCCCGAGCAGGGCCCGCCACACCGCGCCGGGCCGGGGGCCGTACCCCAGCCCCACCACCAGCAACAGCGCCGCCACCACCACCGCGCCGTGCAGCGCGAAGTAGGAGAGGAAATGCAGGTGGGGGAAGTCTTCTCCCAGGTCGGGGGTGAGCAGCGCGAGGGTGGTGCCGGCGCAGGCCCAGAAATAGAGAAGCTCGATGATGAGCCTGTGTCGCGTGAGGAGCGCCCAGACTCCCAGCACGATGGCCGCGTCGCAGAGGTGCAGGGGCGCGAGGTAGGCCCACGGTGTGCCGGCGTGGTGCTCGATGAAGAGGACCGCCACCGCGAGCACCGCGAGCACCAGGGCCAGCCCGAGCCGAACCGGCGTCGCGGTGGCCGGATGCCGGCGCACGAGCCACACGATGCCCACGGCGGCAAGCGCGAGGGCGAGCAGCGCGGCGAGATGGGCCGGGCCGAAGAGGGCGAAGGGCCGCACCGCGGGCATTCCGAGGAGCGGTGTCACGGCCATGGCGGCTCGATTCGGTTGCGGGCTGGCGGTGCGCGCCGCCTCCTCGCACCGGGTCGCGGGTAGACGTGCTCGGAGGCGGAGTACTTGCTCGCGACCACGGGGGGGCCGGTGCGGCGGGACAGCCCGGCCGTGCCCTGGTTGGGGTCCTCCGGGTGGTGCGCAACGTAGGCCGGAGAGGCGAGGCCGGGTGTCTGCGGGGCCTGGATGCACATGGCGGTATCCCTCTTCGGGAAATGCTGGAGCCCCGATGGGAGTGCATCACCCGGCGGGCGGAGTGGCTCGCGTCCGGGAGGCCGCTCTGAGAGCGAGGGTGCGAGCCCCGTCCATCCGTCAGCGCTTCGCTCTCCGGGCCTTGCGTCCCGTGGCGCTCCCCAGCATGCGCAACGCCAGCTCTGCATGTGCGTCGGCGAGGGTGTCGAGGTCCAGTGCTCCTCCTGGCTCGTACCAGTACGGAAGGCGCACTCCCATCGCGGCAATCGCGCGCGCGGTGACGAGAGGATGCGGAGGCGCGAAGCGTCCCTTCGCGACACCGCGCTCGATGACCTCCATGAGCAGCGCCGCCGACTGCTCACGCAGCGCCAGCGCCGGCGCGGCCATCTCCGGTGTCAGCGCGTAGAACTCCTCGTTCACCACCAGGGCCAGTTGTGGGTGCTCCGCGTGGGCACGGGTGTGGGCCCGGACGAGCGCCCGCACCTGCTCGGCCGGCTCGGTGCCCGCGTCCAGTAGCGCCGCGCGGAGTGCCTCGTGGTGGGCCTCATGCCCGATGCGCACCAGCTCCGCGAGCACGTGGTCCTTGGAGGGGAAGTGCGCGTACAGCGCGCTCGGCCGGAGCTCGAGGACGGCGGCCAGGTCTCGAATCGACGTGTCGTGAAAGCCCCGGCTCGCGAAGAGCTCCAGGGCCGTCTCCAGGATGCGCCGGCGCGTGCCGTGGGGACCCGCGGAAGGGGGGAGGCTCGTGGGCTGGGCTCGCAGTCGCGAGCGGGGAGGGGAAGTCATGAAGAACCTTGAAAAACGAACGTTCGTTCAGCTAGACCTACCGCGACTCGAAGTCCCTTCTACTCGAACACGTGAATGGCCGTTCGTTCAGCCGGCGGCCGGAATCTGGAGACCGGGCATGCCCATGCTTCCGCTTGATGGGGTCTCCCTCCACTGCGACACGGCGGGCGACGGGACGCCGGTGCTGCTCCTCCATGGCCTGGGCTCCTCCGGGAGGGACTGGGAGTTCGTGACGCCCCGGCTCGCGGCGCATCACCGGGTCCTCGTCCCGGACGCGCGGGGGCATGGGCGGAGCGAGACGCCGCCGGGGCCGTATGGTGTGCCGCTCTTCAGCCGGGACATCGCCGCACTGTGCGACGCGCTGGGCCTCGAGCAGGTGCACGTGGTGGGGCTGTCGATGGGCGGGATGATGGGCTTCCAGCTCGCGGTGGACCGGCCGGACCTGGTGCGCAGCCTCGTCGTCGTCAACAGCGGGCCGGAGCTGAAGGCCCGGACGCTGCGCCGCAAGCTCGCCTTCGCGACGCGGCTGCTGGTGCTGCGGTTCCTCGGCCCCATGGGCATGGCGAAGATGCTCGCGCCACGGCTCTTCCCCAAGCCGGAGCAGGCGGACCTGCGGCAGCGCGTGCTGGACACCTTCGGCCACAACGACCCGGATGCGTACCTGCGGGCGACGCGCGGGCTCCTCGGCTGGAGCGTGCTGGAGCGCGTGAAGGACATCTCCTGTCCCGTGCTGGTGCTCCACTCCGAGCGCGACTACACGACGCTGTCCGAGAAGCAGGCGTACGTCGACCTGCTCCGGGACGCCCGCCTCCAGGTGTTGAGCGACTCCGGACACGCCGCGCCGCTCGACCAGCCCGAGCGGCTCGCCGAGGCGGTGGAGGCCTTTCTCCGCGAAGTCGAAGGCAGGTCCCAGGCCATGCAGGCCCTGGGCTGAGCAGTCCGGACTTCCCCCCGAAGGAGGCAGGCCCATGTCGATGAGTCGGAGTGTTGGCGCGCTCGTGCGGATGCTGCTCGTGTCTCTCGCGCTCCTCACGGGAGCACCGGCCGAGGCCGGCTCCTGGGTGTATGGCTACCATGGAGGCCGGGGCTTCCAGCTCTGGGTCCCCGAGGGCTATCAGCCAGCCACGCCGCTCCCGCTGGTGGTGGCGCTGCACGGCTGCCTCCAGAACCCGGACCAGTTCGCCGGCCTCACGCGGCTGAACGTGAAGGCGGACGCGGAGCGGTTCCTGGTGCTCTACCCAAACCAGGCGATGTTCGCCAACCCCACGCAGTGCTGGAACTTCATGCTCGGAAGCAACCAGGAGCGCGGCACGGGCGAGCCCGCGCTGATGGTGGGCATGGTGGACCTGGTGAAGCAGCACTACGCGGTGGACGCGCGCCGCGTCTACGTCGGCGGAGTCTCCGCGGGGGCCGTCATGGCGGGCACGCTGCTCGCCTGTTACTCGGACGTCTTCGCCGCCGGCATGGTGGGCGCGGGGGCGATGTACAAGGCGGCCACCACCATTTCCGGTACTGCCTGGGCCATGGAGTTCGGCAGCATCTACCACCCGGATGACCGGGGCCGGGACGCGTGGACGTGCTCTGGCCGGCCGGGCCGGACGGTGCCGGTGCTCGTCATGCACGGCACCGAGGACGACGTCGTCAATCCGGTCAACGGCTGGCAGGCGGTGCGGCAGTTCCTGCAGACCAGTGACTACGGTGATGACGGCATGAACAACGACAGCGTGCGCTACGTGGCGACGCGGACGGAGAACGCCAGCGTGCCCGGAGGCCGGACCTACACCGTGACGGACTACGTCTACGGCGGCGAGCTGCTGGCAAGGCACTACGAGCTCCACGGCATGGGCCACGCGTGGCCGGGAGGAGACGCCCGCTACCCGTTCGCGGATGCCCTCGGCCCGGACGCCACTGCCTTCATGTGGGACTTCTTCCGGCAGCACGCGTTGGATGCGCCGTAGCTGATGCTCCTTGCTCCCAGGCCCGGGGCCGCGAGGAGGGAGGTCCGCTGAAGCGTGGGTGGGGCGGAGGCGTGAGGCTCCCACCGGAGTGTTGCTCCCATCGAAATTCGGCGGGAGGCATCCACTCATGGTGAAATGCAGCCATGCGCTCCGTCTCCGTCAAAGACCTCCACTCACGCGGTCCATCCCGAGGCAAGGCGGTGAGGTGTCTCATCGCGCTGGGGACGTTGCTGTCCCTGGTGGCCTGCAGTGAGGGGGGCTCGCCACCGGCCGGGCCGGAAACCCCGCTGCCACCGGCTCCTCCGGGGGGCCCCGTCCCCGAGGCCGTCGCGTATCCGGAGTCGCTGCTGTGTCCCGAGCCCCCGGGGACGGACCCGCGGTGCGGCACGCCCTACGTGGCGGCCAACGCGCTCTCCGAAGCGGAGCTGGCGGCGCGTTACTCGGCGGGGCTCGAGGCCTGGCGCTACGAGGGCACCCGGGGCGCGTGTGCCGGTTGCCACAGCCCGGACGGCATCGAGCTGGCGCGCGTGGGCTACACGGACGCGGACCTCCGCCGCCGCGCGCGCACGCACGTGGACGAGGGCCGGGTCAACGCCATCGTCGGGCTGGTCCACGTGCTGCGCCAGCGGCATGGGATGACGCGCCTGCTGCATCCGGCGCGCTTCCGTCCGCTCCAGCCCGCCTACGAGCCCTTCCCCACCCGGACTCCCGGACTGCCCGTCCACGACTCCGCCGCGCAGAGCGAGCGAGACGCGGCCTTCATGGACCACCTCGTCAATGACCGGAAGCTGCTGTGGGCCACCGGGCGCGTCGACTCGCTGGCCAGGGCGCGGCAGGCCTATGACGAGCTGCTCGCCATCGACCTGCGCCACCTGCGAATGGGGCTGCCGTTCGACCACCTCGCCGAGGACGGCTTCCACGGCGACGAGCACCGCTCCGTCTTCGAGTGGTTCCCCGACCTGGCGTCGAGCCCTCGCGCCGCCGCGCGCGCCGAGTGGTACCAGCGCGTGGACGCCTACCTGGCCAACCCGACCGACGCGAACCTCTGGGGCTACTATGACGCCGCGCCCGGGATGACGGAGTGCAATCCGGACCTGGGCGGCGCGCGGCTGGAGGACTACCCGCGGGCGTGCGAGTGGATGCGGCTGAAGTACCGCTCGCTCCAGGTGTTCCAGCACATGCTGCGGCACGGCACCCACCGCTACCCGGACTTCCTGGTGGACGTGAGCGCCGGCGGCGGGACGCCGCACATCTCGGACCACCTGGAGAAGGTCATCGCCCGCAACCCCATCTGGGAGACGGGGGACCATCTGCGCATCCAGCCCCTGGCGCGTCCCGCGCAGACGGCCTGCAACACCACCAACCACCCCTGCACGCTGCTGCCGCCCATCATCGACCAGACCATCCACGACACGCCGACGTATACCGAGGCCCGCATCAAGCAGAGCGAGGTCTTCCAGCAGACGTGGTTCGTGATGTCGTTCCTGAGGGACCCGGCGCTCCTGTACGAGGGCGACAGCTTCGCCACCTTCATCGGGGACTACCTGGAGTCGGTGCTGCTGCCCTACTACGACGTCCACCACGCCTTCATCGTCGCGAAGATGGCGGTGGAGAAGTCCGCGGCGCGGGGATGGATGGATGCGCCGGGCTTCCGGGCCGGGACGGGGAAGCTGGCGAGCGTGCGCACCTTCAGCTTCAAGCAACTGCGAGACAACTTCAGCCCGCCGCCCGGGAACGACCGCCGGCGTCCGGTCCACGACCGGATGTTCGCGAACTTCGCCCGCATGTTCATCTACCTCGTCGAGGAGGACCTGAAGCAGACGGGGGAAATCTTCGACCGCACCGAGGTTCTCTACGCGGTCCGCTTCATGCGGACGTGGCTTGCGACGCTGGAGGGCGCGGAGGACGCGGACATCAACGCGCGGGTGCGCTCCATCGAGACGCTGGCCGTGTCCGCGCGGGAGCTGCGCACCGACGCCAACCGGAATGAGAATCCCGGCACGGGCCTGCAGCCCAACAACCGCTGGGCGGAGTTCGCCGCGCCCTATGGTGGCTGAGGTGGGGAGTCCGGCTCCGCCGCAGAGGTGCTAGAAATTGGCCATGACGTCCCCGTCCCTGCAGCTCCTCGGAGGCGCTCGCTTCCATGGCCCGCATGGCACCGTCGAGCTCGAGGGCAAGCAGGCCGCCCTGCTGGCACTGCTCGCCCTCGACGGCCCCAGCCCCCGTGGCCGCGTGGCCGGGCTGCTCTGGGGCGACTCGCCCGAGTCCGTGGCGCGCAACAACCTCTCGCAGACGCTGCGGCGCATCCACAAGGCCTGCGGCCACGAGCTGGTGGTGGGCACGAAGCAACTGTCCCTCGACGACAGCCTGCGTGTGGACGTGCGTGAGCTGCTGGACCCCGGGACGCCGCCGGAGCGCGCCAGCGCCCTCGCGCTCGCGGGCGAGCTGCTGGGCCACCTGCGGTTCGACGCGGAGAACGAGCTGGACGACTGGCTGCGCGCCGAGCGCGAGCGGCTCTCCCTGCGCCAGGGGCCCACGCTGCTGCGCGAGGCGGCGCGCAAGGAGGCGCAGGGCGACCTCCCCGAGGCGCTCGAGCTGGTGAGCCGTCAGCTCGCGCTCAACCCGCTCTCCGAGGAGGCCTGCCGCCGCGCGATGCGGCTGCACTTCGCGCTGGGGGACCGGGGCGCGGCCCTGGCCACCTTCGAGCGCTGCCGGGCGCGGCTGGAGGAGGAGCTGGGGGTGGCGCCCGTGCCGGAGACGGCGCGGCTCGCGCGTGAGCTCGCCCAGGCCACGCCGCCGCCGCGCGCCACTCCCGCGCGTCCGGCCCTGCCGCTGTCGCTGCTGCACCCGCCGGCGCTGGTGGGCCGCGAGCGCGAGTGGGCCCGGATGGAGGAGGAATGGGCCGCGGGCAAGGTGCTCATCCTCTCGGGGCCGGCGGGCGTGGGAAAGACGCGGCTGATGCAGGAGTTCCTCGGCACCCACGCGCGCACGGTGTTCATCTCGGGCCGGCCGGGTGACAAGCTGGTGCCCTTCGCCACCTTCACCCGCACCTACGAGAAGCTCTCGCAGGTGCTGGGCGAGGGGAGCGTGCCCGCCTGGGCCGAGCGTGAGCTGGCGCGTGTCATCCCCGGCCTGGGCCGCCCGGCGCCCGCGGTGGCGGACTTCGACAAGCTGCGCCTCTTCCAGGCGAAGGTGGAGGTGTTCCGCGCCGCCATGGCCCACGGCTTCGGCGCCGTGGGCTACGACGACCTGCAACTGGTGGACGGCGCCAGCATGGAGGCGGGCATCTTCATCCTCTCGCACCTGCAGCAGGAGCCGGGGGCCTCGATGCGCGCCGTCGCCTGCTACCGCACGGGGGAACTGCCGCCCGAGGTGCTCGCCTGGTTCGACCAGGCGGTGGCGGCGAACCTGGCGGCGCACATCGTGCTGGAGCCGCTCGCCACCCGGGACATCGAGGCGCTGCTCGCCTCGCTCGACGTGCCGGGGGCGCGCACGCTCGCGCCGGAGCTCGCGCGCGGCGCGGGTGGCAACCCCGCCGAGGCGCTCGCGCGGCTGCGCGGCCGCTGGGCGGAGGTGGGCACGACCCGGCCCTGAGTCCCGCGCTCCCGGCCCCTGTCATGCTGGTGTCACGGAGGGCGTGGCACAGGTGCGAGCATGACCCGCCTCCTCAGACCCGCCTTCTCGGCCCTCGTCCTCGTCGTGGGCCTCTTCGCCGTGGCCTGGCACCTGTGGCCGCAGCGCGTCGTGGAGTCTCTCGTCTCGTTCAACCGGCGCCTCTCCGGCCTCTCGCCGCGCTCGGTACAGGTGGGCACGCACACACTGCACTACCTCGAGGGCGGTAAGGGCGAGACGGTGCTGCTGCTGCACGGGCTGTTCGCGGACAAGGACCACTGGACGGAGTTCTCCCGGCGGCTCACCCCGCGCTTTCGCGTGCTCGCGCTGGACCTGCCGGGCTTCGGTGACAGCACGCGCCTGGCGGACGAGAGCTACGCCTATGACGCCCAGGTGGAGCGCCTGCATGCCTTCACGCTCGCGCTGGGACTCACGCGCTTCCACATCGCCGGAAACTCCATGGGCGGCGCGCTCGCGGCGCTCTACGCCGCGCGCTACCCGGAGCGCGTGCTGAGCCTCGGCTTCATCGGCGCGCCGCACGGCCTGCGCGCGCTCGTGCCCAGCCCGGTGGAGGAGGAGATTGCGCGGGGCCTGATGCCGCTCGTCGTCACCTCGCGCGACGAGTTCGAGCGGCTGGTGGACCGGATGTTCGTCCAGCGTCCCTTCCTGCCGGGGCCGCTGCTGGACGTGCTCGCCCGGCGCGCACTGAAGGACGTGCCGGGCAGCGTGCGCATGTGGCACGCGCACCGCGTGCAAGGGAACGTGCTGGAGTCGCTGCTGCCGCGGCTCACCGTGCGCTCCTTCTCGCTATGGGGAGAGGGGGACCAGGTGTTCCACATCTCGGGCGCGGCACGCCTGTGGGCCCTGCCCGGACACGAGGGGCACGTGCTGGTCGGCGTGGGCCACCTGCCGATGATGGAGCGGCCGGCCGAGACTGGCGCGCTCTATCGCGACTTCCTCCTCGGGGACTGACGCGGAGAAGGCGGTGTCGCGGAGGGCTGGCTTCGTACCACGGGCCTGGAGGAGGGGGTTCCCCTCCGGGCCCGCGGTGTTCCAGGTGCCTCGGGGTGGTGGCGGCGAAATCCGGGTCGTCGGCGTGTGTCAGGGGGCCATTCTCTGGGGGACTCCATCACCAGGACTCCAGGGGCCGAGTCCATGCCCGGCGCGGGAGGGCGGCACCGGGGGCAGGGGTGCCCGCCCGTCCAGGTCTCCTCAGCTGGGACATAGCTTTCGGGTACCGCCCCGAGCCGGGAGTCGAGGGGCGCCGCCATGACGCTGGAGGGACACATGCTCGACGTGCTCGTCATCGGCGCTGGTCAGGCGGGCCTCGTGTTTGCCTGGCAGTTGCGCGATGCGCCGCTTCGCCTCCAACTCGTCGACCGGGCGCACCGGATTGGAGACAGCTGGCGTCACCGCTACGACTCCCTCGTGCTCTTCTCTCCCCGCTCGCTGAGCGCGCTGCCCGGCCTCCCGTTCCCTGGCGAGCCCGAGGGTTATCCCACCAAGGACGAGGCCGCCGAGTACCTGGATGCGTACGCCCGCACCTTCCGGCTCCCCGTCCGGCTGGGGACGGAGGTGCGCCGCCTCTGGAAGGAGGAGGGGCTCTTCCATGCGGAGACGGACGGCGGCGAGCGGCTCGTGGCGCGCGCCGTGGTGCTCGCCGCGGGGGCCTTCCAGGAGCCCGTGGTCCCCGGGGCCGCGCGGGAGCTCTCTCCGGAGGTCGTCCAGCTCACGGCGGCCACGTACCGCAACCCGCGCCAGTTGCCGGCCGGGCGCATCCTCGTCGTTGGTGATGGCGCCACCGGGCGGCAGGTCGCGTACGAGCTCGCACGCGAGCGGGAGGTCTGGCTCGCCACCGGCCGGCGGCGGGTGGTCGCGCCGCAGCGGCTCCTCGGAAGGGACGGTTTCTGGTGGTTGCTCAGGCTGGGGGTGATGCGGTGGTCGCGCGAGAGCGCGCCGGGACGGCTCCTGCGCCGGCTCGACCCGTTCCCCGGCCCGCACCTGCGGCTGCGCCGGCTCCGGCGCCAGGGCATCCGCGTGGCCGGCCGCCTGCGCGAGGCACGCGGGCGCCGCGTCGTCTTCGCGGATGGACGCTCGACCGAGGTGGATGGCGTCCTGTGGGCGGCCGGCTACCGGGAGCGAAATGACTGGGTGGACATCCCGGCCGCCAAGGACGAGACGGGCCGCCTGCTCGAGCGCAGGGGCGTGACACCGGTTCCCGGCCTGTACTTCGTCGGACGCGACTGGTTGTGGACGCGTGGCTCCGCCGTGCTCCTCGGTGTGCACCGGGATGCCGCCTACGTCGCCAGGAAGCTGGTGGACGCGCTCACGTCCGGCACGGCGCGACGGGGGGCGCGGACGGCCGCGGCTCAGAAGGGCCGTGGCGAGGGAATCCAGGGCTGCGTGGCGCCATACCAGACGAGCTGAACGGAGATGCACACGTAGAACGCGGCCCAGATGGCCGCCGCGCCCATCGCGAAGCCACGCCACCAGGACTCAGGTCTCCCCAGCAGCGTGGGCTCTGCCCCGCCTCCCGGAGGGGCCGGCACCGGGCTCTCACCCCACCGGACGGCCAGCCGCGCCGCGGCGTAGGCGGCCACCATCAGCATCCCCGAGTACCAGAAGTTCGACCACGGCACTCCGCCGAGCAGGAAGGCCGGCCGCTGGTAGTAGGTCCAGAGCCCCAGCTTCACCATGGGAATCTCGAACGCCAGGTCGAGCAGGGCTCCCACGGCGAAGACGGCGGCGGGGCCCCAGGTGCCCAGGCGCCGGTCGAGCCATGCGCGCTGATGCACCAGCATCAGCACCGGGGCACCGAAGAAGAAGGCGTAGTTGCACGCCAGGGCGACGGGCTGGACGACGCCCTGAATCTTCCAGAGGGGGACGAACTGCTCGGCGTAGACGACCCGGAAGAACCAGCTCGTGTTGAAGACCCAGTCGAACACCATGAGCGTCGAGGAGCCGAAGTAGACGCCCGAGTAGACGGGGCGGCGCTGGCGCAACACCCAGTACAGGCCCACCAGCCACGCTCCCACGCACACCGCCTCGAAGGCCCGGACGCTCACGACGCTCGCCATGCGACTCCCTCCCAGGAGGGAAGGTAGCAGACGCTCCGCCGCTCAACCGGTCCGGGACCGCGCTGCCGGGGCACGTGCGCCCCCGCGGAGATGGTCCCTGGCGCGGAAAGGCTGGGGCGCGGCGGGCCCTCCGCTGCCCCGGTCAGAGTGTGCCAGGGATGTCCGTTCCCACGCGCTCGTGGAGCCAGCGGTACCTGTCCTGGCGGGCGTGTTCCGGGAGCTTGTGGCCCGAGTCGTACCAGCGCACCGCCTGGGAGGAGCCCGCGGCACGGTGCAGGGCTTCGGCCTTGGCGGGCGGGACGAGCGGGTCCTCGCGGCCGCTCTGGAAGAGGATGCTGCCGGGACGGGCGCGGCCCACCCAGCGGAGACCCTCCAGGGGGCCCATGGCGGCAATCCAGGGCTCGCGCTCCTCGGGAGGCAGCGACGCGAGAGGCCCCTCGGGCGTGCCCTCCGGCGAGCTGAAGTACGAGACGAAGCCGCCGCCCGCGACGAAGAGCACGAAGGTGGCGGGGCGCGGGTCCACGCCGGCGAAGATGGCTCCCACGGACCCACCGTAGCTGCCCCCCACGAAGGCGATGCGGGTGGGGTCCACGTCCGGCCGCGCGAGCAGCAGGTCCACCGCGCGCTGCAGGTCCACGATGAGCTGCACCTGGTCCGCGCGGTCCGCCGGCGTGAAGGTCACCGGTGAGGCCTTCCGCCGGGCGAAAGGCGCGTCCACCGCCACCACCACCGCGCCCAGGCGCGCCAGCGGGAGGGCTTGGGGGACGGCCTGTTCCGCGCTGCCGGGGGCGCCGTGCATCATCACGACGCCCGCCTTTCTTCCCTCGCGCCGTGGCACGAGGAGGCGCCCGGTGGCGCGGCCTCCCTTCGGGCTCGCGAAGGACATCGCGTACACCTCCACGCCGTCCTCCAACGACAGCCGTTTTGTCTCGAGCTCGAGCGGGGCGCCGCGGTCGTACGCGAAGAGGGCCAGCTCCTCGTCCGTCGCGACAGCCGGCGGGGACGCCGTGGCGGGCGCGGCGGCCGAATCGCGCGTGCGTGGGGGGGTGGCGGCGAAGAGGGCGGGAGTGAGAAGCAGGGAGAGCGCGAGCAACGCGGTGCGAGTCATGAGGGCTCCAGGTCCAGGAAGGGAACGCGCACCCGAGGGACGGCGAGGGTGCGGACCTCCGCGAGAGCAGACGGCGTGCCAGCGCTCGCGCGGGCCCTCCTCGACTGAAGAGGGCGCATGCCCGCGGTGCCGTGCGTTCACCTTCGGGACGCAGCCCTTCGGAAGCGGACAGCCCCGCCCGCCCGTCCAGGTCTCCTGAGCCGGGGTATGGCTTCAGGGCGTCAGCCGCAGCTCCAGGTGCCTGCGTCGGTGCACTCGCAGAGCCCCGGCTCGTAGGGGTATTGGTTGTAGCAAAGGAACGTGGCCCCGGGAGACGAGCAGGCCTTGCCGTCGTAGCGGCTGCAGTACTGGATGGTCTGGGAGCTTGGGCCAACCTGCTGGGGCGCTGCTTCCGTGGACCCCGACAACAGCACCCCCGCGACCATCCCCATCACCAGGCCAGCCCACATCTGCTTCTTCTTCATGGCGGAGACCTCTCAGGCTGAAGGAAACAGCCCGGCAATAGTAACGAGATATGCATTGACGGAAGACATGGCCCACTCGGTTGATGCGAAGCATCGAACAATGAGTGCCTCCACCCGAGCGGCAGGTGCGGTGCCGGGCGCCCGACGGCCGCGGCTTCCGCCGCGGTGCGGCACCACTGATACAGAGGCTTCGTGCCGTTACTGCTGCTCGCCCGGATGACAAGAAGTCCTGGGTTGAGCAGACTTGGGCGAGCTGTCCCCCTCTCACGTGTCAGATGGAGCCGGGCATGTTCATGAAGCCAGCAGTCATGATGTGTCTTGTCGCCGTGGTCATGGGTGGATGCGGTGGAGCCGACACCGAGGATGTTTCCCCCCAGGAGCTCGGCAGCGCGGAGCAGTCCATCATCTGGGCCTGCGATGGCAGCAGTCAGTGGAATCGCTACTGGTACAAGAACGGCGTGGAGGTGGGGCGCGAGTACTGCGATTGCCCCGGCATCCTCACGAAGTTCGGAACGACGTCCGGGTCCTATACCCAGGAGCTCCTGTTCTATTGCAGCCCGTAGGACACGGTCGTCCCGGCTGACGCCCACGGCCGTGGGCGTCAGAGCTGCACGAAGAACGGAACCGGGGGCGTTCGCGCCACTCCGAAGTTGTCGATGAAGACCGTCGGCTCCGCCAGCAGGTAGGTGGTGACCGGCTGCGGCATGGGGCCCATGGGCGTGAGGACCATTCCGCCCCGCTGCACGTTCAGGGCGGCGTAGGGGAAGTACGCCGTCCAGGGAGCGTTCACGAGCCCCTGGGGAGGAATGGGGAGCTGGGACGTCCCGGTCGCCGCCACCCCCTGGACCGTGGCGAAGGCAGGAGAAAGCGACCCCACCGGTGCGCCCGGGGCTCCCGTGGGAGGCAGCGAATGGCGCATGCTGATGACGACCTGGACGTTGCCCCTGACGCCGGCGGGAACGCTGACCATGCCCTGGAAGACCATGCTCGGGCCCAGGCCAGGAACGAACTGGTTGTGGGCGACGTTCGTCAGCGTGAGCGTGGCCTGGGCGACAGGCACGGGCTGCGGCACGGGTTGCGGAGCCGGGCCCGGGCCCGGTGACGGAGTGGGCGCGGGTCCAGGCCCGTTGGCGGCGTCCTTGGCGACGTAGCCCTCGCGCACGACGGTGGGAAAGAAGTCATAGGCAATCCAGCCATAACCGCCATCTCCCCATCGCGTGCCCCACGAGTTGATGAGCTTGAAGGCGCCCCTGGCGTCGTCATAGCCAACCACCAGCATGGCATGACCGCCTCGCTGTGCTCCCTGAACGCTCCGCCAGATGGCCCCTGGGCCACTTGCGTGGAAGCCGTCATCCACGATGGCGCCAATCGCGACCGGATAGCCGGCATTGAGCTGTGCCTTCACCTCCTTGATGTCCGCCACGTTGACCTGCCGCCAGTAGTCAATCCGGAAGCGCCGCGCCGCCTGTCGTGCCCCTTCGCCCGGCGGAGTCCGGAAGTCTGCGGCGCTGTACGGCATCTCGGACCAGGGCGCGGCCCCTTGCTGCGAGAGCAGGTTGAACGCATCGACGAAGAGTGCTCCGCCGTCACGTCCCTGGTTGATCTGGTTGTAGATGAAGGCGGGGCTGAAGATGCGGCGATAGTCCGGGACTCCGCCATGGACGAGCGGCTGCCGCTCCTCGACGTGCTCCTGGAAGGACTTGAGGGCATACGCGACCGTCCAGCCCACGCACGAGTTCTGCGAGCCCTGGTCTCCGGGGGGCGGCAGGCTCGCGGAGAGGTCCACCGAGGACGGGAGCTCTCGCCCGCCAAAAGGAGTGGACGCGAGGGGCACCCCCAGCAGCTGGTCACGCGACGCGAACGTCAGGCCCGTCGAATGGGTCGCCGGAGGCGTTTCAGCCGCGGGGGCCTGCGCTGGAGCCTGAGCGCTCGCCATGGCCGCGGTCATGAAGAGCCCGATACAACTCCACCTGACTGCCGTAGGCCATGCGCGCAAGGTTGCTCTCCTGAAAGAGGCGTCACGCCGCATCGAGTTGCAGGGCGCCGTGCCAGGCGGGCCCGGTACGCGCGGCGTGAGCCGCCAGCATAGGCCGCGAAGGGGGCGTGGTGGAAATCCACCCGCGAACGCCCACCCTGGCGTGAGCATGACCCACGAGCCGCGCGGCGCCGGTCCGCGGCCGGCCAGGAGTCCTCGAAGCCGCACAGGCGGGTTGGCGAGCGGACACGGGCACACGACGCGCGCGCCATTTCCGGCGCACGTCCCGGCCCGCAGCATGCCGCGCTCACGCATGGACCCTGGATGGCCTTCGTGGGTCCTGAAGGAGGACACATGTACAGAACATGGGCGCGGGTGCCGCTGCTCACGGGACTGCTCCTCACCCTCTCTCCCACGGACTCCACGGGAGAGGAGGCCGCCCGAGCGGCAGGTGCTTCCCGGGACAACTCCCCGCAATCCTTCTGGTACGGCGACCGGATTCCGGAGCCTCCAGCAAAGTCCATCCACGACTTCCTCACCGCGCCCCAGGGGCCGCTGGCGCAGCTCACGCGGTACATGACCTCGTTCGACAACTCGAACGGGCAGACGGGCCTCGTGCTCCACGACTCGCGGCGGAGCTGGAGCGGCTACACGCTGCTGAGCTCGCTCGGCGGGAAGTGGGCGGGCCCCCAGGGGCCGGTCAGCTTCTCCATCCTCATCGACATGGAGGGCAACATCGTGCGCGAGTGGCCCCTCTTCGGCTTCCCCGCGAAGCTGTTGCCGGGCGGTCACGTCCTGGGCGGTGCCGGCGGGGGACTGGCGGGCCACCAGGAGCAGGGGGCGCTGGTGCAGATGGACTGGTGCGGCAACGCCGTGTGGTCCTGGGCCGGCACGGGAGCCCCGGGCGGCGCGAGGTGGCACCACGACTACCAGCGGGAGGGCAACCCCGTCGGGTACTTCGCTCCCTTCCAGCCGCCCCGCACGCTCGGCGGGAAGACACTGGTCCTCGCCCACGCCAACCCGGATCCGGCGCTCACCCGGCACATCAGCGACTTCCCGCTCGAGGACGACGTCCTCCACGAGGTGGACTGGGCCGGCAACGTCCTCTGGACGTGGAATGCCTGGGAGCACTACGAGCAGATGGGCTTCGACGCCACGGCCCGCGCGGCGGTGCGCACCATCAAGGTGGGGGCGCCCGAGGACATCGGCGGCGGGTTCGAGGAGACGGACTGGCAGCACATCAACTCCGCCTCCTATGTCGGCCCCAACCGCTGGTACGAGCAGGGGGACCTGCGCTTCCATCCCGACAACGTCATCTGGGACGGGCGCAGCTCCAACATCATCGCCATCATCGCCCGGCATGACCACCCGCGAGGGGCGTGGAAGGCGGGTGACATCGTCTGGCGGGTGGGCCCGGACTATGGCCCCGGCACCCGCGAGCACGGGCTGGGGCAGATCATCGGCCAGCACCACGCGCACGTCATTCCCTGGGGCCTGCCCGGCGCGGGCAACGTCCTGGTGTTCGACAACGGAGGCCTGGCGGGCTTCGGCGCGCTCTTCCCCGGACTGCCGCCGTACTGGCCCGTGACGTACCGCGACTTCTCGCGCGTCATCGAGTTCAACCCTCGCACGCTGGAGGTCGTCTGGGAGTACCAGCTCGTCAGGCCCGAGGCGGGTGAGCGGAAGTTCTTCAGCTGGTTCATCAGCAGCGCCCAGCGGCTGCTCAATGGCAACACCCTCATCACGGAAGGCGCCACCGGCCGCGTCTTCGAGGTGACACGCAAGGGCGACGTGGTGTGGGAGTACATCTCGCCCTTCGAGCGGCCCACGCCGTCCGCTTTTGGCAATGCCGTCTACCGGGCCTACCGCGTTCCCTCGTGGTGGCTGCCGTGGAACCGCGAGTGCCCACCTGCCACTCCGGGAGCCGGCGGGCCTCCCTGACGTGTCCACGCGCGGGGCCCGCCCGTGCCCCATGTGGCCTCTGGCATGCCGCGGCGGAGAAGTGTCCTTCCCTCGCGCGGAGCCCGCGTCCGTTGGTGCCCGCCTTCCGTCTCGTCCCGCGGGGCCGCCGCCGGCCCCCGGGGCTGTCCCCTTCATCCTCGGACGGACACGCTCCGCATGGCGTA
The DNA here is from genome assembly GCF_020037125.1 of Myxococcus sp. RHSTA-1-4. Taxonomy (GTDB): domain Bacteria; phylum Myxococcota; class Myxococcia; order Myxococcales; family Myxococcaceae; genus Myxococcus. The sequence continues at coordinate 70,287 of NZ_JAIQDG010000017.1, forward strand.
TGGCTTGCTGCTGCGCGCCGCGGGGAGGCTCCGCTACCCAGCGTGGCCAGGAGCCTCCTCTTTCTGGGGAACGAATCGGAGGGGGCGGCCATGGGGAATGGGAACTGGCGGTTGAGGGTGGGGTGGGTGGTGGGCTCGGTGGGGCTGCTGCTGTCGCCGGGCTGTGGCTCCGGTGGGGACCCGGTGGGCACTCCACCCTCCGAGGACGTGGAGTTGGAGACACAGCAGTTCGAGCTGACGCCGGCCATGCTCGACACCTCGATGCCCCGGCCATGGGACGCCCCGGAGTGGCGCGACGGTGACGAGCGGCACCGCGCCGTGGCCTCCCTCGCGCGCTTCTGGGCGCTGGACCGCTTCTTCATCAACGGGGACAAGGGCGTGAAGGTGGAGCGGAAGCTGGACGTCTCCCGGCTGGCCAAGGCCGAGCCGGACGAGTGCTACAACGGCATCGGCGAGCCCCTGGGCCGTCCGCCGTGTACCGAGGGCCGGCCCAAGGTGAATGACGCCTACGTGTGGGGCCTCACGCGCGCCGGGAGCTCGCTCTGGTTCGGCACCATCGCCAACACGCACTGCCTGGTGCAGGCGAGCTACCTCGGGCTGGATTCCCCGCAGGAGACGGACTCCTGGGTGTGTGAGTTCGGCGCCAGCGCCTCGGGCACCGGGGACTTCCGCGCGCCGCACCTCTACCGCTACGACCTGGCCAGCGGCACGCTGGAGCTGAAGGACCCACCGGCCGGCAGCCCGGCGGAGATGCTGCGCCGCACCACGGTGGGCCTGCGCTCGGCGGGCAACGCGGGCGGCGTGGTGTTCCTCGCGGGGCCCTCGCTGGTGGGGGGCATCAACATGTTCGCCTATGACGCGGACACCGGCGCGCTGCTGGGGGCGAGGAACTTCCCCGCCTACGACGACATCCGGAGCTGGGTGACGGCGCGGGGCGTCCTCTACACGGGCGTGGGGCTGTCCTCCATTCCCTCCGCCACCTCACCCGGAGGGCTGGTGCTGCGGTGGGTGGGCGAGAAGTCCACCGACCCGGCCCGCCTCTTCGCCTTCGCGGTGGTGGGCGAGCTGGACAGCTCCGCCGCCAACCTCGTCGAGCACGCCGGGCGGCTGTACGTGTCCACCTGGCCCACCCTCATCACCGGCACCGGCTCTTCCGCCGGGCCGCGCTACACGGGCCTGTGGCGCAGCCCCCGCCTGGAGACGCTCGGGCTCTCGTCGCGGGACGTGCGCGACTGGAAGAAGGTCTGGGACATCCGCGACTACGAGCCGGACCCGGTGGCCGCGCTCACCACCGGTGGCGGGGCCCTGGCCTCCTTCGACGGGCGCCTCTACTGGGGCACCATGCACGTGCCCGCCCTCGCCACCCAGGTGGCGCTCGCGCTGCATCGCGCCGGTACGCTCGACCTGGACGCCAACCGCAATGGCAGGGTGGACCCGGTGGAGCTGCTCACCACGGCGCTGGGCACGCACCGCTCCATCGCCCTCTTCCAGAGTGACGACCTGGGCACGAGCCAGCAGTTCATCCGCATCCTCTACGGAGAGAAGTACCTGCCGCGCTACTCGCCGGAGGCACGGGGCTACACGATTGCGTACGACGCCGAGCACCGGAACCGGATGCGGCACTGGGAGCCGCGCTTCGGCTCCTCGGGCCTGGGCAACTTCTTCAATGCGTACACCTGGAGCATGGAGGTGTACCGGAAGCAGCTCTACGTGGGCACCTTCGACTGGAGCCAGCTCGCGCGCGTGGGCCTGCAAGACGTCCTTGAGGTGGACGGAGCGCCGGTGACGGCGGCGGCTTTCGGCGAGACGGAGGACCGGCTCGCCGCCCGGCGCGCGGGGCACGACCTCTACCGGCTGCTCGCCATCGCCATTCCCCGTGAGGGCGCCGACCTGTTCCGCTTCGCCGGGCGCAGCCGCTGCGCGGAGGCGGAGTCGCTCACGGGCGTGGGCAACTTCACCAACTACGGTGTGCGGACGATGGTTACGGGCGAAGGCTCACTCTTCATCGGCACCGCCAACCCCATGAACCTCCACCCGCGTGGCGGCTGGGAGTTGCTGGAGCTGCGCCACTAGCCGCGGCGCCAGCCGGCCCCCGCCGCGTACGGAAGTCCCCGGGGGCCGGCCGCGTGTAGCGGCGGCGTGGAGGCTGGGGAGGAGGACATCCTGGACTCGTCCGAGTCCATGCTCGCCTGTTCCGTCTACCGTGACTGCGCGGGAGGCACGCAGGTGAGCTGCTCGTCGGCGGATGGGGTGTGCAACTCGGGGCCGGACAGCGGGGGCTGGGTGCAGTGCGATTCGAACCCGGTTCTCCCTGACGGCGCCGTGACGGGCGCGGCTCGGTCCCGCTCAGCCGCGCCGTGCGCTCGCCGTGGCGGCGGGCTTTTGTGCTGAGTTCGCGGACGGTCTCGCCCGGGCCGTGGGCTTCGCGCCGGTCGCGGGCTTCGCTGGCGGTACGGGCTTCGCGGTAGCGACGCCCCTGGCACCCACGCGGGCCGCCGGGGGCGTGGAAGTTCTCTGCACCGTCCTCGCGGCCACGGCCACGGGCGGCGCCGGGCGCGTGTGCTCCCACGCCGCGAGCACCTTGGGCACGTAGAACTCCGTCTCCCCATTGCGAGGCACGCGGCCATTCACGGCGCCCGGGCCCGCGTTGTACGCGGCCACCGCGAGCCGCACGTCGCCAAAGCGCCGGAGCTGCTCGGCCAGGTAGCGCGCGCTCGCGTCGATGGCGGGCGCCGGGTCGAACGGGTCCTTCACGCCCAGCATGGCGGCCGTCGTCGGCATGAGCTGCCCGGGCCCCATGGCGCCCGCGGGCGAGATGCGGTGCACGCGCGTCTCCGACTCCACCTCCACCAGCGCGCGCAACAGTCCCGGAGGCAGCCGGTGCCGGCGCTCGGCTGCGTCGATGAGCGGCTCCAGGTCTGCGTGCCCCTCCAGCAGGCACGAGGGCCGGTGCTCCGCGTACGCGCGGAGTGCCCCCGCCTTGGCCTCCAGGAAGGAGAAGGACAGCGGGGAGACGTGCGTCTCGCCCAGCCAGGACACGGCCACGTTGAGCAGCACCACGGGCACGAGCGCACACGGCAACAGCCACGCCCACCAGGGAACGTTGAACCCGCCGCCGCCAGCCTGGACCCGCTTGCGTCCCACGCCCCACCCTTAAGGGCGCTTGGGGCCTCCGTCCAGCTTCCGGCGTCTGGGCCTGCTGCCCTCCGGTGGAAGCCGCAGCCCGTCCAGCACCAGCGTGGTGAGCGCGTCCGGCAGCTCCAGCGGGTTGCCGATGGCCTCCTCGCTCAGCACCGCCAGGAGCAGCCGCTCCACGGCGCCCACCACCGCGAGCCCGCTCACCGCCGGGCGGATGGGCCGCAGCAGCCCGTGGGTGTGCGCCTTCTCCGTGATTTCCACCGCGTGACGCGCCACCAGCCGGGACAGCTCCACCACCTGGGTGCGGGCCCCCGCCGCCGGCCCCCGGCTCTCCTGGAGGTACAGCCGCACCACGCCCGGGTACTGCAAGAGGGCGCTGGCGATGACGGCCGCCACCGCCCGGTACGCGTCGAACATGGCCTCCACGTCACGCGCCTCCACGAGGGCCTGGCCGCACGCCTCCATTCCCGCGAGCAGCTCCCGGCGCACCGGCTCCAGCAGCGCGTCCACCAGCGCCGCCTTGTCGTCGAAGTACCGGTAGAACGTCCCCTTGGCCACGCCGGCCGCCTGGGTGATGTCGTCGATGGTGACGGTGTCCAGGCCCCGCTCCAGGAAGAGCCGCAGCGCCGCGTCCTCCAGCTCCTTCAGCCGCTCCCGCCGCTGGGCCTCCCGCCGCCCGCCCGGACGCCCGGGTCTGCTCCCCGCCGCCCCTGGAGGGGTGTCCGCTCCCGCGCTCCGCGTGCCGTCCCTGGTCGCCATTGGCGTTCTCCAGCTTCTTGCGTTATACAAAAAGAGTGACCAAATAGTCATTATTCACAGCGTGGCGCCGGCCGGGCGCCCGCCGGAGAGCAACGATGATCGGCATTCCTTTGGGCTGGGCGTACTCCAATTTCGGGGAATGGGTGCTGCACCGGTACGTGCTGCACGGCCTGGGGAAGCACCGGCGGAGCTTCTGGAGCTTCCACTGGCACGAGCACCACCAGAAGTCGCGGCGCCACGACATGGTGGACGACCAGTACATGCGCTCGCTGTGGACGTGGTCGGCCAAGACGAAGGAATTGCTGTCGCTGGCGGTGGTGGCGGCGATGCACGCGCCGCTGTTCCCCGTGGCGCCCTTCTTCGTGGGCACGGTGTGGGCCTGCACGGTGAACTACTACCGGGTCCACCGGCGCGCGCACCTGGACCCGGCGTGGGCGCGGGAGCACCTGCCCTGGCACTACGACCACCACATGGGGAAGGACCAGAACGCGAACTGGTGCGTGACGCACCCCTTCTTCGACATCCTCCTGGGCACGCGGCGGGAGTTCCTGGGCGTGCAGCCGCCCGCGCCCCTGGAGGCCATGCCCCTCCCCACGGCCCCGGCCGTGGCCGGGGCGGAGGTGGCTCCGAAGAGCGTGGCCTGAGCGGCGGTCTCAGCGCGTGCGCCGGCTCGCGGCCTTCTTCGCGGGGGCCTTGCGGGCGGGGCGCTTGCCGGCGGACTTCGCCTTGCGCGCGGCCGGACGGGCGGCCTTCTTCGGGGCGGCCTTGCGGGGGGCGGCCTTGCGCGCGGGCGTGGGGGCGGCCGGGCGGGTGAGGACGGCCTCCAGGGCGCGCAGCGCGTCCGTGGTGGTGAAGATGCCCAGCACGTGCGAGCCCTGGAGGACGACGGCCGAGCCGTACTTGTGGCGGCCCATCTCCCGCGCCACCTCGGCCAGGGGCGTGCCGGCCTCCACGGTGTAGCAGTCCTGGGACATGGCCTCCTCGACGATGACCTCCTTCGGGTCCACGTCCTTCAGCGTCTCGATGAGGTGCAAGTCCCTCTGGGAGACGAGCCCCGCCAGGCGCCCGCCCTCCAGCACCGGCAGGTGGCGGATGCCGTGTTCATTCATCACCCGGTGTGCCTCCACCAGCGGGCTCTTCAGCCCGATGGTGTGGACGGAACGGGTCATGAAGCTCTCGATGGTGTCCATGTGTCCTCCTGGCCCTCTGATGGGCTCCAGGGGTGGACATAGCAAGGCCCCGGCCAGTCCCGGATGGGGACTCGTGCCGGGGCCTGCTCGCGGAGTGTGCTCCTGGACACGCAGCCGCTGCGTGCCGGGGAGGCGAGGGCGCAACGGCTGCGCCCCGGGTGTCAGAACACCAGGTCGAAGTAGCTGGCCTTGGCGCGGATGCCGGCGCACGTCCGCAGGGTGGCCCGCCACTCCTGCGTGGGCAGCGAGCCCCGGGCCTCGAAGACGAAGTCCAGCTCCTCCTGGCGGGCCAGGTCGAGCAGGTCCACGGCGCCGCTGCCGCTGAGGCGGAGCGTCTGCGTGGCGGCGGCGCTGGTGCGGCGGTACTCGCCGATGAGGAGGGTGTCCTCGGTGCCGGGCCGGCGCACGGACACGCTGGCGCGCTCGATGCCGCTCAGGTCCGTGTTGGCCGTGACTTCGAAGACCTTGAGCCGCAGCTCGGTCTCCACGTCGGCCTCCTCGGGAATCGGGTCGGAGAAGTCACCCAGCGGGAAGGTGAGGGTCTGCTGGACGCTCGTGGTGCCGGGGAAGGCGGCGGGGAAGGCCACGTCGGGCTCCGCCTTGCAGATTTCCTCGGCCTCGGCCTCGATGAAGAAGAGCGAGTCGCAGCCGGTGGCGAGCAGCGCGGTGGCGGAGAGCAGCAGGGCGCGGAAGGAGGTCGTTCGCATGGTCGTCGTGCTCCTGCTCAGAAGAGGTAAAGGAGGAACCCCACCTTCACGGAGGGGACGGTGGCGCGCACGGCGAGGTTCCGGGCGGTGACGTCCGGGTCGTCCGTGGCGTCCTGGAGGAGGGCGCTCGCGTCATCCACGTTGAGCGCCACGTAGCTGAGCCCCAGGTGGAGGAAGAAGTTGAAGCGGCTGGCCGAGCCGACCTCGAGGCCGATGCTGCCGCTGACGTAGTCGTAGGTGACGTCCTTGATGGCGGCGGACGTGCGGCTCGGGGTGGCGCCGAGCCAGTCGACGACCTCGTTGTAGTCAGAGCCGAAGTAGTGCCCCGCCTCGGCGTTGAGGGAGGGGGCGATGAAGGTCTGGAAGGGGAGGATGCTGACGCCGCCGCGCAGGCCGAAGCTGAGGCTGTTGGTGGTGGGGCCCGCCTGGAGCCGCAGCCAGGGCAGCGGCCGCAGCACCGCGGACAGGCCCACGCCGTGCGGAGCGCCAGCGTCCAGCAGGAGTCCGAAGCGGCGGAGCTGGGGCTCCGCGCCGTCCTGCGCGTACGCGGGCACCGAGGCCGCGAGCGCCAGGAGGCAGGTCAGCAGCGTGCCATGCCGTCGTAGGAAGAGTGCCGTGCGTCGTCTCATCGGGGATGTCGTCGCCATCGTCATGGGAAGTTCCAGCGTGATTCTCCGGCCCGGGGGGCATCATCCGCGTGCTCGGGAGGAAAAGAGAAGCCACGTCGTGTAGTGGGGCCAACCCCGCGAAATCATGAGGTCCCGTATCGAGTAGGGGACATTTCCGGGGCCCTGGTCGCGGGACTCGAACTCGTCAGGAGCGCGCCCGTTTGGTACGAGGGGGCGTGACTCTGGTGGGCAGGCGGGGAGGCGTACGCTGCTCCTACGTCCCGCACCAGCGAACGAGAATTCCAGGGACGGAATCCCTTCATGAGCCAGGACTCGCTGCCGTTTCTCCGCAGTTTCTTCCGCGCGGTCACCGACCAGCCCATCGAGTTCGATGAGAAGGACTCGTCCAGGTACGTGCCCATCTACGAGGAGCCTCCCTTTTCCGTGCACGACCCGGTCAAGCTCCTGGCGCGCTCCATCGAGTTCTCTCTCGGCAGAAGCGTGCAGCTCTTCTCCGGTTTCCGTGGGAGCGGCAAGAGCACGGAACTCTACCGCCTACGTCAACATCTGACCGAGCGCGGCTACAAGGTGGTTCTTTGCGACATCGAGGACTATCTGAATCCGTCGCAAAGCATTGATGTCAGTGACTTCCTCATGGCGCTCGCTGGAGCCTTCGGTGAGAAGCTCAAGGAGGCGGGGTTCTTGAAGGGCGACCCCTCGCACGAAGGTTACTGGACGAGAGCCGTCAACTTCCTCAGTCGCACCGACGTCAATTTCTCGGAGCTGTCCGCCGGCATGTCTGGCGGAGGTGCTTCGGTCGGCTTGAAAGCCCAGCTCAAGAGTGACCCTTCCTTCCGCCAGAAGCTCCAGAAACACATGGCCGGACATCTTGGGGCTCTCGTCGGTGACGTGCGGCAATACATCGCGGAGTGTATCAGCCAGGTCAGGACTCAATGGGGGGCCGATACGGAAGTCGTCCTGTTGCTGGACTCCATGGAGCACATCCGTGGCACCTCGACCAATGCGGCTCAGGTCCAGGACTCGGTGGTGAACCTCTTCGTGGCCCATGCCGACAAGCTCCACTTCGATGACTTGCACGTCGTCTACACCATTCCACCATATCTGAAGGTACTGTATGCCAACCTCGGGACGCTCTACGCCCCTGGTGGCGTTCACGTGCTTCCAACCCTGAAGGTCTGCGACCGTGAGGGCAATGCCTATCAGGCGGGTATCGACTTTCTTGAACGTGTCATCTCCAATCGCGGCGACTGGCGTCGTTTGCTGGGACCCGACCGGGCGGCGCTTGATGAACTGGGCCGACTCTCCGGCGGGCACCTGAGAGACTACCTGCGGCTGTTCGCCGAGATCATCCGCAGAGCTGACACGCTGCCGGTTCCGGTCAGCACCATCGAGTCAGCAGTGGCCCAGGTCCGCTCCGAGTTTCTCCCCATTTCCGACAGTGACGCGGAGTGGCTCAACCTGATCGCCACCACCCATGACACGGCCCTGCGCGACCACTCGAAGCTGCATGACCTTGCCCGCTTCCTGGATACCCACCTGGCGCTCTGCTACCGCAATGGCATGGAGTGGTACGACGTGCACCCGCTTGTCCGCGAGGTCGTGAAGAAGCAAGCCTCCGAGGTCGCGGCGCGCGCGGCGCAGAAGAAGTAGCCAGGAAAGGTGAGCGGCATGCGTCCTCCCAGTGATGCGGACCTGGGGCCTGCGGGCGAAGCGGAGTGGCCGCGTTTGCGCAGGCAGGTCGAGTTCGCCGAGGGCTTCTGGCTTGGCTTCGTGTTCGCGGGCTCGCAGCGTCCGGTGGACGTGCTTCGGGCCCGCGTCGAGCGGCTCCTCCAGGGGCAGACACGCAGGTTCATGCGGCTTGTGCCTGCGACACCGGACGAACTCGTGGAGGTGCTCCCAAGGCTTCTTGAGCACTCCTCTGAGCATGTGGGTTGCATCTGGATTGAAGCCCTGACGCTGGACCCTGATGGTGTCGAACCCAAGCCCTGGCAGGACGCGTGGCTGAAGCTCGTTTCTCGCTTGAACGAGCGCCGGGATGCAGTGCGTCGCCACCTCCATGGGGGGCTGGTCCTGGTCGCTCCCTACGAGTTGAAGCCTCTTGTCCGTGAGGTGGCAATTGATCTCTGGTCGGTGCGGGCGCTTGTCATTGAGCTTCCTCCCATCGCGGAGCGGCAGGAACTCCCGGGTGAAAGAGTGCATGAAGTCTTGCCCCCGGCTGTTGTCGTCGAGGGGGAGGTAGACGCATTTCTGGCCGCCAGCGAAACTCAACGCCTCCTCAGAAAGGCATCGGGAGGATATCCGTCCGAACTCCGCGCTCTTCTCCAGGCAGTGGATGAGTTTCTTGCGTCTGGGCGACCAGGTGAAGCGCTTGATGCAGCGTGGCGTGCGCGAGAAGCAATGCGTGCGGCGCCTCGGAGCCAGTCAGCCAATGAGGCAGCCGCACTCTTCGCCTTGGTGAGAGCTGAGACAGCTCATGGTGACTCAGCGGCTGCGACGGATCACATTGCCGAAGCCATAAAGCTCCTGGGTAGAGGAGACAACCAGCAGCGTATCGCTTTGCTGGACGAAATGGGACGGCTTGCTCTGAAGCGTGGCGCCATTCAGGAAGCCAGCTTGGCATATGAGGAGTCGCTGGCCCTCCGGCACCGCCTGCGCGAGGCCCTCGGCGACACCCCCGAGGCGCTGCGCGACCTCTCCATTTCCCTCAACAGGGTGGGCGACGACGAGGAGTCGCTGGCCCTCCGGCGCCGCCTGCGCGAGGCCCTCGGCGACACCCCCGAGGCGCTGCGCGACCTCTCCATTTCCCTCAACAGGGTGGGCGACGTGCGCCGGGCCCAGGGCCAGCTGGCCGCCGCGGCCTCGGCCTACGAGGAGTCGCTGGCCCTCAGCCGCCGCCTGCGCGAGGCCCTCGGCGACACCCCCGAGGCGCTGCGCGACCTCTCCGTCTCCCTCAACAAGGTGGGCGACGTGCGCCAGGCCCAGGGCCAGCTGGCCGCCGCGGCCTCGGCCTACGAGGAGTCGCTGGCCCTCAGCCGCCGCCTGCGCGAGGCCCTCGGCGACACCCCCGAGGTACTGCGCGACCTCTTCATCTCCCTCAACAGGGTGGGCGACGTGCGCCGGGCCCAGGAGCAGGTTGCTGGCGCAGCAGCCGCGTATGAGGAATCACTCGTGTGTTGCCGTAAGTACCACCACCTGCTCGGCAGTACACCGGACTCACTGCAAGACCTCACCCATGCTCTTGACGCCGCGGCTCAGGCTCGTGCGGCACTTGGGGATGACGACGGTGCCGCAGCCGCGCGCCAAGAGGCGCAAGCAATACGCGACCAGCTTGAAGCATTGTGCGCTCCTGGCGATTGATTCTCTTCTGGGAATTCGGTTGACGGGCGGGTTGTTTCTCAAGAGGAGGAGATTGCGCGGGAGCCGCTCAGTGGGAAGCCCGCGGGGCCTACAGAAGAGCCATTACTCCGCGCTTTTCAACGTCTGGATGATGCCTTGCTCGTTGTAGATGGTGCCGGTGGGGATGAAATCGCCATCGCGGCGTACCGTAACGACTCGGCTGAATCCGACATAGGTATACACAGTGCAGGCGCCGGAGGGCTCCAGGGAGAAGACCAGGGTGTCTGGCCACCAGCTCTCGCCCGCGGTCTGACTGAAGAAGTGCGTTGGGCGCCAATACTCAGGGTTGGTTTTGCTTCCACCGAGCACGCCTCCCAGGAAAAGCACCTCCTTCCTATCCGGCTCGACAGGGTCTCGAGGCAGATCGCACGTTCGCTCTGGAGCGCCAGGCGTGCCTTTGACCGGGGAGATGTGGCTGAAGAACCACTTGGAGCCCTGGGTCTCATCTGAGAAGTACGTTGCGCAGTAGCCCAATGGCCGCTCTCCCTGTGCGATGTTGAGCATTGTGTCGCAGGCCGCATCCACCATGTCGTCGATGTCGTCATGCGGACCAACGATACGACCCTCGTAACGCACCGGCTTCATGGGCTCGTCATGCACACGGATGCCGAGGTCGGGGGAGCTGGTTGTTGCGCAGCTTATGGCGCCTCCGAGTGCCAGTGGTGCAACCCTCTTGAGCGCTTTCATGTCATCGCCCCTTTGTCTCAGCGGACTCCTAGAACCCGGCCCATGTTGTCAACTGCGTATACGGCTCCGCCATCGAGAATCTCGTCTTCGAGACCGCATCGCTTCAGATCGGGGATGAACGCCACGAAGTAGAGAGTGTCGCTGGCCTTGAGGATGAGTGTTTCGTATGTGCTGCGGCGTGATAGGCATTGGGCCACGCGCTTGTTCTTCGCGTTGGTCTTGACCTCGGAGCCCGGAGGGAGGAATTCGGTCATGGCGACCTCCAGGGCGGCGGCCATGGGCCCCGTCAGATGAATGCCGTCCTCGAACGAATCTGGGAACTCCACGCGCGCAGCTTCTTCAGGAGGCGCTCGCTCGGCCTTGGGGAGCTTGTGGTAGCCGAACAGCGAACAGGCGGTAAGAGGGAGGGCGAGGAGCGCGGTAATGAGGGCTCGATTCATGATATTCTCATTGGCTGGCAAAGGGGAATTTCAGGGGAGCCAGTCTTGTCCTTCAAACTTCTCGAAGGCGCCCCATTTGCCTGTTGCCTTGCCGATAGGAACCCAGGCTCCCTCTCTGAGCGCATGGACGAGACGATTGGAGTAATTGTATCTGTAGGAGAAACATACGCCGAGCTTGTTCTTGTGGAACACGTAGAGGTGGCGCTCCCAGATGCGGCCCGTGCGCTTCTCCTGAATCTTTGAGACTCCATGCGGAGACCAGCCAGCGGGCCGGCCAGCTCCCATGTCCTGGGCGGAGAACTCTCGGTTGTGAGGATGGCTATGTGCGGGGCCCAGAATGAGTATCTCTTTCTGGGTCGGGGCGTTGATGGTCATTGGGACGGTGCAGTGTTTGATTCCGTCAGGGCCGTCGCCGCCGATGTCGGATAGATAGCTGAGGTAGTATTTCTGTGTTTCGACCGCAAAGTAGTGGAGCGCGCAGTATTCCTTTCCAAGTCTGCCGTGGCCTGCGTCGGCTCCAGGTTGATTGCCCAGCAGTTCGCATGCATGGGCGGCGAGTTCCTCTGAGGTGTCGAAGGGGCCCGCTAGTGGGCCATCGACCTCGAGTATCCCACTGTCAAGCTCTCGCACCTTGATGTGCGGATTTGGTGCTGAGCAAGCCGAGCCGAGTTGCATCAATAGAAGGAGCAGTCCTGCTTGGTAAGAGAAGGAGCGCGTGTCCCCCGGTGACCACGGAGGGCCCGCGCAGGTCCTCGTCGCCACCTTCGCCGCAGACCTCGGCGGCCCGCGCATGGTTGGGGAGTCTTCGCAGGAGCTGCCGCTGGCCTTCTCGGCTTCCTCGAACAGAACCTTCATTCGCTTCATGCAGGCCGTCTCGCCGTCTTCGTCGAGCTTCCGCTTCGCGTCCTCCCTGTCGTTGATGACGTCCCTGCGGCAGCCGTCGTGGCCGCTCCCGTCCAGGCTCTCCTGCTGGTAGGTGCAGGGGTGGCATGGCCAGGTGCTCGGAGCGCGCCTCGAAGGTCTCACCATGACTTCCTCTTCAACAGAGGAGAATAGAAGAAGACGGCCCGCGCAACTGCTGCTTCCAGGTGGGCCGGCAGGGCCTGCCGGCGTAGGGTGTCCTCCGACCCGGGGCAGGTCCAGTCGTCATGAGCGGAGAGGCCATGCAGTCGTTCAGACCGAGGTGGAGGCCGGCACTTCCCGGCGGGACCGGATGCATACAGCGCTGCGGTACGGGCGCAGCGGGGAACTGGCCCGGAAGCTGCCGGAGTGGGGGTGCTCTTCGCTCAGGTGCAGGCAGGTCCCGAGGGAGCGGAGCAGCTGGTGATGCTCATCCGTTACCCGCTGATGGTGGGGGAGAAGGGGACGCGTGAGGCGGCCGGGTTCGCAAGCAGGGCCACACCCCTCCCGCACGCCTGTTGAAGTCCTGACGTGACACCTCCCCCCGGGTCACTTACGGCCCCCGCACCACGGTGACACCTTGCGAGCCCGGAATTCCGGCAGCAAGACGCCGCCCGTGAGCTCCGGCCCAGGACCCTGGGGGGGACCGGATGATCGACGAAGTCGATCAGCGATTGAAGGCATGGGTGAGCCGCATCGCCGGTGAGGTCCCCGTGTTCCTCGGGGTGCCTGACCGCGAGTCCCTGGAGAAGGGCGTATGCCTCTATCTGCTCGAGCTGGGTCCCGCTCCGCCCGCGCGCGGCGGCACCCGTCCTCCACTGCAAATCTCCGTCTGCTACCTCGTCACCACCGGTGCCGAGTCCCCCGAGCGAGCGCACCGGCTGCTGGGCGAGCTGGTCTTCGCGGCCATGGAGGAGTCGGACTTCGAGGTGGACCTCACCCCCGTGGCCACCACCGTGTGGGCGGGGCTGCGAGTCGCGCCACGTCCCGGCTTCCGCCTGCGCGTGCCGGTGCGCCGCGAGCGCCCGCAGCCCGTCGTCCACCGCGTCCGCTTCCCCCTCGTGGCCCAGTCCGTCCCGGCCGAGGTGTTGCTCGGCTGCGTGGTGGGGCCCGGCGACATTCCGATTCCGGGCGCGCTGGTGGAACTGCCTGCGCTGAAGCTCACGACGCGCACGGATGCCAGGGGTTGTTTTCGTTTTCCCCGCGTGCCGCCAGTGGCCACGCTGGGGCGGCTGGAAGTGCGGGCGAAGGGGGAGGTGCTCGCTCTGGGACCGGAGGCGCTCGCCGCCGAGCCACAGCCGCTGCTCATTCGCCTGCCGCTGAAGGAGGAGTGACGTGCCGAACTACCTGACGCCCGGCGTCTACGTGGAGGAGGTTCCCAGTGGGACACGCTCCATCCAGGGCGTGGGCACCACCACCGCGGCCTTCGTGGGCCGCGCGCCCGCCGCGGACGCCCGCTTGCATGAAGCCGTGGCCGTCAACGGCTGGGCCCAGTTCGTGAAGGAGTTCGCCCCACCCGGGACGCCGGGCACGCCGCTGGCGCGCGCCGTGTACGGCTTCTTCGAGAACGGCGGCCGGCGCTGCTTCATCGTCAACATCGGCGACAGCGAGAGCCTCATCGGCGATGCACGCAAGCGCCAGGGCGTGGCCGTGCTGGAGGAGGTGAGCGAGGTGGCCATGGTGGCCGCTCCCGGCTTCACCAGTGCCGCGGCCTGGGACGCGCTGCTGTCCCACTGCGAGAAGATGCGCGACCGCTTCGCGCTGCTCGACGCCCCCGAGGACGTGGACGACGTGGGGCGCCTCACCAAGGTGTCCACCGGCGAAGAGCGCGGCGGCCTCCGTCCACGCAACTCCGACCAGGGCTACGGCGCCTTCTACTACCCGTGGTTCTCCACGCCGGACCCGCTCGGGGACGGGAAGACGCTCGTCAACGTGCCGCCGTCCGGCCACATGGCGGGCATCTACGCGCGCACCGACGTCACGCGCGGCGTTCACAAGGCGCCCGCCAACGAGGTGGTGCGCGGCGCCCTGCGGTTGGTGCGCGACGTGACGCCGGAGGAGCAGGGCGAGCTCAACCAGGTGGGCGTCAACTGCATCCGCTACTTCCCGCGCGGCGGCATCCGCGTGTGGGGCGCCCGCACGGTGGCCGATGCCGCCAGCGAGTGGCGCTACATCAACGTGCGCCGGCTCTTCAACTTCGTGGAGGAGTCCATCGCCCTGGGCACCAACTGGACGGTGTTCGAGCCGAACGACGCCTCGCTGTGGAAGTCCATCAAGCGTGACGTGAGCGCGTTCCTGCTGCGGCTGTGGCGGGACGGGGCGCTGATGGGACGCACGCCGGCGGAGGCGTTCTTCGTGCAGTGCGACGAGCAGACGAACACGCCGGAGACCATCGACGCGGGGCAGGTGTTCGCCGTCATCGGCCTGGCGCCGGTGAAGCCCGCGGAGTTCATCATCTTCCGCATCGGCCAGCACGCGGGCGGCGCGGAAGTGGAGGAGGTGTCCAATGGCTGATGCCAAGGCTCCCGAGGCGCCGCCGCCGGAGCAGGAAGCGGGCGCGCAGCCCGGCGCGCTGGTGGACCCGTTCCGCGCGTACAACTTCAAGCTGCTCATCGACGGGGTGAGCGAGGGGCACTTCACGCAGTGCACCGGCCTCCAGGTGAAGGTGTCCGCGCTGCACTTCCGCGAGGGCGGCGCCGGCCCCGTGGTGCGCCGGCTGCCCGGCCCCGTCTCCTACGGGGACGTGACGCTGCGCTACGGGCTCACCTCGTCACCGGAGCTGTGGGCCTGGTTCCTCGCGTCGGTGAATGGCGTGCCCCAGCGGAAGAACGTCTCCGTCCTCATGCTGGACATCGACGGGGTGACGGAGCGCCTGCGCTGGAACCTCAACGAGGCCTGGCCGACGGAGTGGAAGGCCCATCCGCTGGACGCGCTGGGCCAGCAGATTGCCATCGACTCGCTCACGCTGGTCTTCGAGTCCATCTCCCGTGGCTGAGCGCACCCCTACACGCGGGCGCGCCGCCTGGGTTCGCGCCATGGCCCGGAGGATGAAGGCGTGGGCCGACTCCGTGCTCGCCGAAGAGGCGCCGCCCGGGCCCGACGCCCCGTCCGCGCGGGCACGCTCCGAGGAGGCCCCCCCGGACGCCGCTCCGGCCTCCCGGAACACGGTGGCCGCGCCCTCGGGGCCGGCCTTCCCACCGTCCGTCCCGGCGGGGAGCCACGACGGCCCACCGGAGCACTGGCTCCGGGACATCCAGGCGCGCCAGAAGGGGCCTCCCGCGGACTGGCTGGCGCGGGTGAGGAAGGGCGCGCCACGGCTCCTGGAGGGGCTTGCGCGTGAGGACCTCGGGGCCGCGGTGCCTCCCAGCCCGATTGCCATGAGGCCCCCCATGCCGGAGGAGGGCGGGCGCGTGTCCCCTGAGGCGCCGCCGCCCTCCTCTCGCCCGCCGGAGCGCGAGGCGCGTCGCGTGGCGCGGCCGATGGCTCCTCGACGCTCGCAGGGAGCGGAAGCGGGTGGAGAGGTGCGTGTGCCCCCGGTGTCTGCCCACGAGCTCCGTGAAGCCGAGGCTTCAGCGTCGCGACTTCCTCCGTCCCAGGCCGAGTGGGCCCGTCCAACGATTCCGGAGCCCGTGCCGGTGCCGCCAGTGCCGCCTGATTCATGGGGGCTCGGACCGGAGATGCTCGCCGCCTTCCGGGCGCCTTCCGCTTCTCCGGCGCGACGTTCGCAGCGGGCGGAGTCTCACCGGCCCGCCGCATCGCCCCCTGGTGCCCGCGGGGGCGAAACGAACGTGGTGGCCACTCCGCCCCCTCGCCCTCCCTGGAGTGAGCTGCCTCCCTTCGCGGATGGACCCTCCACGCCCCAGCTGCGCGCCGTTCCTTCATTGCCCCTGACGGAGGAGCCCGAGGCACCGGTGCCCGAGAAGCCGCTGCCGACCTCCGGGCTGCCCCGGATGCGGCTCCTCTTCCTCGACGGAGAGCCCGTCTCCACGCCCGAGCCCCGGGAGTCGCACCCCCGCGCCGCCATCCCGGCGGATGACGGTACGTGGGCCGGGGGCCAGTCCCTCATGGCCTGGGCACCGCGCGAGGTGGAAGCGCCTGCTCGGCTCGCCTTCCCCCATTGGGAGACCGCGCTGCATCCATCCGAGAGCACGCCCGTCTCCAGCGTCCCGGGGACGTGGCCCGAGCTTCCTCCCGCGCCTCGGGCGGAGAGCGACGAGGCGGTGGTGGAGCTGCGCGAGTGGGAGCGGCTCCGGCGGCTGGACCGTGAACAGCGAGGCGAGTGATGGAGCGCGTGGCCTTCCTCATCGAGCCCGGCGGGGAGCGCATCGGGTGCCTGCTGAACCCGGAGACGCTCGTCATGCGCCGCGTGGCGGGACTGCGGCCGAGGCGCGCGCTGGGCGGCTCGCTGCCGTGGGGCGGTCCCGGAGACGACCCGCTCCTCTTCACGGGCGGGGGAACCACGGAGCTGACGCTGGACCTGCTCTTCGACGTGGCGCTCTCCGGCTCCTCGCTCCAGACGGAGGACGTGCGCGAGCTCACCGAGCCGCTGTGGCGGCTGGCGGAGAACGGCCTGAGCGAGGACGGCCGCATGCGGCCCTCGCTGGCGCGGATGGTCTGGGGCAAGCGCGGCAACTACCTCGGCGTGGTGGCCGCCGTGGCCGAGCGCCTGGAGGACTTCGCCTCCACCGGCGCGCCCCGCCGCTCGTGGCTGCGCATGCGCCTGCTGCGCGTGGAGGACGAGGCCGGCCCCAGGGAGCCCGTGGCCGAGCAGGAGCTTCCGGATCCGGAGGCGGTGGCCGCGGCGCTGGGGCCGGAGGACTACGAGGCGCACACGGTGCTCGGCGCGGCCGAGGAGGAGGGTGCACCCTCCGGGCAGCGCCTGGATGAAATCGCGTACCAGCGTTATGGCGACCCGTCGCTGTGGCGGCTCATCGCCGCGCTCAACGGCGTGGCGGACCCGCACGACCTTCCGGCGGGGCTGGTGCTGCGGCTGCCCACGGCCGAGGCGCTCCGGAGGGTGCTGTGAGCCACCTGCGTGGACTGCCGGAGCTGCGCATCGAGGCCGGGGGCACACCCCTGCCCGTGGCTGACTTGCGGAGCCTGTCCTCCGTGCGCGTGCGGCAGCGGCTGGCCGTGCCCGCGCAGTGCGAGCTGACCTTCACCGACCCTCGCGGCCCGCTGGCCTCGTCGGCCATTCCCCCGGGCTCGTCCCTCCGCGTCGTGGCCGCGGGCGCGGAGGACCTCTTCTCCGGCGAGGTGACGGCCGTGGAGTACGTCCACGCCACGGGCGGCGCGCGCGAGGTGCGGGTGCGCGGCTATGACTTGCTCCACCGCCTGCGCAAGCGCCAGCCGGTGCGCGCGCACGTGCAGGTGACGCTGGAGGACCTGGCGCGTGAGATGGGGTCGGGGCTGGGCGTCTCCGTCCAGGTGGCGGCGCCCGGGCCGCTGTGGCGCCACCTCATCCAGCACGGGCAGTCCGACCTCGAGTTCCTGGTGGAGCACGCGGACCGCTGTGGCCTCTACCCCGTGCTGTACGGCGACACGCTGCGGCTGATGACGCTGGAGGGGGACGGCTCGCCGGTGCCGCTGCTGCTCGGTGAGGCGCTGCTGGAGGCCACCGTGGAGGTGAACGGCGACGCCTCCTGCCGCGAGGTGTCCGCGGAGGGCTGGGACACGCAGCGCGCGGAGTCCCACGCCGGCCATGCGGAGCGGCCCCGGGTGGGGCGCGGCGTGGACGCGGAGGTGGAGCCGGGGAGCGTGGGTGGAGAGCCCAAGCGCTCGCTGGTGGACGAGGCGGCGGAGGGCATCCCCCACGTCGACGCCGCGGCCCAGGCGGAGCTGGACTACCGGAGCGCCCGCGAGGTGGTGCTCACCGCGGTGGCGGAGGGCGACGCGCGGCTGCGGCCGGGGGCTCGCGTGGACGTGCGCGGAGTGGCCCCCGCGGTGGCGGGCCGGTACGTGCTCACCGCCGTCACCCACCGCGTGGACGCACGCCACGGCTTCATCTCCGAGCTGTCCTCCGCGCCTCCGCCGCGCCGGACGCGCACCCGGGCCTCGGCGGTGACGCTGGGCGTGGTGAGCCGCGTGGACGACCCGGACGGCAAGGGGCGCGTGCGCGCCACGCTGCCGGCCTATGGCGGCGTGGAGACGGACTGGATGCAGGTGCTGGCGGCGGGCGGCGGCGCCGGCAAGGGGCTGATGCTGCTGCCGGACGTGGGGGACACGGTGCTGCTCGCGCTCGGCGGCGAGGACCCGGCGCGGGGCGTGGTGGTGGGGGGCCTCTATGGCACGGGCGGGCCTCCGGACGCGGGCGTGGAGGGCGGCGCGGTGCGGCGCTACACGCTGCTGACGGCGGGCGGGCACACGCTGCGGCTGGATGACAAGGAGCGCACGCTGCGGCTGGAGGACGCCACGGGCAGCTACCTGGAACTGGCGCCGGGCGGCGTGCGCCTGCACTCGAAGGTGCCGCTCGACCTCGAGGCACCCGGCCAGGACGTGGTCATCCGAGGGCGGTCCATCGACTTCCGGAGAGGCTGAATGCGCGTGCTGACCGTGGATGCGCTGGTGGTGTGCGCCCATGAACTGGGCCGGGTGGGGCTCATCCACTCGCAGCCGTTCGTGACGGTGGAGGGCCGGCCCGTGCTGGTGCGCGCGGACCCGGAGGGCCGCCCCATCGCCGGGTGTCCCAACATCGGCCCCACCATCAAACCGTGCACCAGCACGCTGGCGGTGCAGCAGGGCTACTCCACGCTGGTGACGATTGACGGCAAGCCCGTGTGCCTGGACTCGCTGACGGGGCTGACGGACGGCACCCCGCCCGGCACGGTGAAGTACAAGGTCAACGCCCCCGGGCAGACGTTGGTGACGGAGGCCGGATGAGCGCCCCCCGCTACCGCACCTGGCACTTCGCGCACCCGGACTTCGAGATGCTGGAGCGCTCCGGCCTGCGTCTGGCCCCCACCGGCCGGGCGGAGATGGTGGAGGAGCACGCCTCCATCCGCCAGGCGGTGTTGCTGCTGCTCACCACCACCCCCGGCGAGCGTGTCATGCGTCCCGACTATGGCTGCGAGCTGCACCGGCTGCTGTTCGCCAACAACGACGACACCACCGCCGGCCTCGCCATCCACTACGTGCGCCGCGCGCTGGAGCGCTGGGAGCCGCGCATCCAGGTCCTCCACCTGGACGCCACGCGGACGCCGGAGGACCCGCACCGCCTGGACGTCACGCTGGAGTACCGCGTGCGCGCCACCGGCCGCACCGAGCGGCTGGCCTATCCCTTCTCGCTCGCGGGAGGCCCGACATGACCTCGCTCCCGTCCCCACGCCTGGATGACCGCGGCTTCGCGCAGCTCGTGGAGCAGGCGCGCGCCCGCATCCAGGCCGCATGTCCGGATTGGACGGACCTCACGCCGCATGACCCGGGCATGGTGCTGGTGGAGGTGTTCGCCCACCTCACGGAGACGATGCTGTACCGGCTCAACCGGCTGCCGGAGAAGGCCTACGTGGAGTTCCTGCGCCTCCTCGGCGTGCGCCTCCAGCCACCGGCCGCCGCGTCGGTGCGGCTGCGCTTCACGCTGGTGCGCCCGGCCGAGCGGCCGGTGGAGGTGCCCCGCAGCACACCCGTCACCCTGGCGCGGGCCGGCGCGGGCGCGGAGCCCGTCGTCTTCCACACCGCGGACCCGGTGACGATTCCCGTGGGTGGCACGGAGGCGGAGGTGCTCGCCTACCACTGCGAGCAGGTGGACGCGGAGCTGGCGGGCCAGGGCACCGGCCAGCCGGGCCTCACCGTGCAGGCGAAGCGCCCGCCCATCGTCGCGCCCACCGGCGACTCGCTGGACCTGGTGGTGGGCGTGGAGGCGGCGCCCGGCGAACTGGACGCGCGCGCGCCGGCCCGCCGCCATGACGGCCGCACCTACCGCGTCTGGCGCGAGGTGGACAACTTCGCAGCGCTGGGCCCGGACGAGCCGGCCTACCTCGTGGACCGGATGACGGGGGTGATTACCTTCGCCCCGTCCGCGCGGCTGGCGAGCGAGGCCGGCGAGCTGGGCGAGGCGCGCGCGCTGGCGGCGGTGCCGGGCGCGGGGCGCGAAGTCCGCCTCTGGTACCGGCGCGGCGGTGGCGCCTCGGGCAACGTGGCCGCGGGCACGCTGGAGCTGCTCAAGGTGCCGATTCCGGGCGTGAAGGTGACCAACCCGAGCCCGGCCACGGGCGGCCGGCCCGCGGAGACGCTGGACAACGCGCTGCTGCGCGGGCCGCAGGAGCTGCACTCGTTGCGGAGGGCCGTCACGGCGGGGGACTTCGAGTTGCTGGCGCTGCGCAGCTCCGGCGCGGTGGCGCGCGCGAAGGCCGTCACCCTGGCGCAGCTCTGGGCGCACGCGCCCGCGGGCACGGTGGAGGTGCTGCTGGTGCCGCACCTGCCGCCGGAGGTGCAGGGCACCGCGGGTGAGGGAATCACCGAGGCCACCCTGCGCGTGCACGAGACGGAGGAGGCGCGCGCCCGCATCCACGCCGAGCTCGACGTGCGCCGGCCGCTGGGCACCATGTGTCACGTGGAGTGGGCGCGCTACAAGACGGTGCGCGTGCAGGCGCGCGTGGTGGCGCACCGCGAGGAGGACACCGCGGCCCTGCGCACGCGGCTCGTCGAGCGGCTCCACCGCATCCTGACGCCGCTGCCCTCCGCCTTGCAGCCGGAGGGCTGGCGCTTCGGCCAGGCGCTGCGGGCCTCGCACGTGTACGACGCGCTGCTGGCCGAGCCGGGCGTCAGCTACCTGGACCGGGTGCGCCTCATGGTGGACGAGGTGCCTCGCGAGGTGCGCACCCTGGCCGCGGACACCTTCCAGCCCGGCACGTTCTACGCGGGCGGAGGTGAGACGCTGTTCCGCACCGTCAACGACGCGGACGGCTGGGAGAAGGCGGGCCTCTTCCCCGGCGAGGAGGTGGACGCGGTGGAGGCGCACCCGCAGCGCGCCGGCTACGTGGCGGTGGCGGCGCGGCTGGTGAGCGACACGAAGCGCTCGCGCATCCACATCTCCTTCGACTGCGGCGAGACGTGGGAGCCGTACACGCACACGCTGGACGCGGTGGAGGACATCGCGTGGGCGGAGCGGGAAGGGGTGCCGGTGCTGCTGCTGGCCACGCGGGTGGGCCTCTTCGAGCTGGTGGCGCGCCCCGGCGCCACGCCCATCCAGGTGCTGGTGGACCCGGCCGCCCAGGACCTGGGCTTCTTCGCGGTGGCGGCCACCACGGACGTGCGCGGCGCCGTCAACGTGGCGGTGGCGGCCATGGGCACACGCGGCGTCTTCCTCTCCGCGGGCGGGGGACGCAGCGGCACCTTCCGCCCCATTGGCCCGCGCGGCGCGGACGTGCGGGTGCTGGAGGTGCAGCGGGACGGGCCGCGCTCCTTCCTCTGGGCGGGGCTGGCCGCCGCCAGCGGCGCGGACCCGGGCAAGGGCTGTCTGTGCTGGGAGTTGATGGGCAGCGCGGACCCGCCGGACGGGTGGCGGCCCTTCGACCGCGCCTGGGACGGCGGGAGCTGCCTCGCCCTGGCCTTCAGCGGCTCCACCGTGTACGCGGGCAGCCACCGCGTGGGCGTGCTGTGGCTGGATGCCAGCCGTCCGGGCGCGACCTGGCGCCGGCCCGAGGTGGGCAGCGGCCTGCCCCTGCGCGAGGCGGAGCGCCTCTTCCAGCCGGTGTACGCACTGGCCGCGTCTCCCAAGGGGGCGCCGCTGCTGGCCGGTGGCCCGGACGGCGTCTTCCGCAGGCCCGCCGGAAGCGAGCGCTACGAGCCCGTGTCCACGCGCGAGTTCACGGAGAAGGTGACGCTGCCTCCCACGTGGCTTCTCTGCTCCGGTGCCCATGAGCTGGAGGTGGTGACGGACCATGCGGAGCCCTGACATCCAGCGCCTGCTGCCCGGCGTCTTCCAGCGCACCGTCCAGCCCGGCTCGCCGCTGACGGCGCTGCTGGAGGTGATGGAGGTGCTGCACGCGCCCAGCGAGGCGGTGCTCGCGCGGCTGGAGTCGCACTTCGACCCGCGCCGGGCGCCGGACCGCTTCGTGCCCTTCCTCGCGCGCTGGGTGGGCATGGACCTGCCGGTGACGACGGGCCTGGGCCGCCTGCGTGAGCTGGTGGCCGCGGCCGTGGAGATTTCGCGCTGGCGCGGCACCGCGCGGGGGCTGCGCCTGTTCCTGACGACGGCCACCGGGCGCACGGACTTCCAGGTGGACGAGTCGGTGCCCGGCCCCGACGGGAGGCCGCGTCCCTTCCACGTGCGGGTGCGCGCGCCCGCGGAGGTGGCGGCCCACCGGCTGCTGCTGGAGCGCATCATCGAGCGGGAGAAGCCCGCCTACGTCACCTACGAGCTGCACTTCGAGCAGCCGGCCCAGGGAGCAGGCTGATGCCACGCGCCTTCGACATCACCGCAGTGACGGACTCCATCCGGCTGAACGCGGCGGGACAGGGAGAGGTGGCCTACACGGTGTCCAACGCGCTGCGCGCCCCCGTGCGCGCCCGGGCCTCGGTGGTGCCCGGCCCTGGCGCGAAGGCCGAGTGGTTCAGCATCGGAGGCGACGCGGAGCGGGACTTCGCTCCGGACGGCACGCAGCAGCTCACCGTGCAGGTCCGGGTGCCGCCGGGCACGCCCCCGGGCCGCCTCACCTTCCACCTGCTGGTGGTGGATGTGACCACGCCCGACGAGAACTATGCCGAGGGCCCCTCGACGGGCTTCGAGGTGGTGGCGGCGCCGCTTCCGAAGAAGCCCTTCCCCTGGCTCCTGGTGGCGCTGGCGGCGGGCGTCGTCCTCATCCTCGGGACGGTGATTGGCATCATCGCGACGCGTGATGGGGAAGAGGCGCCGAAGGTGGGCGAGCCCTGTCCGGAGGGGACGTGTGACAAGGGGCTGACCTGCACGGGGGCGGACGGGGGCGTGTGCCTCGTGGAGCGGGGGCAGCCCTGCGATGGAGGCACCCAGTGCCTCACCGGCTTCTGCGACCGGCAGGGCAAGTGCGAGCTGGCGCTGGGGCAGACCTGCACGGGTGACGAGAGCTGCCCGGGGCCGCTGAAGTGCACCCCCGTGCTCGGCTCGCGGCTGTGCCTGCTCAGGCCCGGGCAGGAGTGTGGGAGCGACCGGGACTGTTCCAGCTTCTTCTGCACGCCGGAGGGCCGGTGCAACCGGGATGACGGGCGCTGTGAGACGAACGAGCAGTGCCGCTCGCCGTCGCAGTGTGGGCCCACGAAGCTGTGCCAGCTTCCGAACGGGGAGCGGTGCACGGGGAACGAGGTCTGCCTCTCCGGCTTCTGCTCGAACACCTGTCAGGTGGCGCCGGTGGCGAGCTCGTGTCCCGCTCCCTGCCCCTTGTACAGCGTCTGTCGCTCGGGCGTGTGCGTCATCATCCGGGACCACCGCATCAACGAGAGCGTGTTGATGGGCTCCTCGCAGACGCTCCAGGGGATTCAGCAGCTCCAGATTCAGCAGAACATCCAGCCGTAACCGCGCGCCATGCCCGAGCTGAAGCCCATCCACGCGGTGCTCATCCTCGTCATCGTCGCGATTGTCGCGCTCTATGTGCTCGGCGTCGGCTTCGGGGCCACCAGCGAGTCGCCGCGGAGGACGAAGCCATCGGAGACCGCCCAGAAGCTGCGGGAGCGCTTCGTGAAGCCCCGCGCGGTGACGGCGGAGGAGCTGGACGTGGGGACGGGCTGCACCTTCACGAAGGGCATCCTGAGCCTGCGCGGCGCGGCCTCGTGTCAGGTGGACGTGAAGGCATCGGACACGAAGGTGCGCTCGCTGTCGCTGGAGCTGATTCCGGAGGTGGCCGCGCCGATGAAGGTGGAGCTGACGCCGCGCGGAAAGCCCTCGGTGCCGGCGACCTTCGACCCGCTGAAGGAGTCGAAGGCCGTGGATGTCATGGAGGAGGGGGCCGGCCTGAAGGTGACGTGCGAGGCCCCGCCGCAGGTGGCTTCCGGCTGTGCGCTGCGCCTGCTGCCGCAGTGAACATTTCCATGCCTGCTGAGCACTGAAGTGTATCCGAGTTGCGAGGGCACGGCGTAACGTGCACCAACGCCCAGCATGTTGGAGGGGCCCTCTGCGCGAGGAGGATAAAACAATGGCTGAGTCCAATTGGCCCGGTAACCCCGTCCTTGCAATTCTGGCAGGCAAGGAAGAAGACCGGTTCACTGAGTTCCTTGTCCATTTGCTCCAGGCACCGGAAGTCCTGCGCGCTTTTCTCAAGGATGCGTGCGGCCTGGACGTAACAGATGCCATGCTGAACTCCTTGCATGTCCGAACACAGGTGACGGTTGCCGGAGGCCGCCCCGACATCGCCATTCAAAGTCCAGACCTCTACTTCCTCTTCGAGGCCAAAGTTGGGTCATGGCTCCACGAGGATCAATTGGCTCCATACGCTGCCGCACTCCAAGATTGGAGCGCAGCTCACCCCGACGGCAAGGCACGACTCTTCATGCTAGCCCCTGGGCGGAACTTGAGGGAGTTGCGGCAGACTGTCCAGCGACAGCTCGGCAATGCAGAGGCGGCCCACATACTCAAGTGGGAGGAAGTGGCCGAGACGCTCAGGAGAGTGGCAGAGCAAGTTCACTCCCCGCGCCTTCGTGTCTACCTGCAGGACTTCAAGGAACTCGTCACCTATCGCTTGGGGGAGAACACTCGCCCCTTCACCGAAGAGGAAACGCGACTGCTGGCGGATCCGCTGGTGGCCAGCGCATTGAGGGCGGCTCGGCAACTGGTAGGTCGCATTGCAGCAGTGCTCCATGAGGAGCATGGGGGCGAAATCGATGTGGGCCGCCCCGTGTATGGTCCAGGATGGGACGGCTATACCCTGCGTTCAAAGGGACGATGGTGGTGGTTCGGGTTGTGGCTGGATGCATGGGTGACCGCCGGTGAGAGTTGCATCGTCCTTCAGGTCCCTGGTTTCCGACCTGACAAGCTGCCTGCGGAATTCACACACCCCCTGCAGTACTGGACGCTCAGAGGTGAGAAAGGCTGGGTTGTGCCAATGATACTCCGTGGCCGGGTCGACCCTGAGGAACTGGCCCGGGAGCACGCAGCGGAAGTGTATGCCTGGGTAACGAAGTTCCCTGAAAGTGGCGGGCTTCACTCTCCCATGCCGGAGGTGTGAGTGCGGCTGTTCGTGCGGTGAAGACGAGGGATGCCGCTCCAGAGGGCACGGGGCAAGATTCACTTTGCCTCAAGCAAGGCCCGCTCTAGAAGTTCCTGTGTCCCGAGCCTGCTTGCCCACTCTCGCAGGTACACGCCATCGAGGGTTCCAGCCGCGAGACGAAGGATTTGCACAACGTCTCGCCATTGGGTGCTGGAAACCTCACCGCCATCTCGGAACCACAGCAACTTGCGCAGTACGGAGTCCTCGGGGCTCTTGATGTAGAGCCCTCGGCCGTCGGGAGTCAGTACTATGCGGCGGCGACGCGAGAACTCACTCTGGTCGAAGGCGCCCGAGCGCAAGATGAAGAGGTCTACCTTCGTCACCGTTGGCTGGTGGAAGATGTTCCAGGAGCCCCGGCGCATGGCGGACTCTCGCAGTGATTCGATGTCGACCTCAAAGTCACTACCGAGGGCTTGCGCCAGCGGTTCGACCTGGGATGGCTTCAAGTCGAGCACGAAGTCGATGTCGTTGGTCGCCCGTGGCTCGCCTTGAAGGGAGCTGGCCAGACTGCCTCCAAGGAAGTAGCCCACCTGCACCTGCTCGAAGGACTCCGCGCACTGGAGCGCGACGAGGAGGACGGCTGGCTCGTTCATGACAGGAGCGCGGGGTGGGCGCCGAAGAGGCGGAGGGCCACCTGGCGGCCGTAGATGCGCTCGGTTAGCCGCACCCGCACCTCTGTCTCATCGGCGTTGGGAAATCGCTGACGAATGCCGGCCTCGGCCATCCACCGGACTGCCTGTGTCAGATCCGCTGCCTTGCGGAGCCTCTCCGCTGGAGACAGGCCTCGGAGCAGCTCGAAGTATCGCTCACGCTGCCGGGGGTCGGTGTCCTGGTCCATGCCGGAAATATAGCGCCTCCCCTGCCGGTGTGCTCCTCGTCGGGCCTGGTGATTGCAGTGGCCGCACCCCGACCATGGACCGTGTCCCATCAGCCGCACCCCACATTCCGTTCATCCGCCGGGCGGAGGGCCGCGACATTGCCGCCCTCGCCGCGCTCTACCAGTCGCTCGTGCCGGACAACCCGCGCATCCGCGTCCTTCCCGAGCGCGTGGAGGGCCTGCGCTCGGACCCCGCGAGCCTCCTCATCGTGGCCGAGGTGGCCGGGGAGGTGCGGGGTACGGTGTTCGTCACGCTGTGCGCGGACGTGATGTTCGGCGAGCGGCCCTACGCGGTGCTGGAGAACTTCGTCGTCGCCCCGGCGGCGCGGGGCCAGGGGCTGGGGACGCGGCTGCTGAGCCACGCCGAGGCGCTCTGCCGCGAGCATGCGTGCACCAAGATGATGCTGCTGAGCGCCGTGGGCCGCACCGACGCGCACCGGTTGTTCGAGCGGCTGGGATTCCGCGGCGACCTGAGCCGCGGCTTCAAGAAGTACCTCGGGAGGGGATGAAGACCCTGCACATCGACGTCGACATTCCCCGCCAGCGCCTCGTCCTGCATGACGGGGCGGGTGGGGTGGCCATGGACGTGTCCATCTCCAGCGCGAAGAACGGGCCGGGCGAGCAGCGTGGCAGCGGGTGCACTCCGCGCGGCTTGCACGTCATCCCGCTCAGGCAATGGCCACGCGCTTCAGGCGCAGCACCTTGACGATGGACACCAGCGCCCCCACCAGCAGCAGCACCGCCCAGATGAGGCCGAGGATGGCGACGATGATGGCGCCCACCGCGTCGGTGATGCTCACCAGGATGATGGGCACCAGGCCGTGGAGGAAGGACACCACGGCATTGGCCAGCAGGGACGTCAGGTAGAGCAGTACCAGCCCCTTGTTCTGCAGGAAGCGCTGGTGCGCGAGCACGAGGCACACGCCCGCCGCCAGCTTGAACAGCATCAGCAGCCCCAGCGTGCCGGCCGCGCCGCCCCGGTTGAAGAAGCCCCACACCGCCAGGTACGCGATGGTGCCGAACGGCACCGCGGCGAGCAGGGACACCATGGTGATGAGCAGGCCGATGGCGGCGAAGAGCAGCCCGATGCCGGTGAGCAGCGCCACGATGGAGCCAATCAGCGTGGCCAGCCCCTGCACACGGCCGTGGACGCGCTCGGGGATGATGAGGCTGGCGCCCATCAACGCCAGGGTGAGCAGCAGCAGCGCGTCCACCAGCGCGAGGTAGGGAATGCCCAGCCCGGGCGTGGGCGGGTTCTCCTTCTGCGTGCGGAGCACGTCGTCCATCTTCACGTCCTCGCCCTCGCACACCGACGCGTGCAGGGGGAGGCAGTCCTCGGGAAGCGCCGGCGGCGGTGGGGCACAGGGCGCAGTGCCCTTCAGCGCGGAGCAGTCCGGCGGCTTCTGGGGAAGGAGCGCGGGCGAGCCCACCTCCACGAGCACGGCGAGCACCAGCAGCACCAGGGCCGCGATGAAGAAGGGCGTTCGCAAGCGGTCCATGCCGCATCCCCCGGCGGGCGCGCGTGGGAGCAGCGCGCGCGGCGAGGATAAGCACGGCGAGGGCGGGCTCTGGAGGCGCGGTCTGCTTCGAGTGTCGAGGGGCGCACGGGCGGGGAGGGCGCGAGTGGCTGGAGCACGGCTCACACCCGGGATGCTCCGGGCGCATGTCCACCTCCGCACGGGGGACTGGCACGGCGGGGAGGGGCGAGGCACCCGTCCCGGAGGACTTGCGCCATCCGCTTGTCACGGGCGGGCGCGTGCAATAGGGGTTGAGGCATGTCCACCTCCGCGCTCCCCGCCGACTTCCTCCGCGCCATCGCCGAGGGCTTCCCCGCCGACTTCCTCACCCGCGAGCCCGGCGAGCTCCAGGAGTACGGCCGCGACTGGACGCGCGTCTATACGCCCGCTCCCAGCGCGGTGGCGCTCCCCCGGAGCACCGACGAGGTGGCCCGGTTGCTGGCCCTGTGCCACCAGCACCGCGTGGCCGTGGTGCCCTCCGGAGGCCGCACCGGGCTGGCGGGCGGCGCGGTGGCGGCCCGGGGCGAGGTGGTGCTCTCCCTCCAGCGCATGGCGCGCATGGAGCCGGTGGACCTGCTCGGCAACACGGTGCGCGTGCAGGCGGGCGCGGTGACGGAGGCCGTCCACCACCACTGCGCCGAGCACGGCCTCACCTGGCCGGTGGACTTCGCCTCCAAGGGCTCCAGCACGGTGGGCGGCAACATCGCCACCAACGCGGGCGGCGTGAAGGTCATCCGCTACGGCCTCACCCGCCAGTGGGTGCTGGGCCTCCAGGTGGTGACGGCGCAGGGGCAGGTGCTGGAGCTCAACGGCGCGCTGGAGAAGAACAACACCGGCACGGACCTGCGGCAGCTCTTCATCGGCAGCGAGGGCACCCTGGGCGTCATCACCGAGGCCACCCTCAAGCTGACGCAGCTCCCCGGCAAGCAGGACGTGTTCCTCTTCGCCGTGCCGGACGTGGCCGCCGTGCTGCGGTTGTTCCGCGACGCGCGCCAGCAGACGTCCTTCCTCATCTCCGCCTACGAGTTCTTCACCGACAGGTGCCTGGCGCGCCTGCAGCGCCACCGCAAGCTGCGCTCACCCTTCGAGGCCCCCAGCGGCTGCTACGTGCTGCTGGAGGCGGAGTCGCGTGACGCGGAGGCGGTGGAGGCGTGGCTGGGCTCGCTGTTCGAGCGCGGGCTGGTGACGGACGGCACCCTGGCCCAGGGCGCGTCCCAGGCGGCGGAGCTGTGGGCCCTGCGCGAGGGCATCAGCGAGAGCCTCTCCGCCACCGGCCTGCCCCACAAGAACGACGTCTCCCTGCCCGTGGCGGCGCTGGAGGCCTTCTGCGGCGAGCTGGAGTCCGTCTTCAGCGCCCGCTACCCGGGCTGGGAAATCTGCCTCTTCGGCCACATCGGTGACGGCAACCTGCACGTCAACATCATGAAGCCGGACGACATGGAGAAGGCGGCCTTCCTCGCCCGCACGAAGGAGGCGGACCCCACCATGTTCGAGCTGGTGAAGAAGCACGGCGGCAGCATCTCCGCCGAGCACGGCATCGGCCTGTTGAAGAAGGACTACCTCGGCTACTCGCGCTCCCCGGCGGAGCTGGAATTGCTGCGCGCGCTCAAGCGGACGCTGGACCCCCAGGGCATCCTCAACCCCGGGAAGGTCATCGACGCGTGAGGCGCGCCCCGGACGTCAGGACACGATGCGCGTCTTGATGTCCGTCTTCAGCCCGGCGATGGCGTCGCACACCGGGCGCGACACGTCCTGGTCCAGGTCCATGATGAGGTAGCCGATGTTGGCGTCCGTGCTGAGCACCTGCGCATGGATGTTGGCGTTGAGGTCCGAGACGATGCGGTTGATGTCGCGGAGCACGCCGGGGATGTTGCGGTGCACGTTGAGGATGCGGTGCGTGCCGGGGATGAGCGGCGACTCGATTTGCGGGAAGTTGACCGCGCCCGTGGTGGCGCCCGTCTTGAAGTACTTCAGCAGGCTGGTGGCCACCTCCTTGCCGATGGCCGCCTGCGCCTCCTCCGTGGAGCCGCCAATGTGCGGGGTGAGCACCACGTTGGGCAGCCCCTGCAACTCGGTGACGAAGCCGTCCGAGTTGCTCTCCGGCTCCT
This sequence comes from Myxococcus sp. RHSTA-1-4, assembly GCF_020037125.1. Taxonomy (GTDB): domain Bacteria; phylum Myxococcota; class Myxococcia; order Myxococcales; family Myxococcaceae; genus Myxococcus. The sequence continues at coordinate 99,807 of NZ_JAIQDG010000017.1, forward strand.
CCGGGTAGACGTCCACCGCCGCGCCGCCCAGGTGCTTGGAGTGCAGCGCCTTCGCCAGCGCGCCGATGTCCACCACCGTGCCGCGGCTGGCGTTGATGAGGCACGCGCCCTTCTTCATCCGCGCGAGCTGGTCCGCGCCCATCATCATGTGCGTGCTCGGCGTGGCCGGCACGTGCAGGGTGACGAAGTCGGACGTGGCCAGCAGCTCGTCCAGCGTGGGCACCGAGTGCGTGTTGCCCAGCGGCAGCTTCGTCATCACGTCGTAGTACTGCACCCGCATGCCCAGCGACTCGGCCAGCACGCCCAGCTGCGAGCCGATGTGGCCGTAGCCGATGATGCCCAGCGTCTTGCCGCGCACCTCGTGGCTGCCGGTGGCCACCTTGCGCCACTGGCCCGCGTGCACCTCGCGGCTGCGGTCGAAGAGCTGGCGCGTCAGGATGATGATTTCCGCAATCACCATCTCCGCCACGCTGCGCGTGTTGCTGAAGGGCGCGTTGAACACGGGGATGCCGTGCGTGTTGGCGTTGACCAGGTCCACCTGGTTGGTGCCGATGCAGAAGGCGCCAATGGCCAGCAGGTCCTCCGCGTGCTCCAGCGCCGCCTCCGGCACCGTCGTCTTGCTGCGGATGCCCAGCAGGTGCACGCCCTTCAACCGCTCGGCCAGCTCGCCCGGCTTGAGGGCGGACGACAGCCGCTCCACCTGGAGGCCCTCCGCGGCCAGCATCTCCTCCGCGGACGGGTGGATGTTCTCCAGCAGCAGGGCGCGGAACGGGCCCTCTTTGGTGATGGGGCGGGTCGGCGAGGGAAAGCGGGCTGGGCTCATGTCGCTGTGCGTTAGACCTCGGCTCCGGGGCTGTCAAGGGTGGGGTGAGGGGGCCGGCGCTCGGGTGCCAGGGGAAGCGTGAAGTGGAAGGTACTGCCGGTGCCAACGGTGCTCTCCACCCACAGTCGGCCACCATGGGCCTCCACCAGTCCCTTGGCGATGTAGAGGCCCAGGCCGCTGCCCCGGTGCGCGGTGCCCCGGGATTGCCAGTGGCGCTGGAAGAGGCGGGGCAGCTCGTCCTCGGGAATGCCCGGGCCGGTGTCGCGCACGGCCACCCGGACCTCGCCCGGGGCTTCCGTGGTCTCCACCGTGACGGTGCCGTCCTTGGGGGTGAACTTCACCGCGTTGCCCAGCAGGTTGGCGAGCACCTGGAGGATGCGTTCGCGGTCGCACAGGGCCATCAGCCCTGGAGCCAGGCGAGGCTCGAGGTGGATGTTGCACCGGGCGGCCTGGGGCTCGATGAGGGCCAGCGCCTCGCCGATGAGCTCGCTCACCGGCTCGGGGCGGGGCTCCACCGCCAGGGGCTGGCCCGCGTCCAGCCGGGCGGCGTCCAGCATCCGGGTGATGAGGCCGAGCATGACGAGCGCGGCGCGGTCCATGGCGGCCACCCGCCCCTGGAGTGCCTCCCCTCCGGGGAGCCGTGCCAGCTTCTGGTCCAGCACCGCGGCGCTCAGGCGCACGGTGGCCAGCGGGTTCTTCAGGTCGTGCGAGACGATGGCCAGCACCTCCTCGCGCTCGCGCGCCGCGGCCTCCGCCGCGTGGGCCAGCCGGGCGTTCTCCGCGGCCAGGTGCCGCTGCAGCTCGGCTTCCTGGCCCGCGAGCCGCCGGGCCTCGGCCTGCTCCTCGTGCAGCCGGTTGCTCACCACCGCGGCCCGCCAGACCACCGCCGTCAGCGACACCATCATCGCCACCGCGAAGAGCGGCCAGGCCAGGCTCGCGTCCACCCACCGCAGCCGCACGCCCAACTCCACCAGTACGCCCACGCCCACCGGCAGCAGGCCCGCGAAGAGCATCCGTCGCGCCATGACTCCGCCCGCCGCCTCCGACGTCACCGCCCTCACCGGCCCCCGGTCCGGCCGCAGGAAGAGGGCGCCCAGGGACAGCAGGAGCAGGGACACCGCGGAGTGGGGCGCGACGCCGATGCTGCCTCGGATGCGGTAGATGCGGTGCTCCGCGAAGAAGTAGCCCAGGAGCACCGTCAGCGGCACGAGGAGGGCGGCCAGCGCGAGGAGCTGCGCCCAGGCCGTGCCCCGGCCCCGGCGGTCCACACACAGCAGGGACGGGCCGAGAAGGAGGAAGCCCAGTGCCGTCTGCGGCGACATGCGGCGCAGGGGCGGGTAGCCGGGCAGCGCATCCCAGCTCCAGGCATAGGAGGCGAGCGTCAGCAGGCTCGCGGCCACCACCAGCGCCGCGGCCAGTCCCGCCAGCACGTGCCGGGTGGGGCCGCCCTTCAGCAGCCAGAGCATGGCCAGCGCCGCGAGTATCAGGCACGCCGCGGTGGCGGGCACCATCAGCGGGAGGTCCGAGAAGGCGGAGGCCAGCAAATCCCTGCCCAGGAGGACCCAGCCCACGAGTTGCACCACGCCCAATGGCAGCACCAGGGCCACCGCCATGCGCGGCAGTCCTCCCGCCCTTCTCCAGAGCTGCAGCTGTCGCTCCTGGTACACGCCCCGTTCCTGCTTCGAAGCATGAAGTTATGAACGGCCCCACGGGGCCGCCCGGGCAGGAGGGCGGGCTCTCTTCCGGGGGCTGGCGGGCCTGCCCGGACGCAGGATGGACGGCCGGGAGGTTGGGACCGCGAGACAGCCGAACCACGGCGGGGCAACGCCGCACCCGCTGACTTCAGCCTTCACGCGTCACCGGGCCCCTGCTTCTTGCGCGGTATTCCTTATAACATTCTCCTGATGAGATGCTGGTAGTCCATCACGCGGACAGGGGCGCCTGGAAGGCGATACGACATGACAAGGCTTTCTCCAGAGAAGGACCAGACGATCGCCGAGCTGCTGGCTGGGTATAGCCGTACGCTGGCGGAGTTGCGCCGTCGCGGGGTGGTGAGGACGAACAACGCCCCGGCGGGCGACTATGCGGAGTGGCTCGCCGCAAAGGGACTGGGAGGGGAGCTGGCGGGCAACTCGGTCAAGTCGTACGACCTGACGCTCGCGACGGGCGAGCGCGTGCAGGTCAAGGCCCGGGTTGTCTCCGAGCCCGCGACCCGGGGCCAACTCCAGACCTCTTCCTTCCGGTCGTGGGACTTCGACCTCGCCGCCCTCGTTCTGTTCCGGGACACCGACTATCAGGTGGTGCGCGCCGCGCTCGTGCCCTCCGAAGTCGTGCGTGAGCACTCACGCCTTTCCGAGCACGTCAACGGCGACTTCGTCTACATGACGGACATTCTGCTGGGGCACGCGCGGGCCGTGGATATCACCGCGAAGCTGCGCGCCGCTGCCGAGAGCGCCTGAGCCCCACCTCGGGGCACAGGCCGGAAGGGCACCACGTCCTGGTTTCCGGTCGTCACGTCCGGGGCCAGCCCGCTCCCGGCCTGGGGGTGGCCCCATGAGCCTGGAGACCGACACGAGTCTCCACCGAGTACTGCGCTTGGCTCTACTACACGCCGGACCACAAGTACGAGATGAGTCTGCTGACTGACCAGTCAGCGCCAGACGACCTGACGACAGGGCGGCGGAGTTGCATTCTCCCGGCATCCGTGGAGGACGCCCGATACCCGTCGAGCGCGCTCAAGTACATCTTCGCGCTCCACAACCACCCTTTTGGAGGTCTGCCCTCCCCTGGAGATCTCCGCTTCACCGATGAAATGTCGAGGCTCCATGCATGGGCCGTGGAAACAAAAGACAGCAAGGTCCTGCTGTCCATCGTCGCGTTCTTCTCGAAATCAAAGGATCCCAAGGCGCCTACCTGTGACGGCTTCTATCAGTACATTCCTGCGACGCTGGACATGTTGAAGTGGACCCATGCGCGGGGGGCGTGGGAACGAGAGGAGCTCGGCACTGTCAGCTGGATCAATGAAACGAGCTACCGCATCGTTCCCAAGAAGCCGAAAGGCTCTCCAGGGAACCCTCGGTGAGGGCGCTTGAATGAGAATGAACCCTCTGCCCCTCATGCTTGTCATCACTCTCTCCGGCTGCGTGCGGAGTCCAGGTCTTCCCTCAGCCCCTGTCGAGAACGATACCTCGATTATCTTTCCAGACTTCCCGGAGCGAGAGGTCGTTGACGTGGGAGCACCCGGGCAACCGTATGAACTGGACGGCGAGATGCTCCGAGCCGTGATGATCGCCGCGAATGACTTTCTTCCCCCGGGCGCGAAAAACCCACCGTGCCGCGACAGGCAGGAGGCTCAGCGCTACCGCGTCATTCGGCAGGGCGACATCATCTTCGTCCAAATCTACGAAGATCACGCGTACTGCGGTCGTTCATACCCGGCATTGGATTCCGGTGCGCAATACGCCATCAGCATTGATGGCCGTATCCTGCGGCGCATCAGTGATGGACAGCGAGAGGAAATCGTCGACCTCGACCCGACGGACGGAGGCCACCAGAAGACGCGAGCCGAGCCAGGGGTCCCACCTGCGTTGGACGGCATCTGGAATGACCCGTCGCGCCCCTGGCCGCCAGCGTTTCAAGATGGAGGTTCCGCTCCTCCACCCGGCGTATCCCCCCCCCGCTCCGTCTTCGGGTTCGGACGGCGGGAGGCATGAGACGGAGAGGGACTCTGTTGAGGGTGGCGGGCGGGAGCAGAGGGGATGAGGAGACGAGGAGGCTCCACATGCTGGAGGGGCGGGAGCTGTCGACGCACCCGTGGTACGCGGGGCCCTTCTCGCTAGCCGCGCACCACCTCATCTGCCTGGAGGCATTGGACAATGTGAGGTGGGCCACGTACTGCCCGCGGTTCGGCTACCACCCGGACCGCAAGCCCAACGGGGCCTTCCTGCCGATGAAGATGGCGCTGGCATGCCAGCTCTTCGTGGCCGTGCACCGGGTCCACCACGCGGAGGGCTTCGCCTTCGACCTGCACCTGGCCTACCCGGACGCGGTCTCAAGCACGCTCAAGCGCGTGGCGGACAAACTGGACGCGGGCGAGTACTGGTATGCCCCTGCATCACGGGAAGGTCACGCCGCTCAGCGTCACCGGCCGCGTCCCGCCCTTCGCCCACAGCTTGAGGACGAAGGGCCCCCGGATGCTCGCGTCCGGGGCTTCGGCCTCCACGACCACCTTCCTGCTCTCCCCTCCGGGGATGGGCGCCTTCTGCCACACGACGAGCACCTTCAGCTCCAGGTCCCGCCTGCCCGCGAGCACCAGGCTCGCCCACTCCGCCGTCCACTCCTCCCCGCCCGCCGGGTTCTCCAGAGCCAGCCTGACGCCCACGCGGTCCTTGGTGCGGTAGGCATGGACGCGCTGCAATCTGAGCGCACTCGACGGCGCCCGAAGGATGCGATCGAGGATGTCCTCGGCGTCGACGCCCATGTCCCCCGTGACGTCCGCGGCGAGGAGTCCCGCCAACCCACCCGGGCCGGTGCTCTCCGCGCGCAGCCGCGAGTTGTCCTCCTGACACCGGCGGAGCTGCGCGTCCTTCACCTGGAGCTCCTGCCGGAAGGACTCCGCCGGGCGCGGTTGGCGGTGCACGCTCACCAGGGGCTCGGCCTGGGCGGCATGGACCACGAACTGGAGGGAGGCACTCGCCGGGGCGGAGGTGTTCTCGAAGCGCACCGTCAGCCGGAACCGCTCTCCCGGCACCATCTGCTCCGAGGGCACCAGCTTGAGGGTGCTCCGGGCGGGGTCCACGAGGGCGAAGCGCTCCTTCCCTTCCAGGGCCACCGAGCCGGGCGCGAGCGCCGTTGAAGTCGAGGAGGGTGGACTGTCCGGGGCTGATGCAGACCTGGATGGGGGGCTCCAGGGGAGTCGCGGGCTGCTCGATGTGGCGGATGCCCGTCTGGCAGGAGGCGAGCGTCGTCCCAGTGGAGGGAGGGCCCGCCAGCAGGAGGGGCACCAGGAGAACGGTGGGCAGGGCGGCGGGCATGGGGCGAAACCTCCTGGGTCGCGGAGGGCATCGCGACGTAGCACATGGCCTCTACCATGGGCCGCCACGCGCGGGCGGGCACTGGCCGGGCCGCGCTATTTGAAGCCGTCCACCACCCGCACATCCGCGGTGGACAAAATCCGGACGGTATTGGGAGCGAGGCCGGAGTCGGGCTTCACCTTGACGTTGAACAGCTCCATGCAGACGGGGATGGGGCGGCTCTGGCCCTTGACCTGGGCCTGGGTGAACCGGCCGTACACGCGGTCCCCCAGGATGATGCGCCCCGAGAGCACCGTCGACGAGGGCAACTCGCCGAAGTAGTCGATGAAGCGGACCGAGCTCCAGCCCTCGTGCAGGGTGATGTAGCTGACGTCCGCGGCTTCCAGGTGGAAGGTCACTCCATGTTCCTTCCCAACGTAGATGCCAACAGACTCCATGGCCTCGATGGCGCCGGGGGGGCAGGGCTCCGCGGACGGCGGCGGACGGGGCGGCGCGCCGACGCAGCCGGACAGGGCGGCGCAGGCCGTCGCCACGCTCACCGCCCTCTTCACGGTGCTCAGCCCGGTGGCGGGAGTGCTGGGTAGTTCGGAGGCGGAGGTCTTCACGGCAGCCGGTTCCTCGGGAGTCACCGCGCGCGAGGCGGTGGCCGCGGGAGTGGAGGCCGGCCCGGGCCGGACCGCGGCCCCGTCAGCTTCCGGCGGCATCCATGGGGGCGCCACTTTCCTGTCCTCCCAGCCGCCTGCCCACGGCGCGGGGAAGACGCGCGAGGTCTCGCCGTCGCGCACCGTGCCGTGGGAGTCCGGCGCGGCCCGGAGCCCGGCCCCGCGCGAGCCGCCTCCCGCCGCGTGAAGCCACGCCACGGCCAGCACCAGTGCCTGGAGAAGGGCCCGCGTCAGGGCGCCCCGCCGCCAGCGGACCGGGACGCGGACGTCCGTGCCGGGTGACGTGGTGCCGCCAGGAGCCGCCTCCGCGGACACAGGGTCCACGGAGGCTGGAGCGGCCACGGGCGGCGGGAGCCCGGGAGACGCCGTCTCGGGAGTCGGCCGCGGGCGTGGCGGCGCCGCCGGGACAGCAGGCGCGAAGTGCGCGGGCGCCGTCGCCTCGCCGGGCGGTGGCGGCGGTGCCGCCTCCGGTACGGACAACGCGGCGCCGGGTGCGCCGTCCCCCCAGTGGCGCGGCGGGCGCCGCCCCCGGCGCGGTGGGACGTCCTCGCGCAGCTCATTGACCCACGCCGCCAGCTCGTCCGCGTCCGGGCCGGGCCGGGTGGTGGCGTTGTGCACGCCGTGGAACTCACACAGCGGCACGTCCCACTCCGCCCCCTCCCGCGTCAGCAGCGCCTCCAGCGCCTCGCATGCCGCTTCCGCGTCCGGCCTGTCCGCGGGCTGTTTCTCCAGCAGGCGCAGGCACAGCGCGCCCAGCTCCGGCGGCACTCGCGGGTTGAGCGCATGGGGCGCCGTGGGAGGCTGGGAGATGACCGCGTCCACGCCGGCCTTGTCCGTCACGTGGAAGGCACGCCTGTCGGTCAGGAGCCAGAAGAGCACGACGCCCAGCGCGTAGACGTCATCCTTCGGCGTGGAGTCATACGGGGCCTGGGGCTCGCCGGCGTGCTCGCGGTGGTGGCGCCACGCCTCGGGGCTGAGATAGGCGCGCGTGCCGGGAGGCAATGTCCCGCCGGTGAGGCGCGTGGTGCCTTCGTAGCCTTCCGCACCAGGCCGGCGCCCGCCCCTCCGCCCCACATTCGCAGCCGTACTGGGGCGCCCAGGTTGAGACCAAACGTTTCTCCGCCGTCGACCACGGCCATGGGCTCCAAAAGCAAAAAGCCTTCGTCCTCACCGGCGACAGGTCGTGGCAACAACGCCAGCGTCGTGGCCTCCAGTCGCAGCAGCCAGGCCCACCGTCGTTGCAACGGCGCGGGCGGAAACGACTCGGCCTCCTCTGCTTCGTTTTCGTCGGCGGGCTCGGGCGGCGTACCCAGGAGCGGCTCGATGATGGGGGGGGCCTCCCCGTCTGTCGCCAGTGGGGGCTCCTGCTCCCGCGCCCAGCCCGTTACCGGCAAGGACAGCGGCAATAGCAACACAACTGCCCAGCCCCGACGTGCGGTCATGTAGGCCTCCTGCGAGTGCCCCGGCGAGGGCGACAGGACATAGGTTCCCCTTCTGGTCCGACAGCACTTGTTCCGGAGAAGGTGAACGGGCGCGGCAGGTCTGCGCGAGTTGGCGCTGGAGCGCGGGCGCATGCTTCCCGTGGCCCGGGTCATCCCGCTGTTCGTGTCGCGCATCACGCGAAGCGGCTTACTGGCGCTTCAAAATCACACCGTCGACGCTGATGGCGTAGGCCGCGCTGAAGTGCCTACGCGAAACAGCACGGGCGGCCCGGATTCACCGGACCGCCCGCGTGGAACTTCCTTCACGTCACGAGGCTACTGAATCGTCCAGGCCACCGTGCCGCTGCAGCTGTTGCTGGAGTAGCAGCCGGCGCGCAGCTGGTACGTGCCGCCCGCGCCCGCCGGCACCGTATAGGTGGCGTACGACAGCGTGCCGCACCCGGACCCGTCGTCGTTGAAGCTCACCTGGGTGCCCGAGGCGTTGTACAGGCGCAGGTACGTGTCACCCGTGCCGGACGCGCCCGTCACGTTGCAGGTGCCGTAGGTAATCACCTGGCCCGCGGAGAGGGTGATGTCGCGGTTGGTGGTGTTCTGCTGCGCGCTGTTGGTGTTGCTGCCGCTGTAGGCGAACGAGCCGCCACCGGTGGGCGGAGGGGTGCCCGTCTCGATGGTCCACACCACGGTGCCGCCGCAGCTCCCGCTGGAGTAGCAGCCCGCGCGAATCTCGTAGTTGCCGGCGGTGGTGGCCGTGAAGCTCAGGCTGGAGCCGCGGCCGCTGCACGCGTCGTCGTTGGAGGCGACCTCGGAGCCCGCCGGGCCGTTCAGGCGCAGCCAGGTGTCACCGGTGAAGGTGGAGCCCGTCAGGCCGCAGGTGGCCACGGTAATCTTCTGCCCCGCGGTGAGCGCCACCACCTTGTTGGTGGTGTTCGTGGTGGCGTTGTTGGTGCTGCTGGCGGTGTACGTGAAGCTGTTGGCCGGCGGGGGCGGGGGCGGCGGCAGGCCGGTGCACAGGCGCTCGCTGGTGGCCACAGCGCAGTACGCCTCCACCGCGGGCCACACGTAGGTGATGTCCTCGCCCCGGCAGCCCGACTCCGCGCACACGTTGACGATGCTGCAGCTCCCGTTGGAGACGTAGTCCGTCTCGCCGCGCACCAGGATGCCGGCCACCGTGTAGCCGCTCATCTCGTACACGCCGGAGCCGGAGTTGCCGCCGAAGGTGTCCGTGCTGGCCACGAAGTAGTCCAGCGTGGAGGCGCGCGCGTCACGCACCGAGCCGCCCGAGTCAATCTTGAAGGGGATGCCGCTGCCCGAGCCGATGACGGTGACGTTGGCGCCCGCCGCCATGGCCGAGTTGCCCGCGCGCACCGGAGCGGGCGTGAAGCGCGGGGTGGCCGCGCGGTCCAGCCGGAGGATGGCGTAGTCCAGGTTGCGGCCGTTCACCGTGGCCTGCTGGCGCACGACGATGGACTGGCAGGAGAAGATGTCCGCCGTGGTCACCGTCTGCATCGCGCCGGCGGCGGTGCGGTAGAAGTTGAAGACGAAGCGCGTGTTGGTGCAGGCCGAGGCGCTGGTGATGCAGTGGCCGGCGGTGAGCACCAGGTCGTCGTCGATGAGCGTGCCGGAGCAGAAGGCCGGCGTCAGGTCATCCAGGAAGCGTTCGGTGCTGCACAGGTTGTAGGCGCTGCGCAGCGTGGACGCGTTGAACGTGACGTTGTTGGGGTTCGTCGCGTTGAAGTCCGACGGGTTCATCAGCGCCACGGTGGCCTGCTGGGCGCGGGCGCGCAGGGTGGCATCCGGGTGCGCGTACACGTCCATGCGGTCGTCCGTGCCGTAGACGACGGGCTTCTTGTCCGTGCCCGTGGGCGGAGCGTCGCCGGTGGACTCGCCTTCAGGGGCGGGACCACAGGCCACGAGGGAGAGGGTACAGAGCAGCGCGCCGAACAGCTTCCGGCGGGCACCAGTGCGGATGAGGGACATGAAGCGACCACTCCTGAGGGGGAGGTGAATGCCCGCTTGGGGGGCAGGCCGCCGCACTATAAGTGAAAAACCTGGGTTCCGTAAGGGTCCCAGTAATTCCAGGAATGCGGGGACCTTCAGTCCGCGTCGGGGTCTCTCAGCCACCCCAGCGCCTCGCCGCGCGTCTCGAAGGTGCGCGTGGGGATGGTCAGCATGGCCCGCTTCGTCATGCGCCACGCCTGGAGGCCGGAGGGCGGGTCGATGACCACGCGCGCCGAGCGCTTCATGCCGTGGAGCTGCGCGAAGGCGTTGAGGCTGGCCATGGCGCTGACCACGTCGCCGGACATCACCCGGAGCTGCGACTGGTCCACCAGCGCGGACCACTCGCCCGCCATGCCGGTGATGGCCTTCTTCACCTCGGCCAGGTACTCGGACAGGTCCTCCGCGGTGACTTGCGGGGGGTAGATGACCTCGAGGATGCGGTCCTGCTCGTGGACGTTGATCTGGAAAGGCATGAGGTGGCGGCTCCGTACGGGCGCGCCATCCTAGCCGCAGCCACGGACATTCCAATACTCGACGGATCAAACCCGCCCTGACGGGTGGTCGCCTGCCCTGTCCGGGAGTACGGGGAATGTCAGACCCGGGTGCTACCTACGTCGTTGCCGTCGCACCGGTACCGCCGCGCCGATGGGGCGTGGCGGCGGTCGCGGCTGGCAAGGGGGTCTCATGAACACGAAGCTTTACGTCCTGGGGGCCGTGCTGGGCACGGCGCCGGGCCTGCCGCCGGAGATGTCGACGACGTCGGTGGCGCCGCCGCAGGAGTCGCGCCAGGAGTCGCGCGGGGCTTCGCGCAAGGGCCGGGGCCGCGCGACGAGCGCGACGCCCGCGGGCAACCACGCCGTGGCGGTCCCTCCGCCCGACGTGTCCGAGTCGAAGGAGTCGCCGCGCGACGCGGGCGGCGACGGCCACACGCGAGGCGGGAGCGGGGCGGACGCGCCTCGTCACCCGTGCGAGCTCATCACCATCATGAAGGTGCCCTGCGACGAGTCGAAGGACACCTGCGAGTACACGTACTGGAAGTGCCCGGAGGTCGTGAATCCGCTCCGGGCGTGAGTGACACCTGGGGGCGCGGGCGGCCGGTTCCGCCCGCGGCCCCGGGGCCTCAGTTCGTCGCGCGGGCCTGCTTGAGGTGCTGGTCCAGGAAGGCGCGCGTGCGGGAGAAGGCCTCGGCCTCGTTCTTCTTCTTGCTGAAGCCGTGGCCCTCGTCGGGGAAGACGACGTACTCGACGGGCACCTTGTTCTTCTGCACGGCCTGGACGATTTCGTCCGACTCCACCTTCAGCACGCGCGGGTCATTGGCGCCCTGGATGACGAGCAGCGGCTTGCGAATCTTCTCCGCGTGGAAGAGGGGCGAGGTGGCGCGGAGCATCTCCTCCTGCGTCTCCGGGTTGCCCACTTCCTGGTACAGCGCCTCGCGGAAGGACTCCCAGTAGGGCGGAATGCTCTTCAGCGTGCGCAGCCAGTTGGACACGCCGAAGATGTCCACGCCCACGTTGAAGGCGTCCGGGTGGAAGGCCAGGGCGGACAGCACCATGTAGCCGCCGTAGCTGCCGCCGATGATGCCGATGCGCGAGCCGTCCACGTACGGCAGGCTGGCGAGGTACTTCTTCGCCTCCAGGCAGTCCTGGAGCGGCTCGCGGCCGTGCTTCTGGTCATCCGCCGTGAAGAACGACTTGCCGTAGCCGGAGCTGCCGCGGTTGTTGATGCCGAGCACCACGTAGCCGTGGTTCGCCAGGTACTGGATGAACGGGAAGTAGCCCTTGCGCGTCTGCCCGCCGGGGCCGCCGTGCACCCAGATGAGCGCGGGCACCTTGTTCTCCGGCGTGGCCTGGTGCGGCTTGTAGAGGATGTTCGGAATGGCCAGCCCGTCGAAGGACTTGAAGCGCACCACCTCCGAGTCCACCAGGTCCTTCGGGTCGATTTCGGGGGTGAGTGTGTCCGTCAGCCGGGTGAGCTTCTTCGTACCGAATTCGTAGGCGTAGAGGTTCGTCGGCGAGCGGTCTCCCCGCACGTAGAAGGCCATCCGCTTCTCGCTGCGGGCAATGGACACGCCGGTGATGTCACCCTCGGGGAGCCGCGGCAGGGCCAGCGGCTTGCCGGCCTTCACGTCATGGACGCGGATGACGGTGCGGCCGTCCTCGTTGATGCCCGTGACGCGCCAGGCGCCGTTCCGGGAGAAGTACGTGTACATGACGTCCCAGTCCGCCTTCTCCACCTCCTCCATCTTCCCGGTGGCGAGCACGTAGCGCACCACGCGGGTGAACTCGGTGCCCTCGTTGGTGAGGAGGTACAGCGCGGTGGAGGCCGGGTCGAAGGTGGCCGACTGCCAGGAGGCGGTGCCCTGGTGCGGGGTGAGGTGCTTCACCTCCTTCGTGGCGACGTTGTACAGGTGGACGTCGCTGTCGGACGTGGTGCGGGACTTGCCGAGGGACACCCACTTCTCGTCCGGGGACACGTCGCCCAGGTCATAACCGCCGTCGTTCTGGAAGAGCAGGGTGCGCGCGTAGGTCTTCGCGTCGTAGCGGTACAGGTCCATGAAGCGCGGGTCGCGCTCGTTGCTGAGGACGTAGAAGGCGGAGTCGTCATGGCTCCAGCCGGCGAAGCTGGCCCGGTGCTTGTCGCCCGGGGTGAGGTCCTTCTCCTTGCCGTCCGGGGTGCGCACGTAGAGGTGGGAGAGCTCGTTGCCGCCCTGGTCCCTCGAGAAGAGGAAGCGCTCGTCCTTGGGGAAGTAGCCCACGGAGTACGTGCTGTCCGTGGTGGAGCGGGTGAGCTGCGTGGGCTTGCCACCGGCGGCGGGGACGGAGAAGACGTTGAAGATGCCCGTCTCGTTCGACGTGAAGAGCAGCCGCTTCTCGTCCGGAGAGAAGGACGCGCCGAACACGTTGGTCGTCTTCATGAACTGCTCGACGGTGTACTGCTTCGACGGGCGCGCGGTGGCCCGGGCGGGCGGGGCCTTCGCGGGTGCCGGTGACGGGGCGGGCTGGGCCAGCGCCAGGGTGGGAACGAGCGCCACGGCGGCGAGCGCTCGGGACAGGGTGTTCCAGGACGGCATGGGACCTCCAGACTGCGTGCGGGGAATGCGGACCCGGGGGCCCGCGGGGTTGAGGCTCAGTTCGTCGGGTCGGCTGCCTTGGGAGCGTTCTTGAGGTACTGGTCCAGGAACTCGCGGATGCGCACGGACGTGTCCGCCTCGCTCTTCTTGCTGCTGAAGCCATGGCCCTCGTCGGGGAGGACCATGTAGTCGACCGGGACCTTGTTACGCCGCACGGCCTCGACGATTGCGTCCGACTGCGACTTCTTCACGCGCGGGTCGTTGGCGCCCTGGATGACGAGCAGCGGCTTGCGAATCTTGTCGGCGTGGAAGAGGGGCGAGGTGGCGCGGAGCATCTCCTCCTGCGTCTCCGGGTTGCCCACTTCCTGGTAGAGCGCGTCGCGGAAGGCGACGGGCGGCAGGTCCTTCAGGGCGCTCAGCCAGTCGGAGATGCCGAAGACGTCCACGCCCACGTCGAAGGCGTCCGGGTGGAAGGCCAGGGCGGCCAGCGTCATGTAGCCGCCGTAGCTGGCGCCGAAGATGCCGATGCGCGAGCCGTCCACGTACGGAAGGCTGGTGAGGTACTTCCTCGCCTCCACGAGGTCCCGCAGCGGCTCGCGGCCGTGCTTCTGGTCATCCGCCGTGAAGAACGACTTGCCGTAGCCGGTGCTGCCCCGGTTGTTGACGCTGAGCACCACGTAGCCGTGGTTGACCAGGTACTGGATGAACCCGAGGTAGCCCCGGTACGTGCCGTCTCCCGGCCCACCGGGGGCCCAGACGAGCGCGGGCTGCTTGTTCTCCGGCGTGGCCTGGTGCGGCTTGTAGAGGACGCCGTGAATCGTCAGCCCGTCGAAGGACTTGAAGCGCACCACCTCCGAGTCCACCAGGTCCTTCGGGTCGATTTCGGGGGTGAGCGTGTCCGTCAGCCGCGTGGCCTTCCTCGTGGCGAAGTCATAGACATGGAGGTTCGGCGGCGAGCGGTCCCCGTTCACGTAGAAGGCCATCCGCTTCTCGCTGCGGGCCATCACCACGTCGGTGATGGCACCCCCGGGGAACTGGGGCAGGGCCACCGGCTTGCCGGCCTTCACGTCATGGACGCGGATGGCGATGCGGCCATGCTCGTTGATGCCCGTGACGCGCCAGGCGCCGTTCCGGGAAAAGGCCGTGTACGCCACGTCCCAGTCCGCCTTCTCCACCTCCTCCATCTTCCCGGTGGCCAGCACGTAGCGCACCACGCGGGTGAACTCGGTGTCCTCGTTGGTGAGGAGGTACAGCGCGGTGGAGGCCGGGTCGAAGGTGGCGGACCGCCAGGAGGCGGTGCCCTGGTGCGGGGTGAGGTGCTTCAGTTCCTTCGTGGCGACGTTGTAGAGGTGGACGTCGCTGTCGGCCAGGGTGCGGCGCGTGTCCACGGAGAGCCACTTCTCGTCGGCTGACACGGCGCCCAGGTCATAGCCGCCGTCGTTCTGGAAGAACAGGGTCCGCGCGTACGTCTTCGCGTCGTACCGGTACACGTCCATGAAGCGCGGCTCTCGCTCGTTGCTGAGGACGTAGAAGGCGGAGCCATCATGGCTCCAGCCATGGAAGGTGGCGCGGTGCTTGTCGCCCGGGGTGAGGTCCTGCTCCTTCCCATCCGGGGTGCGCACGTAGACATGGGTGAGCTCGTTGCCGCCCTGGTCCCTCGAGAAGAGGACGCGCTCGTCCTTCGGGAAGTAGCTCACCGCGAGGGTGGCGTCCGTGGTGGAGCGGGTGAGCTGCGTGGGCTTGCCGCCGGCCACGGGCACGGAGAAGACGTTGAAGATGCCCGTCTCGTTGGAGGTGTAGAGCAGCCGCTTCTCGTCCGGAGAGAAGGACGCGCCGAACACGTCCGTCGTCTTCATGAACGGGTCGATGGTGTACTGCTTCGACGGCCGCGCGGTGGCGTGGGCTGCCTTCCCTGGCTTGTCGGGCCGCGGCTTGTCCGGAGCGGACAGCGCGAGGGTGGGGACGAGAGCCATGGCGGCGAGCGCTCGGGACAGGGGGAGCCAGGACGGCATCGGACCTCCGGACCGCGTGTGGAGAAGTGCGGGGAATCTGGCGCAATGACCCGCCCAAGGCGAGATTCCAACACTCCCGTCATTTCGAAAGCCCTCAGGGGGAAAACGTTTCCACCTGGTGGTGAAAGCCCCTTGCAACCGTGCGAAAGCACTGGGCCACGGGGTGGCACGCGGTCCGCATTCCCCACGACGCACGGACTGGTCGCGGGGGTGGCGCGTGCGGCGGGTGAGGTTGGGTGAGCTGCTGGTCCGCCAGGGATTGTTGACGGAGGCCCAGGTGGCCACGGCGCTCGCGTACCAGTCGCGGTGGAACTGCAAGCTGGGCGAGGCGCTGGTCCAGCTGCGGCTGCTCGAGCCGGGGCAGGTGCAGCGAGCGCTGTCGAGCCAGCTCCGGGTGCCCTTCGTCCGGGGCGAGGAGATGGCGAAGGTGCCGGCCGCGATGGTGAAGAGCGTGGCCCCCGAGGTGCTGGCCCGCCTGAGGGTGTGTCCGCTGCGTGTCGAGTGGCATGGCGCCCGGGGGATGCTCTACGTGGCCACCCACCAGCCGGAGAACCTGCCCCTGTTGGATGAGCTGGCGTTCATCACCCACCTCACCGTGCGCCCGGTCCTCGCACTGCTGGAGGACATCGAACGCACGCTGCGGCGGCACTGCGTGTCCGGCACGCGGGAGCTGGAGCCCATCGAGCTCCCACCTGACGACGGCATCCGTCTGGAAATCACCCGGGGCGGCGAGGGTTGAGCCACTCCATCGCTTGCCCGTGAGGGAGCCGCCAGGGCCGCGCCCGTCCGGCCGCATGGGCCACGAGAAGGTTCGAGCGTGTTTTCGGGGGAAGTGAAAGCCAGCCCCTTCCGCGTTGTGTTGGCGATGCAAGAATCCCAGACCCCTCTCACCCGCGGTGCCCCCACCGCCCCTCCAGGCGAGCGCAACCGGCTGGTCATCACCGAGCAGGCTCCCCCATTCGAGGACGCGTTGGCGGAGGCGCAGAGGTGGCTCGACAACGTCTACGCGCGGATGGTGGAGGGTCCGGACGAGGTGCTGTGGCAGAACATGCACTCGCTGCACCTGGGGCTCCTCACGCTGCGGCGGCGGTGGAGCCCGGAGGTGTGGCGGAAGTTCTGCAAGGAGACGGCGAAGAAGCATCCGCTCCGGCCCTTCCTGCACCAGTGCCCCTTCACGCGCCGGGCCTGGGAGCGCCCGCGCGGGTACGCGGGGGATGCGGTCCTCATCGACTACCTCTATATGGACCGGGCCGCGGACGAGCTGCACGCGGGGCGTGAAATCTACCGGTACATGCACCAGCAGCCCAGCTCGCTCAGCGTGCGCGAGCGGCGCGAGCTGCTGGCGCGGACCATCGACGAGACGGCCGAGCGTGTCCCGGAGGGCGCGCGCATCCTCTCCGTGGCGTGTGGCCACCTGCGCGAGGCGGAGACGTCGCGTGCGGTGGCGGAGCAGCGCGTCGGCGAGCTCATCGCCTTCGACCAGGACCCGCTGAGCCTCGCGGAGATTTCGCACCACAACCCCCACGGCGTGGTGAAGCCCGTCTGCGGCTCGGTGCGAGCGCTGCTGTCCGGCAAGACGACCTTCCAGGACATGGACTTCGTCTACTCGGCGGGCCTCTACGACTACCTGTCGGACGCGGTGGCCACGCGCCTCACCGGGCTCCTGTTCGGCATGCTGCGCTCCGGCGGGAAGATGCTGGTGGCCAACTTCGCCCGGTACCCTCCCGAGACGGGCTACATGGAGGCCTTCATGGACTGGTGGCTCATCTACCGCGAGGAGGACGACATGCGCGCCCTGCTGGGCGAGGTGCCCATGGAGCAGCTCGCCGGCATCCGCCTGTACCGGGACACCCAGGACAACGTCATCTACCTGGAGCTGACGCGCCGCTGAGGCCCGCGAGGGCCCGTCAGTGCACGGGCCCCGAGAAGGGCAGGGTGACGGTGAAGGTGGAGCCCTGGCCCGGGGTGCTGTCCACGACGATGGTGCCGCCCAGGGCCTGCACGATTTCGCGGACAATCCACAGGCCGAGCCCGAAGCCGCCGTAGTGCCGCACGGACACGGCGCGCTCGAAGCGCTCGAAGATGCGCTCGCGGTCCTCCTCCGCGATGCCGATGCCCTGGTCTCTCACCTTCAGCCGGGCGTGTCCGTGGGTCTCCTCCAGGACGATGTCAATGGGCTTGCCCGCGCCGTACTTCATGGCGTTGGCCACCAGGTTGCCCACCACCTGCTCCAGCCGCATCGCGTCCCAGCGCCCCACCATGGAGGGCGAGGAGGTGTTGAACCGGACGGGGCACTCGGCGCGGGCGAGCGCCTCCCGGCTGCGCTCGAGCTGCCCGCGCACCAGCGGCACCAGGTCCACGTCCTCCAGCTTGATTTGGAGCTGGCCCTGGGCGATGCGCGAGATGTCGAGCAGGTCGTTCACCAGCCGCCCCAGCCGCTGCGTCTGGGAGTAGGCGGACTCCAGCTTGGTGGTGAGCTTCTCCGGGGCCAGGGGCTTCTGCGCGCCGGCGCGCACCTGGGACTGGAGCCCCTGGATGTGGAGCTGCAGGGAGGTGAGCGGCGTCTTCAGCTCGTGCGCGGCGATGGAGAGGAAGTCGTCACGGCGGCGCACCGCCTCCTGTTCGGCGCGGTACAGGCGGCCCTGCTCCTCGGAGAGGGCGGCGATGCGGGCGAAGTTCTCCGCGTTCTCCAGCGCGGCGCCGGCCAGCACGGTGACGAACTCCGCCAGCCGCTCCTCGTCCTCGCCGAACAGCGCGCCCACCTGCCGGTGGCTGGCCACCACGCACGCCACCGTCTTGCCCCGCACCTGGATGGGCGCGCACAGGAGCGAGCGCACGCCGAGCAACTCCATGCTCTCGCTGACGCCGCCGGGCAGCCCCTGGCCCATGACGGCGATGCGGCCCGTCTCCAGCGCGCGGGCCAGCGCGGTGCGGCTGATGCCCTGGGCCGCCACCTCCTCGTCGGGCAGCAGGCCCCGCGGGTCCAGCACCACGCAGTGCTCGGCGCGCAGCAGCTCCATCATGGACTCGCGCGCGGCCTCGAAGACGGCCTCCCGTGACAGGGCGGAGGCCAGCCGGCGTCCCGCGTCCAGCACGCGCGGGAAGCGGTCCACCAGGGACAGCGTGCCCACGCCGCCGTTCTCCCGCGCGGCCTCCCGGGGGGCGAGGCCCTCCTCCATGTCCTCCAGCTCGCGGGTGGCCTCCGCCAGGTCCTCCACGGCGCCGGGCCAGTCCAGCGCCCGTCCCAGCTCTCCGCGCGCCCGCAGCGTCAGCGCGCGCTCGTGCCGCATCCGTTGCGCCTCCGCCACGCGCAGGGACTGCTCCAGGAAGCGGCGCGCGCGCCGCGGGTGGCCGCGCATGGCGGCGAGCAATCCGCGCTCCCGCAGCGCGTGGGGGAGGTTGTTGTGGTAGGTGCGCGCCGTGTGGTGGGCCTGCTTCGCCACCTCGTCGGCGCGCTCCAGCAGCGCCTCGCGGCGGGCGGGATGCAGGTGGGACGTGCCCTCCGCGAGCTGGCGCAGCGCGGTGGCCAGCCAGGGGACGATGGGGGCCACGTACTCCTGCCGCAGGTGGGCCTCGTCCGCGATGCGCTGGGCGCGCTCCAGCACCTCCACCGCGCCCGCCGCGTCTCCCAGGTAGAGCAGGCGGATGGCCTCCGCCTGGAGGACGCCCGCGTGGCTCTGAGGGTCCGGCTGGTCCGGGTTCGTCAGCTCGCCCTCCAGCAGCGAGCCGGGGATGCGGCCTCCCGCGGCCTTGGCCCAGGCCTCCAGGCCCAGGCGCACCGCGTACCGGTCTCCCAGCGCGAGCGCCGCCGCGTGCAGCCGCTGGCTGGTCTCCAGCGCCTCCTTGAGCCGGCCCAGCCGGTAGAGGGACATGGCAATCTGGAAGGTGGCGTTGTTCACCTCCCACGGGTCGCCGGTGCGCTCCAGCAGGCGCACCGCCTCGCGGCACTTGTCGATGCACTCCTGGAAGCGCGAGGAGGCGTAGAAGGCCAGCCCGTAGAAGTGCAGCGACTGGCCCTGGCCCCACACGTCGCCCTGCTCCCGGCGCAGGGCCAGGGACTTCTCCGCGTACGCGTACGCGCGGCTGAACCAGGGCAGGGTGGTGAGCGCCGGCGAGTGCGCCGAGTACGCCTGGGCCAGCTCCGGCGTGGGCGGGTAGCGCTCCGCCAGGTTCAAGTCACGCAGGTGCGCCCACAGCACGGCCATGCGCCCGCGGCGGTACCAGTAGCCGTAGGCCAGCCGGCTGTAGAGCTGGACGGCCAGCATGTCCTTCTCGCCGCGCTCCAGCGGACGGCGCGCGAGGAACACGCGCGGCGCCAGGGTGTGGCCCGCCTGCGACAGGATTTCCCACAGCGAGCTGACGCCGGTGAGCAGGCCGCGCGGGGGCACCCAGCGCCCCAGCAGCTTGAGGCTCTGCTCCAGGTACGTGTTGGCCTGGCCGAAGTCCCCCCGCTTGAAGGCCAGCTCTCCCAGTTGCCCGAGGATGCGCGCCTGCTCCGTCTTGTCCCGTGCGAGCGACTGCGCGCGCTCCAGCTGCTGCCGGGCCTCCTCGTAGCGGCCGCGCAGCATGAGGACGTTGCCCAGGCCGGCGGCGATACGGAAGCGGGTGCCCGCGTCCGCGCCCGGCGTGCCGCGCTCGGCGATGCGGTAGTTCAGCTCCGCCGTCTCCAGGGCGAAGCGCTGGCGGGCCTGCTCCGCGGCCAGCATCGCGTAGGGCAGCGCCTGGGAGTACTCACCCGCGGCGTCGAAGTGGTACGCCAGCTCGAAGGGGTCCTGCGGCAGGCTCTTCGCGGCGGTCCTCGCGGCCAGCCGGTGCAGCTCGCGCCGCTCCTGCGGCGTCAGCATGTCCAGCAGCACCTCGCGCAGCTTGTCGTGGACGAAGGTGTAGCGCGTGCCCTCCGCCCACAGCATGTGCCGGCGGCGCGGCTCGTCCAGCGCGTTGACCACCTCCGCCGGGGTGGTGCCGGCCAGAGCCGCCATGCGCCCCAGCTCGAAGGACTTGCCCAGCACCGCGCCCACCGACAGGAGGCGTAGCGCGTCCGGGGGCAGCAGCCGCAGGCGCCGCACGAGGAAGGTGGCCGCCTGGCGCGAGGAGCGCGCGTGCGCCATGGCCTCGGGCTGCACCTCCCAGCCGGAAGTGCCTGGCACCAGCACGCCGTCCTCCACGAGGCCGTGCAGCACGGCGCTGGCCATGAAGGGGTTTCCCTCCGACAGGCGCGTCACCAGGTCGGTGGCCTCGGGCGGCAGGGCGCCCGCCATGGACTCCGCCAGCCGCACCACGTCCGCGGCGCCGAAGGCGGACAGGCGCAGGTGCGCGGTGGGGGCCAGCCGCCGCAGCACGTGCGTGGGGCCGATGTCCTCGCTGCGGAAGGAGACGACGACGAGCACCCGGCCCCGGGCCTGGCGGCGCGCGAGCGACCAGCCCTCCAGCGCGCGCAGCGTCAGCTCGTCCGCCCACTGGCAGTCGTCCAGCACCACCACCGCGGGCTCGTCCTCCGTGCCCAGCGCGCCCAGCAGGGCCGTGAGGGCCCAGATGCTGCGGCTCTCGCCCAGCGACTCCGGCCCCAGCCCCTGCGCGCCCGCCTGCGGCATGGGGCAGAGCGCGGGCTCCAGTTGCGGCAGCACCGTGCACAGGCCGGCCTCCTGGCCCGCGAGCCGCTCGCGCAGCAGCTCCGCCAGCGCCGGCCGCTCCTTCATGGCGGTGGTGATGCCCGCGGCCACCTCGGCGAAGAGCTGGAAGGGGCGCTGCGCGGCCTGGTCCAGCGCCTGTCCGTGCAGCACCCAGGTGCGGTGCTGGATGGCGCGGGCGGAGAACTCCTCCAGCAGCCGGCTCTTGCCGCCGCCGGACTCGCCCTCCACCACCACCAGCCGGCCCGGGTCCGTGCGGGTGCGCTCCAGCTCGCGCTCCAGCGTGGCCACCTCCTCCTGGCGGCCGACGAAGGAGGGCTCCGCGAGGCTGCGGCGCTGGTCATGCGCGCCGGTGACGAGCTCCGGCTCCGCCTGCCCGTGCGCCATCGCGTCCTCGAGGTCGCGCAGGTCCGCCAGCGCGGACTCCGCGGACTGGTAGCGGTCCTGCGGGTCCGTCTGCAGGAGGCGGGCGATGAGCTCCTCCAGCGCGCGAGGCACCTCCACGCCCACCGTGCGCAGCCGGGGACGCGCCGCCAGGTGCTGGCGCAGCACCTCACCCACGGAGGCGCCGTCGAAGGCGGGCCGGCCGGAGAGCGCCTCGAAGAGGACGACGCCCACCGAGTACAGGTCCGACGTGGCCTCCACGGGCCGGTTGAGCAGCCCGGCCTGCTCCGGTGACAGGTAGCGCGCGGTGCCCACGGGCAAATCACGCAGGGAAGGGTCCAGCCGCTCGCTTCGAGACAGGCCGAAGTCCACCAGCGTGGCGCGGGAGAGCGGCTCGCCGGAGACGAGGAGGTTGGAGGGCTTCACGTCGCGGTGGAGGACGCCATGGCGGTGCACCTCCGCCAGCGCGGCCAGGACACAGCGGCCGAGGGTGATGGCCTCCGGCACGTGGAGGGGCCTCGTGGACAGGCGCTCCTCCAGCGTCTCGCCCTCAAGCCAGGGCGTCACGAGGTAGAGCAGGTCGCCGGAGAGGCCCAGGTGACGGACGCGGACGACGAAGGGGCTGTCCATCCGGGAGAGGACGGAAGCCTCGTGCTCCAGCCTGTGCCGGGCCGCCGGAGCGAGCGCCGTGGCGGACGTCACCTTGACGACCACCCGCTCGCCGGTCCGCAGGTCATTGCCACTCCAGGTGGAGATGCCACGGCCCGTCTTCAGGCGCTGGACCAGCTCGAATCGGTTGCCGAGCCGCCTCCCAGGTTGTGGTTCTCCGGGAACGGCGCCGGCGTATTGGAAGCCCTCAGCCATTCAATGCCCTTGCCCCCAATCGAATCGCCCCTGCGATCCGGTCGGCCGTGCGTCCCTCCAACAACCTTGGGTGCCGGAATGGGCGGTGCCAAGGGGGAGACAGGCGCACGGTCCCCGTGCGCCGCTTGGACTTCAACAGCTACACATGCCGCGCTTCCCAACCTCCCGCCACGTCCGGCGCCGGTGGGCCGGAGGACGGGCGGGCAGGCTCGGCGTCCCGGTGGAAGGCGCGCACCGGCGCTTCACCCGGGCAGGCGGCGGAGGGAGCGGCCGGCCTTCTGGCGCGTCACGGGGCAAGGGGCTCGGTGAACTGGAGGAGAACGGCCCCACCACGGTGACGTCCACGCGCCGGGAGCGCGTGACGGCGGCGCGGGCACGTCCACCCTTCTTCGGCTCTGCGTCTCTGTCAGGCTGTTCGTGTATTTCCTGGTTGTGTCCCCGCGCTCTGGGGGCGCCACCAGGAGACGGGCACGATGGGGATTCCGCGTTGGGAGTGCGACGGCGGCCCGGGGACTTCGCCTCGGCGAGCCCGGGGATGGGGGCTGGGCACCGGGTCGCTGGGGAAGTGGCTGGCCCTGGTGGCCGCGGCGTGGCTGGCCACCGGGTGCGCCACGGTGGCGCCGCCGCGCGACGCGGGCGATGCGAGAGCGCCGTCACCGCGCGCTTCAAGGGGAGAGGAGCCGGAGGCGGGCCCGCGGGTGCGGCTGCGCCACCGGCGCGCCCTTCGCATGAGCGTGGGCACGGCGGTGAGTGTGGACGACCTGGGCCCATTCGTGGTCGAGGCGGGCCTGCTGGAGGTGGACGCCTTCGAGAAGCTGCTGGTGCACGCGGGGCTGGAAGCGACGGAGGAACTGCCCCCTCGCGTCAACCCCTTCACGCGGGAGGAGGCGTCCCGGGCGCTGGCACTGCTGCTCCAGAAGCCGATGACGCTGGGCCACTTCCCACCGCGCATGGCGGCGGCGCACCTGCTGCGCGAGGTGTTGGAAGGCGGCGATGTGTCGCGCGAGGAGCTGCTGCGCCGGGTGGAGCGCTTCACCAGCATCGCGGTGCTGAGGCCGGACGGGTACCTGGCGTGGGTGCGCACCGGACGCACGCAGCAGAAGGTGGCCCCGGTGGAATGGAGGGACGGCGCCTTCCGCGCCCATGCCTTCGAGCTGGGGCGCTTCTACTCCGGCCGCGGCGGCGTCTTCCGGCCGGTGGACGCGCGAATGCGGCCGGTGGAGGGGGCCGTGCTGGCCGAGGTGTACGACGACGCGGATGTCCCCGGCCGCACGCTGGACGGGGCGGAGGAGGCGTTCGTCGAGCTGTACCATGCGCTGGGCCAGTTCCTCACGCGGCCGGCGGACCACCTGGCGGCGCTGCGCCACCTGCCGGCGGGGGTGGTGGCCCTGATTGCCTCCTCGCCCGCGTACTGGGAGCGCTTCCGGTACATGACGGCGGGCGAGCAGATGAAGACGGTGGCCCGGCTGTCGACGCACCTGCTCGTGATGTGGGGTACGGCCTCGGCCACCACGCGGGCGGTGAGTGGCGCGCTGGCGGGGGCGGAGGTGCCGGTGCTGTCCTTGTCGGGGCGTGGGGTGCTGGTGGTGGAGCGCGTCGCCGTGCCGGCGAGCCAGTCCGGAGCGGTGGTGGTGCCGGTGGTGGCCGGGTCGGTGTGGATGGCGCAGGCGCCCGGGGAGTTGTCGCCCGGAGTGCTCGAGGCGCTGGGAGAGGGGCCGGAAGTGGAGGCCCTGCGCGAGACGGGCCGGTGGGGCGCGGGCATGGGCGGACGGCCGAGGCACCACGTGCTGCCGCGGGAGCACCGGAAATGGTTCGAGGAGCGCGGCTTCACCGGGGAGATGGACATCGACCAGTTCTGCGTCGAGCTGGAGAAGGCGCACCATCAGGCCATCCACGGTGGAGGCAACTGGCGCCTGGGGCGCACCTGGCCCGATGAGTGGAACCGGATGATCATGCGAAGGTTGCGCGATGCCGAAATCGAAGCGGGCCGGATGCTGACCCGGGACGAAATACTGAAGCTCATCACGATGCACATGCAGGAATACGATATCCCTCTCAACTTCGTTCCCTGGAGAGGGAGATGACCGACGGCCGAGCGTGGCGGGGCAACTGGGTGGTGCGTCTGTATGAGCGGGTCCGCGAGCGCGGCTACGACTCCGTCACCGCCTTCGCCGAGGCCCGCCCGACCGCCTCGCTGGTGGAGCTGGCGGAGGAACTGGGCAAGGACGATGTCGCTGGGGTGCAGGTCTTCAAGGCCATGGTGGAAGAGGCGGAGCGGGGCCGCCACCTCACCCGGCTGGTGCGCGGGCAGCTCGTGCGCGAGCTGTGGAGGTGTCTCCCGGATGGCTGGCCCGTCGTGCTGGACGACGCAAACCGGTTCAAGGTCGCCGACGCGCTCAGTGCCTGGTCTTCCCATACCCCCATTACGCATGAGAAGCGCGTCGAGCAGGCCAGGGCCTCGCTCCGCGCAAAGCCCCCGCCTCCCGGCTGGCGTCCGCTCGGTCCCGACGATGAGCTCCTGCGCACGCTGCTGCCCGATGAGGAGGCCTGACGGACGAGGCGCTTCAACACCTTCCCCAGGGCCCCGCCACCGTCAGAGGCAAACGGAGCGCATGCAGGTCTACGTTCAGCACCCTGTTGTTGAACGGAGCGCGCGCGCAGTGCGTTGCGCGGGCGCGCCTTGGCCTGCATGGACATCTCCAGCGCCGGCACGCCGTCTTTTCCCATGTGCCCGGCGATGAGCGCCCCCGTGAGCCCACCGGGCTGGCACCGCTCACCGCGCAGCCGCTCCACCTCCGCGGTGAGTTGCTGGATGTGCGAGTCCTTCACGCGCGACAGCGGCGCGTCGAACAGCAGCACCGTCGCCTTGCCGGGACTGACTTGCACGCGGTGCGCGACCCGCGAGGAGGACTCCGCGCGCAGCGCGAGGTGGCGCGTGGAGGCCTCCCACTCCGGGGTAGAGGAGAGAGGCGGAGCGGTCAACGGCTCGCACGTTCACCACGTTCCAGATGCGTGCGGTGTCCGGGTTCGTGGACGCATCTTCGCGCTCCACGCCCGGCTTCTGGTCGCGGTCGAGCATCTCCAGGCAGATGGGGAAGGGGGCCGTCCCTGGTGAAGCCCGTGGTGAACAGGCCGTGCACGCGCTCACCCAGCTTGAGCTGCCCGGCCACCGTCTCGTGAGCCTCCAGCCCGTCCGGGAAGAGGTCCTCGTCGTCCACGTCCACCTCGTCGCGGTAGGCGCTGGCGTCGCGGATGAGGCGCTCCAGCTCCGCCGCCAGCTCCTTGCGCCCGTAAGCGTGGCCCGCCGCGCGCTCCTCCCGGGCCAAGCACTCGCACAGCGCGTCGCGCAGGGCGGCGTCGTGGGCATGTGTCCTCCTCGGCATGGGAGTGAGTGTATTGCGGTCACTCCATGTCAAACCTTCATCGCCGGATGTGTCTGCCCCCGTGGCAGGGGCCCGGCGCCGGAGGGAAACAGCGTCTGGATGAAGTCGAGGAAGACGCGGACGCGGGACGGCAGGTGCCGGCTGGCGGGGTGGAGCGCGTGGATGGGGCGCTCCTCGCAGGCGTACGCGTCGAGCACCGTGACGAGCGCGCCGGAGGCCAGCTCGCGCGCCACCATGAAGTCCATCAGCCAGGCGATGCCGAGCCCCATCACCGCGGCGTCCCGCAGCGTGGCTCCCTGGCTGACGTGGAAGGCGCCGCGCGGTGTAAGTCGGATGGGGCCCTGCGCGTCCTTGAAGTGCCACTCCCCCGTCACGCCCTGGCGCAGGAAGCCCAGGCACTGGTGCCGGGCCAGGTCCGCGGGCGTCCTCGGGGTGCCGTGGCGCTCCAGGTAGGCGGGGGCGGCGACGGCCACCAGCCGCGCCACCGTCAGCTTGCGCGCCACCAGCCGCGAGTCCGCCAGCGGGCCCATGCGGATGAGCACGTCGGCGCCCTCGGTGATGGGGTCCACCACCTCGTCCCGCAGCGTCAGGTGCAGCTCGAGGCCCGGGTACGCCGCGAGGAAGCGCGGCAGGGCGGGGGTGAGCACGAGCTGACCGATGACCTGGGGCGTCTCCACGCGCAGCCGCCCCGTGGGCCGGCTCCGCGAGCGGGACAGGGCCTCCTTCGCCTCGTTCAGCTCCGCGAGGACGCGCTGGCAGCGGGCATAGAACTCACGGCCGTCGTCGGTGAGCCGGAGCGCCCGCGTCGTCCGATGGAAGAGGCGCACGCCCAGCTCCTCTTCCAGCCGGGCGATGCGCCGGCTGACGGCGGAGGCGGTGATGTCGAGCTTCCGCGCCGCGCGCGTGAAGCCGCCGTCCTCCACGGCTCGGACGAAGGCGTCGATGTTGGAGAGCGAGTGCATGGCTGTCGCGGGCACGGCATTGATGCGCGGGACGCACAGGTGATGTGTCCAGGCTTCGCTCGCACTCTACCGGAGCGCGCTGCACATCCGTCCCAGGACGCGCGAGGCCCATCGGCCCGCGCCCATGTGTCCTGGGAGGAATGCGAAATGGATGCCGTGAGATGGTCGAAGACCCTGAGCCCCGTGGCCCGCTCGGCGGTGGCGTCGCTCGCCGTGCTGCTGCTGACGAGCGTGCACCATGCGTATGGCGCCTTCATCTACCGGACGCCCTGGCGGTTGCACATGGTGGCCATCGCCGCCGTCACAGCCGTGGTGCTGCTCGGTGCGTTGGCGGTGCTCCGCGCGAGACCCGGGGGCTGGACGGGTGGGGTGGCGCTCGCCGTCTTCGCGCTGACCACGCTCGGCGTGCCCGTGGGGATGATTGGCGTGTTCGAGGGCGCCTACAACCACGTCCTCAAGAACGTCTTCTATTTCGGAGGCGCGTCCCCGGAGCTGCTGGGACGGCTGTTCCCGCCCCCCACCTACGAGCTGCCGAACGACTTCCTCTTCGAGCTCACCGGGGTGCTCCAGGTGGTGCCGGCGGTGCTCGCCGCCGTCTTCCTCGTCCACGCCTTCCGTGGGCGGCGCCAGCGCCTGACGGGCGCGGGCCTTCCGGAGGTGCTGTGACATGCGAGTCGTTCAGCCCCGGCGCGAGGGGAATGTCGTCATCGTGGGTGGCTATGGACAGGTCGGGCAGGCGGTGGCCCGCGCGCTGGCGCCCACGCTTCCCGGGCGCGTGGTGGTCGCGGGACGGAGCCAATCACGGGCCGAGTCGTTCGCCACCTCGCTGGGGCACGGAGCGCGCGGGCTGCGCTTCGACGCGGACGCGGAGGACGCGGGCCCGCTCCTCGCGGACACCGCCGCGGTGGTGATGTGCGTGGACCCGCGGAGAACGGGCTTCGCGGAGCGCTGCCTCCAGGCCGGCGTGGACTACGTGGACGTGACGGCGAAGCAGGAGTCGCTGGACGCGCTCGAGCGGTTCGACGCCCTGGCGCGGGCCGCCGGCGGCACCGCCGTGCTCGGCGTGGGCGTGGCGCCGGGACTGACGAACCTGCTGGGCGCCTGGGCCGCGTCACGGATGGAGGCCGTGGAGCGGCTGGACCTCTTCCTGCTGATGGGCGCCGCGGACGTGCACGGCGTGGCGGCCCTGGAGTGGACCCTGGACAACCTGGCGGTGGACTTCGACGTCTACCGCGAGGGCCGGCTCCAGCGGGTCCACGGCTTCCGGGAGCGCGCCGACGTCCGCTTCCCGGGCGAGGCGCGGGCTCGCGGGGCCTGGCGGTTCAACTTCCCCGACCAGCGCACGCTGGCGCGGACGCTGTCCCTTCCCACCGTGTCGACGTGGCTGGGCTTCGAGCCGCCATGGCTCACCTCGCTGGTGGCGCTCGCCGTTCGACTCGGCGCGGCACGGTGGCTGCGCGCGCCCCGGCTGCGCGGCGCGCTCCTCGGCCTCGCGGGCCGCGTCCACTCCGGCTCGGACGTCTGCGCGGTCCTTGCCCGGGCGGAGGGCATGCTTCCGGGAGGACGACGCGGAGTGTGTGAGGCTTCGCTCCATGGGCGGCAGGAGGCGGTGCTCACGGGCGAGGTCGCGGCCGAGGTGGTCCGCGAGCTGCTCGCCGGCAACCGGCCCGGCGGTGTCCTGCACCTGGAGCGCTTCACGGAGCCGGAGAAATTGCTGCGGCGCATCGAAGCCCGGTCGCCCGGGACCCGCCTGTGGCCTCCTTCGTCGCCACGCTGAACACCGGGCAGGCGCAGCGGCGACTTTCGCCGAGGCCACGTGCTACGAGGGCGCGGGGGCCAAGAGCGCCGCGGTGCCCGCCCGGAGAGCCGCGGTGCTTCCCAGCCAGTCGCCGGGCCACACCACGAGGACAACACTCCCCATGATGCTCCTGAAGACGTTCGCCGTCGCGCTCTCGCTCGCGCTGCTCCTGCCCGCCACCCGGGCCGAGGCCTCCGACTACCCGCCCGACTACGCCATCTGCCACCTGTTCGACACGAAGACGGCGGGGCCCTTCGAAATCATCCGCGAGACCACGAAGCTGCCGGGCCGCTACGCCACGCTGACGGTGTCCTACCGGGGCTACCTGCGCGGCAAGTACCGGGACGACCAGATCAGCATCTTCGTGAAGCTCAATGGCAACTACGTGACGGTGCCGGCCAGCGCGGGCTCCAACAACGACGCGTACATCTTCCTGAACGCGGGCCCGCGCAACTGCACCAAGTGCATGCGCTACATGAACACGCCGCTGTGCAACGCGCACTTCGCCGCGGGCGGCCAGGAGGGCGTGTGGGTGTGCGAGCAGCCCACCGCCACGGAGAGCCACGTCTTCTTCTACGGCTGGGACCCATACGGCAACCAGAACCTGTGGAACATCGAGGTGGCCGCGACAGCCAATGGAGAGTGGGACAGCAACTCCGGCGCGAACTTCTCCACGAGCCTGACGCCACGTACCTCCTGCCCGTAATCCTCTGCTCGGGGTGGCGGGCGCATCGTCACGCTTGACACCCCCGGTTCCCCGGCGGAAAAGCCGGGCCACGAATGGCGGCCCGCCGTTCCCCCAATGGGCCGCCGGGGAGCCCGGAATTGAAGCTCGCGACGCTCAAGGACGGAACCCGTGACGGCCGGCTCATCGTCGTCAAGCGGGACAACTCGGCCTACGCACTGGCCACCAACGTGGCCCTGACGCTGCAGGCCGCGCTGGACGACTGGGACACGAAGGAGCCGCAGCTCCGCGCCCTGGCCGCGCAGCTCGAGGCGGGCACGGTGCAGAGCCGCCCGCTCGACGTTCGCGCCCTCCATGCTCCGCTGCCACGCGCCTACGAGTGGATTGACGGCAGTGCCTACCTCAACCACGTCATCCTGGTGCGCAAGGCCCGCAACGCGGAGCCGCCGCCCACGCTGAAGACCGACCCGCTGGTGTACCAGGGCGGCTCCGGCGACTTCCTCGCGCCCACCGCCGACATCCCCCTGGCCGACGAGGCGTGGGGCCTGGACTTCGAGAGCGAGGTCTGCGTCATCCTCGGCGACACGCCCCAGGGCACGAAGGCCGCGGACGCGGAGAAGCACGTCAAGCTGCTGATGCTGGCCAACGACGTGTCCCTGCGCAACCTCATCCCCGACGAGCTGGCCAAGGGCTTCGGCTTCTTCCAGAGCAAGCCCGCCACCGCCTTCAGCCCCTTCGCGGTGACGCCGGACGAGCTGGGCCCGGCCTGGCGCGAGGGCCGCATCCACCTGCGCCTGCAGTCCGTGCTCAACGGCGTGCAGGTGGGTGACACCGACGCCGGCCCGGAGATGCACTTCTCCTTCTTCGACCTCGTCCAGCACCTCTGCAAGACGCGCAGCTACACCGCGGGCACCATCCTCGGCAGCGGCACCGTGTCCAACGAGGACCGCGCCCGGGGCATCTCCTGCCTCGCCGAGCGCCGGATGATCGAGACGATTGAGGAGGGCAAGCCGAAGACGCCCTTCATGAAGCCCGGCGACACCATCGACATCGAGATGCTGGACGCGGAAGGCAACAGCGTCTTCGGCCGCATCTCCCAGACGGTGAGGAAGGTATGAAGGCGCTGAGGCTCCATAACTATTGGCGCTCGTCCGCCTCGTGGCGGGTGCGCCTGGGACTGCACCTCAAGGGCCTGAAGTTCGAGTACGTGCCGGTGCACCTGCTCCAGGACGGCGGGCAGCAGAACACGGAGGCGTACCGGGCGCTCAACCCCATGCGCACCGTGCCCACGCTGGAGTGGACCGAGGACGATGGCACCGCGCGCCGGCTGTCCCAGTCGCTCCCCATCCTGGAGTACCTGGAGGCGCGCTTCCCGTCCCCCGCCTTCCTGCCGAAGGACCTCTACCTCCAGGCCAAGACGCGCATGCTGGCGGAGATGGTGAACTCGGGCATCCAGCCCTTGCAGAACCTGGCCGTGCTGCAACGCATCAAGGGTGAGCTGAAGGCGGACGACAAGGCCTGGGGCGCGCACTGGAATGTCCGGGGACTGGAGGCGTTGGAAGCGGCGGTGAAGCCCCTGGCCGGCCGTTATTGTGTGGGGGACGAGGTGTCGCTGGCGGACATCTGCCTCGTGCCCCAGCTCTACGGGGCCCGGCGTTTCGCGGTAGACCTGACGCCGTATCCCACGCTGCTGCGCATCGAGGCGGCGTGCAACGAGCTGCCCGCCTTCCAGGCGGCACACCCGGACCGGCAGCCCGACGCGGCGCCGGCCTGACACTCGCAGGCTCACGGAGGCACGACATGGCCAGGCTGGAGTCGCTGGGCATCAAGACGCTGGAGAGCGTGCACTGGTACGTGCACGACCTGGAGCGCAGCCGGAACTTCTACACGAAGGGGCTGGACTTCGCGGAGCTGGGCGTGTCGTCGCCGGAGCTGGACGCGCAGGGCCGGCAGAAGTCGGCGGTGTTCCAGGCGGGCGACATCGTGCTGATGGTGAGCCAGCCGGTGGGCGAGGGTGGCCGCGCGTGGCGCTGGCTGCGCAAGCACCCGGACGGGGTGGGCACCCTCAACTTCGAGGTGGAGGACGCGGAGAAGGCCTTCCGCCTGCTGGACCAGCGGGGGGCCACCTTCATCACCGACATCCAGCGCTTCACGGATGCCCGCGGCGGGAAGCTGGCGATGTTCTCCATCACCACGCCCTTCGGTGACACCACCTTCCGCTTCATCCAGCGCGAGGGCTACAGCGACCTGTACCCGGGCTACGTCCGCCACCCGACGCCGAAGGGCGGGAAGAACAAGTACGGCTTCGGCCGGGTGGACCACGTCACGTCCAACTTCCAGACGATGCGGCCCATGCTCCTGTGGATGGAGCACGTCATGGGCTTCGAGAAGTTCTGGCACATCGAGTTCCACACGGACGACGTGGCCGCGAAGGAGAAGCGGGCGCACGGCAGCGGCCTGAAGTCCGAGGTGATGTGGGACCCGAGGAGCGGCGTGAAGTTCGCCAACAACGAGCCCTACCGGCCGTTCTTCAAGGCGTCGCAGATCAACCTCTTCAACGAGGACCACCGGGGCGACGGCGTGCAGCACCTGGCGCTCACGGTGAAGGACATCCTGAGCGCGGTGAAGGACATGCGCCGGAGCGCGGGCATCGAGTTCATGCCCACGCCGGGCACGTACTACGACGCGCTGCCCGAGCGCATCCAGCAGCTGGGCATCAAGAAGATCGACGAGGACATCCAGACGCTGCGCGAGCTGGAAATCCTCATCGACGGGGACAAGGAGCACAGCTACCTGCTCCAGATTTTCATGAAGGACGCGGCCAGCCTCTACAAGGAGCCGTCGGCGGGCCCGTTCTTCTACGAAATCATCCAACGCAAGGGCGACCAGGGCTTCGGCGGCGGCAACTTCCGCGCCCTGTTCGAGAGCATCGAGCGCCAGCAGCAGGCCGAGGGGCGAATCTAGCGCGCGCTCCCGTCGTCGAGTCGTTGCACCCTGTCCCCGGCTCGCGGGATAGGGTGCCGCTCATGTCGCCGCCGTCCGCTCATGACGTCACCACCGTTGCTCCGGACCGCGCCACCGCGCTGAAGGAGCTGGCGCTCCTCTTCCTCCGGCTGGGCACCACCGCCTTCGGTGGCCCCGCGGCCCACATCGCGATGATGGAGGACGAGGTGGTGCGGCGCCGGAAGTGGCTCACGCGCGACGAGTTCGTGGACCTGCTCGGCGCCGTGAACCTCATTCCCGGGCCCAACTCCACGGAGCTGGCCATCCACATCGGCCACAAGCGGGGCGGCTGGCCCGGGCTGGTGGTGGCGGGGACGTGCTTCATCCTCCCGGCGTTCCTCATCGTCGGCACCATCGGCTGGGCGTACGCGCGCTTCGGGAGCCTGCCCCGGGTGGACGCGCTGCTCTACGGCGTGAAGGCCGTCATCATCGCCGTGGTGCTCCAGGCGCTCTGGGGCCTGCTGCGCAGCGTGGTGAAGACGCCGCTCGCCGCCATCGTGGGCGTGGCCGCGGTGGTGGCGTCCTTCCTGGGCGTCCATGAGCTGCTGCTGCTCCTGCTGGCCGGGCTCGCGGTGCTGTTGTGGCGCGCGGGGGAGCGCCGGCTGCGTGGACCGCCGCCCGGGCCGCCTTCGGGGCGTGGCTCGGAGCCCGCGCGGGGGGCGCCTCCAGAGCAGGGCTCGGAGCGTGCTTCACCCGACAGGACGGGCTCCACCTCCACCAGGGCGGCCGTGCTTCCCCTGTGGCCGCTCCCCGTGACGGGCGCCGTTGCCACCGCCGTGCCCTTCACCCTGCACGGCCTCTTCCTCTTCTTCCTGAAGGTGGGCTCGGTGCTGTACGGCAGCGGCTACGTGCTGCTGGCCTTCCTGCGCTCGGACCTGGTGGAGCGCTACGGCTGGCTCACGGAGGCGCAGCTCCTGGACGCGGTGGCCGTGGGGCAGGTGACGCCGGGGCCCGTCTTCACCACGGCCACCTTCATCGGCTACGTGCTGGGCGGCGCGTCCGGCGCGGTGGTGGCCACGGTGGGCATCTTCCTGCCCGCCTTCTTCTTCGTCGCGCTGAGCGGGCCCCTCGTGCCCCGCATCCGCCGCTCCTGGTCGGCGGGTGCCTTCCTGGACGGCGTCAACGTGGCGTCGCTGGCGCTGATGGCCGTGGTGACATGGCAGCTCGGGCGCGCGGCGCTGGTGGACGTGTGGACGGTGGGGCTCGCCGTCGTGTCCGCGGTGCTGCTCATCCGCTTCCGCGTCAACTCCGTCTGGCTGGTGCTGGGCGGAGGCGCGGTGGGTCTGCTGCTGGCGGGCGGCTTCAGCTTGCGTTGAGTGAAGGCCTCCCGTGTGCGGAGGTCACCCGCCGAACGAGCGCCGCTTCCGGGCGGCGGAGATGGCCAGCCCCAGCACCGCCAGCGGCACGCCGATGACCACCGGCCACAGCCACAGGGGCTCGCCCGAGTGCACCACCGCGCGGAACTCGCGGCCCTCCGCGGGGCCGTCCACCAGCTCCGCGAGGCTGACCTTCCACTCCACCGTGTCCTTCTTCTCGTTCACCGTGCCGTTCGTCTCGCCGATGCTCGGCCCGTGCACGCGGACGGTGATGGAGTTCTTCGCGAGGAGGGCCTTCACCATCTCCTTCGCGAGCACCTGCCCCACCTGCGCGGCCGCGTCATCACCGTCCTCGGCGGTGGGCGCCTTGTCCGGAACGAAGCGCTGCGTGAAGACGTAGTCGCCGCCATCGCGCTCGATGCGGAAGTCCCAGGTGCCCGAGCCCTGCTGCTGGCTGCCCGTGCTCTCACTGACCTTCCGGAACAGCTCCGGGAGCTTCGAGGCATCCTTCACCGTCAGCTCCTGGACGAGGTGGAACTGGTCGCCATCCTCGTACTGCCGGAGCACGAGCTCCACGACGTTCGGGTCATTGGCCACCGCCGCCTGCAACTGCTCGCGCTGCTCCCCGACCTGCTCCAGCAGCTCCTTGCCGCCGATGGCCTTCGCCAGTGCGCCCAGGGACGTGGGGATGCCCAGGTCGACCACCACGCGAGCGGAGCCGTCCGGGTTGAGCCACAGCTCCTGCACGACGTCGAAGCAGCCGGTCAGCGTGAGCAGTGCCAGCGTGGCGAGCAGCCACGGCGGGCGGGGCGTGGAGCGCGGGGCCATGAAGTCCTTCCGTTCGCGCCGGAGTCAGCCCGGCGACCGCGCTCTACTGTGCCCGAGCGGACACTCCGCGCGCCAGGGCCTCAGGCGGTGAAGGGCAGGGGGGCCACCTTCGCGGTGGCCGGGCCTTCCGCCAGCGTCAGCTCCGTGCCCGCGTCCAACGAGTCACGGTGCACGTAGCCCAGCGCCACGCGCTGCCCCTTCGCCGGCGAGCGCACCACGCTGGTGAGCCAGCCCACCTTCTTCTCGCCCCGCCGCAGCTCCGTGCCCGGCGCGGCGTCCGCGTCGCCCAGCAATAGCCCCGTCAGCTTGCGGTTCATGTGCCCGCGGAACGTGGCCCGGGCGATGACCTCCTGCCCGATGTAACAGCCCTTGTTGTAGGAGATGGCGCTCGCGAGGTTCGCCTCCAGGGGAATGGTGGTGTCCACCATGTCCTGCCCGTACCGGGGCACCCCGGCCTCCACGCGCAGCAGCTCCAGCGTCTCGAAGCCCAGGGGCTTCAGCCCGAACGCGGCGCCGGCCTCCGTCAGGGCCCGCCACACCGGCTCCAGCCCCGCGCGTGGCACCCACACGTCCACCCCGTGCGGCTCCACCGTGGGGCTCCCCACCAGGCAGACCTCCTGCCCGGCGAGCGAGGCCGTCCGGGTGGCGTGCCAGGCCAGGGGCGCATGGGGGGCGCCCAGGGCGGCGGTCAGCACGTCCGCCGTACGGGGGCCGAGGAGCCGGAGGAACGCATGCTCCCCCGTCGCGTCGTGCAGCTCCGCGTCCTCGGAGATGAGGTATTTCTCCAGGAACTCCCGCACCTTGGCGCCGGTCCCGGGCTCCAGGTCCAGGAGGAGGTCCGCCTCCCGCTTGAGGATGCGGGCGTCCGCCACCATGGCCCCCTTGGCGTTCACCATGGCGGCGTAGGCCGCCGAACCGACGGGCAGGTTCTTCACCTCCTGGGTGACCATGCCGTGCAGGAAGGAGGCACGGTCCTCCCCCGTTATCCGGAGGATTTCGCGGTAGGAGGCGTCATGGAGGGCGACGGCCTCATGGGCCGCCCGGTACTCTCCCTCCCCGTCTCCATACCCGGCCACGGCTTCCCGGCC
Organism: Myxococcus sp. RHSTA-1-4; assembly: GCF_020037125.1. Taxonomy (GTDB): domain Bacteria; phylum Myxococcota; class Myxococcia; order Myxococcales; family Myxococcaceae; genus Myxococcus. The sequence goes on from NZ_JAIQDG010000017.1 coordinate 134,785, forward strand.
GCCCACGTCCATGAAGCGGGCGCCCGTCGCCTCGTGAAGAAAATGCAGAGACAGCGGTTCCATGTCCGTCGCTATATAGAGGCGAAGGAGCGAATGCCACGATGGATGTGAAGCACCTGTCGTCCTTCCAGGACTTCTCCCCGGAGAAGCTCCGGAAGCACAACGTCTTTCAGTCCGGGCGCTTCTTCCTCGACGTCTACTGCCTCGCGCCCGGGCAGGCCCAGAAGCCCCACCGCCATGCCACCTCGGACAAGGTCTACGTCGTCCTGGAAGGCCGCTGCCGCTTCCGCGTCGGCGCCGAGGAGGAAGTGCACGGCCCTGGCGCCTCCATCTTCGCCCCCGCGGGTTCCGAGCACGGCGTCGCCAACGACGGCCCGGACTCCGCCCGACTCCTCGTTCTGATGACCCCGCCCCCGGAGCACGCATGAGTTCGAAGTCCTCCTCCAAGGCCCCCCAGGCCAAGGCCCCTCCGCCTTCCCCGGTGCCGACCCGTGGCGCGCTGGCGCTGCTGGTGCTGGGCCTCGCCGAGAGCGGGCTCGCCATCTTCCAGTGGATGCAGCTCGTCACCCTGCGCGGTGGCGGCGCCACCGTGTGCGGCGTGTCCGACACGGTGAACTGTGAGACGGTGTGGAACTCGCCCTTCGCCAGCCGCGTCCATGAGCTGCTCGGCATCCCCGTGGCCGGACTGGGCCTCGTGTGGGGCCTGGTCGCGGTGGGCCTGTCCGCGCTGTACCTGGCGTGGGCGCGCTCGGGCCGGCCGGTGCGTCCGGCGGCCAACGGCCTGCGGCTGATGGCCGCCGCGGGCGTGGTGTCCGTGGCCGTCTTCGCCGCCGCGAGCGCGGGCGCGGGCGCGGTGTGCCCCACCTGTGTGGGCACCTACGTGCTGGTGCTGGCCTTCGCGGGCGTGGCCGGGCTCGGGCTGCCCGGGCCGGTGGTGCCGGCGGGCGGCGAGTGGGGCGCCACGCTGAAGTGGACGGTGGGAATGACGGCCGCCGCCTTCGTCGCGATGCTCCTGCCCGGGCGCGCCACGCCCTCGGCGTCCGCGCCCACGGTGGCCTCGCTGCTGCCCCCGGCGCCCGTGAGCTCCTCCGGCCAGGAGGCGCCGCCTCCGCCCGCGTCGCTGGAGGAGTTCCTGCGGAGCCTGAACCGGGAGCAGCAGCAGTTCATCTCGGACGGGCTGGCGCAGTACCGCCGGGGCACGCCGCAGCCGGCCTTCGCGACCGCGCGCAAGCTGTACGGGCCGGCGGACGCGCCGGTGAAGATTGTCGAGTGGACGGACAGCAAGTGCCCCCACTGCAAGGCGCTGGTGGAGGAGCTGGCGGTGCTGAAGAAGCGCGTGCCGGAGGGGAAGATGTCGCTGGAGGCCCGCCAGTTCCCGCTGGACGGCGCGTGCAACCCGGCGATTCCCCGGCGCGGCCCGGACGCGCCCAGCGTGCGGTGCGTGGCGGCCAAGGCCCAAATCTGCCTGGAGGGCGCGCAGGACTACTGGGAGCTGCGCGAGAAGCTCTTCGCCGCGCAGGCCATCCTGGACACGGAGCGGGTGCTGGAGATTGCCTCGTCCGGCTCGGTGTCGCGCATGCAACTCGACGCGTGCATGGCCAGCCCGGCGACGGCGGCCAAGCTGCAGGAGGACTCGGCGTACGCCCTGCGGCACCAGATCAGCGGGACGCCGCTGGTGGTGGTCAACGGCCGCCAGGCCCTGCCGTCCGCGCCGCTGCTCTACGCGCTGGTGATGGCGGACGGCAACCCGAGCGCCCCCGCCTTCGACATGCTGCCCCCGCCGCGTCCCATGCCCATGGGGCATGACGACCACGCCGGCCACAACCACTGAGCAGGGACGCCATGGGCAAGCGCGACAAGAAGGGTGAGCCGCCCGCGGCCCCGGCGGCGCCGTTCAACAACCCGTTCGCGGCGCTGGCCGCGCAGCGTGAGGCGCTGCCCCAGGCCCCCGCCGCGCCCGTGGCCCCGCCCGCCGCGAAGCCCGAGCCGAAGGGCCCCGCGCGCGCCGTGGTGCGCATGGAGCGCAAGGGCCGTGGCGGCAAGGAAGTGACGGTGGTGGAGCACCTGGAGCTGCCCGCGCCCCAGCGCGAGGTGTGGCTCAAGGCGCTGAAGAACGCGCTGGGCTGCGGAGGCGTGGTGGAGGACGGCACGCTCGTCCTCCAGGGCGACCAGCGCGAGCGGCTGCCCGCGCTCCTGGAGGCGCGGGGCGTGCGCAAGGTGACGGTGGGCTGAAACGACAAGGCCCGGGCCGCCGCGAAGGCGTCCCGGGCCCGTGGCCACCTCTGCCGCGCTGGAGGCTACAGCGCGGCGATGATGGCGTCGGTGAACTCGCGGGTGGTGGCGCTGCCGCCCAGGTCGCCGGTGCGAATCTGGCCGTTGCCGTACACCTTCTGGATGGCGCCCTCCATGCGGCGGGCCGCCTCGCGCAGGTCCAGCCAGTCCAGCATCATCACCGCGGACATCATCAGCGCGGTGGGGTTGGCGATGCCCTTGCCCGCGATGTCCGGGGCGGTGCCGTGCACGGCCTCGAAGACGGCGGTGCGCTCGCCGATGTTGGCGCCCGGCACCAGTCCCAGGCCGCCCACCAGGCCCGCGCACAAATCACTGACGATGTCGCCGTACAGGTTCTCCGTCACCAGCACGTCGAAGCGCGTCGGGTCCTTCACGAGCTGCATGCAGAGGTTGTCGACGATGACCTCCTCGTAGGTGACCTCCGGGTACTCGCGGCCCACCTTGCGGCAGCAGTCCAGGAAGAGGCCGTCCGACAGCTTCATGATGTTGGCCTTGTGGACGGCCGACACCTTCTTGCGGCCATTCTTCTTGGCGTACTCGAAGGCGAAGCGGGCGATGCGCGTGGAGGCCTTCTCGGTGATGACCTTCAGCGACTCCACCACGCCCGGGACGATGATGTGCTCCAGGCCGGCGTAGAGGTCCTCCGTGTTCTCACGCACCACGATGAGGTCCACGCCTTCGTAGCGCGTCTTCACGTTGGGCACGCTCTTCACGGGCCGCAGCGACGAGTACAGGTCCAGCCGCTTGCGCAGGCCCACGTTGGCCGAGGGCAGGCCGCCGCCCACCACCGTGCCCGTGGGGCCCTTGAGGGCCACGCCGTTGCGCAGCACCGCCTCCACCGTTTCGTGGGGGAGGTTGGTGCCGAACTTCGCCACCACCTCGGTGCCGGCGTCCTTGTGCTCGAAATCCAGGGGCACCTTGAGCGCCTCGAGGACGCGCACGGTGGCTCCCATCACCTCGGGGCCGATGCCATCGCCATTGATGATCGTGACAGTTCGGGTGTTCGCCATGGGTGCGGAGTCACAGCACAAAACCCCAGGGCCCGAAAGGACGAATTCACCCGGCATTCAGCGGCGGGCATGGCGGCCATGAGCCCAGGCGCCCCCAGGCGCCCCGGCCGCTCCCCGGGCGGGAGGGCACGGCCGCGAGGGGCTGCCCGGGGGACACCCTCAGTGTTCGGTGGTGGCGCTCGGGCGCGGGGGGCTCCGCCGGGGCCGGCGGCGCCGGTGGATGGCATAGGGCCGGTAGAAGGACTCCCACAGCGCCGCGCGGCGGCCCCGGGGCCGGGGGCGCAATTCCCCCATGGGAGCCCGGACGAAGAAGGAGGAGATGAAGAGGTAGGTGGCGGTCAGCGTGAGCAGGGCCAGCACGACCATCACCAGGGGGCCCGGAACCCAGGCCACGTGGGCGCGCTCCATGAACTCGGAGAAGTCCTCGGGCGGCTTCGGGTGGCTGTAGACCTTCACGAACCAGGTGACCATCAGCACCATCAGGATGGGCCCGTAGGCGCGGTTGAGCCGCGTGGAGAGGGCGGAGAACAGCGAGAGCTGGAGCTGCGGCCGGGACATCTCCACCGCCAGCTCGCGCATCGCGTCCGGGTCGATGGGCTCCCGCCGGAGCATGGGCGCCCACCAGCCGTCCTCCAGCAGGCGCACCCGGCGGTTCCACAAGTCGTAGTAGCGGTAGCGCCGCGCCTCGATGAGGAGGAACGACACCACCATCCAGATGCCCACCAGGAAGGTGACATGCGAGCTCTGCGGCGTGGCGAAGCCGAAGGAGATGACCGCCGCCGTGGTGGTGAGCGCCCAGTTGGTGGTGGTGTCCAGCCGCGTGCGCCACGTGTCGGAGCGGCTGATCTCCCCGCGGAAGAGCTGTGCCATGGCCTGCTGGGACAGCCAGGGTGGCTCCTGGAGGTCGTACTTGTTGCGCTCGGTGCCTGCCATCCGTCCATGCAAGGTGGGCCGTGTGGCGGTGGATGGCAACGCGAGGGCGCCGCGGCGGGCGCGATGAGGGGGCGGGCGGCCAGGCAGGCGCCGGGTGGCCATGATGGGCACGCGTGTACACCTTGGGACTTGAACGTGGCTGCCGTGAACCCCATCCAGGCTCTCTCCGACCTGCTCGACGAAGAGCGCGAGCGCGTGGCACGCCTGTGGGCGAAGCGCTTGCGGGCGGAGACGCATGACGTGGACGTCCCCGGGCGGGATTTGCGCGCGCCGCTGCGCCGGCTGCTCGACGAGCTGACCCGGCTGTTGAAGGACCGGGGAGACGACGCGGTCCGGCTGTGGCCGGAGGTGGTGCGCCCGCACGGCATCTTCCGTTACAGCCAGAACTTCGAGGCCGAGGACCTGTCGCGCGAGTTCAAGTCCCTGGAAGAGGTGCTGCTGTACGTCTACGCGCGCCGCAACGAGGGCTTCATCGAGCCGGAGGTGGCGACGCTCATCGCCGACCTGGTGTGGGAGGCGCACGCGGCCGCGCAGGCCTCCTACGCGCGGGTGCTGAAGACGGAGGAGGTGCGCTTCCGCGAGGCGGCGGTGATGGAGTCGGTGCTCAACCAGGTGGACGTGGGCATCCTGCTGGCGGAGGTGGACGGCACCGTCTCGTTCGCCACCCCGCCGGTGAGCCGGCTGATGGGGCTGCCCATGCGCGCGGTGGTGGGGACGCGGGGGACCAACACGCTCGGCCCGGTGCTGGGCCAGGTGAACGCGCGCCACCCCACGGGGGAGCCCTTCAAGGTCGCGGACATGCCCTTCCTGCGCGCGCTCAAGGAGAAGGGGCCGGTGCGCGGGGTGATGATGGTGGTGGAGCGGCCCAGCGGGGGGGAGGCCACGCTGGAGATGAGCGCCACGCCCGTGTGGGAGGAGGAGGGCGAGCTGGCCGGCGCCATCCAGACGTTCACCGACCGCACCGAGGCCGCCAACAAGACCAAGGCGCTGCAGAGCGCGCACGGCGAGCTGCGCCGGCTGCAGGGGCGGTTGTTGCAGCGCACCCGCCAGCAGGCGCTGGGGCAGCTCGCCAGCGGCGCGGCGCATGCCCTCAACAACTTCCTCAACGTGCTGCGGCTGCGCATCACCCTCCTGCGGCGCGAGTTCAAGCCCGAGCACCTGGAGGCGCTGGACAGGACGGTGGGGCAGATTGGCGAGCTGGTGGCGCGGCTGCAGGAGTTCAACGTGCAGCGCACCCAGGAGCAGCCCACGGACGTGGTGGTGGACCAGATGGTGCGCGAGGCGCTGGAGCTGGCGCGCGGCGAGCTGGAGCAGCGCGAGCACCCGGTGCACGTGGACCTGGACCTGGGAGGGCCGGGGAAGGTGCGGGCGGACGCGGGCTTCTTCCGCGAGCTGGTGGTGAACCTGCTGCTGGCGGCCAGGGACCGCATGGAGTCCGGGGGCCGGCTGCGCGTCATCACCCGCGCGGAAGGCGAGCCGTGGCTGACGCTGCGCATCGAGGACGAGGGCCCGCCGTACGCGGTGGAGGAACTGACGCAGCTCTTCGACCCGCTGCGGCGGGACTCGGGGGCGCCACAGCTCTCGCTGTACCTGGCGGTGGCGCGCGCACAGGTGGAGCGCTGGGGCGGCGAGCTGACGGCGGAGAACAGCAGCACCGGCGTGGGGGCGGCCTTCGTGGTGCGGCTGCCGCGCGTGCATGAAGCCGCGGCTCTGGAAGCGTCCCGAGAGGAGGTGGCGCGCGCGGAGGTGACGCGGCCGGGGGCGCCCAGGCGCTTCCAGCAGACGCGGCGCGTGCTGGTGGTGGACGACGACCTGGACAACGCGCGGATGATGGCCGAGGTGCTGAGCGAGGAGGGCTACGACGTGCAGGTGGCCCACAGCCCGGAGGTGGCGCTGGGGATGTGGGACCGGCGCCGCTTCGACGCAGCGCTGCTGGATGCCGTCATGCCGGAGATGAGCGGGTGGGAGCTGGCGCGCGAGCTGCGCAAGAAGTCACCGCAGACGCTGCTGGCCATCGTCACCGGCATGGACGTGCGCGGGCAGAACCGCGCCAACCTGGCGCTGGTGGACGCGGTGTTCCGCAAGCCCATCGACGTGGGCGCGCTGGACGACTTCCTCGGCCAGTCCGAGGGAGGCGCGGGAGAGGCCGCGGCGGGAGGCTCGGCGCCGGGCGCGCAGGGGGCCGGCCCCGCCGGGTGGCAGCACTGAGGCGGGGCCCGCGAGGGCCGCTCCCGGGTGGTCATGCCCGATGACCGCTTCCGCCGGTTTCCCCATGACCATTATCCTCCGGGCATGAAGCGAGCCCCCTCGGGAATCCTGCCCATCATCGCGGTGGACCGTCGCTCGCCGGTGCCGCTGTACCGGCAGGTCTACGAGGGCTACCGCGAGGCCATCGTCGACCGCAGGCTGCGGGCGGGGCAGCGGCTCCCGTCCACGCGCAGTCTGGCCTCCGAGCTGGGCATCTCCCGCATCCCCATCCTGGGCGCGTTCGAGCAGCTCCTCGCCGAGGGCTACTTCGAGAGCCGCGTGGGCGCGGGAACGTTCGTGGCCCACTCGCTGCCCGACGAAGGGCCTCCGCCGGATGCGCGTGAGATGGCTCGCGGCGCGGCGGCGCAGGTGCGTCCCGGCAAGCGCGTCGTCTCGCGGGCCTCGGAGCTGTTGAGCCCCACGGCGGCTCCCTGGCTCGGCGGCCATGGCGCCTTCCGCTTGAGCGCACCCGCGCTGGACCCGTTCCCCTTCCAGGTGTGGTCCTCCCTGATGGCCCGGCACTCGCGAAACCCCACCCGGAGCCAGCTCGCCTACGGGGACCCCATGGGGTACCGGCCCTTCCGCGAGGCGCTCGCGGAGTACCTGCGGACGTCGCGAGCCGTCCGGTGCGAGCCGGAGCAGATCATGGTGGTCAGTGGCTCGCAGCAGGCCCTGGAGTTGTCGGCCCGCGTGCTGCTCGACCCGCGCAGCCCCGTGTGGATGGAGGAGCCGGGCTACGCCGGAGCGCGGGACGTGCTCACGATGGCGGGTGCCCGGCTGGTGCCGGTGCCGGTGGACGAGGAGGGGCTGGACGTGAGCGCCGGCATCGCCCGCTGCGCGAACGCCCGGGCCGCCTACGTGACGCCCTCGCATCAGTATCCGCTCGGGGGGACGCTGAGCGCGACACGCCGGCTCCAGCTCCTGGACTGGGCACAGCGCAGCGGCGCGTGGATTCTCGAGGACGACTACGACAGCGAGTACCGCTACGAGAGCCTTCCCATCTCCGCGTTGCAGGGGCTGGATAGGGATGCGCGCGTCATCTACATCGGGACCTTCAGCAAGGTGCTCTTCCCCGCGCTGCGCGTGGGCTACCTGGTGCTCCCGGCGGACCTGGTTCCCCGCTTCGCCCGGGTGCGCGACGCGATGGACATCTTCCCGCCGACGCTCTTCCAGGCCGTGCTGACGGACTTCATCACCGAGGGCCACTTCGCGCGCCACCTGCGGAAGACGCGGCAGCTCTACCGCGAGCGGCGCACCGTGCTCGTGGATGCGCTCACGCGGGAGCTGGGCGGCACGGTGGAGGTGCTCGGCGCCCGGGCGGGCATGCACCTGGTGGCGGCGCTACCCAAGGGGTTTCAGGACCGGGCCATCTCCGAGCGCGCCGCGAAGGAGGGACTCTGGGCCATGCCGCTCTCCGCCTGCTACCTGGCAGGGGACTCCCGCCAGGGACTCGTCCTTGGCTACGGAGGCACGGACGCCAGGCGGATACCGGACGCCGTGCGGCGGCTGCGAAAGGTCATTCTCGCGGGCCGGGCTGGGAGCGGAGCACCCCGGCGGTGACGCGGGCCGGGCGGCATGCGCGAGGGTGGGGGCGGTGTGGAATACTCGCCCGCCATGCCAGGCAACGAGCTGACCGAAGCCATCTCCTTCTACGACGGGTTGCTCCAGGGCGAGGTCTTGCGACGGACCCATGAGCTGCTCCTCCAGCGCACGCTCGCGGAGCGGGTGACCTACAAGAGCCGCTCGCTGTATCACGTGCTTCGCCCGCGCTTCATCACTCCCCAGCAGCTGGTGGAACACCAGCGCGCCACCCTCGCGGTGAGGCGGGGAATCGAGGCGGTGTATCGGCACGCCTGCCGGGACGAGGCCTTCCGCCGCGAGCTGGGCGTCCAGGACTGGGAAGAGCTCCTGATGCGCGTGGACGGGGACAGCCGGATGCCGGCCATCGTCGGACGCCTGGACGGCTTCGTCGACCCGGACGGCGTCCTGCGCTTCATGGAGTACAACCCCGCCCCCGGCGGCTACCTCATCATGCACCTCCTCGGCGAGGCGTTCTCCGCCACGCCCGTTCTGGAGGCCTTCTCGCGCCGCTACGACGTCGTCCTGCCGCGCACCGCCCCCAACATCATCGACGCGCTGAAGGCCAACCACGCGCGCATGGGCCGTGATGGCATGCCGCAGCTCGCCCTCTTCGGCCCCGCCGGCCCGGATGACGTGGACGAGGAGCAGCTCCTCCAGGAGTACCTCCCCGCGCAGGGGGTGCACTTCCAGCACGTCACCTCCGAGGACGAGTGGACGTACCGGGACGGCCGGCTCTACGTGCGCGACTTCCGCGTGGACGTCGTCACCTTCATCTCCAGCGTCGGGTTTGGCGGGCTGATTGTCGGCTGCGGCCCGGACCACCCGGTGATGCGGGCGCTCGTCGACGGCGCGGCGTACTTCATGAACGGGATGTTCCAGCTCTGCGTGCTGAACAGCAAGGTGCTCTTCGCCGCGCTGAGCACGCCCACGAATGCGCACCTGTTCGCGCCGGACGTCCGTGAGGCGCTGGCCCGCCACATCCCCTGGACCCGGGTCGTTCGCGAGAGCACGACGTCCTACGGCGGGAAGGAAGTGGACCTGCTCCCCTTCGTCTCGGCGAACCGCGAGCGCTTCGTCCTCAAGCCGGCCACCGGTTATGGCGGCACGGGCGTGGTGCTGGGCTGGGTGGCCGACGCGGAGACCTGGGACGCCACCCTGAAGCAGGCCCTGACGGAGCCGTGGGTCATCCAGGAGCGCATCCACACGACGAAGGAGCCCTACCCCGTCCTGGACGGCACGGGCATCCGTTACGAAGAGCTCCACATGGACCTCAACCCGTACGTGTGGAACGACGAGCGCGCGGAGGGCTGCTTCGTGCGTGTCTCACCCACGCCGATGATGAACCTGGCCCAGGGCGGCTCGCTGGCGCCGCTGGCCGTCGTCCGCGAGCGCTGAAGCCGGCCGCCCCGCCGGACGCCAGCACCCGGGAAGTGCTGGGTGTCTGGCGCCTCATACGGAGAGTGTTCTCCGCGTGCGCCTACCCCTCGGGGAGGGAGCCGGGGGGTGCGTTGATTTTGTCTCAGGTATCATTGGATTCTCAGACTTGATGATTCTCTATGACGAGCACGCACTCTCTGCGATTCCGTGGCCTGAGACACCGGAGGGGCGGTTCGCTCGCGACTATCTGAGCCCGCTGCTGCGCGAGGGCAGCACGGCCTTCGTGTCGGACCGGACGACGTACCGCGTCGTCGGCATGGACGGGTTGCTCATCCCCGTGGCCATCAACGACGCGGAGTACGACAACTCGCCGCTGTTCTCCAACTTCGCCCGCTACATCACCGTCCAGCTCGCGATGATGGACGCGAGGAACTGGGGCGGCGCGTCCGGGTGGGCCATCCGCCGCGTGCTCCGGAGCCTGGGGCTGATGCTCAAGGCCGCGCGCATCGACCGGTGCGTCTACGTGGACCACTGGCTGGTGCTGCGCAACCTGGGCGCCATGCTGACGCCGGAGCAGGTGCGGCGGCTCACGGGCTTCCTGGCCGAGCGCTTCCCCGGGCACGCCATCGTCTTTCCGTCGGTGAACCCGGCCACGCACTCGCCACTGCTCAACAACCTCCGGGCGGAGGGCTACGGCTTCATCTACGCGTTCCACACGCGGATGCTCCTGCCCTTCAAGGCCGAGCTGAGCCGCCAGGTGCGGGAGAACCACCGCCGGGACGCGCGGCTCCTGGAGACGGCCGGCTACAAGCTGGTGGACGGCGCCGACCTGCCGGGCTGTGCGCCCCGGCTGCTGGAGCTGTACCGCGCGCTGAACGAGGAGAAGTACTCGACGAACCTGCGAGTCACGGAGAAGTTCTTCGAGCACGCGCTGAGAGACCGCACGCTCCGCTTCCGCGTGGCGGTGAAGGATGGCCGCATCGACGGGTTCTACGCCTTCACGGTGAATGACGACGTCGTCTTCTCTCCCTGGTTCGGGTACGACCTGAGCCTCCCGCAGGAGCTCGGCCTGTACCGGGGGCTCGTGTATCAGCTCATGCAGGAGGCGATGGAGCACGGGCTGACCGTCGAGCTGGGCGCCGGCGCGGACGAGTTCAAGAGCCGGCGCGGCGACAAGCCGGTGCCCCGCTACAACGCCGTCCATACCGGCCACCTGCCCGCGTGGCGGCGCGCGGGGTGGCGGCTGCTCCAGCGCTTCGCCAACGAGGCCCTGCTGCCGTCGTCGAAGTCGTACCTGCGGAGCATCGACGGTGACGGGGTGGTGGGCTTCGACCGCATGCCCGAGGTCTTCACGCCGCCCACCGGCCTCAGCCCTCGCGAGGCGGCGGAGTCCCTGCGCCAGGAGCTGGCCTCGCTGGAGCGAGCGCTGGAGGAGGCCTCCGCCCTGGAGGGCGAGGCCCTGGCCCGGGCCCTCACCCCGTTGTCGCAGAAGCTCCACAACTGGCCGCAGCCCCCGAAGCGGGTGGTGGAGCTGCGCGGGCGGCTGGAGGCGCTGGAGCAACGCCAGCGGCGCAAGGCCAGCGCTCCCGAGGAGAAGACCTCGCCCGTGGAGGAGGCCCAGCGCCTGCTCGCGGGCGCGGCGCGGCTGGGAGACACCTCCCTGGTGGCCCAGCACCTGGGGGACGCCTCGTCGCGGCACCTGAAGGACGTGGTGGACTGTCTGAAGCAGCACGCCGGCAGCGCCGCCGTGGTGCTGACCGCCATGCGTGGAGAGAAGGTGGTGCTCGTCACCGCGGCGACGCAGGCGCTGCTCCAGCGCGGCGTGGACGCCGGCCAGCTCATGGCGCATGTCGCGCCGGCCGTGGACGGGAAGGGCGGCGGCGCGCCGGAGGTGGCCTGGGGCGGGGGCTCGCGCCCCGACGGCATCCAGGCGGCGCTGGATGCGGCGCGGCGGTACCTCGATGAGCGCCTCGGTAGGACGGCCTGACGCGCGGGCCCGCGGACACCCTTGAACGGGCGCTCTCCGGGCGCCTCCACCTCCTCGACTGACTCCGCACGCACCATGAACCTCTACGACGAGCGCGACATCACCTCCGCCCCGTGGCCGGACACGGAGGCGGGGCGCAGGGCCCGGGACTTCCTCGTCCCCCTCTTCCAGCAGGGCGCCATGGCGTTCTTCTCGGAGCGGACCACCTTCCGGCTCGTCGAGCTGGACGGGCTGCTCCTGCCCCTCTCCATCAACGACGCGGAGTACGGCAACACGGGCGCCTTCTCCCTCTTCGCCCGCTACATCACCAACCAGCGCGCGGCCATCGCGGACAACGAGGGCTTCGGGCCCGTCGCCAGGCGGGTGGTCAGCCGCGTCCTTCAGGGGCTGGGTGGGGTGCTCAAGGCCTCGCGAATCAACAAGTGCATCTTCGTGGACAACTGGCCCACGCTGCGCAACACCACGCCGCTGCTGTCCGCCGACCAGGTGCGGCGCCTCACGCGCTTCCTCACGGAGCGCTTCCCCGGACATGCCATCGCCTTCCCGGCGCTGAGCCCCGCCACGCACGCGCCGCTGCTCGACACGCTGACGGAGTGTGGCTACTCCGCCCTCTACACGCCCTACACCCGGATGGGGCTCGCCCACGGGGAGGAAATCCACCGCAAGGTGCGGGAGAACCGCCGCCGGGATGCGCGGTTGCTGGAGACGTCCGGCTACCAGCTCGTGGATGCCCGGGACGTGCCCGGCTGCGCCCCCCGGCTGGCGGAGCTGTACCGGATGCTCAACCGGGAGAAGTACCGGACGAACCCCGACGTCCGCCCCGAGTACTTCGAGGCCGCCCTGCGCGGCGGGCCGATTCACCTCCGCGCGCTGGTGAAGGACGGGCGAATCGACGTGTTCTACGGCATCTCCGTGGTGGGAGATGTCCTCTGGTCGCCCGTCGCCGGGTATGACCTCGGCGTTCCCCGCGAGGTCGGGCTGTACCGCATCCTCAACAGCCTGCTGCTGAAGGAGGCCGTGGACCGGGGCGTGGCCATCGAGACGGGGGCCGGCGCGGACGAGTTCAAGAGCCTGCGCGGTGACAGGCCGCTTCCCCGCTACTGCATCGTCTACACCGACCACCTGCTCCCGCACCGCAAGGCGGGGTGGAGGTTGTTGCAGCGCTTCGCCAACGGCTCGCTGCTGCCGGCCGCCCGGGGCTACCTGCGCCGTATCGACGGGGACGCGGTGGTGGGCTTCGACGCCATCCCCCAGCGCTTCGTCCCTCCGTTCATGAGCCCCGGGGAATCGGTGGAGCTCCTGCGCAAGGACCTGGAGGCGATGGAGGCCGAGCTGGAGGAAATCCCCCGGCTGGAGCGGCGGGAGCGGGCCGGCCGCCTCGCCGCGCTCGCGAAGAAGCTGGAGGACTGGCCCCCTCCCCTTCCGCCGCGCTTGTCGGAGCTTCGCGAGAAGCTCGGGCACATGACGCAGCGGCTGAACGAGGAGAAGCCCGGCCGGAGCAGGGAGGCCACGAAGGCCCGGCGGGCGGAGCTGGCCCGCTCGCTCATCGCGAGCGCGATGAAGCTGGGGGACGCCACGCTCGTGGTCAGCCACCTGGGGGAGGCTCCCGTGGAGCAGCTTCGCGCCGTCGCCAGCGCGGTCCGCGAGGCCGCCGCGTCCTCCGCGGTGGTGCTCACGGGCACGCAGGGCGGCAAGGTGGTGATGTTCGCCGCGGCGGCGCCGGAGCTGTGTGCGCGCGGCGTGGACGCGGGGGCGCTCCTGGCCCAGGTGACACCGGTCGTGGAGGGACGTGCCGAGGGCGGACCGGAGCTGGCCTGGGGCGAGGGAACGCGCCGCGAGGGCGTGGACGCGGCGCTTGAGGCGGCGCGGCAGTTCCTCCAGGCCCGTCTGGGCGGTGAACCCCGAGAGGTAGGTGGAAGATGACGCTGACTCCCGATGAGAAGCGGGCCCGGCTCGCGCGGCTGCTGCGTGAGAAGGCCCGCAGGTCCCGGCGGGCGCCTCCCTCCTTCTCCCAGGAGCGGATGTGGTTCCTGGAGCAGTGGAACCCCGGCAGCGCCCTCTTCAACATGCCCGTGGTGGTGCGGCTGTCCGGTGAGCTCCACCTGGAGGCGCTGGAGCGCGGCCTCCAGCAGCTCGTGGACCGGCACGAGGCGCTGCGCACCACCCTCACCGTGGAGGAGGGGCTCCCCGTCCAGTGCATCTCCACCGGCATGGAAGTGCCTCTGGAGGTGGTGGAGCTCCCGGAGGCGCTGGCCTGGGAGCGCATCTCCACCGAGGCGCGGCGGCCGTTCGACCTGGAGCGGGGGCCCCTGCTGCGCACCGTGCTGCTCCGGCTCGCCCCGGACGCGCACCTGCTCCTGGTGAACACGCACCACATCGTCACCGACGCCTGGTCCCTGGGGGTGCTCGTGCGCGAGCTGGCCGCCGTGTATCAGGCCTTCGCCGAGGGGCAGCCCTCGCCGCTGGCGCCGCTGCCGCTCCAGTACGCGGACTACGCCGCGTGGCAGCGCGAATGGCTGCGGGGCCCGGTGCTGGAGGAGCAGCTCGCCTGGTGGCGCTCCCGGTTGGACCCCAAGGCCCGCCTGGAGCTGCCCGCCGACAAGCCGCGTCCCGCCGTGCTCGGCTCGCGCGGAGAGCGGCAGGTGCGGATGCTGTCCCCGGCGCTCACCGAGGCGCTCAAGGCCCTGGGCCAGCGCGAGGGGAAGACGCTCTTCGTCGTCCTGTTGGCCGCCTTCAAGGCGCTCCTGTACCGCTACACGGGGCAGACGGACCTGACGGTCGGCTCGCTCATCGCGGGCCGCAACCGCGCCGACCTGGAAGGACTCATCGGGCTGTTCATCAACGCCCTGGCCCTGCGCACCCAGATGTCGGGGGACACCTCGTTCCGCGCGTTGCTGGAGGCCGTGCACGAGACGACGCTCCAGGCCTATGCGCGCCAGGACGTGCCTTTCGAGAAGCTGGTGGAGGCGCTCAAGGTGGAGCGCAGCTCCAGCCACCTGCCGCTGTTCCAGGTGATGCTCGTCCTGCAGAACTCGCCCCTGCCGCCGCTTCGAGCCCGCGGGCTGGTGATGGACGCGCTGCCCGTCGACACGAAGACGACGAAGCACGACCTCACGCTGTACGCCATCGAGCTGCCCCAGGGCTTGCGGCTCAGCGCGGAGTACAGCACGGACCTGTTCGAGGCCCCGACGATGGCGCGCCTCCTGGGCCACCTGGAGACGCTGCTGGCCGGTGCCGTGGAGGACCCGAACCGGCGCCTCGCGGAGCTGCCGCTGTTGACCGGCCCGGAGCGCCACCAGCTCCTGCGCGAGTGGAGCGGCGAGCACTTCGACCTCCCGCGTGAGGCCTGCATCCACACCCTCATCGAGGCCCAGGTCCGGCGCACGCCCGACGCGGTGGCGCTTTCCTTCGAGGGCTCGCGCCTCACGTACGCGGAGCTGGACGCGCGCGCGAATCAGCTCGCGTGGCACCTGCGCTCGCTGGGCGTGGGCCCGGAGGTGCGCGTCGGCCTGTGTCTGGAACGCTCCCTGGAGATGGTGGTGGCCCTGCTGGCCACCCTCAAGGCCGGTGGCGCCTATGTGCCGCTGGACCCGGCATACCCCTCGCAGCGCCTGACGTGGATGCTGGAGGACGCGCGGCCCGCGGTGCTGCTCGCACAGGAGCGGTTGCTGCCGCGCCTTCCTCCGCACGAGGCCCGGGTGGTGCTCGTGGACTCCGGCTGGGACGTGGTGGCCCTCCAGCCGCGGCACGCTCCTCCTCCCACGGCCAGCTCCGGCGGCCTCGCGTACGTCATCTTCACCTCGGGCAGCACCGGCCGCCCCAAGGGGGCGATGAACGAGCATGGCCCGGTGGTCAACCGCCTGCTGTGGATGCAGCGGGAGTACGGGCTGACGCCAGCGGACACCGTGCTTCAGAAGACGCCGTTCAGCTTCGATGTATCCGTGTGGGAGTTCTTCTGGCCGCTGATGGTGGGGGCGCGGCTGGTGGTGGCGAAGCCGGGCGGGCACCAGGAGCCGGCGTACCTCGCGCGCCTCATCGCGGAGGAGGGCGTCACCACGCTGCACTTCGTGCCCTCCATGCTCCAGGTGTTCCTGGAGGAGCCGGGGCTGGAGCGCTGCGCGTCGCTGAAGCGCGTGGTGTGCAGCGGCGAGGCCCTGCCGCTGGACCTGGCCGAGCGCTGCCTCGAGCGGCTGCCCGGCGCGGGGCTGCACAACCTCTACGGCCCCACCGAGGCCGCGGTGGACGTCACCTATTACCCGTGCGTGCCGGGCGAGCCGCGCCGCTCGGTGCCCATTGGCCGCCCCGTGGCCAACACGCAGATTCGCCTGCTGGATGCGAACCTGCGCCCGGTGCCCATCGGCGTGTCGGGCGAGCTGTTCATCGGCGGCGTGCAGGTGGGGCGCGGCTACCTGGGCCGTCCGGAGCTGACGGCGGAGCGCTTCATTCCGGACCCCTTCATCGACACGCCGGGCGCGCGGCTGTACCGCACCGGCGACGTGGCGCGCTGGCTGCCGGATGGCGCCATCGAGTACCTGGGCCGGGCCGACTTCCAGGTGAAGGTGCGCGGCCTGCGCATCGAGCTGGGTGAAATCGAGGCCGTGCTGGAGCAGCACCCCTCCGTGCGGCAGGCGGTGGTGGTGGCGCGCGAGGACGGGGGCGGGGACAAGCGGCTGGTGGCCTACGTCGCGGGGCGGGGCGAGGCGGGCGCGGTGGACCCCGAGGCACTGCGGGCGCTGATGCAGGCGAAGCTGCCCGAGTACATGGTGCCCTCGGCCCTCGTGGTGCTGGACGCGCTTCCGCTCAGCCCCAACGGCAAGGTGGACCGCAAGGCCCTGCCCGCGCCGGAATTGGAGCGCGCGCGCGAGGGACATGTGGCTCCGGCCACTCCCACCGAGGTGGAGGTGGCCGCGCTCTTCGGCGAGCTGCTCGGCGTGGAGCGCGTGGGCGCGCGGGATGACCTCTTCAAGCTGGGCGGCAACTCGCTGATGGCCACGCGCGTCCTCGCCCGCCTGCGCGCGCGCTTCGGTGTGGAGCTGCCCCTTCGCGCCCTGTTCCAGCACTCCACCGTCCAGCAGGTCGCGAGGCTGGTGGATGAGGCCCGGGCCCGCGTGGCGCCCGCACCGGAGCGCATTCCCGCGCCGGAGCAGCGGCGCCGCCTGCCCGTCATCTCCCTGCGCGCCGATTCGTTGCCCCCGGGCCTGGAGACCCCGGCAGCGGCAGGCGAGGCGCCGCTCACGGACGAGGAGCGGCACCGCCTGCTGGTGGAGTGGAATGACACGGCCGCGGACTTCCCCCGTGAGACGTGCCTGCACCAGCTCGTGGAGGCCCAGGCCCGCGAGACTCCCGAGGCCGTTGCGGTGGTGGCGGGCTCCACGCGCCTCACCTACGCGGAGCTGGAGGCGCGCGCCAACCGGCTCGCCTGGCGCCTGCGTGAGCTGGGCGTGGGGCCCGAGGTGCGCGTCGGCCTGTGCGTGGAGCGCACGGCGGACATGGTGGTGGGGATGCTCGGCATCCTCAAGGCGGGTGGTGCCTACGTGCCGCTGGACCCCACGTACCCGCGGGAGCGCCTGGCCTTCCTGCTCGAGGACGCGCAGGGGCCCGCGCTCGTCGCCCACTCGCACCTGCTCGCGGCGCTGCCTCCGCACGCCGCCACGCCGGTGTGCCTGGACACGGACGCGGAGGCCCTGGCGCTTCAGCCCTCGACACAGCCTCCGGTCGCGGCGCTGCCGGAGAACATCTCCTACCTCATCTACACGTCGGGCAGCACGGGCCGCCCCAAGGGCGTGGCCATTCCGCACCGCGCCGCCGTGGCGTTCCTCTCCTGGGCGCACGGCGTCTTCTCCGCGGAGGAGCTGGGCGGTGTGCTGGCCGGCACCTCGCTCAACTTCGACCTCTCCGTGTTCGAGGTCTTCGCCCCGCTGAGCCGTGGCGGCAGCGTCATCGTCGCCCGCAATGCGCTGGCGCTGGCGGAGCTGCCCCACGCGTCGGAGGTGACCCTCGTCAACACCGTGCCCTCCGCCATGGCCCAGTTGCTGCGGCTGGGCGCGCTGCCCGCCTCGGTGCGCACCGTCAACCTCGCCGGAGAGCCGCTCCCGGCGCCCCTGGCGCGAGAGGTGTACGAGGTGCCCACCGTGCGGCGCCTCTACGACCTCTATGGCCCGTCGGAGGACACCACCTACTCCACCTTCTCGTTGGTGAAGCCCGGGGAGCCGCCCCTCATCGGCCGCCCCATCTCCAACACCCGCGCCTACGTGCTGGACGAGCACCTGCAACCGGTGCGCGTGGGCGCGCCCGGCGAGCTGTACCTGGCGGGCTCGGGGCTGGCGCGGGGCTACCTCCATCGCCCGGAGCTGACGGCGGAGCGCTTCCTCCCGGACCCCTTCGGTCCGCCGGGCTCGCGCATGTACAAGACGGGAGACCGGGTGCGCTACCGGCCGGACGGTGAGCTGGAGTACCTGGGCCGCAACGACTTCCAGGTGAAGGTGCGCGGCTTCCGCATCGAGCTGGGCGAGGTGGAGGCCCGGCTCCAGGCCCAGCCGGGCGTGCGCGAGGCCGTGGTGGTGGCGCGCGAGGACGGCCCTGGAGGTCAGCGCCTCGTCGCGTACGTGGCGGGCGAGGCGGGACAGACGCTCGAAATCAGCGCCCTGCGCGAGGGACTTCGCGCCACGCTGCCCGAGTACATGGTGCCCTCGGCCTTCGTGGTGCTGGAGGCCCTGCCGCGCAACTCGAATGGCAAGGTGGACCGCAAGGCGCTGCCCGTGCCCCTCAATGAGCGCACCAGCCTCCGGCCCTATGAGGCACCGCGCACGCCCACGGAGGAGTTGCTGGCGGGGCTGTGGCGCCAGGTGCTCGGCCTGGAGCGCGTGGGCGTGAAGGACCACTTCTTCGAGCTGGGCGGCCACTCGCTGCTGGCCACGCAGGTGGTGGCCCGGCTGCGCACGGCGCTGCGGACGGAAGTGCCCATGCAGGCCTTCTTCGAGGCGCCCACGCTGGAGGCGTTGGCCCGGCGGGTCGACGCCGCCCGCGGCGATGGCGAGGCCACGCCCGTGGTGCCCCCGCTGCTGCCGGTGCCGAGGACGACGGGCGCGCTGCCGGTGTCCTTCGCCCAGCAACGCCTGTGGCTGCTGGACCGGCTGGAGCCCGGAAGCACCGCGTACATCATCCTCGCGGCGCTGCGCCTCCAGGGGGCGCTGGACGTGCGCGCGCTGGTGCTCGCCTTCCAGGCGCTGCACGAGCGGCACGAGAGCCTGCGCACCGTCTTCGGCGAGGACGCGCAGGGCCCCACCCAGGTCATCCTCCCCGCCGGGCCGCCGGACATGGGACTGGTGGACCTGCGGGAGCTGCCCGAGCCGGAGCGCGAGGCCGAGGCGCGCGCGCTGGCGGCCGATGAGGCCCAGCGGCCCTTCAACCTGGAGAAGGGCCCGCTGGTGCGCGCCCTGCTGCTGCGGCTGAGCGAGCAGCACCACCTGCTGGTGGTGTCGATGCACCACATCATCTCGGACGGTTGGTCCTCGGCGGTGCTCATCCGCGAGCTGTCCGCGCTCTACGAGGCCTTCTCACGGGGCGAGGAGCCCCGTCTGCCGCCGCTGCCCGCGCAGTACGCGGACTACGCGGTGTGGCAGCGCCAGTGGCTGAAGGGCGAGGTGGTGGAGTCCCAGCTCGACTGGTGGCGCCAGCAGCTCACCGGGGCGCCGTCCCTGCTGGAGCTGCCCACGGACCGGCCGCGCCCGGAGGTGCTCTCTCCGAGAGGCGGCCGCGTGCCGGTGCAGCTGGGCGAGCCTGTGTCCACGGCGCTCAAGGCCCTGTGCCACCGCGCGGGCGTGACGCCCTTCATGGCCCTGCTGGCGGGCTTCGTGGCGCTGCTGTCCCACGAGTCGGGACAGCCCGACGTGCTGGTGGGCTCGCCCGTCGCGGGCCGTGGCCTGCCGGAGCTGGAGGGGCTCATCGGCTTCTTCGTCAACACGCTGGCGCTGCGCACGCGGCTGCACGGCAACCCCAGCTTCCGCGAGCTGCTGGGCCGGGTCCGCGAGGTGACGCTCGGGGCCTATGCACACCAGGACGTGCCCTTCGAGCGCGTGGTGGAGGCCGTCCAGCCGGAGCGCGGCCCGGACCGCTCGCCGCTCTTCCAGGTCATGTTCGTGCTGCAGAACGCGCCGTGGGCACAACCCATGGGGCCGGGGCTGTCCATGCGGTTCGAGGACGTGGAGCGGCACTCGGCGAAGTTCGACCTGACGCTGGCGCTGTGGGAGACGGAGGAGGGGTTCTCCGGCTCGCTGGAGTACGCCAGTGATTTGTTCGAGCGCACCACGGCGGCGCGGATGTCCGAGCGGCTGCGCGGCCTGCTGGCGTGGGCGGTGGCGCATCCGGAAGCGCCGCTGTCCCGGCTGGACCTGGCGCCCGACGTGCGCGAGCTGCTGGTGCCGCTCCAGGCCGGGGGCTCGCGTCCGCCGTTCTTCTGCGTCCATGCGGTGGGCGGCACCGTGTCGGGCTACGCGGAGCTGGCCCGTCACCTCGGCTCGGAGCAGCCCTTCATCGGCATACAGGCCCGCGGGCTGGAGGGCGAGCAGCCCCCGCTGGAGTCCATCGAGGCCATGGCGGCGCTCTACGTGGAGGCCCTGCGCACCGCGCGGCCTCACGGGCCCTACCGCCTGGGAGGCTGGTCGCTGGGCGCGGTCATCGCCGTCGAGATGGCGCGGCTCCTCCAGGAGGCGGGGGAGGTGGTGGAGCAGCTCATCCTCATCGAGCCCAGCCCCACGTCGTATGCGCAGGGCACCCGTGTCGAGGAGTCCGAGACGCTGGATGGGCTGTTCGCGCTGAACCTGGCGCGCACGCTGGGGCTGCCCGTGGAGCCCGAGGACGTCCAGCGGTTGGACGATGGCCCGGCGCTGCTGAAGCACCTGCTGGAGAGGGGCCGCCGCGCGGGTGTCTTTGGCCCCGAGGTGGGGCTGGCGCGGCTCCAGGCGCTCCAGCGCGTCTTCACGTCCTGTGCGCGCGCCCTCCATCAGCATGTGCTGCGTCCCCTCTCGCTTCCGGTCGTCCTGCTGCGAGGCACGGAGGCCGAGGTGGGGGAGGCCCACGTGCCCGACCGGGGCTGGGCGGCGCTGGCTTCCCAGGTGGAGGTGGTGGACGTGTCGGGCGACCACTACACCGTGCTGCAGGCGCCGCATGTGGAGACGCTGGCCAGCGCGCTGAGCCGTGTCCTGGAGGTCTACCCCGCGCGGAGTCCTTGCGGGGAGGGACCGCCGCTTCGGCCCGAGGTGAGCGGGCTGTCCACGAAGCGCACCTCGCGGTAGTGGGGGAGGCGCCGCTTGGCGAGGTGCGAACTCAACTCGCAGCTGGCCTCCATGGGGTTGGGCTCCGCGGAAAGCTCGCGCAGTACGTGTCAGCTCGGATAACGTCCCTACCTCTTGGGGTGGGGGATGCGCGTGCCGGATGACACGTGGCTCGGAGGACTACTGGGACCATCCCTGGAGGTGGTCAGCGGTGGCACGAGCGCTGGTCCCGTCGATGTTCCACATACGAGTCAAGCCGACTTCTTTGTGGACGGAGTGGGCCGACGATGGGTGCGCAAGAGCCTCGACCAGATTTGGCTGGCAGGAGATGCTCGCTGAGCTCGTCGGCTGGTTCTTGGGGCGAGACCTTGGTGCACCTGTACCTGATGCCGCCATTCTGTTCCCGGGGCGCGCAGACGCAGCGTGGCTGAGTGCCTACATCCCCCATCCGATTCACTGGGAGGCACACCACGCCCACTTCGTGACCAACCTGGACGCCTTTGGCGCGATGCTCGCGCTCGATGCGATCATCCACAACCACGACCGGCACAAGATGAACATCTTGCTGACGCCAGGGGCTGAAGAGCCAGAGCTCGACGCGTGGGCGATCGACACAGGGGCGGCGTTGGTCGGATTCCCTGCAGACTTCGCAGCAGCAGATCTGGCTGTGCCGGAAAAGCCGAATATTGCCCGGGGGTTACCTGTGCGCTTGATGGAACCAGGCGCCCGCCGGGCTGCCAGGCGGGCAGTCGAGCTGGTGGAGTCTCCTGCCCTTCAGCATCAGGTAGCCGGTGCCTGCAGGCTTGTAGGTGAGCAAGAAAGCAACATACTGTTCTCGGCCCTTTCGAAGAGGATGAAGCAGGCGACCAGGTTGGTTGAACGCTACATCGAGGTCGTGGGAGCAATCTCGTGAGCGCCAAGTTCCGTCTCGTCCAATACGTGCCGGATCCCTTCGTTGGGACGAAGATCACTATTGGCGCGCTCGTCGAGCACGATGGGCAGGTCGAACTTGCTCGGGCTCCTTGGGTTCCCGGCCCTGGCTGCATCGGTGGGCGCAAAGCATGGTCCACCATGCAGCTCATCCTCGACTCTCTCTCCACGCCAGCTCGGTTCGATCTCCCATCTGGAGAGCTAAGTGCCCTCGCCCAACTGGGGGAAGAGCGCCTCGTACCAGCAGGTGTTGGCAGCGCGCGGGAATGGCTTGAGGCCAAGCTTCTGCCGCAGAAGCCGCTGCGTGAGCAGGATCAAAAGGAGACTCCGCCATACCGACCCCATCGGGATACGGTGGGCTACCGATTCTTCGAGCAGTGGAGCGTCGCAGACTTCGTGAAGAGGAAGTACGCGCCCAGTTCCCTGCCTCGAACGCACCCCAAGGCTGCGGCAAGTGTCTCGCACTACGTTCCTGGAAAGGACGAGTTGCTGCTGATGGAGCCGGTGGTTGGTACGCGTCCGAAGTTTGAGGATGACCTTCAGGCCATCAGCCAAGAGTTCTTGGCGTTCCGCGAACTCTTCCGTCAGATGAGCGGTCCTCATCAAACCCCTGTGTTCATTGCGTACGTGCTCACGGGGGGATACTCGGCGGCGATGGGAGAGGCGAGCAGGGTGCTCTCGCGAGCTGCCGACCAGGTCGTCAATGTCGATGACCCAGCTCAGCGCACACTATTTCTTCAGCGCATTGTTGCTGTGGGCAGCTCTGGTGGGAACCAAGGCTCGTTGCCATTGCCGCGGAACTGATTCCGTGGTTGGGCCGCGAGCACCTTGCGTGACTGTCGGGCGCGTTAAGTCTCATCTCACGGTTCGTGACGGAGTTCGCAACCGGGGCAGCATCGCCGCTTGGCGCATGATGACTCGGAAATACGACGTCTTTGGCGAACGTCCTGGGGAATGCTCGTGAGTTCCACTCACGAACTGGAGCGCGTCCGCCGGAAGGTGGAGGCGGGTGAAGTCCTCGGCGACGCGGAGCTGGAGCTGCTCCGTGAGGAGGCCCGGCGTACCCCGGGCCCCACGCTGCGGCTGGCGGTGGCCCATGCGCTCATCAACGCGGGCGCCGAGCGCGAAGCCCTGCCGCTGCTGGAGTCCCTGCGGCGCGACTTCCCCCGGGACGTGCCGGTGCGCCTGGGCCTGGCGCGGGCGCTGCTGGGACTGGAGCGGCACGGCGACGCGGAGGCGCTGCTGCGCGAGGTGCAGGCGCAGGAGCCGGACGACCCGGAGGTACTCAAGGTGCTCGCCGTGCTCGGGCTGCGGCGCGGCGAGGCCGACAAGGCCCGCGCGTATATAAAGGATGCGCTGGCCAGGGACCCCTTCGACGCCGAGGCGCGGCTGCTGAAGGAGGAGCTGGAGGCCGCGGACCTGCCGCCTCCGCCCGCGCCCCGGGAGGAGGTGCTGCGCCCGGAGTTCACCACGGCGCTCACCGCGGCGCTGGCCCGGGCCCGTGTCGCCTTCCGGCGGCAGGGAAGGGACCTGCTGGTGAAGCTCGCCAGCGGTGGAGTGGGCCGCGTGGACGTGGGCTCGCTGTATGTGGCCTGGCGCGAGTCCCCAGGCACGGAGAGCCTCACCGCGCACGTGGACGCGCTGGCGGCGCGGCTGGGCGGGCTCTCCTCCGGGCTGGGCACGGAGGACCCGGCGCTGGAGTCCCGGCTGCGTCCGGTGCTGCGGCCGGCGGACTTCGCCACTCGGGCGGTGGGCGCGCTGCACCGGCCGGGCCCCGCGGGCCTGGAGGTCTTCTACGTGCTGGAGGACGCGGACTTCGTGCGCTACCTGCCGGAGTCCGCGCTCGCCCCGGCGGGGCTGACGGCGGAGGCCGTGGACGCGGCGGCGTGGCGCAACCTGGAGGCGTGTCCCGCGTCGGTGCGGCCCGTGCTCATCGACAAGGGCGAGGTGCGGCTGGCCGAGGCCTTCTCCGGACTCTGGGCGGTGGCGGAGGGGGATGGCCACGACGGTGCGCGTCTGCTCACCCGCGCGCAGTGGAGCGCGCTGATGCAGGTCGCGGGCGAGGGGCCGCTCCGGGTGTCGCTGGGCCGGCGCGAGCTGGCGCTCGTGTGCCGTGAGTCGGACGCCTCCGCGCGCGAGGCGCTGGAGCGGCTGGTGCCCTCGCCGGACGGGATTCCCGGCACCTTCCGCCTCACCGCTGAGGGGCTTCTCTCCGTGTAGGCCGCGCGGGGCCCCGGTCTTCCGGGAGAGCGCCAGGCCTCGGCACTCCGGGGCGTGCCCCGGAGCCTCAGCCCGCGGTGGCCGTAGGCAGGCTGTCCACGAAGAGCACCTCGCGGTAGCCCAGGGTGAGCAGCAGGGAGCGCAGCGCGCGCTCCGCGGAGTCCCGGGCGCGCTGCTGGAGGCGCGAGTCGGCGCGCACTTCCTGCTCGAAGGCCAGGCGGGCCTTCTCCAGCAACTGCGCCGTCTGAGCGCTGTCCAGGTTGGAGTCGATGACCTCCGTCTCGCCCGGGCGCAGCTCCACCTTCACCTCGATGGGCGGCAGCACCACGTAGACGCGGGTGCCGGACACCTGGAGGTTTGACGGGCCGAAGCGCTGGAAGTCGAAGCCCAGTCGCGCGTCCGCGAAGACGATGGCGCGCCCGTGCGGGTTCTGAATCGTGTAGGCGGCCCAGTTGAGCACGTCCTTCCACAGCGCATCCGTGGCCTGGGGCTCGGGGGTGAAGGTCACCTTCTTGTAGAGGGCGACGTCGAGCGTCTCCAGCCGGGCCACCTCGCGCATCTGCTGCACCACGGACGGGGTGTCCGGCAGGGAGGTGGGCGGAGGCCGGAGGAGCAGCCAGGCGCCCAGCGCGCCGAGCGTGGCACCCAGGAGGACGGTGAGGGCTCTCGAGAGGTACGCCATGGCGGCAGTGTACCTCCTTCCCAGGAGTGGGCGTCTGGGGCAGGGTGCGCGTGAGTGTATGTCGTGTGTCGTGAAGGGAGCAGTGTGGAGTTGACGGTCCAGGAAGTCGAAGGCCTG
The DNA here is from genome assembly GCF_020037125.1 of Myxococcus sp. RHSTA-1-4. Lineage (GTDB taxonomy): Bacteria > Myxococcota > Myxococcia > Myxococcales > Myxococcaceae > Myxococcus. Next base: position 159,433 of record NZ_JAIQDG010000017.1, read on the forward strand.
GGGACGCGGGGATACTTCATCCGGTCCGCGTTCCTGGGCGAGGCGCGAGCCGTTGCCGTGAGGGACGTGGCATTGGCTCGCATGGCGTCTGGCAGCTTGCGGCCGGCGGGCATCCGCCGCGGAGCGGACCGGACGCAGGACTCCTCCGTGAGGGGAGACCTCATCGAGTGGGTGCTTCCGGAGCCGGACACACCGCTGGGCGAACTGTGGGAGTCCTTCCGCACGCTCGGCGATGCGTTGTCCACGGGAGCGTATCTGGGGCTGGGGCGCTTCGACCTGCAGCTCGCCTGCTACCCGGGCGGAGGGGCCCACTACTCCCGCCACCGTGATGCATTTCCCGGCCAGTCCAACCGGCGGGCCACGGCTGTCTGGTACGCCAACGCGGGCTGGGAGCCGGCGCATGGGGGCGTGCTGCGGCTGTACCCGGAAGGCTCGGCGCCCGTGGACGTGGCACCGGTGCTGGACACGCTCGTGGTGTTCCTGAGCGAGCGCATCGAGCACGAGGTGCTGCCCGCCTACGCCACGCGCCTGGCGCTCACCGCCTGGTACTACGGGCGGGCCGCGGGCTGACGCGTCAGATGGAAGGCGCCAGCAGGACGACGGAGTAGCCCACCGCGGTCTTCGTCCCCGGGTTCTCGTACGAGTGCTTCTGGTCCCCCCGGAAGACGACCACGTCTCCGGGCTGGAGGAGGAAGCGCTCGCCGCTGGCGACGAGCAGCAGTTCGCCGGCCTCGCATGCCAGGTACTCACGGGTGCCGGGCGTGTGGGGCACGCCGGTGATGCGCACCTGGGGCGGCAGCTCCACCCGGTCGAACTCCATGCCGGGCAGCGGGTCGGGCAGCAGCTTGCGCAGCATGCCCGCGCCCCGCATGCGGACGGGCAGGCTGGCGCGAGGGTAGTGCCGGGCGCTCGCCCGGGGCCTGGCCACCAGTTCCTCCAATGACACCTGGAGCGCCGCGGCCACGCGGTGCAGCACGGACAGCGTGGGGTTGGCCGCGCCGGACTCCAGGTGCGCCCACGTGGCGCGAGGCACCCCCGCGAGCTTCGCGAGCTGCGCCTGGGTGGCCCCGCGCGTCTCGCGGAGCGTCCGGATGTTGCGTGCCAGCCTGTCGGGCAGGTCCTCGTCGTTCATGGATTGGCAATCTGCCAAGCCATTGGCCCGGGCACCAATGCTTTGGCGAAGCCCGTGTATCCCTCCTGGAGAGGAGGAGAGACGCATGAAGCTGGTTGGGAAGGCCGTGCTGGTGACGGGAGCGAGCCGGGGACTGGGCCAGGCGCTGATGGCCACCTTCGCCCGCCGGGGAGCCCGGGTGGTGGGCGTGTCGCGCCACGCAGGAGAAATGGAGGCCGCCGCCGCGGCCCTGCGAGAGGAGGGGCTGGACGTCCATGCCCTGGCGTACGACGTGGGGGACAAGGAATCCATCTACCCGTTGGTGGGCGCGGCCACCGCGCTGGTGGGCCCCATCGACGTGCTGGTGAACAACGCGAGCACGCTGGGGCCCACGCCGCTGCCGCTGCTGCTGGACACCGCGTGCGAGGACCTGGGCCGGGTGCTGGAGGTCAACGTGGTGGGCCCCTTCCGGCTCACCAAGGCGGTGGCGGGAAGCATGGCGGTGCGGGGCCAGGGGCTGGTGCTGAACATCAGCTCCGACGCGGCGGTGTCCGCCTACCCGCGCTGGGGCGCCTACAGCGTGTCGAAAATCGCCCTGGAGCACCTGGGCCGCATCTGGGCCGCGGAGCTGGAGGGCACCGGCGTGCGCTTCCTCAACGTGGACCCGGGGGAGATGGACACGCGGATGTATCGCGACGCGGTGCCGGGCGCGGACTACGCCCAGCTCCAGCGTCCGGAGGGGGTGGCGGCGCGCCTCGTCACAATGATGGAGGGGCGGGCGGAGTCGCTGCCCTCCGGCACCCGCCTGGAGGCGGCGAAGCTGGAGGCCGCATGAATCCCGCGCGTTGGCCCAACGCCCACCCGGAGACGGGGCGCCTGCTGCACGTGGAGCCTCGCGCGGGCCGCTTCTCCGATGCCCATGTTGCGGACCTGCCTTCGCTGCTGCGCGCCGGTGACCTGCTGGTGGTGAATGACGCCGCCACGCTGCCCGCCTCCCTGCCCGGGAGGACGGAGAATGGAGAGCGCATCGAGCTGCGGCTGCTGTCGCGCGAGCCGGACGGCACCTGGACGGCGGTGCTCTTCGGCACGGGAGACTGGCGCAAGCGCACCGAGGACCGGCCGCCTCCGCCGGTGCTGCCCGTGGGCGCGCGCCTCGTCGCCGGGGGACTGCTGACGCGGGTGGTGGAGGTGCTGCCGCCCTCGCCCCGGCTGCTGCGCGTGGCCTTCGAGGAGTCCGGCGCGGCGCTGTGGGCGGCGCTGTACCGGGGCGGGCGTCCGGTGCAGTACGCGTACACCGAGGGGCCGCTGGCGCTGTGGCACGTGCAGACGGTGTATGGCGCGCGCCCGTGGGCCGTGGAGGCCCCGTCCGCGGGCCTGCCCCTCACCTGGAGCCTGCTGCTGGAGCTGCGGCGGCGGGGCGTGGCGCTGGCGTCCCTCACGCATGCCGCCGGGCTGTCCTCCACGGGGGACGAGGCGCTGGACGCGGCGCTGCCCCGGCCGGAGCGCTCGGACATTCCCGCGCACACGGTGGAGGCGGTGGAGCGTACGCGGGCGGCGGGCGGGCGCGTGGTGGCGGTGGGCACCACGGTGGTACGGGCCCTGGAGGGCCGCGCGGCACGGTACGGCGGGAAGCTGGTGGCGGGGGAGGAGACGACGGACCTGCTCCTGGGGCCGGGCTACGTCCCCTGCGTGGTGCACGGGCTGCTCACCGGAGTGCACGAGCCGGGCAGCAGCCACCATGCGCTGCTCCAGTCCTTCGCGCCGCTGCCGCTGTTGCGCGAGGCGGCCGCGCACGCGGAGGCGCGCGGCTATCTGGGGCACGAGTTCGGCGACTCGTGCCTCGTGCTGGATGCGTGAGGCGGGGCCCGCTACTGAATCTGCGCCGGCTCCAGCTCCACCTTCACCCAGCCCGGCTTGCGCAGGTCGAAGTTGCGGTAGGCGTCGACGGCGCTGCCGATGGGCTCCACGTGGGACAGGATGGCGGTGGGGTCCACCACGCCGGTACGCACCAGCTCCAGCAGCCGGGGGATGTACTTGCGGTGGTTGCAGTTGCCCATCTTCAGCGTGAGGTTCTTGTTCATCGCCATGCCGATGGGGAACGTCTTCACCTGGTCCGGGTAGACGCCGATGATGGACAGCGTGCCCGCCTTGGCCAGTCCCTCCACGGCCCACATCAGCACCTGCGCGGGGGCGTCGCCGGGCACCCAGTTGTCACCCTTGGGGTTGGTGACGGGGGCGGCCTCCTTCACCTCGCGCTTGAACTCGGCCTTCTCCGCCTTGGCCTTCTTCGCCGCGGGGCCGTGGTGCGCGTGCACGGAGTCCACGCCCACCGCGTCGATGGCGCGGTCCACGCCGATGCCGTTGGTGAGGCGCTTGAGCGTCTCGACAGGGTCCTCCTGGTCGAAGTTGATGACCTCGGCGCCCTGCGCGCGCGCCAGGTCCAGCCGGTCCTCGTGGCAGTCGATGGCGAAGACGCGGCCGGCGCCCAGCAGCTTCGCGCTGACGATGGCGAACAGGCCCACCGGCCCGCAGCCGAACACCGCCACGGTGTCGCCGGGTTTGATTTCCGCCAGCTCCGCGCCGAAGTAGCCGGTGGGGAAGATGTCGGAGATGAGGATGGCCTGCTCGTCGGTGACGCCCTCGGGAATCTTCACCATGCCCACGTGCGCGAAGGGGACCCGCACCTTCTCCGACTGCATGCCGTTGAACGGACCGGTCTTCGCCGGGCCGCCGAAGAAGGCGGTGCCCGCCTCGGGCCCGTTGGGGTTCGCGTCGTTGCACTGGGCGTAGTAGCCGGCGCGGCAGTAGACGCAGTTGCCGCAGGCGATGGTGGAGCAGATGACGACCCGGTCGCCGACGTTGAAGTTGCGCACGTCGTCCCCGAGCGACTCCACGTAGCCCACGCCCTCATGGCCGAGGATGGTGCCCGGCTTCATGCCCGGCATGGTGCCGCGAATCATGTGCAGGTCCGTGCCGCAGATGGCGCTCGCGCTCAACCGGACGACGGCGTCCGTCGGCTTCTCGATGTTCGGCTCTTCCACCTCGTCGAGCCGGATGTCCCCAATCCCATGGAAAACGACAGCCTTCATCGCGCGCTCCTCCCCCCCGCGGGGGCCCTGGTGCCAGGCGAACAAGGCCCGCCGTGAGGGCGGACCCGTGCGCCTTGGAGGCTGGGCATCGCCCGGGGTGGGGGCAAAGCTCGCGCCGCTTCCTCTTCCGGAAGGCGGCCGGGGGAGCGGGCGCTAGCGGGCGGCGCCCTGGTGGACGTGGAACGACAGCCGCTTGCCGAAGACGCGGCGGAAGTTCAGCACCTCATGCTCCACGTTCCACAACTCCAGGTCCACGGGCTGGCGGGTGTGCAGGTGCAGGGACACGCCCTCGCGGCCGTTGGTGACCTTGAAGTCCTTGATGGGCTGGTGGTGGCTGAGGTCCAGCGAGTTGGCCACGCGCAGGAGGGTGGCCAGCTTGCGCACGGTGCGGGCCTCGGTGGGGGTGAGCCCGTCCATGCCCGAGTGCGACAGGTCCGGCGGGCTGCGCCGGTGGTAGCGGGCGATGCGGGCCACCAGCTCGCGCTCGCGGTCCGCGAGGCCGGGGATGTCCGCGTTCCGGATGAGGTAGTACGTGTGCTTGTGGTGGCGCTCGTAGCTGACGGCATGGCCGATGTCGTGCAGCAGCGCGGCCACCTCCAGGTAGGGGCGGACCGACAGCGGGAGCTGGTGGAGGGCGGCGAGGCTGTCGAAGAGGGTGAGGGAGAGGCGGGAGACCTGGCGCGCGTGCTTCTCGTCGAAGAAGAAGCGCTGGCCCATGACGATGGCGGCGTCCGCGAGGCTGGGGTCCTCGCGCTCCGCGTCCTGGCGGTAGAGCAGGTCCACGAGGATGCCGTCGCGCAGGCCGCGGTTGACGACGCTGACGGACTCGATGCCCAGGTGCCGGGCCACGGCCTCCAGGATGACGGCGCCGGCGACGATGATGTCCGCGCGCTTGGGGTCGAAGCGCTTGCGCCGGCGCTCGGGGGACATCTCCGCGAGCGTGTCCACGGTGCTCGTGAGCTGGCGCACGGTGGCGTTGCCGCTGTTCTCGCTGGAGGCGAAGGACACCACGGCGTTGATGGTGCCGGACGAGCCGAGCGCCACGCGGGGCAGGTGGGGCGGGCGCTCCGGGAGCATCTTGCGCAGGGACTCGTAGACGAAGCTGCGCATGAGCCGGAGCTGCTTGGGCGTCACCGTGCGGGAGGCGTCGAAGACCTCGGTGAGGCGCACGGCGCCGAGGTTGAGGCTCCAGAGGTTGTCGGGCTTCTCGCCCACGGCGGTGGCCACCTCGGTGCTGCCGCCGCCGATGTCGACGAGCAGCGAGCGCGTGCCGGGCGGCTTGCGGTGGAGGACGCCGAGGCAGATGAGGCGGGCCTCCTCCTTGCCGCTGACGACCTCCAGGTTGAGGCCGGCCTCCTCGCGCACGCGGCGGACGATGTCGTTGCTGTTGCGGGCCTCACGCAGGGCGCTGGTGGCCACGGCGCGCACCTGGGCCTTGTGGCGGCGGCAGAGGGCGGCGTAGCGGCGCAGGGTGGAGAGCAGGCGCTCGGCGGTCTCCTCCGGCATGGCGCCGGTGGCGAAGACGCCCTCGCCCGGGCGGATGGGGTCGCGCTCCTGGTGCAGCGTCTCGAGCGCGCCGTCGGCGTCCGGCCGGGCCAGCTCCAGGCGCACGGCATTGGTGCCCACGTCGATGGCGGCGAGAACGGGGTGTAGGGCACGGGAGGGCATGGCGTGGTGCCGAGTGTAGGGTGCGACGGCACGCGGCGCAGCGGGAATGGCACCCGGCTGCCCGGCGGGCGGGCGTGTGACAGGAATGTTGCGAGGGGCGCCCGCGTGCCCGTGTGTGGGTCAGTCAAGGAAGCGGCGCTCCCAGCGGCGGGCTTCATCCGGGTCGAGCCCGAGGAGGTTCTCGCCGAAGCAGGTCCACGGCTCCAGCACGCGCGCCAGCTCCCGGTAGGCGGGGAGGTCCTTGCCCTGCTCGGTGTCCCCGGCTTCGGGCCAGGGGCCGAGCGTGACGACGGCGCGGTCACCCTCCAGCTCCTGCACGGTGGTTCCTGGCGTGTGGAGGCGGGAGCGCAGGCCGGAGACTCCGCCCAGCTCGCAGAGCACGGGCTGGCCCAGGAAGGTCAGCCAGGAGGGGCCATGGACACGCGTGCCGATGCGCAGGGATGTCATGCTCGGGTGGAGCACATCCATTCCGGGGTAACGGAAGCAGTATTTGAGGACTTCGCGGTCGACACCCGACTCGTCGAGGTGGCAGTTGAACGAGAGCCCCGCGTTACCAGAAGAGAAGGGCAGAGGAGCGGCAAGCTCCAGCATGAGCTCGCGCATCTTCTGGGGACCATGGCGCTCCAGGAGTTCGTCGGGTAGCCAATAGGAGACCGCACAGACCTCCTCTGGCTTGTAGAAGATGGAGGCCGGGTCGAGCGATTTCCCGAGATAATCGACAAGGTATCTCTCTTGCTCTCCGGCCGCGCTGATGAGTCGAACCGAGGCAGATGGCCCTTCCAGCATCTCGCGGTGGAGATGCTCCCACACACGCTCATCGAAGCGTTGCCACTCCCCATCGGCGCCCGCATACCAACTCAGGGCCTGGGGACCCACGGCTCGCCGGTAGGCCTCGATTGAGTGCAGCACGCTTCGAGCAAGCTCCGAATGAGAACGAGGCATGTAGAAACAGGCACTCAGTCCATCTCGAATCCAGAGAGACCCATCCCGCGCGAGGGCACGAATGTCCGGGTGGTGTTCATTCATGGCGTGGCCCCCAACCGGGGAATGATTTGAATGGGACCGTGCCGTGGATTGAGCGCGTTCTTGTACACGATGTTCTGTGCCTGCCCTGCGTATGCATGCCCCTGCGGATACAGCGGCCAGGGTGGGAGCTGGGTGGGGTTCACACAGGGAAATTTGAAATCGTAGATCGCCAGGACATGGAGCGGGTCACCTGTATGGATGACGACGTCCGGCGCAACCGTTCCCTTCAGTTCATTGCCGCGTCCCTGCCTGAGCAGCGACCGTACCGTCTCTTCGCTCACGAACTCCCACTTCCTCGTATCCGGGTTGTAGCGATACCGCGGCTCCAGGCTGAACCCTCCAGGGCGTAACTCGTTCAATTTCTTCTGGGCGCACTCGTGCGCAACCTTGTGCATCTCCGTGCCCAATTTCCTGGCCCATGACACGGGTTTCTTCTGGGAGTCCTCCTTTGCTTCGGCCTTGCACTTCTCCTCGGTTGGAGGCACCCCGTTGAGCAGGCTCAAGATCACCTCCGAGCGTGCCGCATCAGCGCACGCCTCCAGCATCTCTTGAATGTGGTCGCGCTGCTCCTCAGTCAGCGCCCGCACCACCATGTTGCCCGCAGTGCCCACCGAGGCCGCCACCTGCACCGGCCTGCTCATGGGCACGACAGCCTCTTCCCCCGCCATCCGCGCGCACAGCGCCGGGGTCTGCCGGCACGAAGCCGTCGCGGAGTCCAGTCCGTAGCGGCCCGTCCTCCCACGCTCCGGCGTCCCCGCGCACCCGGCGAGCACCAGCCCACCCACAGCAATCAACATCCACCGCGGCATGTCCCCTCCCACACGCGCCGACCCGCGGCGCCGCGAGAGCGGGACTCTAGGAAGCTCGCACGCACCACCGGAATACGGGGAATCCGCGGTCCCGCCCCCTCACCGCCGCCGCCGCCGGCCGATGAAGCTGGCGAACCGCTCCGCGAAGCGCGCCACCGCGAGGCCCAGGATGTCCAGCAGCCACTGCTGCAACCCCGAGCGTGCGCAGTCCTCCAGGAACACGCGCCGCGACAGCTCCATGTGCCTCTCCAGCCAGAGCGCCGACTGCGCCGCCACGCCCGGCTCCTCCACCTCCACCAGCGTCTCCAGATTCACCAGCGACAGCGGGTCCAGGTTGAAGCTGCCCACCAGCAGCTTCTTCCCATCCATCACCGCCGCCTTCGCGTGCAGCGTGGACGCCGTCCACTCGTGGATGCTCACGCCCGCGCGCAGGAAGTCGCGGTACAGCCGCATCGTCGCCGCGCGCGCGAACACCACGTCGCTGCGCCCGGCCAGCAGCAGGGACACCTTCACGCCTCGCCGGGCCGCCCGCTTCAGCGCCCGCACGAAGGCCACGTCCGGCAGGAAGTACGCATGTGCCAGCACCAGCTCGCGCGTCGCCCCGTCAATCGCGGAGATGTACCGCTTGCGCAGCCGGTGCCCGCCGCCGAAGCCCGACAGGAAGACGCTCACCGGCCCCGACGTCAGCGCTGACGTCCCCGCGTGCAGCTTCGCCCCGAGCTGCCGGCAGATGTCGCCCCGAAGCTCCACCGCCAGGTCCGCCCAGCCGGGCTCGTTACCGTGCGCGGCGTACGCGTCCCCGATGTTGATGCCTCCCAGGAACGCCACCGCGTCATCCACCAGGAGAATCTTCCGGTGGTTGCGCCACGAGCGGCCCGTGAAGAGCGAGGTGAGCGGGTTGTACACGCGCACCGTCGCACCGGCGGCCTTCAGCGTCTCCGTCAGGTGACTGCTGGAATTCATGCTGCCCCAGCCGTCCACCACCACCTTCACCACCACACCCCGCCGCGCCGCTGCCACGAGTGCGTCCACGAAGCGCGCGCCTACACCTTCACGCTCGAAGGTGTACACCTCCAGGTGCACCCGCTGTTTCGCGGAGGCGATGGCCTCCAGCATCCGCGGGTACGCCTCCGTCCCGCCATCCAGCAGGGTGATTCGCTCTTCCGGCGCCTCCCGGGAGGAGGGGAGGGCCGGAGCGAGCGGTGGGGAAGGCTGGGCTTCGGGGCGCACATCCCCACCCTACCGCTCCCTGAGCGGAAGCGGGACAGCCTCCCGGTGACACCGGTGCCGTCCCGCCCGCGTGGGACTCAGTCGTCGTGCTTGCGCGCGCCCTTCCCCTTGCCCTTGTGACGGCACTTATCGCCGTCCCAGTACTGGCTCGGATGGCACTCCTTGCTGCTGAGCCTGGACTTCTTCGACTTGGGCGGAGGTGAGTCCTTGTATACGCGGTGGTAGATGCAGCCCTGAAGTGAGACCAGGGCGAGGACGGGGATGAGGAATCGGAGATTCTTCATGGGGCCACACAGGGTAGCGGACTCCACCGTGGAGTCATCCCCCCTCGGACCCGCTCGCCCGGTGGATGGCCACACGGCCATCCCATCGACGCTGTGCGCGCGCTCCGCTACCCTCCGGCCCGTGCCTCCCGCAGAGAAGCTGACCCGTCATCGGAAGATTGGTGCCTACCGCGTGCTCGGAGAGCTGGGCCGTGGGGGCATGGCCGTCGTGTATCGCGGTCTGCATGAAATGTTGCAGCGCGAAGTCGCCATCAAGGAGCTGCTCCCGGAGGGACAGCGCGACAAGGAGACGCTGTCGCGCTTCCGCCGCGAGTCGCTCGCGCTGGCCGCCTTCCGCCACCAGAACATCGTCACGCTCTATGACCTGGTGGAGAAGAACGACAGCCTCTTCATGGTGATGGAGCTGGTGGACGGGCCCACCCTCCACACGCTCATCCGCGAGGGGCCGCTGCCTCCGGACGTCACCGGCGTCATCGCCGCGCGCATCGCCAGCGCGCTGGACCACGCGCACTTCCGCCACATCATCCACCGCGACCTCAAGCCGGCCAACGTCATGCTCACCAAGTCCGGTGAGGTGAAGCTGATGGACTTCGGCATCGCCAAGGACGTGGGCCTGGAGGCGCTCACCCAGCAGGGCATGGCCGTGGGCACGCCCTCGTACATGTCCCCGGAGCAGGTGACGGGCGCGCCGCTCGACGGGCGCACCGACATCTTCTCGCTGGGCGTGCTCCTCTACGAGGCCCTCTCCGGCGCCCGGCCCTTCCACGGCAAGACGGCCGGCGAGGTCTTCGCGAAGATTCGCGACGGCAGGTACACGCCCCTGTCCAAGGTGGCCCCCAACGTGCCCGCCCCGCTGGCGCGCATCATCCAGCGCGCCATGGAGGTGAAGCCGGAGGACCGCTTCCCGGACGCCGCCGCCATGCGGCGCGAGCTGGACGTCTTCCTCGCGCAGGAGGTGCAGGTGTCCCACGCGGCGCTGCTGGTGGCCTTCCTGCGCCACCGCAACCGGCTGACGGAGACGGAGGCCCAGCAGCTCCTGCGTCCGCAGGAGCTGGACGCCGCGGTGGAGGTGTTCGACTCGCCGCGCGCCGGCTCCGGCGGGAAGCTCAAGTGGGTGCTGGCCGCGCTCGCCGCGGTGGTCACCGCGGCGGGGACGGGGCTCTACCTCACTCAGGCGCAGTGGGCGCCGCTGGTGCAGCAGCTCACCCGCTGAGGCGGGGGGAGGACTCCATGGGACGCATCATCACCTTCATCCTGGGCGTGGGCGTCGTCGTCTGGGTGCTCTGGTACGTCATGTACCGGCCCACAACGCAGACGGGCCCCGAAGCAGCCGCCCACCGCCTGGAGAACGTGCGGCAGACGGCCGGCCAGGTGGAGGCGGACCTCCAGCAGAAGGCGGAGGACCTCCTCCAGAAGACGGAGTAGGCGGAAGGCCGCTTCAGGCCTTCTTCTTCTCGTGCGTGACGGTGACGATGGTGCCGATGCCGCCGCGCACGAAGAAGTCGCCCACCACGGTGAGCTTGCGCGGCTGGATGGCCTTGATGATGTCGTCCGCGATGGTGTTGGTGACCTTCTCGTGGAAGGCCCCCTCGTTGCGGTAGGCCCACATGTAGAGCTTGAGGCTCTTGAGCTCCACGCAGAGCTGGTCCGGCACGTAGGAGATCTTGAAGCGGGCGAAGTCCGGCTGGCCCGTCAGGGGGCACAGGCAGGTGAACTCCGGGCAGTCGAAGGCGATCTCGTAGTCGCGCTCGGGTGCCGGGTTGGGGAAGGTCTGAAGTTCCTTGGACGGCTGCGAAGGCATGACGCTGTCGTCTACCACACTGACGCTGAGTGTCATCCCTTACGTCCGTGTCGGCTCGCCGCCCGCCTCCAGGGGCATCTGTCGGCCCCTCAACGCGTCTGGCGTCCACCAGCGGGGAATCCGGGGGGAGGGCCGGTTGTCGGCCCGGCGGGGGGCTCATAATCCACGCTGGGTTTCTCCCCCCGCCCCGAGCACATGCCGCTTCCCACCGACGTCGAAGATGCCTTCTCGTGCCTCCCGCTGGCCCTGGTGCGCGTGGGGCCCGACCTGCGCGTCCAGTGGTGCGAGGAGGGCTTCGCCAGCAAGACGGGCGTGGAGCTTCGCGCAGGTGGAGACCTGCTGGACGCGCTCGAGCGGGGGCGCACCCTGGACGCGGTGGAGCGCGCCATCCGCGAGGGGCGCGCCCACACGGGCCACGTCATCACCCGCGCGCTGCGCCAGGTGCGCGTGCAGGTGAGGCCCGCGCGGGCGGACGAGCAGCCGGGAGCCTGGCTGGTGGTGGAGCCCTCCGGGGTGGACGACGAGGGGGCCTTCTCCCAGGCGGTGCAGGAGATTGCCCGCGCGGTGGGTGAGACGCTGGAGGTGGACAGCGTGTGCGCCGCCGCGGTGGTGGCGCTGGTGCGCTGCGCGCAGGTGCGGCGCGCCGAGGTGTTCCTCTGCGACGAGGAGGGCAAGGAGCTGCGCCGCGCGGCGGTGTCGGACCTGGCCGGAGGGGAGGCGCCGGAGGACACCTTCGACGCGGAGGACGACCCGTTCCGCCAGGCCCTGGCCACGCGCCAGGCGCAGCTCGGCATCCAGCGCGGCTATGGAGACGCCATGGGCTCCATCTTCGCCGCGGTGCCGCTGTGCGCGCCGCGCCGGACGGTGGGCCTGCTGCTGCTCTACAAGGAACAGGGCACGTCCTTCTCCGTGCGCGAGCTGGAGCTGTGGAGCGCCGCGGCCAACCAGCTCGCGGTGGCGGTGGAGAACGCGCGGCTCTTGCGCGAGGCGAAGGCGGCGCTCCAGGTGCGCGAGGACTTCATGTCCATCGCCAGCCACGAGCTGAAGACGCCGCTCACCCCGCTGAAGCTGGGCCTCTACACCATGGAGCGGCGCATCTCCGCGGGCCAGCCGGTGGAGCTGGCCACGGTGCTCAAGTCCAAGCGGCAGGTGGACCGGCTGGTGGGGCTGGTGGATGACCTGCTGGACGCGTCGCGGCTGGACACCGGGAGGCTGGAGCTGAAGCTGGCGCCGCTGGAGGTGGGGCAGCTGGTGGCGGAGGTGGTGGACCACTTCCGTGCCGCCTTCGAGCGGCCCTTCTCCGTGGAGGTGCCGCGCGACCGTGTCTGGGTGCGGGGAGACCGGGACAGGCTGGAGCAGGTGCTCGTCAACCTGCTGGAGAACGCGCACAAGTACAGCCCCGCGGGCGAGCCCATCACCGTGAAGGTGGAGAAGCTGCCGGGCGAGGCGCGCATCCACGTGCAGGACAACGGCATCGGCATCCCGGGCGCGGACCAGGCCCAGGTGTTCCAGCGCTTCTACCGGGCGCGCAACGTGTCGCACCGCAACTTCGGCGGGCTGGGGCTGGGCCTCTTCATCAGCCACTCCATCGCCAAGCTGCACCGCGGCTCGCTCACGCTGGCCAGCTCGGAGGGCCACGGCAGCACCTTCACCGTGTCCCTGCCGCGCATGGCGTCCCACGAGGTGAAGCGGCTGCCCCGCCGGGTGCTGCTGTTGGACGAGGACCGGACACAGGAGGCGCTGGCCGAGCAGGTGCTGCTCGCCGAGGGTTTCGAGGTGCTCACCGCGCGGGACGGGGCGGAGGCGCTGCGCCGGGCCACGCACCTGCCGGTGGACCTCATCGTCCTCTCCACCAGCGCCACGCATGGGCAGGCGGGCGTCTTCCTGGAGACCTTCGCCACGCTGCCCCGCGCGAGACCCGTCCCCATCCTGCTGGCCGGCGACGAGCGGCCGTGGTGGGCACAGGAGGGCACCACGCTGTGCACCCGCCCGTACCGCGCGGACGAGCTGGTGGCTCGGGTGCGCAACGTGCTGATGGTGGAGCGGCGCCGGTCCCCGGGGCTGTCCGGGCCCACGGAGGGGGCGCCGCTCGACGGGCTCAGCTCCCGGGCGTGAGGACGCGGAAGTCCGCCGGGACGACGCCGGCGCGCGCCAGCAGCTCGCGGGCCCTGGGGTGGAGGAAGGTGTCCAGCTCCACCTCGCGCTGGGCGGAGTAGCCGCTCTTCAGCGTCTCCGGCCGGTAGCCCGGGTGGCACATCAGCTCGATGACGCCGTCCGCGGGCAGCGAGGCGAGGTGCGCCTCGAAGCGCTCCAGCGTCCAGTACGCCTCCGTGCCCGCGTCACCGATGAAGTGCGCGTTGGTGGCCACGCCGTGGGCTTGCAGCGCGCGGCGCATGTCCGGGTGGATGGAGCGCACCGGGAGCCCGGCGGCGCGGGCGGCGCGGGCAAGGCCCTCCAGGACGTGGGGGTGCTGGTGCAGGTGCTTGTGCACGTCCACGTGTGTGGCCGGCCGTCCGAGCAGCCCCGCGAGCCGTGCGAGCTGGGCGAAGGCCTCCGCCTCCACCACGTCCGGGGGCAGGGCGGCGGCGCGGGACTCCACGAGGCCGTCGTCCTCGCCGAGCAGCGCGCGCGGGAAGCCGCTCCAGACGGGCGTGCCCCGGGCGAGGTTGAAGTGCAGGCCGATGGACAGGCCCCGGGCCTCGCGCGCGGCGGCCTCGGAGTGGGGCGTGTTCACCATGAAGGTGGCGGAGGAGACGACGCCCTCGCGCATGGCGCGGAGGATGCCTCGGGTGACGGCCGGGTCGTAGCCCAGGTCGTCGGCGTTGATGATGAGGGCGCGGGTGCTCATGGATGGAAGAATCGCCATGCCTCGCGCGCGGCGTCCAGGGCCGGGAAGGCCGGGTGTGTAGATGGTGAAACCGGGCCGGCCGCGCCCGTCGAGTGCCGTTCTTCTAATAGGATGCCACCGATGAACAGCGAGGGCGCCGGTAGGACGAGGATTCTCGTGGGAGTGGGAGCCGCCAGTGCGGTGGCCTTCCTTCTCGCGGTGGGGTTGGACAGCCATGGACTCCGGCTGGCCACCAAGCCGCTGCCCATGCTCTGCCTGCTCCTGTGGTTGTGGCCGCCCCGGGAGCGCTATGCGCGGTGGGTCTTCGCCGGGCTCGTGCTCTCGCTGCTCGGAGACGTGCTGTTGGAGGTGGGACCCGGCCTGTTCCTGCCGGGCCTGGGCGCCTTCCTGCTGGCGCATGTGAGCTATGCGGCCGCGTATCTCACCGTGACGCGGAGCCCCAGCCTGACGAGGGCTCTCCCCTTCGTGTTGCTGGGCGTGGGTGCCAGCCTGTTCCTGTGGCCTGGCCTTGGGCGCATGGCGCTGCCCGTGACGGCCTATATCGCCGTCATCTGCATGATGGCGTGGCGCTCGGCGGCCATGGTGGGCGCGGAGGGGTTGGCGCGTCGTGAGCAGTGGGCCGCGTTCGCGGGCGCGCTGCTGTTCGCCGCCAGTGATGGGCTTCTCTCCATCAAGCTCTTCGTGCGCCCCATGCCCGGCGCGAGCTACGCCATCATGCTGCTGTACTGGGGCGCGCAGCTCTGCCTTGCCCGCTCGGCTCGCGGGCCGAGCGGGCAGGATGAACCGCGAAGCCTCGTCGCGCGAAGCCTCTAGCGGCTCGGAGCCGTGGTGTGTGGGGAGGACCGTCAGTCGTCGAAGCCGCCGCCGCCGGAGCTGCCGTCCCCATCCACGGCGAGGCCGACGGCGACGAGCGAGCCCAGCACCCCGAGGGCGATGCCGCCGGAGAGCAGCAGTGTCTTCCCCCAGCTGAACTCGCGGACGGCCGCCCGCTCCACCTCGCCGAGCGCGACGGCGACGGGCCGGCCAGGACGCTCCACGGGCACGCCCCGGAACTGGAGTGAGTCCACGTCCACCTGGAGGTACTTCGACTCCAGCTCCTCGCCCCGGGTGCGAACCAGTATCAGCGGCGTGTCCGCATTGAACTTGTGCGGCCGTCCTTCATCGTCATGAAGCTGCCGGACGTCCTTGCGCTCGCCGCGCAGGGATGCGCCCACGTCCTCGAGCAGTGTGTTGCCGTCGTCCTTCCAGCCGTCGAGCCGGGAGAGCTCCGACCTGGGGATGCTGTAGGTGGTGGTGCAGCCGGTGGTGGAGGACAGCAGTGCCAGGAGGGTGAGCGACGCGCGTAGACGCATGGTGGGTTCCTTCGTGCCGCGGCCGAAGGTAGCGCATGCATGCCGTGGTGCCCAGGTGCCTGCTTGGATGCACCTTCCGCGCGGGCCGGGTCTACTTCCCCGCCGAGCACTCCGCCACGAGCGTGCTCGCGCGGCCGGGGAAGCGCTCCGCGAGCACGCGCTTCACCTCATTGACCGCGGCCGTGTTGCCGGTATGGGCATGGAGCTGGCAGCGCGCGGTGAGGGCTCGCGGGTCCTCGGGGGCGAGCCGGTCCGCCTCCACGTAGGAGCGCTCGGCGGCGGCGGTGTCGCCCTGGCGGAAGAGGACGGCCCCCAGGTAGTAGTGGGCCACGGAGAGCCGGGCGTCCTTGCGAATCGCGCGCCTGAGGAGGCTGGCCGCGTCGTCCACGCGCTCCTGGCGGAAGCGCACGAAGCCCAGCTCCGCGAGGCTCTCCGCGTCGTCGTGGTCTCTCGTCCACGCGGCCAGGACGGCGGCGGCCTCGTCCAGCCGGCCACTCTGCGACAGGAGGCGGCCATAGCGCGGCGTCACGTCGGACGAGCGCGGCCGCAGGGCATGGGCCTTCGCCAGCGCCGCGAGCGCGCCCGGCACGTCGCCCTGGCGCTCGCGCAGCTCCGCCAGTGCCAGCAGGGGCTGGAGGTCCCTGGGCGCCAGCGTGGTGGCCTCCTCGATGGCGCGCTCGGCCCGCTTGCCCATGCGCAGCTCCGTCGCCGCCCGCGCGGCCAGCAGGTGCGCCTGGACGTCCTTCGGGAAGCGCGAGACAAAGGACTCCGCCAGCGCCAACGCCTGGGTGTGCGCGCCCGCCTCCATCAGCAGGGCACCGGCCCGGGCCAGCTCCTTCGCGGTGGCGCGCGCGTCCGTGCCCAGCCCGTCGAGCGCGGACACCTTCGCCTCGGGTGTGGCGGCGGCCTCGGCCTTCGCCAGCCGCTCGGCCGGAGGCGGCGCCGGGCGCATGAAGAACCACGCCGCGCCTCCACCGAGCGCGCCCACCACCAGCACGCCTCCGAGGATGGCGCCCAGGCGCGAGGGCTTCCTGCCCCCGGGCCCCACGCCGGAGTTCCCGGCCCGAGCGGGCTGCGCCGCGCCCTTCGCTCCGGCGGCCCCGGGCTTCATCCGCCCCTCGCCCTTCGCGCCGGCGGAACCCGGAGTCATCGCCGCTTCCGCTTCACCCGCGTGTGGAGCCGGCCCCTGCGCTCCCGGTGCCTGTCCCATCCCACCCGCGTGGGCGGCCGTACCGGCCGGGCTCTGCGCGCCGTGCGGAGGCGGACCCCACTCCGGCGCGGCCGTGCCCGGGTGGGCGGCCGCACCCTCGGGCCCGTGCGCGCCCGGCGCCATGGAGGGCCCCATCCCGTACGGATTCGGGGCCTGCGCGCCGCCAGTCCAGTCCGCCGGGGCACCCGCCATGCCGAGCACCGGGCGGATGATGCCTGGGGGCGTGCTGCCATGGGACGGGTCCGCGAGCCGGGCGCGGCGCAGGGCCTGCCGCTTGGAGTCCGTGTCGGGAGGGAAGAGGGTGTCCACGTACGCGGCGAGCTGCTCGTGCGTGGCCACCTCCGCCGCGCCGCCAATGGCTTCAATCGCGTCGATGAAGGACTCGAGGCTGTCGAAGCGCGCGGCCGGCTCCCGGGCCAGCGCGGTGAGACACACCAGCTCCAGCGCGGCGGGCACGGACGGGTCGAAGGCGGTGGGCGGCTTCGGACGTCCTTCCGCGATGCGCCCCAGCACCTCCTCCGCCGTCAGGCCCGTGAAGGGGCGCCGGCCGCAGAGCTGCTCGTAGAGCATGACGCCCGCGGCGAACAGGTCCGCGCGGTGGTCCACCGGCCTGCCGGCAATCATCTCCGGCGACATGTAGAAGAACTTGCCCTTGAGGACCCCGGGCTCCGTGCCCGAGCCGAGCGCGTCCGCCTTGGCGATGCCGAAGTCGATGACCTTCACCGCGCCATTCACGCCCACGTGGACGTTGTCCGGCGTGAAGTCGCGGTGGACGATGCGCAGCGGACGGCCCGCCTCGTCCACGGCGCGGTGCGCGGCGTCCAGCCCGCGGCAGGCGTCCACCAGCACGCGCAGCGTGATTCCCAGCGGCACGCGCTGGCCGTGCTCCGCGGCCTCCTGGCGCAGCTCCGCGAAGGAGCGCCCCTCCAGCAACTCCATGGCGATGAAGGGCTCGGTGCCCTCCATGCCCAGCTCGAGGATGGTGACGACGTTGGGATGCCGCACCTGCGCGGTGATGCGCGCCTCGTTGAGGAACATCTGCACCACGCGCCGGTCCGAGGCCAGGTGCGGCATCAGCCGCTTCACCGCCACGGCCGGGCCGCGCCGCCCGTCCTCGTCGATGCGCCGCCCGAGGTACACCTCCGCCATGCCGCCTGTCGCGATGCGCGCGGACAGCCGGTAGCGGCCCACCCAATAGGTGCTCTGCTCCTGCTCCAAAGTTCCCGTAGTCTACGTGTAGGGACCCATCCGCGTCCTGCTCCTGACTCGCATCCTGTCCGCTTGCCTGCTGCTGTCGGATGGCGGTGCTGGAAACTTGCCCCATTCCACCGGGCGTCCCACCCTGGACAGTTCCAGGGTGGGCTTCGACCCTGAAGCGCACCGCCGGCGGGTTTTCACCAACTGGCTGCGCACCGCGTTGTGGTCATGACGCGGGGTGTGGGTGCTCTACCTGCTTGCTCGCGCGCTGGAATGGGAGTGCTAACCTCCAGGGCTGTTCTGGCCCACGGGAGGAGGGCCCCTGATACGCACGCGTTGCGTCCGGAGGGATGTTGGGCACCGTCCTCAAGGGTGGTTACGTCGTCGAGCTGGAGCCCGCGCTGGTGGAGCGTGTGGACCTGCGCATCGAGGGTGAGCGCATCGTCGCGCGCGGGCCGGACCTGACGCCCGCGGCGGACGACGAGGTGGTCGCGCTCTCCGGCAAGCTCGTCTTCCCGGGGCTCGTCAGCGCGCACCACCGGCTCCACGCGGTGCTCGGCCGCGGCATGCCGCGCCCGGCGCTGGAGAGCTACCAGGACATCGTCGAGAAGGTGGTCTGGCCCTACGAGAGCGCGCTGGATTTGGACGCGGTGCAGGTGGCCGGGTGTGCCGGCGGCCTGGAGGCCCTCCAGTGCGGCACCACCACGGTGTGTGACTGGCACTCCTCGCCCAAGGCCGTGTCGGGCTCGCTGGTGCGGCTGGCGCGCGGACTCCACGAGGTAGGTGTGCGTGGCGTGCTGTCCTACGCGGTGTCGGACCGCATGGGCGCGCTGGGCCGCGAGGAGGGGCTGGAGGAGACGGTCAGCTTCGCGAAGAAGGCGAAGGGCCGCTTCCGCGGGCAGGTGGGCGCGGGGCCCTGCTTCACGTTGGGGCAGGATGCCCTCCAGGGGCTGGTGGAGGCGCTGCAGGCCCTGGGCACCGGCGGGCTGCACCTGCCGCTCGCCGAGGACCCGCTGGACGAGCGCCTGTCCACGGAGCGCTTCGGCGCGTCGCCCGTGGCGCGGCTGCTGGAGGCGGGGCTCTTGTCCCCCAGGAGCCAGCTGGCGCACGTGGGCCACCTGGAGTGGGCGGACCTGGCGCAGGTGATTGCCACCGGCGCGTGGATTGTCCACACGCCGCGCGCCAACCAGGGGCTGGAGGTGGGCTACGCGCCGGCCCTGAAGTTCGGCCACCGGGCCACGCTGGGCGCGGACGCCGTGTCCGCGGACCTCTTCGCGGAGGCGCAGGCGGCGTACCTCCGCTCGCGCGAGGCGGGGCAGCCCATCGATGTGCTGCGCTACCTGGCCAACGGCCACCGGCTGGCGTCGCAGCTCTTCGAGACGCCGGTGGGCCCCATGCGCGAGGGCGCGCTGGCGGACCTGCTCATCCTGGACTACCTGCCGGCCACGCCGCTCACCGCGGAGAACCTGGCGTGGCACGTGGTGTTCGGCCTGGGCAGCCGGCACGTGGAGGCGGTGATGGTGGACGGCGTGTGGCGCATGTGGGCGCGCCGGCCTCTGTCCGTGAATCCCACGGTGGTGGCGGAGCAGGCGCGCGAGGCCGCCGCCGCGGTGTGGGCGCGCATGGCCGAGGCGAAGTAGGCCCCGCTCCTTGCCTTCCCGCCGGGAAGCCCGTCAAATCCCGGCCATGCTCATTCCAGTGCTCGTCGCGGGGCTCTTCAGTGGAGCCATTCCGCAAGTCGGGGACACGGCGCCGGACTTCACGGTGAAGGACACCGCCGGCAACGTGTACACCCTGTCGGAGATGGTGAAGCAGGGGCCCGTCATCCTGGCCTTCTTCCCCAAGGCCTTCACAGGGGGTTGAACCCGCGAGCTCTCGGCGTACCGGGACAGGTACTCGGACATCGAGAAGCTCCACGGCCAGGTCCTGGCCGTCAGTATGGATGATTCGGAGACGCTCGCGCGCTTCAAGGCCGAGCTGAAAGCACCGTTCCCCTTCATTCCCGACCCGGAGGGCAAGGTCATCGCGGCGTATGACGTGAAGATGCCGCTCTTGTCCCTACCCAAGCGGTACACGTTCGTCATCGGCGAGGGACGGAAGATATTGAAGGTGGAGTCCGGCAACGACGCCATCGACCCCAATGGGGCGATTGTGTCGTGTCCCATCCGGAAGCCCGGCTCGAAGTCAGCGGGCGCGGACGGGGGGACGCCGGACGGAGGGGCGAAGTAGCGGGCCCTTCGCGCGCCTCACGCCTCGCGCGAGGCGCGCCACCCGCGCAGCACCCAGAGCTGCGCGGCCACCATCGCCGCGGTGACGAGGAACATCACCCACGTCATCGCGGACGCGTACCCGAGGCGCAGGTACTCGAAGCCGTTCTGGTAGATGTAGAGCGGCAGGAAGGTGGTCGCGTAGCGCGGGCCCCCCTGGGTGATGACGAGCGCGGGGACGAACGTCGTCTGCAGGCTGACCACCACGTCGCGAGCGGCCAGCAGCGCCAGCGTGGGCGCCATCAGCGGCAGCGTCACCCGGCGGAAGACGGTGAGCGCGCCGCCGCCTTCCAGCTCGCACAGCTCGTACAGCTCCTCCGGCAGCTCGCGCCGCGCGGCCAGCAGCACCACGAACACCTCGCCGAGCTGGAAGACGGTGAGCGCCACCAGCGCCCCGCGCGCGCCCCAGGGCGTGAGCAGCCACCCGCTGTCCGCCACGCCCACCGCCTTCAGCCCGAGCGCCAGCGGCCCGTACAGCGGGTTGAGCAGCCACAGCCACAGCAGCGCATAGGCGATGTCCGGCACCACGGTGGGCAGGAACACCGCGGACCGCGCCAGCCGCCCACCCTTGTGCAGCAGCAGCGCCAGCCCCAGGGCCAGCGCCAGCCTCAGCGGCACCGCCAGCGCGGCGAACAGCAGCGAGTTGCCCAGCGCCGTCCAGAAGAGCGGGTCGTCCCATAGCCGGAGGAAGTGCGCCGCGCCCACGAAACGGGGGGCGCTCAGCGCGTCGTACTCCGTGAAGGCCAGCCCCAGGGCGAGCAGCGCGGGCAGCCCCACCAGCAGCGCCGCCGCCACGAGGAACGGCGCCGCCAGGAAGAGCATGGCCTCCCGGCCGTGTGAGGCGCCCGCCTTCATGGGGCCTCGCGCTTCGGCGCCGAGTCGAGGATGCCCTGCACGGCCTCGGTGAGCTCCTGCCCCAGCGCGTTCACCTCGTCACCCTGGCGCAGCAGCCGGCGCATGGAGCCACCGGCCTCCTGCCCTGACTTCACCTCGGTGGAGTCCGCCTCCGTCAGCCGCGTGCCGTGGGGAGGCACCGTGTAGAACCACTCCTCGACGATGACGTCCGCGCGCGTCTCCACCTCGTTCCACACCGCCACGTTGGGCAGCCGGCGGATGGAGAGGAGGGAGTCCAGGAACACGCGGGCGGAGGCGGGGCGCTGGTTCGAGTCCAGGAAGGCGGGGCCCTCCGCCACGCTGCGCAGCGACGGCACGGTGCGCCCGCCGCGCGCCACCAGCTCCGCGCCCACCGGGCCCAGGGCGAACTCCACGAAGCGGAAGGCGGCGTCCTTCGCCCTGGACGCTCGGGACATGCAGTACGCGTCCGAGTGGAGCACCGTGGCCGTCTTGTGGTGCCGGGGCAGGGGCGCCACGTCCCAGTCCAGGCCGGGGACGTCGCGCAGCGTGGGCACCAGCCGGCGGCTGTTGAGGAGCATGCCCAGCCGGCCCGCGGCGAAGCGCGCCTCGTGGTTCTCCGACTTCGCCTCCTCCAGCGTGGGCGTCACCTTGAAGACGCGCTGCAGTCGAAGCACGAAGCGCAGTGCCTCCAGCGACGGGGTGTTGAGCAGCTCCAGGTGGTGCGGGTCCTTCACGTCGTCCACCACCTCGCCGCCCGCCTGCCAGATGAAGGGCGCCAGGCGGGACAGGGTCGGCTCGAAGGCCAGTCCGTGGATGTCCATGCGCCCGTCACCGTCCTCGTCGCGGGTGAGGGCCTGCGCCGTCTTACGGAAGTCGTCCCACGTCCAGTCCGGCCTGGGCGGCGGCACGCCCAGGCGCTGGAAGAGGCCGCGGTTCCAGTAGACGACGAGGCTGGAGACGTTCTGCGGGATGCACTGCAGCGCGCCGCCGTGGCGGAAGGCCTCCACCGCCTGGGGATAGAGGTCCCGCTCCTTGAGGATGGTGCTCTTCTCCAGCCGGGGGCCCAGCGGCTCCAGCACGCCCTTGGCGGCGAACTGGCCGAAGCGCCGGTAGTTGAGGAGGAAGAGGTCGGGCGGGGTGCCACCGGAGAAGGCGGTGGTGAGCTTCGCCATGTGGTCCTTCTGCTTGCCGATGGGGACCAGGCGCACCTTCACGTCCGGGTTCTTCGCCTCGAAGGCGGCGATGAGCTGGCGGTAGCCCCCCACCTCGGCCGGGTCCCCGAAGAGCTGGAGCGTCACCTCGATGGGCGCGGCGGGGGTGCCCGTCCGCGCGGGCTCCGGAGTCATCTCCTCGCGCTTGCACCCACCCAGCAGCGCCGCGCCGGCCAGCGCGAGCGCCGCGGCCCACCTCAACGTCCGAGCCATCCGCTCCCTCTCTCTTCGCCCAGGAACAAACGCTGCGCGCCGAGGAAGGCGAGGACGGCGGGCAGGGTGACCACCACGGCACCGGCGAGCAGCACGGGCCACTGCGTGGAGCCGAGCAGCTCCAGCGCGTGCAGCGCGAGGGGCGCGGTGAGTGCGTCCTCACCGCTGAGGTACAGCAGCGGGTCGATGAAGTTGCTCCACGACAGGCCGAAGGCCAGCAGCGCCACCGCGGCGGTGGTGGGACGCACCAGCGGCAGGGCGATGGAGCGCCACAGGCGCAGGGGGCCGGCGCCCTCCAGCCGCGCGGCCTCGAACAGCTCCTGCGGAAGGCGCCGGAAGGCCACCGCGTAGAGGAGCACGAAGAGGGGGCTGCCGCCCATGAGCGCGGGCGCCACCAGCGGGACGGCGGTGCCGGTGAGGCCCAGCACCTTGAAGACGGCGAAGCGTGTCAGCCACACGGCGGTGGCGGGCACCATGACGAGCAGGAGCACCGCGCCGGCCAGCGTGCGCCATCGCCACCCGGACGTCTGCGCCAGGGCCAGTCCCGCCCAGGACGCGGTGATGACGCTGAGCGGCACCATGATGGCGGCCAGCAGCACGGAGTTGAGGAGCGCGCGGCCGAAGGGCACCCGCTCGAAGGTGGAGGCGTAGGCGGCCAGCCCGGCTCCCTGTGGCAGCAGCTCCACCCCGCGCGGGGGAGGCAGCCCGGGCGGACGCAGCGAGCCGGTGAACATCACGACCAGGGGCGCGAGGAACAGCGCCACCAGCACTCCGACGAGGAGGACGCGCGACGTGGAGCGGAGGAGTCGGACGGGAGACGGCATCGCGGGGAGGCCCCATTCGCGCCCACCGGGCGGTGGGCCGTCAAGCCGGGAATGGGGCGGCCCTGGCCGGAGGGCCGGGCAGGCGAGCGGGAGGCGTGGGTCTCCGCCTCAGGGTGTCGTTTCTCCGCCGGTGCCGGGGACGGGTGGCTCGACAGGCAGGGCCAGCCGCTTCGGCTCCAGGTGATGGCGCTGCTTGAAGGCCCGCCACTCCTGCACGAGTGGGTGCGTGCTCCGCGGCGTGGAGCCCTTGGGGGCACCGCTCGCGTCGGTGAAGGTGCGAAGCTGCGGGTCCTCCTTCGGCGCTGACCGCTGCTTGAGCTTCTCTCCATGGCGCTCGCGGAGCAGTGCGAACGCGAGCGCTGCCCAGTGCGGCGGGTCCTCCTCGGCGAGGAGGGTCTCGAGCGCGTTCGCGGCCGCGCGGTCCACCTCGACGCTCGCCTGGCCTCGCAGGGTGGCGAGCATCATCGGCAGCGCGCGGTCGAGCGGCGGGTGCTCCACGAAGCCTTTCGCCAGTTGCTCGCGCTGCGCGGGGGACAGGGGCGCGGAACGGGGGCGCCGCAAGTCGTAGAAGAAATGGTCCTCGTCGGATTCGGGCTCCAGCCCGTACATGCCATCCCAGCGGGTCGCGGGGTGGGCGGCCGCGAGCACCTGCCAACTCGTGCGTGCCGCCGCCATGTCGTCGGCCGTCCTGCCCGAGGCCCGGACCTGCGTCCACTGCTCCTGTATCGCGTGGGCGCGCGTCACCGCTTCCCGGTAGGCATCTGCCTCGCTGTGGCTCGTCGGGTAGCGCGTCCCGTACGAAAGGCTGACGGTCCTCCACCTTCCTCCCTCCAGCGTGAGGAACGCGACGACAGCGAGCCCGGGCTCGTAGCGTGGAGGCGCCGGGCAGACCAATCCCGAATTGAAGTGAACCTCCACGAGCTCGCCCGGGCGTGTGGCGCCTTTCCAGACCTCCCGGACACGCAGGCGTGCGACGTCGCCAGCATTCAGGTCGACGGTCTTTTCCCCGGACGGATTCGGGGGCAGTGGCTCCACTCCCTCGATATCCGCCCAGACCACCAGTGTCGCCTTCTGCGTCAGCTCCCAGAGCGTCTGCGGGGCGATGGGGAAGGCCTCGGCCTGTGGGAGTGGGGCGAGCAGGACGGCCAGGGCCAGGAGTTGATGAAACCGGCCCGAGTCCCTCTGAACGCGATGCTCCGGACGGAGCGTGGCGCGGCGGGTGAGTGCTTCCTCACGCATGGATGCCCCCTTTCAAGTCACGAGGAGGGTACCCCATCCGCGAAAGCGGAGTGTCACACCGGGTTCAGCGCTTCATCATGGTTCCATCATCGCGGAAGGCTCCGGGCCCGTGCGCGCGAGGCTCCGCGGCTCGCCGGAGTCCGATGTCGTTCCGCCAGGCTCTTCCGCTGGCGCCAGGGCTCGACCACCCCATTGCGGCTCATTCATGACGGAGTAGGGAAACGCACGAGGCCAGGCGCCGCCCGGCGGTGCCCGGGTCATGGCGGTGCCTCGAAGAGGCGGCGGACGGGGAGGCCTGTGATGGATGCTCTTGCGTTGCACATTCCATGAAGGACGTTTCGCCGTATTCGCAGCCGTCCGAGCGCCACGGCACTCGCCCCTTCCATCCCGCCATCGAGGGCTCAGACACCTGCCGCTTCGAGGCCAGGAGGCACGACTGCCAGGTGATGTGGCCACGCGCTCGCGGTGCCGAGAAGCGCATGAGGGCGCGGCGTGCGTTGAGACCGCGTCCTTTTCTCGGGGGGCATGGTGCGGCACCACCCCGGTGGAGTCGGGCGCGTGGGAGGATGCCGCTTCGGTGGCCAACGCGGGTCCACCAGTCCTCTCGACCTCGACGTGCCCTGTCGTGGACGCAGACTCGCTGGCGCCGCCGGGCTCGGCGTCTCCTGTCGCCCCCGAAGGAGGCGTGCCAGTGCCTCGGGAAGGCGAGTCCTCCTCCGCCAGCGCACCCCAGATGAGCCCCTCACCGACTCGGACGCTGCCCGGCGCCAGCGCCCCCTCGCGCTCGCCGTGCGCCAGCACCTCGCGCACCAGTTCCCGTGCTTCACTCCCGGGTGACTGGGACTCCAGTGAATCCTCGTGAGGCCAGGTCCCGCCAGAAGTCCTCGAAGACCTGACGGAAGCCGCCCTCCTCCGGTGCGCTCAGCCCCATCTCGAAGCCCCCGCGCGCGATGCGGCACAGGGAAGGCGAGAAGCCCTCGAGCAGTGGGTGGCTGGCAGGCCCAACGGATGCTCCATTCCGGCAAGGGCGGTCCCAGGAGCGGCCTGGGGCGCGTTTGGGGCAATGAGGGGTAGGGACCTGACAGACCACTTGGAACGGGCGCTCCATTCCGGACGCGGGCGGCCCTGGGGGCCGACATGGCGGGACGTCTTGGCCTGGGAGACAGGGCCTGGGGCTTCGTATGCACTCGGGCTCCGGGCAGTCCAAGCATTCCCGAGGTACCGTTCCTTTGGCTCTCGCCCGATGAGCCGTCGCACGACTTCGGATGTGCCGCACCCCCCCGTTGGACCGCGCACCGGACGAACGCGGGGTCCACCGGGAGCTCGTGCGGTGCCATGAGGTACATCCGCGAGGCGCCCGTCACGGCATGCTCCCAGGCTCCCGGGTCGGACCCGTCGAAGCGCACCTCGCCGTGACGGGAGGCCGCTCGTACCGGGACTCCGGCCGCGCGCAGCAGGCCGGTCAATCTCCGGCCGGTGGTTCCGGTGGCTCCGAGGACGAGTACTTCATGCTTCGTGGTGTGGGCAGTCATACGCGCTCCGTCTCCAGGAACATGACCTCGCCGCTGCTTCGTGCCGCGATGGAAGAGCGCTCCATCGCGTCTCCCTCTTTCCGTCCTCCTCGCCGCGGAGCATCGGGAGGACGTACCCTCCAAGGCGCCACGGCCCGCGAGGGGGGCTCCTGGAAGGGCTTGCTCAGGGCGTCCGGGCGGCCTGGCGCAGCGCGAAGGCGGCGCCCTGCGGGTCCTCGCACTGCGCGACGCGGTCCCCACCGGGGACCTGCATCGGTCCGTTCAGCACCCGGCCACCGAGTGCGCGGAGCTTCACGAGCGTGGCATCCAGGTCCTCCACCGTCAGGTAGAAGAGCCAGTGGGTGTGGATGGACGGGAGGCGTGCCGTGTTGACCATGGCGCCCACGTCCCGCCCGGCCCCGTCCCAGGTGAACATCTGGTACGTCCCGACCTGGGGGCCCAGCTCCAGTGCCCCGGTTGCCCTCCAGCCGAACAGCCCCGAGTAGCTGGCCCAGGCGTGCTCACGGTCTGTCGTGTTCAGCTCGTGCCACGCGACCACGTCGAGGCCCGCGCCCTCCCTTCCGGAGCTCATCGCGAAGACAGCGCCCTGGGCGTCCTTGAAGATGGAAACGCGCTGCCCCGGCGCGGGCTGCTGCACCGGGCCCAGCATCTGGCCCCCGAGCGCCACGAAGCGCCGCGCCGCCGCGTCGACGTCCTCGACGCCGATATGCCCGAGCCAGTGCGCCGGGGCGCCCTGGGCCCGCGCCCGCTCGGGCAGGGCCATCAGCTCGCCCACACGCTGCGTGCCCGCGAGGAACACCCGGGACTCTCCCGACCGCTGGACCTGCCAGCCCAGGAGGCCCGTGTAGAACGCCTGGGCCGCCTCCAGGTCCGGGGTCCTCAGGTCATACGAAACGAACGCTCCGGCCGTCATCGCCTCTTCCTTCCCGGTGCCAACGCGTCATCCCTCCGTGCCGCGGCGGGAGCCTATGACACGGTGTCCGTCCACGGCGCAGCAACTGCGTGGCATGATGCCG
Organism: Myxococcus sp. RHSTA-1-4; assembly: GCF_020037125.1. GTDB lineage: Bacteria > Myxococcota > Myxococcia > Myxococcales > Myxococcaceae > Myxococcus. The sequence goes on from NZ_JAIQDG010000017.1 coordinate 186,215, forward strand.
GTCCGCAGGATTTGCGCGCCCGTGACCGCGTGTGTGTGCCTCATGTCGCGGCACACCCGCTGCAATCCCTGCCTGGGTCCGTTGCCGGCTCGGGATGGGGCACGGGCGTCCAGCCCGGGAGGCATACGTAATGGCGGTGAAGGAACCGAAGACCTCGAAGTGGCGGCCCTGGCTCCCCGTGGTGTTGCTGTTCCTGGGCGTGTTCGCCATGCAGGAGTTCACCCGGTTCCGCGAGCCGCCCCCCTTCACCTGGACGGCCTTCCGGGAAGCGGTGTCCCAGGGGCGCGTGGAGTCGGTGGTCATCACCGGCGGGCGCATCCACGGCCGCCTCAAGGCGGAGGCAGGCAAGGAGGCGCAGGGCTTCACCACGGTGAAGGTGGATGACCCGGAGCTGCTGAAGGACCTGCAGGCGCACGGCGTCCAGGTGTCCGCCGAGCTGCCGGAGAACCCGTGGCTCATCACCGCCCTGTGGCTGCTGCCGCTGGGCGTGTTCCTGTGGCTCAGCCTGCTCCGCCAGCGAAGCGGCGGTGGGGCGGGGCGCGCCGGGGGGCTCTTCGCGGTGGGCCGCAGCAACGCGCGCATGTACGCGGAGAAGGACATCCGCGTGCGCTTCGCCGACGTCGCGGGCGTGGACGAGGCGAAGGAGGAGCTGCGCGAGGTCATCGCCTTCCTCAAGACGCCGCAGAAGTACCGCCGCCTGGGCGGGAAGATTCCGAAGGGCATCCTGCTGGTGGGCCCGCCGGGCACGGGCAAGACGCTGCTGGCGAAAGCGGTGGCCGGTGAGGCCGGGGTGCCCTTCTTCAGCATCAGCGGCTCGGAGTTCGTGGAGATGTTCGTGGGCGTGGGCGCGGCGCGCGTGCGCGACTTGTTCGAGCAGGCGCAGGCGCAGGCGCCCTGCATCATCTTCATCGACGAGCTGGACGCGCTGGGCAAGGCGCGCAACACGGGGCCGGTGTCCCACGAGGAGCGCGAGCAGACGCTCAACCAGCTCCTGGTGGAGCTGGACGGCTTCGACCCGCACACCGGCGTCATCCTGATGGCGGCCACCAACCGGCCCGAAATCCTGGACCCGGCGCTGCTGCGCGCGGGCCGCTTCGACCGTCACGTGGTGGTGGACCGGCCGGACCGGGAGGGGCGCCTGGCCGTCCTCAAGGTGCACGCGGCGAAGGTGCCGCTGGAGGACCCCAAGGACCTGGAGCTCATCGCGGCGGCCACGGTGGGCATGGTGGGCGCGGACCTGGCCAACATCATCAACGAGGCCGCGCTGCTGGGCGCGCGCCGCGGCAAGGAGAAGGTGGGACGCGCCGAGCTGGAGGAGGCGGTGGAGCGCGCCGTGGCGGGCCTGGAGAAGCGCAACCGCGTCCTCAGCCCGCTGGAGCGCGAGCGCGTGGCCTTCCACGAGCTGGGGCACGCGCTGATGGCGCTGGCGCTGTCCCGGGGCGGCGATGCGGTGCGCAAGGTCTCCATCATCCCGCGCGGCGTGGCGGCGCTGGGCTACACGCTGCAGGTCCCCACGGAGGACCGCTTCCTGATGACGCGGAGCGAGCTGGAGGACCGCATCGCCGTGCTGCTCGGCGGGCGGCTGGCGGAGGAGCTCATCTTCCGCGAGTCGTCCACGGGAGCGCACGACGACCTGAAGAAGGCGACGGACATCGCGCGCGGCATGGTGATGACGTACGGGATGGGCCAGGCGCTGGGGCTCGTGACGGTGGACCCGGGACGGCGGCCGCTCTTCCTGGAGACGGGAATGGCGGGCGGGCGAGGGGAGTACAGCGAGGCCCTGGCGGAGCGCATCGACGGAGAGGTGCGCGGCATCGTGGACGCGCAGGCGGAGCGTGTGCGGGGACTGCTGGGCGAGCGCGAGGCCGTGCTCCGCCACGCCGCTCAACGCCTGCTGGAGCGCGAGGTGCTCAGCGGTGAGGAGCTCGCGGCGCTGCTGAGGGGGGAATCGGTCCCGGCGGCTCCGGAGGGGAAGCCCCAGGAGCGGGACGCCGCCTGACACGGGTGTGAGGCGCGAATGACGCCGCGGCCACCCGGGAGCGCGGGCGCGCTCAGGGTCCGGCTGCCGTAGACGAACGTGGCGCCTTCCAGGTCTGTCACGGACCTATGGCGAGGCGCCCACGGAGGTCTTTCCGGGCTGGGGATGTGGCGCCGCCCTCGGGCTCACCACCTTGCGGAAGTACGCGAGCGTCTCCACCAGTCCCTCCTCCAGGGAGACCTTCGGCTCCCAGCCGAGGAGCGTCCTGGCGCGGGTGATGTCCGGCCTGCGCTGCTTGGGGTCGTCCTTCGGCAGCGGCATGAAGACGATGCGCCCGCCGCCGCCGTGGGCCTTCCGCACGGCCTCGGCGAACTCGAGAATCGTCATCTCGCGTGGGTTGCCGAGGTTCACCGGCTCGGTGACGTCGGACAGGGCCAGGCGCACCAGCCCGTCGATGAGGTCCCTCGCGTAGCAGAACGAGCGCGTCTGCGTCCCGTCGCCGAACACGGTGAAGTCCTCGCCGCGCAGCGCCTGGCCCACGAAGGCGGGCACCACGCGGCCGTCCTCCAGCCGCATCTTCGGGCCATAGGTGTTGAAGATGCGGGCCAGGCGCGTGCGCACGCCGTACGTGCGCGCGTAGGCGGCGGTGATGGCCTCGCCGTAGCGCTTGGCCTCGTCGTACACGGAGCGCGGGCCGATGGGATTCACGTGGCCCCAGTAGTCCTCGCGCTGCGGGTGGACGAGCGGGTCGCCGTAGATTTCGGACGTGGAGGCCTGGACGAACACCGCGCCCTTCTCCCGCGCCAGCCTCAGGCCGTTCTCCGTGCCGAGGGAGCCCACGCGCAGCGTCTCGATGGGGAGCTGCGCGTAGTCGATGGGCGAGGCCGGAGAGGCCAGGTTGAAGACGCAGTCCACCGGGCCGTCCACCCGCATCGGCTCGGTGATGTCGTGCCGTACCACCAGGAGCCTCCCCACCGCGGCCACGTCCGCGAGGTTGCGCTCGTCGCCGGTGATGAGGTTGTCGAGGCTGATGACCTCGGCGGCCCCGTCCCGGAGGAGCCGCTCGCACAGATGGGAGCCGAGGAAGCCCGCGCCCCCGAGGACGACCACTCGCTTGCCCTTCATGTCGTTCATGGACGGGAGGGTTCCGCAGGAGCAATCGGGTGGGTAGGCGTTCCCAGGGACAAGGGTGGGGCGACGGTCTTCTCCTGGACGCACGTGCGAGGCCGGAATCCGTTGTCCGGCACTCGCCCCGTTCATCAGTTCACGGTGCCCCGCGAGGCACTCCCGTCCGTCTTGTCGGGTGGGCCCTTGGGGCCATACCCCCAGACCCCACCTCGCGGTGGGCGCGTGGGGGGAGGCTCCCGGCCCACCGCCGCCAGCGGAGGCAGCAGTGATGGATGCAGGGGTGGGAACGAAGATGAAGGCGGCGGTCATCGCCGCGCCCAGGGGGGCGCGGGTGGAGAACGTGGTGCGGCCCGAGCCCGGGCCCGGACAGCTTCGCGTGAAGCTGGAGGGCTGCGGCGTGTGCGGCTCCAACCTGCCCACCTGGGAAGGCCGCGAGTGGTTCAAGTACCCCATGGCCCCGGGCGCCCCGGGCCACGAGGGCTGGGGCGTGGTGGAGTCGCTCGGCTCGGGCGTGCGGGGCTACAAGGTGGGGGACCGCGTCGCCTTCCTCTCCGGCAAGGCCTTCGCCGAGTACGACGTGGTGGGCGCGGACTCCGCGGTGGTGCTGCCCCCGTCGCTGGCGGGCAAGCCGTTCCCCGGTGAGCCGCTGGGCTGCGCGATGAACATCTTCCGGCGCAGCGACATCCAGCCGGGGCAGACGGTGGCCATCATCGGCATCGGCTTCCTGGGCGCGCTGCTGACGCGTCTGGCCACCAACGCCGGGGCGCGCGTGCTGGCCATTACGCGCCGTCCGTGGGCGCTGGAGCTGGCGGCGAAGTACGGCGCCGCCGAGTGCATCCCCATGGATGACCACCAGCGCATCATCCACCGCGTGAAGGAGCTGACCGGCGGCAACTTCTGCGAGCGCGTCATCGAGGTGGTGGGCGAGCAGTGGCCGCTGGACCTCGCGGGCGAGCTGACGCGGGAGCGCGGCAAGCTCATCGTCGCCGGCTACCACCAGGACGGCCCGCGGCAGGTGAACATGTGGCTGTGGAACTGGCGCGGGCTGGACGTCATCAACGCGCACGAGCGGGACCCGAAGGTGTACCTGGAGGGCATCCGCATGGCGGTGGAGCAGGTGGCCTCCGGGAAGCTGGACCCGGCGCCGCTCTACACGCACCGCTACGGGCTGGACGGCCTCAACCAGGCCTTCGAGGCGATGAAGCAGCGCCCGGACGGCTTCCTCAAGGCCCTCGTCACCTTTTGAAGACCCGGGAGCGCACGTCATGCAGAGTGGAATCGCGGCGAAGCCGCAGACGCAGCGTCCCCGCCTGGGCTTCCTGGGCGTGGGCTGGATTGGCCGGCATCGCATGGAGGCCATCGCCCAGAGCGGCGCGGCCGAGGTGGCGGTGGTGGTGGACCCGTCCACCCAGGCGCTGGAGGCGGCGGAGAAGGCGGCGCCGGGCTGTGAGCGGGCGGGCTCCTTCGAGGAGCTGCTGGCGAAGCCGCTGGACGGCATCGTCATCGCCACCCCGAGCGCCGTGCACGCCGAGCAGGCGGTGGCCGCGCTGGAGCGGGGCCTGGCGGTGTTCTGTCAGAAACCGCTGGGCCGCGACGCCCGCGAGGTGCGGCGCGTGGTGGACGCGGCGAAGGCGAGTGACCGGCTTCTGGGCGTGGACCTGTCGTACCGCTTCACGCACGGCATGCGCCAGCTGAGGGAGCGCATCCGCGCGGGCGAGCTGGGCGAGGTGTTCGCGCTCAACCTCGTCTTCCACAACGCCTACGGTCCGGACAAGGCGTGGTTCTACGACCCGAAGCTGGCCGGCGGCGGGTGCGTCATGGACCTGGGCATCCACCTGGTGGACCTGGCGCTATGGGTGATGGACTTCCCGCCGGTGACGCGGGTGAGCAGCCACCTGTACGCCGGCGGCCGTCCGCTCGCGTCGCGGGAGACGCAGGTGGAGGACTACGCGGTGGCGCAGCTCGAGCTGGCGAGCGGCGCGTCCGTGCAGCTCACCTGCTCGTGGAAGGTGAGCGCGGGCTGCGACGCGGTCATCGAGGCGTCCTTCTACGGGACGAAGGGCGGCGCCTCGCTCCGCAACGTCAACGGCTCCTTCTACGACTTCACCGCGGACCTCTTCCACGGCACCTCGCGGCAGCGGCTGGCCGAGCCACCCGACGCCTGGGGCGGCCGGGCGGCGGTGGACTGGGCGGCGCGGCTGGCGGCGGGCCAGCGCTTCGACCCGGAGTGCGAGCGGCTGGTGGCGGTGGCCGACGCGCTGGACCGCATCTACCGGCCCTGAGCGTGGGCCGGTGACGGGTGGTGGATGTCCATGGAGAGGCTCCCGGGACGCCAGCATGGCCGGTTGCCCGCTCCCCGGCCAGGACGGCCATTTTGACTCGGAGGGGAAGGGCGGACACGGGAATGCAGGTTGGAGGGGCACGCATGGAGACCTCCACTTCGGCCACTCTCCGTCCTCGTGCCCGCCTGCGGCGCAGCGTGGGCTATCTCCGCCCGTTCCGCGGGTCCGTGGCGGGCATCCTCGCGCTGGTGCTCACCGCCGGGGCGCTCAACGCGCTGGAGCCGCTGGTCCTCAAGCACATCTTCGACGGGCTGGGCTCCGGGCAGGCGTGGCGCTCGGTGGTGCTGGGCGTGCTGCTGCTGGTGGGCGCCGGCCTGCTGCGCGAGGGCGTCAACGCGGTGTCCAACTGGCTCACCTGGCGCACGCGCATTGGCGTGCACTTCTCGCTGATGGAGGAGGTGGTGGGCCGGCTGCACAAGCTTCCGCTGAGCTTCCACCGCGAGGAGGGCGTGGGCGCGACGATGACGCGCCTGGAGCGCGGCATCCAGGGCTTCGTGCAGGCGGTGAACGACATCGCCTTCAACGTCATCCCCGCGGCGGCGTACCTCATCATCTCCGTGGTGGTGATGCTGAAGCTGGACTGGCGGCTGGCGCTGCTGGTGCTGGCCTTCGCGCCGCTGCCGGTGCTGATTGCGCAGTGGGCGGCGCCGCGGCAGACGGCGCGTGAGCGCAGCCTGATGGACCGCTGGGTGAAAATCTATCAGCGCTTCAACGAGGTGCTCTCCGGCATCGTCACGGTGAAGAGCTTCGCCATGGAGGAGCGGGAGAAGCAGCGCTTCCTGCATGAAGTGCGCGATGCGAACAGTGTGGTGACGCGGGGCGTGGGGCTGGACTCGGCGGTGTCGGCGACGCAGAACCTGGTGGTGCTGGCGGCGCGGGTGGCGGCGATTGCGTTTGGCGCGCTGCTGGCGCTGCGGGGCGACATCACCGCGGGCACGCTGGTGGCGTTCCTGGGCTACGTGGGCGGCATGTTCGCGCCGGTGCAGAGCCTGAGCAACGTGTACCGGACCATCCGCACGGCGTCGGTGGCCATGGACCAGGTGTTCGACATCCTGGACACGCAGGACTACCTGGGCGACGCGCCGGACGCGGTGGAGGTGACGGAGGTGAAGGGGGAGGTGGAGTTCAAGGACATCCACTTCGCCTACGGCTCGGACCGGAGCTCGTCGCTCATCCGTGGCATCGACCTGCACGTGAAGCCGGGCGAGCACGTGGCACTGGTGGGCCCGAGCGGCGCGGGCAAGAGCACGCTGATGGCGCTGCTGTGCCGCTTCTACGACCCCATCCAGGGGGCGGTGTGCATCGACGGGAAGGACCTCCGCGGGCTGAAGCAGATGTCGCTGCGCCGGCACATCGGCGTGGTGCTGCAGGACGGGCTGCTCTTCAACGAGAGTGTGCGCGCCAACATCGCCTACGGGCGGCCGAACGCGTCGCTGGATGAGGTCATGGCGGTGGCGAAGGCGGCGAACGCGCACGACTTCATCATGAAGCTGCCGCAGGGCTACGACACGGTGGTGGGCGAGCGGGGCAGCCGCCTGTCGATGGGCGAGCGGCAGCGGGTGACGATTGCGCGCTCGCTCTTGAAGGACCCGCCCATCCTCGTCCTGGACGAGCCGACGAGCGCGCTGGACGCGGAGTCGGAGTCGCTGGTGCAGGAGGCGCTGAACAAGCTGATGAAGGGGCGCACGGTCTTCGCCATCGCGCACCGGTTGAGCACGGTGGTGGATTCGGACCGCATCCTGGTGCTGAAGGGCGGGCGCATCGTGGAAGAGGGCCGGCACGAGGCGCTGATGGCGCAGGACGGCTACTACGCCTCGCTGGTGCGCCGTCAGACGCGGGGCCTGCTCCCGGACAGCCCCCTCATCGCCGAGCCCGGCCCGCGCAAGGTCTCCGGGGCGGCGTGAGCTGACCTCACGCCGCCGCGCGTTGCTCCTCTTCCTGGGACGGGTTCTCGGCCTGTGCCGCCTGTGCCGCGAGCTGTCCGCTCAGCACGGGCAGCGCCACCTTCACCGCCACCGTCAGCAGCATCAGCCCGAACGCCCAGATGCCCGCGGTAATCTTCCACTCGGTGACGGTGGGCACGTACTCGACCATTTCATGGAGGGTGCTGGGGACGAAGCCGGGGATGATGAGCCCCATCCCCTTCTCAATCCACACGCCCACGAACGCCAGCACACACGCCACGTTCAGCACCGTGACGCGTCTCCGGCTCGCCGGCAGGTGCAGCAGCACAGCCGAGGCCACGTTGCACGCCACCGCCGTCCATATCCAGGGCACCAGCGCGTGGTGCCCGTGCAGCCCGAAGAACAGGTACCGCACCGGCCCGGCATGCGCGCCCCCCGTGTAGAACGCGGTGAACACCTCCGAGCCCAGCATGAAGAGGTTGAGCAGCACCGTCACCCGCATCACCGACGTCAACGTGCGCTGCGGCCCCTCTCCAATCGGCAGCCCGGTGAACCGCCGGATGACCTGCAGGAGCAGGATGACGAACGCAGGCCCCGTGATGAACGCGGAGGCGATGAACCGCGGCGCCAGCAGCGCCGAGTTCCAGAACGGCCGCCCGCCCAGGCCGCTGTAGAGGAACGCCGTCACGCTGTGGATGGACACCGCCCAGAAGATGGAGAGGAAGACGAACGGCAGGTACCAGCGCTTGCGAGGCTTCCGCCCCAGGAAGCGCATGTACAGCAGGTACCCGCAGATGTGCAGGTTCAGCAGCAGGTACCCGTTGAGCACCACCACGTCCCACGTGAGCATCGACACCGGCCAGTTGAACCGGCCCACGCCGGGAATCAGGTGCCACGCCCGCTCCGGGTGCCCCATGTCCACCACGATGAACAGCAGGCTCAGCGCAATCGCCGCCACCGCCAGCAGCTCGCCCACCAGCGTGACGTCGTGCATCTCATGGTCGTGGTACAGGTACGCGGGGATGACCATCATCACCGCGCCCGCCGCCAGCCCCACGCCGAAGGTGAAGTTGGCCACGTAGAGCCCCCATGACACGTGGTCGCTCATCCCCGTGAGCGCCATGCCCTCCACCAGCTGGCGTGCCCACGCATTCGCGCCCACCAGGCAGATGGCGGTGAGCACCGTCATCCACGTGTAGAAGCGCCAGCTCCCGTCGGTGCTCATCCACAGCAGCCGGCCGAGGAAGCGGGGGTAGTCGAGGACGTGACGGGTGGCGGCCATGGCTCACTTGTCGAAGAAGTAGAAGAAGCGCGGACGGGTCCCCAGCTCCTCCTTGAGGACGAACACCCGCTTGTTCTCGAGCACCCAGCGGATGGGGCTCTTCGGGTCCAGGAGGTTGCCGAAGACGCGGGCCCCGGTGGGGCACGCCTCCAGGCACGCCGGCAGCCGCCCCGCGCGCGTGCGGTGGAGGCAGAAGGTGCACTTCTCCACCACGCCCTGCGGGCGGATGCGGTTGGAGAGGTAGCCCTGGTCCGGGTTGATTTCCTCCGCTGGCACCTCGGGCTTCGTCCAGTTGAAGCGCCGCGCGTGGTACGGGCACGCCGCCTCGCAGTAGCGGCAGCCGATGCACCAGTTGTAGTCCACCACCACCACGCCGTCCTGCTCCTTCCAGGTGGCCTGGACGGGGCACACCTTCACGCACGGCGCGTTGTCGCACTGGTGGCACTGCACCGGCAGGTAGTACTTCCCCGGGGCCGGCACCGCGTGGTCGTAGTCCGCGTTGCCGCGCTCCAGGTCCAGGCTGCCCTGCTCCATCTCCAGCACGCGGATGTATGAGTTGCCGCTGCGCCGGTCGTGGTTGTTCTCCTGGTGGCACGCCTCGGCGCACTTGCGGCAGCCGATGCACACGCTGAGGTTGAGCGCGTAGCCGAAGGAGACGCCCTCCTGCGGGGGCAGGTCCTGGATGGTGACGTCGCGGCCGTACTCCCGCTTCGTCTCCTCCTCCAGCCGGCGGAGGATGACCTGCATCTCCTCGGGCGTGAGTTCCTTGTAGTGGCGCTGGAGGAACTCGTCGAGTGACAGGTCCTTCGTCCACTCCGTCAGCGGCGCCATGGCGTGCGCGAAGGCCGCCGCGCCCAGCGTGGCGCCGGCGCCCTTCAGCGCGGTCCTGCGGGTGAAGTCATTCATGGGGGCGGCCTTCCGTCGAGGGAGGAGGGTGCGGCGGGCGCGGCGGCATGACGGGAAGTGCCCCGGCGTACTTCGGGGCGTGAGGGTCGTGGCAGGACACGCAGTTGTTCCGGGTGCGCCCGCCGCGGGACAAATCCCAGTGGCCCGTCATGCCTCCGTGCGCACCGGCCCGGAAGTCGCGCGCCTGGGGCCCGTGGCACTGCGAGCACAGCGTCACCACCTCCACCATCGGCAGCGGCTCACCCGTCGCCAGGTGCAGCGACTGGGGCGCATCGGCCTGGTGGCAGGAGGTGCAGGCCAGCTCGCCGTGGCGGAACTGGAGCCCGCGGTGGAACTCCTGGAGTGCTTCCGGGCCCGAGGGCATCCGCGCGGGCTCCTTCAAGGAGTGGCAGCTCACGCAGGGCACCCGCAGGGGCTTCCCCAGCGCGTCCACCTCGCCGGATTCGATGGAGGTGAGCTTTTCCGGCACCAGCACGGTCTCCACGCCAGTGGAGGCACCAGGAGGTGGCTGGGGGCGCCGGGGCACGTCCCGCTCGCACCCACACCACGTGAGGGCCACGAGCACGGACAGCAGGGGAAATGGTGAGGTCGCGGCCACGGGCCTTCCCAAAGCAGCGTCCATGCCACGCCGCGCCCGCGAGGCAGGCCCCGCCCGGACGCGCATCCCTTGCTCAAATCAAGTATCCGACATGCAACTTTTGCGCGTGTACCCCGGGCGCGCACGGCGCGGGGGCCCTGGTCCACCTCTTGCTCAAGGCAGATGTGGACCGGGAGCCGTCATGACCTTCAGCAGCCTCGTGCTCACCCTTGAAGACTCCGCGGAGCAGCGAGCCGGTGTGCTCGCGCTGCTCGAGCGGGACGCGCGCATCACCCTGGGGACGCCTTTGGAGGAGCGCTGGCTCCCCGTGGTGACGGAGACGGCGACGCCCGAGGAGGGCGAGTCGCTCGCCGACTTCCTCCGGGAACTGCCCGGGGTGCGCTTCCTGGACGTGGTGATGGTGGACTTCTCCGGCGGGGAGTGCTGAGCCATGGACCGGCGGGACTTCCTCAAGAGCACGGCGATGACCGCGGCGACGCTGGCCGCCAGCCGGCTGGCGTATGGCCAGGCAGCGGGGCCGACACCGCCCGTGGCGACGGGCGCGGGCGGCGGTGTGAAGTGGAACAAGGCGCCGTGCCGGTTCTGTGGCACCGGCTGCCACGTCCAGGTGGGCGTGGAGGGCGGGAAGGTGGTGGCCATCGCCGGGGACCCGAAGGCCGAGGTGAACAAGGGCCTGCTGTGCGTGAAGGGTTACCACGTGGGGCTCGCGCTCTACGGGAGCGACCGTCTCACCCAGCCGCTGTTGCGCAAGGGTGACAAGCAGGTCCCCATCTCGTGGGACGAGGCGCTCGACGTCATCGCCAGCCGAATCCAGAAGGACCCGAAGGGCTTCGCCCTCTATGGCAGTGGCCAGTGGACGATTCCGGAGGGCTACGCGGCCTCCAAGCTCGTGAAGGGCGGGCTGGGTTCGAATCAGCTCGATGCCAACGCGCGCCTGTGCATGTCCTCGGCGGTGACGGGCTTTCTCGCCACCTACGGCGTGGACGAGCCCGCCGGCTGCTATGACGATTTGGACGCCTGCGACGTGCTCATCATGTGGGGCAACAACCCCGCGGAGATGCACCCCGTCCTCTTCTCACGTGTCATCGACCGGCGCTCGCGAGGGGAGAAGGTCACCCTCATCGACATCGGCACGCGCCGCACGCGCACCAGCGCGTTCTGCGACCACGTCCTGCGCTTCAAGCCGAACACCGACCTGGCCATCGCCTGCGGCATCGCCCACCTGCTGGTGGAGAACGGCACGTGGGACAAGGCCTTCGTCGATGCGAACTGCGCCTTCCGCGCTCCCAGCGAGCCGGCGACGCTGCAAGGCAAGGCCATCACCTTCGACGAGTACCGGGCGCTGCTCGCGCCGTACACGCCCGAGCACGTGGAGAAGCTGTCGGGCGTGTCGCAGCAGGACCTGCGCATGCTGGCGGGGCTGTTCGGCCGCCAGGACGTGCGCATCACCAGCCTGTGGTGCATGGGCGTCAACCAGCACACGCGCGGCACGGCGATGAACTCCCTCATCCACGGGCTGCACCTGCTCAGCGGCCACTTCGGCAAGCCGGGAGATGCGCCGACCAGCCTCACCGGCCAGCCCTCCGCGTGCGGCACGGTGCGCGAGGTGGGCACGCTCGCTCACGCGCTCCCGGGCGGCCGCGTGGTGGCGGAGGAGAAGCACCGACACCAGATGGAGGACCTCTGGAACGTGCCGCCGGGCCGCATCTCCTCGAAGCCCGGCTACCACACGGTGCAGATGTGGGAGCGCTTCTCCACGCCCACGGACCAGGGCGGCGACATCCACACCCTCTGGGTGCAGGTGACGAACCCGGCGCAGACGCTGCCCAACCGTCACAAGCTGGTGGACCCGAGCCGGAAGCTGGCGGACAAGTTCCTCATCGTCTCGGACGCGTACCCCACGGAGACCACGCGCATCGCCGACCTCGTGCTGCCTTCCGCCATGTGGGTGGAGAAGAACGGCATGGTGGGCAACTCCGAGCGGCGCACCCAGCAGTGGTTCAAGATGGTGGCTCCGCCCGGCCAGGCCCGCGACGACGCCTGGCAGCTCATCGCCGTGGCGCACCGGCTCTTCGAGCGGGGCTTCGAGGGGATGAAGGACAAGGACGGGCGCTTCCTCTTCGAGGTGAAGAAGGATGGCAAGCCGGTCCCCATCTGGGACTTCCAGCACTACTACGACGTCAACGTCGACGCGCACCTCTTCGAGGAGTACCGGAAGACGACGCGCCTGAAGCACAAGGACCTGGCGCCCTACGAGGAGTACGTCAAGGCGCGCGGGCTGCGCTGGCCGGTGGTGCAGCAGCCGGATGGAGGCTGGCGCGAGACGCGCTTCCGCTTCTCCGGGTTCGACGACCCGTACGTGCAGGAGGGGCGCGACATCGACTTCTACCACTCGCCCACGCACGACGGCCGGGCGCAAATCTGGTTCAACCCGTACGAGCCGCCTCCCGAGTCGCCCGACACCGAGTTCCCCTTCTGGCTGTGCACCGGCCGCGTCATCGAGCACTGGCACTCGGGGACGATGACGATGCGCATTCCCCAGCTCCAGCGGGCGATGCCGAGCGCATACCTGGAGATGAACCGCGCCGACGCGCGGAGGCTGGGCGTGGGCAATGGCGACATCGTCACCGTGGAGACGCGGCGGGGGAGCCTGGACCTGCCGGTGTGGCTGGGCGGGCGCGGTGAGCCGCCGGAGGGCTCGCTCTTCGTGCCCTTCTTCGATGAGCGGCTGCTCATCAACGAGCTGACGCTGGACGCGCACGACCCGTTCTCCAAGCAGCCCGACTACAAGAAGTGCGCGGCGCGGGTGCGCGGGCGCGCGAAGAAGGAGGCCCGCGGATGAGCGGCGCGCCCCAGGACGGTGGCCCGGGCCTTCCGGCGCGCTGGCTCCACGTGGCGGCGGGCATCGCCGTGGCGCTCGCCTTCACGGGGTACGTTGCTGGCACGCGCCCCGTGCCCGAGCGTCCGGAGCCCGAGTCCACGCCCGGGGCCTCCGCCACGTCCGAGCGGGCCCCGAGCTACCGGGAGCTGCGCGAGGCGCGGCGCGGGGACAACGCGCGGATGTACGAGGGGGCCATGGAGGCCCTGCGGCAGGGGCTGGACCCGCTGACGCCCACGGCGGTGGCCACCGTGGAGCAGCGCGCCCGGGCGGTGGAGGCACGCAAGGCCCACCGCGCCTATGACGGAGCGCCTCCGACGATTCCACATGAGGTGGACCCGCTCGGCACTCCCGGGTGTCTGTCCTGCCACGGGCAGGGAATGAAGCTGGGCGAGCGCATCGCACCGCGCATCAGCCATCCGCCGTACCAGAGCTGCAACCAGTGTCACGTGGTGGAGGCCTCGCCGAAGCCGCTGGCGCCGTACCCGGACGTGCCGGCCAACCGCTTCGTTGGAAGGACCTCCGCCGGCGGCGGTGCGCGCGCGTGGCCGGGGGCTCCGCCGACCATGCCGCATGCCGAGCACATGCGTACGGAGTGCGCCTCCTGTCACGGCCCCACGGGCAAGCCGGGCCTGCGCACGTCGCATCCGGAGCGGCAGAACTGCGTCCAGTGCCACGCGTCCTCCGCCGCGCTGGACCAGCGTGAGCCGCCCGTGGGACTGCTGGACTCCACGCCTCCGCCAGGCGTGGCGAAGGAAGTGCCATGAGCCAGCATCAGCCAGGGCTCAGCCGCCGCGCGCTTCTGGGGCTGTTCCGGAGGCCGCGAACGTCCGAAGCGGATGCCGCGGCTGTATCGCCGGGCGCATCCTCGGCGCCTGTCACCCAACCCTCCGCCCGGGTGCCCGGGGCGCCCGCCGTCGCGCCTCCGGGTGTGTTCCCGGAGCCTGTTGCCGAGCTATCCGTTCGAGTGCTCAGGGGGCCTGTCGTCGTGCCGGAGGGCGCGTCCTCGGAGCCCGCCGCCGCACCGCCGCACGTGTCCTCCTCCCCCGCGACCATGCCTGCGGGCGAGCCACCATTCGCGCCACCTTCTGGGCACAGCGGTTCAGCGGGAGCGCCATCTCACACCTTTTCGCTCGAAGCGTTCTATGCGAGCCGGGCCCGCTCCGGCGAGGCGACCCTGGATGGGCGCATCCCCCTCTTCTCACTGAGGGAAGGGCTCGTCGTGCCCCAGCGCGGGCCCGACGAGGACGGTTTCCCAGGCTCGCCAGCGCGACAAGCCACGAAGCAAACCCCGGCAAGCGCGGTCGTTGCTCCGGGATGCGAGGCGTCTCGGGCGGAAGGCCCCCTGTGGGGCATATCCATGCCAGTCACGAAGGGCGTTTCGCTACGCGAAGCGGCCCGGGTGGATGACTCCCCGCGAGCCACACCCATGCCAGCGGGCACGGATGGCCTATCGGTACGCGAATCAGCAAGGCAGGAGAGGCCGCCCGGGACTGCTCCGGCCCTTGGCGCCACGGTGCGCGTGCGCACGCAGCTCTGCCTCGCGTGGCAGGGCTCGTTCTGCACGACCTGCGTGGAGCGTTGCCCCACCGAGGGTGCCATCCTCGTTGAGTCAGGCCGCCCGCGAGTCGTGCCGGAGCGCTGCGATGGGTGTGGCACCTGCGTGCGCGTGTGCCCGGCGCCCCTCAACGCCTTCGAGCTTCGCCCCGCCGGTGCACCCGGAGCCACCTCATGAGCACCACCCTGGACGCCGAATCGCTCCCCTCCCTCCAGCAGGCGGTCCTCGACGCCGCGACGCTGGCCCGCCTCGTCAGCGACATCCAGGGGCTCACCGTCGTGGACGAGGTGCTGCTGAAGGGCGGTGGCGCCAGCATGGCCTCCACCCAGCGCCGCACGTTGGCGGAAGCGGTGGATGCGCTCCAGCGAGGACAGGTCCTGGGCGTGCAGGTCCGCTACCGCTACCAGGGACAGGCGTGGTGGGACACGCTCCTTCGCGCTCCCGAGGGCATTCGTCTCGTCCGCATCGCGCACGCACTGGAGGCCGCGGGTACCCGGTGAGTGTCGGACAGGGAGCCTCGGGCCTGGCCTCAACGCTGCGTGAGCCCGCCTGCGCGGACCCGACGGCGTACTCATTCAGGACGCGGTTGCGTCCCGCCGCGTTGCTCTCTCTGCCACGCAGTGGGAGGAACGGTACCTTGGCATGTTCGGACTGCCCGGAGCCTGAGGGCTTGCGAGGCTCCGGGCTGTCTCTCAGGCCACGACTCCCGCCATGCTGCGCCCGGGGCCGCCCATGCCTGGAACGGAACCTCCATTCCGGATGGTCTGCCAGGTCTTCATCGCTCACGGGCTCCGCCTCCCCGTATGTCAGCCCAGCCGAGCATGGCCGGAACGGAACCTCCATTCAGGGTGGCCTGTCGGGCCATCGCAGTCCATGGGTCTTGTCACCCTGGCATTCCCTCCCGGCCGAGCATTGCCGGAATGGAACCTCCATTCCGGAACGCTGCAGGCCCTCAATGCTCAATGCTCCGGCCTCTCCACCATGCCGGGCCGGGGCCGCCCTGGCCGGAATGGAACCTCCATTCCGGAACGCTGCAGGCCCTCAATGCTCAATGCCTCCGCCTCCCCGCCATGTCGCGCCCCGGGCCGCCCCTATCCGGAATGGAGGTTCCGTTCCGGGTGGGCCCGTCAGGTCCTCGCCGGTCGCGGGTGGCATCGCGCCGCCAGGCCGCAGATAGGTAGGTGTCCGGGAGCCTCGATGGAGAGGTCCGCGAGGTTCGAGGGCATGGGGGCCCAGGCACGCCGGGCGGCAACTGGCCTTGTGCGATTTCCCGCCGCGTCATGCGTCAGTCCACGTGAGCGCCGCCGCCATGGAAGGGACGCCGATTCCCGTGGGGGACTTGCGGGCCGCGCCCCGCGCTCCGCAATTCCTGCGGCGTGCCGGCCGGCGCGTGAGAGGGAGGCGGGCGGCACGTGGCTTGCGTTACCCGCAGGCATGTCCCGGCTCTTCAAAGACGCCGCACCCGCGAGCGGACCGTCCGCGACGCGCACGTTCCTGACGCTGTCGCTGGCGTTCTATGTCCTGGCCACCAGCCTCGGCCTGCTGCTGCGCGTGTCCTTCCTCCGGCCGCTGCCCTGGCTGCACTTCGGCAATGCCCTCCACGCGCACTCGCACACGCTCTACTTCGGCTGGGCGGGGCTGGGCCTGCTGGCGCTCGCGTACGAGCACCTCGGTGCGAGGGGACGAGGAGCAGCCCGGGTGCTCGCCACGCTCGCCCTC
Source organism: Myxococcus sp. RHSTA-1-4 (assembly GCF_020037125.1). Classification (GTDB taxonomy): domain Bacteria; phylum Myxococcota; class Myxococcia; order Myxococcales; family Myxococcaceae; genus Myxococcus. The sequence goes on from NZ_JAIQDG010000017.1 coordinate 202,508, forward strand.
ACTTCGCTGCTGACCTTCGTGGCGTTCCTCCACGGCGGCTACGCGGCGCCTGGAATCGCCGTGTCCACGCTGGCGCTGGTCGTGTGGGCGGCGGCTGTCGCCGTGGGGGGGCACGCGGCGCGTGGGGGCTCCGGACTGGAGGTCCGCTTCCTGCGAGCGGGGCTGGCCTATGTGGTGCTGGCCCTGGCGGGAGCCGTCGCCCGGGTGGTGCTGCTCGCGTCGGGGCGGGGCACACAGCTCCACGGCCAGCTGGCCGTGTTCGTCTTCCTGCATGCCTTCGCCTGGTTCTTCCTCTTCACGACGATGGCGGTGCTCATCGCGCACGCGCGGGCTCGAGGGGCGCGCGTGGATGAGCGCGCGCTCGGTGTCAGCCTCCGCCTGCTGACACTGACGGCGTGGCTGGGGGCTCCACTCGGCGTCGCCGGGGGAGACTCGGGAGTGATGGGGGCTCTCGCGCGGGCCGCCGCGCTGGTGGGCGCCGTCGCCGGCCTCGTCTGGGTGCGCTCCTTGTGGCGCATGGCGCGCGAGCTCTCCGGGGCGGCCGCGAGCGCCTACCGCTGGCTGTCCGCGTGGTTCGCCCTGAAGGTGATGATGGAGGCCGCGGGGGCGTTGGGGCTCGCCACGTGGGCGGCGCGGGCGCGGCAACCCGCGCTCCTGTACCTGCACGTGATGCTCGTGGGCTTCGTCAGCCTGGGCCTGCTCGTTCCCCTGCTGGAGAGGCTGGGTCGCCCCCTGGCGCGCGGGTTGACGTTGCACAATGGGGGGCTGCTGCTCATGGGCGGCGGCCTCGGGCTGCTGGGCGCGGGGACGGGAGGCCTCTCCCGGGCCGCCGCGTGGCTTCCCCATGGGTACACGCTCGCCGCGCTCGGCGCGGGACTCATCGTCCTCGCCGGAGTCCGCTGGCTGCTGCCAGCACCGGGCCTTCGTGCGCAGCTTGCCGGACGCCACACGCGCGCCCACTCGTCCCCAGGTACAAGGCGCGTGTCGCTTCCCCCCGGGGCTTCGGTACGAGGCGCGTGTCCGCTGGCCGCCGGGACGCAGGCGCGCGACCCGTAGAGTCCCCGCGCCGCACGGTGCTTAACACCGCATCCTGGCGGTGGCACGTGGGGCCACCGAGCCAGCGGCCCGGTGCGAGGTATCCGCAATGGGATTGCATTCAAGGGGCGCCCCGCCGTGGAGCAGGGGCGCTGCCGTGAATCGTTCACCAGTGGCGCTCCGCGGTGTGAAAACCTCCACGAAGCGCGCGGAGATGTGTCGGCCATTCTTCCGTTTCACCCCCGCGCCGCATTCCGCGTGAGGCCTCGCGCGGGCGCCGTGGTGCCGGTCCCGCGTGCCCGCCTGCCTACATTCCAGGTTGCATGAATAACGAGTGACTCCCTGGGTGTGTTCGCGAACGCTCACCAGGTCGAGCACTCGGGCATGGGTGCAACGTGGCATGGCACTCCCCGCTTGATTGGCCGAGACCTACGTTGCCCTCGCGAGCCCGGGGGCTCGGTCATGAGGCGGGTCTACGACCCGGGTACAGGGCGCCGGCACGGCGCCATCCACGGTCCCGTGGGGGCGGAGGGGCAATGAAGAGCAAGCAGATTCTCGTCACTGGCGGAGCGGGCTTCATCGGCTCACACCTGGCGGACCAGCTCATCGAGCGGGGGCACCGCGTGCGCGTGCTCGACTGCCTCCTGCCCCAGGTGCATGGCGAGTCCCGCGCGCGGCCGGAATACCTGAATCCAGAAGTGGAGCTGCAGGTCGGCGACGTGCGGGACGCGAAGGCCGTGCGCCGTGCCCTGGAGGGCGTGGATGCCGTCTACCACTTCGCGGCGGCCGTCGGCGTCGGCCAGTCCATGTACGAGATTGCCCACTACACCTCGGTGAACAACCTGGGCACCGCCGTGCTGCTCGAGGCCCTCATCCAGCGCCCGGTGAAGAAGCTCATCGTCGCCTCCAGCATGAGCGTCTATGGCGAGGGCCTGTTCCGCGCGCGTGACGGCAACCTCGTCCCCGGCACGGACCGGCCGCGCGAGCAGCTCCAGGCCAACCAGTGGGACGTGCTGGACGTGGACGGTCAGCCGCTGGTGCCCATTCCCACGCCGGAGACGAAGCCGCCCGCGCTCTCCTCTGTCTACGCGCTGTCCAAGTACGACCAGGAGCGGCTGTGCCTCATCTTCGGCAAGGCCTACGACGTTCCCACGGTGGCGCTGCGCTTCTTCAACGTGTACGGGCCGCGCCAGGCGCTCTCCAACCCGTACACCGGCGTGCTGGCCATCTTCGCCAGCCGGCTGATGAACGGCAACGCGCCCCTCATCTTCGAGGACGGCCTCCAGCAGCGCGACTTCGTCAGCGTGCATGACATCGCCATGGCGTGCCGGCTGGCGCTGGAGGTGCCCGAGGCCGCCGGCGGCGTCTTCAACATCGGCAGCGGGCGCGCCGTCACCGTACGCGAGGTGGCCGCCGCCATCGCGGAGGTCATGGGCAAGCCGCACATCCGCCCGGAAATCGCGGGCAAGTACCGCGTGGGCGACGTGCGCCACTGCTTCGCGGACATCTCCCTGGCGCGCAAGGTGCTGGGCTACGAGCCCCGGGTGGGCTTCCACCAGGGACTGTCTGAGCTGGCGGAGTGGCTGCGGGGCCAGGTGGCCACGGACCGCGTGGCCGAGGCGCGGGCGGAGCTGGAGGCTCGGGGGCTGACCGTATGACACGGACCAGGATGGGGTGCGGAACGGGACGCAGCGCGGGGCTCCGCACGTCGAGGGTGGGCCTCGTGCAGGACTTCACCCCGGGAGACCACGTCGCGGTGGAGTCGGCGCTGGCGGACCTCAAGGTGCTGGGCGTGCGCGAGCTGCGCACGCGCGTGTCCTGGGCCGAGGCCGTCACCCCGGAGGGCGCCCGGTGGTACCGCTGGCTGATGCGGCGGCTGTCCCAGGACGTGTGCGTGCTGCCCTGCCTCGTGGGGACGCCCTCGGGCGCGAAGGAGGATGCCCGGGCCTTCGGCGGGTTCGTGGAGCGGTTCCTCGCGGAGCACGGCCGCTTCGTGGACTGGGTGGAGCTGTGGGACGAGCCCCAGAGCCTCGCCTCCTATGACTGGAGGCTGGACCCGTCGTGGGAGACGTTCAGCGCGTTGGTGGCCGAGGGGGCCCGGCGCGTGCACGCGGCCGGCAAGCGGGTGGTGCTGGGCGGCATGAGCCCGGTGGACCCGCTGTGGTTGGACAGGGTGCTGGAGCGGCTGGACCCGGACGCGCTGGACGCGGTGGGCGTGCATGGCTGGCCGGACACGCATGACACGCCGTGGATGGGCTGGGATGCGTGGCTGGAGCCGGTGCGGGACGTGCTCGCCCGGCGCGGCTCTCGCGCGGAGGTGTGGATTACGGCCGCGGGCTACTCCACGTGGCGCCACGGGGAGCGCCGGCAGGTGGCGGAGTTCCTCGACGCGGCCGCCGCGCCGGTGGCCCGCATGTACTGGGACGGCCTGTACGACGCGGGCTCGGTGGAGGACATCGTCGAGGAGGGCACCGACGAGCGTGACCTGTACCTGGGCCTGAAGCGGGCCGACGGCAGCGTGAAGCTCCTCTACCGCCTGTGGGCGGAGAGTGGCCTCGTGGGGCTGGCGGAGGGCTTCCGGCAGCTCGGCCACGCGCGAGCCGTGCGCCCGGAGCGGCAGGTGGTCGTCTTCGGCGGCGCGGGCTTCATCGGCTGCAACGTCGCCAGCTCGTATCTGGAGGAGGGCCGCCGCGTCCTCGTCTACGACAACCTCAGCCGGCCGGGCGTGGAGCAGAACCTGCGCTGGATGAAGGAGCGCCACGGCGACAGGCTGGACGTGGAGGTCGCGGACCTCCGCGACGCCGCCTCCGTGCGCCGCGCGGTGCGCCACGCGGGCGAGGTCTTCCACTTCGGCGCGCAGGTGGCCGTCACCACCAGCCTGGACGCGCCCACGCACGACTTCGAGGTCAACGCCCGCGGCACCTTCAACGTGCTGGAGGCGCTGCGCTCCATGGACACGCCCGCGCCGCTCGTCTTCACCTCGACGAACAAGGTGTATGGCGGGCTGCCCGGCCTGCGCTTCGTGGCGGGGGAGCGGCGCTATGAGCCGCTGGACCCGGACATCCGCGCCCAGGGCATCAGCGAGCGCTGCTCGCTGGACTTCGAGAGCCCCTACGGCTGCTCCAAGGGGACGGCCGACCAGTACGTGCTGGACTGGGCCCGCAGCTACGGCCTGCGCGCGACGGTGTTCCGCATGAGCTGCATCTACGGCCCGCGCCAGCTCGGCACGGAGGACCAGGGCTGGGTGGCCCACTTCCTCATCCGCGCGCTGAAGGGGCAGCCGATTACCCTCTACGGCGACGGCATGCAGGTTCGCGACATCCTCTTCGTGGAGGACATGGTGCGTGCCTTCCGCCTCGCGCAGGCGAAGATGGACGCGGTCTCCGGCCGGGCCTTCAACATCGGCGGTGGCCCCACGCGGGCGGTGAGCCTGCTGGAGTTGCTGGAGCTCATCGAGGAGCTGGTGGGCCACAGGCCGGACGTGCGCCACGAGGCCTGGCGCACGGGAGACCAGCGCTACTACGTGTCCGACACGCGGAAGTTCCAGTCCGCCACCGGCTGGTCCCCGCAGGTGGGTGTGCGCGACGGCGTCACCCGGCTGCTGGGCTGGCTGGAGGAGATGCTGGAGGGCCGCCCCTCCGCGCCACGGGAGCCACTCGCACTTGAGACCTTCGCCGGATAGTCCCGTCGCGCCGCGACGGGTGCTGATGACCGCCGACACCGTCGGAGGTGTCTGGACGTACGCGCTGGAACTGGCCCGCGCGCTCGCGCCGCATGGCGTGGAGGTGACGCTGGCCACCATGGGCGCGCCGCTCTCCGAGGCGCAGTGGGCCCAGGCGCGGGCCCTGCCGAACCTCGCGGTGGAGGAGTCCCGCTTCGCGCTCGAGTGGATGGATGACCCGTGGGACGACGTGCGGGCCGCGGGGGACTGGCTCCTCTCGCTGGAAGCACGGCTGTGCCCGGACGTGGTGCACCTCAACGGTTATGCGCACGGCGCGCTGCCCTGGGCGCGCGAGCCGCTGGTGGTGGGCCACTCGTGTGTCCTGTCCTGGTGGCGCGCGGTGAAGGGCGAGGACGCCCCCGAGCGCTACTCGCGCTATCACGACGCCGTCGCCGCCGGACTGCGCGCCGCGGGCCGGGTGGTGGCCCCGAGCGCGGCCATGCTGGAGTCTCTGCGCCTCCACTACGGGCCGCTGCCCGCCTCCGAGGTCATCTCCAACGCCCGGAACCCCGAGGAGTTCCCTCCGGGCGAGGCGCGAGAGCCCTTCATCCTCAGCGCGGGCCGGTTGTGGGACGAGGCGAAGAACGTGGCCGCGCTGGCGGCCGCCGCACCGCGCCTGGGCTGGCCGGTGAAGGTGGCGGGTGACGCGCGGCATCCCGCCGGGTGGAAGGTGGAGTCGCCCGACGTGGAGATGCTGGGGCTCCTGCCGCCCTCCGCGCTGGCGCGATGGATGGCGCGCGCGGCGGTGTACGCGCTGCCCGCCCGCTACGAGCCCTTCGGCCTGTCCGCGCTGGAGGCGGCCCTGTCCGGCTGCGCGCTGGTGCTGGGCGACATCCCCTCCCTGCGCGAGGTGTGGGGAGACGGCGCCGCCCTCTTCGTGCCGCCGGGGGACCTGGACGCGCTGGTGGAGGCCCTGGAGTCGCTGCGGCGCGACGAGCCGCTGCGCACCGGGCTTGCGTCGCGTGCCCGGGCCCGGGCCCTGACGTACACCCCGCGGCGCATGGCCGCGGGCTACCTCTCCGTCTACGCCGGGCTCATGGGGGGGCGAGGAGCGGCGCCCGTCCTCCGGCCCGGCGGCAGGGAGCAGCACCTTCGCTCAGAGAGTACAACGCCATGAGAGCCGTCCTCTTCTGTCACTCCCTGCTGTCCGACTGGAACCACGGCAACGCGCACTTCCTGCGCGGCATCGTCACCGAGCTGGTCCAGCGCGGCCACGAGGTGCGCGTGTGGGAGCCGCGGGATGCGTGGAGCCTCCAGAACCTGCTGGCCGAGCCACGCGGGCAGGAGGCGCTGGACGCGGTGCGCACCAGCTACCCGCGCGTGCGCCCGCTCCGGTATGACCTGGACTCGCTGGACCTGGACCGCGCGCTCGACGGCGCGGACGTGGTCATCGTCCACGAGTGGAGCACCCCGGAGCTGGTGCGGCGCGTGGGCGAGAGGCGTGCCCGGGGCGGCCGCTTCCGGCTGCTCTTCCACGACACGCACCACCGCAGCGTCACCGCGCCGCATGAGATGGCCCGGTACGACCTGACGCATTACGACGGGGTACTGGCCTTCGGCGACGTCATCCGCCGCCTGTACCTGGGCCGCGGCTGGACGCGCCGCGCCTGGACGTGGCACGAGTCCGCCGACACGCGCGTCTTCCGTCCGCTGCCCACGGTGGCCCAGGAGGAGGACCTGGTCTGGGTGGGCAACTGGGGCGATGACGAGCGCACCGCGGAGCTGCATGAGTTCCTCCTGGGCCCGGTGAAGCGGCTCGGCCTGAAGGCCCGCGTCCACGGCGTGCGCTACCCCGGCGAGGCGAAGCGCGCCCTGGGCGACGCGGGCATCCGGTACGGCGGCTGGCTGCCCAACCCCGAGGCGCCACAGGCCTTCGCCCGTGCGCGCCTGACGGTGCACGTGCCGCGCCGGCCGTATGCCTCCGCGCTGCCGGGCATCCCGACCATCCGCGTCTTCGAGGCGCTCGCGTGCGGGATTCCCCTGGTGAGCGCCCCGTGGCAGGACGCCGAGGGGCTCTTCACCCCGGGCAGGGACTTCCTCGTCGCGCGAGACGGGGACGAGATGGAGCGCCACCTGCGCACGCTGCTGTCGGACGAGGACGCGCGCCGCGAGCTGGCGGGGCATGGCCGGCGCACCGTGCTGGCGCGCCACACCTGCGCGCACCGCGTGGACGAGCTTTTGGGCATCTGCCGCGAGCTGGGAGTCGACACCCGGGCGGCGCAACCGCGGGCACAGGAGAGGGTCACCGCATGAACCAGGGGCTCCGCATCGCCTTCTTCGGCTCCAGTCTCGTCTCCGCGTACTGGAACGGGGCGGCCACCTACTACCGGGGCGTCATCCGCGCGCTCCACGCGAGGGGCCACCGCGTCACCTTCTACGAGCCGGACGCCTTCGAGCGCCAGCAGCACCGCGACATCCCCGACCCGGACTGGGCCCGCGTCGTCGTCTACTCCGCGGAGGGCACCGGCGCCCTGGAGCGCTGCCTGGAGGAGGCCCGCGGCTCGGACGTGGTGGTGAAGGCCAGCGGCGTGGGTGTCTTCGACGCGCTGCTCGAGTCCCGCGTGCTGGAGTTGCAGGGGCCGCGCACCCAGGTGGTGTTCTGGGACGTGGACGCGCCGGCCACGCTGGAGCGCGTGCAGCAGAACCCGGATGACGCCTTCCGCCCGCTCATCCCCCGGTATGACCGCGTGCTCACCTACGGCGGTGGCGACCCGGTGGTGCGCGCCTACGTGGCGCTGGGGGCCCGCGAGTGCGTGCCCATCTACAACGCGTTGGACTCCAGCACCCACCACCCGGTGCCGCGCGAGCCGCGCTTCGAGTGCGACCTGGCCTTCCTGGGCAACCGCCTGCCGGACCGCGAGGCGCGCGTGGAGGAGTTCTTCCTCCGGGCCGCGCGGCTCTACCCGGAGGGCCGCTTCCTCCTGGGCGGCAGCGGCTGGGGCGACAAGCGCCTGCCTTCCAACGTGAAGTACCTGGGGCACGTCTATACGGCGGACCACAACGCGCTGAACTGCACGCCCCGGGCGGTGCTCAACCTCAGCCGGGAGAGCATGGCGCGCTTCGGCTTCTCGCCGGCCACCCGCGTCTTCGAGGCGGCGGGCGCGGGCTCCTGCCTCATCACCGACGCGTGGGAAGGCCTCGAGCTGTTCCTGGAGCCCGGCCGCGAGGTGCTGGTGGCCAAGGACGGCGCAGGCGTGGCGGACCTGGTGCGCTCGCTGGACGCGGAGCGCGCGCGCGACATCGGCCAGGCGGCCCGGCGCCGCGTGCTGGCCGAGCACACCTACGCGCACCGCGCGGTGCAGGTGGAGCAGGTGCTGGGCCACCGCGCGCCGAAGCGGGCCAGGGCCTCGCTGGAGGGAGTGGCGTGATGGAGCCCCAGCGCATGCGCATCGTCATCCTCGGCCTGTCCATCACCTCGTCCTGGGGCAATGGGCACGCCACCACCTTCCGCGGCCTGCTGCGCGAGCTGGTGCGCCGCGGGCACGACGTGCTCTTCCTGGAGCGGGACGTGCCCTGGTACGCGGCCAACCGCGACATGCCCCGGCCGCCCTGGGGCCGCACCGAGCTGTACGCCGACCTCGTCGACCTGCGCGCCCGCTTCACCGAGGACGTGCGCGACGCGGACCTCGTGGTGGTGGGCTCCTACGTCCCGCAGGGCGTGGAGGTGGGCCGCTGGGTGCAGTCCACCGTCCGGGGCATCCCGGCCTTCTATGACATCGACACGCCGGTGACGCTGGCGAAGCTGGCGCGGGGGGACTTCGAGTACCTCTCGCCGGACCTCGTCCCCGGCTACCGGCTGTACCTGTCCTTCACCGGCGGCCCCATGCTGCGGCGAATCGAGCGCGAGCTGGGCTCGCCCGCCGCCCGCCCGCTGTACTGCGGCGTGGACCCGGAGCTGTACCTGCCCCGGGAGTGCGCGCCGGGTTGGGATATGGGCTACCTGGGCACCTACAGCGCGGACCGGCAGCCCACGCTGGAGCGGCTGATGCTGGAGGCGGCGCGGGAGTGGGGGCGGGGGCGCTTCGTCGTCGCCGGTCCTCAGTACCCGAAGGAGGTCCGCTGGCCCTCCAACGTGGAGCGGGTGGAGCACCTGCCGCCGCCCGCGCACGCGGACTTCTACTGCGCCCAGCGCTTCACGCTGAACGTGACGCGCGCGGACATGGTGCTCGCGGGGTACTCGCCCAGCGTGCGGCTCTTCGAGGCCGCCGCGTGCGGGGTGCCCATCATCAGCGACGTGTGGAACGGGCTGGAGAGCGTCTTCGTGCCCGGCGAGGAAATCCTCCTGGCCCGTACGGCGAAGGACACGCTGGGCTACCTCCGGGAGCTGACGGAGGAGGACCGGCGCGCCCTGGGCGCGAAGGCGCGGGCGCGGGTGCTGGCCGAGCACACGGCGGCCCACCGCGCCCTGGCGGTGGAGGAGTACGCGAGGGAGGCCAGCCGCGGCGGGGCCTCCAGGGACAGGGTCATCGTGCAGCGTTGAGTGAGTGGGCAGGTATGGGGGTGGGCAATGAAAATCGCGGTGGTGGGAACGGGGTACGTGGGGCTCGTGGCGGGGACCTGCTTCGCCGAGTCGGGGAATGAGGTCAGCTGCGTGGACGTGGACGAGCGGAAGGTCCACGCCCTCCAGGAGGGGAAGGTCCCCATCTATGAGCCGGGGCTGGAGGAGCTGCTGCACCGCAACTCCGCCGCGCGCCGGCTGCACTTCACCACCGACCTGGGCAAGGCCGTGGCCTCCGCGCAGGTGGTCTTCATCGCCGTGGGCACACCCGAGGGGGAGAGCGGCGACGCCGACCTCCAGTACGTGCTGGCCGCCGCCGAGGGCATCGGCAGGGCCATGAGGCAGTACACGGTGGTGGTGGACAAGAGCACCGTGCCGGTGGGCACCGCGGACAAGGTGCGCGAGGTCATCTCCCGCGTGACGGACGTGGAGTTCGACGTCGTCTCCAACCCGGAGTTCCTCAAGGAGGGCGCGGCGCTGGAGGACTTCCTCAAGCCGGACCGCGTCGTCATCGGCACCTCGTCCGAGCGCGCCCGGAAGCTCATGGGCGAGCTGTACGCGCCCTTCGTCCGCACGGAGAACCCCATCCACTTCATGGACACGCGCTCGGCGGAGCTGACGAAGTACGCCGCCAACGCGATGCTGGCCACGCGCATCTCCTTCATGAACGACATCGCCGCGCTCTGCGAGAAGGTGGGCGCGGACGTGGAGTTCGTGCGCAAGGGGCTGGGCTCGGACAAGCGCATCGGCTACCCGTTCCTCCACCCCGGCTGTGGGTATGGCGGCTCCTGCTTCCCCAAGGACGTGAAGGCGCTGGTGGCCACCGCGCGCGAGTTCGGCCTGGAGCTGGATTTGCTGCGCGCCGTGGAGCGCACCAACGCGCGGCAGAAGCGCTCGCTGCTGTCCAAGGCGCTGAAGCACTACGGCGACGTGGCGGACCGCACGTTCGCGGTGTGGGGCCTGGCCTTCAAGCCGAAGACGGACGACATGCGCGAGGCCCCCGCGGTGGAGCTCATCGAGGGCCTTCTGGGCAAGGGCGCCCGGGTGCAGGTGCATGACCCGGTGGCCGCGAAGGTGGCGGAGCGCTACTTCGGCAACCGCGTGTTGTACGCGCCATCGGGCTACGCGGCGGCCGAAGGGGCGGAGGGCCTCTTCCTCGTCACGGAGTGGAACGAGTTCCGCCGGCCGGACCTGAAGCGGCTCAAGAGCCTGATGAAGGGGCACGTCATCTTCGACGGACGCAACATCTTCGACCCGGCGCGGGTGAAGGAAGAGGGCTTCACGTACTACGGCATCGGCCGCTCGTAGCGGTGCCGGCCCGGGCCCCCGTGGGGCGGCCGCCGCCCTCCCGCTCAGGGGCTCAGTGCGCCGCCTCGGAGGGGCTGACGGGGTAGTCGCCGCGCGCGTGGGCCTGGGCATGCTGGGCGATGAGGAACCGGCGCACGGCGCTCCGGGTGAGCAGCCCGCAGGTGGGGCTGTCCGGCGGCGTGCTGACGGGCAGGGCGTCCACGTCCTCCTGGTCCATGACGCGCAGCGCGTGGGCCAGGTCCGTGTCGGGGGACAGCAGGGGCAGCTTGCGGGCCAGGTCGCTGGCCACCAGCAGGGGGTACACGGCCTCGTCGCGCCAGACTTCCCGGAGCTGCTCCACCTGCACGGTGCCGTAGACGCGGCCGGCGGTGTCCAGCACGGGCAGGGCGCCCGCCTCCGAGGTGAGCAGCAGGTCCGTCAGCGGCCGCAGCGGCGTGCCCGCCGGCACCGGCGTCAGGTGCGTCATCACCTCTCGCACGGGGGTGGCCTCCAGCAGGTCCGTGTCGCTCTGCACCTTCGGCGCCTTGCGCTCGGTGAGGTAGTGGCAGAGCGCGGAGGCGATGGTGCACGTCACCATCAGCGGCAGGATGATGTCGTGGTTCCCGCTCATCTCGTAGAGCATCATCATCCCGGTGAGCGGGCCGCGGTTGAGCGCCGCCACGGCGCCGCCCATGCCCACCAGGGCGTACGCGCCGCTGGGGCCGGTGCTGGCGGGGAAGAAGGAGTGCACCAGCGTGCCGAAGGCGCCGCCCGCCATGGCGCCGATGACGGCTGCGGGGAAGAAGGTGCCGCCCGAGCCGCCGGAGCCGATGGTGATGGCCGTGGCCACCAGCTTCAGCACGCATGCGGTGACGAGGAAGAGGAAGGGCAGCCGCCCCAGCGCGGCCAGGTTGATGTAGTCGTGCCCGCTGCCCCACACCGAGGGGCTGAGGAAGGCCAGCAGGCCCGCGCACAGCCCGCCCAGGCCCGCGCGCACCGGCAGCGGCTGGCGGGCGAGCCAGGGCGACAGCCGGCCTCCCCCGCGTCCATGGAAGTAGTGCTCCACCCCGTGCAGGAACCGCACGAAGGTGAAGGCCAGCAGACCGCAGGCGATGCCCAGCGCCGCGTACGCCAGCACCTCCGAGCCGCTGACCAGCTCGTAGGGAGCGCTGCGGAGCACGGGGGCCTCGCCCAATACGCCCTGGCTCACCAGGGTGCCCGCCACGCTGGCCAGGATGATGGGCGAGAAGACGCGCAGCTCGAACTCGCGGAGGATGATTTCCATCGCGAACACCGCGCCGGCGATGGGGGCGTTGAAGGACGCGGAGATGCCCGCGCCCGCGCCGCAGGCCAGGAGGATGGACAGCTCCTTGCGGCTGAAGCCCAGCACCCGGCCCACGCTGGAGGCGAACGCGGCGCCGCCGTAGACGATGGGCCCCTCGCGTCCCGCCGAGCCGCCGCTGCCGATGGTGATGGCGGAGGCCACCAGCTTCAGCAGCCCGCGGTCCGCCGGCACCACGTTGGCGCCGCTCTTCACCGCCCGCACCACCTCCGGCACGCCGTGGCCGTGCGTCTCCGGCCTGTCGCGCAGCAGCCGTCCCACCGCCACGCCGCCCAGCGTGGGCGCCAGCAGCATCAGCCACCACGGCAGGTGCGGCAGCAGCGCCGGAAGGTCATGCGAGTGGCCGAACACGCTGTTGAGCGCGGCCAGGCCCACCAGCGGGTAGTAGAGCGACAGCGCGCCCAGCGCCAGCAGCGCCAGCAGCCGCAGCCGGCGCTTCACCTCGTCGCGCGGGCCGCCGGGCTCGATGACCCGCGACAGCACCAGCGCGCCCAGCGCCAGCGGCACCCCCACGAAGGCGTACTCCGGGTGCCAGCGCGCGGTGGAGAACGCCTCCATCAGCGAGCGGAGCTGGCCCCGGCGCAGGGTGTGCGTCAGCTCGGCCGCGCCGAAGGTGAGCCCGCTCACCAGGCCGATGAGGTTGGCGAAGATGCCGGCGGCCAGCCCGCTGTAGAGCCCCACCACGGCCCCCGCCACCGGCAGCACCGACGGGCCCGGCAGCCGCAGCCGGTTGGAGGCCTGGAGGAGCGCGTGGATGGAGCGGCTGAGCCCCTCGCGCAGGCGGACCCGGACGGCCTGCCGGAGGGCTGCGTCTGCCGTGCGTGTCTCGGCCTTCATTGGAGCCCCCACTAAACAGAGATGGGTGGGGCCATCAAGCTCCGTGAGTGGGCTGTCGGGCCGGTGGCACTCCGTCCCTGGCGTGGGGCGCGCGCCCGTCAGGGGAGCGGGCGGGCGTGCTACGAAAGGAGGGGCCGGAGGTGGAGTGGACAACCGGCGCGGCGGGACTCCGGCGCCGCCGCGCGAGAGGGCTGCGCATGCTCAAGCCAGGAGACGTGGCGCCGGACTTCACCGTCCGGGACCACACCGGCCGGGTGCACCGGCTGGCGGACTACCACGGGAAGAACGTGGTGCTGTGGTTCTACCCGAAGGCGGACACCCCGGGTTGAACGGCCCAGGGTTGCGGGTTCCGCGACCAGAAGACGCAGTACGACGAGAAGAACGCGGTGATTCTGGGAGTCAGCTTCGACACGTTGGAGGAGAACAAGGCGTTCGCCGAGAAGTTCGGGTTCAACTTCCCGCTGCTGAGTGACACGGACCGGAAGATGGGGCTGGCCTATGGCGCCTGCGACGACGCGAAGTCGCCGAACGCGCGCCGGGTGGGCGTCATCATCGGCCCCGACGGGAAGGTGAAGGCGTGGTACCCGAAGGTGGACGCGCGCGCCTTCCCGCAGGAGGCGCTGAAGCAGCTGTGAGGCCGTGTACGCCGTACCCGTGATTGCGGGGCGCGTCCGGCCTTGAACCCCGGACGCGTCCCGGCTCCAGGCGCTCAGGGCGCATGGCTGCGCGAGGGCAGGCGGGAGCGCACGAGCACCGCCACGCCCGCCAGCAGCAGCCACGGCAGGACGTGGGCCGTCAGCAGGTGCCGCACCGTCCCCTCGGGGCAGTGCAGGTGAAGCACCAGCAGGGCCACCCCTGCCGCGGACAGGCCCGCGGCGAGCGCGCGCACGGGCTGGAATGCGGAGCGGCACAGGAGCACGAGCGCCGCGGCCAGCGGCAGCACGGACAACATCATCTCCATCCCCATGCACCGCAGCATGCCCTCCATGGGCGGCCTCACCTGCTGTCCGGAGCCGCCCAGCACCTGCGTCGCCGCCACCGCCACCGCCGCCATGGCGACCAGCGCCCAGGACAACCGCCTGCGCGCGGGGGCCAGGGCCACGAAGGCGCCACCGCCCACCAGCACCAGCGTGAGCACCGCGACGACGGCCACCACCATGGGCGAGGCGCTGTTGCCCACCTGTCCGTTGCGGCCCATGAAGAGGAGCGCTCCGCCCAGCACGGCCGTGTAGACGGCCAGCAGCACCAGCAGCTCGCGCCACCAGGGGGTGGGCTTCGGGTGCGCGGACAGCTCGTCCAGGGCGCGCTGGCGCGCGGCGTCCAGCCTCGGGGCCGGCGTCACCGGGGCGGGGCCCGCTCCCAGGGCGTCGAAGCCCCCCACGAGGCTCCGGCAGTCCTCACACGTGGCCACGTGCGAGGCCAGGTCCGCGGGCAGCGGTCCTCCCAGCGAGTCCATCACCCGCGAGCACTCCGGCTTCATTCCTGGGTCTCCTGATGCAGGGCGGCCAGCAGCTCGCGCAGGCGCTCGTAGCCGCGGTGGGCCCGGACCTTCACGGCGCTCTCGGTGAGGCCCATGGCGTCGGCGATTTCCGCGAAGCTCATCCCCTCGAAGCGGTGCAGGAGGATGGGGATGCGCTGGCCCTCGGGAAGCTGCGCCAGGGCGCGCTGCACGGCCTGCTCCAGCCCGCTGTCGCGCGGGGCCGGGGTGTCGGCGGGGACGCTCGCGGGAAGCTCGCCCTCGGGCGTCAGCTCCTCCGGGCGCCGGCTCCGGCGCTGCGAGTCACGCGCCGCGTTGGTGGCGATGGCGTAGAGCCAGGGCTTGAAGCGGGAGCCGGGCTGGAAGCGCCCCCGGGCGCGCACCAGGGAGAGGAAGGTGAGCTGCACCAGGTCCTCGGCTGTCGACGGGCTGCCCGTCAGCCGGCTGAGGTAGCCGTGCACGGGCCGGGCGTAGCGCTGGAAGAGCGCGTCGAACGCCGTGGAGTCTCCCTGACAGAACCGCGCCATCAACACCTCGTCGGACGCTCCGGCGACGGGTGCGCGCGCCGGCTCCTGTCCGGTACGCGCGGGCGTGGCTTCGGGTTTCAGTGAGCGGGGCGGCGTGGGCACGCGCGGAGGACTCTACCCCGGGAAGGAGTCCCGGGGGGTGTCCTGCCTCATCGCCGCTACCGCCGCTTCAGCAGGGCCTGGGGCGCGGGCGCGGAGGTGGGCAGGTGGTCCGCGGCGCTGGCAATCGCCTCTCGCACCTTGTCACCCGCCGCCTTCGCCGCGTCACTCGCCGCCGCCCGGGCGGCCAGAATCTGGGCCCGCGCGCCCTGGGCGCCCCAGAAGGGCGTGGGCGCCGCCAGCTCCGCGCGCTCCTCGGGCGTGTACTTCAGGTAGGCGTACTTCGTGGACTCGGAGGGCAGCCGCAGCCCCTCCACGATGCCCACCCAGGAGAGCGCCTTCAGCGTGTAGTAGCTGATGTCCACCTCCCACCAGAACCAGCCCTGGTTGGCCGTGTTCTGGTGGTAGTGGTGGTTGTTGTGCCACCCCTCGCCCAGGGTGATGATGGCCAGCAGCCAGTTGTTGCGGCTGGTGTCCGTCGTCTTGTAGCGGCGCTTGCCGAAGACGTGGCTGAGCGAGTTGATGGTGAAGGTGCCGTGCCACAGCACCGTGGTGCTGACGAAGAAGCCCCACACCAGCATGGAGAAGCCGCCGATGAAGTAGAGCGCCACGGCCAGCAGCACCGGCGGCACCAGGTGGAAGCGGTTGAGCCACACCAGCTCCGGGTAGCGCGCGAAGTCCTTGATGGCCTCCATCTTCGTCTCGCCGTACTTGTCGCAGAGAATCCAGTTCATGTGGCTCCACCAGAAGCCCCGCTGGACGGGCGAGTGGATGTCCTCGGGCTGGTCCGAGTACCGGTGGTGGTGCCGGTGGTTCGCCGCCCACCACAACACGCCCTTCTGCGTCGACAGGGTGCCCACCAGGGCCAGGATGAACTGGAAGACGCGCCCCGTCTTGAAGGCCCGGTGCGAGAAGTACCGGTGGTAGCCCGCGGTGATGCCCCACATCCGCACCACGTACAGGCCCACACACACCGCTACGTCCACCGGTTTCGCGCCCACCCAGAAGACGGCGAGGCACATCAGGTGGACGGCGATGAACGGAATGGACGACAGCCAGTTGATGCGCTCGTTATCCGCGGGCAGGGCAGGGGAGGGTGTCTGCAAGGCAAGCCTCGTGAGCTGAACGGGACCGAGCCGCAACCTGCTCAGTCCCACCCCGCATCAACACCCCCTCGTGTCATGGCTCTGTCAGGAGACGGCGGATTGGCGCAGCTCCGTCAGCCAGGACTCGAAAGCCGGGTGGCCGTGCAGGGGGGCCAGGTCCGCGTCCGAGGCGGCATACGCACCGTCGCGGAAGCCCAGCTCGGTGGCACGGTGCAGCATCCGTACCGCGTCCGGCGCGTTGCGCGCGCGGGCGTGGGCGCATGCGGCGTCATAGGCGATGGAGGCGCTGGGGACGCGCTGGAGCGCCGCCTCGCCCACCGCGGCGGCCTCGGAATAGGCGCCGCGGTTGAACAGCACCGACTGCGCGCAGGCATACGCCACCGCCGGGTCCACGCCCGGAAGCCTGAGCGCCTCCTGCTCACGCTTCAGGCGGATGAGGGTGCCGGCGTACTCGTGCAGCACCGTGCGGTTCGCGGACATCTTCCAGGCCTGCTCCCACCAGCCCACCGCGCGCGCGTCGTCGCCCACCAGCGAACAGGCCGCCGCCACCGCGTGGGGCTCCACCGGCGGCACGCCCTGCACCTGGGAGAAGTGGTCCAGCGCGGCCCGGCCCTGGCTCTCCTTCAGCGCCACCCAGCCCAGCAGGTGGTGCGCGTGGCTGGCGAGCGGCACCGTGAGGCCCTCCTCGGCCTCCAGCACCGACGTGCCCAGCCGCCGGGCGTCGTCCAGCCGGCCCGCGTCGAGCGCCACCTTCGCCTCGCGGAGCTTCTCCGCCAGCGGGCCCGTCATGCGCGACTCCTGGCCTGGTCCTCCGCCGCGCAGCGCCTCCGCCACCACGCGGAAGGCCTGCACGCCGTACATCGCGAAGATGAGGGTGAAGAGCGTCGACCCGGACCGCAGGCCGTACACCACGGCGGCCACGCACACCAGCAGCGCCAGGCCCTGCGCCAGCACGAAGCCGCGCCGCGGGCCGAACATCCGCGTCGCCAGGGTGGCGGTGATGTGGCCCCCGTCCAGCGGGAGCACGGGCAGCATGTTGAGCACCGCCCAGAAGAGGTTGGCGACCGCGAAGGTGAACAGGAAGAAGTCGAGCGCCGGCGCGCGGCCCTTGAAGAGGACGAAGCCCACCCCGCTCGCCAGCCCCAGCATCAGCCCGAAGAAGGGCCCGGCCGCGGTGATGAGCAGGTTGCGCTTCCAGGGCAGGGGGCCGGGCTGGTCATTGGGCAGCGTGTGGCCCCCCATCCAGACGAGCGCGATGCTCGGCCGGTAGCCGAACAGCCGGCTGGCCAGGGCATGGCCCAGCTCGTGGATGAGCACGGAGACGAAGACGATGAGCATCCACGACAGGATGTAGACCACCATCGCGCTGGCGTGGCCGAGCGCGGGCGCCCCCTCCACCTGGCGGAAGGGCCAGCCGTCCTGGGCAGCGCCAATGGAGCTCCATGCAATCAGGGCCGACACGAGCAGGTGGCTGGGGTGCACTTCGACGGGAATGCTCCCGAGGCGAAAGCGGAACATGGGGACGGACCTTAACCGTTAGCCCCCTGCCGCGCAGTCCGTTGAACACGGCCTGCATCCTCCTCGTCATATCCGCTAGGTTCCCCGCCCTTCATGCCGCAGCTCGGTCCCTATTCCCTGCCGAACCCCTACATCCTCGCTCCCATGGCGGGCGTGAGCGAGATGCCCTTCCGTGTCATCGCCTTCCGTCTGGGCGCCGCCCTCTGCCCCACGGAGCTGGTCAGCTCCCAGGGGTTGATGCGGGCCAACCAGCGCACCCTGAAATACCTGCGCTACGACGCCGAGGTGGAGCGGCCCTACTCGCTGCAAATCTACGGCGGCGAGCCGGAGGCCATGGCCCGCGCCGCGCTGGTGGGCAGGGAGGCCGGCGCGCGAATCATCGACATCAACATGGGCTGCCCGGTGAAGAAGGTGACGAAGAACGGCGCCGGCAGCGCCCTGCTGTGTGACGTGCCCCGCGCCGCCCGCATCGTCCGCGAGATTCGCGAGGCCACGGGGCTGCCCGTCACCTGCAAGATTCGCTCGGGCTGGGACGCGAAGAGCCGCAACTACCTCCAGATGGCCGCCGCGCTCCAGGAGGCGGGCTGCGCGGCGCTGGCCATCCACCCGCGCACCCGCGAGCAGGGCTACTCGGGCCAGGCGGACTGGAGCGTCATCGCCGACCTCAAGCGTCACTTCCCGGACATGCCCATCATCGGCAACGGCGACGTGAGGACGCCCGGGGACGCGCGGCGCATGCTGGAGTCCACCGGCTGTGACTTCGTGATGATTGGCCGCGCGGCGCTGGGCAACCCGTGGATTTTCCGCGAGCTGCTGGGCGGCCCTCCCGCCACGCCGCAGGAGCGTTGCGCCCTGGTGCTGGAGCACCTGCGCGCGCACCTGGACTTCGTGGGTGACGCGCTGGGCGCCGTGCGCTCCTTCCGCAAGCAGCTCGCGTGGTACGCCCACGGCCTGTACGGCGCCGCCGCCTTCAGGGCGGAGGTCAATGCGCTCGACGCGCCCGAGGCCGTGGAGGCCTGCGTGCGCCGCTTCTTCGCCGCCGCCGACACCGACAGCGCCGGCCCCTCGGAGGAGCAGGACGTGGACTACCGCGCCGCGCTGGGCTGAGCCCCAAAAGGAGAAGGCGCGGCCCCTCTCGAAGAGGGCGCCGCGCCTTCGTGCTTCAGACCACCAGGCCTATGCCGGGATTACAGGCTCGGCTTGTACGTGGAGACGGCCCACGCCATGCGCGTCGTCTGGCCCGCGGTGAAGTGGTTCATGCAGGCGTCGTCGGTGTAGTCCATGAAGTTGTAGATGGGGTCCTGGCCCGTGGCGGAGCAGGTGTCGCGGCCCGCCGGGCAGCCGTAGGCGGCGGAGGCCTCGGCCGGCGTGTCATCCACGGAGTCGCCCGAGCCGGTGCAGCCGCCCTGGAACGTGTGGTACAGGCCCAGGTAGTGGCCGACCTCGTGGGTCGCCGTGTCACCCAGGTTGTACGGGGCCGCGCTGCCGCCGGGCAGCGAGCTGTGGAGCAGCACCACGCCGTTCTGGTAGTGGCTCTCCGCGTAGGACCACGGGAACACCGCCCAGCCCAGCAGGCCCTGCCCGGGGCCCGCGGTGTAGATGTTCAGCGTGGTGGCCGGGCTCTTCGCCAGCGTCTGCTTGGCCAGCGTCTCGTTGCGCGAGCCCGGCGTCATGCCGAACCACTTGGAGTTGTTGGTCCGGTCGATGGACACCGTCTGGAACTGGAAGCCCTTGCCGGCGTAGGCGTCGTTCAGGACCTGGAGCTGCGCGGCGATCTGCGCGTCCGTCACGTTACCGGTCGTGCCGCTGGTGATGACGTGCCAGGCCACATTCACCATGTTGTCGGCGGCGGCGCGCACCTGGAACTTCGAGGCCTCCTCGGGGGTCGGCTCGCGGCGGGCCTCGCTGGGGCCGAAGTCGACCGTGCCGCAGGCGCCCGTCTTGTTCTCGGCGAAGAACGCCTCGTCGATGACCTGGCCTCCGATGACCTGGAAGTCGGCGACCTCCGCGGCGGGCTTCGGCTCCTCACTCTGGCAGGCGGTGAACGTCAGGGCGGTGGTGACGGCAACGACACTCGACCACATCTTCTTCATGGATGGTGCTCCTGGATGTGAGAGGCCGACCCCGGGATTCCTGAGAAAACGGAAGGCCCGTTCGGTTGGTCCCGCATCAAGCAGCTAATCGCTTGGTGAAGTCAAGGCCATGAGAGTGGAATTTTCACAGCCATGTTGTTCTTTTGTGCCAGAGGCGCCCAATTCCGCCCTGATTCCGGGCGCATAGTGGCCTTGTTTCAGCCAGTACCCCGGAGGGGTGACCCATTCCCGGACAGCAACCCCGATGTTTTACATGGAATCCGGGGAGACGAGCCGGCGCCCGCTCGCAACCGCCCGGAAGTACTCGCAAGCGGGGGTGGGGCGGCGCTCCAGGGTGTTGAAGTCCACGTGGTAGAGGCCGAAGCGGGGGCCCCAGCCCTCCAGCCACTCGAAGTTGTCGAGCAGGCTCCAATAGAGGTAGCCGCGCACGTCCACGCCGAGCCCGCGCGCGGCCAGCACCTGGGACAGGTGTGAATGGATGTAGTGGGGCCGGCGCGCGCCGCCGCGGTCATCGATGCCGTTCTCGGTAATCCACACCGGCCGGCCGTAGCGCTTCACCTCGCGCAGCGTCTGGAGGAAGCCCTCGGGCCAGTCCTCCCAGCCGATGTCGGTGAGGCCGCGGCCCTGCGTGTCGCGGTACTTGAACTCGATGAAGGGCGCGCGAGGCACGAAGCGCAGGTGCGCGCGGGTGTAGTAGTTCACACCGATGAACTCCACCGAGTCCCGCGCCCCGGGGATGTCCACGCGGGTGGAGGCCACGCCCGGCATGGTGACGCGCAGCTTCCCGGTGGCCAGCGCCTCGTGGAAGGCGTGGTTGTAGGCCTGGGCGCTCAGCCGCACCAGCGCGCGGTCCAGCGGGTGCCACCACCGGTCCGGCGCGAAGGCGAGCGTGTTCTGGGAGATGCCCAGCTCCACACGGCCCAGGCGCGACAGCAGCTCCTCGCGCGCGGCCACGTGCGCGCGCACCAGGTTCTCCAGGGCCTTCATGGTGGTGGGGCCGTCGATGATGCCCGGAGGAATGGCGCCCTGGAGATAGCCGCCCAGCAGCAGCACCATGGGCTCATTGAAGGAGATGACCAGCGCGTCCAGCCCCTCCAGCAGCGCCGCGCACCGGCGCGCGTACTGGCGGAAGGCGTCCACGCTGGCCGGCTGGTGCCAGGGCGTCTCGCGGTGGAACCACGTGGGGTGGGTGAAGTGGTGGAGCGTCACCACGGGCCGCAGGCCCTGGGCCTTCATCTTGAGGAGCCGCTCCCGGTACGCCTCCAGCGCCGCGCCGTCGTAGCGGCCGCGCTCGGGTTCGATTCGCGCCCACTCGAGGGAGATGCGGAAGGCGGTGGCGCCCACCGCTCGCGCCAGGGCGTAGTCCTCCTCGTAGCGGTGCCAGTGGTCCACCGCGCGGCCGCATCTGGCGTCCGGCTCCTTCAGCCTGCCGGCGCGCTCCCACTCGGCCCAGTCGTTCTCGATTCCGCCCTCCACCTGGTACGCCGAGGTGGCGACGCCGAAGGTGAAGTCCTCGGGGAAGGTCAGCTCGTGGGTGCTCATCGTGGTGGCGCAACGTAGACCCCGCCTCCCAGCGCGGAAAGCGCCGCGTGCCCGCCGCTCGCGCGCCGAGGTGGCCCGAGCGGCGGTGGCGCGAAAGTGGCCGAAGCGCGTCCGGAGCCGGAAAATCGGCCTCGCGCGCGATGCCTTCGCGCGCTTCCGAATGTCCGCGAGGCACCGTTTCGGGCCTCCGGAAGCGCCCGATGCCGAAAAATCGGCCTTGAAGCGCGTTGCAATACATCACCATGCGTTGACACACGCGCATGTCACCCGTACTCTTCACTTCAAGCACTCACTCCCATCAAGAAGAGTGCAGGGCCTCATTTGACTGGGGCTACATCACTGAACCGGAGGATTCTGATGGCTGCCAAGAAGAAGACCGCCTCGAAGGCCGCGAAGGCGAAGAAGACCACCACCCGCAAGACCGCGGGCAAGACCGCGAAGAAGGCGGCGGCCAAGAAGGGCGGCGCTCGCAAGGCCGCGAAGAAGGCCCCGGCCCGCAAGCGCGCCAGCAAGACGGCGTCCGCTCCGGCGACCCCGGAGTCCTGAGCAGCAAGAAGTCATGAGCGGACGTGAGTTGACGTCCGGTGAACGGCTCGGCGAAACCCGCCGGGCCGTTTTCATTTTTGGCGCTGGAGGGGCCCGTGTCGCTGCGTCCCGTGGAGCTGGAGCAGGTGGTGGAGGAGGTGCGCACACGCCTCGTGGGGGCGGTGGCGCAGAAGGCCTGGTGCCCACTCCCCCGGCTGGCCTACCTGGAGCTGCGCGTGCCCGGCCGCTCGGTGGTGCTGTGCCTGTGCGCGGAGGGAGACCTGGCGCGCATGTCGGTGGCGGAGGAGCGCTTCCCCACGCCGGGTGAGCCGGCCCCCTTCCAGCGGTGGCTGCGGCACGAGCTGACCGGCTTCAAGCTCCAGGGCGCCCGCTGGCGCGAGGCGGAGCGGGTGGTGGAGCTGGACTTCGAGCGCGAGGACGTGCGCCGCCGGCTGGTGCTGGAGCTGGGCGCTCCGGGCGGCCTCTTCCTCTTGAGCGACAACGGCCGCGTGCTGATGCACTCCGGCGAGGGCTTCGCGCAGCGGCGCAACCTCTACCCGGGCATGGCGTGGACGCCCCCGGAGCCGCAGCCGCCGGACGCGCTCGCCAAGGCGAGGGGCGTGCCGTCGCGCCTCGTGCCCTCGGAGGGGGATGACCTCCCGTATGCCCGGGCCGCGGAGCGGCTCTTGGGGGCGCGCGACAAGGCCAGCCGCGCCGAGAGCATCCGCCGCCGGCTGGCGCAGCCGTACCGGGCGCGCCTCAAGCGCTCCTCGCGCACGCTGGAGAAGGTGCGCGCGGAGGCCTCGCGAGGGCCGGACGCGGAGAAGCACCGGCGGCTGGGCGAGCTGCTCACGCAGAACCTCTTCCGCCTCAAGCGGGGCGCCACCGAGGTGACGCTCACCGAGTACACCGAAGCCGGCGCCGAGGAGGTGCGGGTGGCGCTGGACCCGAAGCGCACGCCCAAGGAGGAAGCGGACTGGCACTTCCACCAGTACCGGCGGCTCCTGCGCGGCGTGGAGCAGGCGCGCCACCGCGAGGCGGAGCTGGCGCGCGAGGTGGCGCAGGCGCAGGCCGCGCTCACCCAGATTGAGGCAATGGACGAGGCCCTGCTTCTGGCGCAGGCCGAGGTGCTCCAGCTTCCCTCGGGAGGAGAGGGGGCGCCGGAGGGGCGGCCCTTCAAGGAGTACGTGGGCCACGGCGGCGCGCGCATCTGGGTGGGGCGGGGCTCGGAGGACAACGACACGCTCACCTTCAAGGTGGCGCGGCCCTGGCACCTGTGGCTGCACGCGCGCGGCGTGCCGGGCAGCCACGTGGTGCTCCCGCTCGAGAAGGGCCAGGAGGTGGCGCAGGAGGTGCTGCTGGACGCGGCGCACCTGGCGCTGCACCACTCGGGCGCCAAGGGCGAGCCGCGCGGCGAGGTGAGCTACGTGCCGGTGAAGTTCGTGCGCAAGGTGAAGGGCGGCGCGCACGGGCAGGTGACGTACACGCGAGAGAAGACCTTCGTCGTGCGCATGGAGCCGGAGCGGCTGGAGCGGCTGCTCAAGTCCCGCCACGCGGAAGCGCCCGCGTCCTGACTCCGCCATGGAGGTGGGGCAGGGGACTCCGGCGTCCTGCCCTGGAGTCGGGGCCCGCTGCCCCTGGCGGACAGCCGCCTGGAGGCCCGCCTCCCGGGAATCCTCATGGAGGCGGGGAGGTGGGCGCGGTTGACGGGCTGACTTAAGGGGGGGCAGGCAGGGGCCGCCGGCCTTGAGTCCCAGGGGGTGCCGGGTACGATGGCGGCCGAGTGAGTCCCGAGCAACTCCGCCAGATGTCCTTCTTCCCTCGCGGCCTGTCCGCGGCCAACCGGGCCCCGGAGGCCGTCGAGCCACAGCCGGCGCGGGACGTGATGCCCGCTCCCGTGCCGCCGCGGCCCCCTCCTCCTCGCAACCGCATTGTCGAGGAGGCGCCGCGCATGCTCACCGTCACCTCGACGCGCGAGGAGATGTGGACGCGCGCCGAGTCCCTGGCCTGGCGGCTGAGCGCCGAGCTGGGCATGCCCGTGCGGCTGTCGGTGACGGACAACCGCTCCACCATGGTGTCCTTCCGCCGGGGCGCCAACGTGCTGCAGCTCCGGCTGCACCACATGTTCCTGGACGCGCCCGAGCCGGTGGTGCGCGCGGTGGCGGACTACGCGGGCCGTGGCCACCGCGGCGCGGGCGGGGTGCTGGACGAGTACATCCGCGGCCAGCAGCCGCGCATCCGCCAGGTGCGCCGCGAGACGGACGCGGACCTCAACCCCCGCGGCCGCTGTTTCGACCTGCAGGCGCTTTACGACGCCGTCAACGCCGCCCATTTTCAGGGCCTCATCCAGGCCCGTATCGGCTGGGGCCGCATGCCGCCGCGCCGGCGCCGCAAGTCCATCCGCCTGGGCGTCTATGACCACCAGACGCGGGAGATTCGCATCCACCCCGCGCTGGACAGGCCGGAGGTGCCCGCCTTCTTCGTGGAGTTCATCGTCTTCCACGAGATGCTCCACCAGCTCTTCCCGAGCAACGCGCGCGGCGGGCGCCGCGTCCACCACCCGCGTGCCTTCCGCGAGCGCGAGCGGACGTACCCGCACTACGCCGCCGCGTTGCGTTGGGAACGCGAGAACCTGGGCGTGCTGTTGCGCGGTTGATGGCTCATTCGCTCGCTGGCTCATTTACCGTTTTACCGAGCGATGCCACCCGTGGACCGTGCTTGACGCGTCCATGAGGTGCACCCATCCTCCCGAGCCCTATGCGAAGAGCGAAGATTGTCTGCACCCTCGGTCCCGCCAGCCAGAGCCAGGAGATGCTCGAAGCGCTCCTGGAGAACGGCATGGACGTCGCCCGCCTGAACTTCTCCCACGGCAGCCACGAGCAGCACGCGGAGAACATCGCGAAGCTGCGCGCCGCGTCGCTGAAGGTGCGCAAGGCGGTGGGCATCCTCGGGGACCTCCAGGGACCCAAGATTCGCACCGGCCGCTTCGTCAAGGGCAGCACGGAGCTGAAGGAGGGCGGCACCTTCCACATCACCACCGACGAGACGGTGCCGGGCACGGACGACATCGTGTCCACCACGTACCCCTTCCTCGCGGCGGACGTGAATCCGGGAGACCGCATCCTGCTGGATGACGGCCTGCTGGAGCTGAAGGTGCTGGAGACGGACAAGCAGAAGCTCCTCAAGACGCAGGTCATCCACGGCGGCACGCTGAAGAACAACAAGGGCATCAACCTGCCCGGCGTGGCGGTGCGCGCGGAGGCGCTGACGCCCAAGGACCGCGAGGACCTGGTCTTCGGCCTCAAGGCCGGCGTGGACTACATCGCGCTGTCCTTCGTGCGCCAGCCGTCGGACCTGGACACGGCGCGGCAGGCCATGGCCGAGGTGGGCCGCACGGTGCCCATCATCTCCAAGCTGGAGAAGCCGGAGGCCATCGCCCGGCTGGACGCCATCCTCGACAAGACGGACGGCGTCATGGTGGCGCGCGGAGACTTGGGCGTGGAGATTCCCCCCGAGGAGGTGCCGGCCGTCCAGAAGGACATCATCCGGCGCTCCAACCTGCGCGGCCTGCCCGTCATCGTGGCCACGCAGATGCTGAACTCGATGATTGACAACCCGCGCCCCACGCGCGCCGAGGCGAGCGACGTGGCCAACGCCGTCTTCGACGGCGCGGACGCGGTGATGCTGTCGGGCGAGACGGCGAGCGGCAAGTTCCCCATCGAGTCCGTGCAGATGATGGAGCGCATCATCCTCGCGGCCGAGTCGTCGGCGCGGACGGGGAGCCAGCCGCACTACATCGAGGCGCCGCTGGGACTGCCCCAGCACTTCCCGGACGTGATTGCCCGGGTGGCGTGCGAGGCGGCCAAGGCGAGTGGCGCCACGCTGATTGCCGCCTTCACCCTGTCCGGCGTGACGGCGCGCCTGCTGGCGCACTACCGGCCGCCGGTGCCCATTGTCGCCTTCAGCCCGAACCAGGAAGTGCGGCGCCGGCTGGCGCTGCTGTGGGGCGTGGTGCCGCGCGTGCTCGAGCCCATCCAGGACACGGAGGAGATGCTGAAGCGCGTGGAGGAGGAGCTGCTGGCGCGCGGGCTGGGCCGCAAGGGCGACCGCATCGTCATCGTCTTCGGCGCGCCGGTGGGGCAGCCGGGGAAGATCAACAGCCTCCGCCTGCACACCATCGGCTGAGCGCGCGGGGCTACTTCTTGTCGTGGAGGGCGCGGCGGGGAACCTCCGCCTCCACGAAGATGGTGAACAGCTCCTTGTCGAGCTGGCCGGAGTCCGCCTCGCGCTTGAGGATGTCGAGCGCGAGCGTGTGGGGCACGGCCTTCTTGTAGGGACGGTCACTGGCGGTGAGCGCGTCGTAGATGTCGGAGATGGACATCATCCGGGACTGGATGGGGATGGCCTTCTCCGCGCGCGGGTAGCCGGTGCCGTCGAGCTTCTCGTGGTGGGCGTAGGCGATTTCCGGCACGCGGCGCAGGGTGCGCGTCCACGGAATCTGGGTGAGGAAGCGGTAGGTGTGCTCGACGTGGCTCTCGATTTCGCGGCGCTCCTCCGGGGAGAGGGTGCCGCGGGTGATGGAGAGCGACTGGATTTCGCGGGGCAGCAGCAGGGGCTGGGACTGGCCGTCGGCGTCCGCGTACTGGAGCCTGCCCAGCTCGTGGAGGCGCTCGAAGTTGCCCTGGGCGAGCACGGTGGGGCGGTTGCAGGTGAGGATGAAGTCCAGCACCTCGTTGAGCTGCTTCAGCTCGGTGCCCAGCCGCTCCTCCTCCTCGCCCTCGATTTCCGCCAGGTGCTTGTCGCCGCGAACCTTCACGGCCTCCAGCCGGCGGCGGTAGCTCTGGAGCTGCAAATCCTTGCGGGCGAGCTGGAAGCGGGCGCGCAGCGCCTCCAGCTCGTGCGGGTAGAGCTTCTCCGCCTTGACGAGCACGGGCTCGCGCACGCCCACCTTGCCGAAGTCATGCAGCAGCGACGCGTAGCGCAGCTCCTGCAGCTCCACGGGGGAGAAGCGCGTGTGGGCGTAGGGGCCGGTGGACAGGTGCTCCAGCGCCTGGGCCAGGGACACCGTGAGGTCGGCCACGCGGCCGGAGTGGCCCGCGGTGGTCGGGTCCCTGGCCTCGATGGCGACGACGGAGGCGGAGACGAAGCCCTCGAAGAGGCGGTTGATTTCGTCGTGGAGGAGGGCGTTTTCAATCGCGCCGGCGGCCTGGGCGCCCAGGGCGAGCAGCAGCTCCTCGTCCTCGGCGTTGAAGCTGCCGCCGTCGAGCTTGTTGAGGGCCTGGATGACGCCCGTCACCTCGCCGTTGGCGTCGCGCATGGGGACGCAGAGGATGGTCTTCGTCAGGTAGCCGCTGGAGATGTCGAACGAGCGGTTGAAGCGCGGGTCCGAGTAGGCATCCGGGATGTTGATGACGGTGCCCGTCTGGGCCACCTGGCCGGCGATGCCGCTGCCCACCGGGAGGCGGATTTCGCTCTTGGAGCCCTGGGCCACCTTGCTCCACAGCTCGTTGCGCTCGCGGTCCAGGATGAAGAGCGAGCAGCGGTCCGCCTCCACCACCTTGGTGGCCTCGAAGAGGATGAGGGGCAGCAGCAGGTCGAGGTCGCGCTCCGCGCTCATCGCCTTGGCGACGTCCAGGATGGACGTGAGCTTCGCGAGGCGGCGGCCCAGGTCGGGAGGAGGGGACGAGGCGGGTTGGGAAAGCACCGGGCGGCTCCGGGTGAAGCGGCCTGCGGCCGCGAGGGCTTCACTGTTGTAGCACGGCTGGACGGGTGACTGCCCGGGGCCCCACCTGTCCGGTTACCTGCTTTCTGGTGGACGCCCCTGGGTGCGTTCCGTGCCACCGGAACGGGGGAAGCGGGTATGAAGCGCCGCATGAACCGCCGCCCCGTCCGTATCTCTCCCTCTCTGTTGTCCTGTGACTTTGGCCGCCTCGCCGAGGAGGTCCGCGCCGTGGAGGCCGCCGGAGCGGATCTGATTCACGTGGATGTCATGGATGGCAGATTCGTCCCGAACATCACGATTGGCCCGGTGGTGGTGGAGGCGCTCAAACGGGTGGCGACGAAGCCGCTGGACGTGCACCTGATGATTGTGGAGCCGGAGCGGTACGTGGAGGCGTTCGCGAAGGCGGGGGCGGACGTGCTGACGGTGCACGTGGAGGCGAGCCCGCACCTGCACCGGACGCTGCAGCAGATTCGCGCCGCGGGGGCGAAGCCGTCGGTGGTGCTCAACCCGGGCACGCCGCTGTCGGCGATTGAAGAGGTGCTGGGGGAGGTGGAGATGGTGCTGCTGATGAGCGTGAACCCGGGCTTCGGCGGTCAGAGCTTCATCGAGTCCACGGTGGACAAGGTGCGCCGGCTGCGGGCGATGCTGGACGCGCGCGGGCTGGACGCGGACATCGAGGTGGACGGCGGCATCAACGCCGACACGGCGAAGCGGGTGGTGGCGGCGGGGGCGACGGTGCTGGTGGCGGGCAGCTACGTCTTCGGGGCGAAGGACTACGCGCAGGCCATCCGCACGCTGCGGCCGTGAGGGGCCTTCAGGCGCGGGAGCGGGCCGCGGCGGTGGCGAGGCGGGCGACGCGGGTCATGAAGGTGGGGTCGAAGGGCTTCACCTCGTAGTCGTCGGCGCCGAGCTCGAAGCAGACGTGGCGGGTGAACTGGTCCTCGACGCCGCTGAGGATGATGACCTTGCAGTCGCGGGTGGTGGGGTCCTGCTTGAGTTGGGCGAGCAGGTCTCTCCCGTCCAGGTGCTGGTTGATGTCCAGGATGATGACGGCGGGACGGTGCTGCCGGGCCAGCTCCAGGACGCGCTCCGAGGTGGTGTCCGAGATACACGTGAGCCCGGACCGCTTCGCCTCGCGGGCGAGGGCGGAGACGATGAGGGGCTCGTCATCGGAGATGAGGACGACGGGGGGCGTCATGGAGTCGTGCTGCGGCAATGCGGTGTAACCTTTTTAGCAAAGCAAGAGATGTTCCTCTCCGGAAGTACCGGAATGTCGGGGTGTTGGGAAGTGAAGAAGCGGGTCTTTCCTGCCGTCCGGGTTAGGCCGTACCCCCTGCGAGGAGGCAGGCGGGGCCGGAAGAAAAGGTGATCCGAGAACGTTGACTCAGCCGGGCGGCTCGGGTACTACCGCCCCACTTCGCCGGTCCCGAGAGGCAACCCTCCGGCGGATGGACATATCGGGGAGTGGCTCAGCCTGGTAGAGCACTTGGTTCGGGACCAAGGGGTCGCAGGTTCAAATCCTGTCTCCCCGACCATAAAAGGCCCAGGAGTTTCGCGGACTTTCGCGACGACTCCTGGGCCTTTCTCTTTCCCCAGCAACCAGGGGGGCTGCTCTCAAGCGGGCATCCGAACCAGGCGCTCATTGTCCGTGCCCGGGGGCGGGGCCTACAATCAGCCGCATGGCGACCAAGGACGCACTGCTCTCAGACGCACTGCGACTCCCGCCCGAGGAGCGCGCCGAGGTCGCCCACAAGCTGCTGCTCAGCTTGGAAGAAGGGGCGGAGGACCCAGAAGCCCAGTCCGAGGGGTCTGCGGAACTGGGGCGCCGGGCTCGTGATGTGCTCGACCGGAGCGTAAAGACGGTGCCCTGGGAGCAGGTCGAAGAGCGCATCCGCGCCCGGCTCGGCCAGCGATGGTGAAGGTCCGTCTCGAACCCCACCCCGAAGCTGGCCGTGAGGTGGATGCGGCCGCTATTGGTACGCGGGCCAGCGGGCCGGCCTGGGAGCCGAGTTCTTCGCTGGCCTCGGCCAGAGTCTCCGGGGGATTGTCGAGACCCCTCTTACAAACCCTGCCTGGCGTGGTGGGCGAGGGAGGAACCTGGGGTGAGGCGCTTCCTTATGGAGCGCTTCCCGCTCACGCCGCGGTCCTGCCTCTCATGCTTGAGCAACTCGTGGTGGCGCTCGCCGTCGGTGGACGTCACGGTCTACAGCGTGTCGCTCGTCAGCGGCGCGTTCGTCTCTAGACCCAGGCAGCCGCAGGACTTTCGCCGGATGCTGGAGGTCGCGCGGTCGCCGGCCGCGAGCGAGCTTTCCGGGTAGGGTCGATTTTGACTGACTATTGGGGGTGTCAGAGCAGGCTGGTATGTGGCGCCTTGCTCCTGTCGGCCAGGGGCATCAACGATGGGGCTCTCATGAGGGTTTGCGGGATTGTGGCGCTGCTCATGCTCGCGACAGGATGCGCGACGACGAGGGTTGTCAATCTCGACACAGGGCAGGGAGCGCCGATCGTCTACACGCCGATCGAGTCCGATCCGGTCGAGATAAGTGAAGAGGAGTTCAAGAACGCAGTCACGCAGCTCGTGCTCGACATGGAGCTGAACGTTGCACTGAATGAGTTCGAGCGCGGCGACTCACGCTCATTGCTTGCCTCCGCTGGGGGGATCGTCGACGGCGCACAAGGCCGCACTGTGTCCCCGTCGTATGAACGGATTTGCCAGCGCCAGAGCGATCCAAGTAGCTGCCTGAGCCTGCTTGCAGGTGGGTTCACGTTGGGGCCAATGGAGCGGCGAATGATGGCGCTCTACTTCGCGCTCGATACGGTATGGGAAGGTGTTGAGGAAGCGATAAAGGATTTAACGAATCCTGCCGCTCTGCGAGCGATGATTACGACTATGATCGGAACCGCGCTCGTCATGCTTGTCGCACCCGAGCCGGTTACGAAGCTC
This sequence comes from Myxococcus sp. RHSTA-1-4, assembly GCF_020037125.1. Classification (GTDB taxonomy): domain Bacteria; phylum Myxococcota; class Myxococcia; order Myxococcales; family Myxococcaceae; genus Myxococcus. The sequence continues at coordinate 232,781 of NZ_JAIQDG010000017.1, forward strand.
ATCGCGATTGCGCTGACGGCATCCTTGATTGCGTATCTCGGCACGGGACCTGTGTGGCGCATAGGGCAGGGATTCCTGCGACTCTTGGAAGAATCAAGGGACGCGAAGAACTTTTCCGAGCTGGAGGACGCAGGGCATCACTTCGGGAAGATACTCGGCGACAACGGGGCTCGCGTTCTAGTGGTTGTCGCGTTGGCAGCGCTCGGCGGAAAGAACGCCATGGCTGCGCAAGGCTCCAAGCTGCCGGGCGCGGCGCAGGCTGCATTGAGAGCGCAGGCCGAAGGTGGGTTCCAACTATCTGCGGCTTACGCGGGCGAGGTGCACGCGATTGCTGTCCCAGCGACCGGAGTGCTGAATATTTCGCTCGCACCGACTGCCATTGCGGCGGTTGCTATGGGACCTGGGGACGGGATTCAGGGCGACCCCGATGGTCCCATTCACCATATCTGCACGGATAAGAATGAGATCTCCGAAGCATCGGGCGGTCCTTGGACGCCAGAATTCGAACGCTATTTCAAGCTAGCCAAGATGGACCTGAATGACCGTGCGAACTTGGTGCGCATCAGGGGGCACAAGGGACCTCATCCTCGCGAGTACCATCAAGCCGTGCTTGACCGGATCGCTAGAGCCATGCAGGGTTGCCGCGGTGCCGCGCAGTGCCGGGCCGCTCTGGTTGGTGAGTTGGCAAAGATAGCGAAAGACCTCACAACGGCCGGGACAGAGTTGCGGAAGCTGATCACGAAGGAGCCCGGGGCGTGACAAAATGGGACGACGTTATTTTCGCCTAGCTATCGATGTGGATGTGCCGGGGCGCTGGTACCTGGGAGAGCCCACTGGCATCGCAGGACAGGAGCGTGATGACGTTTGGGAGTTCAGCTACGGGCGGCCCGTCGACGTGCATGAGCGGTTGCGCGTTCCAATTGACCGCCCCGGCAAGCCCCTTGACTTCGATACCGCTGGGGTTGGGCAGACGCCTATCGTCAGCGCGCGGCTCGCCTCCATCTTCCGCGAGATGGCACCTGGCGACGTTCAGCTCTTCCCGGTCGAGGTCCAAGGGCAGGCGGAAACATTCTTCCTGATGAACGTGGCGCGGACGGTCCGGTGCATTGACGACAAGGAGAGCGCAGAAGTTCAGCTCTACACGCTGGATGACGGTCGGCCAGACCAGGTCGGAGAGTACCGCTCAGTTATTGGACTGCGCATTGACAAGGCGAAGGTTGGCGACGCTCGCGTGTTCAGGCTGTGGGGGTGGCCCCCACCGATCATCGTCGATGGGGAGATCAAGGAAGAGCTGGAGCGAACCGGCATCGTCACGGGAGCACGGTTCGACGAGGTGTAATCGGCCAGGGCCCCGCCGATTGCGAGTCACAGCCCAAGGCCACCAGCCTATTCCAAGCAGGGATCACTCCGGCAGGAAGTCTTCTTCTTGCCGTTGCCGCCACCGCTCCGCCTGACTGCGCGCATTGCTTTCCTCGTACGCCGCCCACTCTGTTGACGCGCACGTCTGCTGATGGGCGAGCAAACCGGCTGGTTGATGGGCATCCGTCAGGAGCCTGCGAGCCGTCAGGGGGCGTGATGCCCATCGAGCCCGGCTCCGGGACGCCACCCTGGCCGATGATGGCGTCCCGAGGCCGAATGACTACGCGGGGAGCTGCGCGCGCTCAATCACGCCGCGGACGAGCTCGCCGTCGACGAGCTTGCGCTTGAGGCGGGCGGCGTCGCGCAGGCACAGCTGGGCGAGGCGGTCGAGCTCGCGATGGGCGCCCTCGCTGGCCTCGTGGAGAAGCG
>NZ_JAIQDG010000018.1 GCF_020037125.1 Myxococcus sp. RHSTA-1-4
CCAGCCGCACCTCCACCCCACCCTCGCCCAGCACCGCCTTGAGGATGTCCGGCACGCTCTTGCCCTGGAAGATGCGGCTCTTGTGTACCTGGCTCAGCCGCCACAGCCTGGGCACCACGTGCGCGCGGTAGCGCCGCCGGCCCGTCTTCATCCCCAGCGACTCCACCCCGCGCACCTGGCCGTGCACGTAGCGGGGGCTGCCGTCGCGTACGGAAACCGTGAGCAGTGCGTCCTTGCCCACCAGGTCCGCCACCGCCAGCGGCTCGCCATCTCGGGCGAAGAAGTCCACCCGGAAGTCGTACAGCCGGCTCAGGCCCTCGGTGCCGGACACTCCGGACACACTCAGGGCCTCGGGGCCATACGCACCGATCTGCACGGAGAAAGCGGGCGAGCTCGCTCGAGACATGACGCCCCCTGCGCCAGCGGAGGAAACCGCCAGGCCAAGAATGGGAGCGGAATACTACTACACTACGGGTACACGAACGCAGCCCCCCTGGCGGGCTGACGCCCGACATCCGCCCGGGGCGTCACGGGAGGCCACCCGCCACGAGGCGCGTGCGCACGCTTCCGGGCACCCCGGCAGGTCCCCGAATCCACCACGCGGGGACACCATGCGCGCCCCCGGACGGTGGCTTCAGGCGTCGAGCGGATCCGTGGTGCGCACCACACGCATGCCGGCCGCCTGGAAGTCCTCGAGCGCGGCGGCGGCCACGCGAGGGAAGTCCAGCGCCGGGGGCAGCGGCTCCAACGGAGGCGCCGGCACCGGGCTCATGGCGTCCTCCAGGATGAAGATGCGCCCCATCTTCGAGCGGTCCGTCCGCTCGATGTGCTGACGCAGGTCCCGCAGCGTGGACAGGACGCAGTGGGACTTGGCCTGGCCGAAGACGTACACCCGATCAAACGACATCAGGTGCGCGAAGAGGCGCGTATTGAACTCACCCACCTTCTGCCCCTTCACCTCCGTCACCTCGGGAGAAAGGACGGAGTAGTTCTCCGTGAGCGGGTGCTCCCCCTTGAGCTCGAAGTGCGTGGGCGTGTCGCGCACCAGGGCGTGGAAGAGGCTCGCCTCGTAGACGGCGGGCACCAGCGCGTGGCTCAAGCCCCCGAGCAGCGCGTGATAGGGCCAGATGGTGAGCACGTACCGGCCGCTGGCCTCCAGGCGCTCACAGTAGGCGAGGCTCTCCTCCGGGAAGCGGGTGGCCCGCCAGCGGCCCGCCCGCACGTCCGCCGCGGTAATCACCGACAGCGGCGCGGGCGGCCGGCCCTCCGCGTCCTTCCACCACGCCGGATGGAAGATTTGAAACGCGCGGTGGGTGTCGAGCGAGAACACCAGCTCCGTGACGCGGTCCAGGTGCGAGTAGAGGAAGCGCAGCGCGCGCTGCGTGTCCTCCACGGCGCCAGGGACGAAGAGGCTGGCGCCGGGGGTGCAGAAGGCCACCTGTACGTCGATGCCGAAGGCGGCGATGCGGACCTTGTCCTCGCGGGCCGGGCGGATGCGGTGCTCGGCGGCGTAGCGGCGGGCCTCGTCGGCCACCTCCGCGCCGCGCTCCAGGTAGAGCTGGCCGGCGCGCGCGTCCTCGTGGAAGCGGGGCATGGGCAGGGGCATGACGTCCTCGGGTGTCCTGACGGAAGTTGATGATGGAAGCGGCTCAGCGCCCCTGGGGGAAGTGGCGCCGCTTGAGGTCCTCCACGAGCGCCTGCGTGGCCGGGGTGTAGCCGATGCGGACCTCGGCCGGGACTTCGGGGGTGCCCACGAGCGATGGGGACTCGGGCTCGCTGTCCATGAGGGGGAAGTAGCCCTCCGGCACCGGCTCGCCCTCCTGGCCGACGAGGCCGATGGGCCCCGAGCCATGACGGCGGCGGAAGAGCACCGGCGTGCCGGGGATGCTCTGCTTGCCCTCGGCCAGCTCGTTGCCGAACTTCATCACCGGGGTGCGGCCGGTGCTGGACAGCTTGTAGATGGCGGCCACGCGGTCACGCGTGAAGGGGCAGTCCATGGTGCGGGCGACGATGTGGCCGCCGTAGCCGTAGAACTGCGCGGACGGCTCCCAGCCCACCTGGCGCCGCAACTCCTCGAACTCGCGGGTGGCCTGGGCATCCAGGCCGTCCTCGAGGATGTTGACGGGGCGGATGCCGATGTCCCGCGCGCGCGTCACGGCGTAGAGATACTGGAGCTTCTTGTTTCCCGAGTCGAAGCGGATGGAGTCCTGGGCGCTCGGGTCCTCGCGGATGAGCTGGAAGGCGGCGGGGATGCCGGAGGTGAGCGTGTCGAAGGTATCCAGCAGGTAGCTGGAGCGGCCAGGCCGGCGCTCGCGCATGGCCCGGAAGGCGGCGTCATCCGAGCCGAAGCGCTGGACGTGCTCGTGGCCCATGGTGCCCACGGGAATCATCCCCAGCTTGCGCGCGCCCTCCACGTTGCTGGTGCGCTGGACACCCGCCTCCTTGCAGGCGAGCAGGGCCAGCTCGTGGTGCCCCATGCAGGTGGCGGCGCGCAGGCCCACCTCGAAGACGCGGGCGGGGTCCTCGACGATGTCGACCAGCTCCTTCACGGTGGCGCGCACGCGGCGCAGGTAGCCCTCGGAGTCGACGGTGATGGGCACGGGCTTCACGCCCACGGCGTCGAGCGTCTCCAGGGCGATGGCCTTCTGCTCCTCGCAGGTGACGGTGGCCAGGGCGCGGGCCAGCGCGTCACGGTCCGCCAGGGCCTGGGTGGCCACCTGGATGCGGAAGTTGAGCTGGAGCAGCAGCGGCTCCACCCAGGACACGAGGGCGGAGGGACCGGTGACGGTGAGGATGGGCTCGCGCGGGTAGAAGACGGCGCCGCGGGGGATGGCGCGGACGGTCAGCCTGTCCTTGCGGAGGATGGCGGCCTTGAAGCCCACGCCCATCTCGTAGTCGTAGCGGGCGAGGTACTCGTAGTCCTCGGGGCGGGGCTCGGGGAGCAGCGCCTTGACGTAGGCGGCCAGGTCCAGCGGCATGACCTGGAGGCCCCCCTTGCGGTGCGAGTAGTAGAAGGTCTCCTGGCGCAGCGGCCAGCCCGCCTCCGCCATGCTGAATTTGTAACCATCCGTCGCGAGCAGCGAGGTCGACATCCTGGGTGTACTCCTCCGTGGAGGAGGAGCCTAAGCGCGAGAAGGTATTGTTTCCTACCTTCGGCCCACGCATTCGCGGGCGCGGCGCCGGAGCGGGGTTAAAAGCAGGGGCCATGTCGCCGGCTCCCTCTCGACGACTGCTCCTCGCGCTGGCCGTCAGCGCTGGCTTCCATGGGCTCCTGTGGCTCCTGGTGGCCGGAGAGGTATCACCCCGGGTGCGCCCTCCCCCGGCGCCCGCGGCGGTGGAGTGGGTCGAGGTGGAGGTGTCAAAACCGCCCGAGCCAGCGCCCCAGCCCCCGGAGCCCGCCCGTGTCACCGAGCGGACACCTCCCGAGCCTGGCGCGCCGCCCCGGAACGAGCCGCCTCGCGTCACCGAGCGACCGCCGCCAGTTCCTCCCGAGCCGGCGTCCGAAGTGCCACGCCCGCCCGAGCGCCCCGCGCCATCGCCTTCCCCCATCGCGGACAGGACGCCTCAGCGCCTCCCCGAACCGCCCCCTCCGGATGCGCCGCGCGAGGAGACGCGCCGGGCGGAACCGGACTCTACGGGCGCGCCCCGCGCGGAACTGACTCCGCCTTCAGCACCGCCACGCGCGGAGACTCCGAGGCCGGCCCCACGCTCCACCGACGTGCCCCACGCAGACGCGCCGAGGGCGGGCCTGTCTCCCTCCGGCATGCCCCGCGCTGACTCCCCCAGGTCGGAGCTGTCTCCCTCCGGCATGCCCCGCGCTGACTCCCCCAGGTCGGAGCTGTCTCCCTCCGACGCGTCGCGCGCGGACGCCCAGAGGGCGGACCCGTCCCCCTCCGACATGCTCCGCGCGGAAGCCCAAAGAGCGGCCCCGTTCCCCACCGACATGCCTCGCGCGGACGCGCCGAGGGCGGTCCCGCCCCTCTCCGACATGCCCCGTGCGGACCTGTTCCCCTCCGGCCTGCCTGGCGCGGGCACACCGGACTCGCGCCTGCTCCTGGCCGCGCGCGAGTCGCGGCCCCCCGTGCACGGCGGAGATGTGGTGGGCGAGGTGGACGCGGGAGTCCCGGACCCGCGCGCGCCACCGTCGGCGCAGCAGCTCGTGCAGGACCTGGTGTCGGAGAGCGTCGGCCGCGGCAAGGTGGACCGGGGACTGGTGCATCCCTATTTCAGCGCACTGGGCAAGGCGCTGGTGAAGGCGTGGGACGCGGACCGCTCGGTGAAGGAGCACGGCCTTCAGGGCTACTTCGACATGGGCGTGGAGCGCAGCCGTGCATTCTCACGCATCTGGCTGGAACGCGCGGAACACTACGGCGCCTCGGGCTCGTTCGCGCGAAAGGGCGCGCCGGAGCAGAACCGGCGCCGGCCCGTCAGCACCGTGGGAGACCCACAGCTCCAGGCACGCCGGGAGATGCGCCAGCAGATGCGCGAGGAGTTCCGCTCCACCCGGCGCGCCGTCATCCGCGTGGACCAGGATGCCCGGGGCCGGCTGCTGGACGTGCTGCTCGTGGACCCCAGCCACCAGCCGGAGGTGGACAAGGAGGCCATCAAGGACGTGCGGGCCGCGGCGGAGAAGCTCCCTCCACCACCTCCCGAAGCGGTCGCCGGACGGGAGCGCATCACCAGCTTCTGGCAGTTCGAGCTGATCATCTCCATCAGCCCGCCAATCCCCTCCTTCAGCTTCGAGTTCGATGAAGCGCTCGGCTTCATCGACACCCGGATGCCGCTGGACCGCCGCCTCTACAAGCGCGTGCGGCTCCTGGAGATTCGCTAGCTGGCGCGCGTGCGGGCCTTCGTCTTGCGGGCGGCCGGCCGCGCGGGCCGGGCGCGGCTCGCCGTCATGTTGGCCTTGGCGCCGTAGAGCCGCTCGTAGTCCTTCATGCTGCGCTTGATGACCTCGAGCGCCTCGGGCTGGTCGTAGACCTCGGCGATCTCCACGCTGCGCTTCCCCTCGCCCGGAATCTGCTTGTAGGTGAGGAAGTAGTGCTTGAGCCGGTCCAGCAGCGCGCGCGGGAGCTGCGCGATGTGCTGCAGCTCGCCGTACACCAGGTCCGACTCCAGCACGGCGATGATCTTGTCGTCCGCCTCGTTGCCGTCGACCATCCGGAAGCCGCCGATGGGCACCGCGCGCACCAGCAGGTTGCCGCTGGAGACGACCTTCTCCGTCAGCACGCAGATGTCAATCGGGTCGCCGTCGCCGTGGATGTCCCTCATGCCGGTGCGCTCGGCGCAGCGCTTCGCCACCAGCTCGTCGCAGTACGTCTGCGGGATGAACCCGTAGAGCGTGGGGCACTGGCTGCTGAACCGCTGCGGGCGGTCCAGCTTGAGGATGCCGGACTCCTTGTCCAGCTCGTACTTCACGGCGTCCGTGGGGACGATCTCGATGTACGCGGTGACGATGGAAGGAGCCTCATCTCCGGGCGTGATGCCATGCCAGGGGTGGGCCTGAGAGGTGGTCTGTACGGGCTTCTTCATGGAACATCTCCCGAGCGCTTGCACGCCTCGGAATAGAGTTGAGCGACCGCGTCTTCCAGCCGGCGCGTGAGCGCCTCACGGTCTTGAATCGTCAGGTCCTGGGTGGAGATGGGCTCGCCCACCATCAGCGCCACGCGCTGGCCCCACCGCACCGCCCTGCCCCCCTTGGGAAGAATGAGCCGTGTTCCGGACACGGCCATGGGAACCACCGGCACGCCCGCCTGGATGGCGAGCGCCGCGGCCCCCTTCTTGAACGGCCGCAAGAAGCCGTCCTCGCTGCGCGTGCCTTCCGCGAAGAAGAGCACGCTCACCCGTTCGCGCACCGCTCGCGCGGCCTCTGACAGGCGGGCCTTGTCTCCCCGGCCGCCCGTGCGCTCCACCGGAATGTTGCCCGAGCGCCTCAGCGCCGCGCCGAACACCGGTATCTTGAAGAGCTCCGCCTTGGCCACGTACCGCGTATGCTTGCGGATGTGCGCCAGGTGCACCAGCGCGTCGTAGTGCGACTGGTGGTTGCACACGAAGACGACGTTCCCGTCCGCGGGAATGTGCTCCAACCCCACCGCCTCGTGCCGCACTCCCGCCGACGCCAGCACCAGCCGCGCCCACGCGTTCAGCGCCCGGTCCGCGTCCTGCGGGTCCTCCCGCAGCGACAGCGCGGACACCACGGGGGAGAACACCCCCGTGAGCCCCACCGCCGCCGTCCCGGCGAACGCCGTCTGCAGGAGGTTTCGAATCACACGAACTCGTGAGCGGGGAACAGAAGGACGTCCGAGATGCGCTGGACCCCGAGCAGCAACATCAAGATGCGGTCGAGCCCCACGGCGATACCCGCCGAGGGTGGCATTCGACCTACCGCGTCAAGGAACCGCTCGTCCAGTGGATACACGGACCGCCCCAGCCGGCGCCTGAGCTCCTGTTCCTCCACCAACCGGGTTCTCTGCTCTACCGGGTCTGTCAGCTCTGAGAACCCGTTCGCGAGTTCCAGGCCCTTGGCGTACAGCTCCACGCGCTCGGCCACCGCCGAATCTCCAGGCTTCAGCCGGGACAGCGCCGCCATGGACGCCGGGTACTCGATGAGGAACGTGGGCCGCTCGTGCCCCAGCCCGGTCTCCACCTTCTGCAGGAAGAGGTGGAAGAAGACGTCGTCGAAGCTCTCCGCGTCGCCGGTGCGCACCCCGGCGGCCTCGGCGGCCCGCTTCAGCGAGGGCCCGTCCGGGTGCTTCCGGATGTCCACGCCCGTGGCGCGCAGCACCGCGTCGCGCACCGTCAGCCGCTCGTAGGGCGTGCGCGTGAAGAAGGCCGGGTCCGCGCCGGGCTCGCCCTCGGTGGCGGAGCGCCCCGCCTCCGCCAGCGCCCCCTCCAGGTCCGCCATGATGGCGTGGTAGTCCGCCTGGGGCCGGTAGAACTCCAGCATCGTGAATTCCGGGTTGTGCGTGGGGGACACCTCGCCGTTCCGGAACACCTTGCAGATTTGAAACAGGGGGCCTGCCCCGTCGGCGAGCAGGCGCTTCATCGCGTACTCGGGGCTGGTGTGGAGGTAGAGGGTGCGGGCCCGGCCGACGTCGGTCTCCGGGATGAAGCCGGCCTCGAAGGCGTTGATGTGCGGCTCCATGCCTGGGGCGGGGACGAGCAGCGGGGTCTCCACCTCCAGGTAGCCGTGGGCGGCGAAGAAACGGCGCAGGGCGGAGTAGAGGGCCTGGCGTCCCCGGGCGGCCCGCCATTGAGAAAGGTTGGGCATGGGCAGCGCGGAAGTAACATGAGGCACCACATGCACCCAAGGATTCCCCTGCTGCTCGCTGTTGCCTTCTGCATCAGCGCCTGTCCCAAAGGTCCGCCAGCCGATGCCCGCCGGGCCCTCACCGAGCAGCAGCAGCTCGCCGCCGACGTGAAGGAACTGTCCACGCAGGCGGAGGCGCTCCTGGAGGCGCAGCACCGGCTCGTCTGGGTGTTCTGGACGGAGGGCCGCCACGTGGACGTCGCCGGGACGTACGCGGGCAAGGAGACGCTGTTCAGCGTCGAGAACATCCGGAAGATAGACCGGCTCCGGCAGCTCACGCAGGACCCGCGCGAGGTGCGGGCCCTCACCGCGCTGCACTCACACTTCGCGGGGGAGTACCTCTCCCGCGCGCTGGCCGAGTTCAACGACGCGGCGGCCAACCTGGAGGCCTCCCTCACCTTCACGGTGGACGGGAAGGAGCTGCGCTACCGGAACCTGGAGCGGCTGCTCGCCAACGAGCGCTCGGTGGCGAAGCGGCGGGCCATGTACGCCGCGGCCACGCCCGCGATTGAACGGCTCAACCAGACGCTGCGGCGCCGCGAGGAGCGCGCGGAGCAGCTCGTGCGCGAGCTGGGCTTCGCCTCCTACGAGGCCTTCGGCAGCGAGCTGCGGCAGGCGGACCTGGGGCGGCTGAGCGTGCTGGCGGAGGAAATCCTCCAGGCCACGCAGGGGCCGTACCGCGTGGTGATGGAGCGGCTGAGCCAGCGCGAGCTGGGCATGCCCTTCAAGGACATCACCCGCGCGGACATCCCCCGGCTGTTCCGCTCGCGCGAGGTGGAGGAGGCTTTTCCCAAGGGCGAGTCGCTGCTCAAGGCGCACGGGACGCTGGCGGGGATGAGCATCGACCTGGGTGAGATGGCCAACGTGAAGATTGATTCACGCGACATCCAGGGGAAGAGCTCGCGCCCGCTGGCGCTGGCGGTGCGGGTGCCGGACGACGTGCGGCTGTCCTTCAAGCCGGGCTCGGGCGTGCTGCACCAGGGCCGGGTGCTGCACGAGTTCGGACACATGCTGCACGCGGCCTTCACGAAGGAGCCGCGCTTCGAGCTGGCGCGGCTGGGCAACCCCACGGTGGGCAAGGCGTACTCGGCGCTCTTCGCGGACCTGGTGGAGGACCCGGTGTGGCTGGAGGAGCACGCGGGCGTGGCGGGCGAGCAGCGCGCGAAGTACCTGGCGGCCTCCAGCGCGCACAAGCTGTACCTCATCCGCCACGCGGCGGGCCGGCTGCTGTACCAGCTGGAGCTGCACCGGCGAGCGGACGCGGACCCGCTGGAGCTGTACCGCGAGGTCATGTCGCGCACGGACGACATCCCGATGACGGACGAGGACGTGGTGCGCTACCTCGTGGACCAGGAGGACTTCTTCCAGTCCGCGGACAGCTTCCGCGCGTGGTTCCTGGCGGGCCAGCTCCAGGCGCAGCTCAAGGCACGCTTCGGCCCGGCGTGGTGGCGCGCCCCGCAGTCCGGCGCCTTCCTCAAGGAGCTGTGGGCCAAGGGCAACGCGCTGTCCGCGCGCGAGGTGGCCGAGGCGATTGGCGAGAAGGGCATCGAGCCGGACGTGCTGCTCCTGCGCCTGGGCACCACGCTGCAGGTGCCCATGAAGCTGAACCTGGAAGGCGTGGAGGACGCCATCCTCCCCGCGGCGCCGGGCCTGGAGGGCTTCACCCAGCCGCCTCCGCCGCCGGGCCTGGAGGAGTTCACGGGCTCCGGCGACGGCCGCTGAGCCCCTGAGACGGCGAAGGCCCCCGCCCTGCTCGTGAGGACGGAGGCCTTCGTATCAGTCGAGCAACGCGCCCGGGGTTACAGCAGCTTCATCAGCTCCGCGCGCTTGGCGTTGTACTCCTCGTCGGAGAGCACGCCCGCGTCCTTCAGCTCCTTGATTTCCTTCAGGCGCTGCGCGGGGCTGCGCGTGTCGGCGGGAGCCGCCTGGGGCGCGGGCTCGGGCGGACGCTGCTGCTGCTGCTGTTGCTGCTGCTGCTGGTTCATGTTCATGAACTGCTGGGCCATGCCGAAGCCCATGCCCATGCCCATGCCACCCAGCGCGTTGCCGGAGCCCTCGCCGCCCTTGGCCATGCCCTCGGCGGCGCCCAGCATCGCCTGGCCCTGCGCGTACTGCTGGAAGCCGCCGGCCAGGCGCGAGTACGCCACGTCCTTGGACAGCTTCTTCAGCGTCGCCTCGTCCTCCGGCTTGATGCTGACGTGGAAGTTGCCCATCCGCACCACGGTGAGGCCGTAGGTGTCCACGTGCGGCTTCAGCCCGCCGATGACCTCGGTCTCGATTTCCTCCGTGTACGCGCCGCTCGTCACGTCCAGCAGCGGCCAGCGCTTCTTCACCAGCAGCTCGGCGATGCGGTCGCGCGTCACCTTGAGCACCTGGTTCTTGAACCACTGGAGCAGCTCGTCGTTGCCGGTGCGGCCCATGCCGACGAGGCCCACCACCAGCTTCTCCGGGTCCGTCACGCGGATGGAGAAGTCGCCGTACACCATGGTGCCGATGCCCAGGCCCGTCTCCGGATCTCGCACGTCACCGATGGGGCCGCCGAACTTCACCCCGGCGAACTCGCGCACGGAGACGAAGAAGACCTCGGAGACGAAGAGGTTGCCGCCGGTGAACTTCTCCAGCAGCCGCGACAGGAACGGGATGTTGTTGGTGTCCAGCGTGTGGCGGCCGGGCCCGAGCTTGCCCTCCACCTTCCCGTCCTTCACGAAGAGGGCGACCTCGTCCGCGTCGACGGTGAGCTGGGTCATCATCCGGACGTTGTTCTCCGGATACTTGTAGATGATCTCGCCCTTCGCCGTGTCCGCACGGGCAATGAAGTTGCGCTTCGCCTCGCCCTTGATGGAATCGAAGATACCCATTGCTAGTCAGCGCCTCCGTGGCCGCCTCGGCAGCCGGTCAACCCGCACCGCCACCCACTCCTCTTAAGAACGTGGCACCCACGACGAAAACGCGCCCGCCTTCGCCCGGCTGCCTGCTCGTAAGATGCCAGTTTCACTGGCCATTGCCTAGCCGCCTGCCTGCCTGACGGCCTGATACCGCAGCGTAACGGACGTCAGCCCCAGCGGCTCACCAATCGCTCGCGGTCCAGCAGGCGGATGCTGGCCCACAGGAGGATGGCGTCCAGTACCAGCACCACCGCGCCCTGGAGGGCGTAGTAGCCCAGCCCCGCCTTGAGGAAACCGGCCACCTGCCCGCCCACCATCCCGACGATGGGCAGCACCACCAGGGCGGACAACTGCTGCGCCATCCGCGCCTCGCTCACCCGCGCGGAGATGAGCACCGCCACGCCGTTGCCGAAGAAGGCGAACAGCGGGGCGATGACGAACACACCGAAGGTCCACAGCGCGTCCGGCATCAGCGGCATCTTCACCAGCGGCCACGCGACGACGTCCACGCCCACGCAGAAGAAGACGAAGGCCACCCACGTAATCGCCACCGCGGGCACCAGCGCCGCCAGGCTCTTGCCCGTCACCAGCTCCGCGGCCGTCACCGGCGAGGCCAGCAGCGGCTCCAGCGTGCGCCGCTCCTTCTCGCCCGCCACGCTCTGCGAGGCGATGAGGATGGGGACGAACACCGGCATCACCAGGAACATGCCGAACCAGTCGGTGAGCGTCTTGTCGATGAGGAAGCGCGCCGCGCTCGCCCCCAAGGGCAGCGAGGGGTCATAGAAGAGCGCCACGCTGCGCAGGTCCGCGTGGTTGGGCGTCCGCACGTAGGACCACACGACGCCGATGGGCACCAGCACCATGACGGTGGGCAGCACCGCCATGGACACCAGCAGCCCCACGTTCTTGCGCAGGTCCAGGAAGTCCTTCCAGAACACCGCCAGGGCCCGCCGCGGACGGAACGCCATGGGCTACCCCCTCCCCTCGCGCAGCAGCTCCAGGTAGACCTCTTCCAGCGGCCGCTGGGCCGGCACCGCGCTGTGCACCCGCGCGCCCGCGCCCACCAGGCACGCCACCACGTCCGGCGCGTGCGCCTCGTCCGCCAGCATGACGCGCAGCCGCGCCCCTTCCGCCAGCACGTTGGGGGCGAAGGGCAGCGACGTCAGCACGTTGCGGTAGCGCTCCGCCTCGCCGTCCACGCGCACGTCCAGCGCGTGCCCCGCCCGCCGCAGTTCCTTCACGGGGCCGATGGCCAGCAGCCGCCGCTTCACCACGGCGACGCGCTCGCACAGGCGCTCCACCTCCGCCAGGTTGTGCGAGCACAGGACGATGGTGCGCCCCTCCGACGCCAGCTCCGCCACCGCGTCGCGCACCGTGCGCGCGGACTCCGGGTCCAGCCCGCTGGTGGGCTCATCCAGGAAGATGACCTTCGGGTCGTGCACCAGCGTGCGGACGATGGCCAGCTTCTGGCGCATGCCCTTGGAGAAGCCGCCCACCGGCTCCTCCTCGCGCCCGCCCAGCCCGAAGCGCTCCAGGTAGTGCAGCGCGCGCGGCCACGCCCTGGCCTCATCCAGTTCGTGCAGCTTCATGAAGAAGCGCAGGTTCTCCCGCGCGGTGAGCCTGTCATAGAGGCCGGGCTGCTCCGTGAGCAGGCCCACCACCTTGCGCAGCGGCTCGCCGTCGCCGTCCACGGGGTGGCCCCACACGGTGGCCTCGCCCTCGCTGGGGCGCAGGAGGCCGGTGAGCATGCGCACCGTGGTCGTCTTTCCCGCGCCGTTGGGCCCGAGCAGGCCGAACACCTCGCCGGGCCGCACGTGGAAGGAGAGCCCCTCCACGGCGGTGCGCTCGCCGAAGCGCTTGCCCAGTCCCTCGACGTGGATGCCGCTCAATCGACGGTCACCAGGACGAACTTGTTGTTGATGTCCCGGTCGATGGGGGTGACGACCTTGTCGGCGCCCACCGCGTTGCGAAGCAGGTTGAGGCGGTTGTGCTCCACCAGCACCCACTCGCGGCCGGGCCGCGCGGCCAGGTTGCGCATGCGGGTGTTGGCGTCGCTGCTGCGGTACTGCTCCACCGTGTTGCGCGAGTAGAGCGTCTCGCCGCGCCAGTTCATCATGTACGCGACGATGGGCTCGTCCGCCTTGCGCTGCGCGTAGTACCGCCAGAAGAGGTCGCGCTGCGTCCAATGGTGGGACAGGTCCACCCAGTGGCTCCAGTTGAACCAGAGGGCCACGCCCGCCGCGAGCGCCCAGAAGGTGCCGAACAGCATCACCCGCGCCCGCAGCAGCGCCGCCACCACGGCCATGGCGCCGGCCACCGCGAAGGTGAAGCCCAGGGAGCTCTTGATGTTGACGGGCTCGGACAGCGCCTTGAGCAGCGAGTCCTCCGCCACCGGCTTGTCGAAGCCGCGCGCGGCGAGCGCCACGCCCACCACCGCCAGCAGCCCCGCCAGGGTCTGCAAGCTGGCGCGGCCCTCCGTCCCCGGACGCGTGGACTGCCAGCCCAGGAAGGCGGCCACGCCCACCAGCGCCAGCCCCATCAGCGCCGTCGCGGACACCTGCGCCTGCGACGCCACCGCGCCCAGGGTGGCCACGCCCAGCAGCAGCAGGAGCAGCGCCACCGCGCGCGCGCCCGGAGAAACCCTGGCCTTGGGGCGGGGCGCGAAGGCGTCGAAGGACAGGTACACGCCGAAGGCCAGCAGCACCAGCGTCACCAGGTCCCCCGTCCACAGCGGGCGCGAGGCGAAGAAGGCGATGGGCTTCGACACCAGGTCCTGCGGGTAGGGCCGGTCGTAGTTGTAGACGAACAGGTCGGTGAAGTTCTTCGGGTTCTCCGACAGGTCCTTGCCCACCAGGATGAAGAGGACGAGGCCGAAGATGAGGCTCACCGCGTGGGCGGAGATGCCCTCCTCCCAGAGCCGGTCGGCGAACAGCGCCAGCAGGATGGCCATGCCCGGCAGCACGGGGAAGACGTAGTGGTGGAACTTGGTGGCGCTGGAGGCCAGCAGCCAGAAGGAGAAGGCCACCCACAGCACGGCGATGATGGCCAGGTGGTCCGCCTTCTTCTCCGAGCGCAGCTTCAGGCGCGCCACCACGGCGAAGGCGCCGGGCAGCAGGGCCACCCAGGGGAAGATGGCGAAGCCGCCCTGCTCGATGAAGTAGATGAAGGTGCCGCCCGGCGTCGTGGTGTGCACGCCCGCGGTGAGGCGGTTCAGGTGGTCGTGGACGAAGAAGCGGTACCAGAAGAGCTTGCCCTCGTCGTCCACGCTCTCGAAGAGGGACATCGTGACGTACCAGGGCGCCGCCACCGCGAGGAAGACGAGGATGCCCGTGCCCAGGTGCATCCGGTACATCTGCCCCCACAGCACCGGCATGGGCTGGCGGCCCTCTCGCACGTCCTTACGGAAGCCGCGTTTCATCAACCACTTGAGGTGCGCGTCCACGCTGGCGCCATCCCAGGGGATGACGGACAGCGCCGCGTACAGCACCAGGATGACGGCGGGCAGGCCCACGCCGAGCAGGCCCTTGGCCAGCGTGGACAGGCCGGCGAAGAAGTAGAAGCCGTACCACCACGCGGCGCGGTGCTTCGTCGTCTCATCCAGCTGGCCGATGAGCGCGCACGCCATGGCGCAGATGAAGGTGGTGACGAAGGGCGTGTCCGTCACCGTCTGCCGGGTGAGCAGGAAGTACAGCGGCATGGTGGCCAGGATGAAGCCGGTGGCCAGGCCCGCGCGCCGGCTCACCACCCGCGCCACCGCCAGCGACAGCAGCGCCACGGCGGTGATGCTCAGCAGGGCGAAGGGCACGCGCATGCCCCACTCGGTGAACAGGCCCAGCGCGCCTTCCGAGCGCAGGGTGCCCGCCACCTGCATGCCCAGCGCCTGCATCCACATGGTGAGGGGCGGCTTGGAGAAGAACCACGAGCCTTCCCAGTAGGGGTACACGTAGTCGCGGCGGACAATCATCATCCGCGCCACCTCGCCGTAGTGCGTCTCCCAGCAGTCCCAGAGCCCCACCGCCCCCAGGTAGGGCAGGAAGAGCAGGGCCGCGAAGCCGGCCGTGGCCACCACGACGCGCGTGCTGAACGGCAGCGCCAGCCACCGCGTCATCCACTTCGCCGAGAGGGTCTCCTTCCCGAGGATGGCCTCGGTGAAGGTCTGCTCGCGCTGCTGTTCGCCTTCGCTCGCCACGGGCTGAAGCTCCTTGAGTCTTTTCGGGCGGTTGGCCCGCGCCATCGGCACGGGCCGCGGACTTATATCCCCGCCGCCCCCGCCGGTCGACCACCGCCACGAGGCCACCGTCGTGTCCCGGGGTGCGCGCCATTGTGCAGGAGCCTGCACAAGGAGGGGAGCCCAACCCCGCGAAAGCCCGCCCGGCGGCCGGGGGCACGGGCCTTGTAACAGCCGCCCTCGCCGGCCCTTCCCGACCTTCTTCCCCGACCGGGCCGCGCCATCGAGGAGGCATCATGCTCGTTCCAGCCGTGGCCCTGGGTTGTGCCCTCCTGCTCGCACAGACAGGAGGCGAGGCGGACCTCGGGCCCCGGGTGGGCGACGTCCTGCCCCGGCTGGAGGTGGAGCCCGCCGGCCCGCCCGTCATCCAGCCTCCCGCCTCGCCCCTGCCCGTGCAGCACTGGCAGGCGCCCACGGTGTGCCTGACGCTGCCACCGACGAAGGCCGTGCCCTCCGGGAAGTGGCGGGCACAGTGCGACGCTGGCTCCAGGCGGTGCCTGGTGGCGCCCCAGCACGAGCTGGACTCGGAGGGCGTGGAGACGGAGCGCCCGCTGGAGCGGGTGACGTACTGCGCGGACGAGGGCTACGTCTCCGAGTCGGCGCTGATGAAGACGTACCGGCTGGAACCCGCGGTGGCCGACGCGCCGCCCGGCTGGTACCGCGACGAGCGCGGGCGGGTGATGCAGTTCAACTTCGACCTGAACCGGCGCCTCTGGCTGGGAGGCGCGTGGGCGCCGCTCTGGCGCGAAGGGCAGACGGAGGGCCGCATGCGCGCGGACTTCGGAATCTCCGTGGAGGTCCCTGGCGAGGGCCGGCGCCTGCACCGGCTCCGCTTCCTGGAGACGGAGCTGTACCTGGGCGAGCCCGGCTTCGACGCCACGGCGATGCGCTACGACTTCAGCGTGGAGCGGAACGAGCCGCTCTTCCGGGTGACGACCTTCTTCGGCGAGCCCCGGCGGCACGACATCCACATCAACCTGGGCCTGTGGATGGAGGTGCTGCGCGCGGAGGAACTGGAGCGCGACGGCACGGAGGCGGGCTTCCTCACCTGGGGTGCCGTGCACGCCACGCTGGACCTGTGGCACTCGAAGGACCTGGTGTCCTACGTGCGCGTGCGCGCCGGCCCGTCCGTGGAGCGCGACTACAAGAACGGCTTCAGCACGCTGGTGCCGGGCGCGGCGCTGGAGGGCGACCTGACGTTGGACCGGGACGGCTTCCATCACCTGCGCCTGGGCGTGGAGGCGGAGAAGGTGCTGCTGGCCCCGTCGGTGGAGGGCCGCCCGCTGCGCCCGGAGCGGCTGCGCGTGAGCGCCGGCTACGAGCTCATCCTCCTGGCCATCAACGACCAGCCGCTGAGCCTCGTGGTGGACGGACGCGGCGCGTGGCGCAGCGACCTGGCGAACGTGCCGGCGCGGTGGGAGTGGTCCGCCGCCGCGGGCCTGCGCTTCTCGCTGTGGGCCCCGGCGCGCCGCTCGGCGCCCATGGCTCCGGCCGCGAGGGAGTAGCCGCGTGCTCGCGCTCGGCCTGGCGTTGCTACTCACCTCCACGGCGCTCCCGCCGCGCGACGCGCACGCGGCCCCCTCGGTGCTCGAAGCGCACGTGGCTCTGGAAACAGGCGCCGCGGAGTGCCTCCCCGTGGACGCGCGCGGTGAGCCCTACCCCATCTGCTTCGACCCGGGGGACGGGCTGGTGCTGGGCACGGGGGGCCGGCTGCGGGACGGAGAAGGGGCGCCGTCTCTGCGGGCCGGCGTCCACATCCGCACGGGGCGCACCAGCCGGAGCAAGGGCACGCCCTGGTTCAACAGTCACCGCCTGCTGGGCCTGGAGGCCTGGGGCGGCGAGCAGCGCGGGCTCACCTTCACCGTGTACGACGGCACCCTGCGCCGGCACCTGGAGGAGGGCTTCATCCTGGTGCCCACCGCGCGCCCGCTGCGCATCCCCTTCCCCTTCGACGTGACGCTGGCGCCCCGCGTGGGTCACCTGGAGCGGCGCGTGTGGGAAGGCCCCGGCTGGACGCTGGAGACGGTGCGCGCCGGCCTGCTGCTGGACCCGGTGCGCTCGGAGACGGGGCGGGTGTGGCTGGGCGTGGGGCCCGTGGCCAGCCACACGCTGCGGCGCTCGCCCGACGGCGCCGAGCACACCGTGTCCCCCTTCACGACGCTGATGCTCGACACGGGCGTGGAGTCCGAGGACGGGCTGTGGGCGCTGCGCGCGTCGGGGCTCGCGGGGTGGAGCCTCGGTTTCGAGAATGGGACGTTCTTCCGCGCTCGGGCCGAGGCCGGCCTGGAGCGCGTGCTGCTGGCGGTGGAGGACCAGCCGGTGGTGCTCCAGCTCTCCGGCGCATACACACACCGGGACGCGGGACTCTCACGGCGGAGCGAATGGACGGCGGGCGCGGGGCTCGCGGTGCGCGCCTTCAGCGCCCGGTGGTGAAGTGAAGCGCCTCCGCCCGCGCTGAAACATCCACTCGCGACGACCAGCCCTGGCATCAGGGTCCGTATCACCGTCAGGAGGGCACATTTCCCGCGCCCTCCGGGACCCAACATGGCACCGAGCTTCTGGACCCACGCGTCCCTCGACGCGCTGCGGATGCATGGAGATCCGCTCGCGGACTCCGTCATCGAGCGGCTGTTCACCGAAGGCAGGGTGGACGCCGTCAACTTCCTGATGCGCGCGCTCGTCAGCAACGACGACCTGCCCTCCTCCCAGCTCCCGCCCTACGTGCTCGACTACCTGGCCCGCACGTCGGCGGACCTGCCCGCCATCGACGCCGAGCACCTCCGGCGGGCGCAGGCCCTCTTCGGCCTCTTCGGGCCGGAAATCATGGCGGTGCTCGGCTTCTACTCGCTGCCCGCCTCATACGCGGCGCGCAAGGGCGTCCAGGTGCTCGACCGCACCGGCTACCTGCGCAAGGCCCCCGTGCGCCGCCTCTTCGAGACGGCGCAGTTCGTGGTGGATGTGATGAGCGCGGGAGGCCTCGAAGCCGGTGGCCGCGGCCTGCGCACCGCTCAGAAGGTGCGGCTGATGCACGCGGCCGTGCGCCACCTCATCCTCCAGGACACCGCCCGGCCGTGGGACGCGGCGGAGCTGGGCATGCCCATCAATCAGGAGGACATGGCCGGCACGCTGATGACCTTCTCGTACGTGGTCCTCGAAGGGCTCAAGGCGCTCGACATCGCCCTCTCCTCCCGGCAGCAGGAGGCGTGGCTGCATGCCTGGGGCGCCGTGGGACACGTGCTCGGGTTGGAGCCGCGGCTCATCCCCTCCAACATGGAGGAGGCGCGCGAGCTGACCTTCCTCATCCGCGAGCGGCAGATTGCCCCCAGCTCCGAGGGCGTGGTGATGACGCACTCGCTGATGGAGGGCCTGAAGGAGCTGGTGCCCGGCCCGCTGCACGGACTGCCCGCCAGCCTCATCCACTTCTTCCTGGACCAGGACCAATGGCGGGGCCTCAACGTGGCGGACATGCTCCAGGTGCCCCGGCCGGACTGGACGGCCGTCATCCCCGAGGGGCTCCGGTACGTCGGCGGCTTCGTGGGGTGGATGGGGGACCGCACGCCGGTGGCGGCCCGGCTGCTGCGCTTCGTCAGCCGGGACTTCGTGGCGGCCATGGTGCGCGCCGGCAACGGGGGCCCGCGCGCCACCTTCAGCCTGCCGGAGGAGCTCCAGTCGAAGTGGCTGCTGGCACCCGAGCGGCGCGCCGCGCTCCCCGAGGCCCTGCGCGGCTTCGGCGAGGTCCTGGCCGCCGCCCGCGACGCGCTGACGCCTCGAGTCCTGTCCCGGAAGGTGGCCTGAGATGCTCCGCTCCCTGTTGCCCGAGAACTACGTCGTCGGCGGGCCGTATGACCCGCTGGCCTGGTTCAACATCGTCGGCGAGGTGGGCTGCGTCTTCTGGGTGCTGGCCTATGCCTTCATCATCCGCCAGTGCTTCAAGGACAAGTCGTACGGCCTGCCCCTGGTGGCCATCTGCATGAACCTGGCGTGGGAGTTCCTCGCCTCGTGGATCATCCCCAACCCGGTGCCGCTCTGGCACCTGTTCGACCGGGTCTGGTTCTTCGTGGACCTGGTCATCGTCTACCAGTTGCTGCGCTACGGGCGCTCGCTGCAGACGATTCCGGAGGTGCGGCAGCACTTCCATTGGGTGGTGGCGGGCACCACGGTGCTGGCGGGCATCGGGCTCTACACCTTCTACCTCCAGTACCACGACCTGCTCGGGCTGGTGGGCGCGTTCATGATCAACCTGGTGATGAGCGTGAGCTTCGTCTTCTTCTACTTCTCGCGCCGCCACCAGGCAGGCGTGGGCCTGTCCGTGCCCGCCGCGTTGTGCAAGATGCTGGGCACCCTGGGCACCTCCATCGAGTGCCACTACGTCATCGGCATGACGCAGCCCTGGCTGGGCGGCCTGTCCTTCCTCCACTTCCTCTGCGTCTCCATCTTCCTGTTCGACGCGCTCTACCTGTACCTCGTGGCGAAGGCGGCGCTGGCTCGCGCGCCCGCGGCGCGGGGGGAGCGGCCCGCCGGAGCCCTGGCCGTGGCGTAGTAGCCTCCTGTCAGTCCGGGTGCGGAGCGCCGCTTCCCGGGTGCCCCCCCGGCGCGTCCATCACGGCTCGCAGCGCCAGCTCCGCGGCCCGCAGCCGCGCGTCGCGCGGGTCCACGCGCCGTGCCTCCTCCAGGCGCTCCAGCGCGCGCGCCACGTCGCCCCGCGCCAGCTCGCAGCGCACGCCGGCCTCCAGCGCCCCCGTGTCCGAGGGCCCGTACACCTGGGCCTCCGCCGCCGCGTGGCACCCCTCGTCCACCCGTCCCGCCTCGAGGAGCGCCCGCGCCAGCTCCACGCGCGTCTCCACATGCGAGGGCGCCACCCGCACCGCGTCCGCCAGCGGCGCCACCGCTTCCTCCGGCACGCCCCAGCGCCTCAGCGTCACGCCCAGCGCGCGCAGCGGCCCCGGCGCGCCCGGCACCAGCAGCGCCCGAGCCCTCGCCTCGCGCAGCACCGCCGGCTCGCCGAAGCGCAACTCCGCCACCATCCGGTCCACCACCGCCTCGTAGGCCGGGTACGCCGCGGGCCAGGTGAAGAGCAGCCGGTACACCCATTCCCCTCGCGGCACGAAGAAGGCCACCAGGTGCGTGGCCCCACCCGGGCCTTCCAGCTCCGCCCGCATCCGCTGCGCGGCCCTTCCGCCCACCCGCACCGGCGTGGGCCCGGCCACCTTCAACGTCCGCCCCTCCGGCCCCGGCGCCCCGGGCACCAGCGACTCCTCCTGGAAGTGCCGCGCCTGCGCGGCGCCGTCCCCGGGCTCGCCCACCTCGATGACCTCCGCGGAGAAGGTGGCACGCCCCAGGCCCGGCAGCCCGTTGGAGAAGGAGCGCCTCCCCTGCCCGTCCTCCTCGCTCCGCCAGCCCTCCGGCAGCCCCACCGACACCCCGAAACCGTCGTCCCGCTCCACCCGCCAGCCGGAGCGCTCGCCCACCACCAGCGCCGCCACCACCGCCGCGGTCAGCACCACGGCCACCGGCCGCGCCGCCCCGGCTCGGCCCAGGGAGCGGGGCTCCAGGAAGGCGCCCACCAGCAGCCCGGTGAGCAGGCCTCCCAGGTGCCCGGCGTTGTCCACGCCCACCGACGTCCACCCCATCCACAGGAAGATGAGCACCGTGGGCAGCGCGCTCTCTCCGGAGAGCCAGCGCGCGCTCGGCAGCCGCGCGCGGTAACGCCGGCCCAGCACCAGCAGCGCCCCCACGCACCCGTAGACGAGCCCCGAGGCTCCCACGCTCACCGCCCCCGACCACCCGAGCGAGCCCGCCATGGTGGTCAGCCCCGCCGCCACCAGCAGCGCCGCGTACTCCCCGCGTCTGCACGTCCGCTCCAGCGCCGTGCCCGCCGCCACCAGCACCAGCAGGTTGAGCCCCAGGTGCAGCCAGTCCCGGTGCAGGAAGTTGGCGGTGACGAGCCGCCACGTCTGACCTGCCTCCACCACCAGCGGCCCCGCCTTGGCGCCCCAGCGCACCAACGCGTCCACGTCCGCCGGACCCGCCCACACCACCGCCCCGTGCACCGCCACCAGGGCCACCGCAAGGGCCAAAGTGACCCAGGGCCCCCCGCTCCCGGCCGATTGACCGATGGACAACAGGCTCGCCTGCCCCTCCTCTTGGGAAGAAAGCCCTGTCTTTTGAGGGGGATACATGGCTTGTGCAGGTAAAGTCCGTTCTGCTATGACTGTACGCGGATCGGACCCGTGCTGAAGCTCATCATCGAAGACGACGAGGGGCGCAAGACCGTTGTTCCCTTCGTGCGTGACGAGATCACCATCGGCCGTCAGGAGGGAAACACCATCCGCCTGACGGAACGTAACGTGTCTCGCCGTCACGCACGATTGGTGCGACTCAATGGCCACGTCGTGGTGGAAGACCTGGGTAGCTATAACGGCACCCGGATCAACGGCGAGCGAATCGCGGGTCAGTCGCCCCTGAAAGAGGGCGACCTGATCCAGATCGGCGACTACGACCTGGCCCTCCAGGCCGAGGGCGCCGCCAGCGTCGCCGGCCCCATCACCGCCAAGGTTCCCGCCCGCAGGCCGGAACTGGCGAAGACGGAGCCCGCGCTCGAGGCCATTTCCCCGCAGGCGCAGGAGCAGGAGGAGGAAGACACCTCCGACGAGCGCGCCTCCGAGGAGGACGGGGACGAGCACGACCAGACCCCGCCGCCCTCCGCCGACGTGCGCCGGCACTCCACCTCCATCATCCGCCTGGACCAGGTGGAGGCGGACCGCCCCCGCAAGGTGATGGACGTGCCCGCCGAGGACGCCCCCCGGCTGGTGGTGCTGACGCCGGACGAGCTGAAGGGCCAGGAGTTCGCCTGCATCCGCACCGAGCTGCGGATCGGCCGCACCGACGACAACGACATCACGCTGGACCATCGCTCCCTGTCGCGCACGCACGCCAAGCTGGTGCGCGAGGACGGCGGCGAGTGGCGCGTCATCGACATGCAGTCCGCCAACGGGCTGACCGTCAATGGCGAGAGCTACGCCCAGGCCACGCTCGGCAGCGGCGACATCATCGAGCTGGGGCACGTGAAGCTCCGCTTCCTCCACGCCGGTGACGCCGCGGACGACGTGCCCGCGAGCGAGGGCGGCTCACGCTCCAAGATGCCGCTGGTGGCGGGGCTCGTCGCCCTGCTGCTGGGCATTGGCGGCGCCGCCTTCTTCGCCATGCGCTCGCAGCAGGGCACCCAGCCGGTGCAGCCGGTGGCCCAGCCCACGGAGCCCACGCCGGAGCCCACCCCGGAGCCGGTGCGTCCTCCCTCCAATGGCGAGCCGACCCAGGCGGCCAACCCGCCCGAGGGTCAGACGCCCGAGACGCCGCCCACGCCGGCCGGCCCCTCGCTCCAGGAGCGGATGACGCTGGCCCAGGAGGCCATCGAGGCCCGCGACTTCGACAAGGCCGAGGACTACCTGTCCAACGCCAAGGATGCCCAGGGCAAGCGCCCGAAGGCCGCGGAGGACCTGCTCGACCGGGCCCGCGCGGAGCGGATGGTGGAGAAGCAGCTCGCCGCCGCCCGCACGGCGCTCTCCGAGGGCAAGCTCGACGACGCGGACGAGGCGCTGCGGGACAGCGCCGGCACCCAGGCCTTCGCCACCGAGCGCGCGGACCTGCTCGCCCGGCTCGCCGAGGCCCGGAAGAAGACGGCCGCCGTGACGCCTCCCCCGCCCACCAACCCCACCATCCCCGCGGGCGCCACCGAGCCCGCCGCGGTGCCGACGGTGGACAAGCTCCTCGTCGACATCCGCGAGCTGCTCAAGGCGAAGCAGAGCGCGAAGTACCGCGAGGCGCTCAAGCTGGCGAAGGAGTGCGCCAGGGTGGCCCCGTCCAACCCCGACTGCCATCTGATGCTGGGCACGGTGGAGGCCCGCCTGGGCAACATCGACACGGGCGCGGACCACTACCGCCGCTACATCGAGCTGGCTCCACAGGACCATCCGTACCGCGCCGGCGTGCTGGAGCGCCTGCGCATGTACGACACGGGCAAGCAGCAGGAAAACCCGGGAGGCTGACCCTCCATTGTCGGTTGTGGATGCCCGGCATTCCCGAGTTCCACATCCACCCAACCAACGCTGTTCACCTGCAGCGAGGAGACGCTGTGCAGATTCGCATCCTGGTGGTTGATGACGAGCAGGACAACTGCGACTACCTCAAGCTGGTGCTGACCCGTGAGGGTTACGAGGTCGTGACCACGACGGACCCCACGCAGACGGTGGAGATCCTCCGTGGCTCGGACTTCCATCTGGTCATCCTGGACATGATGATGCCGCAGATGTCCGGCACCGAGGTACTCGAGCAGATTCGCAAGTACGACACCGACGTCGCCGTCATCGTCGCCACCGCGTACCCCACGGTGGACACGGCCGTGGCGTCGCTCAAGGCCCAGGCTTCCGACTACGTGAAGAAGCCCATGGAGCCGGAGCAATTCATCACCGCGGTCCGCAACGCCCTCCAGAAGAAGGGCCTGTCGCAGGACCCGGAGGCGGACCTGCACCGCGCCATCGGCCGCACCATCCGCGACGCGCGCAAGACGCAGGAGCTCACGCTCAAGCAGCTCGCGCGGCGCACCGGCCTGTCCGTGTCGCTGCTGTCGCAGATTGAGCGCGCGGAGTCCTCCGCCTCCATCTCCTCGCTGTACAAGATTGCCTCGGCGCTCCAGCTGCGCATGGGCGAGCTGTTCGGCGACACCTGAGGCGGCACGCGGTACCGCCCCCCACCGGCCGCCGTGACTAACGGCCGGTGAAGCGGGGCGGGCGCTTCTCCAGGAAGGACGCCCGCCCCTCCTTCGCGTCCTCGCTGCCGAAGGCCGCCGCGCGCAGCTCGCGCAGCCGCGCCCGGTCCGCCTCTCCCAACGAGGCCCTGGCGAGCAGGCCGAAGGACTCCTTCATCCCCGACACCGCCAGCGGCGCATGCCCCGCCAGCGTGGCGCACAGCGCGAGCGCGCGGGCCTCGGCCGCGTCCGCCTCCAGACACTCGTCCAGCAGGCCCCAGTCGAGCGCCTCCCTCGCGTCCAGCTTCCGGGCGGCCAGGAAGAGCTGCTTGGCGCGGGCGAAGCCCACCAGCCGCGCCGCCCGGGCCAGTCCCTCCGGCGAGTAGACGATGCCCAGCCGCGCCGGGGGCATGAGGAAGACGGTGCCCGGCGTGCCCACGCGGAAGTCGCACGAGGCCGCCAGGTCGAAGCCCGCGCCCACCGCCGCGCCCTCCACCAGCGCCACGCTGGGCGCCGGGTGCCGCTCCAGCTTCAGGAGGCACGCCACCAGCGGGTCATCCGGCAGCCGCCCGTCCGC
The DNA here is from genome assembly GCF_020037125.1 of Myxococcus sp. RHSTA-1-4. Taxonomy (GTDB): domain Bacteria; phylum Myxococcota; class Myxococcia; order Myxococcales; family Myxococcaceae; genus Myxococcus. Next base: position 23,743 of record NZ_JAIQDG010000018.1, read on the forward strand.
GCCAGGCGGCCCCAGGTGCGTCAAGTCATAGCCGGAGCAGAAGGTGCCGCCCGCGCCGCGCACCAGCAGCGCGCGGACATGCGGGGCGGGCGCCAGCGCCGCATCCAGCCGGGCCAGCAGCGCGTCGTTGAGCGCGTTGCGCCGGGCCGGGTTGGACACCGTGAGCACGCGGATGCCACCCTCCCGGTCCTCCACCTCCAGCGACGGCTCCGCTCCCAACGAAGGCTCCACCGCTAGCCGAGCACCACGAGGACGTCGCCCTCGTTGACGGGCTGGGACTCCTTGCAGCGAATCTCCTTCACCGTGCCGCCCTCCTCCGCCTCCACCGGCATCTCCATCTTCATGGACTCGAGGATGACGAGCGTGTCGCCCGCGTTGACCTGCTGGCCAACCTTCACCTCGATCTTCCACACCGTACCGGTGATGTGCGCCGCGACGTCCGCCATAAAAACCGTGCCTCCTCAGGGGGTGGATGGGGCTGGAGCGGGCCCCGGCTGCTGCTACGCCGGCTTGGCGTGGTGCTCCAGGAAGTGCGTGTCCAGCTCGCCGGCCCGGAAGGCCGCATCCTGCACGATGCGCAGGTGGAGCGGGATGTTCGTCTTGATGCCTTCGATGCGGAAGTTCCGCAGCGCCGCCACGGAGCGCTCAATCGCCTGGGCGCGCGTGTCGCCGGAGATGATGAGCTTGGCAATCATCGGGTCGTAGTTCGGCGTGACGGTGTTGCCCTCGCCGTAGCCCGAGTCCAGCCGGACGCCCTCGCCCGTGGGAGGCTGGAACACCTTGAGGGGGCCCGGCGAGGGGAAGAACTTCACCGGGTCCTCCGCGTAGATGCGGAACTCCAGCGCCGCCCCGCGCCGCTTCACGTCCTCCTGCTTCACCGTGAGGCGCTCGCCCGCGGCGATGCGCAGCTGCCAGCCGATGAGGTCCAGCCCCGTGGTCAGCTCCGTCACCGGGTGCTCCACCTGGAGCCGGGCGTTCATCTCGATGAAGTAGACCTGCCCGTCCGAGTAGAGGAACTCCACCGTGCCGGCGTTGGCGTAGCCGAACGTCTTCGCGGCGGTGACGGCGGCGGTGAACAGCGTCTTCGCCAGCTCCGGGTTGCGCCCGTCGGCGAACAGCACGGAGGGCGCCTCCTCCACCACCTTCTGGTGCCGGCGCTGGATGGAGCACTCGCGCTCCAGGCAGTGGATGAGGTGGCCGTGGTGGTCGCCCAGAATCTGGACCTCGATGTGGCGCGGCGCCGGGAAGTAGCGCTCCAGGTAGACGCCCTCGCGGCCGAAGGCGGCCTTCGCCCGGTCCGTGCACTGGCGGAAGACCTTCTCCAGCTCCGCGGCGTCCTTCGCCACCGCCATGCCGATGCCGCCGCCGCCGCTGGCCGCCTTGCACAGCACCGGGTAGCCGATGCGCTCGGCCGCCTCCAGTGCGCCCGCCACGTCCGGCACCACGCCGTCGCTGCCGGGCACCACCGGCACGCCGGCCGCGGCCACCAGCTTGCGAGCCTGGCTCTTGTCCTTCATCCGCGCCATGGCCGCCGGGGGCGGGCCCACGAAGGTGAGCCCCGCGTCCGCGCAGGCCTGGGCGAACTCTCCGTTTTCGGACAGGAAGCCGTAACCGGGGTGCACGGCCTGGGCGCCCGTCTGCTTCGCGGCGTCCAGGATGGCGGCGATGTTGAGGTAGCTGTCCTTCGCCGGGGCGGGGCCGATGCGCACGGCCTCGTCCGCCTCCTTCACGAAGGGCAGCTCGGCGTCCGCGTCCGAGTACACGGCGACCGTCTTCAGCCCCATCCCCCGGGCCACGGTGCTGATCCGCCGGGCAATCTCTCCCCGGTTGGCGATGAGCAGCTTCTGGAACATGGCGACGCCCTCCCCTGCGAAGGGCGGCGAACCTAACCCTCGCCCCCTCTCAAGACAAGGGCGCGAGCGAGTGCGCTACAGGAGGGTACAGTCCCGTAAATTTGCGGCTTTGCGCGGCCATGACGTACCTTGCCGCACCGTGAAGCCCCCCTCTTCCACAGGCCCTGGCGGCGTGGTGGATCTCCACCGTGCGCGCCGCGCGAAGCGGCTGGACCTCTACCGTTCCCGGCAGGCGGATCGCGTGCGCTCCGTCCGCGCCACGCTCGAAGCCCTCACCCAGAGCGGCACCCTCTTCACCCAGGAGGGCACGCGGCGCGGGCTGTCCCTGCTGAAGGCGCTGCAGCTGCTTCAGCGCGCCGGCGCCCGTCTGGACGAGCTGTCCGGCGGCGGCGTGCTGCCCGCGCCCCGCAGGCCGGAGCGGGTCGACGCGCTGTACGAGGAGGTGGATGACCTCTTCGACCGCGCGGACAAGCTGGCCGGCCGCGACGAGGCGAGCGTGGCCCGCCTCCCGGGCAGCCAGGGCTGACCTTACGGCAGCTCCGTCTGGCCCTGGCGCCGGAGGAAGGTGGGGATGTCGAACTGATCCTCATCCAGCGGCAGCGCGGCGTCCTTCACCACGGCGGTGCGGGCGCTGACGGCCTTGCCGCCCTCCACGGAGGACAGGGCGCGGGGCTGGCTGCCCCCCTTCGTGGGCACCAGGCTGGCCACCTCCTCGCGCGAGGCGGCGAGCACCGACGCCGGAGCCGGGCGGGACAGCGGCACCTGCACCACCGGCGCCACGGGGCGCGCCTTGGGCGCGTCGCGGTGGACGAAGCCGGTGGCGATGATGGTGATCTTCACCTCGTCCTGGATCTGGTCGTCGATGAGCGAGCCGAAGATGATCTCCGCCTCGCTGTCCGCCGCGTCGTGGACCAGGGTGAGCGCCTCGTTGACCTCCTGAAGCGTCATGTCCCGGCCGCCGGTGATGTTGATGAGCAGGCCGGTGGCGCCGTCGATGGAGACGTCCTCCAGCAGCGGGCTGGAGATGGCCTGCTGCATGGCGGTCAGGGCGCGCTTGTCGCCGGACGAGTGGCCGGTGCCCATGAGCGCCAGGCCCTTGTCGCTCATGATGGTCTTCACGTCCGCGAAGTCCACGTTGATGTAGCCGTGGTACTGGATGAGGTCGCTGATGCCCTGCACGGCGTTCAGCAGCACCTCGTCCGCGCGCTTGAAGGTCTCCAGCAGCGGCATGGGCTCGTTGGAGAGCGACAACAGGCGCTGATTGGGAATCGTGATGAGGGTGTCCACCGCGGCCTTCAGCTCCACGATGCCCTGCTCGGCCTGCTTGCGGCGCTTGTTGCCCTCGAAGAGGAAGGGCTTGGTGACGACACCCACCGTCAGGCAGCCCAGGCTCTTGGCGATGTCCGCGATGATGGGCGCGGCGCCCGTGCCGGTGCCGCCGCCCATGCCGGCGGTGACGAACACCATGTCGGCGCCCTCGAGCACCGCGGCAATCTGGTCGCGCGACTCCAGGGCGGCCTCGCGGCCCATCTCCGGGTTGGCGCCCGCGCCCAGGCCCTTCGTCAGCGTCTGCCCGAGCTGCAGCCGCGTGGGCGCCTTGCTCGCGGCGAGCGCCTGGACATCGGTGTTCGCGGCGATGAAGTCGACCCGGTCGAGCTTCGAGAGAATCATCGTGTTGACCGCGTTGCAGCCGGCCCCACCTGCCCCCACCACCCGAATCTTGGCGGCCTGCTTGTTCTGGTCGAACTGGTCCATGGCGGTCCTTTCGGCTGGAGCGGCGCGGTGCAGCGCGCGCACTCCCAACCTCCACAATCATCAGCAAGTCCCACGCTTTGGCAAGTATTCCGCTACGAGCCTGTAGCGGGATGCTTCGCCGCCGAGTCCTCACGCACACTTACACGGCATCCCCCGCGTGCGCGCGGTGCGGCCTGGTGGGTGCACTTCGCCTCTTGACTCGCGAAAAGCGGCCCCCCTTGGCGGGTCGGACTCACGCCCTACCCGAAAAACAAAGGGTGGTCCCGGAACGACTTCCAGGACCACCCTCGCTCATCGTCCGGTGTGCCTCACCGGGTCCTCATCGGCGCCAGCAGCGCGCCTACCAGGGGCCGGCGGAGCGCGTCAGGGGGCGTCGCGCTCGACCTCCACCTTGCCCACGCGGAGGATGTTGAACTCCACGCGGCGGTTGTTCTCGCGGCCCTTCGCCGTCTTGTTGGTGTCCACCGGCTTCGTCTCGCCGTAGCCCTCGGACTCCAGGCGGCCGGCGGCGATGCCCTCCTCGATGAGGAAGGCGCGCACGTTGGCGGCGCGGCGCTTGGACAGGTCCAGGTTCATGGCGTCGTTGCCCTGGTCGTCCGTGTGGCCCTCGATGCGCAGCAGCTCCACCTGCGGGTTGGCGCGCAGCACCGCGGCCACCTGCTTCAGCAGCGGGAAGGAGCGCGCGAGGATGATGTCCTTCGCCGTGGCGAAGTACACCTTCTCCAGGATGAGGATGCGCTCGCCGTCGACCTGCACCTTCACCTTGCCCTTGTCCGGGCAGCCGTCCTCGTCCTGCACGCCGTTGATGACCTCCGGCTCGGCCGGGCACTTGTCCGCCGTGTCGGGGATGCCGTCCTTGTCGTTGTCCAGCTCGGGGCAGCCGTCCGCGTCCTCGAAGCCGTCCTTGTCCTCGGCGGACTTGGGGCAGCCATCGTTCGGGTCCAGCAGGCCGTCACCATCCGAGTCCACCGGCGCGGGCTCCGTGTCCGGGCACCCGTCCGCGTCCTCGTGGCCGTTCTTCGTCTCGGGCTCGTTCACGCACTTGTCGGAGTCGTCGAAGATGCCGTCCTTGTCGTTGTCCACGTCGGGGCAGCCGTCCGCGTCCTCGAAGCCGTCCTTGTCCTCGGGCTCCGTGGAGCACGCGTCCTGGCCGTCCACCAGGCCGTCGCCGTCCGAGTCCACCGGAGCGGGCGGCGGGGCCTTCTTCGGCTCGCGCGAGGGCTCGGGGCTGTAGCTCAGGCCTCCGAGCACGCGAAAGCCCGGCGTGCCATAGCCGCGGGTGAGGCCCGGCCCGGCGCCCAGGTGCGCGGAGAAGCCACTCACCGAGCGGTACTTCAGCGCGGCCAGCAGCTCCAGGGGACGCTCCTCCGAGTCCTGCTCCTCGAAGCCGAGCCCGCCTACCAGGGTGGCGGCGGCGGCCAGCGGAAGCTCGCCCACGGTGAAGGGCATCTCCGCGCCCAGGCCGAAGGCCAGCGAGTTGCCGGTGTGCAGGTTGCGGAGCTGCTGCTTGCTGCGGAAGTCCACGCCCAGGTTGGCCGCGAGGCGCAGCTTCTGGCCGTACTCCGCCACCAGGCGCGGCTGCACGCCAAAGCCCGAGCCGCCGAGGAAGTCCGCCTCGCCACCCGTGGGCAGCACCACCGGCACCGCCAGCGCGAGGTCGAAGTCCTCACCGTCCACCAGCCGGGCCTTGGGCACCACGCGCAGGTCGCCGATGCCGCCGGAGCCCACGCCCTGCGAGAAGGACGGGTCCACCTGCGGCGCCGGCTCCGAGTCCTGCAGCGTCACCGGCAGCAGCACGCCCACCTCGAAGCGGTCGAACAGGCCGACCGCCCCCATCAGGTCCAGCCCCACCTGGCTGCGCACCAGGGCGGTGATGAACCGGTCCTCGCGCGGGTCCAGGAAGTTGAGCGGCTTGTCCGCGTAGTTGAGGGACAGGCCCACGTTCCAGCCCAGGTGGGGATGCACGCGGGCGCTGTGCACGCCGAGGATGTCGTTGACGCTCGGCCCCGGCTTGTACTGCTGCACGTCGATGGCCTGCGAGGCCGTGGGCACTGTCACCTGCGCCTCGGCCGGCGAGGCCACCAGCGCGCCCGTGAGCGCGAGTCCACCAGCGGCCCCGGCCACCAGGGCCCGGGAGGGACGCCGGCCCGCGCGGCGCAGGCGTCCCAGCAGGGGCAGCGCGAGAAGCAGCAGTGCCAGCGGCGCGAAGGTGCCCGCCCCGCCCGTGCTGCAGCCACGGCCCACCACGACGAAGTCGTCGTTGCCGTCCAGCGGGTCGCCGCCGCCGTTGACCTCGTCGCCGTCGCTGGCACCGCCCTGGTCCGTGTCGGAGTTGAGCGGGTCGGTCTCTCCGTCGTCGAGGCCGCCGTTGTGGTTGGCGTCCTCCACACCGTCCTTCAGTCCGTCCTCGTCCGAGTCGGGATTGAGCGGGTCGGTGGCGTTGCTGCCCCGCACCTCCACCCCGTCGCTCAGGCCGTCGTCGTCCGTGTCCGCGTTGTTCGGGTCGGTCTCGGTGGCGCCCACGCGGCCGTTGTGGTCCGCGTCCTCCGCGCCGTCGTTCAGCCCGTCACCGTCCGTGTCCGCCCGCTTCGGGTCGGTGGTGGTGCTCGGGTCGTCATCCGGGCGGAAGTTGGGCGAGCGGGTGTTGGTGCCCACCGGCGCGTTCTCCAGCGTCACGCCCAGCTCCGTGCCGTCGAGGATGCCGTCGTTGTCGCTGTCCGGATCCTTCGCGTCGATGGTCCCGTCCCCGTCCGTGTCGGTGAGGCCATCCGCGCCGTCCTGCACGCCGTCGTCGTCGGTGTCCGCGTCGAGCGGGTCCGTGCCCAGCTCGATTTCGGTGATGTCATCCACGCCGTCGCCGTCCGAGTCGGTCATCGCCACCGTGAAGGTGTTCGTGTCCGTGGCGGTATTCCCGGCCGTATCAGTGGTCGTAGCGGTGACGGAGTGAGAACCATTGGTCAGCGGCGTGGCGCCAGTCACGGACCAGGTGCCATCCGCGGCCGCCGTCGTCGTGCCCACCGTCTGGCCGTCCACCACCACCGTCACCGTGGCCCCCGGCTCCGCCGTGCCCGTGTACGTCACCGTGCCGGTGTTGAGCACCGCGCCCTCCGCGGGCGTGGTGATGGCCACCGACGTCTGCGTGTCCACCGTGAAGGCGTTCGTGTCCATGGCGGTGTTGCCCTGTGCATCCGTGGCCGTCGCCGTCACCGTGTGTGCCCCATCCGCCAGCGGAGTGGCGACAGCAACCGACCAGGAGCCATCGGCGGCCGCCGTCACCGTACCCACCGTCTGGCCGTCCACCGCCACCGTCACCGTGGCGCCCGGCTCGGCCATGCCCGTGTACGTCACCACCGGGTTGCTGAGCACCGCGCCCTCGGCCGGAGTGGCAATGGCCACCGACGTCTGCGCGTCCACCGTGAAGGTGTTCGTGTCCGTGGCGGTATTGCCAGCCGCGTCCGTGGCCGTGGCCGTCACCGAGTGCGGACCATTGGTCAGCGGCGTAGCGCCAGTCACGGACCAGGTGCCATCCGCGGCCGCCGTCGTCGTGCCCACCGTCTGGCCGTCCACCACCACCGTCACCGTGGCCCCCGGCTCCGCCGTGCCCGTGTACGTCACCGTGCCGGTGTTGAGCACCGCGCCCTCCGCGGGCGTGGTGATGGCCACCGACGTCGCCGTGTCCACCGTGAAGGCGTTCGTGTCCGTGGCGGTGTTGCCCTGCGAGTCGCGCGCCGTGGCCGTCACCGTGTGAGCTCCGTCCGCCAGCGTGGTGTTCGACTCGATCTGCCAGCTACCGTCCGCAGCGGCCGTCACCGTACCAAGCGTCTGACCGTCCACTACCACCGTCACCTCGGCCCCCGGCTCCGCCGTGCCCCGGTACGTCACCGTGCCGTTGTTGAGCACCGCGCCCTCGGCCGGAGTGGTAATGGCCACGGACGTCTGCGCGTCCACCGTGAAGGTGTTCGTGTCCGTGGCGGTGTTGCCGGCCGCGTCCGTGGCCGTGGCCGTCACCGAGTGCGGACCATTGGTCAGCGGCGTGGCGCCGGTCACGGACCAGCTTCCGTCCGCACCCGCCGTCACCGTGCCCACCGTCTGGCCGTCCACCACCACCGTCACCGTGGCCCCCGGCTCCGCCGTGCCCGTGTACGTCACCGTGCCGGTGTTGAGCACCGCGCCCTCGGCCGGAGCCGTGATGGCCACCGACGTCGCCGTGTCCACCGTGAAGGCGTTCGTGTCCGTGGCGGTGTTGCCCTGCGCATCGCGCGCCGTGGCCGTCACCGTGTGAGCTCCGTCCGCCAGCGTGGTGTTCGACTCGATCTGCCAGCTACCGTCCGCAGCGGCCGTCACCGTGCCAAGCGTCTGACCGTCCACCACCACCGTCACCTCGGCCCCCGGCTCCGCCGTGCCCCGGTACGTCACCACCGGGTTGCCGAGCACCGCGCCCTCGGCCGGAGCCGTGATGGCCACCGACGTCGCCGTGTCCACCGTGAAGGCGTGGGTGTCGGTAGCCGTGTTGCCTTGCGCATCACGCGCCGTGGCCGTCACCGTGTGCGTTCCGTCCGCCAGCGTCGCGGCGGAGGCCAGGGACCAGGAGCCATCCGCGGCCGCCGTCACCGTGCCAAGCGTCTGACCGTCCACCACCACCGTCACCTCGGCACCCGGCTCCGCCGTGCCCGAGTACGTCACCACGGGGTTGGTCAGCACCGCGCCGTCCGCGGGTAGCAGGATGTCCACCACCGTCTGCGTATTCACCGAGAAGGTATTCGTGTCCGTGGCGGTGTTGCCCTGCGCATCACGCGCCGTGGCCGTCACCGTGTGAGCTCCGTCCGCCAGCGTCGCGGCGGAGGCCAGGGACCAGGAGCCATCCGCGGCCGCCGTCACCGTGCCAAGCGTCTGACCATCCACCACCACCGTCACCTCGGCGCCTGGCTCCGCCGTGCCCGAGTACGTCACCACGGGGTTGCCGAGCACCGCGCCCTCGGCGGGCGAGGTGATGGCCACCGACGTCGCCGTGTCCACCGTGAAGGCGTTCGTGTCCGTGGCGGTGTTACCGGCCGTGTCCGTGGCCGTCGCCGTCACCGTGTGAGCCCCGTCCGCCAGCGTCGCGGCGGAAGCCAGGGACCAGGAGCCATCCGCGGCCGCCGTCACCGTGCCCACCGTCTGGCCGTCCACCACCACCGTCACCGTGGCCCCCGGCTCCGCCGTACCCGTGTACGTCACCACCGGGTTGCCGAGCACCGCGCCCTCGGCCGGAGCCGTGATGGCCACCGACGTCGCCGTGTCCACAGAGAAGGCGTGGGTGTCGGTAGCCGTGTTGCCTTGCGCATCACGCGCCGTGGCCGTCACCGCGTGCGAACCATCCGCCAGCGAAGTGGCGACAGCAACCGACCAGGAGCCATCGGCGGCGGCCGTCACCGTGCCCACCGTCTGGCCATCCACCACCACCGTCACTTCCGCGCCCGGCTCCGCCGTGCCCTGGTACGTCACCACGGGGTTGGTCAGCACCACACCATCGGCGGGCGTGGTGATGGCCACCGACGTCTGCGCGTCCACCGTGAAGGTGTTCGTGTCCGTGGCGGTATTGCCGGCCGTGTCCGTGGCCGTCGCCGTCACCGTGTGCGGACCATCGGTCAGCGGCGTGGCGCCGGTCACGGACCAGCTTCCGTCCGCACCCGCCGTCACCGTGCCCACCGTCTGGCCGTCCACCACCACCGTCACCGTGGCCCCCGGCTCCGCCGTACCCGTGTACGTCACCGTGCCGTTGTTGAGCACCGCGCCCTCCGCCGGCGTCGCGATGGCCACCGACGTCGCCGTGTCCACCGTGAAGGCGTTCGTGTCCGTGGCGGTATTGCCAGCCGCGTCCGTGGCCGTGGCCGTCACCGAGTGCGGACCATCGGTCAGCGGCGTGGCGCCAGTCACGGACCAACTCCCGTCCGCGCCCGCCGTCACCGTGCCCACCGTCTGGCCGTCCACCACCACCGTCACCGTGGCCCCCGGCTCCGCCGTACCCGTGTACGTCACCGTGCCGGTGTTGAGCACCGCGCCCTCGGCCGGAGCCGTGATGGCCACCGACGTCGCCGTGTCCACCGTGAAGGCGTTCGTGTCCGTGGCGGTGTTGCCGGCCGTGTCCGTGGCCGTCGCCGTCACCGAGTGCGGACCATCCGCCAGCGTCGCCACGGCCGCCACGGACCAGGAGCCATCCGCGCCCGCCGTCACCGTGCCCACCGTCTGGCCGTCCACCACCACCGTCACCGTGGCGCCCGGCTCCGCCGTACCCGTGTACGTCACCACCGGGTTGGTCAGCACCGCGCCCTCGGCCGGCGTTGCAATGGCGACCGAGGTCGCCGTGTCCACCGTGAAGGCGTTCGTGTCCGTGGCGGTGTTGCCGGCCGTGTCCGTGGCCGTCGCTGTCACCGTGTGCGCCCCATCCGCCAGCGTCGCGGCGGAAGCCAGGGACCAGGAGCCATCCGCGGCGGCCGTCACCGTGCCCACCGTCTGGCCGTCCACCACCACCGTCACCGTGGCGCCCGGCTCCGCCGTGCCCGTGTACGTCACCACCGGGTTGGTCAGCACCGCGCCCTCGGCCGGCGTCGCAATGGCCACCGACGTCGCCGTGTCCACCCGGAAGGAGTGGGAATCCGTGGTGGTCGCGCCCAGCGGGTCGACCGCCGTGGCCACCGCCGTGTGCTGCCCGTCCGGCAGCGGCGTCGCCGCGGTCACGGTCCAGCTGCCATCGGCGGCCGCCGTCACCGGCCCCAGCGTCTGACCGTTCACCACCACCGTCACCGTGGCGCCCGGCTCCGCCGTGCCCGTGTACGTCACCACGGGGTTCGTCAGCACCGCGCCGTTGGCCGGCGTCAGGAGGTCCACCGGATCCGCCGAGGCCAGGACCACCCGCGTGACGAGACCGGGGCTGCCCTGCACGGCGCCGTACGAAGGTCCGTCGATGGCGCCCGCGTCCGGCTGAACCCCCGCGACGCCCTGGGCGGCGCTCGCGTCGCAGGTAATCGCCAGGCCCTCCAGCAGCACGCGGCCACCGCCACCACCACCACCCGTGCCGTGGGGCGAATCGAGGAAGGTGGAGTCACCGCCCTTCCCCCCCCGCGCGAAGACCCTGTCCGCGCCGCAGGTGAGCGTGCCCGTGAAGCGCAGGTACAGCGTGCCGCCCGCGCCACCGCCGCTCGCCGCGTCATTCACCGCGCCGCCACCCGCCGCGCCATCCGCCGAAATCTCGCCCGCGCCGGAGAGAGAATCGCCGCGGATGAAGACGATGCCGCCGCCGTTACCGCCCGAGGTGCCCGTGTCATCGTTGCTGTGTCCGGCGCCACCACCACCGCCGAACAGCAGGCGGGTCGCCGGGTCGTAGACCAGCTGCGTGCCACCCAGACCACCCACGTCACGCGACGGAGGCTCATCGCCGCTCCAGGTGCGGCCGCCCTTGCCACCCGCGCCGGCACCACCACCACCGCCGCCACCCGAGTTGTGGCACACGCCGCCACCACCGGCGTTGACCACGTTGCCGTTGCCGAACATCTGGGCGGTCACGGGGGGAAAGCCCAGATCGAAGGTGTAGTAGAGCGAGGACGCCACGCCCTCGCCCTTCGGCGCGCCGTGGGGCCAGAGCAGGTCCAGGCCGTCACAGCCGTCATCCTGTCCATTGAGCATGATGCCGCCGCGGAAGCCCCGCCCGCTCGCGGTGATGACACCCGCGTTGTTCACCGCGCCCGTCGCCAGGAAGGCCACCACGCCACCCATCGCCCCATCCCAGGGCTGGGCGACGATGCGGCCCGTACCGGTGACGGTGACCGTGGTGTACTCGGGCACCTTCACCACCTGCGTCGCCAGGGCCGCGAAGGCCACCGTGAGCGGTTGGGTGAACTCGATTTGTCCGGGGTCGCCGTCCACCACCGCCGCCACGCGAGCGAACTCCCAGCGTCCAACGGCGCCGCCCGCGAGGGGAACGGGCGTCTGGTCACCCGAGGTGACAGGCAGCGGATGACCCGCGCCCTGCAGCACCAGCACCAGGTCCCCGGCATTGAAGCCCGCCGTGGCGCTCACCACGACGAAGTCCTGCCCGGCCGCAACGGCCTCCCGGACCTGGGCATAGCTGTTGACGGTTTGCTCGTCGTTGACGGTCAGCGGACCATCCGAGCCATCGCCCAGGCCAAAGGTGTCGGGCTCGGCGTAAGCGGAGGGAGCGACCAGCACGGCGCACAGGAGCGCCAGCAGACCGGCGGCAGGCAACCGGGCACGAAGCCGCGGCGCCGGTACCAGCGAAGTGGGGGTGTGGGTGTTTTCGTTCATGGGCGGGGCCCGCCGGGGTGGGATGGGTGTCCCGGCGGCAACAGCCGCACATAGCAATCCCGAAGCCAGCCGCCGTCCACTTCCCGCCCCCTCACGGTTCCGAGGGCTTCGGCGACCCACCACTCCCCTCTTAGAGGGGCCAATCCGAATCACGGATCCGGATTCTGGAAACCGGACAGCTTGAGACCCCAACGGTGCCGTGGAGGGCCCCACTTGACGCGTCACCCGGCGACGCGGCCCCCGGCTGACGCGTCCATCCCGGACGCACCCGGCGTATGACGCACCCGGCCGGAACGCAAAAAGGGGCCCCCCTTCCGGAGAGCCCCTTCACATGCGGCGGGCGAGCGAGCCTCGGCCCGTCAGAAGATTTCCTCGAGCCACTCGCGCATGCGGCCCTTCACCTTCTTGTACACGTTCTCCTCGCGGATGCGGAACATGCGCCGGTCCAGGTGCTTGGCACCGTAGACGACCAGGCCCACGCCGGTGGCGTACATGGGGCTCTTCACCACGTCCACCAGCCCGCCGATGCCGCGCGGCATGCCCCGGCGCACCGGCAGTCCCAGCACCTCTTCGGCCAGCTCCGGCATGCCGGCCAGCAGCGTGGAGCCACCCGTAATCACCACGCCCGAGGCCAGCAGGTCCTCGTAGCCGCACTTCTGGATTTCGCGGTGCACGAGCTGGAAGATCTCCTCCACCCGCGGCTCCAGAATCTCGCAGAGAATCTGCCGCCCCAGCACGCGCGGCTGGCGGCCGCCCACGCTCGGCACCTCAATCGTCTCGTCCTTGTTGATGAGGGACGCGAGCGCGCAGCCGTACTTCTGCTTGATGCGCTCGGCCTCGTGCGCCGGCGTGCGCAGGCCGATGGCGATGTCGCTGGTGAGGTTGTTGCCGCCCAGCGCAATCACCGCCGTGTGCACGATGGAGCCGCCGGAGAAGATGGCGATGTCCGTGGTGCCGCCGCCGATGTCGACGAGGCACACGCCCAGCTCCTTCTCGTCCTCGCCCAGCACCGCCTCCGCGCTCGCCAGCGGCTGGAGCACGATGTCGGAGACATTCAGCCCCGTGCGGTTGGCGCACTTGACGATGTTCTGCGCGCTGGAGACGGCCCCGGTGACGATGTGCACCTTGGCCTCCAGGCGCACGCCCGCCATGCCCAGCGGCTCCTTGATGCCGCCCTGGTCGTCGATGATGAACTCCTGCGGAAGGACGTGGATGACCTCCCGGTCCAGCGGAATGGCCACCGCCTTCGCCGCGTCGATGACACGGGCGATGTCCGCCTCGCGGACCTCCTTGTCCTTCACCGCGACGATGCCCTGGGAGTTGAACCCCTTGATGTGGCCGCCGGCGATACCCGTGTAGACGTGAGAGATTTCGGCGCCAGCCATCAGCTCCGCTTCCTCGACGGCGCGGCGGATGGAGGACACCGTGGCCTCGATGTTGACCACCACGCCCTTGCGCAACCCCTTCGACGGGTGCGTACCGATACCGATGATGTCGATCCCGCTGTCGGTCAGCTCCCCGACGATGGCGCAGATCTTCGTCGTGCCGATGTCGAGGCCGACGATGATCTCCCCCGACTTCTGCTTCGCCATGACAACCCTCCCAGGCCCCCCACTCTCGTGAAAGGGGCATCCTCTTACCGCGTCGAGGTCCCGTTCCTCTCGGAGACAGGACTCGAAAGCTTCACCGCCACCCAACCGGGCCGAGCACGGTTATCCAGGTGAATGATCTCCGCTGCAAGTCCCCTCGCACCCAGCTCGCGCCGGACACGGTCCAACCGCTGCAGCTTGACCTCGGAATCCCCTTCTCCCAGGCGCACTTCCTGGCCGGACGCCGTCACCAGCGCCAGCCCCTGCGCCTCCACGCGGACCTCGGACAGCCGCTCGTCCTTGCCGGGTGACAGCGCCGTGTACGCGCGCGCCACCTCCAGCGCCGAGCGGATGCGCTCCCGCGCCACCACCGGGTCCGTCACGTAGCCTTCCCTGTCAAGCCCCGTGACGAGCGGCAAATCCAGCCCGTCTCCCGGCGTCACCCGCTTGAAGGGCTCGCCGTCCTCGTCCAGGACGTACAAATCCCCCAGCACCGCCATGGCGACGGGGACGTGCTCGGTCACCTCCACCGACACGCGGTTGGGAAAGCGCCGGGTGACCTCGACCGTCTTCACCCAGGGGTGCTGCGACATGGCGCGCTCCAGGGTGCCCGTGTCCAGGCTCCACAGGTTCTGCCCCTTCGTCAGCGCGGCCAGCCGCAGCAGCTCCACGCGGGATGCGCGCTGGAGACCGGAGAAGGACACCGCCGCCAGGTCGAAGCGGGGGGACGTCAGCGCCCAACGCCGCGCTTCCACCCCACCCCACACCAGCAGGCCCGTGGCCAGCGTCAGCGCCAGCACCTTCAGGACGCCCGGCCCGTGCGTGCGCACGGCGCCCTTCACCGCCTCCTTCTGCTGGGCGGTGTCCTGACGGCGGCGATTTCGCGTTCTGCCAAAGGCCATGGGTCGGGGACGGTCGCACGCATGCTGCGCGCGGATGGATCTCCACGCCAGTTTTTGGCTACAGGTACGTCGCTGTAGCGCCCGGCGGCTGGGGGTGGGCCTGGAACTTCGGGGGTTTTCGACGGAGCCGGACGCGAAGTTGCGTCCGGCATGCAACTTCACTCAGGCCTTGAGGCTCGCGCCTTGCAACAGGCGCTCACACAGGGTCGGGAAGTCGATGCCGCGCCCGGCGGCAATCTTGGGCAGGAGGCTGGTGGCCGTCATGCCCGGCAGGGTGTTGATCTCCAGCAGGAACACCTCGCCTCCCTCGGTGACGATGACGTCCGACCGGGAGCCCCCGCTGCAGCCCAGGGCCTTGTGCGCGGCCAGACACACCTCGTTCACCCGCGCATACTGATCCGGCGGCAGGGGGGCGGGGAAGAGGTACTGCGTGCCGGAGCCCGACTTGTACTTGGCCTCGTAGTCGTAGAACTCGCGGGCGGCGCGCACCTCGATGACGCCGAGGGCCTCGTTGTCCAGCACCCCACCCTGCACCTCGCGTCCCTTGACGAACTGCTCCACCAGCAGGAAGCCGGCGTACTTCTCGGCGTCCTTGACGGCGGCCTCGTAGTCCTCGCGCGTCTTGCAGATGTGCACGCCCACGCTGCTGCCCTCGCGGCTGGGCTTCACCACCACCGGGAAGGGGAAGGGCAGCGAGCCCGCCTCCGCCAGCGCGGACGCCGCGTCCCGGAAGGCCCGGTACGCCGGGGTGGGGATGCCGTGCGCGACGAAGACCTGCTTGGCGTACACCTTGTCCATGCCCAGCGCGGACGCGAGCACGCCACTGCCGGTGTAGGGGATGAACATGGACTCCAGCAGGCCCTGGAGGCACCCGTCCTCGCCGTAGCGGCCGTGCACGGCCAGCCACGCCACCTCCACCTTCTCCGCCGTGAGGCGCGCGGGCAGATCGCGGCCCACGTCGATGTCCACCACGTCGTAGCCCTTGGAGCGCAGCGCCTCGGCCACCGCGGCGCCGGTGCGCAGGGACACCTCGCGCTCGGTGGAGAGGCCGCCGTACAGCACGCCCACGCGCTTCTTCTTGAGCTCGTCCGGGGTGAAGGCGCTGCGAATCGTGGTCATGGCAGGAACTCTCCGACGCGCTTGACTTCGGGTTTCATGTCGACGCCGGTCTCCTCGCGCACCCGCCGCTGCATGAGGGTGACGAGTCCCAGCACGTCTCGGGCGGACGCTCCGCCCAGGTTGACAATCCAGTTGGCGTGCAGCGTGGACACCTGTGCACGCCCCAGCGTATGGCCCTTCAGGCCCACGGCTTCAATCAGCCGCCCGGCATGGTCGCCCGGCGGGTTGGTGAAGACACTGCCGAAGTTGGGCTGGCTCAACGGCTGGGTGCGCTTGCGGTACCCCAGGTCCGCGTCCATGGCCGCCTTGGAGGCCACCACGTCCCCCTTGCGCAGGAGGAAGCGCACCCGCGTCACGACGCCGCCCGGTGGCAGCTCGGAATGCCGGTAGGCGTGCGGCACCTGCGCCTTCGTCAGCCACCCCACCCCGTCCGCGGTGGCCACCTCCACCGCCTCGATGACGCGGAAGGCCTCGCCATTCTTGGTGCCGGCGTTCATCGCCACCGCGCCGCCCAGCGTGCCGGGGATGCCCGCGAGGAACTCCGCGCCCACCAGCGCGTGGTTGCGCATGAGGTTCACGAGCCGGACGATGGCCGAGCCCGCGCCCAGCGTGAGGCGGCCCTCCTCCGGGCCCACGTCGGCGACCTCTGGAAAGAGGTCTCCGGGCAGCTTCACGGTGAGGCCCGGCACGCCGCCGTCGCCCACCAGGGTGTTGGCGCCGCCGCCGAGGAGGGTGACGGGCACGCCCTCCTCGCGAGCCAGCTTCAGCAGGGCCACCAGCGCATCCGGCGAGCGCGGGCGCACCAGGGCCTCCGCGGCGCCGCCCACCCGGACGCTGGTGAGCGGGGCCAGGGGCTCGCCCGCCTTCACCTCGCACCCGGTCAGCCGCTCCACGCGGTCCGCCAGCGCCGTCCTCACGCCCGCTTCCACCATGGTGCGCTCAGCCCTTCGACAGCGTGGAGGTGCCCAGCAGGGTGAGCAGCTCCGGCCCCACCTGGGTGATGTCGCCCGCGCCCAGCGTGAGCACCAGGTCTCCCTCGCGCAACCGGGGAAGCAGCGCCGCCGGCAGGTCCGTCCGCTTCTCCACGAAGGTGACGTCGCGGTGGCCGTGGGCCCGGATGGCGTCCGCCAGCGCGTCGCCCGTGGCGCCCGGAATCTTCTCCTCGCCCGCCGCGTAGACGCTGGTGACGAAGAGCACGTCCGCGTCGTTGAACGCGGTGGAGAACTCCTTCATCAGGTCATGGGTGCGCGTGTAGCGGTGCGGCTGGAAGGCCACCACCACGCGCCGGCCGAAGGCGCGCCGCGCGCCGGCCAGCGTGGCCATGACCTCCGTGGGGTGGTGCCCGTAGTCGTCCACCACGGTGACGCCCTTCGCCTCGCCGCGCACGGTGAAGCGCCGCTGCACGCCGCCGAACTCGGCCAGCGCGCCGCGCACCGTCTCCAGCGGAATGTCCATCTCCTCCGCCACGGCGATGACGGCCAGCGCGTTGAAGGCGTTGTGCGCGCCCACCATGCGCACGCGGAACTCGCCCAGCGGCTCTTCCCGGCGGAAGGCGTTGAAGGTGGTGGTGAAGCCGTCGAGCTGGATGTTCTCCAGCCGGTAGTCCGCCATGTGCGAGCTGCCGTAGGTGACGAAGCGCTTCTCGATGCGCGGCAGCAGCGCCTGGACGTTGGGGTTGTCCAGGCAGAGGACGTTGAGGCCGTAGAAGGGCACCCGGTTGCAGAACTCCACGAAGGCGGACTGGAGCGCGTCCAGCGTGCCGTAGTGGTCCATGTGCTCCGGGTCGATGTTGGTGACGAT
The DNA here is from genome assembly GCF_020037125.1 of Myxococcus sp. RHSTA-1-4. Lineage (GTDB taxonomy): Bacteria > Myxococcota > Myxococcia > Myxococcales > Myxococcaceae > Myxococcus. The sequence goes on from NZ_JAIQDG010000018.1 coordinate 41,062, forward strand.
GGAGATGGACGGGTGCAGCTTGAGGAAGCTGCCGTCGCTCTCGTCCGCCTCCACCACCATCAGCTCGCTCTTGCCCAGCTTGGCGTTGGAGTCGAGCACGTTCACCTTGCCGCCCACCACCGCCGTGGGGTCCAGCCCCGCGGCGCTGAGCACGGTGGCCACCATGGACGTCGTCGTCGTCTTGCCGTGGCTGCCCGCCACCGCGACGGCGTACTTCAGGCGCATCAGCTCCGCGAGCATCTCCGCGCGGGGGATGACGGGAATCTTCCGCTGGCGCGCGGTGACGACCTCCGGGTTGTCCTTGCGCACCGCGGAGGAGATGACCACCACGTCCGCCTGGACGAGGTTCTGCGCCTTGTGGCCCTCGAAGATGGAGGCGCCCATGCGCGCCAGGCGCCGGGTGATGTCGCTCTCCTTCAAGTCACTGCCGGACACCCGGTAGCCCAGGTTGAGGAGCACCTCGGCGATGCCGCTCATGCCGATGCCGCCGATGCCCACGAAGTGGACGTGCGCGGCGTGGCGCGTCTTGAAGAGGCTTACGGGCTTGTTCTTCGTCACGAGTGGCTCCTCGGCGCCTTCTTCGGCTCGCTGGGGGCGCGCTCGCGCCCGTTCGGGCCCCATGTCTGCACCATCAGGTCCACACACACGTCGGCCAGCTCCTTCGCGGCCTCGGGGCGGCCCAGCAGGCCCGCCTTCTTCTCCATGCTCTTGAGCTTCGCGGGCTCGCTCTTGAGCTGGCGGATGGTCTCCGCCAGCTTCTGCCCGGTCAGCTCCGCCTCGCGGAACATCAGCGCCGCGCCCGCGTCGACGAGGGCGCGCGCGTTGACCTCCTGGTGGTTGTCCGTGGCGTGCGGGAAGGGAATGAGGATGCTGGCCTTCTTGCACACCGTCAGCTCCGCCAGCGTGGTGGCTCCCGCGCGGCACACCACCAGGTCCGCCCGGGCGTAGGCGCTCGACATGTCGTCGATGAACTCCACCACGTCCGCCTGGAAGCCCTTCTCCGCGTAGCCCCTGCGCACCAGCTCCAGGTCGTTCTTCCCCGTCTGGTGGACGAAGTGCAGCCCTTCCTTCAAGTCACCGAGGTGGTCCAACGCTTCAATCATCCGCTGGTTGATGCCACGCGCGCCCAGGCTGCCGCCGAAGACGAGCAGCGAGAAGCGCTCGTGCGCCACGTGGCTGCGCAGATAGTTGTCCATCAGCTTGCGGCGGATGGGGTTGCCAATCATCTGCACCTTCTTCTCGGGGAAGAAGCGGCGCGCCTCGTCGAAGGCGATGAAGACCACGCGGACGACGCGGCCCAGAATCTTGTTGGTGATGCCCGGCAGCGCGTTCTGCTCCTGGATGGCGGTGGGGATGCCCATCAGCCACGCGACCAGCACCACCGGCCCGCTGGCGTAGCCGCCCACGCCCACCACCACGTCCGGCTTCTGCCGGGCGAGGATGCGGAAGGACTCGATGAAGGCCAGCGGCAGCGCGAAAAGCGCCTTGAGGAAGGCCACGAGGCTCTTGCCCTTGAGGCCCTGCACCTTCACCAGCTCCAGCGGGTAGCCCTCCTTCGGGACCACGCGCGCCTCGAGACCGCGCTCGGTGCCCACGAAGACCACCTCGTTGCCGTGGTGGCGCGTCGTCACCTCCTCCGCCAGGGCGATGCCCGGGAAGAGGTGGCCACCGGTGCCGCCGCCCGCGATGAGGACCTTCACGCCGTCACCTCCCGCATGTCCGTGCCCGCCCGCGCGGCGCGAGTGGCCGGTTGGGCATTCGCGCTCAGCGACAGCAGCACCCCGGCCGCCCCCATCAGCACCACCAGCGACGTGCCGCCGTAGGACACGAACGGCAGCGTCAGCCCCTTGGTGGGCAGCAGCCCCATGGCCACGCACATATTCACGGTGGCCTGGAAGGCGATGATGGAGGTGATGCCCAGCCCCAGGTAGGTGCCGAACGTCTCGCCCGCCGCCAGGCTGGCCCTCACCCCGCGCCACAGCACCACGCCATACAGCAACACCAGCAGTCCCACGCCCACCAGTCCCGTCTCCTCGGCGAGAATGGAGAAGATGAAGTCGGTGTGGGCCTCCGGCAGGAAGAAGAGCTTCTGCCGCCCGTCCCCCAGCCCGAGCCCGGACACGCCGCCCGAGCCGATGGACATCAGCGACTCGGCCACCTGGTAGCCCACGTCGTGCCGGTGCGCCCACGGGTCCAGGAAGGCCAGGATGCGCTTCATGCGGTAGGGGCTCGAGGCGATGGCCACGTACGCCAGCGGCAGCGCCAGCAGCACCGAGCCCACCAGGTAGCTCAGCTTCGCCCCTGCCGCGAAGAGCAGCACGAAGAGCATGAACACCAGCAGCACGCTGCTGCCGAAGTCCGGCTGCAGCATGCACAGCCCGACGAGCAGTCCGCACAGCGCGAGGTGCGGCAGGAAGCCCACGGAGAAGGTGGCCACCTTCTCCCGCTTCTTCGCCAGCGAGTAGGACAGGTAGACGACCCAGGCGAACTTCGCCACCTCCGCCGGCTGCAGGCTGAAGCCCGGCAGGCGAATCCACCGCCGCGCGCCACCCGCCGTGCTGCCGATACCCGGAATGGCCACCAGCACCAGCAGGACGATGGCCGCCAGCAGCAGCGGGTACGCCCAGCGCGCCAGCTTGCGCCAGCCCACCTTCATGGCCACGGCCATGGCGACGAGCCCCATGCCGGCCGCGGTGAGCTGCCGCTTGAGGAAGTACAGGCTGTCACCCAGCTTGTCCTGCGCCAGCACCGCGCTGGCCGAATACACCATCACCAGGCCGAGCGTGACGAGCCCCAGCACGGCGCACAGGAGCAGCGGGTCGAACCGCACGGCGGCGGGCGCGGACGCGGACGCGGGAGGAGAGGTCTTCATGGCCGTCAGAGCGCCCCGACGAGGCGCTTGAACGTGTCGCCCCGGTCCTCGAAGTTCTTGAACTGGTCATACGACGCGCACGCGGGAGACAGCAGCACCGTGTCCCCCGCCTTCGCCAGGTCGCGCGCCTTCGCCACCGCCGCCGCCAGCGTGCCGCACGCATGCACCGGCGCCTGTCCCGCGTACGCCCGGGCGAGCGTGTCCGCGTCCTGGCCGATGGTGAGCACGCCCTTCACCTTGCCCCGCCCCTCCTCCACCATGGGCGCGTACGGCGCGCCCTTGCCCTTGCCGCCGGCAATCAGCCACAGGTCGCCCTTGAAGGCCCGCAGCGCCACCAGCACGGAGTCCACGTTGGTGGCCTTGGAGTCGTTCACCCACTCCACGCCCTCCAGCACGCGCACGCTCTCCAGCCGGTGCGGCAGGCCGGGGTAGCTGTCCAGCCCCGCCTGCACCGCGTCGGCGGCCACACCGCCCAGCCGCGCCAGCAGCACCGCGGCCATGGCGTTCTGCGCGTTGTGCGCCCCGCGCAGCGCGCGGTTGTTCAGCCGGTAGCGCTCGCCCAGGAAGTCCAGCCGGAAGCCGCCCTCCTCCACCACCGCCAGGCCCGCCAGCTTCGGCGTGTCCACCACCGTCCGCCCGCTGACGCTGAAGCCGTACACGGGCACCTTCGCCTCGCGCGCCAGCCCCATCACGTCCGCGTCCTCCGCGTTCACCACCGCGAAGTCCGGGCCCTGCTGGTGCTGGCCCGGCTGGGCCTGCTGGCCCAGCTGGTTCTGGAAGATGCGCGCCTTGGCCGCGCCGTACTCCGCGTGGCTCGCGTAGCGGTCCAGGTGGTCCGGCGTGAGGTTGAGGATGACGGCGCCCCGGGGCCGCAGGGTGCGGATGCCCTCGAGCTGGAAGCTGGACAGCTCCACCACCAGCGCGTCCCAGTCGCCCGGGGACATGGCGGCCTCGGAGAAGGGCCGGCCCAGGTTGCCGCCCACGAAGGTGCGCCGGCCGCCGCGGGAGAACAGCTCGCCGGTGAGCGCCGTGGTGGTGCTCTTCCCGTTGGTGCCGGTGATGCCGAACAGCGGCACGGAGGAGAGGAAGCGCCAGGCCAGCTCCACCTCGCCCCACACCGCCACGCCCGCCGCGCGCGCGGCTTCAATCTCCGGCAGCGCCAGCGGCACGCCGGGGCTCACCACCACCAGGTCCTGGGACGCGAGCAGCCCGGGAGGCGTGGGGCCGGTGACGAGCGTCGCGCCCAGCGCCTTCACCTCGCGGCCCACCTCGCCCAGCGCGTCCTCCGCGCGAGCATCCAGCGCCGTCACCTCCGCGCCGTGGTGGCGAAGCAGGCGCAGTGCCGCCACGCCGCTCTTCGCGAGCCCGAACACCAACACCTTCTGACCGGACAACCCCAACGACATGGCCGGGCCCCCTTACGGCTTCAGCGGAGCTTGAGCGACAGGAGCGCCACGCCACCACAGAGGATGGAGACGATCCAGAAACGGACGATGATCTTCGGCTCGGCCAGGCCCTTCAGCTCGAAGTGGTGGTGCACGGGCGCCATCTTGAAGACGCGCTTGCCCGTCATCTTGAAAGACGCCACCTGAATCATCACGCTCAGTGCTTCCGCGAAGAAGATGCCGTGAATGATGGCGGACACCACCTCGTTCTTGGACAGCACCGCCAGCCCGCCCAGCGCGCCACCCAGCGCCAGGGAGCCGATGTCGCCCATGAAGACGGAGGCCGGGTAGGTGTTGAACCAGAGGAAGGAGATGCCCGCGCCGACAATGGCCGCGCAGAAGACGGCCAGCTCCGCGCCGCCGGGCACCTGGAGGATGCCGAGGTACTGGTAGAGCGGCGTGGCCACCAGCTTCTGCACGCCGCCCACCGTCTCGTAGTCCGCGATGCTCAGCGTGGTGCCCGCCACGTAGCAGAGCACCGCGAAGGTGATGGCGGAGACGATGGTGGGGACGATGGCGAGGCCGTCCAGGCCGTCCGTGAGGTTGACGGCGTTGGACGTGCCCACGATGACAATCCAGGCGAAGACGACGTAGAACCAGCCCAGGTCCGGGTTGAACCAGCGCGTGGGGATGAAGGGCAGCGTCAGCTTCGTGTTGATGAGCAGCGTGGGCCCGAAGGAGCCGTCCGGCTGCGTCCACGTGGTGAGCAGGCCGAACACCGCCACCAGGAAGAAGAAGGTCTGCAGGGCCATCTTCTTGCGCCCGGCCAGGCCCTTGGAGTTGCGCTTGGACAGCTTCAGCCAGTCATCCAGGAAGCCGATGAAGCCGTAGCCGAAGGTGAGCAGCAGCATCACCCACACGCCGCGGCTCTTCAGGTCCGCGAACAGCAGGGTGCCGGCGGCGATGCAGATGAGGATGAGCGAGCCGCCCATGGTGGGCGTGCCCTTCTTCTTCTGGTGCGTGTCCGGCGTGTCCTCGCGCACGTTGCTCTGCCCGTGCTGCTTCAGCCGCAGGCGGGCGATGAGCCGGGGGCCGATGAGCATGCCGAGCAGCAGCGCGAAGACGCCCGCGGCGATGATGCGGAAGGTGGGGTAGCGCAGGAAGTTGAGGACGCGCCCCGCTTCCGAGTTCTGGATGAGCTCGTAGAGGAGGTACAGCACTAGTGGTTTCCTCCAGGTGCGGCCGTGCCCGTCAGGGCGGCCACCACCCGCTCCAGCCGCATGCCGCGGCTGGCCTTCACCAGCACCACGTCACCCGGGCGCAGCCGCGGCGACAACCACGCCACCAGCGGCTCCACCTCGGTGAAATGGGCGGCGGAATCTCCCATCGAAGCGGCCTCCCACCCCTTGACGGAGCGGGGACCGAAGAAGGCCGCCAGCTTCGCGTGGCCGGGGACACGCGCGCCCAGGCGCTCGTGCTCCTCCAGCTCGCCGGGGCCCAGCTCCAGCATGTCTCCCAGCACCACCACGGGCCGGCCGCCCGCGGGCACCAGCGTGCCCAGCGTGGCCAGCGCCGCGTCCATGGAGGCGGGGTTGGCGTTGTAGCAGTCGTCCACCACCGTCACGCCGCCCTTGCCGTCCACCACGTTGAGGCGCCGCGCGTACGGCCGCGCATTCTCCAGGCCGCGCACGCACTCTTCGGGCGAGTAGCCCAGCGCCAGCGCCAGCGCGAAGGCCGCCGTGGCGTTCTGCGCGTTGTGCGGGCCGATGAAGTGCAGCCGCACCGGCCAGTCGCGGCCCGCGTGGCGCACCGTGGCCACCATGCCCTCGCGGCCCCGCGTCTCCACGGCCACGAGCCGCACGTCCGCGCCTTCCGCCCGGCCGAAGGTCAGCCGCCTCGCCCGGCTGCGCGCGGCCTGCCCGGGGATGAGCGGGTCATCCACGTTCACCACCACGGTGGTGCCGGGGCCCATCTCCCGGAACATCTCCCCTTCCGCTTCCGCCACGCCCTCGATGCTGCCCAGGCCCTCCAGGTGCTCGGGCTGCACCACGGTGATGACGCCGGCGGCCGGCCGCACCACGCGGGTGAGCCGCTCAATCTCACCGGGGCGGTTCATCCCCACCTCGATGACGGCCGCCACGTGCTGGGGCTCCAACCGGAACAGCGTCAGCGGGACGCCCACCTCGTTGTTGAGGTTGCCCTCCGTCTTCAGCGCGGGCCCGCGCGTGGCGAGGATGGCGCCCACCATCTCCTTGGTGGTCGTCTTCCCGTTGGAGCCACCCACGGCGCACACCGGAATCGCGAAGCGCTGGCGGTGGTGACGGCCCAGGCCGCCCAGCGCCATCAGCGTGTCCTCCACCTCGTAGAGGGGGAAGCCGTCCGGCAGCGCGGGAAGCGTGCGTCCACGCGCCACCACCGCGCCGGCCGCCCCACCCTTCGCCGCCGCGTCCACGAAGGCGTGGGCGTCGAAGCGCTCGCCGACGAGCGCCACGAAGAGGCACCCCTGCGTGAGGGCCCGCGTGTCGGTGCAGACCGCCGTGAAGGTGGCCGGGGCCGGGCCACCGCGCCGGGTGGCCCCGGTCGCCTGCACCACCTCATCGTCGTTGAATCGGGCTGTCATCGGGGTGGGGGGGCGAGCGCGGCCCTGCGGGGCCGCGCCCGGGTATTTCAGGGGGTGCGATTCGCCAGCGCCTTGGCGGCCACCTGGCGGTCGTCGAAGGTGAGCTTCTCCTGGCCCACCTGCTGGTACGTCTCGTGGCCCTTGCCGGCGATGAGGACGACGTCGTCGCCGCTCGCCAGGCTGATGGCCAGCTCGATGGCGGCGCGGCGGTCCGCGTCCACCAGGTAGCCCTTCTCACCGGACTTGGCCTTGCCCGAGGAGATGCGGCGCAGGCCGCCCTTCTCCAGGCCCGGCGTCACCTCGGAGATGATGTCGTCCGGGTCCTCGGTGCGGGGGTTGTCGCTGGTGACGATGGCCAGGTCCGCGGCCTCCGCCGCCACCGCGCCCATCAGCGGGCGCTTGCCCTTGTCGCGGTCACCACCGCAGCCGAAGACGGTGATGACGCGGCCCTTGGCCAGCGCCCGCGCGGCCTCCAGCGCGCGCTTGAGCGCGTCGTCGGTGTGCGCGTAGTCCACCAGCACCGCGGGCGCCCCGCCGGGGCCGTAGTTCTCCACCCGCTCCATGCGGCCGGCCACCGGCGTCATGCGCTCGATGCCCTCCTGCACGTCGCGCCGGGCGAAGCCCGCGCCCAGGCCGATGCCCGCCGCCAGGAGGATGTTCTCCAGGTTGTGGGGCCCCAGGAGCTTGCTCTTCAGGGGGATGTCACCCGCGGGCGTCTTCAGCGTGCCCTTGATGCCGTTGAGCGTGAAGCTCACGTCGGCGGCGGAGATTTCACCGTTGCCCAGGCGGCTGAACTTCCACGCCATGCGCTTCTGGCCGCGCAGCTCGTTGTAGATGCGGCTGGCGTAGGTGTCGTCGCCGTTGACCACGGCCACGCCGGTGGCGGACAGGTTCTCGGCGAAGAGCTTCCGCTTCGCCTGGAAGTAGTCCTCCATGTCCTTGTGGTAGTCCAGGTGGTCGCGGCTCAGGTTGGTGAAGCCCGCGGCCTTGAAGGTGAGCCCATGCACGCGCTCCTGCGCGAGCGCGTGGCTGGACACCTCCATCACCACCGTCTCCACGCCCGCGTCCACCATCTCCCGGAAGATGCGGTGCAGCTCCAGCGGGTCCGGGGTGGTGTTGGCGGTCTCCACCGTCTTGCCGGCGTACTTGTAGCCCAGCGTGCCGATGACTCCGGTGGAGGCATAGGCCGCCGTGCTCATCGCCTCCAGCAGGTAGGTCGTCGTCGTCTTCCCGTTCGTCCCGGTGACGCCCAGCAGCGTGAGCTGGTCGGCCGGACGGCCATGGAAGTTGGCGGCGATGAGCGCCAGCGCCTTGCGCGCGTTGCCCACCTTGAAGAAGGGCACCTGCGAGGACGGCACCGCCTTCTCGGAGACCACGGCCACGGCGCCGCGGGATACGGCCTCGCCGATGAACTGGGCCCCATCCTCCTTCGTGCCAGGAATGGCGACGAAGAGGTCCCCCGCCTTCACGCGCCGCGAGTCCTGCGTCACACCCGTGACGTCAACCGCGGAACGGCCGCCCGAGATCTGCTCGGCACCACATCCTGCGAGGACATCCGTCAGCTTCATCTCTTCCCCTTCACACGTCTTGCAAGCGCGGGGCCTGGAGCGAGCGCGGCCTCATTGCCGCGTCGCGAGCTCCAGCGTCACCCGGGCCCCCTTCTCCACCAGTGAGCCGGCGGCGGGGGTTTGAGACACCACACGTCCACTGCCCATTACTTGTGGCTCGAGGGCCGCGGCGAGCAGCTTCACCACGGCCTCCCGTCCGACCTGCCCCTGGACGTCCGGCACCCGGACGGTGCCGGGCTCCGGAGTCTCCGTTACCGCTTCCGCCAGCGCCGGACGGGCGGGCACGGTGGCCTTCGCCACCGGCTTCGCCGCGCCGGGCGCGGGGGACACGGCGGCCACGGCCACCTCGGGTGCCACCGTCCGGGACGGGGGCACGGCCAGGTGGGCCATGGCGGCGGTCGCAATCTCCTTGAAAGCAGGGGCAGCCACGAGCCCCCCGTATACGTCCGTCTTGGGTTCGTCCACTACGACGAGAATCACGGCGCGCGGTGACTCGGCTGGCACCATGCCAGCGAAGGAGGCGATTCGCTTGTCCGAGTACCCTCGCGCCACCGGGTCCGCCTTCTGGGCCGTGCCCGTCTTGCCCGCCACCCGGTAGTCCTCCATGGCGGCCCTGGGCGCGGTTCCCTCCTTGGTCACCACGCTTTCGAGCATGCCCACCACCTGCCGGGCCACCTTCGCGGACACCGCCCGGCGAATCTCCGTGGGACGGTTTTCCAGCAGGACTACCCCGTCCGGGTCCACCACCTTCGATACAAGGTAGGGCCGCATCAGCACGCCATCGTTCGCCAGCGCACCATAGGCGGACGCAATCTGCACCGCCGTGGCCGTCAGGCCCTGGCCGAAGGACTGGGTGGCCAGCGCCACCTCCGCCTTCGGGAAGGGGATGACGCCGCGCCCCTCGCCCGGCAGCGCCAGGCCGGTGCGCTCGGCGAAGCCGAAGGCGTGGTAGCCCGCCACCAGCTTCTCGCGCCCCATCTGCTGGGCAATCTTGGCCATGCAGATGTTGGAGGACACCTGGAGGATGCCGCGCGGGGCCAGCCAGCCGTACGAGTGGGTGTCGTTGATGGTGTGGCGGCCCACCGGCCAGGCGCCGTTCTCACAGAAGAAGACGCTGTCGGTGGTAATCGCCTTCTGCTCCAGGGCGGCGGCCACCACGAAGGGCTTCATCGTGGAGCCCGGCTCGAAGGTGTCCAGCGCGGCGCGGTTGCGCATGCCGGTGCGCGTGCTGGACTCGGGGGTGTTCGGGTTGAAGCGCGGGTGGTTGGCCACCGCCAGCAGCTCGCCCGTCCTCGGGTCCAGCACCACCGCCATGCCGGCCACGGCCTTCGCGTCCTCCACCGCCTTGGCCAGCGCCTTCTCCGTCACGTACTGGAGGTGGCGGTCGATGGTGAGCGTCACCGTGGCGCCCTGGCGCTCCAGCGGGTCCAGCGTGCCCTGCACCAGCAGCTTGCGGCCCTTGGCGTCGCGGAAGCCGGACATGCGCGAGTTCTGCCCGGACAGCTCGTCCTGGAAGGCCAGCTCCAGCCCCTCCAGGCCGCGCCCGTCCAGGCCCACCGTGCCCACCACGTGTGCCCCCAGCTCGCGCTGCGGGTAGAAGCGCTTGGGCTCCTTGGTGAAGCCGAAGCCCGGCAGGCCCAGCGCCTTCACCGCCGCCACCTCCTGCGGCTTCGCCTGGCGCTTCACCCACGCGAAGCGCTTCGCCCGGCCCAGGCGCGCGGCCAGCTCGTCCGCGTCCAGCTTCAGCGCCTTGGCCAGCGCGCGCGACGCCGCGCGGACGTCCGGCAGCATGGAGGGGTCCACCCAGATGGAGTCCACCTCCACGCTCTGGGCCAGCGGCGTGCCGCGGCGGTCGAAGATGTCGCCTCGGCGGGCGGGGATTTCAATCTGGCGGACGTACTGGTCCTGCGCCAGGCCGCGCAGCTTCTCCTGCTCGAAGACCTGGAGCTGCACCGCACGGCCGAAGGCGACGCCCAGCAGCGTCAGGAAGAGGCCGGACAGCAGCTGCACGCGCAGCTTCAGCCACTTCGCGTTGGGCTCCGGAGCCCGCGTCGCCTTGAAGTCCCTCACCGCACCGACCCCGCCACGTCACGCCCCGCCACGCGCATGCCGGGCCGGTCGGCTTCCGCCCGGGCGCTGGCGCGGGCCGGCTTCTCCGCGGCCAGCGACACCACGGCGCCGCCCCGGGGCATGGCCATGCCGAGCTGCTCGCGCGCCACGCGCTCCAGCCGCGCCGGGGCCTTGAGGGTGGCCAGCTCCAGCTTCAGCCGGTCATTCTCCCGCGTGAGGGTGCGGCTCTCGGCCTCCTCGCGGGACAGGCGGTAGCCCATGTCCACCACCAGCACGCGGCTGGTGACGTGGAGGATGCCCACCGCCGCGAAGAGGGCGAAGAAGAGCACCGCGGGCAACAGGTGCAGCAGCACGCCCGTCACCGAGACGGAGCCACGCGTGGAAGCAACCCTGGAAACCCTGGACGTCGACTTGCTCATCGGACCTTCTCCACCACGCGCAGGTGCGCGCTGCGAGAGCGGGGGTTGGCCTCCACCTCTTCCTCCGAGGCGGCCACGGCCTTCTTCGTCACCAGGGCGAAGTCGCCCGAGTAGCCACAGGCGCACACCGGCAGCCCCGGCGGGCAGGTGCAGCGGCCCACCAGGTCGCGGAACGCCTCCTTCACCTTCCGGTCCTCCAGCGAGTGGAAGGCGATGACGGCGGCGCGGCCGCCCACCTTGAGGAGCTGGGGAATGGCGGCGAGCAGCGCGTCCAGCGACTCCAGCTCGCGGTTGACGGCCATGCGCAGCGCCTGGAAGGTGCGGGTGGCCACGTGGATGCGCGTGGGCCACGCCTTGCGCGGCACCGCCCGCTTCACGACTTCCGCGGCCTCCAGCGTACGGACAGGCAGCGCCTTCTTCAGCTCCCGGGCAATGGGGCGCGCGAAGGGCTCCTCGCCGTACTCCTTGAGGATGTGGGCCAGCTCGCGCTCATCCATGGAGGCGATGAGCTCCGCGGCCGTGGGGCCCTCCGCGCCCATGCGCATGTCCAGCGGGCCCTCCTTGGCGAAGGAGAAGCCGCGCTCGGCCACGTCGAGCTGCGGAGAGGAGACGCCCAGGTCCACCAGCACGCCGTCCACCGGGAGCACGTCCGAGGCCACGCGGGGCAGGTCCGCGAAGTTGCCCTGGCGGGCCTGGAAGCGCGGGTTGTTGCCCAGGCGCGCGGTGGCCGCGGCGAGCGCCACCGGGTCGCGGTCCACGCCCACCACGGTGGCACCCCTGGCCAGGAGCGCCTCCGTGTGGCCACCGCCGCCCAGTGTGCCGTCGATGATCACCTTCCCCACTCCCGGTTGCAGCAAGTCCACTGCTTCCCGCAGGAGGACGGTCTGGTGCTGGAAGTCCAAGGCCCCCACAGGCCGTCAGACGAAGGGAGCCCGCGCGAGCGCGAAGGCCGCCCGGGCGTCGTTCATGTGGGGGTAGATTTCGAACGCGTCGTGCGCGCCGGCCGCGCGGAAGATGGCGGCCAGGTACGGCGACAGGCCGGACAGCTTCAAGTCCCCGCCGGTGCGGCGGAAGGCCTCCGCCCGGGCCATGAGCGGCTTGACGCCCCGGTAGTTCAGGTGCCCCACGTCGGCGAAGTCCAGGACGAACTGGCGCATGCCCCGCTGCATCTTGCGGGTGAGCTCGTCGCAGAGCTGGAGCAGGTCCTGCTCGCTCAGCTCGCCCTCGAGCATGAGCGTCTCCACGCGCTCGGTTCCCACCGCCGCGCCCACCGCCCGTCGCCGCACCTCCAGAACCTGGTTCATACGCTTGCCACCCTCCCGGGACTTCCGAGTCCTGTCGACTTTCCGGCCGCTACTGGCGCAGCTCCGCGAGCACCTTCATCACATCCGCCGAGCTCGCCTCCTGGCGGGCCTCCTCCTGCGCCTTCGCCCAGCCCTCTCGGCTCCACAGCTCGATGACCTTCACCATTCCCGCCCACACCACGTCCTTCTCCAGCCCGGCGTAGGAGCGCAGCGAGGGGGGGATGAGCAGGCGCCCCAGCTTGTCCAGCGGGCACTCCTGCGCGCTGGCCACATACAGGCGCATCAGCGTCTTCACCCCCGGCTCCATCGGGTTGCGCTTCGCCAGCGAGGCCTCCAGCGCCTCCCACTCCCGCACCGGGTACGCGTGGAGGCACCGGTCGAGCGCTGTCGTGAGGATGAGCCTCTCGTCGTAGGCGCCCACCAGCGTTTCCCGGAGCTTCGCCGGGAGGCTCGTCCGCCCCTTCGCGTCGATCTGGTGCTCATAGACGCCTCGGAACACGCGGGACGATCCACCTTTTCAACCCGCTACGGGATTGACCTCCACTCCTTCCCACTCCTTGCCACTCCGGGCGGCATACATACGCGTCCCCCCAGGGGGGGTCAAGAAACCGCAACAGGTTGGAACAACAGTTCGTTGGTGCCCGACACCCGGCCCGGGGCGTCACGCCGCTGGCGCATGACTCCCTGGAACCCCGCCACACCTGGAAGGTCCGGTGTTTGCCGCAATGCAGCGCCCTACCTGGGGAGATGGGGTGAACTTGAGTTCCGCCCGGGGACAGGCGCAGAGTGTCGGTTGCGTGAACACAAACGTGCGACTGAAGGTGGCCTACAAGACCCCGCAGTCATTGGTGGGGGAGTACACGCGCAGCGTCGGGCAGGGGGGCGTCACGCTGGAGACGCGCCGCAGCCTGCCGCTGGGTACTCGCTTCACCTTCGAGCTGCACGCGGGGGGCGTCCCCAGGCCCGTGGAGGTGCTGGGCGAGGTGGTCCAGGTGGAGCCGCGCGAGGCGCAGCGGTTCCTGCTCACCGTGCGCTATGGCGTGGGGGAGGACCGCAGCGCGCTGGACGCGGTGCTCCAGCGCATCTACTCCGCGCAGGAGCACGAGGGACTGCGCCGCTTCCCGCGGCTGCCCCTGCACCTGCGCGCGGTGGAGGCGGCGCCCTTCTCCCCCTCATTCCTGGTGCGGGACATCTCCCGGGGCGGCGTGGGCCTGGAGGTGCAGGCCCCGGCGCTGCCGCGCAAGGTGCACGTGGGCACCCCCTTCCTCCTGGAGATGGACCTCCAGGGGGGGCCGCTGATGCTGCACGGCGAGGTGGTGTGGACCTCCTCGGTGCCCCGGAAGCACTCGGAGACGGTGACGCCGGGCTTCGGCGCCACCTTCGGGCGGCTGAGGCCGCAGATGCAGAAGCGCCTGGAGGCGCTGCTGGCCCTGGCGTCGCTGCCCCCCGCGCCCTGGAAGGCGCGGGTGAGCTTCGGGATGGACGCGGTGACGCGGATGCCGTGAGGCCCGGGGCTCCCGTTACTCCCGGGCGAGCGGATAGCCGCCGGCCGCCTCGAGGGCGGTAACCACTGTCTCGCGCAGCACCGCGGGGTTGTACGGGGTGAAGACGTCCAGCGTGGCCAGGCGCTTCAGCTCCTTGTCGAGCGCGTCACCCTGGAGGGTGGCGCACAGCGCGCGGCGCGTCCTGTCGTAGGCGCGGGGGACGGCGTCCAGCGCGTAGAGCTGGGTCAGCGCCACGCGCACGGGGTCCAGCGTCCCCTGGCTCGCGGCCTGGCGGGTGCGCGTCACCATGGAGTCCAGGGCGAAGGCATCCATCACCACGTCGGACAGCGCGGCGAGCACCTCCTGGTGCTTCTCCAGGTCCGTGCCGAACGTCTCCGCGGCGATGCGCAGGCCGTGCAGCGCGAGGCGCTTGGCGGACTCGGCGGCCACCTCCTGCGGGGACAGCGCATCCTCGCCGCGCGCGCGGGGCCGCTCGCCGCGGGACAGCTCCTCGGCCACGTTGCCGGCCACGGCGAACAGCGGCAGGTCGCCCTTCACCGCGCGCTTGAGGAGCATGCCGACGATGAGCATGCGGTTGATTTCGTTGGTGCCCTCGAAGATGCGGTTGATGCGCGCGTCGCGGTACGAGCGCTCCACCGGGTACTCCTCGATGTAGCCGGCGCCGCCGTGGAGCTGCACGGCGTCGTCGACGAGGGCGCCGAGCGACTCCGAGCCGTGCACCTTCATGATGGACGACTCGATGGCGTACTCCTCGACGGCGGCGAGCAGGTTCGCCTCGTAGTCCGGGGCCGACTTGTCGCGCCCGGCCAGGCGCGCGTCGACGAGGCCCGCGGTGCGGTACGTCATGCTCTCCACCGCGTGGATGAGCGCCGTCATGCGGGCCAGCTTCTCTCGAGACAGGGGGAACTGGACGATGGGGGTGCCGAACTGCTTGCGCTCCTGCGTGAAGCGCAGCGCGTTCTGGAGCTGGAGCTTCATGCCCCCCAGCACGCCGGCGCCCAGCTTGAGGCGGCCGTAGTTGAGGATGTTGAAGGCAATCTTGTGGCCCTTGCCGACCTCGCCGAGCAGGTTCTCCGCCGGGACGCGCGCGTCCTCGAAGTAGAGGGGGCACGTGGACGAGCCGCGGATGCCCATCTTGTGCTCCTCCGGGCCCACGGTGAGGCCCGGGGTGTCCTTCTCCACGATGAAGCCGGTGAACTTGTCGCCGTCCACCTTGGCGAAGACGATGAACACGTCCGCGAAGGCGGCGTTGGTGATGTAGAGCTTGGAGCCGTTGAGAATCCAGTGCTTGCCGTCCGCCGAGCGCACCGCCTTCGTCTTCGCGCCCAGCGCGTCACTGCCGCTGCCCTGCTCCGTGAGGGCATAGGCGGCCACCCACTCACCGGTGGCGAGCTTCGGGAGGTACTTCGCCTTCTGGGCCGCGTTGCCGAACCAGACGATGGGCAGCGTGCCGATGCCGGTATGGGCGCCGAACGTCACGGACCAGGAGCCGTTGAGGCTCATGGCCTCGGCGAGCAGCAGGGACGTCGTCTTGTCGAGGCCGGTGCCGCCGTAGGCCTCGGGGATGTCCACGCTGAGCAGGCCGAGCTCGCCGGCCTGACGGAGCAGGTCGCGCAGGAGCGCGTTGTCCTTGGCCTCGATTCGCTCGGCGTTGGGGAGCACCTGCTCGCGGGAGAACTGGAGCGCCGTCTTGAAGAAGAGGCGCTGGTCCTCGGCGAATGTCTCGGGGGTGACGATGCGGGTGGCGCCAACCTCCTGGAAGAGGAACGCGCCGCCGGCGGGAATCTCGTTCGACTGGGCGGGCTCGGGTACGGCGGCCATCAACGACCTCCAGGTTCGCGGAAGGGAGCGTCCCTCCGGCGGGCGGGCAGGCGCCCGGACGGGGCAATCTAGGGTTCGGGGCGTCAGGGGGGTAGTAGCAATCGGGACATCGGCCTTCAAAGGAGAAGGCCCGGCGCGGGATGGTCAGTCCAGGAAGCGGCGCTCCCAGCGGCGAATGTCCTCCGGGCTCATGCGGCCGAGCGGCCTGCTGTTCCGGTACAGGTGGGGTTCGAGGACCCGGGCAAGCGCACGGTGCAGGGGGAGCGTCTCGCCTGCTTCCACGTCCCCCGGGTTGGGCTCGTCGCCCAGGGTGATGAGCACGCGCTCACCGCTGAGCTCCTGGATGGAGGTTCCGGAGAGGTTGAGACGCTCGCGGAGAGCGGCAACGCCCCCGAGCTGACCGAGCACGGGCTGGCCGAGGAAGTTCATCCAGTGGACGCCATCGACGTGGGTGTCCATGTCGTAGCACGGGCCTTCCCGGGTCATGTGTATGCCCGGATAGCGGGTGCTCACGAGGGCAGCAGCCTCTCCCTCCATTCCGGACCCGGACAGGACAAGGTCCGCATAGCCGGAGTTGAACGGGAGCTCCTCGGCCACGGCGACGGCCAACTCACGAACCCGAGTTGGCCCTTGCTCTTCCAGATATTCCGTGGGCAATCGCAAATACAATCCGCTTGTGTCATGCCGCCTCTCGGGCCAGGGCATGGGAATCGTGGGCAGTCCTCTGTATTCCACGTAGAGCCCACCGGGGCCCTCAGGCGTCGCCGACAGCCGCAGGCCGACGCCATCGTCACCCTCCAGCATCTCCTTCCGGACTGTGTCCCACCGCTTGTCATCGAGGAGATAGGTGTAACCATCGTGAGCGATGTACCAGTCGATCGCCAGAGGACGTATGCGCTCGCGAAACACATCCAGCGCGCGCATGACAGCAGGCGCGATTCGCTGATGGGCTTGCTTCATATAGAAGCAGATGACCAACGCCTCGCTTGCGACTTGCGCATCCCACTGATTGAAGTACCGCAGTCTCGGGTATCGCATGTGGCCCCTCCTACCTCCTTGGCACAACCCCCTCCCTCGGGGAGACGAGTAGAGGTTCTACCCTGAGCGCTTGAAGGTACAGGTCATCCTGCGAGGTGGGCGCCCAGCGCCCCTTGGAGTAGAAGTCCCAGCGCGCAGTATTGCTCTCCGGGCAGGGAAACTTCATGTCGTACACGAGGATGATGACTCCCTTCTCGTCCATGATGAGGATGTCCGGCTCGATGGAGCCTTCCAGGGCCTTCCACTTCAGCCGTGACACGAGCTGGTCCACCGTCTCCTTATCCAGGTACTCCCACTGCTCCGTCCGCTCGCTGAACCGGAAGCGGGGCTCCAGGAGGTAGCGCCCCGGCACCAGCTTCCCCAGGGCAGCATGGAGGCATGGCTTGACCAGGTAGTGCTTGTGGCTCCCCAGGAACCTGGCCCACGTCTGCCCCGGCCTCATGAGTTGCCCGCATTGCTCCGCCGTCGGGCTCTCCCCCTTGAAATAGTGGTCGTTCGCCTCCTGCTCCGCCCCGCGCACGCACCGCCAGATGGCCTTCTCGACCGTCGCGCGCAGGTCCGCGGCCAGCTCCACACCCCGCTGCTCGGCGGAGTTGAACCTGGGCTGCAGCGCGACGGCCACCGCCGTACCGGCAGCCGCGACTCGCGCCACGTTCCGCGTCACCCCCTTCGACACACCCGATTCCCCAGGGCTGGGCGTCCCCGTGCACTTCTCCCACTGCCTTGGGTTCTTCTTGAGGCAGCACGCCACCGTGAGGTCCCGGGGGCCCACTGGAGGTCCGCCTCGTCCAGCGCGGACTCCGCCAGACACCCGCCCTGGAGCAGGACCAGGAGAAACAGCAACCGAGCAGCCACCTGTCTCGCGCCTGGGTTCACCGCGTTGAGGGTAGCATCGCGCCAGTGAGCAACGACCCCATCCGCAACGAACCGGTGACACCGGAGGCTGAGTCCTCATCAGGCTCGCGGCGGCACCGCACCCGGCGCCAGCTCCTGCTCTGGACCCTGGGGCTCACGCCCATCCTGGCCGGTGGTGGCCTCACCGCCTTCCGGTGGAAGCGCAAGGCGGAGGAGGAGGCCCGGGCCGCGCCACTCACCCAGGCCGCCGCCTATTACCTGTTCGCGGACCATCCCGAGGCGGGGGTCCACATCGAGAAGGCGCTGCGCGCGTCGAGCACCTACGCGCCGGCCCTGCTGCTGCGCGCCTGTGCCGAGCTGGAAGCCGGTAACGAAGCCGCGGCGCGGAGCACCCTCGCGCAGGCCTCCCTGCGAGACACTCCGGAGGCAACGTTGCTGCTCGAGCTTGCCACGCGGCGCCCGCACTCGCCGGACTGGCGGCATGCCTTCTTCGATACCTGGAAGACGCTCGGACATCCAGACTTCGCGAAGAGCGCCCTGCTCCCCGAACCTCTGGAACAGGGCATCCTGCTCGCCCAGCCGGAAGCCAGCTACGAGCAGGCCGACGAGGCCCAGCGCCTCGCCCTGAAGGTGCTCGCGCTGGACCGCTGCTACGGGAAGTGCTTCTTCGAAATCGAGGAGCAGCTCATGAAGACCTCCTCGCTGCCCCTGCTCGTGAGCAGCTTCGAGCAGTACAACGATGCCTCGGACACGAACCGCCGGGAGCTCATGCTGCCTCCCGTGCTCGACCGGCTCCGGGAGCTCGCCGGCCCCTCGCCGCGGAGCCTCCAGCTCGCGCTGCTGGTCTTCTTTCAAGAGCTGGAGGAGCGGCCCTCCTCGGCCCTCTTCAACCGGGGCGACCTGGCCGCGCTCGAGAAGCTCCTCTCGATTCCGGAGTGGAAGCCGGTCTCCAACGAGCAGCACTTCCAGCAGATGCGCGCCCACTTCGACGGCCTGCTCCACGCCCCCGGCCACCATGCGTGGCGGATGGTCCTCCTGGCGCAGGGGCTGTCCCTGGGCTTGACGCTCCTGCTGCGCGCGCAGGCCAGCAAGGACCAGCTGACCGATGACGAGCAGCGGTGGATGGGACGGCTGCTCTGGGAGTTCGGCGTGCGCATCCGCAAGGAGCGCTCCCACCCGGAGCTGGACCTGGGCATCCGGCTCCAGATGGCCGGCTCCGAGCTGTCGAGGTACGTCCCGGACAAGGAGGAGTCCGTCGACCGCTGGGTGGAGCTGGGCTTCTGGGAAAGGGCCGTGGCCCGCGCGGGCTGCTATCGCTGGCCCCTGCCATCGCTCCAGGAGGAGTTCTACACGGCCAGGGCTCGCGGCGAGGACACGTGGATGCAGTCCTTCGCGGGCGTGGGCGCGCTGCCCTGACCGCGCACCTCAGCCTCCGTCCCTGGCCCCCCGGGGCGTCGGGAAGACGAGGCACAGCTCGTCGAACCACGGCTCTCCCGGCGCCGAGTACACACCACTGAGCGCCCGCGCCGCCTGCGCCACCTCCGTACCGAAGGACGGCACGAGGCACAGGTCCTCGGACGTCTTGAAGCGCCCCTTGAGCAGCCCCAATCCCCGCCGCAGCGTGGCGATGTCCTGCCGTCCTCCGCGCACCGGAACCGAAGGGCCATTCGGGTCGGGACCGGGCAGCTTGCCCACGCTGGTGGTCAGCTCGAAGCCGTCCGAGCGCTGGATGATGCGCAGCTTGCCGGGCGCCACCTCCTCGAGCCACGCGCGGAAGCCCGCCTCGTCCCGCAGCACCAGCGGGTACGCCACCGGCGCGTCCGGGTGCTTCAGCCACACCGCCTTCGCCGAGTCCCGCAGCACCACCAGCAGCTCGGATGCCTGCACCAGGAACGTGTCCGCGTCCGGCACCAGCAGGACTTCGCGCCCCTTCACCCGTTCCGCCAGGCGCACCGCTTCCGCCGGACGCGCGGCCTCGAAGGACTCCTGTCCCAGCCGCACCCGCTCACCCGACAACTCCAGGCGCAGCGCATTCTCCGGAAGCGCCTCGCCGTACACCGGCGCCACCTCCAGCGGGAGCGGCTCATCCACGTCCTCGGCCCCCGCATCCGAGGGCGCACCGCCACCGGCTGCAAGCGACGGCAGCGGCTCGGGCTTCAGGGACTGGAGCGGCTCGGCGGGCTTCTCCTCGCGGCAGCCCGCCCCCAGCGACACCAGCAGCACGGCGGCGAGCACGCGCGCCGTCCATGTCCGCGGCTCCCTCCTCATGGCGCCGTCTGCTTCACGGTGGCGGCGGGCACCACCGCGGGCGCGCTCTTCGGGAACGCGGCGGCCACGCAGGCGGTGTCGGCCAGTCCCTCGGCCGCGGCATGCGCGGCCGCGTCGCCCGGGTCCTTGAAGAGCACCATGCCCTGGAAGCGGGCCGGGTCCTCGGTGCGCCCCGCGTCGCGGATGTAGATGGCCTTCACCCGCCCGGGGAACTCGTCGCGAATCTGCGCGTACACCTCCGGGTCCTTCTCCCCCGAGTCCCCCACCAGCACCACCGGCTGGGGGAACTGCTGGAGCAGGCGGCGGATGGCGGGCTGCTTGTAGCCGGCCAGCGTCCCCGGACCGATGTCCCGCAGGTACAGCCCGAAGCCCGCCGGGAAGCCATGGCGCTCCAGGAACGTGCGGATGCGCGGCAGGTACTGGACGGGCGACCCGCTCACCAGCGCGAACGCCGGCGACGTGGGCTTGCGCAGGCACCCGTAGAACGCAGCCATGCCCGGCACCACCGCCTGCGTGTCCCCGTCCTTCAGCAGCGCCGACTCCACCAGCTTCACCGGGCTCGTCACGTTCGTCACCGCCACCGTGTCGTCGAAGTCCGAGACGACCAGCAACGGAGCGGAATCCGGGATGACCTCCACCGGCGCCCTCGCCCGGACGCCCTCCACCTTCGCCTCCGCCTCGGACGCCCCCGCCGGGAAGCGCTGGCCCTCGGGCGGGCGCAGGTTCACCTCGAAGTTGCCGTCATGGCCGCTCTTCACGGAGACGGACACGCCCTGGAAGGACACCTCCACCCGGGCCCCCTCCCAGTTACTCGCCGTCAGCCTCCGGACATTCCGGGTCAGCGCCGTGCTGCCCCCGGAAGGAGCCTCCTTGAGCACACGTCCCTGAAGAAGTACGCCGTCCGGCCTTCCCAGCGCGGGCGCCAGCAGCACCGCAGGCTCCGCGAGTGCGGCGGATGTGGTGAGGAGTAGGAGGAGAGCCAAGGGGCGATTGAGCGCCATCAACAGAATTTTCCTATGGCAGCGTTGTGCGGACCCCATGTTAGCCTGACCTCCCCTGCGGCGGCAGCGTGGAAGGCAGGTACAGCAGCCCGGTACGCGAAGGAGCCGGAACGAACGTGCAGCAGCCTTCCGAAGGGCTCTATTTCGGGAAGTACAAGCTGCTCGAGCGCATCGCGACGGGCGGGATGGCGGAGATCTACCGCGCCCGGATGACGGCCGCCGCGGGAGTCACCAAGCCCGTCGTCATCAAGAAGATTCTCCCCGGCTACGCGGGCAACAGCGCCTTCGTCTCCATGTTCGTCAACGAGGCGCGCATCGCCGCGGGGCTGAGCCACGGCAACATCGCCCAGGTCTTCGACTTCGGCGAGGTGGACGGGCAGTACTTCATCGCCATGGAGTGGGTGGACGGCCACCCGCTGTCGAGCGTGCTGCGGCGCGCGCGGGAGAAGGGGCTGTACACCCTGCCCCAGCCGCTGGCGCTGCTCATCGCGGTGGAGGTGCTGGAGGGGCTGGCCTACGCGCACACGCGCCTGGACGAGCGCGGGCGGCCGCTCCACATCGTCCACCGCGACGTCAGTCCGCAGAACGTGCTCGTCAGCTACGAGGGCCAGGTGAAGCTGGTGGACTTCGGCATCGCCAAGGCGCGGCTGGCCGGCCGTGGCGAGGTGGAAGACACCGAGGTGAAGGGCAAGTACGCCTACTTCGCGCCGGAGCAGGCCCGCGGCCGCGAATTGGACGCGCGCACGGACATCTTCGCGGCGGGCGTCGTCCTCTACCAGATGCTGTGCGGGCGGCTTCCCTTCGAGGGGAGGATGGAGGACGTGCTGCGCAAGGTCGCCCTGGGCGACTTCCCGCGCCCCAGGGACCTCAACAAGGACCTCCCCCCCGCGCTGGAGCGCATCCTCCTCACGGCCCTGGCGGTGGAGCGGGAGCAGCGATTCCAGACGGCGGAGTCCTTCGCGGAGGCGCTCACCCGCCACCTCCACACCGCCGCGCCCGACGTGTCCCCCCGGGCCCGCGCCCACTTCATGAGCTACCTCTTCGAGGCGGAGCTCGTGGAGGACGGCCGCCCGGTGCTGCTGCCGCGCGAGTTCCTGGCGCAGATGGCCCGCTGGACGAACGGCTCCTCGGAGCGCCGCGCCGTCCGCGACCTCACTCCGCTCCGTGAGCTCACACCGCCCCCCGTCACGCCCGCGCCCGTCCAGGGCCGCCGCGAGCGCATCACCCAGCCCATCCCCGTGGTGTCCCCCTCCTCCGCGCCGCCGGCCGGGGAGCGCATCACCACCCAGCGGGTGGACCTGCCTCCGGACCTCGCGGAGGACTCCGCGCTGGGGCGTAGCACCACCCAGCGGGTGGACCTGCCTCCGGACCTCGCGGAGGACTCCGCGCTGGAGCGCGGCACCACCCAGCCGGTGGACCTGCCTCCGGACCTCGCGGAGGACTCCGCGCTGGAGCGCGGCACCACCCAGCCAGTGGCCCCGCCGCCGGACCTCACCTCGCCCTCCGCTCCGGAGCGTGGCCCCCAATCCGGGGCCCCGCCGCCGGGCCTCGCCGAGCCCTCCGCCAACGAGGCGCTGGCGCACTTCGCCCGGGGCGCGGGCCTGCCTCGCCGGGTGATGCTGGGCGCGCCGGTGGTGATGGCCCTGACGGCCATTGCGGTGATGCTGGTGATGGGCAACACGGGCACCTTCTCCGTGGAGCTGAGCTCCACGCCGCCGGGCGCCACCATCCGCGTGGACGGCCGGCCCCTGCCGTCCCGCACGCCCGCGCTCATCACCCACCTGCCCGCGGACTCCGAGCACCTGCTGGAGGTCCATGTGACGGGCATGGTGCCGTGGAGCCAGACGGTGCGCGCCGAGCGCGGCACCACGCTGGCCGTCCACGCCCGGCTCCGGCCGAGGGTGGCGCCCGGGTCCTCGGCGCCGGGCGTGCTCGCGTCGAAGCCGGGCCGGGCCCCGCCTCCCCAGGAGGCCGTCATGCCCGCCGGGCGTATCATCCTGTCCGCCGTGGGACATGCCTTCCGCGTCCCCGTCCTGTCCGCCGCGGAGCTGAGGCTGGACCCGGCGCGGACCTACGCGGTGCGCGTGGAGGGACGGGCGTCGGTGGGCGGCCCCGAGACGGTGGAGCAGGCCGGCTACTACCTGGAGGGCGGCGAGCGGCTGCCGGCGCACGAGTCCTTCGGCCTGCTGAGCGCCGAGGAGCGGCTGGTCCGTCATGCCACCCGGCTCTACGTCTTCCTGCTGGACGCGCGGAAGGAGGACAACCACGGCACCCTGCAGGTGCGGGTGCGCGAGCGGGACAGCGGCACCGTCACCACCGTGCGGCTGGACGCGCGCGAGCACGCGGTGAAGCTGTCTCGCACGGACCGCTTCCTGCTGCGCCAGCTGGACCCGGCCACCACGTACGAGGTGGTGCTGCGCGACAGCCCCGAGCCCGCGCGCACCCGGGGCTACGAGGGCGGGCCCGTGGGCCGGGTGCTCGGCCTCCATGGTACGGGCGACGGCCCCGAGGTCTCCCCGGGCGTCATGGAGTTGTTGGAGGTGGGGCAGCCCGTGCGCCTGCGGGGCGCCTCGTGGCTGCAGCTCGCCTTCCCGGATGACCATCTGGCGGACAACACGGGCACCCTGCTCCTGGAGGTGTCGCCCGTGGCGCCGCCCGGCGGCCCGGCCCCTCCTCGCGCTCCGAGCCGGCTCTTCAACGCCCCCTAGCAGGCCGCTACAGCCGTGCAGCGACCTGTTGCCGAAAAGTTGATCACCCGGGCGCGCCCCCTACCCTGGGTGCCCTGGAGGCATCACCATGAAGAAGCTGGTGGCAGTGCTCGTGTTCGGGGTGGCGCTGATGGGGACGTTGGGTGTGTCCGCGCGCGTGGACGCGCAGCCGGGAGTCCGGGGCGGTGAACTGGAGCCGACGGAGGCCCAGGTGGAGGCGGCCCTGGATGCCCGGCAGAAGGAACTGCTCGGTACCCTCCTGAAGGGTCAGGCGGCGGACGCACGCACGGCGGCATTCCACCGGTAATCTCGTGGCGTCCGGCGCGGCTCGGTGCTAAGCCCGGGTTTCTCCTGACGTTTACCTCGCCCGTGAGGGGGACATGCCTGAAGGGTCCGCGTCACTCCAGCTCGCGGTCGGCGACCGGGTCGTCTATCCGAACCAGGGGGTCTGCCGCGTTTCCGCCATCGACGTGAAGGAGGTGGCGGGCCAGAAGCTCACCTTCGTCACGATGCGCCGCGAAGAAGACGGTGCCGTCGTCATGGTGCCACAAGGCAAGGTGGTCTCCATCGGCGTGCGCAAGGTCGCCACCGCCGAGGACGTGGAGCGCATCTTCGAGTTCCTGCGTTCGGACAGCGACAAGGCCGACCTGGACTGGAAGCAGCGCGCCCGCACCAACCTGGACCGGATGACCCAGGGCGGCATCCTGGGCATGGCCGAGGTGGTGAAGGGACTCCAGGTCCTCAGCGAGCTGCGCCCGCTGCCCACCAAGGAACGTGAGCTTTACGACAATGCCCGGCACCTGCTGGTGATGGAGGTGGCCGCCGCGCTGGGCACCGCCGAGGTCAACGCCGAGGACGCCATCGACATCGTCCTCTTCCCGCCCGGCCGCGAGCGCCCCAAGCGCACCGCCGCCGAGTTCCAGCGCGACGAGGACGAGCTCGGCCTGGACGGCGACCTGATGGGCCTGGACGGCGACCTGGACCTGCCGCCGGACGAGGAGGCGCCCGCCGAGTCCTCCGAGGAGGAGGCTCCCGAGGAGGGTGAGGAGGCCGAGGCCGAGGAGGGCGAGGAGGCCGCCCCCAAGAAGCGCGGCCGCCCGCCCAAGGCGAAGGCCGAGGCCCCCGCGGGGGGAGAGGCGCCCGCCCCCAAGAAGCGCGGCCGCCCGCCCAAGCCCAAGCCGGAGGCCACGGCCGCCGCGGGAGGAGAGCCTCCCGCGCCCAAGAAGCGCGGCCGCCCGCCCAAGCCCAAGCCGCCCGAGGCCGAGGGGGCCGCTCCCGCCGCGCCCAAGAAGCGTGGCCGCCCGCCCAAGGCGAAGCCGCCCGAGAGCGAGTGACAGAAGCACTGGACCGACGGGCCTTCCGGGGCGGGTACGCCGCCCGGCCACCGGAAAGGCCCTCCCGCCGAGGTGACGCCCCGTGATTCGCGTCGTGACGCTGGATTCCTTCGACGACAAGCAGCTCGCGAAGCTCAACCGCACGCTCTACACGGCGTTCGGTGTGGGCAGCGAGCACTCCGGCACCGCCGACGTGCCCGCCGGCCTGTCCGAGCCGCTGGACGCGGAGAAGCTGGTGGACCAGGTGAAGGGCATCCGCTCCTACCAGGACGACAAGGTGCTGCTGCTGACGCTGCGCAAGCTGAAGGAGCGCGAGCTGCCCAGCGGCATGGCGCCCACGCAGGGCTTCGCGCGGTTCGGCAAGGACCGCGCGGTGCTCAGCGTCCATCCGCACAAGGACCTGGAGGCCGGGTACAAGGCCATTGCCCGGCACGCGCTGCACCAGCTCGGCCACCTCTGGGAGCTGCACCACTGCCTGGACCCGCGGTGCTCGATGTACCCGCCCTGGACGCCGTCGTTCGCCCAGGGCGAGCCCATCTTCTGCACCTTCTGCCGGGAAAAGAGCGAGCAGAAGATCCGCCTTGCGAAGTCCTAGCTTCCTGCGTGCGTTGCCCCTCGTGGAGCTGGGGGGCCTCGTCCTCGTCGCGCTCCTGAGCCTGCTCTTCCACCTGCGCCTGCCGGGGCGCCTTCCCTCGGAAGGTGATTACCGCGCCGTGGCGGAGCGGCTGAAGGCCGAGGCCCGTCCCGGCGACGCGGTGCTCCTCTTCCCCTGGTGGGCGGAGCGCGCCCGCCTCTTCGTCCCGCCAGAGGTGCCGGTATACGGCTACCTGGGCTCGGACAAGGACGACCTGGCCGCGCACCCGCGCGTGTGGGTGCTGGGACAGCCGGAGCTGCCGCGCTCGGACGAGGACGGCTTCCTCGCGAGCTTCCTGCCCGAGCGCCGCGCGGTGGGTGCGCCGGTGCGCGAGGGCCCGCTGTCGCTCGCGCTCTACGAGAATGGCCGCCACCGGCCCCGGCGCTTCGTGGCCACGGACGCGTATGCGCGGGCCCGGGTGTACCTGGAGTCGCCGGATGGCACGCGCCGCGACTGTCCCTTCAACGGGCAGGCGCACCGCTGCCCCGGTCCCGGTTACCTGTACGTCGCGCCGGAGTGGCACGAAATCCTCTACGAGCCGCGCCGCTGCCTGTGGATGCACGCACCCGGCGGGCAGCAGCGACTGGTGGCGGAGTTCGACGGGATTCCGGGCGGGCTGGGCCTGCGCCTGGAGGGCGGCATCATCTGGGAGCACGCGTGGCCGAAGGACGCGCGCTTCACCACGACGTACCTGGGCGTGGACGACGCGGGAAGCGGCGCGCGGCTGCTGGAGGTGGCGGTGCCGCCAGGCCTGGAGGGCGTGCAGAAGGCGGAGGTACGGCTGCCGGAAGGTGAGGCCCGCACGGTGAAGGTCTGGGTGCGGTCCGACAACGCGGACCGGCGGCAGGTGTGCCTGGACGTGCTCGCGGTGGAGCCCGCGGTGGGGGTGCGGAGATGATGGGCCGGGCTCCCACGCGGGACGAGAAGCGGCTGGCCTGGGCGCTGTGGGTGCTGGGCTTCGTGGCGCTGTGGCTGACGGAGTCCGCGGTGGGCTACACGCGCGACGAGAGCGTCTACTTCGCCGCGGCGGAGGGCTACGCGAGCTGGTTCCGGCAGCTCTTCCAGTCGCCGGCACGGGCGCTGACGGACGCGGCCATCGTCCGCGCGTGGGACTACAACCACGAGCACCCGGTGCTGATGAAGACGCTGTTCGGGCTGAGCCACCTGCTCTTCCACGACGGGCTGGGGTGGATGCGCTCGGCCACGGCGTTCCGGCTTCCGGCCTTCGCGGTGGCGGCGCTGGTGCCCGCGCTGAGCTTCCTGCTGGGCAGCGCGCTGTACGGGCGCGCCGCGGGGCTGTTCGCCGCGCTCGCCTTCCTGCTGGTGCCGCGGCAGTACTTCAACGCGGAGCTGGCGTGCTTCGACGTGCCGGTGGCGGCGCTGTGGCTGCTCGTCGTGTACTGCTTCTGGCGCGCGCTGGAGGACGCGAAGTGGGGGCTGTGGTGCGGCGTGGCCTTCGGCCTGGCCATCGCCACCAAGCACAACGCCCTCTTCCTGCCCTTCGTGCTGACGCCCTTCGCGCTGTGGCGCGCGTGGACGGCGAGCGAGGGCCAGCCGGAGGCGCGCACGTGGTTCCTGCGCCTCGTGGGCCTGTTCACGGCGGTGGCCGTGTTCTACGGGCTGCTGGTGGTGTCGCTGGGCGGAGGCGAGGGCTTCCAGCGGAAGTTCCTGCTGCTCAGCCCGCACACGCTGCTCTTCGCCGGACTGGCGGCGGGCGCCACGTGGGTGCTGAAGGGCGTGGAGAAGGTGAGCGCGCCGGTGACGCGGGCGCTGGTGCCGGTGGTGGCCATGGCCGTGCTGGGGCCGGTCATCTTCTATCTGCACTGGCCCTATCTGTGGCACGAGCCGGTGGAGCGCACGGCCTGGTACCTGGCCTTCCACGCGAAGCACAACCACTACGCCTGGTTCTACCTGGGCACGCTGCTGCGCGAGCCGCCCTTCCCGCTCGCGTACGTGGTGGTGAAGACGGCGCTGACGGTGCCCACCAGCCTCTTCGTCCCCATGGTGACGGGGCTGCTGGCGCTGGCCGCGAGGGCGGTGCTGGGGCTCTTCGAGCGGACGCGCGCGTGGGTGGAGCGGCCGGTGACAATGGCCGAGGCGCTGGTGGGGGTGAACGCGGTGACGTCCATCCTCATCATCAGCCACCCGCAGGTGCCGCACTTCGGCGGGGTGAAGCACTGGTTCCCGTCCATGGTGTTCCTCGGCATCCTCGCGGGGGCGGCGGTGGCGCGGGGCTGCGCGGCGCTGTGGGAGCGGATGAAGGCGAAGCGGCCGTCCCTGCCCTTCGCGGCGGTGGCGGCGCCGGTGTTCCTGGTGCTGCTGGCCCCCGCGGCGGTGTACTCGGCGCGGGTGTTCCCCTACGGGACGGCGGCGTACTCGGAGTTGGCGGGTGGGCTGCCGGGCGCGGCCACGCTGGGCATGCAGCGGCAGTTCTGGTCCAGCCACGTGACGGGCGTGCTGCCGTGGATCAACGAGCACGCGAAGCAGGGCGCGCGGCTGTTCCTGCACGAGGTGCACAACGGCTCGTTCCGCGACTACCAGCGCAACGGCCTGCTGCGGAAGGACCTGCGCCCGGTGGGCAGTCCCCTCGACGCGGACATCGTCGCGTACCAGTACCACCAGGAGTTCCGCGAGCACGAGTTCCTCACGTGGCAGGCCTTCGGCACGCGCACGCCGGTAACGGGCCTGTACCTGGACGAGACGCCGCAGGTGGTCGTCTACGTCCGGCCCGAGGCGCGGTAGCCGCCGGCACGGGAGGTATGTTCCTCCCATGGGCCCCCTCATCCTCGTCTGCGCCTGTGGCCTCCTGGCCGTGGGCCTCTGGGTGATGCGCCGCTGGCAGGTCCGCCGGTGGCTCCGGTGGACGTGTGGCGGGGTGCTGGTGCTTCCGGCCCTCGCCGGCTGTATCGGCGGTGGGTACTGGACCTGGTTCACCCTCCTCCGGGGTCCACCCGAGCAGGTGCGCGAGACGTGGTTCGAAGGCGTGGAGTACACGCGCGAGGTGCGGCGGCAGCCGCGGCCCATGGTGGCCCACGTCGTCCGCGTGGACCTGGAAGCGCCGGGCATCGACTTCCTCGTCACACCGGCCGAGCCCTCCGAGGCGGGCGACCTGCGGGCCGACACGGTGAGCGGGTTCGCGGCACGGCACGGCGTGCAGGTCGCCATCAACGCCAACTTCTTCTACCCCTTCAACGCCAACAGCCCGCTCGACTACGCGCCCCGGGTGGGCGAGCCGGTCCATGTCGTCGGGCGGGCGGCCTCGCGGGGCGTGACGTACGGCGGAGCGCAGGAAGGAACCGCCACCCTCTACCTGTCACCCGAGCGGCGCGCCGGGTTCGAGCCACCCGCGGGCACGATGTGGCACGCCATCTCCGGGCTTGGCTACCTCGTGCGTGAGGGGGCGCGGGCCCCGCGCGAGGCTTCGCCCGTCGGGGATGCGCCCTACCCGCGCACGGCCATCGGCGTCGATGCCAGCGGGCGCTACCTGCTGCTCGTGGTGGTGGACGGCAAGCAGCGCGGCTACAGCCAGGGCGCCACGCTGGCGGAGGTGGCGGACCTGATGCTGAAGCACGGCGCGCACACGGCCCTCCAGTTGGATGGAGGCGGCTCCTCCACGCTCGTCCGGAGCGAGGCGCCGGGCCGCGTCCTGCGCATCAACTCGACGAGCAACTTCCGCATGCCCTGGTGGGAGCGGCCCGTGGCCAACCACCTCGGAATCTTCGCCCGGCCGCCCGGGCCTTGAGCCAGACTCCACGAACGAAACCGGGGGGAGTTCATGACGACGACCATTGGATGCCTGTGTGGCGCGGT
The DNA here is from genome assembly GCF_020037125.1 of Myxococcus sp. RHSTA-1-4. Classification (GTDB taxonomy): domain Bacteria; phylum Myxococcota; class Myxococcia; order Myxococcales; family Myxococcaceae; genus Myxococcus. The sequence goes on from NZ_JAIQDG010000018.1 coordinate 70,274, forward strand.
GAAGCTGGAGCTCAGCGGCGCCGCCATGGCGCACCTCTACTGCCACTGCGACGACTGCCAGCGGGTACACGGCGCCGCCTACCTTCCCGCCGTGATGTACCGCGCCTCGCAGGTGCGCCTCGTGGCCGGAGAGCCCGTCCTCTGGAAGCTGAAGACCACGGCACGCGCGACCTGCCGCGAGTGCGGCACCCGCCTCTACGCCGAGCCCCCGGGCCTGGGCGTCCGCAGCGTCACCGCCACCCTGCTGCCGGAGGGCATGTTCCAGCCGACCTTCCACATGCAGTGCCAGCACGCCCTGCTGCCCGTGCGGGACGGACTGCCCCACTACAAGGGCTACCCGAAGATGTTCGGCGGCTCCGATGACGTGATGCCCTGGTGACGCCCGCCCCGGCCCCGTGGAATGGAGCCTCCATTCCGTCAGCGCGGGGGCGCCGCCGCGCGGCCGGATGCGCGCTTCGGAGCGCGGTGTATGGGCCGCTGCTTCCCGGCGGGCTCGGCCCCCTTCGCCGCTCCGGTCCGGGGCTCAGAGGCCGCGGGACGGCGCTTCGGTTTGACGGGGCAACACGCCCACGCGAGGGGCACGGGCAGGAAATACAGCAGGAAGATGTCCACGACGGAGTCCTCGGAATGGGGTGCGGTCCTCACGACGAGCGGCGGCGCGCGAGGGTGGCGGAGGTCCAACACCGCTACGGGGTGGCACGTGTCACTTCGGCCTCGTCACGGATGACGAAGGCGACAAGCCTTTTGACGTGGTCCCGGATGTCGCGGGGCCACGGCTGGATGAGCTGGTCGAAGCGCTCGTAGTTCTTCGCGTAGAAGGCCCGGGTGGCCTCCTCGAAGCCGGGGAGGTCTCCGGCCACGGCGAGCATGAACCGGCCCGCCGCTTCCTGGGACTTCCGCGCCCGCTCGCGGCCCTGCCCGTCGCGCATCGCCTCCTCGACGAGCCTTCGCAGCGCCGCGGACGCGCCACTCGGCTGCGCGTTGAGCCACTCCCAGTGGCGGGGCAGGAGAGAGACCTCGCGAGAGACAACGCCCAGCTTCGGCCGCCCCGGCCCGCTCCTCCGAGGCTCCTCCGCCTCCTCCCTGGCGGCCCGTGCACGCCGCTCGGCGAGCCCACGCAGGACGTCCTCGCGAGTCCCCCGCAGGTCCGGGTGCACCGGGTAGCCCGTCGCGTCCTCGTAGATGACGACCGGAGCCACCTCGCCCCCATCCACCCACGCCTTCACCTTCAGCGCGACCTCCTCCAACCCTCCCGAGGCGATGCAGCGCGCCCCCGCGAAGGCCATGTACCCGGCCCGCGCCACCTGCCCTTCCCCCGCCTGACTGTCGTGGCTCAAGTGCCCTCCTTGCTTCGGCCGGGGCTTATTACCCGGGTAATATTCGGCGGTCAATATCACCCGGGTAAAAACCACGAGCCTTCACGAGGGGTGGGTTCCGGCCGGGGACACGCCCCTCGTCCGAGCAGGCGCACATACCTGACAGAAGGCTGTCATCGCCGAGGCCCAGGGTAGCGCCATCGAAGCCGCTCGCCCCGACGCGCACCGCTCACCGGTGCGCCCATCCGAGCCCGGAGACAGGCCGCCATGCTCCCCTTCTTCTTTCCGCTCCTGCCCTTCGCGCTTCCCGCCGGCCGTGCGCCCATGGGTTCCCGCACGGCGCGTGCCGTAATCTCGTTGCGAGAGGCGGCACCGCGCCCGGTGCCCCCCGGACGCGCGAGGAAGATGATGCCTGGCCGGAAGTCAGCGACCGTGACACCGCGCACCCGGAGCCGTCCGGCCCGGGTGCTCACCCAGCGTGCCCTCAATCGCGCCCTGCTCGAGCGGCAGTGGCTGCTCCGGCGTGCGAAGCGGTCCGCGCCCGAAGCCATCGAGCACCTGGTGGGCCTGCAGGCCCAATCGCCGAACCCGCCCTACTACGGCCTGTGGACGCGGCTGGAGGGCTTCCGGCAGGAGGAGCTGGCCACGCTGCTCCTCGAACGGCAGGTGGTGCGCATCGTGTTGATGCGAGGAACCATCCACCTGGTCACCGCTGACGACGCGCGGAGGTTGCGGCCCCTGGTGCAACCCATGATGGAGCGCACCCTGCTCGCCCATGCGACGTATGGACGGAGCATCGCGGGCCTGGACCTGGACGCGCTCGTGGCGGCGGGCCGGGCGCTGGTGGAGGAGGAGCCGCGCACCATGACGGAGCTCGGGGCGCTGCTCGCCGAGCGCTGGCCGGACCGGGACCCGAACTCCCTTGCCCAGACCCTCCGCGGCTTCGCGCCCCTGGTCCAGGTGCCGCCGCGTGGCATCTGGGGTGTCGGCGGGCAGACGCGCTGCACCACCCTGGAGTCGTGGTTGGGCCGTCCGCTCGACTCCAGCATGTCGCTGGAGGACCTGGTCCTGCGCTACCTCGCCGCGTTCGGTCCGGCGACGGCGCAGGACGTCCAGACCTGGTCCGGCCTCACCCGGCTGAGTGAAACCCTCGAGGGGCTCCGGCCCCGCCTGCGCACCTTCCGCGACGAGCAGGGCCGCGAGCTGTTCGACCTGCCCGATGCGCCGCGGCCCGACCCGGACACTCCGGCCCCGGTGCGCTTCCTGCCCGAGTTCGACAACGTGCTCGTCTCTCACGACGACCGCACCCGCGTCATCTCCGACGAGGACCGCAAGCGCATCGCCACCCGCAACGGCATGGTGCCCGGAGGCCTGCTCGTGGATGGCTTCTTCCGAGGCGTCTGGAAGCTCCGCCAGAGCCGGGGCACCGCCACGCTGCTCATCGAGCCGTACAAGCGGCTGTCCGCGCAGGAACGCGCCGCCGTCGAGGAGGAGGGAAAGCAACTCCTCGACTTCGCCGCCGCCGACGCGAAGGCGCGCGACCTCCAGTTCGCCCGGTTGAAGTGAGCGGTTCGTGCTGCCCTACGCCCCCTGCGAGCGCGTGGAGCGCCGCGGGCCCGGCGCGGTCGTCCGTCGCGCACTCCCCGCGGACATGGGCACCGCACGGGCGAGCCGGCGCACCGCCTCGGCGAGCTCACGGGGGGTGAGCGAGGCGAAGCCCAACCGCAGGGCGGGCAGAGGCGTGCCGTCGAAGCTGAAGACGCCGCCGGGCTGCACCGCCACGCCCTCCTCGAGCGCCCGCGCGGCCCACGCGTATGCATCGAATGGGGTGGGAGCCCACAACGTGAGGCCACCCGCGGGCGGCGTCACCTGCAACGCATGGGGTAGCTCGCGCCCGAGCATCTCCACCAGCGCGTCGCGCCGCTTCCGGTACTCGCCCCGCACGCGCCGCACGTGACGGGCCACTTCGCCGTCCTCGAGCAGCTCCGCCACCGCGGCCTCCAGCGCGGTTTCCCCCTGGCGGTCCACCGCCTCGCGCACCGCGAGCGCGCGTTCGATGAAGGCGCGTGGAGCCACGAGGTAGCCCAGGCGCAGGCCGGGCGCGAGCACCTTGGACAGCGTCCCCACGTACACCACCACCCCGGAGCGGTCGGCGCTGGCCAGCGGCAACACGGGCCTGCCCTCGTAATGGAACTCGTGGTCGTAGTCGTCCTCGAGCAGCGCCACCCGCTCCCGCGCCGCCCATGCGAGAAGCCGGAGCCTGCGCGCGGCGGAGAGCGTGACGGTGGTGGGGTACTGGTGATGGGGCGTGAGGTACACGGCGCGCAGGGGCGCCTCCGCATGCGCGCGCGCGAGCGCATCCACGTCCAGGCCCTGCGCGTCCACCGGCACGGGGACGAGGCTGGCGCCGGCAAGCCGCAACACCTCCCACGCGGGCCGGTAGCCCGGCGTCTCCACCGCCACGCGCGCGCCCGGCGAGAGCAGCGTGCGCGCCGCGAGGTCCAGCGCCGCCTGGCTGCCCCGGGTGACGAGGAGCCCGTCCTCGTCGAGCGCGAGGCCGCGCGTCTCGGAGAGCATCTGCGCGAGCACGCGGCGCAACCCCGCGTGCCCCCGGCCGTCCGTGTAGTCGAGCAGCCGCGCTCCCTGGCGGCGGAGGGCCCGGCGGAAGGCGCGCGCGAGCAGCTCGGTGGGGACGAGCCGCGTATCCGGCGAGCCGGCCCACAGGGCGAGCGCGTGGGGCGGCGGCACCTCACGAGGGTGCGCGCGGCCGGAGAGGGGAAAGCCCGGCGCATCGGGACGCGGGGCCGGGCCGAGCGGGGAGGCGCCAGCACGCGGACGCGGCTCGGGCAGCGCGAGAGAGATATAGGTGCCCTGTGCGGGGCGCGTCTCCAGCCAGCCCTGTGCCTCGAGCTCGCGCAGCGCGGCGAGCACCGTGTTGCGGTGCACGCCCAGCTCCCGCGCCAGCGCACGCGAGCTGGGCAGGGGCGCGCCGGGCCGAAGCCGCCCACGCCGCACGTCCTCCTCCAGCGCGCGCGCAATCTGGAGGAAGAGCGGCACGCCCGAAGCCGGGTCGAGCGAGACGGGGAAGGACCAGGCGCGCATCGCGGGCCCTAGCCTAGCTCCTCACGGAAGTGGAAGCTGCTGATGTGCATGCCCTCGCGGAAGTAGAAGCGGTGCGCGCGGGTACGGTGCGTGCCGCTGTCGAGCTCGAGCGTGCGGCAGCCCGCCTCCCGCGCCCGCTCACGCAGCCAGCCGAGCAGACGTGCGCCGTGGCCCCGCGAGCGCAGCTCCCCGTCGGTGACGAGGTCATCCACATACAGGTGAAGCCCCGTGTGCAGCATCTCGATGAGCCGCCAGCCGGCCACCGCGCGCACCTGCCCATCCTCCCGGACGCAGGTGAGCTGGTAGCCGCCCGTGGACATGCGGCGCCACATGGTGAGGAACGTGGCCTCATCCAGGTGCGGACGCAGCTGGTGCATCACCCGGAAGCACGCAGCCGCCTCCGCGTCCGACCTCACCTCCAACACTTCGACCTTCATCGAGACCTCCTGATGCAAGAGGCCCCGGAGCCTGCGTCCGAGCTGGTCTGTCTGAAAGGACCAGAAATGAGAAATCGGATGGACCAGGCGTCGCTGGCCCGAGCCCACGATGGCCCGGGAGCCTCTCAGCGGACGACGGGAACCGGCATTCCCTCGACGACCACCTGCTGCTTGAGCGGCTGCACGCGGCCGCTCTTGCGCACCTGGAAGGTGGTCTCGACGAGCTGGCTGCCCATCAGCACGGTGGCCACGGCCTCGAAGCCCTCGGCGCCCTGGGAGACCTGGACGGGGTGGAGCTTCGCGACGGCGTCCGCCTTCTTCGCGCCGAGCGCCGCGTCGGTGTTGGTGGCCGGCAGCCAGACGATGTCCGCCGCGCCCTCCACCACCTTCTGCTTGCCGCCGTCGGTGTTCGCCACGAAGAACTTCACGTACTCGGCGACCTGCGAGGCGTCCAGCGCGAGCCCCTCGTCCTGGTTGATCTTGTAGATGGACTGGGGGTCTCCCGCCGTGAGGTTGACGACGTGCTTGCCGTCATCCGCGTACCGGAACTGCAGCGCCCGGTGCGGCAGCCTCACCTCCGCCTTCAGCAGCTTGAAGCGCTTGTAGAAGCTCAGCGGCTGCGAGGTGAAGGTCGTCGGCTGCCGGCTCATGGTGTCCGCATGCACCGGGTCGACCTGGGCGATGCGCTGCAGCGTCTGGGCGTCGGCATTCACCTTCGATTCCTCCATGGGCCCGGCCTTGGGGGACCGGGCGCTTTCACAGTGGAGCACGGCCAGTGCCAGCGCGACGGCCAGAAGGACCCGGGACATCAGGGCGTCGTCGGGTGGTTGCTGTCCCAGGCCGAGCCGTAATAGTCGGGGTAGTTCTGGCCGTTGGTGCTGGTCACGACCTTGCCCGTCTTGAAGCCATCCAGGACGGCATCGTACCCCGCCTTCTCGCCAATGGCACGAAGCTCATCGGCCGTCAGGTCCGGGTCCTTCTTCTTGGCGTCGTCCACGGCCTTCTTGTAGGCGTCGTTGTACTCCGTCTCCAGCGGGAAGGAGGCCGTCACGTTCTTGCCGTTGGCCACCAGCTCGTTCTTCGCCTTGATGCTGTCGACGGTGCCGCGCACCTCCTCGTCCAGCATCTTCTGCACGTAGTCCGCGCGCGTGTCGTTGACGATGTCGGCCTTCGGACCGTCGATGCTCGCCTTGGCGTGGTTGATCTCATGGACGAGCGTGAGCGCCGCCTCCTGAGGATCCTGGCTGCGGTCGATGACGATCTTGTTGCCGTCCCAGTAGGAACCGCCGCCGTCGGCGAACTCGACCGGAATCTTCTTGTCCTCGAGGTACTTCACGGCCTCGGCGCCGGTCGGCGAGTCCGCGAGGATGTCCTTCACGTCCTTGAGCTTCTGCGCGTCCTTCGCCGCCTGGACCGCCTTCTGGACGATCTCCCCGACGCCGCCCGCGACTCCGCCCCAGATGCCCTCGACGCCTTCCTTGACCTTCTCGAAGGCGTCCTTGAAGAAGTCGCCCACCGGTCCGGGCTGGGACGCGGTGTTGGAGGTCTCGGTCGCCGCCGGGCGAGGGCTCACGGGCGCCTGAGGAGCCCGCGTCTCAGTCGTCTGCGCCGGGCGGCTGCCACGGCCAATTCCGTCAACACCCATGATTGCTCTCCCAGGAAGGATTCGACTCCACGTCCCTATCATCGGGAAATGCCACCCCGGTGTTGCGTGCCATCCTACATGAGCGCCAGGGTGGATTCCGGGCCCCTTGAAAACCCCAGCCTTCTTCGAGGGTTGCGGGCCCGCTGGAGCGCCGCGCAGACATCCGGTGGGACCTGGGACACCATGCGTGCCATGCGATCTCCCCTCCTGCTCTGCATCCTCCTGCTGTCCTTCGGCTGCGCGCGCTCCGTGGAGCCCATGGGCCGTGCCCGGGACGCGGCGCCGGCGGAAGCCAGCGGCGCGGGAGCCGATGACGCGGGACAACATGCCGGAGCGGAGGCGCAGGAACTCCAGGCTCCCGGGCAGCGCCCCCACGCGCCGGACGCCACGACAAGTCCGGAGACGCGCGACGCGGGGCGTCAGGCGGACACCTCCGCCGCGGAGTGTCGAAGCGACGACGACTGCACCCTCACGCTGGTGCCCGAGGGGGACTGCTGCCCTCGACTGTGCGTGGGGCGCGCGGTGCCGGCGGCGGAGGGCTTGAGGCTGGACGAGCGCCAGCGCGCCTGTGAGGAGAGCGGCCGGGCCTGCCCGGACCCGGTGTGCGCGCGTCCTCGTACCCGCCCCGTGCCGGTGTGCACTGGAGGTCGTTGCACGACGCGAATGGTTCCGATGGAAGAGCGCTGACTTCCCCCAAGTACGAGGCTCCGAAGTACGCTGGCAGCGCAGATGGTGGTTCTTCCACGCCCCTTGGGAGGGACACATGAAGCGCTGGAGTGTGGTGATGGCAGTGGTCGCGCTGTGTGCGGGCTGCGAAGGAAAGAAGGAGGACCGGCCCGCGCGCGCGCAGTTGCGCAGGACAGGGCCCGCGACGGTGGAGGTCGTCCCGCTCGAGGGACAGCTCCCCTTCTGCATGCTCTACACGGTGTCCGAGAAGGGGGTCATCCGGCAGCTGACGCTGACGCGGGAGAACCGCTCCATCCGGTGCGACCCGAACCGGCCCGTGGCCAACACGAGCTTCCGCATCCCCGTGCAGGAGGGGAAGGTGCGGATGTACGTCTTCTTCTCCGACGACCGCATTCCCGCGGGCCCGGTGGCGCAGCAGCTCTATGACCTGCGCGGGCAGGAGCGCATCAACGCCATGGACCTGCGCCTGCCCGGGCGCGTGTTCGTGGAGACGCTGGAGTTCACCCCCGAGGAGTCCGCCCCGCCCGTGACGGGTGGCGTGGTCGGCGCGGGTGGCGAGGTCGTCGACGGCGGCACGAACGGCAATGGAGGCGGAGCGCTCGGCGCGGGCGCCCCGGTGCTCCCGGATGGCGGCACCACGGGCGGCCCGGCCGCCACGGAAGAAGCGCCCTGAATCCTCCCGGGGGAGGCACACGCCTCCCCGAAGCACGAGCCCGCGTCAGAAGGCCTCGCGGGCCATGGCCAGCAGGTCGGCCTCGGTCACCTTGCGCGGGTTGCCCAGGTGCGAGGCGTCCTGGAAGGCCTTGTCCGCGATTCTCGGCAGGTCCTTCTCCTGCACGCCCACGTCGCGCAGGCGCGCGGGGATGCCGATGGCGGCGTTGAGCTTGCGCACGCGGTCGATGGCGTTGCTCGCGAGCACCTCCTCGCGCGCGTTGGACGTGTCACCCATGGCCACCGCCACCCGGGCCAGCCGCGCCGTGCAGACCGCGCGGTTGAACTCCATCACCACGGGCAGGACGATGGCGTTGGACAGGCCGTGGTGCACGCCGGAGATGGGCGTGAGCGCGTGCGCCAGCGCGTGGCAGGCGCCCAGGCCCTTCTGGAAGGCCATGGCCCCCTCCATGGCCGCCACCATCATGTCCGTGCGCGCGGCCAGGTTGCCGCCCTCACGCACCGCCGTCACCAGCGAGCGCCCCACGCGGTGGATGCCGTCGATGGCCACCGCGTCCGCCAGCGGGTGGAAGCCGTTCGCCAGGTACGCCTCCAGGCAGTGGGTGAAGGCGTCCATGCCCGTGGCGGCGGTGACTCCGGGCGGCAGCCCCAGCGTCAGCTCCGGGTCGCAGATGGCCGCCTTCGGCAGCAGGTACGGGCTGAAGATGACCGTCTTGCGGCCCGTGTCCTCCAGCGTCACCACGCCCGAGCGCCCCACCTCGGAGCCGGTGCCCGCGGTGGTGGGAATCGCGATGAGCGGGGGCAGGTCGTCACGCACGTACTGGTCGCCGCCCTTCGCGTCGTCATAGCGGCTGAGCGGAGGCTCGTGCGTGGTGAGCAACTGCACCAGCTTGCCCGCGTCCAGCGCGCTGCCGCCGCCCAGCGCGACGATGCCGTCACAGCCCGCGCTCCGGTAGGCCTCCAGGCCGGCGAAGACGTCGCGCTCGGTGGGGTTGGGCTCCACGCGGTCGAAGACGGCGCACTCGAAGCCGGCGGTCTTCATCACCTCCAGCACGCGCGCGGCCAGCCCCGCCTTCACCACGCCCGCGTCCGTCACCAGCAGCGGGCGCTTCATCTGGAGGCGCTTCGCCTGCGCGGGCAACCGCTGCAAGGCCCCGGCGCCGAAGACGATGCGCGTGGGCCACGCCATCTCGGTGACACGTGGCTCGGTGGGGATGTCGAACGGCTTCATCTCGGACTCCTTCGTCGGGCTCATCAGATGAGCTCCAGGTAGCGCTCCAGCTCCCAGTTGGTGACGGCGCGCTCGTACTGGCGCACCTCCCACTCGCGCGTGCGCACGAAGTGGTCCACGAAGCCCTCACCCAGCAACTCACGCGCGCGCGCGCTGCCCTTGAGCAACGCCACCGCGTCCTTCAGGTTGCGCGGCAGGGGCCGGGTGTCCGTTTCGGCATACGCGTTGGAGTTGCAGGCGGGGGGCGGCTCCACCTCGTTCTCGATGCCCCACAGGCCCGCGGCCAGGCTCACCGCCATGCCGATGTACGCATTCATGTCCGCGGCGAGCTGCCGGTACTCCAGCCGCATCGCCTTGGCATCCTCCCCGATGACGCGGATGGCGGTGGTGCGGTTCTCCAGGCCCCACGTCGCGGTGGTGGGCGCCCAGGTGTTCTCCACGCTCCGCTTGTAGCTGTTGATGGTGGGCCAGTAGAGCGCCGTCAGCTCCGGCATCAACTCGAGCTGCCCGCCGATGTAGTGCCGCATCATCCGGCTCATGCCGTGGGGCGCGCCCTCCTCGTGGAAGAGGTTGTGCTCGCCCTTCAAGTCCCAGAGCGACTGGTGCACGTGCCCCGAGCAGCCCGGCAGCTTCGCGTTCACCTTGGCCATGAAGCACGCGGTGAGGCCGTGGCGCGCGCAGATTTCCTTCACCACCGTCTTGAAGAGCGCCGCCTTGTCGGCCGCCCTCTCGATGTCGTCGTAGCGGATGGCGGCCTCGAAGACGCCCGGCCCCGTCTCCGTGTGGAAGCCCTCGATGTTCACCCCGAAGCCGTTGCACCCGTCGATGAGCGCGTGCACCAGCGGTGCGTTGAGCGAGGTGCGCAGCCACGAGTAGCCGAACATGCCCGGCGTCAGCGGCGTCAGCTCCTGAAAGCCCTTCTCCTTCAGGCTGTGGGGCTGCTCCTTGAAGATGAAGAACTCGTACTCCGCGCCGAAGCGGGGCAGGTAGCCCAGCGCCCTCGCACGCGCCGCCACCTTCTGGAGCAACTGCCGCGGGCTGGCCTCATAGGGCGAGCCGTCCGGGTTGACGAAATCCAGGATGAAGGCCGCCGTGTCCGGCTCCCAGGGAATGACGCGCCCGGTGGTGGTGTCCACCTTCGCGTGCGCGTCCGGGTAGCCCGTGTGCCAGCCCGTCACCCGGGTGTTGTCCAGCAGCTCGTCGCCCAAATCCCACCCGAAGACGACGTCGCAGAAGCCGAGGCCCCCCTTCGCGGCGCTGAAGAACTTCTCCAGGGAGATGTACTTGCCACGCCAGACGCCATCGACGTCCATCGCGGCCACCTTCACCTTCTTCACGCCCCTCACGTCCAGCCAGCGGCGCAGGGTGTCCGGCCCGTGGGAGTCGCGGGGAGAGGCACCGCCGCCGCGAGAGCGCTCGCGCTCCTTGGCGCGCGCCCTCCGGGCCATGGCGGGATGCGTGAGGACCTTCGCCTTGGAACGGGTCGGCATGGGTTCCTTCCTTGCTGGCCACCGAGGGTGGCGAACGGGCCATCGATGCGCAGCTTGACCCCATCAGTGGTCAGGAGCGGACACGCGTGGCACGAGACGTTAGGAACGAGGCAAGGATGCGGCAACCTGCGGTGGTGAAGAACGTCCTCTTGCTGAAAGCCGGTGACGCGGCCCTCTCCGTCCGCCTCTCGGTGGGCGACTACGAGCACTGGTTTCTGCAAACCATTGGACTGTCCGGCTACCGCTTCGACATCCTGCCGCTGCACCGCAACGCTCCGCTGCCGGCCAGCGCGGACGGGTACGACGCGGTGATGATGACGGGCTCGCCGCTGTCGGTGACGCAGCTGGCGCCGTGGATGGAGCGCGCCGCGGACTTCATGGTGGAGGCGGGAGAGCGGGGCATCCCGGTGCTCGGCGTGTGCTTCGGCCAGCAACTCCTCGCCCATGCGTACGGCGGCCGCGTGACGCGCAACCCCCAGGGCCGGGAGACGGGCACCGTGGAGGTGGCGCTCACCGGCGAGGGCCGGAAGGACGCACTCTTCGACGGGCTGCCCGAGCGCTTCACCGTGCAGGCCACCCACGAGGACATCGTCTCCCAGCTTCCCGAGGGCACACGCGTGCTGGCGGGCAACACCAACACGGCAGCCCAGGCGCTGGCCTTCCGGCCGAACGTGCGCGGCGTGCAATTCCACCCCGAGGCGACCCCGGACGCCATGCGCGCCGTCATCCTCGCGCGCCAGGAGGGCCTCGAACGAGACGCCGTCGCGCGCGGCGCCGCCCCGGGAGAACGGGTGCCCCGGCTGCTCGCGGGCCTTGCTCCCACTCCCGCCGGCCGGCGAATCCTGGTGAACTTCCTCGAGCGCTTCACCTGACCGCCCGAGGCTCCGCTTGCCGCGTCCCGCTCCGCCGCTTCTCCTCCTCGTCAGCTTCGCCCTCCTCGCCTCCGCCTGCTCGGGCGGAGACCTGTGCGCCCAGGCCCCCCGCTGTGACGACTCGGAGGCCATCAACTGCGAGACGGGGTGCACGGTGGGCCCCTGCTCCACCGGCCCCACCGTGCAGGACTGTGACAACGGCGCCACCTGCACCGTCGTCCCCGGAGACCGGACGGACGCGCGCTTCTACCGGACGCGCGCGGTGTGCGCGTTGAGCCTGGCGGCCTGCAATCCGGCGGATGCGCCCCCGCCCGTGTGCGAGGGCGAGCGGTTCGTCACCGGCTGCAGCGCCTACCGCCGGGACATCCGCGTTCCGTGCTCCCAGGCGGCCCTGTACTTCGCGCAGGTGCCCGCGTGCTGCCGGGGTGGCGCGGGAGAGGGTGGCTCGGACGCGGGGACGGGGGATGGTGGGATTCCCGACGCTGGCGCCACCGGAGCCGACGCGGGACGTTGAGCCATCCGCGGCGTGCCCGTCCCACCTGGCGGGCAGGCCGGCGGTCGCGGGGCACGCCGCACCGGGGCTCGAGGCTGGCGCACCGGTACGACACGCGCTGACGCTGCCGGGCGCCTCGCCCTGAGGTAGAGAGAACGCCATGCCGTCGCGCTGGGACCACCTCTTCGACCTCAAGCCCGTCACCCTGCTGGACCACCTGCTGGAGGAGGTGGCGAAGCTGCTGGCCAAGGACCTCCAGCAGTGGCCACCGCCGGTGCAGGAGCTGGACCTGGACACGGGGGGAAGCTTCGCGCCCCTCTTCACGGAGGCCCGGCCCCGCCCCGCTCCGGCCGTCTACACGGAGGCCCTGCGGCTGACGCGCTGGGAGCTGGCGCACGAGACGGACGCATATGACGACTACATGCGCAACAAGCGCTACCTGGAGCGTGGCCTGGGCCCGGAAGACAGGCTGCCGCTGCTGTTCCTCAGCCGCTGGCTGACCGAGCAGATGACGGGCCTGGGCGAGGCCACCGAGGGACGCGTCAAGCGCAAGCACATGCGCGAGTGCCTGGACAAGTTGGAGTCGAAACTACGGCCCATCGTGGTACCCGGCGCCTGAGGGGCCGCCTGCAATGTTGCACGCGCACCACACGCCGCTCGCCTGCTCGCGAACAGGGTGGGCCGGAACGGCGGCGGCGCCCCTTGTCAGGGCGGGGGCACTGCCATAAGCCAGACGCCATCATGCTGCATCCCCTGGACTCCTCCACCGCGACCTCCACCGCAGCCGAACGACGCAGGCGCATGCTCCTGCTGGGGGGACTGTGGCTGTCCATGGTGGTGGCGCTGTTCGCCTTCCGCTCGGTGGTGATGCCGTTCGCGGGCGCCGCGCTCATCGCCTACCTCGTGCAGCCGCTGGTGGCGCGCATCACCCGGGTGAAGGTGGCGGGCCGGCCCGTGCCACGCTGGGTGGCCATCCTCCTCATCTACGCCGGCTTCTTCGTGGGCGTGTACCTCTTCTTCGTCGCGCTGGTGCCGCAGCTCTACCTCGAGCTGGCGCGCGTCAGCCGCGACGCGGTGGCCTTCGCCAACACGCTCACCCCGGAGCACGTGCAGGAGCTCGCGCAACGCGCGGAGACGTGGCTCAGCACGCGGGGCATCCCCGTGGCCCTCTCCAACCGCGCCCTGGAGGGCGCCGACGCCGCGGCCCACAACGGGCAGTTCAGCCTCGCGCTGGACCTGGAGCAACTGCTGGGCGACTCGGTGAAGCGCGCCTCGTCCCTGGTGCAGGAGAACCTGGGCGACATCGTCAACGTGTCGCGCAGCATCGTCGCCGGGGTGGCCGCGGGCGTCTTCATGCTGTTCTTCGTGCTGATGGTGGGCGCGTTCTTCTCCATCGACGCGCAGGCCATCCGCAGCTACTTCGGCACGCTGATTCCGCACGAGTACGCGCACGACGCGCGCCAGCTCGTCGCGCGCATCGACAGCTCGCTGGCCGGCGTGGTGCGCGGACAGGTCACCATCTGCATCGTCAACGGGGCGCTCACCTTCATCGGGCTGCTGCTGTTCGGCGTGAAGTTCGCCTTCCTGCTGGCCACCATCGCCACGCTCTTCAGCCTCATCCCCATCTTCGGCACCATCCTCAGCTCGGTGCCCATCGTCCTCATCGCGCTGGCGGACGGCTTCCAGAAGGGGCTGGCGATTCTCGCGTGGATTGTCGGCATCCACGCGCTGGAGGCGTACTTCCTCAACCCCAAAATCATGGGGCAGGCGGCGCACCTCCACCCCGTCATCGTCGCCTTCTCCCTCATCGCCGGGGAGCGGCTCTACGGACTGGTGGGCGCGCTCTTCGCCGTCCCCGTCGCCGCCATCCTCGTGGCGTGCTTCGACTACGCGCGCCTCAAGGCCCAGCCCCGGCCCGCGGTGGCGGCCCCGGTAGCGGCGGAGCCGCCGGTGCGCTCGGAAGGTTGAGCCCGGGCGAAAGCGGCGCGGGAAGGCGCCTGCTTGCGTCCCCTCGGGCAGCGAGGCCCGCCGTCACTGACAGGCGGCGGAGCAGCGCGAGTCGCGGCAGATGGGGATGCAGCGCCCGCAGTCGATGGAGCCCGCGGGGCAGCCGCCGGTGCAGGTGACGCCGCCGCAGCTCGGGCCGTCCGCCTCGTGCGTGACGGCGGTGCCGAGGCCACAGCAGGCGTCGGCCACGCACTCGTCATCCACGTAACAGGTCCGCTCGGAGAGCACCGGGGGCTGTCCGCCCACCGGTGGCTCCAGGACGCCCACGTCGCACCCCGCCAGGCCTCCGAGTGTCATCCCAACGACAAGGGACAGCAGGCGGACGAGCTGGGGACGGCGCATGGGCGCTCCTTTCCCGGTACCTACCGGTTCATCGAGCCGAGGAAGTCGGCGTTCGATGCCGTCGGACGCATGTGCTTGAGCACAAATTCCATCGCGTCAATCGGCGTGAACGGGTGCAGCACCTGGCGCAGGGCGGTGATGCGCACGAGGTCGCCCGGCGACAAGAGCAGCTCTTCCTTACGCGTGCCGGACTTGTTGATGTCCAACGTCGGGAAGATGCGCTTCTCCATCAGCTTCCGGTCCAGGACGATTTCGGAGTTACCGGTGCCCTTGAACTCCTCGAAGATGACCTCGTCCATGCGGCTGCCGGTGTCGATGAGCGCGGTGCCGATGATGGTCAGCGAGCCGCCCTCCTCGATGTTGCGCGCGGCGCCGAAGAAGCGCTTCGGCTTGTGGAGCGCGTTGGCGTCCACGCCGCCGGACAGAATCTTGCCGGACGCGGGCACCACCGTGTTGTAGGCGCGCGCCAGACGCGTAATCGAGTCCAGGAGGATGCAGACGTCGTACTTCTGCTCGACCAGGCGCTTGGCCTTGTCGATGACCATCTCCGCCACCTGCACGTGGCGCGTGGCGGGCTCATCAAACGTCGAGGACACCACCTCGCCGCGCACGTTGCGCTCCATGTCCGTGACTTCCTCCGGGCGCTCGTCCACGAGCAGCACGATGAGGTAGACGTCCGGGTGGTTGCGGCTGATGGCGTGCGCGATGTTCTGCAGGAGCACCGTCTTACCGGCCTTCGGCGGCGCCACGATGAGGCAGCGCTGGCCCAGACCGATGGGGCAGAACATGTCGATGATGCGCGTGGTCATCTCCGACGACTCGTGCTCCAGCTTGAGCTTGCGCGTCGGATAGAGCGGCGTGAGGTTGTCGAACAGGATGCGCTCGCGCGCCGCGTCCGACATGGGGTCCGCGAAGTTGACCTTGTCCACCTTCTGCAGCGCGAAGAAGCGCTCGCCCTCGCGGGGCTGGCGGATGGGGCCCGTCACCGTGTCGCCGGGCCGCAGGTTGAAGCGGCGCACCTGCGACGGGGACACGTAGATGTCGTCCGGGCTGGGCTGGTAATCGCTGTCCGCGCTGCGCAGGAAGCCGAAGCCGTCGCTGAGCAGCTCCATCACGCCCTCCGCGTGGACCTCGAAGCGCTTGTCGGCGATGCCGCCCAGCAGCGCGAAGATGAGGTCCTGCTTCTTCAGGCCCTGGTAGCCCTCGATGCCCACGTCGTGGGCCATGCGGGCCAGGTCGGTAATCTTCATCCGCTTCAGGTCGTTCAGCTTGATGACCTGCATCGGCGCGCCGTCACGGGTGACCTCGGTGATGGCGGGGGCCTCGGGGGCCTCGGGAGCGGGCGTCAGGGTGGCGGCCGGCTGCTCCTCCTCACCACCGGAGATGCGCGCCTCCTGGAGGTCATCGTCACGCACGGGGCGGGAGATGGGGGTGAGCACCGGACGGGGCGGCTCGGCGGGCGCCTCGGCGGCCTCCCCGGCGTCCTCGTCGCGGCGGGCGCGGCGGGTGCGGGCGGGCTTCTCCGTGTCGTCGCGGTCGGCCGTCTTCGCCGCGCGCTTGCGGCGGGGCTTCTCGTCGACCTCGACGATTTCGGGGGCGGCAACCTTCTCTCTCGAAGTACGTGCTTTGCGCATGTCTGTAACGCTGGGGGAGGAACGGAGCGACCGAGGGGTCGGACGGGTGGAATTGCGGGGGAAATGTCCGCGGGGCCCTCGGAAGCACCTTCCAGAAGGACGGCCTCGCCGGAATCCCTGAACGGGACTGCGCGGGCGTGGGCCTGTTGGTTGGGAAGCGTTGGCGCCGGAGGAAGACCTGCGCCATGAACCGCGAGGGACGTTATTGACCCCCTCCGGGCGTGTCAAGGCATCCTTGCTTCCCGGGGTGCGGCGACTTCCTGATGGGCAACAGGGAGTGGAGGCGGCACATTTCCGCCAGTCGGTCCGGGCGGGCAGAGCCGGTCTGGTCCTCCGAATCCAGGACCCGGAGGGTTGCCGCGCCGGGCCGCCCACCCGGGGTATCAGCACGCCGGCCCGGGCCCCCCTCCCCCACCCGCCTTCCGGGGCAGCCCCCACCCGGGCCGGGCCCTACCGCGCGAGTCTCCTCCCCGTCCACGCCGCCGCCCGGCCAGCGCGGGAACACGCCCGGACCACGGGGCGGCGCATCCCCCCTACTCCCTGGGTGGTGGCCGCGGACCCGCTCCGGCGCATCCATGGAAGGAGGTCTCGCCATGTCGGTCAGGCGCTCTAGATTGCGCGCCACCGGCAGCACCCGCGACCACGCAGCTTTTGAGGTAAGGACGGCACACCGTGGACGACTTCCAGAAAGCCGAAGCCCGAGCCCGCGAGCTCCGCCGTGAGCTGGCGCACCACAACTACCGCTACTACGTGCTCGACTCTCCGGAGATCAGCGACGCGCAATACGACAAGCTGATGCGCGAGCTGCAGGCGCTGGAGGAGAAGCACCCCAGCCTGCGCACGCCGGACTCGCCCACCCAGCGCGTGGGCGGCGCGGCGGTGGAGGAGTTCGGGGAGGTGGTCCACCGCGTCCCCATGCTCTCGCTCGCCAACATCTTCGACGACGAAGGGCTGGTGGAGTTCGACGAGCGCATCCGCAAGCTGGTGGGGCTGCCGAGCATCACCTACGTGTGCGAGCCCAAGCTGGACGGCCTGGCCATCTCCTTGCGCTACGAGAAGGGCGTCTTCGTCCAGGGCGCCACGCGCGGCGACGGCACCACCGGCGAGGACGTCACGGCCAACCTGCGCACCATCCGCAGCCTGCCCATGGAGCTGCTCCCGCAGGACGGAGTGAAGGTCCCCGCGCTGCTGGAGGTGCGCGGCGAGGTCTTCATCCGCAAGGTGGACTTCAAGAAGCTCAACGACAAGCGCGAGGAGGAGGGAGAGCCATTCTTCGCCAACCCGCGCAACGCCGCCGCGGGCAGCCTCCGGCAACTGGACCCCAAGGTGACGGCCTCGCGCCCGCTGTCCATCTACCTGTACGAGTGCGTCCCCGGCGACGGCGTGCCGGACTTCAAGTCGCACATCCAGAAGCTGGAGTACCTCAAGACGCTGGGCCTTCCCATCAACCGCTACGTCCGCGCGGAGGGCATCGACGGCGTGCGCAAGGCGCATGACGACTCCCTCAAGGGCCGACACGAGCTGCCCTTCGAGGTGGACGGCATGGTGGTGAAGGTGGACGACGAGGACCAGCGCCGCCGCCTGGGCCAGGTCTCCAAGAGCCCCCGCTGGGCGGTGGCCTACAAGTTCCCTCCGGAGGAGGAGTCCACGGTGGTGGAGGACATCGGCATCCAGGTGGGCCGCACCGGCGCGCTCACGCCGGTGGCCCACCTCAAACCGGTGAAGGTGGGCGGCGTCACCGTGGCGCGCGCCACGCTGCACAACGAGGACGAATTGCGCCGCAAGGACGTGCGCAAGGGCGACACCGTCTTCGTGCGCCGCGCCGGTGACGTGATTCCGGAAATCGTCTCCGTCGTCCTGTCCAAGCGCCCGGAGCACTCCAGGCACTTCGTGTTCCCCAAGCACTGCCCGGTGTGCGGCGCGGCGGCGGTGAAGGACGAGGACGGCGCCATCATCCGCTGCACGGGCGCGTCCTGCCCCGCGCAGCTCGTGGAGAAGATTCGCCACTTCGCCAGCCGCATCGCCATGGACATCGAGGGCCTGGGCGACAAGCTGGCCGCGCAGCTCGTGTCCACCGGCATGGTGAAGACGTTCGCGGACCTCTACGCGCTCACCAGGGAGAAGCTGCTGACGCTGGAGCGCATGGGGGACAAGAGCGCCGACAACCTGCTGGCGTCCATCGAAGGCTCCAAGCAGACCACCCAGCGGCGCTTCCTCTATGCGCTGGGCATCCGCCACGTGGGCGACGCCACCGCCAAGGCGCTGGCCGAGGCCTTCCCGGACGTGCGCCAGCTCTTCACCGCCAGCCTGGAGGACATCACCCGCGTGAAGGACGTGGGCCCCGTCATGGCCCAGGTCATCCACTCCTTCTTCCAGGAGCCGCAGAACCGGCAGGCCGTGGAGGAGCTGCTGAGGGCCGGCGTCTCCCCCGCCCCCCCGCAGGTCGCCACCGGGGGCCCCTTCGTGGGCAAGACGGTGGTGCTTACCGGGGCCATGACGGGTATGACGCGGGAGCAGGCGAAGGAAGAGGTCGAGCGGCGTGGCGGCAAGGTGGCCGGAAGTGTCTCGCGCAAGACCGATTTCCTGGTTGCCGGCGACGATGCCGGCAGCAAGCTGAAGAAGGCGCAGGAACTCGGGGTAAGAATCCTGGACGAGCAGGCGTTCCTGCAGCTGTTGCAGGCCAACGCCAGAGGGTGAGGCTTCGGGGCCATGAGTGGCACGCGGCGGGCGACGCTGCGAATCGAGGGCAAGGTGCAGGGCGTCTTCTTCCGGGAGGGCGCCCGCGTCGAGGCCTCGCGCCTGGGCCTCACCGGGTGGGTGCGCAACCGCTCCGACGGCACCGTGGAAGCCGTGGTGGAGGGCGCACCCGCCCCACTCGAGGAGTTCATCCGCTGGTGTCACCGCGGTCCAACCCAGGCTAGGGTGTCGCGCGTCGAGCGCACGGACGGCGAAGCCTCCGGCGAGTTCAGTCATTTCTTCGTGGAGCGCACCTCATGACGCCCTACGCGCTGGCATCCCTGCCGGCCATGCTGGGCATCCGGGCCGGGTCCAAGGTCTCCGTCATCAATCCGCCGCGGGGCTTCGTGCAGAAGCTCAACCCGCTGCCGGATGGGGTGGAGTTCCTCATCACCGCGCAGACGGGTCTGGATGTCATCCTCTTCTTCACCTCGGACGCCCAGGAACTGGTGCAGCGGCTGCCCGCCCTGGCACGCGCCATGGCCGTCACCGGCGGCATCTGGGTGTGCTGGCCCGGCGGCGAGGGCGTCAAGACGAGCCTCTCCGAGGACTTCGTCCGCCACGCGGCGCTCGATATCGGCCTGGTGGACAACAAAATCTGCCTGATTGACGCCACGTGGACGGGCCTGCGGCTCGTGCGCCGGCCCCGTGGGAGGCTGGACAAGCCCGAGGGCCGCAAGCAGGCCCCGGCCCAGGCCTGAGGTCCGGCCGGCCGGGCGTCCCGGTGTGGCAGCCAGTGAATGGAAGCGGTTTCTCGGCTTTACACAGCAGGCGGGGGCGTGAAAAACTCCCCGTGTTTCTGGACGGTTGTGTGACGCTCCGCGTTGTCGGAGGTCGAGTCCGGTAGGGATTTTGACGGGTTGCGTTCCCGGTCTCCTCCGGGCGCGCCGGCTGCACCGAGGCTCCAGTCGCCCCCCCAAGGTGGCCCCAGAGGGCACCGACCGGGTGCGGATAGAAGAGCGGGTGGCCCGCGCGTGATGGAGGGACTCGAACGCGGTGTGAAGACAAAGGCCCCGCCCGGCACGGTGCCGGTCGCAATGCGGGGCGACATGAACTTGGAGGAGCAGGCGGTGGTCCCCTCGGTCCTCGACAGCGCGACACGAGTCTCACCCGGAAGGTCCGGGGTGGTTCGCTTCGCGGAAGGTCCTCAGGAGGCCGCCTCTCCCTTCGCAGCGTGCTCGGAGGCGCGGCGTCTTGCCGCCTCCCGTCCGGTGAGGTCCGCCCTACCGCGCGCGCGTGCAGGATTCATCCATGAGCAGCATCCTGGTCATCAACGCCGCGGGTCGGGAGACCCGCGTCGCGCTCGTCGAGGGCGGCCACATCGCGGAGTTCTACCTCGAGCGTAAGAAGGACAAGGGCGTCGTCGGAAACATCTACAAGGGCCGGGTCGTCCGGGTGCTCCCGGGCATGCAGGCCGCCTTCGTGGACATCGGCCTGGAGAAGGCCGCCTTCCTCTACGTCAGCGACGTCGTCTACGACCCTGACTTCGCGCGCGCCCAGTTCGAGCTGACCGAGGGCGAGCACGAGGACGCCCCGGACGTCCCCACCGAGCTGGAGGCCGATGCCGCCGAGGCCGCCGCCCACACCGGCGCCCCGGGCGCGGAGGCCGAGGCGGAGGAGCTGGCCGGCGAGGCCGCCGCCGCGCACTCCACCGAGCACCTGCCCCGCGACACCATCATGGAGCTGGCCGCCAACGCGCCGGCCGTGCCCATTCCCGAGGCCTCCCCGGCCCCGATGGAGGTTTCTGCCGAGGCGCCCGCCGCCGCTTCCGTGGAGGCTCCGGCCGAGGCGGCCGCCGTCGAGGTGACGGAGGCGACGCCCGTGGCCGAGGCCGTCCCGGCCGTGGCTGCCGCCGGAGGCTCCGTCGAGGCTCCGGCCGCGGTTGCCGCTCCCGTCTCCGACGAGGGCGCCGCCGCGCTGGCCCTGGCGATGCTGCCGCCCGAGCCGCCTCCGCACGCGGCCACCGCGCTGAGCGAAATCATCCCCGCGCCCGAGGCCGCGCCCGCTCCGGCCGCGCGCCCCGCCGAGGTATCCGGCGAGCGTCGCACGCCGCGCGAGGCCCGGGAGGCGCGCGAGCCACGCGCCCGCGAGGGCCGTGAGAAGGACCGCGAGAAGGACAAGGGCCGGCGCCCGCAGGAGGAGAAGCGCCGCGACAAGCGCGACGAGGAGAAGGAGAAGCCCAAGCAGCGCCGGACGGACAAGATTGAGGACCTGCTGAAGGTGGGCCAGGAAGTCGTGGTCCAGATTTCCAAGGACCCCATCGGCACGAAGGGCGCGCGGCTCACCTCGCACATCTCCATCCCCGGCCGTCACCTGGTGTTCATGCCCACGGTGGACCACGTGGGCATCAGCCGCCGCATCTCCAACGAGAAGGAGCGCCGGCGGCTGCGCGAAATCGTGGACAAGATGCGCCCGCCCGGGACGGGCTTCATCGTCCGCACCGTCGCGGAGAACGTGCCTCAGGAGAAGCTGGAGAGCGACATCCGGTTCCTCATCGAGGTGTGGAACCAGGTGGTGCGCCGCAACGAGAAGCGCGGCGGCCCCGGCCTGCTGCACCCGGACCTGGACCTCATCCTGCGCGCCACGCGTGATTTGTTCGCGCACGACGTGGAGAAGCTCGTCGTCGATGACCGCGAGGAGTACGAGCGCATCCTCGGCTTCGTCACCGCGCAGGACCCCGCGCTGCGCGACCGGGTGGCGCTGCACGAGGGCGACGACACCGTCTTCGACGCGTACGGCATCGAGCAGGAGCTGCAGCGCGCCACCCAGCGCAAGGTGTGGCTGAAGAGCGGCGGCTACCTCATCATCGACCAGGCCGAGGCGCTCACCGCCATCGACGTCAACTCGGGCCGCTACGTCGGCAAGAAGAGCCTCGAGGAGACGATTACGAAGATCAACGTCGAGGCGGCCAAGGAGATTGTCTACCAGCTCCGGCTGCGCAACATCGGCGGCATCATCATCTGCGACTTCATCGACATGGAGAAGGCGCAGAACCGCGACAAGGTCTTCAAGGCGCTGCAGGAAGCGCTGGGCCGCGACAAGGCGAAGACGAACGTGCTGCGCATCTCCGAGCTGGGCCTCGTGGAGATGACACGCAAGCGCGTGCGCGAGTCCATTGGCCGCATGCTCCACGAGGACTGCCCGTACTGCGACGGCAACGGCTTCGTGAAGACGGCCACCACCGTGGCGTACGAAATCTTCCGGGAGATCCGCCGCGAGGCGCCGGGCTACAAGGACTCCACGCTGGTCATCAACTGCAACGCGGAAGTGGCGCGCCTGCTCCAGGGCGAGGAGCGCAACGAGCTGCGCCACCTGATGGACCGGTACAACAAGTCCATCCAGGTCAAGGCGCAGCAGAACTACCACCGCGAGCAGTACGACATCTACGGCCGCTCGGCCACGGGCCCCGAGCACAAGGTGGCCTCGTCGCCGGGCTCCGGTGACGGCGAGCTGGCGATGCAGCAGCGCAAGCCGGACAGCAATGGCGGTGGCGGCTACGGACGCCAGGACCAGGGCCGGCGTGGCGGGAGGGACCGGGACCGCGGCGAGCGCGGTGAGCGAGGCGACCGGGGCGACCGCGGTGGTGACAGGCGGGACGACCGGCGCGATGGCCGGCGCCCTGACCGGGGTGGAGACCGTCCCCGGGGAGAGCGTGGCGGCGAGCAGCGTGGCGAGCGTGGCGACCGCGGCGGTGAACAGCGCGGTGAGCGCGGCGGCGAGCGTGGGGACCGCGGCGGTGAGCGCGGAAACCGTGGCGAGCGCGGTGAGCGCCGGGGTGGTGAGTCGCGGGGTGAGCGGGGCGAGCGCGGCGGCGGCGAGCAGGGCTCGGCCGGCGGCGGTGGGGAGGGCGGTGGCGGCTCGACGCCTCCGACTCCACCGGCTTCGACGGGGGGCGGCTCGGAGCCCTCGGGCGGCGGCACGGCCTGAGTTCCTGCCGTGTGGAGCGCGGGCGCTCCTCGAACCCATGCCGTGAGCCCTTCCGGCATGGGCTCCCCAAGGGGAGCGTCTTCCTCCGGCACTCCCCTGGCCTCACGGTGGTGTCGGATGGTGCTCCCTGGCCACCCACTTCCCCCTGGGGTGGGCTGGCCCCGGGGGCCCCGGATTCGCTAGCCTTGAGGCTCCCTGCCGCGGAGCGTCGTCAGCTTCCGGGCCCTGCTGGCTCCCTCGGATGACTTCCTCCTTTCCCCCCTGCGCTCAGCCCCTGACGAGGCACCGGGTCATCGGCCTCGGGCGGGCTGCCGCCCACCCGTTCCGGAATGCCTGGGGGAGAGCGTGATGTGGAGTCCGCGGCGGTGGCTGTGGGCCACCCGGGACAGGCTGGTCGGCTGGGGCCTCCGGGTGTGGGCCCCCGTGCAGGACACCCAGGTCGGCCGCTTCGCGACGGACACCTTCCTGGCCGCGCGGACGGTGGCCCAGGGCTTCCGGGGGGAGAACCTCCGGCTGCGGGCCGCGGCGCTCACGTACATGAGCATGTTCTCGCTGGTGCCGCTGCTGACGGTGGGACTGGTCTTGCTGAGCGCCTTCCACCAGGAGCAGTTCAAGGAGCGGCTGCGCTTCGTCGTCGGCGAGCTGCTGGACCCCGGGGTGGTGGGGAAGACCTCCGCGTTCCTCGACAAGTTCCTTCAGCCGAGCAACTCCATCGCCATCGGCAGCGTGGGCTTCCTCGCGGTGATGCTGTCGGCGGGCTCTCTGCTACGGCAGCTCGATGGCGCGGTGAATGAGCTGTGGGGAATCCGCCGTCAGCGGCCCTGGGGCATCCGCCTGCTCATCTACGGCGGCCTGCTGCTGCTGGGCCCCTTCTTCCTCGCCGCCTCCTTCTCGGGAACGGGCAAGGTCCGCGCCTTCCTCCAGAGCCACGCCCCCCACGCGGGCGCCTTCATCTTCCTGGGCACCGCCCTCATCACCGTGGCCAGCCTCACCCTGCTCTATTTCTGGACGCCCTACTCCCACGTGCGCGTGCGCTCCGCGCTGGCGGGGGGACTGGTGGCGGGCCTTGGGTGGATGGTGGCCAAGCAGGTCTACGCCGAGTTCGCCGTCCGCAGCTTCCGCCACAACCCCATCTACGCCTCCCTGGGTGCCCTGCCCCTGTTCCTCGCGTGGGTGTACGTGAGCTGGCTGCTGCTGCTCTTCGGTGCCCGGCTGTCCTACGCCGTGGAGCACGCCGCCTTCCGGGACTCGCTCTTCGCCTTCGGCAGCCACCCCCGTGCGCACGAGCTGGTGGCCGCACGAATCGCCCAGGAGGCCACCCTGGCCTGGGTGGACGGGACGCAGCCCCCCACGCCCCGCGAGCTGGCGACCCGGCTCCGGGTCCCCGAGTCGCTCGTCCACGAAGTCGTCGACCGCATGGTGGAGGCCGAGCTGCTGGAGCGCCTGCGCCGGGGCGGCGTCCGGCCCGCGCGAGAGCCGGCCCTCCTCACCCTGGCGGACACCACGCTCGCGGTGCACGGGGTGATGATCAGCGGTGACACGAAGACCTGGCAGGGCCCCCGCGCCCCCGGCTTCGAGCAGATGGAGCCCCTGTTCCAGGCGGCCGACTGTGCCGGTATCGACCTGCTGCGCCGCACGCGGTGGCTGGACCTGGTGGTGCCGCTGCGCCCGGGACTGGCCGACACCCCACCCGCCGCGCCCCCCAGGGTTGCGGCCGGCGGAAATCCGTAGAGGTTCCAGGTGGTTGGGAGTCCACCCTGCTTGCATGGGGGAGGCGTTCTGTTATGTTTTCAGGATTCGACCACGGGCCAGAGTGCCCTGTTTCCAAGGGGTCACAGGCTTTGCGGGAGCGTCCGATGCTCAAGTCCGATCTGATCAACATCCTCGTCGCCAAACGGGGCGTGACGCAGAAGCAGGCTGAGGCCACCATCGAGACGATTTTCGAGTCGATGAAGGATGCCCTCTGCCGCGGGGAGAACATCGAGATTCGGGGCCTGGGCGCCTTTCACGTGAAGAACTACCAGGGCTACCAGGGGCGCAATCCGAAGACGGGCCAGGTCATCCCGGTGAAGCCCAAGCGTGGCCTGCTGTTCCGGACGGGCAAGGAGCTTCGGGACCGCGTCAACCGCCCGCCGCCGCAGCAGGCCCAGACGGACCTGCCCCCCGTCTCCGAGAGCAAGGGCCCCGGCAACACCGGCACGGGACTCTGAGTCGTCACCCCCTCAGCGCCCCACCGGCACCGGCGACAGCCGGCCGATGGGGCGAATCTGCAGAGCTCCATCCAGCTCACCGTAGGTGAGCACCGCCACGTCCGGGAACGCGCCCTCGCAGAGCCTGCGCAGCGGCCTCCGGACATCCGGCGCGGTGAGAAGCACCGCCTGCCCGCCAGTGGCCACCTGCCGCACCCCTTCCAGGATTTCCGCCACGCGCTCCGGGTCCGGCGCGGGCCCCCGAGGCCCCGTGGCCCGCAGCACCTCCTCCACCTCCGGGTCCACGAGGTAGGCGTACAGCGGCCCCGTGGGGGCGAACTTGTGGCTCAGGTACCGGCGCAGCGCCTGCCGGCAGCGCTCGGCGAGCGCGGCGGCGTCCCCTTCCGTGGTGGGCGACACGAGCGCCTCCAGGATGGCACGCAGGTCGCGGATGCTGACGCCCTCCTGGAGCAGCTTGCGCAGCACGTCCGTCAGCAGCGGCAGCGGCACCTTCTGCAGCGCCTCCTTCACCAGGACGGGGGACTGGGCCTCCAGCCCCTCCAGCAGTCCCTGCACGTCCTGGAGCCCCAGCAGGTCCGCGGCGCGCGTCCGCAACACGCTTCTCAGGTGGTCCGCCAGCAGCCCTCCCGGGCGCCTCAGGGCGACCTGCGCCGTCTCCAGCAGGACCCGCCCCGACTCCGGAATCCGGCTGATGGCCTTGCCGGTGGCGGGCTCCACCGCGGGCTCGGCCTTCACCTGGAGGAAGACGAGTTCTTCCGGGGGAACCAGCGCGTAGAGCGCGCCCGGCACCACCTGCCCGCCCCCCGCGGGCACCTCGTCCACCAGGATGCGGTACTCCCCCTGAGACAGGTACGCGGCCTGGGTCCGCACGCGGATGCCCGGGACGCGAACCCCCAGCTCGAAGAACAGCTCGTCCCGCACCGCGTTCAGCGTCTTGTGGACAAACGCCCCCCCCTCCTCCTCCGCCATCGCGGTCAGGTCCGGCGCCAGGTCCAGCGTCAGCGGTGAGACACCCACGGGGACCGAGGCGCTCTCCGGCGCCGCGCCCGCCGCGCCCGCCGTGGCGCCTTCCGCGGGCGCCCCCTGTTTCGCGCCATCCTTGCCACCCGTCTCCGAAGGCCCCAGCCGGGTCAGCGCGTAGCCGAGCCCGCCCAGCCCTCCGGCGAGCGCAAGGAACGTCAGGTGCGGCATGCCCGGCATGAGGGCCAGCGCCACACAGAGCCCCGCCACCACCCAGAGCGTCCGGGCCTCCCCGAAGAACTGCGAGCCAATCTCCGAGCCCAGCGAGTCCTCCTCCTTCTCCGAGGCCACCCGCGTGACGACGAGGCCCGCCGCCACTGCGATGCAGAGCGAAGGCACCTGGGACACCAGCCCGTCGCCAATGGCGATGAGCGCGAAGGTGGACGCGGCCTCCGCCAGGGGCATTCCGCCCTGCAACACGCCAATGAGCGTGCCGCCCAGCAGGTTCACCGCGACGATGACCAGGCCGGCGACCACGTCTCCCTTCACGAACTTCATCGCGCCGTCCATGGCGCCGAACATCTGCGACTCGCGCTCCAGGTCGCGCCGCCGCCGCCGGGCCTGCGCCTGGTCGATGGCCCCCGCGCGCAGGTCCGCGTCGATGGACATCTGCTTGCCCGGCATCGCGTCCAGCGTGAAGCGGGCGGACACCTCCGCGACACGCTCGGCGCCCTTGGCCACCACCAGCAACTGCACCAGCGTCAGGATGGCGAACACCACCGCGCCGACCACGTAGTCGCCCCGCACCACGAACTCGCCGAAGGCCTGGATGACTTCACCCGCGTGTCCCTCCGCGAGCGCAAGCCGCGTGGACGACACGTTGAGCGACAGCCGGAACAGCGTGGTGAACAGCAGCAGCGTGGGAAACGCCGTCACCTTCAGCGCATCTTTCGCGCGGAGCGCCGCCACGAGCAGCGCCACCGCCGCCGCCAGGTTCAGCGCGAGCCCCGCGTCCAGCAGCCACGCCGGCAGGGGAATGATGAGCGCCCCCAGGACGGCGGCCATCGCCACCGCGAGCACCACGTCCGAGGACTTCCGGGCCTTCAGCAACACCTTCGAGAGCGGGTTCATGACGTCTGTCTCCGTGGATGGCCGTCCACGCTCCGCGACTCCATCGCCGTGCGCAGGACAACGGCGGCCGCCTCGTACAGCTCCTCGGGGATGGCCTCGCCGAGGTCGTAGTGGATGAGGCTTCGGGCCAGCGGGACATCCCGGACCACCGGAATCCCCTGCCGCCGTGCCTCCTCCCGAAGCGAGAGCGCCTCCGCCTCGCGGGCCTTGGCCACGAGGTAGGGCGCCTCGCATTCCTGGACGTCGTAGCGGAGCGCGACCGCGATGTGCGTGGGGTTGACGACCACGGCGTTGGCCTTCTGCACTCCACGTGCCGGTCCGCCCTGAGCGAGCTGGCGGTGGAGCGCCTTCCGCTGCCCCTTGTGGCGCGGGTCGCCCTCGCTCTCCTTGTGCTCGCGCCTCACCTCCTCGCGGGTCATCATCAGGTCCTTGAGGTGGCGCCGCCGCGCGAGCGCGTAGTCCCCCACGCCCAGCACCAGCACCACCCAGGCCAGCCGGGTGGCGAGCCCGCCCAGGCGCTCCATCAGCAGGCCCAGCCCTTCCGCCCCACCCATCCACGCGGCGCGCAGCGCGTCCGGCCCGACCTCCTCCACCTCGTTCCAGACGAGCACCGTCACCAGCGCCACCACCACCAGCGCCTTCGCAACCTCCATCAGGGGACGCAGGCTGAACAGCCGCTTCAGGCCCGCCGCGGGACTGATGCGCTCCAGCTTCGGCGCCGCGTGGCTCGGCTCCAGCTCGAAGCCCACGGTGGCCATCGACACCGCCAGCGACGCCACGAGCGCTCCGCCCAGTGCCGGCCCGCAGAGGCGCGCGGCAATCCAGAGCCCCTCCTCCCATGCTCCGGTGGCCTCATGCTCGAGGAACAGCCGCGCGGTCCACGCCTGGAGCCGCGCGAAGCCCTCGGACGCGAACGCGGTGAAGCCGAGCAGTCCACCCAGGGTCACCGCGCTGGACGACAGCAACCGGCTGCGTGGAATCTGCCCCTTGCGCCGCGCCTCGCGAAGCCGCTTCGCAGTGGGCTGCTCCGTCTTCTCTCCACTCATCGCGCCACCTCCCCCAGCCTCACCAGCGCCCCTTCCGTGGAGAGCACGCCCGCCAGCAGCCGCTCGCAGAGCACCCCGGTGCCGAGCCACAGCAGCGCGCCACCTCCGAGAATCCGCACCGGCGCCCCCAGTTCCTGCAGGTTCACCTGCGGCGCCGCTCGCGAGGCCAGCCCCAGGAAGCAATCCACCGCCAGCACCGCCGCCGCCACCGGGGCCCCCACCGCCAGCCCCGTAGCCAGGGCGCCTCCCGCCAGCATGATGACGTGGAGCGTGGCCGCCTCGGTGGGAACGAAGGCGCCCGGCCGCACCACCGCGAAGCCGCGCAGCAGTCCGGAGAGCACCAGCGGGAACAACGCGCCCGATACCACCAATGCGACGAGCAGATGGTAGAGCCCATCTCCGGTGGCCGACTCACGGCTCCCCGCCACGGGCAGGCTCGCCTCCGCCGACGTGCCACGGAACAGGTCGATGAAGCGCCCGCCCATCCGCGCCGCGTCGAAGGGCAGCGCCGCGACCAGCCCCACCGACATTCCGTAGACCAGCTCGCGAATCACCAGCGCCGCCAGCTCCAGCGAGGAGTCCACCGGGGCCGTCAGCTCCACTCCCGCCTCCACGCGCAGGAAGAGCGCCAGCGCGAGCACCAGCGCCAGCCGCACCGGCGTGGGCGTGGCCTGCCCGCCCAGCAGCGGGCACAGGAAGGCGATGGGCACCAGCCGCGCGGAGCACAGCGCCACCACGACGATGTCCGGCCCCAGCGCCTCGAGCCAGACGCGAAGCGGTTCCAGGTTCATGCCGCCACCTCGGCGATGAGCAGCAGGAGCTGGTGCGTGAAGCGAGTGAGCTGCGCGGCAATCCACGGCCCCGCGAAGATGAGCGAGAGGACGGCAGCGCACAGCTTGGGCACCACCGAGAGGGTGCTCTCCTGGAGCTGCGTGGTGGCCTGGAAGAGGCTCGCCAGGAAGCCCACCAGCAGACTCGAGCCGATGGGCGGCAGCGAGGCGAGCACCATCAGCAGCAGCGCCTCACGCCCCAGGGTGAGCAGGACGTCCTGCGTCATGGGGTCACCGGTAGCCGAGGATGAGGCCGCGCGCGAGCAGCGCCCAGCCATCCACGGCGACGAAGAGGAGGATTTTGAAGGGCAGGCTCACCTGGCTCGGTGACAGCGTCTGCATCCCCAGCGCGAGCAGCACGTTGGCGATGACCATGTCCAGCACCAGGAACGGGAGGAAGACGAGGAAGCCAATCTGGAACGCCTCCTTCAGCTCGGTGATGACGAAGGCCGGGATGACGACGAAGGGGTCCGTCTCCCGCACCGCGTCCGCCTCCTCGGGCGGCCGGAGCTCGCGCGCCAGGTCCACGAAGCGCGCCCGCTCCTCCGGGCTGCCGTGCTTCACCAGGAAGGCGCGCAGCGGCTCCGCCACACGAGACGCCGCGGAGAGCATCTGCGTCCCCGAGCCCGACTCCAGCTCCTGGTACGCCAACTGTCCCGCGTCGTACATGCGCTCCATGACCGGAGCCATGATGTGGCCCGTGAGCACCGCCGCCAGCCCCGTCAGTACCAACGTGGGTGGCGCCTGCTGCGTCCCCATGGCCGAGCGCGCCAGCGACAGCACCACGGCGATCTTCGAGAAGCTCGTCAGCATCAGCACCGCGAACGGCAGCAGCGACATCAGCGCGAGCATCCCCATCATCGACAGCGGGCTGCCCGCGTAGGACATCCGGGAGAGCGACCCCTCCGCCGCGGTGGCCACAACCGGAGCCAACAGCCCTACCCCCAGGAGCACGCGCCTCATCGCCCCACCCCCTTGTTCCTTCCCGGGGTGCGCCGCCTCGGCATCGGCCTGCGCGCCTGGGCCAGGGCCCGTGAGAACATGGACTCCGGGTCCTCCGTCTCGCGGATCTCCGCGAACGAGTCACCGAAGGCGACCAGGAAGCTCCGCCCGTCCACTTCCACCAGCGCCAGGCCACAGCGCGGGGACAGCCCCGCCCGCGAGACGACCTGCATCCGGTCGATGGAAGGAATGCCCGGCCCCGCCGCACCGCGCCGCCGGAGCCACCAGCCCAGGCCGCCCAGCGCCACCGCGCCCAGCATCCACCGCGCGGCGGACGTCATGGAGAGTCCTCCGAGCGGGCCCAACGCCGCCAGCCCGAGAACGAGGACTCCCGCCGCCAGCAGACGTGAGCGCGGGGACAGGGATGAGAGGGGATTGTTCATCGCGTGGCTCATGGCAGCAGGGCCAGGACACGGGCACCGACCTCGCCCTCGATTTCCACCAACTCCGCGCGAGCCACCGCGCGGTCTCCCACGCGCAGCAGCACCGGCTCGTTGGCGTTGATGTGCAGCGGCAGCAGCGCGCCCGGCTTCAGCGCCGCCAGCTCCGACAGCGGCACCATCACCCGTGTCAGCTCGATTTCCACGTCCACCGGCAGCGGGGGCATCCCCTCGCTCTTCTCCTTCATGGCCACCATGTCCGACTCCTTTGAAGTCGCGCGCCCCTGCGCGCGCGTCAGCGAAAAACCCTCGGCGAGGTAGTCCCCCGCCAACGCGAAGCCATGGGTGACGAGCCGCCCACGCCCCAGGAGGCGCCCGCCGTCTCGGCGCACCCCCTCGAAGAGCACGACGTCCCCCACCACGAGCGCCTCCAGCGCCGTGGCCGGCAGCGGCGTCTGTCCGATGAGACACCGCGCCTCCAGCGCCGCCGCGAGCACCTCCGGCGCGAGGTCCTGCCCTCGCTCCACCGGCAGCGCCTGGAACACCGTCTGGAGCACCGACGCCGGCAGCAGCAACCGAGCCCCCGCGACCACCTGCCCCACCGTCAGGGACAGCTCCACCGCCACCAGCGGCTGCCGGCCATCCAGCCGCGCCGTCACGTCCGCCCTCCGCATCGTCACCCCCGCCAGCCGGGGCCCCAGCCTCGGGTACAACCCGGCCTGGGTACGCACCGCGGAGAGCGCCAGCAGCAGCAGGTAGGCCAGCGTCGCCTCCTCCAGGCGCGCCAGCTCCGTCACCACGCCTGGCCGCTGCCCCGCCCCGGCGATGCGCTCCAGCGCGGCGAAGGCGAGGGCCGGCTCCAGCTCCAGAACCCCCGTGCCCCCCACCGCCGACAGCTCCAGCAGCGCGAACACCGCTGGCTGCGCGAGCCCCGTCGCCGGAGGCACTGCGGCCTCCAGGAGCCGCGCCTCCGCCTTCACCGGACAGCCCAGCTCACGAGACAGCGCGTCCGCCACCACCCCCAGCGCCTCCCTCCCAAGAGCGGCGACCTGGGGCCGCTCCGCGAGCGTCAGGTGAGCCCGGGTCAACCGGCGCGAGCCCAACCCGCGCAGCGGGCGGACCTTCCGGGTGGGAGAAAACCCGGCGTCGGCCTTCATCGAAGGCTCCGTGGCCGTGTTCGGGCCCCCCCCCACCCGCGTACGGCGCCCGCCGGCTGGCGAGCCCGTGAGGACGCGGCCCTGGGTGGGGGACTGCTCAACGTCGACCTTCATCGAAGACTCCCTTGCCGCGTTCGGGACACACCCCACCCGTGCACGGCGCCCGCCAGGGGCCGGGCCCGTGAAGACGCGGGGTTGAAGAGACAGGGCATCCGGATGCGGGATGCCGGGTACACGGGCCGGGACGGAGTCCCGCCGCGCGGAGGCTCAGCGCGTGGCCTCGCGGATGAGCCGCTCGGCCAGGGCGCCCAGCGCGGGCGGCGCCCCGGAATCGGCGGGCTCCACCTGACGCCCGGGGAACAGGGTCCGGTGATAGGGCGGCAACCGCCGGAAGATTTCCTGGCGCAGCGGCTCCGACACCTCGTTCATCAAGGCCTTCAACCTCGCGGCGGCGTCGGCCCGCTCTCCGAACTCCACCGCCACCTTCGCCTGCCGCTGCGCCGAGGGCAGGGCCGCGATGTGCAGCAGGTGCTCCTTCGCACGCTCCGCCTCGCGCTCGCGCAGCCCGCCCAGCAGCTCCGCCGCCCGCGCCCGCCCCAGCACCCACGCCACCAGCGCGAAGCGCTCCAGGGGCAGCGGCATCGGCGGAGGAGGCCGGACATGCGTCTTCTCCTCCCGTTCCGGCGCACGGGCCTGGACTGGCGGTGGCGAACTCTTCCTTCCCGGGCGGAGAGCCCGGCCCACACGTGTCGCCTGCATGATGAGGTCCTCCCGCGGCCGCTCACGCCACCTTGCGCGCCGCGCCCGGATTCACCACCGGCCGCGCGGGCACCGGAGGAGCGGGCGGCGCCGAGGCCCGCTCCCGGTAGTGGCGCATCCGCAGCGTCACCAGCACCAGCGCCACCGCCAGCCCCGTCACCACCACGCCGAGCGCCGCGAGCAACGCGCGCAGCCTCGTCAGCGGCGACACTCCCGCCCCCACGGGGACCTCCACCCGGGAGGAGACCTCGTCCACCAGCAGCGACACCGCGTCCGGCGACAAACCCTCCACACCGCCCGCGATGAGGGCCTTCAGCGTCTCCCCGGACTGCCGCACCCGCGCCGCGCTTCCCGGCGCCACGCGCAGCATGGCCGACGCCTTCGACGGCGCGGGCGTCTGCCCCGGCCTCGGCGGCGCCGGCACCACGAGGTGGACGCGCGCCAGCAGCACGCCCTCCACCGTCTGCAGCGTCTTCTCCATCCCCCGCTCCAGCACCCGCACGCGGCAGACGGACTCCTCCACCGGCGTGCGCACCAGCCCGCCGCCACCGAAGACGTCGCACCCCACCTCCGCCGCGGGCCTCGGCAGCCCCAGCTCCGCGAGGATTCGCACCGCGTCCGTGGCCTGCTCGTCCATCACCTCGATGGACCACGTGGGCTTCTTGCCCGCCTCCGGAACCTTGCGGGCGTCGAGCCCGCGTTCGAGGAGCACGGCCTGCAGCTCGTTGGCCTGCCGCTCGTCGAGGCCGTGCTGGATGCGCTCCCGGCACGCGGTGGCGCACAGGAGCAGGAGGAAGATGAGACAGCGTCGGGGAGGGAAACGCATGATGGGTGCTCCTCAAACCTGGGTCTGGAGGACCTGCTTGACGCCGCCGGTCGCCTTCTCGACGACCTTGCCGGCGAGGTCGAGCTCCTGGCTCGCGCGGTAGACGTGGGCCTGCAGCGCGAGCAGCTCCGCGGGAGTGAAGGTGCGGCCGGACTCCGCCATCTTCAGGATGTGGTCCAACCGCTTCTGCGCCTGCCCCACCCTGTCCAGCACCTGCGCCGCCTGCTGCTCGCGCGCCGCCTGCACCGAATCCACCCGCGCGCC
Organism: Myxococcus sp. RHSTA-1-4; assembly: GCF_020037125.1. Lineage (GTDB taxonomy): Bacteria > Myxococcota > Myxococcia > Myxococcales > Myxococcaceae > Myxococcus. The sequence goes on from NZ_JAIQDG010000018.1 coordinate 103,430, forward strand.
GGGCTTCACCTCCGCGCAGCCCGGCGCCGCGCGGCTCGCGGCCTCCGCCCGGGCCACGCCGCGTGGCGCCTCCGCGGGCGCGGGCCGTGAAGGCCCTTCCGTGGCCACCGGCAGCCCGGTGCCCCGAGCCGGTCCGCGCGCCTCTTCCAGCACCTTGCCGAACCGCTCCCGTCCGGGCTCCACCGCGGGCGACACGCCCGCTCCGCCCACCGGGCCCACCTTGTCCATGGCCATGGCTCGCGAGGCTCCTCAGCGGATGTTGTTGATGGCCGCCTTCGCGGAGTCGTGGCGGACCTTCATGATGTTGGAGATGGCGTTGTGCTCGCGGCTCTCCCGCTGCATCTCGTTCTGGAGCGCCAGGTAGGCCATGTTGAACTTCTGGCCGTCCGCGCTGAGCGCCCGCTGCGCCTCCAGCAAATCCCACGCATCTCCGCTGCCCGTCGCTCCGCCCACCGCGCTCGGGCCCACGTTCCCCGCGCTTCCCGGCATGGGCGCCGACTTGCCGAGCCCGTCCGTGGAGGCCACGGTCGACACCACGCTCCGCGCGCTGGACACGGCGGCGCTGACGATGGGACCCGCCGGAATCATCCCCCCGACGAGCCCGACGCCCGAGCGCGCCACCTCGTGGGCCGCGCGGGCCAGCACCGTCCCGAATTCGTTCTTCGGCGTCTGGCGCGGGACGGTATGGGTGATGGTCAGCGAGGGAATCCGGTTGTCGGGGTCCATTGGGCAGTCTCCTGCGGCGAGTTGCGGGAGGCCCAGTTCAGGCGGCGTGCCAGCGCCAAACCCCAGCAATCCCAGGCACCTGGCCCTGGCGCGGGGCCGGCGTGCGCTCCACGGGACGGGAGGGGAGTCCGTCCAACGGGACGGGGCGCGGCGGACGGAAACTTGCCTCTTCGTCCCCGTGCCTCAGAGTTGTCGCACCCTGTCGCACGCAAGAAGAGAGGGAACGATGATGACTCCCGCTGGCGGTCCCCGGACGGTCGAGCGCTACCACCCGCGCGTCGAGGCCCACATTCCCGTGAAGGTGCTCCTGCCGGGACGCACCGTGACGGTCCAGGCGCGCGACGTGTCCATGGCGGGCCTGTTCCTCCAGGCCCATGCGCCGGACGCCACGCAGCGGCTCACCATCGCCGTGCCGCTGCCCGGAGACCGCGAGGTCGTCACCACCTGCGAAATCCGCCGCCGCGAGGTGGATGGCGTGGCGCTGGAGTTCGGCGAGCTGGACTGGGACGACCTCATCGCCCTGGCGCGCTTCCTCCACCCGCGCCTGCCCTGACGCTCAGGCGGGCTCGCTCTTCGCCCGCGCCGCGCGCAGCCGCTCCACCAGGGCCATCAGCTCCGCGCCCCGGAAGGGCTTGTGGATGTAGCCGTCCGCGCCCGCCAGCGTCGCGCTCTCCATGTCCGACTTCTTCGCCTTCGCGGTGAGCATGTAGAGCGGCACCCCGGCGGTCGCCGGGTCGCTCTTGAGGATGCGGCACACGGAGATGCCGTCGAGCTGCGGCAGGACGACGTCCATCAGGATGAGGTGGAACGTCCCGTTGCGCGCCAGCTTCAGCCCCTCCAGCCCGTTGGCCGCGCACACCACGTCCACGGTGCCGTCGCTCAGCATGGAGCGCACCAGCTCCCGGATGACCGGTTCATCCTCGACGAGCAGGATGTGGAAGGGTGCCTGGGAATTGCCAGCCATGGTTCTCCGGACGCGACTCTAGGCCACTGCGGGGCGGCTCGCGGGCCTGCGCCACCCCCCGATGCCGGTGCCACCTGCGGCGCGCGGTATAGCCCCGACCGCACCCCACGCAACAGGGTGGTCTCGACGATTGTCCGATGCGCCCCGCACCGCCCATACGTAAGCCTGACATGAAGCGGTTGCCCCACTTCCCACGTCGTGTCTCCCCGCACGTCCGCCCACCTGCGAATTAGGCAGCCTGACAAGGCCCTGAAGCAGACATGGGTCCAGCCCTGGTGGGCGGGCGTGGACTCCGGCCGTTATGATGGGCCGGAAATGGCTGCGAAACTGGAATGTCCAGAGTGCCGGGGAAGAGTGGCTGCAAACGACATCCGGTGCGGCCACTGTGGACGGCTGCTCGCCCCGGAGCTGGCCGGCAGGGAGTCCTTCGTCCCGGAGAGGCCGCTGCCGCCCCAGCGCCGGCCCACCCTGGAGCTGCCGAGCATTCCGGTGAAGCAGCCCACGCCGCATGACCTGGCCACCACGCGCTTCACGGTGCCCCTGGACGCACACACGGTACCGCGCCTGCGAGCCCGGCTGGACCTCGAGGGGCGGCCGCTCCAACCCTTCGAGGCGCACGTCGCGTCCTTCATCGACGGAGTGCAGTCCGTCCCGGACCTGGCGCGCGCCGCGCGGCTGCCGGAAATCGAGGTGAAGGTCGTCCTCAAGGGCCTGCTGGAGCGCGGCCTGGTGGAGCTGCACCACACGTCCACCGGGGAGCTGCCGGTGCTCGACGGCAACGAGTTCCTCGTGCTGGAGCCCATGGCGCTCGGTGACGAGGAGCCGCCGCCACCACCCCGGCGCCTCACCGGCCACAAGCGCTGAAGCAGGGGCCGCTCACGGCCACCCGCCGTCCAGGAGCTGCTCCGCTTCCTCCAGCGAGAAGGCCAGGTGCGCCTCGTGTCCAATCGCCCGGCTGGTGCGCTCGAAGACCACGGCCGCTTCCAGCGAGCGCCCCACCACCCGCACCACCCGGCGGAAGCCTCGCGCCCGCCCGCTCTCGATGATGCGCCTGAGCTGGCCCGCCGCCTGCGGGGGGACCCGCGTGACGCCGCTCAGGTCCGACACCATGTCGAACCCCGGGCGCAGCCGGTCCATGGCGGCCACGGCGGCGTCCCCAACCCGGAGCGCCTCCGCGTCATCGATTTCGCCCCACAGGCGCACCACCAGCCGGTTCTTGCCGACCCGCGCCTCAACCTCGAACACTGAGCCGCGCCCTCCAGGAAAGACCAGCCTTCCTTCCGGGCTTCAGTCTACCGCCGGGCTCACACGCTCTTCCAAACTTCCTTGAGAAGCTGACGAAAGACTGTCCGCCAGCATTTCAGATTTCCGCCACGCCATCTCGCTCGGCCCAACCTTCCAGGCCATTGGGGAGGCGGATGCGAACGAAGCGGCCGGTCTCCTCGAGCAGCCGCACCTTGAGGCCGGCGTGGACCTCGAAGATGGAGCGGGCGCCGGGCTGGGGCAGCTCGCGGGCCACCAGCGTGGGGGAGAGGACCACGGCCTCGTGCACCGTCTCCTCCACCCAGGCGTGCGTGGCCAGCAACAGCCCGGAGGGCACCGCCACGGCGAAGAGCAGCGCGGTGATGATGCCCACCGCCGTGCGCCGGCCCGGGCGCAGCGCGCGCCACAGCAGCACCAGGGCGAAGGCCGCCACCCAGGTGCCCAGGAAGGTCCACGCCACCACGTTGCCGTCGGTGGCCGCCGCCACGCGAGGGAGGAACTCCTCCTCCGCGGTGGCGCCCACCACCTTGTCCACCTGGCGCGCGCGGGCCACGGCGAGGTTGGCCTCCAGGTCCGGCGCGCGGCCGCCCTGCTTCTTCGCCTGCTCCAGCGCCAGCACCGCCCGGCCCAGGTCTCCCCGCGCCAGGTGCGTGGTGCCCAGGTTGTAGAGCACGTCCGGCCCGCCGTGGCCGTGCGACAGCAGCTTCTCGTAGCCCGCCTGGGCCGCCGCGTAGTCCTCGCGCGCGTACGCCTCGTTGGCCTTGAGGAAGACGTCCTGCGCCTCTTCCGGCGTGTAGTAGCCGCTCACGCCCAGCCCTCCATGGCCGCCGCCGCGGCATCCATCACCTTCTGGCGCTCGGCCGGGTTGCCCCCACCGCCGTAGCGGCCCAAATCACACGCCTCCAGCACGAAGAGCACCCGCGAGCGCCGCTCCGCGTCCGCGCCGGCGGCCGTCATCCGCTCGGTGAGCACGTCTCGCGTGAGGCCGCCCACCGGCATGCCCAGCCGCGCCTCCAGGAAGCCGTGCAGCGCCTTCTCCACCTCCGCGTAGAAGGCCCCCACGTTGCTCCCGCCCTGCAGCTTCTCCGCCTCCGCCAGCCGCCGGCGCGCGGCCTTCGCCTGCTGCCGGCCGCGGTCCGCCTCCGAGCGGGTGGCCAGCTTCCCACGCACCCCGCCGATGAGGGCCACCCCCAGCAGCAGCCCCAGGGGCGCCAGCACCACCGGAAGGAAGAAGCCCCGCTTCCAGGGCGGCTCGGAGGGGGCCTCGAAGCGCGCCTGGTAGCGCACCGGGCGCAGCCCGCCCGCGGTCAGCACGTTCTTCTGCTCGTTGGCCGCGTCCGCCATCTGCGACGGAGACGACGGCAGCGCCGACACGCCGCCCGCGCCCGCCTCCACGGTAATCGTCACCGGGTCCGTGCGCGCGACGTCATAGGCGCGTGCGCGCGGGTCGAAGAAGGGGAACTCCAGCGCGGGCAGCGTGAAGGTGCCCGTGCGCTGCGGCATCACCAGGTACTCCACCACGCGCCGGCCCTGCACGCGGTTGCGCTGGGGCGTCACCTTGTCGGTGGTGGTCGGGTCATAGATTTTGAGCGCGGCCGGGCCGGTGAGCTTCGGCGGGGTGACGTTCTTCACGTTGCCCACGCCCTCCAGGATGACCTTCACCGTGACGGGCTGGCCCAGTTCCACCCGCGTCTGCGACACCTCCATGGACATCCGCCAGCTCCCCACGTGGGCGTTGGACATGCCTGGCGGGGCCCCCGGCGGCAGCGGCTTCACCTTCACCTTCAGCCCGTTGGATACGCGGTGCACGCGGTGGCCGGCGAAGAGGAAGCCGGTGGTGATGTCCGCCTCCGCGGGGGTGATGGACAGCGTGCCGGGCTTCACCGGGAAGAGCGCGCGGCGGCGCAGCAGGTAGGCGCGGTAGGGGACGCCGTCGACGATTCGCTGCTCGCCGGACAGCTGCGTGGGGCTCTCCACCTCCTCCGTCCAGAAGCCCTCCAGCTTGGGCATGGTGACGGAGTCCACGCTGGACAGGTCCACCCGCGAGTAGATGTAGAGCGACAGCGTCACCTGCTCGCCGACGAACACGTCGTCCCGGTCCAGGCTCGAGCGCAGGAACAGGTCCGAGTCCCCTCGTGGAATCGTGGGCTCGTCCTCCTCCAGCTCGTCGGCGAACGGGTCCGGCGGCTGTGATGGCATGCTGGCGAACGGGTCCGGCAGCCTCGAGCCTCCAGGCTGGCCGGCGGACGACCCGAGCCGGCCGGTCCGCACCGAGATTTCCACCGGCTGCGTGCGGTACGTCTTTCCGCGCACCGTGATTTGCGAGGGCGGAATCTTCAGCCGTCCGGCGCGATTGGCGCGCATCACCAGCACGTACCGGGTGATGTCCTGGATGACGGCCGGGCCGCCGCCGGACAGGGAGATGGAGCGCTGGCTGCTACGCGAGCTGGAGAGGACCTCGAAGTCCTCCGACTCCGGCAGTTGCACCTGCGCGTTGGGCGGCGCGTCCACCACCACCACCGTGAGGCGGAAGGTGTCGTCGCTGCCGACCTCCTGCCGGTCCACCGTCTGGTAGAAATCGAGGTCGTCGTTCGCCCAGGCCGGCGCCGTGGCCAGCAGGGCAAGCACGGCGAGCAGGGCCCCGCGGGCGCTACCAGTCCTTCTCATTCGGCTTCCTCTGCTTCTTCTTCTGCTGGAAACGCCAGAGCTGGAGATTCTTCTCGTTCTGCTTCATCGCATCCAGCAGGCGCTCCGCCTCCTGCCGGTCCAGGTCCGACGGGCTCGCGCCGCCATCCGCGGCCTCCTCCGCCTCCTGTTCTCCCGCGCTGCCGCCGTCAGCGCCACCGTCCTGGGGTTCACCCTCACCGTCGTCCTGGCCGCCGTCCGCGCCACCGTCCGCGCCGCCATCGCCCTTCTGTGGCTGCCCCTGCTCTCCACCATCCGCGCCGCCGTCCGCGCCGCCGTCCGCGCCACCGTCACCCGGGCCCCCGTCCGCGCCGCCGTCCGCGCCACCATCACCGGCGCCGCCGTCCGCGCCACCATCCGCGCCGCCGTCCGTGCCCCCGTCCTGGGGCGTGCCGCCATCTCCCGGCGTGCCACCATCCTGGCCCGCGTCCGGACGCCCGCCGTCGCTGCCACCGTCGGTCCCGCCGTCCGCGCCGCCGTCCGGCTTCTTGTCATTCTGGGGCGGCGGCAGGTTGCGCAGCACCACCTCGTAGTTGTGGCGCGCCTGCACGTCCCGCGGGTCCAGCGTGAGGGCACGCCGGTAGGCCTTCAGCGCCTCCTGCCGGTCCCCCGTGGTGGCGTGCAGGTTGCCCAGGTTGTACCAGGCCTTCTGCCGCAGGTCGGGCCGGTTGGACTCCGTCACCCCCTGGAAGACCTCCCGTGCCTCGGGGATGCGGCCCAGCTTGGCCAGCGCGTCCCCGCGGTTGAAGTCCACCACCGGGTCGTTGGGCCGCTCCTTCTTCGCCGCCTCGAAGGCCCGCAGCGCCTCTTCGTAGTTGCCCGCCGCGTACGCCTCGCGCCCCTGCTGCACCAGCGGGTGGTCCCGCTCCAGCGGGCCCGCGGCCCACGCCGTCGAGGACAGCGCCAGCGACACCACCAGCCCCCACGCCACGAGCCCCCGTGCCTTCATGCCCTGGCCCGCGCTCACGGTGACGGCCTCCGGCGCGAGGACGGCAGCAGCAACATGCCCAGCGCGAGCAGCGCCAGCCCCGGAATGGCGAAGGTCTGGAAGCGCTCGTCGTAGCGGACCGTCACCCGGCTCTCCAGCTCGCTCTTCTGCATCTGGTCGATGCGATCCACCACCTGCGCCATGGCCACGCCACGCGGCTGGTGGAAGAACGTCCCTCCGGTCGCCTCGGCGATGGCCGTCAGGCCCGCGCGGTCCAACCGGGTAACCACCGTCTCCCCCGTCGCGTCCTTCTTGTAGTCCACGAACTCGCCCCGCCGGTCATACACGGGAATGGGCTCACCGGACTCCGAGCCCACGCCCACCGCCAGCACCGGCACGCCCGCCTCCTTCAGCGCCTCGCTGGCCTCGGACACCTCGCCGAAGAGGTCCTCGCCGTCGGACAGCAGCACCACCACGCGCTCCTTCGAGCCCCGGTCCGCGTTGTCCAGCACCTGCTTGGCCAGCTTCAGCGCCGCGCCCACGTTGGTGCCGCCCTGGGGCATCACCTCCGGGTCCACCGCGCGAAGGAACAGCTTCACCGCCGAGTAGTCCGACGTCAGCGGCGACTGGATGAAGGCGTCGCCCGCGAAGACGACGAGGCCCACGCGGTCGCCCTTCAGCTCGTCCAGCAGCGTCGTCAACTCCAGCTTCGCGCGCTCCAGGCGGCTGGGCTGCACGTCTCGCGCGAGCATGGACTTGGACGCATCCAGCGCCACCACCACGTCGATGCCGCGCCGCTTCGTCAGCTCGCTCTTGGTGCCACACTGGGGCTGCGCCAGCGCGAAGCCGAAGAGGGCCAGCCCCAGCCCATACAGGCCGCTCTGCATGGCGGGGCGCCACACGGAGACGCCCGGCGTGAAGCGCTCCGCGTGCCGCTCGTTCAGGAGCGCGCGCACACGCGAGCGGCGCCGCAGCGCCCCCATCAGCGCCAGCATGCCGAGCAGCACGCCCAGCAGCATCAGCAGCAGGAAGAAGGGCTGGGCGAGTCCCGCCTGGTAGCCGAGCACGGTGAAGCGCCAGGGTTCCACGGGCGTCACGGGAAGACCCTCAGGAAGGAGGCGCGCAGGAGCAGCTCCAGCGCGGCGAGGCCGAAGGCGGCCAGCAGGAACGGATGGAACTCCTCGCGGTAGGTGGCGCTGGCGCCGCCCTCCATCAGCTTGGAGCGCTCCAGCGAGTCGAGCACCTTCTGCAGGCCCGCCCGCAGCCCCTCCGGGTCCGTGGCGCGGTAGTACTCGCCGCCGGTGCGGTCCGCGATGTCCTGCATCAGCTCCGGGTTGATGGGAATCTCCGTCTCGCGCCACACGGTGTTGCCGAACAGGTCCGTGCCCTGCGGGAAGGGCACCTTGCCGCCCTTGCCCACGAGGATGGTGTAGATGGGCACCTTCAGCGAGTGCGCCATGTTGGCCGCGTCCATGGGCGAAATCTTCCCGGCGTTGTTGTCACCGTCGGTAATCAGCACCACCACGCGGCTCTTCGCGTCCGAGTCGCGCAGGCGGTTGAGCGACGTGGCCAGCGCGTCGCCAATGGCGGTGCCGTCCTCCAGCACGCGGGTGCGCAGCTGCTTGATGACCTCCTTCAGCACGCCGTAGTCCAGCGTCAGCGGCGCCTGGGTGTACGCCGCGCCCGCGAACACCACGAGGCCGATGCGGTCATTCACCCGGTTGGCGATGAACTCGCTGAGCACCTCCTTGGCCACGTGCATGCGGTTCTGCGGGCGGAAGTCTCCGGCCTCCATGGAGGTGGACAGGTCGAGCGCCACCACGATGTCGATGCCCTCCACCGACAGGTCGCGCACCCGGGAGTCGCGCGCCTGCGGCCGGGCGATGGCGAGGATGGCCGCCGTCACCGCCGCCGCGCGCAAGAAGGGTAGCAGGGGCAGCAGGTACGTGCGCAGCCCCTTGCCGTTCCGGGCGAAGACATGCGCGGCGGAGAAGCGCAGCGTGGCGCGGGCGCGCCGCTCCCGCCACGCCTGCACCAGCAGCAGCGGCACGAGCAGCAGCCCCCAGAGCGCCTCGGGGTTATTGAACGCGGGGAGCGGCGGCATTGGCGGGAGCCTGGGGCGGCGGGGGCGGAACGTACGTCTTGTCGATGAGCGCGTAGCCGAAGGCGAGCGCGTCGCGGCAGGACTCGGGTGACGCGTCCGCGCGCGCGTACTTCACCATGTCCGACTCGGACACGAAGCGCATCAGCGCGTCCTCGGGGAGACCGGGCGTGGGCAGGCGGCGCAGCGAGGCCATCAGCTCGGAGCTGGTGCACTCCAGCGCCTCGAAGCCGTAGCGCTCGCCGAGGTAGCCGCGGATGATTTCGGACAGCCGGAAGTAGAAGTCCTTCACGTGGCCGCGCGCGGGCAGATTCTCCGCCTTGAGCGCGTCCAGCGCCTTGCGGGTGCGCACGTCCAGCGGCAGCAGTGGCGGCGCCTCCACGTGCTTCGGGCGCTTCTTCCACCAGCGCCACAGCGCCCACGCCAGCAGCGCCGCGGCCAGGGCGCCCAGCAGGCCCAGCACCAGCCGCCACGAGCGGATGAGCACCTCCTGCGGAGGCTGGTAGTCGAAGAGATCCGCGCCCTGCCCGTCCGCGTCCGGCGGCAGCGTGGACGCCACCTCCACCTCGCGGCCCGGCAGGGTGAACTTCCGGGGACCGTCCGGCGTGGCCACGTCGAAGGACAGCGGCGGCACCTGCAGCTTGCCCAGCGCGAAGGCGGACATCCGCACCCGGAAGGTGGTGGTCGCCGCGTCCGTGCCGTCCTTCCGCTGGCGCGTCTGGTCCAGCAGCTCGAAGTCCCCCGCCTCCGTGGGCAGCGTCAGCTCGTAGCGCTGGTCCAACGGATGGGTGATGACCACCTCGTACGTGAAGGGGTCGCCGATGCGCACCTGCTGGGGGTCCACGCGCACCGACAAATCCTGGGGCTGCACCGTCTCGTGCGCGGGCGCGCCGGGGGGCTCGGCGCTCCACGCCGGGAGCGGGGCCACCAGGAGCAGGGCCAGCACGGGCAGGAGCCGCTTCACGCCGCCATCCTCCGGGCCCGCGCGCGGAAGAACTGCGCGAGCGCCTTGCCATGGTCATCGCCGGCCCGCAGCTCCACGTGGTCCAGCTCCAGCTTCTTGAACAGCTTGCGCCGTTCGTCGCGCGCGGCCTGCATGGCCCGGGCGAAGCGGCCGCGCACGCGCGGGTCGCTGGTGTCCACGACGAAGCGCTCGCCCGTCTCCGGGTCCTCCATCTCCACCAGCCCCAGGCGGGGGAACTCCGCCTCCAGCGGGTCCTCCACCACCACGGGCACCAGGTCGTGCCTGCGTCCCACCAGCCGCAGCGGCTTCTCGTAGTCGCGCGCCTGGAAGTCGGAGATGAGGAAGGTGACGGCCTTCCGCTTCGCCACCTGCGTCAGGTACGTGAGCCCCGCCGCCAGGTCCGTCCCCTTCCCCGCCGGCCGGAAGGTGAGGATGTCGCTCACCAGCCGCAACACGTGCGTGCGGCCCTTGCGCGGCGGCACCACCTTCTCCACCCGATCCGAGAAGAGGATGAGCCCCACCCGGTCGTTGTTCGCGATGGCGCTGAAGGCAATCTGCGCGGCGACCTCCGCGGAGATTTCCGCCTTGGTGCGCTCCCTGGAGCCGAACTCCTTGGAGGCGGACACGTCCACCACGAGCATCACCGTCAGCTCGCGCTCCTCGGTGAAGACCTTGACGTAGGCCTCGTTCATGCGCGCGGTGACGTTCCAGTCGATGATGCGAATCTCGTCACCGGGCTGGTACTGGCGCACCTCGGAGAAGGCCATGCCGCGGCCCTTGAAGACCGAGTGGTACTGGCCCGCGAGCATGTCGGAGACCACCTTGCGGGTGCGAATCTCCAGCTTGCGGATGCGGCGGATGAGGTCCTTGGGGAGCACGGGGTGCCTGCGGCTCGGGAGGGGACGTCAGGGGACTTCGACGCGGTCGAACACGCGCTGGATGATCTTCTCCGCGGTGAGCTCCTCGGCCTCCGCCTCGTACGTCATGGCGATGCGGTGGCGGAGCACGTCGAAGGCGATGGCCTTCACGTCTTCAGGCGTGACGAAGCCGCGGTGGCGCAGGAAGGCGTGGGCGCGCGCGGCCTGGGCCAGGGAGATGGTGGCGCGCGGCGAGGCGCCGAACTGGATGTAGTCCGCCAGGTCCTTGAGGCCGTACTTGTTGGGCTCGCGCGTGGCGAACACCACGTTGAGGATGTACTCCTTCACCTTCTCGTCCATGTAGATGTGGTGGACGAGCTCGCGGGCGCGGACCAGGTGCTCCAGGGCGATGACCTTCTGCGCCCGGGGCGAGGAGCCGCCGGACATCCGGTCCATGATGACCTTCTCCTCGTCCCGCGTGGGGTAGCCCACCTTCACCTTGAGCATGAAGCGGTCCACCTGCGCCTCGGGCAGCGGGTAGGTGCCTTCCTGCTCGATGGGGTTCTGGGTGGCCAGCACGAGGAAGGGCGAGGGCAGCGCGAAGGTCTGGTCGCCGATGGTGACCTGGCGCTCGGCCATGGCCTCCAGGAGGGCGGACTGGACCTTGGCGGGGGCGCGGTTGATTTCGTCCGCGAGGACGATGTTCGCGAAGATGGGGCCCTTGCGGACGGTGAAGTTCGCCGCCTGCTGGTTGTAGATCATCGTGCCCACCAGGTCCGCCGGCAGCAGGTCGGGCGTGAACTGGATGCGCATGAAGGTGGCGCTGAGCGCGTCCGCCACGGTGCGCACGGTGAGCGTCTTGGCGAGGCCGGGGACACCCTCCAGCAGCACGTGCCCGTTGCAGAGCAGCCCGATGAGGATGCGCTCGAGCATGTAGCGCTGCCCGACGATGACCTTGCCGGTCTCCTGGTTGAGGATCTCGACGAAGCTGCTTTCCTGCTGCACGCGTTCGGTGAGCGCGCGAATGTCGATGTTCATGTCGCCTCGTGTCGGACTGGCGGCGGGCAGCCTAGGGGTTACAGGGTATCTGGCTCAACACCGCAGAAGCCCGGGCATTCCAGTAAGTTGCGTGCCTGTCCACCCCTTCTGGAGCCCCCCTTCCCATGTCCCACCCCACCCCGCGGTTCCACTCCCGGTGGAAGCCGGCCCGTCCCCCGGGTCCAGGAGGGCGGCCATGAAGGCCCCGGCGAAGGCTCCGGCGGTGGGGCCGGTGGAGGCCGGGCTGCTGGGGCAGCTGGCCCCGGCGGTGACGGCCACGGTGCGCTGGCTACCGGGCGGCGGGGCCCTGCGGGTGCTGGAGGGCGGGCAGGGGCCCACGGTGGTGCTGCTGCACGGGCGCGGCGGGGCGGCATCCACGTGGTTCGTCTACCTGACGGCGCTGGCCCGGGGGCACCGGGTGCTGGCGGTGGACCTGCCCGGTTTCGGGATGTCCTCGGCGCCCGAGGGCCCGCTGGCCACGGCGGAGGACGGGGTGCGCTTCTTCACCGGCCCGGTGGAGGAGCTGCTGCTCCAGCTCGCTCCGGGGCCGGCGGCGGTGGTGGGCCACTCCCTGGGCGGGCTGGTGGCGGTGGAGCTGGCGCTGCGCGGCCGGGTGCCCGTCGAGCGGCTGGCGCTGGTGGATGCGATGGGGCTGGGGCCGGAGATGCAGCGCAAGGCGCGCCTGTTCTTCCGCGCGGGGCCGGAGCGGCTGGCGCGCTCACTGGGGCCGTGGGCGTGGTCGCGCCTGATGCCGCCCTCCCCCACCCCGCTGGGCGAGCGGATGGGGGCGCTGGGTTACGAGCTGCTGGCGGTGCCGGGTGGCAGGGACGCGGCGACGCGGGCGTTCAACACGCTGGTCCCCGTGGCCGGTCCGCTGTTCCACCGGAGGGAGCGGCTGGGTGAGGTGAAGGTGCCGGTGCTGCTCGTGTGGGGCGAGAAGGAGGACACCCTGCCCCTGTCGCTCGCGGAGGAGGCGGCACGAAGGCTTCCCCAGGCGCGGCTGATGCGTGTGGACGCGGGGCACAGTCCGCATCAGGAGCATCCCGAGCGCGTGCTTCCGGAACTGAAGGCGTTCCTGGATGAGAGGTCCTCTGTCAGCGGGATGCCCGAGTAGCAGGCCACGGCTGCCCCCGCGGATCCCCGTATAGTCCCGGCAATGGGACGTCGCAGGCTCTGGCATTGGTGGGCCATCTCCTTCGTCTACTGGACGCTGGCCGGTCTCGCGGACGCCAGCGAGACGCACTCCGTGGACGGCGTGAGCTGGGAGCACGCGCTGCTCACGTCGTTGCTTGCCCACGTCCTCTGGGTCCCCCTGACGGTCATCATCCTCCCGTTCGGGCTGCGCTTCCCGTTCGAGCGGCGGCGCTGGCGCTCACGCGTCGCACTCCACCTGGCGGCGGCGGTCGCCGTCTCGTGCATCCGGGCGTCGGTCATCTTCTCACTGGACCCCTGGGTCGGCTGGTACGCGCAGCGGCCCGAGTTCCTGGATGTGCTCGAGCACGCCCTCCTCTACAACCCCTTCATCTACTTCACCCTCCTCGGCGTGGCGAACGCGCTCTACTACGCCGACCAGCTCCGCCTGCGGGACTCCCAGCTCGCCCGCGCGCAACTGCATGCGCTCAAGGCCCAGCTCCATCCCCACTTCCTCTTCAACACGCTCCACTCCATCTCCGCCCTCGTGCATCGCGACCCCAACGGGAGCGAGCGGATGATTGCGCGCCTGAGCGACCTCCTGCGCTCCACGCTCGATGCCGCAACCCGGGAGGAGGTCTCGCTCCAGGAGGAGCTGCGCACCGTGCAGCTCTACCTGGACATCCAGGGGGTACGCTTCGCCGACCGGCTCACGGTGCGGCAGGACATCGAGCCGGAGGCGCTCACCGCGCACGTCCCCCACCTGGTGCTCCAGCCGCTGGTCGAGAACGCCATCCAGCATGGCATCGCCCCGAGCTCCGAGCCGGGGACGGTGACGCTGGCCGCACGGCGGGCGGGCTCGGAGCTGCTCCTGGAGGTGCGGGACGACGGCGTCGGCCTGAGCGACACCCCGGCGGCGCTCTCTGGCGGCAAGGGCGGAGGCCGGGGGCTGTGGCTCACCCGCGAGCGCCTCGCGCAGCTCTACGGAACGGACCACCGGATGGAGCTCCGGGAGGCCTCGGGCGGAGGCACGGAGGTGAGGCTCGCGATTCCATTCCGCACGGAGCCCTCCCCGTGAACAGCAGGATGCGCGTGCTCATCGTCGATGACGAGCCGCTCGCTCGCGAGCGCCTGAAGGACCTGCTGGCCGAGGCCGCCGACATGGAGCTCATCGGCGAGTGCCGCAACGGCCGCGAGGCCATCTCGGCCATCGAGGCGAAGCGCCCGGACCTCGTCCTCCTGGACGTGGAGATGCCCGGGCCCGATGGCTTCGGCGTCCTCCGCGCCCTCGCGCCCGAGCACCAGCCCGCGGTCATCTTCGTGACGGCCCACCGCGACTTCGCGGTGCAGGCCTTCGAGGCCAATGCCCTCGACTACCTGCTCAAGCCGTTCGACCGGGAGCGTTTCCTCATGAGCCTGGCGCGTGCGCGCGAGCGCCGCCGGAGCCTGACGCCCCACCTGGACACGGAGGTGCTGGCGCGGCTCGAGGCGCTCACGCTGCGCGAGCCCCCGGGAACGGGCCGCTACGTGACACGGCTCGTGACGCGGACGGGGTGGCGCATGCGCTTTCTCCGCGTCGAGGACATCGACTACCTGACGGCGGAGGGGAACTACGTCTCCGTGCACCTGGGCGCCCAATCGCACCTCATGCGAGAGACGCTGAACGCGCTGGAGGCGAAGCTCGACCCGAAGAAGTTCCTGCGCGCCCACCGCTCGTTCATCGTGCAGCTCGACCGCATCGAGGAGGTGGAGCCGCTCCCGCCCGGCGAATACGTGCTCACGCTGCGGGACGGCACCCGGCTGACCTCCGGCCGGAGCTATCGCGCGCGAGTGCAACGCGCGCTCGACCTGCCGAGCTGAACCGTACGCGGACGGCGTTCCACCGTTCGCCCCAGACCCTCCACGGTTCGTCACATCCGCTTGGACCGCCTCCCCGATGCCGCGCGACTGTGTCCGCAGCAAAGGAGATGCGCATGCACCGATTCACCAGGAAGTGGGCGTGGTCGATGAACCTCCTCGTCGCCGTCTCCGCGGTGGCGATGTCCGGCACCGCCGTGGCGGAGGAGTCCGAGCAGCCAGTCCCCACCCTCGCGGGCTCCGGCTGCGAGCCGGGAGGGCGTCTCTTCGCGCCCGGGGAAATCTCCCTGCCGGACCGCTCGGAGTACCGGCTCAGCTTCGCCCCGGACGGGAAGACCGCGTACTACCACGTGGACGCGGCGACGCCACCGTACCAGGCCATCTACGTGACGCGCCTCCAGGACGGCCACTGGACTCCCGGCGAGGTGGTGTCGTTCTCGGGGACGTACGATGACTCGGACCCCTTCGTCTCCCCGGACGGCCAGTCCCTCTACTTCTCGTCCATCCGCCCCGTGAATGGCGTCCCGCGCGAGGACTACGACCTCTGGGTCGTGCGCCGCGTCGGCAATGGCTGGGGCACACCCGAGCACCTCGGGCCGGCCGTGAACTCGCCGCGGCACGAGCTCTACGTGAGCGTGACCACCGACGGGACGCTGTTCTTCGCGAGAGGCACGTTCGACTCCGACTTCGAAATCCACCAGGCCCGGCGCGACGGCAGCGGCTACGCCGCGGCGCAGAACCTCGGCCGGGGCGTGAACAGCCCCGACACCTGGGAATACAACCCCTGGGTCTCACCGGATGGCCGCTTCCTCATCTTCGCCTCGCTGTGGCGCCCCGAGGGCTACGGGCTGGGTGACCTCTACGTGAGCATCAACCTCGGGGGGACCTGGATGCCGGCCGTCAACCTGGGGCCCTCGGTGAACACGGAGAAGGACGAGTTCCACCCCTCCATGAGCCCGGACCTGCGGCGCCTCTACTTCGTGCGGCAGACGTGGGACCCGTTCACGCCCTCGGACTTCTACCAGTTCGACACGCGCTGCCTCTGGCGCTGAGGGCCCGGGGAGCGGGTCTACTTGTCGACCCGCTCCTTCACGTCGAACCTGCCCGCCGTCACCTGGTGATGGTCGACCGTCAGGATGTCGGCCGTCAGCACGCCGCGAACCTCCAGGCCGTAGTCGTTGTAGACGGCCTCGACAGCGCGGGCCCGAAGGTCACCTCCGATGACCACGGGCCCTTCCGTGTAGAACGTGTCGCACTCGAAGTCGCCACCCACGAAGAGCTGGCGGCCCTGACGGTTCGCCGCGTTCCCCTTCACCTTCAGGTTCCCGGTCACCATCAGCGAGCCCACGGTCAGGTTCCCGTCGATGTCCAGGTCTCCATGGTGGACGTGGGCCGTCTTGGAGAGCTTCTTGACGGCCTTGTGCTTGGGCTCACGGGTCGCGACCTGCTTGATGAGGTCGATGCAGGCGAAGACCCGGTGAGGCTTCGTGCCGCCGTGCTCCTCGATGCTCTCGTAGAGCTGGTCGATGGTGACCGAGTGCTCTTCGACGAAGACGCTGTCCATGAACGCCTTGAGTGCCTCCCAGTCCCGGGCACCGAGGGTTGCCGGCGCGACGCCCGACAGATACCGGGTGACGTTCTCCTCGGAGAGTTCCTTGAGCTTCTTCGGAGGTGGTGGTCTCTCCGACTTCGTCCTGCTCAAGATTTCGACGAGCAGGGGGACGACGCTCCTGCTGTGCCGCGAGCTTCGCGCGGCCGACAGGACCGACCTACCGCCTGGGGACTTTGCTCGCGGGTCCAGCCCCTGCTCGATGAGGAGCCGGACCACGCGATCGGCTCCGAATTCCGCCGCCCTGTGCAGGGGTGTGTCGTAGCCCATGGGCGCGCGGATGTCGGCGCCATGCTCCATCAGGAGCTGGACCAGCTCGACGCTGTTCTGGGTCACCGCGATGGCCAGGGGCGTGTGGCCGTTGATGGTCTTGAAGTCGAGGCTCACGCCCTCGGCGAGGAGCTGGCGGATTCTCCCGAGGACCTCCGCATTGTGGTGCTCGGCCTTGCGCAGGACCGCGAGGTACTCGGCCTCCGGCATCTCGACCCGGTTGTAGGTCTGGATGTAGTGCAGGTCGTTGATGCTCCGGATCAGGTCACACAGCGTGTTCTGCTGTTCCGTCATGTGCCCATCCCCGGGGTGACCTGGGCCACCGTTTCCCGAGCCGCGCGCAGGAGCTGTGTGAGCTCGACCCGCGCCCGGCTCCTCGCCTCCTTGTCCTGCTCCTCCAGTTCCTGCTGGTACACCCAGGCCGTCACCATGGCCGCCGATGCGGCCTTCGCTCGTGCCCAGGGCTCGGTCTCCGCATCCCTTTCATCGGTGGTGACAGCGGCCCATACCTCGCAGAGGTGGTTGGCGGCGTCCGCGAACGCTGCCGCAGCGGGCCGCCGTGCCAGGATGTTCTCGTTGCGGAGGTCCACCAGCCCACCCGCGACGACATGGGCCTGACGAGGAGCCCCCGAGCGCGCCCGGGCGAACAGCGCGGCGGCGGGCTCACTGCCCTTGATGCGTGCGGCACACAGCCGCAGCCATTCGACGCAGGTCTCGAAGGCTCGCGCGTCGGGGAAGCTGGCCGTCAGCCATCCCAGAAGTGGGTAGAGATGCTCGGCGCGCCGCCATGCGTCCTCGACGGACTCGAAGTGGATTCCCGACTGCTGAAAGATGAAGAGCAGGCGCGTGCTGGGAGATTCGGTCATCGCAAGACGCATTCTCACTGGCCATCATGGGGGCACGAAGCGGAATCAGGCGACGTTCCTCAACGGCCACGTCCGATGCCCATGGAGGCGGGTCCTACCGCACGCTGGCGAACCACCTGCTCCAGAGAGAGGACCTGCTCCGCTGAAGACAGTGCAGGTGCCGCCAGGCCGTGGCCGGCTGGGAGGACATCCGCGACGCGAGCTACGCTGCGGCCATGCCCCCAGCCCCTGGTGACAGCCCCACCCCACGCCGCTCCGGACGCCTCTCCATCCCGTGGGCGCTGCTGCTCACGGGCTCACTGCTGGCCAGTGCATGCACCTGCGGGAGCAACGTCATCCCCGCCAGCCCGCTCGAACGGGACGCGCCCGGTGATGGCGAGGGCCCTCCCTCTCGCGACGGCGAGGTGGCGAGCCGGGGACCACGGCCGTCCTCCTTCCGCCCCTGTCCGGAGAAGGTGCCAGGGGGCTGCGACTACGGTGAGGCGTGTGACTTCACGGAGTACGACCTCCTCTGCCCGGAAGGACCGTGTGACGGGCCCCAGACAGGAGACCTGCGCTGCCACCGGGTCTGCGACGACGGAAGCTGTGGCCCCGGCGAGACGTGCGGACAGCGCACCGTGGCCGTCAGCGACACGGGCTCGAAGCAGCTCCCGCTCTGCCTGTGCTCCGGCAAGGACTGCCCCGAGCGAGGACCAGGCGGAATCCCCTGGCCCCCCGAGGGAGGCCTCGCGCTCTGGCGGCCGGAGCGCGCCATGCCGTCCGACGTCTACTACCACGCCGCCACCACCACCCAGGACCGCCTGTTCGTCTCCGGCGGAATGCGAATCGAGGAGCTCACCGGCTCGGGCGCCTCCCTCACGCCGAACGCGAAGGTGTTCTCCGCCCCGCTCCAGGCCGATGGACGCCTCGGCGAGTGGCGGGAGAGCGGGATGCTTCCGGTGCCGCTCCATCACCACGGGATGGCCGTGCTGCGAGGACGTCTGTTCATCGCGGGCGGGCAGCGGTCGAGCGACTTCACGAACGCTGTGATTTCAGCGCTCATCCAGGAGGACGGAACGCTGGGGCCCTGGCGCGAGGAAGCGCCCCTGCCCGAGCCTCGCGCCTGGCACTCACTCGTCGCCAGCGGAGATGCGCTGTGGGTCGTCGGGGGCTCGCTCAACAGCGCCTCCTTCACCGAAGGCGCACCCAAGGTCCTGCGCGCGAAGGTCTCCGCAAGTCCCGAGGCGCGGGTCTCCGGCTGGGAGGTCATCGAGGCACCGGCCGCGCTCCACTATGACCAGGGCGCGACGCTCGCGAATGGGCGGCTCTACTCCGTGGACACACGCGGGCGGCTCTACTCCTTCACTCCCGGCGCGGGACAGGACTGGCGCGCGGAGTCCCAGCCTCCCTGGATGGGATGGGTGGGCTTTGGGGGCTCCGGGCAGCACGGGGTCCGCCTCGTGGCGCTGCCCGAGATGCTCCTCGTCCTCATGCCGCGGGGGCTGACACTCACCGCGGACCTGCGGGCCGATGGCAGCGTGACGAACTGGCGGCCGGCCTCCAGGCTTTACGGCCCCGGCAGCGGCTTCGCCACCGCGCTGAGCGCTGAGGGCCGCGTCTTCGTGCTCGGAGGCACGAGCGACACTCCGTCCCCGCGGCGCAACCCGGAGGTCTGGTCCACCCAGCGGCTCGTGCCGTAGGCCGTGATACTCACGGCCTCGTGAAGTCGAGTCCCCGTGCGTCGAGGCCCCCATCCAGCGGGAGCCGGACATCCACTTCCCATGGCGCTACCGCGCCAGGGTGAGCCGCAGGGCTGAAGGGCGCCGGGCAGCCCGGCACCATCGCCGGGAGCCTGGCGGCGGTGGGACCGGCGGCCATTCCCTTCAACCTGCAGACCGGCCCGCAGGTCATCGACGATGACGCGGGCGTGCTCGCGCCCGACTTCGACGCCTATATCGGAGCCCATGCCGCCGAGGCCCGGGCCGGCATCTACCTGCATACGCTGGCCGACCGCATCTCCCACCACGTCTGCACCGATGCGTCCTCCAGCTACGGCCCCACCGGCCTCCAGCGCACCTTCACCATCGACATGTCCAACGCCGAGTGCGTCCAGACGATGCACGTGCTGCGGCACGTCTGGGAGACCGGCGTGGACTTCTCCGCGCTGCCGCCCGCCGAGCGCACCACCGAGGCGGCCCTGAGCGAGGTGTTCGACGCGCTGCTCGAGATTGCGACCTGGCGGGGGTGGCCTCCGGTCCGAGCAGCCAGACCGAGGCCCTCAAGGCCCAGCTCGTGGCGGAGCTCACCACGGCCTTGCAGGTCTTCGATGCCCGGCAGCGCGCCCTCGCCATCCGCGATGTCGGCTGCCGGCGGGGGTACTCCGCCTTCCCCGGCATGGCCGCGTGCAGGAGCACCTCGCTCGACGATGCCCCCTGACGGGCAAGGCGAGTCGAGGCCCACACGCGGGCGCCATTTTCCGTGCGACGGAATTCCCGCCGGTGTGTCCGTGGGCAACACCGGAGGAATCTTCATCATGCGGAAGCACATCGGCGCGGCCTGCGTGGCCACGGTCATCTCTCTCGGCTCCCTGCCCGCGGGAGCGGCGAACCTCGACGGCCTCGCGCGGAAGCTGGACGCGCTGGAGCAGGACCTGGACGCGGGCCGGCTGCACACGTGGTCCAACCCCCACTACTCGCTGCGTGAAGCGCTGTACGGCCCGGAGGCTCCGGCGGAGGGAACGGCGGGGCTGAAGCAGGCGCGCGGCCGGCTGCTCGCCATCGAGCAGAAGCTGATGGAGCGGGCGGGCCCACGCGCGAAGCAGGCCTTCGGTGATGGGACTCGCGTGACGCAGGCGGACCCGGAGGCGCTGGAGCTGGTGGATGAAGCCATCTCCTCCTGCCGGAACGTGGGCGAGCGCGGCACGGAGCCGCGGGAGCTGGAGGAGCAGGTCCACAAGCAGCTCGACCGGGCGGCGCGCGCGGACGCGACGGTGCTCCGCTACTCGGGCCCCGTGGACATCGGCGTCATGGACGTCCCCGTCTCCCTCGCCCTGTGCGAGCTGGCCCTCCAGGAGCAGCGGCTGAGCGACGAGGACGTGTATCCCTACGCCAAGGTGGAGCGGCAGCGCTTCTCCGGCTGCGGCTACGTGGACTACGGCTTCCAATCCATCGAGGAGCACCCGGGCACCGGCCGGTACGGCGCATGGCAGTCCATTGGCACGCCCATCGCGGCCCAGCAGCTCGACTGCAAGAAGTTCCCCAAGCCGGGCGCCATCCCCGCGGACATCAAGAAGTCCTTCAAGCGCGAGTTCCCGGGGCTCAGCCGCAAGGACGTGGTGGTGATGTCCGCGCCGGTCGACGTGGAGATGAGAGGCATCATCCGCGTGAAGACGGCGACGGTGCGCATCTACAGCCAGGACACGAGTCTCACCACGACGACCTGCGGCTCCACGGACCCGAAGCTGGTGTGCGAGGCCTCCGGCTCCCGGGGCGCCGCGGCGTACAACCAGCTCCAGCACTTCGTGCGGCGCGGAGAGCTGCACCGGGACGCCGGCCGGGTGGAGCGCTGCAAGGCGATGAACCAGGAGGCCTTGAAGGTCTACGAGGAGTTCGAGCAGTTCCACAAGGAGTCCCTCGCCAACGGGAGCTGGACGACAGGACTGACCTACAAGACGCTGGACGGGACGATGGACCAGGAGAAGCTGCTCGCGGGCCTGCGCGAGCGCGGCCAGCAGGCCGAGGAGCGAGCCATCGGCAAGTGGTGCTCCAAGGGCTGAGCCTCCGGGCTTCCGGAGGCCCCTCACCGTGCGCAGCAGGGGTTCATCACACCGCGCAACCAGGGCACAATGCGGGTCCTGTCCTTCCAGGCCCGCGGATGCCTTCCGACGCAGAGTCAGAGTTCCCCGACACACACGATGTCCCCCCGGCGTCCCAGCAGGACCGTGAGGCGTGGCTGCGCGCGCAACTGGAGGCCGCCGCCTCCGCGTGCGCGGCCTGGGGCGTACCGCCTTCACGGCTGCGCGAGGCGCTCCAACGGAGCTTCCGCGACGGCGCCCTTCCCGCCACCGTGTACCTGGAGGACCGGGTGCTGACCCTGGCCTGCGCGGACGGCAACCCCCGCGCCCAGCAGGAGCTGGACCGGCGCGTGAGCGAGCGGGTGGCCCAGGCGGCCCGCCGCGTGGACGCATCCGCCGCCTTCATCGAGGAGGTGCGGCAGGGCGTCCGCGAGCGGCTGCTGCTGGGCTCCGCGGGCAGCGCGCCCCGCATTCTCGAATACGCCGGCCGGGGCCCGCTGGAGGCGTGGGTGGGCGTCGTCGCCACGCGCGTGGCGCTCAACCTGCGCCGGGGCGTCCAGCCGGTGAGCCTGGACGAGCGGCTCGTCACGGGGCTGTCCATGCCCTCGCCAGACCCGGAGCTGGCGCTCATCAAGGGCGAGTACCGCGAGGCCTTCCAGCAGGCCTTCCGCGCGGCGCTCGCGGAGCTGGAGGACACCGAGGTGAACGTGCTGCGGCTCCACTTCGCCAAGGGCCTGACCATCGATGACCTTGGCCGCACGTACGGGGTGCACCGGGCCACGGCGGCGCGGTGGATTGCCCGGGCCCGGGAGCGGCTGCTGGCCGGCATCCGCGCCCGGCTCATGGAGGCGCTGCGCCTGGGGCCGGAGGAATTCGAGTCGCTCATGGAGCTGGTGCGCAGCCAGGTCCACCTGTCGCTCTCGAAGGGACTCGGAACATGAGCCCGTCGGCGACGCCCTGCCCCGAGGACGAGGGGCTCGTCGCCTTCGCCGACGGCACGCTCTCCACCCGCGAGCGCGAGGCGGTGGAGCGCCACCTGCGCGGCTGCGCGGAGTGCCTGGAGGCCGTGGCCCTGCTGGCGGACCGGGGAATCACTCCCCGGACGATGTCCCTCGCGGGGACCGAGGCCACGGCGGGCGATGCGCCGTTGCTGGCGCGCGGCACGGCGCTCGGGCGATACGTGCTGCTGGAACCACTGGGCTCCGGTGGCATGGGCGTGGTGTATGCCGCGTATGACCCGGAGCTGCACCGCCGGGTAGCACTCAAGCTGCTGCACCCGACACGGAGCGGTCCATCCGCGGAGGCACGCACGCGGCTCCAGCGCGAGGCCCAGGCGCTGGCGCGGCTGTCCCACCCAAACGTCGTCCCCGTCTTCGACGTGGGCACCTGGAAGGACCAGGTCTTCGTCGCCATGGAGTGGGTGGACGGCGGCACCCTGTCGGCGTGGCTGAAGGAGCGTCCTCGCACGTGGCGCGAGGTGGTGCGCGTGGTGTGCGACGCGGGACGGGGCCTGGCCTCCGCACACGCCGCAGGGCTGGTGCACCGCGACGTCAAGCCGGACAACATCATGGTGGGCCGCGACGGCCGCGCGCGCATCACCGACTTCGGGCTGGCGCGCTCGCGGGACGGCGTGGAGCCGGAGCGACGGGGTGAAGGCGCGGGGGCCCCGCCGCTGGACGCGCCCCTCACCCACTCCGGCGCGCTGCTGGGGACGCCGGTGTACATGGCGCCCGAGCAGCGGGAGGGCCGCGGCACCGACGCGCGCAGCGACCAGTTCAGCCTGTGCGTGGCGGCCTACGAGGCCCTCTACGGCGAGCGGCCCTTCGCCGGGACGCGGCTGGCGGAGCTGAACGAGGCCACGCGGGAGGGCCGGGTGCGGCCACCGCCCGCGGGCAGGACGGTGCCGGCCCCGGTGCGCCGGGCACTGCTGCGCGGGCTGAGCCCCTCGCCGGACGAGCGCTTCCCCTCGGTGGAGGCGCTGGTGGCGGAGCTGGAGAGAGACCCGGCACGCCGGCGCCGCCGCTGGCTCGCGGCGGGGGCGGCGGTGCTGGCGGTGGCGGCGGCACCGGTGGGGGCACGCGCGCTGCTGCGGGCCCGGGCCGACGCGTGCGTGGGCGTGGCGCGGCTGGACGGGGCCTGGGACGGCGCGCGGCGCGAGGCGGTACGTACTGCCTTCACGCGCAGCGGCGTCCCCGGGGCGGACACCGTGGCGCGCGCCGTGGAGGGCGCGCTGGACGCCTACGCGGCGCGCTGGACGGAGGCCCGGCGCGACGCGTGCGTGGCCACCCACGTGGAGCGCTCGCAGCCAGCGCGGATGCTGGCCCTACGACTGGCGTGCCTGGACCGGGCGCGGGAGGACCTGCGAGCGCTGGCCGAGGTGCTCACCACGGTGGACGCACAGGTGGTGGAGAAGGCGCCGCGGGCCAGCCGCTCGCTACCGGACCTGGCGGCGTGCGCGGACTGGAGCGCGCTGGCCTCGGGCGCTCCGCTGGTGCCGCCGGAGCTGCAGCCCCTGTTGGCGAAGCTCCGGACCCGGCTGTCCGAGGTCCGCGCGCTGCTGGCCGCGGGCCGCTACGCCGCGGGGCTGGAGCGCGCGAGCGCGCTGACGAAAGAAGCGCACGAAGCGGGCCTGCTCCAGGTGGAGGCGGAGGCGTGGCTGCAGGCGGGAATGCTGGAGGAGCGGCTGGGCGAGTTCGCGAAGGCGGAGGACTCACTGCACGAGGCCGCGCTGGTGGCGGAGCGGGTGGGCGACCTGCAGACGCTGGCACGGGCGCGCACCGGGCTGATGGGCGTGGTGGGCAACAGGCTGGAGCGGCACGACGACGGAGAGCGGCTGGCCCGGTACGCGGAGCTGGCGGTGGAGCGCGCGGGTGGCAGCCTCTCCCTGAAGGCGCAGTACAACAACACGCTGGCGATGATGGAGTACCGGTTCGGCTCCTATCAAAAGGCGCTCGAGCACTTCACCCTGGCGGCGCAGGTGCTGGAAGCGCAGGGGGCCTCGGCGGAGCCGGAGCTGGCGCTGGTGCTCGGCAACCTGGGGTCGGCCCAGTCGTACTCCGGGGACTACGCGGCCGCGCTGACCACCCTCCAGCGTGCCCTGGCCATGCAGCAGCGCGCGGAGATGCCCAATGGAACCCTGCTGGCCGCGACGTGGACGAACCTGGCCGTCGTGTATGACCGCATGGGGCGCGAGGAGGACTCGTGTGCCGCCACGGAGCAGGCGCTGGTGCTGCTCCAACGCACGCTGCCGCCCGACCACCCGGAGGTGGCCAATGCGTTGCAGAACACGGCGGGCTGCTTCCTGACGCGGGGGAACTGGGAGGAGGCCACGTCGCGCTACCAGCGGGCCCTCTCCATCATCGAGCGCACCCTGGGGCCGGACAATCAGAACATCGGCATCTTCGAGCAGAGCTGGGGCGAAGCGCTGCTGAACGAGGGGCGGGACGCGGACGCGCTGCCGCACCTGCGCCGCGCGTACGCGGTGCTGCACAAGACCCAGGGAGACACCCATCCCGTCACCGCGCTGGCATTGCTGGGGCTGGGGCGGGTGGCGCTGGGACGTGGCGAGTACGCGGAGGCGGCGCGCTCACTGGAGACGGCCCTGGTGGGACTGGAAGACGCCGAGCCGCAGGACGGCGCCCGCGCGCGCTTCTTCCTGGCGAAGGCGCTGTGGGGGCTGGGGCGGCACGCCGACGCCCGGCGCATGGCGGAGGAGGCACGCACCCGCCTCCAGAAGGCAGGGCTCGCGGAGGAGGCCGCCAGGGCCGAGGCCTGGACGGCGCGGCCCGCGGCCCGGTAGTCGAGGACGAATCGCGGCTCAACCGCGCGCGGCTTGGCGCTCCAGCGTCTGCTTCATGTCGCGGAGCCCCTGGTCGATGAGCGGGCTGATGGCGGGCACGAGTGCGTCCGGCAGCACGTCGGTAATCCACACGAACAGGGTGCCGCCCCGTCCATCAGCGAAGACCTGCCACGATGCATTGTGGTGCTTGAAGGGCTCCCCGGCCGCCGCATAGGCGAACCGGCGAGCCTGGTCGTCCACGTCGACAATCAGCTCCCGCACCACCGTGCCGTTCGCGAAGGTCACGACCCTGGCGTCTCCGTCGAGACGCGCGTCGGTGAGGACTCCCGGCACGAGGCGCTGGTGCACCGCGCCGACGTCCCGCACCGCCGCCCAGACATCCTCGGGGCGGGCGTCGATGTGTATCTCCCTGCGGATGGAAGCCATGGATGTGTCTCCTCTCCTGGAAAGACACCCACGGTAGAGGGCTCGGACGAGCCGTTCCTGGAACTTCTTGCGGATTGCTCACCAGCCGAAACGTTGGCACGCGGGAGTCAGTCCAGGAAGCGACGCTCCCAGCGGCGAATCTCCGCCTCCGTGAGGTTTCCCCATCCCCCCTGGTGCATGTAGAGCCAGGGCTCCAACACGCGCGCCAGTTCCCGGTAATGCGGCAGCGTGTCCCCCCGCGTCAGCTCTCCCGCCTCGGGCCATGGGCCCAATGTCACCAAGGCCCGATTTCCACCCAAGTCCTGCACGGAGGTTGCGGGCGAGTGCAGGCGCTCGCGCAGACTCGCCGCGCCGCCGAGCGCACTGAGGACCGGCTCCCCCAGGAAGGTGAGCCAGGCGGGGCCCCGTATCTTCGTCCCTAGCCTGTTGGAGAGCCGCTCCAGGTCCACGAGGTCCAGGCCCGGATGGAGCAGGCTCTTCTCTCGAAAAACAGGCGTATTGCTGCTCAGCCACGACATCATATGGAAGGCGAGCCCTGTCTGCCCCGAACTGAAGGGCAGTTCCGCGCCAAGTTCCAGTGCCAACTCGCGAACCCTGCCAGGTCCGTGTTCCTCCAGGAACTCCGTGGGCAGCAAGAAGGACACCGCGGATGTTGGATCGTAGCCCCATTGCTTGGAGAGGGGGTCCTCCAGCTCCTTGCCACGATAGCTGAATGAATAACTCAAGGACTCCGTTCGACCACGCAGGTCGACGTTTGCGAAGCGCGGGCCGCGAATCTCCTCATGAGTGAGTGCCCAGCCCGCACTGTCGAGCTCCCGCCAGAGCCCATCCTTGCCACGATACCAACCAAGCGAATCTTGCCCGACCACACGAAGGTAGATTTCCAGCGAGCGCATCACCGAAGATGCGACCGCCTCGTGATTACAATGCATGTAGAAGGTGAGGCTCACGCTCTCACGGAGGACAGTAACAAGCTCATCCTCGACGAGGAGTGGCACACGTATCCGAGGGTACCCATGGCTCATCGCGAAATCCCATAACCTGGTGAAACACGAGCTGGTTCTACTGCCATCTGCAGATCCTCATGGTAGACGTCTCCCTGGGTTCTCCCCTGATGGGGATGATCTTGAGGGTAACGCTCCCATTCGGGCTCCTTCGAGCTCGCACATGGAAACTCGAAATCATAGGCCGTCTGCACCTTGAGCGGGTCTCCCGAGGCATGCAGCACGACGTCCGGCACCAGCGTGCCGAGCAGCAGGTGAAACAGCCCCTCCTGGAGCCAGAGCTTGACGTCCTCGGGGTCCAGCAAGCGCAATCGCCCCGTTCTCGGGTCACGAAAGTAACGCGGCTCCACACTGAAGTTGCCCGGTATCATTTCCTTCAGTCTTTTCTCCGCGCACTTCAGGGCCACCGCGTGCTTCGCGGTCCCCAGGTCCATGGCCCACGTCACGGGTTTGTCCTTGGAGTCTCTCCGCACCACCTTCTCGCACTGCTCCCGGGTGGGCCGCTTCCCCTCGCCGAACACCCGTTCGTTGACCTCGAAGTTCGCCAGCTTCGCGCACTCCACCAGGATGAACTCGACGCGCTGTATCTCCGCGGCCTCCAGCAGCCGCAGCGTGGCGGCCACGGTGCGCGCAGCGGAGGCGGCGCGTGACAGCCAGGGTAGCACCGCATCGTCCCCCACCTGGGTGTAGCAGGCAGGGTTGCGCAGACACGCGCTCGTCGCGGAATCCATTGACTGTGCATAAGCCCTCCGGGGCCCGGGCCCCATCGCGGTCGAACTGCTGCACGCGGCCAGCAGCGTGCCGGCGACAAGCATCACGATGCGGAGCGAAAGCGGCACGGCCTGAGACATGGGTTCCCTGTCCTACGTTCACGTAGGCGCGCAATGACACTCTCTCATGGACACAGTGCGCGACCCGGTCCAGAAGCCCAGGCCCACTCACCAGTCAAAACGGATGACGTGCTCCACGCGGTAGCTGGATGCCTGCTCCAGTGGCTTCAGGAGCATCAGCTCCGCGAGCTGCCCCGGCTCCACGGGCTGCGCCCCAGGCTTGTCCAGGCGGACGGTGTCCCCCTCCTTCACGGTCCGCCCCGCCAGCGGCACGGCGAACAGCCCCGCGCCTTCCACCGTCTCGATGGCTCCCAGGACGCGCAGGTCGCCCAGTTCCTCCACCTTCCCCACGTGGTCGAGGATGAGCTGGGTGCCCTGGCGGCGCACCTCGCGCGTCACGGCGATGCCCACGTCCGCGGTGAAGGGCCTTCCTCCCGCGCCGAACAGGCCCACGTCCTTGAGCAGGAGGTGGACGAGCCCCGAGCTGTTGTTCTCCGGAATGGTCTCGTAGCGCGCGACATCCGCCTGCTCGGCCCTCCCGGTGGCGAGCGCGTCCAGCGCCGTGGCCAGCGCGACGAAGTTGAGCCGGACCAGCGGCTCGTCCGGCGTCCGCGAGGGCCACGCCCCCGTCTCGATGAGCACCGAGGGCGTCCCCCAGCGCGTCATGTTGTCGCCGAAGGCGCGCACCTCGAACGAGTCGTCGTAGCGGCCCACCTGCCCCGGCGCGAGCGACTCCACCGCGTCTCGAATCACCCCGCATACCTTCTTCGCCAGCAGCCGGCCCGGGTTGTCGCTCCGCCTCTCGTCGAACGCCGCCGCCAGCACCGAGATGGACGCCGGCCGCCCCGTCCGCCCCACCGCGTGCCGCCAGCCCTGGTTGTGGAGGTTGAAGCCGATGAAGGGCTGGAGCCTGTCCCGCAGCGCCTTCAGCGCCCGCGCCTCCGGAGTCTGGAGCGCCAGCGCATCCCGGTTGATGTCGATGCCCTGCGCGTTGCGGCGCTGGAAGCGCTCGGCGCCGTCGGGATTCAGCAAGGGCACGGCATGGAGCGTCAGCTCGCCCAGCAGCCGCGCCACCCACGGCTCCTGACGGTGCGTCCGGACGTACTCGAGGAAGTCCAGCAGGGCCGTGGTGGCGGTGGGCTCGTCGCCGTGCATCTGAGACCAGAGCAGGACGTGCCGTGCGCCCGTGCCCAGTGACACGTGGTACAGCGCCCGCCCCTCCACCGAGTGCCCCACCACCTCCAGCAGGAACAGGTCCGGGGCCCGCTCCCGCAGGGCCTTCAGGTGCTTCTCCACGTCGCCATGCCGCACCAGCGGCGGCAGCGGCAACTCCTTCGAGTGGACGTCCGACCACTGCGCCGCGAGGACCTTGGGAGGAGGAATGACGGAGGTGGAGTGCATGGGATTCCGAGCGCCCAGCAGGAGAAGGGAGGACAACAGGAGCAGCAGGCGTCGATTCTGGAGGTCGTGTCTGACGGAGCCCATCACCGTGTCCTTGTCCGCCCGCATGCTACCAGAGCGGCTTCGAGCAGCTTCCCGGGTTGAGGCAAGATGCGGCCCATGTCACAGCCGCGACAGCCCATCCGCGCCCAGCCCCTCACGCGTGAGGCCTTCGCCCCCTTCGGTGACGTCATCGGCCTGGAACTGTCCGGCGGCTCCAGCGCCAACCAGGGCACCGCCACCCGCTTCGACCGCGTGGCCCGGCTCGCCGGCAGCCGGCCCGGCGCTCAGCCCAACCTCGCCGTGTTCCGCTCGGTGGCGAAGACGCTGCCCTTCCAGGTGCGGCTGCTCGAGCGCCACCCCTGCTCGACGCAGATGTTCGTGGCGCTCGCGTGCAAGCGCTTCCTCGTCGTCGTGTGCCCGGAGGACGCGCGCGGCGAGCCGGACCTGTCCCAGCTCCGCGCCTTCGTCTGCGGCCCGGGCCAGGGCGTGAACTACCGCCCGGGCCTCTGGCACCACCCCATCATCGCGCTCGACGGGCCCGCGGACCTGCTGATGCTCGCGTGGGAGGACGGCACCGCGCTCGACTGCGAGGAGCGCCCCCTGCCCGAGCCCTACCTCGTCACCAGCGACTGACCCGGCCGGGGCTCGATGCGTCCCTCACGCAGCGTGCCCGCCTCGTAGCGAAACTCCACGAGCGCGTGGCGCAGCGGCTCCAGCGTCCCGTCCGGGTGCACCAGGGCACAACCTCCCAGGGGAATGCCGATTCCGCGAGCCCCCGCGCCCGCGGCCCGCATGGCCCGCTTCAGCTCCGTCCAGTCCGGCTGCTCGTGAACTCCGACGATGAAGGGAGCCAGCCCGAGGACCGGGAACAGCGTCATCTCCCGGGGAGCGGGGTCGCTCCAGGCCCGTGTGCCCAGCTGCATCGCGCCCGCGGAGATGCCCATGAGGACGGCGCCGTCGCGGTGGCGCTCGCGGAGGAGGGACTCCACACCGTTGCCACGAAAGGTCTCCCAGCCCAGCAGCGGGTCTCCTCCCGCCAGCAGGATGACGTGCGCGCGTGAGAGCCACGCACGGTCCTCGTCCGTGGGCGCCGAGGGAATCATCCGGCACTGGGAGATGCCCGCGAGGGACATGGCGCCGGTGAACAGCTCGTAGAACTCGGGCACGTCGCCGTTGGAGGCCCCCAGGTACGCCGCGCGAATGGGCGGGACACCCGGGTCGGCGCGCGTCAGCGTGTGAAGGCAGTCCAGGAACGGCCTGTCTCCGCCACGCCAGAACAGGGGCGAGCTGTCCGCGAGGAGGAAGAGGGGCTTGAGCGAAGGCGTCATGAGGTGGGCCGATGAGAGCCCATCCCAGACCGGCCGGGAAGCGAGTCGGGGGCCTCGCTTCCCGGCCGCTGAAAGGACCGGGCCCTGCCTGCTCCACCCGGGGGAGATGCGGATGACTGCGCACCTGCGACCCCAGCGGCGAGGAGACGAGCGGGGAGACTTCGCCTCCGGGTGGGAGCGGGCCTTGGCTCGGCCCGCATCGGCTAGTCGAGGTAGCCGAGGGTCTCCGAGCGGCTCACGCTCTCACCCTGGGTGGTGTAGCCCTGGTACCAGGAGGTGTCGTTGGTGCCGAGCTTGTCCTGCTGGAGGTGCGAGTGCGGGCCGCTCGCGTTGCCGGTGCCGCCGATGTTGCCCACCTGGCAGCGGTCACACGTGCGGTCGTACGAGTTGCCCGTCTTGATGAAGTGCCACTGGCGGAACGTCCAGCCGCTCTGCCAGACGTGCTTCGCCTCGTTCTGGTTGCCGCTCCCGCTGCCGTAGCAGACGATGCCCGTGGTGCGGATGGTGACGTTCCAGTAGACGGAGCCCACCACGCCCGTCTCGGCGCCCCAGTAGTTGCACTGGCCGCCCGCGCCGATGTCCACCGCGCCGTGGAAGTTGCCGCTGCTGGGATAGGTGGTGAGCGCCGTCACCGTGCCGGTGTGCGTGCCGCGAACCTCGTGCGCCGTCACCGCCACGGGGATGAGGGCCAGCGCGGCCAGCCCTGTCTTCATGATGCTCCGCATCGTCATTCCTTTCGGGCCGGAGGACCGGCCCCCGAGTGGACTGCTCTTCAAGGAGCCTGCTGCAACCGCTGCTTCTCCCTCAGGAGCAGGCTCCACTCCTGAAGGCCCATGCCGAGAGCCCGAATCCACGCGTCCACCTCCGGCGTCAGCGCGGGGTCCATTCCACGCAGCCGCTGGAGGTCGGGAATGGCGGCGGCGAAGCCGAGCTGGGCGATGCTCTGGAGGAGCATCTTCCGCACTCCGGAGTCCCGCTCGTCGCGGTACATGGCGAGCAGCGTCTCTCGCGCGCCCGCCATCTGCTCCGCGGGCACGCCGCCCAGGGCGTTGGCCGCCGCCGCGCGAACCGCGGCGTCATCACTGCGCAGCAGCGACTTGATGCGGTCCGCCGACTCCGCGCTGATGTGCTCCGTCGAGATGCTGTCGAGAATCCTCGAAGCCACCTTCGGGTCCGAGGACGCGGCCGCCGCCGACACCGCCAGGTCCGCGGCCGGACCGTGGTGGCCCGAGTAGACGTGGAGGTTGTCCTCGATGAGGTTCGTCGCGGCCTCCTGGCGCACCTCGGGCGAGGCGTCCCGAACGAGGCGCTCGTACAGGTCGCCGGTGTTCTCGATGGCGCTGGTGCGCCGCAGGGCGCGAAGGGAGGCGACGCGGAGGGCCGGGTCGCGCTCCTCCAGGATGCGCTTCGCCACCACGCCCAGGGCGTCGGAGTCCGCCTCGCGCTCGGTACGTGCCACCAGCGCGGCGGCGAGGTGCTCGAGCATGACCGGGTCCGTCTCACGCTCGAAGGCCGCGCGCAGCTCCGCGTCGGGCAGCGTGACGGCGGACTCGCGCAGCAGCGTGCGCAGGTACTTCTTGTAGGCCTCCGACTTCGAGCCAAGTCCCCGGCGGATGCTGTCCATCAGCCCCTCGACGGAGCAGGTCTCCGCCCGGAGCGCGGGGGCCGGGTCCGGCGAGGCCAGGGCCGGCGACGGGAGGATGGGGCACAGCGTGAGCGAGAGCAGGCCGAGCGCGCGCGCGGCGAAGGAAGAGCGTGTCATGAGAGGGGCTCCCGTGCTCAGTGGTGGCGGTCGAGGCAGCCGAAGGGGTCCTGGTCGGGCAGGCTGTTCCACACCCGCACGAAGTCGAGGGTGCCACTCGCGTAGATACGCTCGAAGACCTGGTGGAGCGGCTGGAAGCGCGGGTCGATGACGGCCATGTTCGCCATGACGGGAAGCGCATCCCGGCCGGCCACCCGCGCGGCGAAGCGGAAGAGGGCCCACCGCACGCACACCTCCTGCTCGCTCACGAAGGACTGGGCGAACAGCTCCAGCGTCTTCGCCTTGTCCCCGCCGGACACGGACAGGTTGTGCGCCGCGGCCTCGCGGCCGTCCGGGCTGCCCTCGCTGGTGAGAATCTTCGCGTACCGGGCGCTGGCCTCCTCATCCAGCACGGGCGTGGCGTGCATGGGCATGGACAGCGCGAGGTAGCGGATCTGCTCGTCGGGCGACTCGGTGCCGATGGTGAGCAGCTTGTCCATGTACGGCGCGAGGTTCCCCTTCTCGTTGAAGTCGCGCTTCATCACCCGGGCAATGGTGCGGGTGGCGGCCCAGCCCGCCTCACCGGAGGCCGGGTCCTTCGCGAAGTCCGCGAGCCGGCCGAGCGCCTCCGGGCCGAGCCGCTTCTGCGTGTCCAGGGCGGAGAGGATGCCCGCGCGCCGCGGTCCGTCGAGGCCGGCGTCCAGGCCCTGCTCCAGCAGCCGCGCGGCGACCTGGGGCTGGTGCACGGCCTCCGAGGCCCGCAGGGCCGTCATGATGACGTTGAACTCCCGGGGCCCGGCGTCGCGGGCCCAGCCCAGCACCTCCACCGCGCGGGCCGCGTCGTTGCCGATGAGCTCCGTGAGGCGCTCGCGCAGGTAGTCCCTGACGAGCGGGTCCCTCGACGCCAGCAGGGGCGCGGCCCACTGGCGGAAGTTGCCAATCGTCACCTCGTCGTTGAAGCGCTCGATGTCCTGCCAGCAGACGGTGGCGTCGAAGCGCGGAGGCGGCTCCACGGCCTGCTGCCCACCCTGTCCGGAGTGGCCGCCGGAACCGCCCTGCCCCGAGGAACCTCGCGCGTGGACCTCGGGGGCTGCTTCCGTGACGGGGCCTTCCCCACCTCCGGAGCCACGGACGAGCAGCGCCACTCCGGCGAGCAGGACGGCGGCGCCGAGCCCGAGCAGCACGAAGGGCGTGCGCCCGCCCCGGTTGCCCGTCACGGGCGGGGCGGCGCGATGGACGGATTCTGGAGTCATGACGGTCCGGGGGCCTGTCGAATCGTTCCAGCCCCATGGAGGGACCGAGGCCGCCGCCGTCTCGAAGAATCATTCCAGGGGAATTTTCCCCGCCGTAAGTGTCTGGAAGGACAGGACGCCGGCCTCAGTCGGTGACGTCGTTCACGATGTTCGCGGGCACGCCCGGCACCACGGGCGCTCCGTTCACGTCCCGGAGGCCCAGCTCCCCGGAGGAGACCACCCAGACGTCCAGCGTCTCGTCGTTGTCGATGTTCCCCGCGCACGCCAGGGTGATGGCGCAGTCGGGGCACTCGCCGGACACGCCGAGCTGGCCGGCCACCTCCCGGGGAAGGTCCGCGATGGAGAGGGGCCGCATGGCGGCGAAGCGGAAGGTGTCCACGCCCACCGACACCGCGCCCTCCGTCCCCGTGGCCTGCGCCTCCGCGCGGGACTCCATCGGTCCCTCGCCGGCGAAGTATGCGTAGCGGTTGCCGCGCTCGAGCATGAAGCCCACCTTCGACACGTCCGGCTCGAAGGCGTTGGCACCGGCCTGATGCGCCTGCTGGGCCGTGTACCAGGCCTTCAGGTTCATCTTGCACTCCGCCTGCTTCGCGCGGGACTGGAACCGGATGAAGTTGGGGATGGCGATGGCGGACAGGATGCCCACGCACGGACAGAGCAGCACCACGCCGGACACCGCCAGGATGGCGAAGAGGGTCTTCCTGCTCGTCCCCGCGGGAACGGACGCCACGTTGCCGCACGCGCAGGTGATGTTGGAGCCCGGCGCGAGCCCCGTCACGTCGAGGACACGGCCGCACTTCAGGCACTTCATGTTCGCCATCTCGAGAATTCCCCCTGAACCGGCGCCCGGCGGCGCCGTGGGCGGGAACCTAACACGGCCTCTCGCGAGCCCGGTCCGTCCGCCACCGAGGTCCCCCACCCCGAAGATTGAAGCACGGAGGGGTCTCCTGGAGCCTCGCGCCGCCGGTGCGGCTACACTGCGCGGGTGCTGAAAGACCTTCTCGACCTGCCCGCGACTCCCGAGCGCCTGCGCGCGCTCGCGGAGGCCGGAGTCCTGCAACCCGCGGCGCTGGAGCGCGCGCTGCACCTGTCCACGGCCACGCCGTCCCGGCCCGAGTGGCGGCGCTTCCTGTCCACCACGCTGATGGCGCTGGGCACGCTGCTGGTGCTCTCCGGCGTCATCTACTTCTTCGCCTACAACTGGGCGGCCATGCACCGCTTCGGGAAGCTGGGCCTCATCGCGGTGGCCATCACCGGCACCGCCGTGGCCGCATGGCGGCTGGGCGAGGGGCTCGCCGGCCAGTTGTCCCTGCTGGCCTCGGCGGTGCTCGTGGGAGCGCTGCTGGCCGTGTACGGGCAGGCGTACCAGACGGGCGCCGACCCGTACGAGCTGTTCGTCGGGTGGGCCGCGCTCATCCTGCCGTGGGTGGCGCTGTCACGCTTCGCGCCGCTGTGGCTGTTCCTGCTCGTGCTCGTCGACACGGGCGTCGTCCTCTTCTGGTCCCAGGTCATCGGCGGAGACGAGGACACCGCCGCCTGGCTCGCGGTGGGGCTGGGCCTGCTCAACGGCTTCGCGTGGGCCACGTACGAGCACTTCGCGAACGCGGGCGTGCCGTGGCTCCAGGGACGGTGGGTGGCGCGGGCCATGGCCATCATGACGGTGGCCCCGCTGCTCGTGGCGGCGGAGGCCTTCATCCTCGTGCCGTCCGAGGCGGGCCGGGGCGCCGCGGTGGCGCTGCTGCTGGTGCTGGGCTCGCTGGCGGCGGACTACGCGCTGCACCGCCACCTGCGAGGCGAGCTGTTCCTGCTGTCCCTGGGCGTGCTGTGTGTCATGACGCTCGTCACCACCGGGGTGGGCCGCTTCCTCATCCTGGACGCCGACCTGGAGGAGTTCAGCCTCTTCGTCCTGCCCTTCGTCGTCATTGGCGAGGTGGCGCTCGCGGTGTGGTGGCTGCGCAACGAGGCCCGGGCCACGGGCACCACGGAGGAGGCCTGAGATGGCGCGCCGTCCCTCGCTGAAAGAGGTGTTGGCCGGACTCCAGGCGGAGGGCCAGGTGGCCCCGGACGCCGAGGCCCGGGCCCGCTCCGCCATGGAGGTGCACCAGCGCACCCACGTGGCCACGCCCTGGTTCGTGAAGGCGCTCGCCGGCTTCGGCGCGTGGGTGGCCGCCGCGTTCTTCCTCAGCTTCCTCGCCTGCGTGGGGTTGTGGAAGGAGGAGGCCGTGGTGGGCGTCCTCGGGCTCGTCCTCTGCGGAGGCACCACGCTGCTGCGGCGCACGGCGCAGGGCATCTTCCTGGAGCAGCTCACGCTGGCGCTGTGCCTCGCGGGCTCCGCCATGGTGTCGGCGGGCTTCGGCGTGGCGCTCGACAGCGAGCTGGCGCCGGCCTTCCTCCAGCTCGTGCTGGGCGCGGTGCTGCTGGCGCTCTTCCCGGATGCCATCCTGCGCTTCCTGATGGCGGCCAGCATGGCCGCGGCCGCGGTGTTCCTGATGTGGAGGGTGATGGGCGAGCTGGGACTCCAGCTCGGGCTGCTGGCCTGTGCCGTGCTCGTCCACGGGCTCTTCCTGGAAGGCGCCCGGCTGAGGCGCGGACGCTGGGGCGACGTGGTGGGCCCGTCCGCCTACGCGCTGGCCTGCGGGGTGCTCGGCTCGCTGCTCTCGCTCAGCTTCTTCACCCTGTTCGGAGGACTGCCCTCCCATGGCGCGGGCGCGCCGGATGGGTTGCTCACCCTGGGGCTGACGGCGGTGACGCTGTACACCGCGTGGCGGGTGATGAAGGAGCTGGAGCTGGAGGCCTCCGGCGTGGCGGGAGCGGCGGTGTTCGCCGCGCTGGTGCTGACGGCGCTGATGACGCTGCACACGCCGGCCGTCATCGCGGCGGTGGGGATGATGGTGCTGGGCTTCCATCGGCGCGCCAGCGTGCTGGTGGGGCTGGCGGCGGCGTTCCTGCTCGCGGCGGGCGGCTGGTACTACTACGACCTGGGACTCACGCTGCTGGCCAAGGCGCTCGCGCTGATGGGCAGCGGGCTGGTGTTCCTGGGCCTGCGGTTGTTCCTCCTGCGGCGCTTCCCGGCCGCGGCGGCGGAGGTGCGGTGATGCGCGCGGCGATTATTTTCGGAGGGCTGGCGCTCGCGCTCCTCGTCCCCGCGGGGCTCGTCATCCAGAAGGAGTACGTGCTGGCCAACGGCCGCACGGTGTTGCTGGAGCTGGCGCCCAGGGACCCACGGTCGCTGATGCAGGGCGACTACATGGTGCTGGACTACGAAATCAGCCGCCAGCAGTGGCAGGACGTGAGCCTCCAGCCGACCGACGGATACCTGGTGCTGCGCCTGGATGAACAGGGCGTGGGGCGCTTCGTGCGCTTCGACACGCCGGAGACGCCGCTGGCGCCCGGTGAGTTCAAGCTCCGCTACCGCGTCCGCCAGCACCGCGTGCGCCTGGGCGCGGAGTCCTTCTTCTTCCAGGAGGGCCACGCGGACCGGTACGAGCGCGCGAGGTACGGCGAATTGCGCGTGGCGGACAGCGGCGCCAGCGTGCTCGTGGGCCTGAGGGACGAGCAGCGCCAGTCCCTGGGGCGCGACGAGCGGTAACGCCCCCCTTCCCGGGTCGAGATGCAGGGGCGGCTTGCCCTCCGGCCCCCTTTCGGGCATCATCTTGTTGATTTCGATATTCAAAATCAAAATCAAGGAGACGCGATGCGCGGACAGGGATGCGGCAAGACGGTGCTGGCACGAGGCCCGTGCGCGGAGGTGACCCGGTGCACCTGCGGGCACTTCCACCTGGCGATGGGACCGGTGACGCTCCGCCTGGAGGAGGACGTCCTGCGTGCCATCGGCATGACGCTGCTCGAGGCGCTCCAGCAGCTTGGCCCGAGGGCGCGAGCCACCGGCGAGGAGGCCGAGCCCTCCGCGCCGGGCGCCCTGTCCACCGGAGGGTGGAAGCAATGAGCGCCACCGGCTCCCTTCGCCTGCCCCGGACGGAGCAGTCCGCCCGCGTCCGCCGGCTACCCGCCACGGAGCGCACGCTGTCCGTGCTGCTGGAGGAAGGGACGGAGAAGGCGCGAGAGCAGGCCGAGCGCTCCCTCTTCCTCCAGACGCTCTTCCTCGACACCTGGGAGGGCGGCGTCTACGGCCAGTTCGTCCGGGCCCAGCACTACGCCGCCTGGCTGCGCCAGCTCCACTTCCTCTACGCGGCCTTCGAGGGCGTGCTGCCGCGCGTGGTGGACTCGCCCCTGACACCGGTGCTGATGCTCCCGGAGTTGCGCCGCGCCGCCGCGCTGGAGGCGGACCTCCTCTACTTCTGTGGTGAGACGCGGACGGACGCCTTCGCCTGCCGGGAGGTCCGGCTGCACGCGGAGCGCCTCCGGGAGGTGGCGGAGGACGCGCCGCA
The DNA here is from genome assembly GCF_020037125.1 of Myxococcus sp. RHSTA-1-4. GTDB lineage: Bacteria > Myxococcota > Myxococcia > Myxococcales > Myxococcaceae > Myxococcus. The sequence continues at coordinate 140,673 of NZ_JAIQDG010000018.1, forward strand.
CCTGCTCGTGGCCCACGCCTACGCGCGCTGCATGCTGGACCTCTTCACGGCACCGGCGCGGGGCCGGCTCATCGCGGAGGCCTTCGAGCTGGAGGACGGCCAGGGCACCCGCTTCTACGAAGCCCTCACCGAGAAGGAGCTGGCCGCCTTCCGCGTCCGCCTCCACTCGCGCATCGACGGACTGGAGCTGGACGAGGACGAGGCCCAGGAGGTCATCCACGAGGCGCGGATGGCCTTCCGTCTCCATTCACTCGTCTGTGACGAGCTGGCGCGCGGCGCGACGGGAATCGCCCCGGGCGCCAAGGCTCAGGCGGCCTCGTCCTCCGAGAGCAGGTCCGCGAAGGGAGAGCTGTCCTCGCCCAGCGCCTTGTAGAGCGACTCCACCTTCTCCAGCTCGCGCTTGAGCGCCTTGTGGTGGTTGCGGTTCTTCACCAGGCTCTCGCGGCCCAGCAGCTTGAAGCCCTCGTCACGGCCCACCTGGCGGATGGCCATGCCCAGCACCAGTCCACGGAAGGCATCCGCCAGGTCCAAATCCAGCGGGGTGTTGCGCTTGCGCGCCTCCGCGACGAAGGCCTGCGCCGCCGCGCGCAGCGCCTCCGGAAGCGGCTTGCCGCCGGGCACCTGCTCGTAGTCCAGCGCCCGGGCCACGTGCTTCTCCTGGAGCACCAGCTCCCCGGTGGCACCGGGCTGCTCCACCATGGCCAGCGTGTAGGCACGGCGGACGATGTTGTCGAGCTGCCGCAGGTTGCCCGGCCAGCTTCCACCCACCAGCAGCCGTTCCGCCTCCGGCGCCAGCCGCGCGTTGCCCTCGGGCGAGCGCTCGCGGTGACGGCGGTTGACCATGTACCGGGCCCACAGCGGGATTTCGTCCGAGCGCTCCTGCAGGGCCGGCATGCGCACCGGCAGCACGTTGACGCGGTAGTAGAGGTCCTCGCGGAAGCGGCCCGCGCGAACCTCCGCGTGCAGGTCCGCGTTGGTGCCGATGATGAAGCGCACGTCCGCCTGCCGCTCGCCGGTGCCCTCGCCCAGGGGCCGGTAGCTGCGCGACTCCAGCAGGTGCAGCAGGCCCGCCTGCGCCTTGAGCGACAGCTTGTCGATTTCGTCGATGAACAGCGTACCGCCGTCCGCCCGCGCCACGCTGCCCGGCGCGTCCTTCACCGCGCCCGTGAAGGCGCCCTTCTTCCAGCCGAAGAGCTCCGCCATCTGGAGGTCCTCGGGCACCGTCACCAGGTCCAGCGTCTCGAAGGGCCGGCCCCGCCGGTTGGAGCGCTCGTGGCACCAGCGCGCCAGCCGCGACTTGCCCGCGCCGGTGGCGCCGCTGACGAGGATGGTCTCATCCTGGAGCGCGAAGACGCGGAGGATGGGCAGCAGCTCCGCCATGGAGCGGCCCACCACCGGCAGGTACTCGTCCACCTCCGGTGTGGCCACCGGCCGCTGCGGCAGCCCCGCCAGGTACGGCGCGGCGACATCCGCCAGCAGCTGCAGCCGCTCCCCCATCGCCAGCCAGACGAACTCCTGTCCCATGGCGGCGAGGCAGTCCGCCTCCAGGGAAATCATCCCCTCGATGCTGCCTCCCGGCGTGCGCAGCGGCAGCACGCACACGTGCGTGGCATGGCGCCCGAGGAAGCGCTGCTTGCTCTCGTTGCTGTGGAAGCCCGCCAGTCCCGGGTCCCCCGTCACCGGCGCGTTGGGCGCGTGCGGCTGCACCGTGCCCACGTTGACGTCGATGGACACCGCGCACCGGTGCTCCACCACCGCACGCCACGCCGTGGCCGAGGTGAAGAAGGGCGTACCCACGCTGGCATCCGTAATCTCACTGGAACCCACATCCAGCGCGGCCAGGCGGCGGTAGGCCTCCCCCGGGCGCAGGTGGACGATTCCGCGGAGCACGCGGGCCCGGGCTGCGTACTTACTGGACGCAACCGCCTCCTGGGCCAGGGCCAGCATGCGACGCAGCGTCGCGGCGGCCGCGGTCTCGAAATCCTTCGCTCCGCGCAGTGCGGTCAACACCTGCGCCATCTCCTCGTGCATCCACTCGCCTCCGTCCGGAGCCATCCGACTGAACCCGCCAGGGCCGCGTCGGAAGGAGGCAGTGTAGCGGAGATGAAGAACGCGGAAGGAGCGGCCCCTCCTTCCGCGTTCTGGAAACTCCGATACCGCGGACACTCCGGTTTCCCGTCGTGCCACGCGCAGCTCTTTTGCGCGACCCGTGCCAACCGGCACTATCTCAACAATTTCAAGAAGATAGCCCCCAAGGGGCTTCCCGCTCACTCCCGGCTGCGTCCTGATGGGACGCAGGCGCGTCCTGATAGGACGCAAGCGGGTTCCACGGGGGCGTGGAGATGCCGTGCGTGCGGATTGTTCTCACTCCCCGTCTGGCTGAAGGACGAAGACGCGGTCCAGCCGGAGGCTGCCCCGGGGCACGGGCGAGTCGATGTCGTAGTCGAAGTCATACGTGGCGGCCACGCGCAGGCCGGCCTCGCGGAACAGCTTCCGGGCCTGGGCTTCACTGTACGTGCGGAAGTACCAGGTCGTTTCAATGAGCCAGTCCTTCCCCGGGCCGGTGACGCGCAGCCGGTTGCGCATGGGGGAGCGGCGCTGGCGGCGCTCGGGCAGGCCCTCGTGCGTGTTGCACACCACCGTGTCCCGGCCCACGCGGCCCACCCAGCGCTCATGCTCCGGCTTCTCGCGCGCGTAGTCCGTGAGGTGGAAGCCGAGCACGTAGATGCCGCGCGGCTTCAACAGCCGCCGCGTGCCCGCCAGGTGCGCGAGCGCCGCCGCCTCGCTGTCCAGGTAGCGGAAGGTGGAGACCAGGTTGTGCGCCAGGTCCACGCGTCCCTCCAGCGAGGGCTCGGTGAAGGACTCCATGCGCGACTGGACCAGCCGCGTCTTGCGGCGCTGCGCGGGCGTGAGGCGCTTGCGCGCGTGGGCGAGCATCGCCTCGGAGATGTCGTAGCCCACCACTTGAATGCCACGGCCGACGGCCTCGGCCACCAGCCGCCCGGCGCCGCAGGCGGGCTCCAGCCACAGCTTGCCGCCGGTGCCGTGGCGCTCGCTGAGCGTCTGGAGGAAGTCCACCTCCCGCACCGTGTCGGTGCCGAAGATGGCCTCGTAATACTCGGGGTGCTCGTACCAGTCGGTGCGCTTTTCCATGGAGGGCGCGCGCATCCTCCGGCCCCCGGCGGGGAAAGCAAGAAGAAGCGCGGCGGCTCAGGACTCAGGAAACGGAGGCGCCGGCGCCCGCCGTGTCCTCCTCCCCGGACGCCGCGGCGTCGAGCAGCCGCGCGGCCAGCCGCAGGAAGTCGGACTCGGTGACGATGCCCACCAGCGTCCCGCCGCCGTCCACCACGGGCAGGCAGCCGAAGCGGTGGTCCAGGAGCTTGTGGATGGCGTCGCGCGCCGGCATGTCCGGCGTCACCGTCTCCAGCCCGCGCGACATGATGTCGGCGACGGACACCGGCGGTTGCCGGGTGGCCGGGTGACGCGCCAGCGCGCGGATGAGGTCCCGGTGGCTGACGAGCCCCACCAGCTTCCCCTCGCGCACCACCGGCAGGTGGCGGATGTGGTGGAGCTTCAGCAGGTCGTCCCCCTGGAGCAGGCCGTCCGTCTCCTCCAACGTGACGACGTCGCGGGTCATCAGGTCCCCCACGGTGAGCATGGCGTGGTCTCCTCCTGTCCTTCCGGCCCGACGGAGTCGTGCGCGGCGTGCCTCTTTCGGAGGGTGGGCCCGCGCCCCGCCACGTGCATGCGTCACCGGGCGGGCGGGCAGGCGCTCCCGGGGCCCGCACCGGGGGAGGCGCGCGGGCGGACGCGGCCCGGCCGGGCCCGCCGTCTCAGGGCCGCGTCACCGGGCGGTCCGTGCGGATGCGCCCGTCCACCACCTCGACGAGCCGGTCGCACCGCTCCGCCAGGCGCGAGTCGTGGGTGACGATGAGGAAGGTGGTACGCCGCTCCCGGTTGAAGCGGCGCAGCAGCTCGAACACCTGGGAGGACGTGCCCGTGTCCAGGTTGCCGGTGGGCTCGTCCGCCAGCACCAGCGCCGGGTCCATGGCCAGCGCCCGGGCAATGGCCACCCGCTGCTGCTGCCCTCCGGAGAGCTGGCTGGGGTGGGCATCCGCGCGCTCGGCCAGCCCCACGTCGCCGAGCAGCGCCCGCGCCCGCTCGCGCATGGACGCGTCCTGGCGTCCCCGCTCCGCCAGCATGGGCATCATCACGTTCTCCAGCGCGCTGAAGGCTCCCAGCAGGTGGTGGAACTGGAACACGAAGCCCAGCGTCCGCGCCCGCAGCGCCGCCAGCCCGTCATCATCCAGCTCGGACGTGTCCTGCCCGCGCACCTGGATGCGCCCGCCGCTGGGGCGGTCCAGCAGGCCCATCAGGTTGAGCAGCGTGCTCTTCCCCGAGCCCGACGGCCCCACCAGCGCGACGAACTCGCCCGGCATCAGCGTGAGGTCGATGCCATGCAGCACGCGCGTGACGACCTCCTCGCCGTAGTCCTTGGTGACGCCCTCCAGGCGCATGACGGGAACGGGCTCAGCCATTGCGGATGACCACCGCCGGGTCCAGTTTCGCCGCGCGACGCGCCGGGGCCACCGCCGCCAGCACGCCGGTCAGCAGCGCCACCCCGGCCGCCGTGAGGAACAGCGTCGCGTCGAGCTGCACGGGGAAGGTGGGCGAGCCGTCCGGGTTGCGCGCCAGCCCCTCGAAGAAGCCCGCCAGCACCACCCCCAGCAGGCTCCCCAGCACCGAGCCCACGCCGCCCACCACCGCGCCTTGCAGGAGGAAGACGCGCATCAGCTTGCGCGTGGGCGTGCCCATGGCCTTGAGGATGCCAATCTCCCGCGACTTCTGCACCACCGACACCACCAGCACCGAGGCGATGCCCAGCGCCACCGCGACGATGACGAAGAACTGAATCATGTACCGCGAGCTGCTCTGCGAGCGCAGCGCCGTGAGCAACTGCGCGTTGAGCGCCATCCAGCTCTCCGCCACCAGGCCCGTGCGTCCGCGCAGTTCACCCGCCAGCGCCTCCGCGCCGAACACGTCCTGCACGCGCGCCTCCAGCGACGTCACCCCGCCCACCACGTCCAGCAGCGTCTGCGCCGAGCGCAGCGGCACCAGCACCCAGCGCTCATTCACGTCCCGGTTCCCCAGGTCGAAGATGCCCGCCACGCGGAAGCTGTCCGCGCGCCCCTCCGCCGTGGTCAGCCGCACCCGGTCTCCCACCGACACACCCAGGTCCTCCGCCAGCTCCTGGCCGATGACGGCCTCGCCTCCTTGCAGCCGCCACGCGCCGGCCACCAGCTTCGAGGGCACGTCGATGATGCGCTGGAAGCGCTCCGCCTCCACGCCGCGCACCGCCACCGAGCGGCTCGCGTTGCCGCGCGACGCGAAGCCCGCGCCGGACACCACCGGGGACACCGCCACCACGCCCGGCGTGCGCTCCAGCTCCGCCTGCACCCGCAGCCACCCCTCCACCGTGCGCAGCCTCTGCGCGGGGCGCACCACCTGCACCAGCGCGCCGGGCCCGTCCGCCAGGGGGCGCGCGGCCTCCTCGGGCGCGCGCACGACGATGTGGGGCTGGGAGCCCAGCGTCCGCTCCACCAGCGAGGCCTGCAGCCCGTCGATGAGCGCGGACAGGAAGACGATGACGGCCACGCCCACCGACACGCCCGCGAAGATGAGCGCCGTCTGCGCGCGGCCCTCGCGAAGGAAGCGCAGCGCGACGAAGAGCTCGAAGGGCATGGCGGCTCAGCCCTCCTGTCCCCGAACGCGCACCCGCACGCGCTGGCCCGGCACCACCTTGCCTGACAGCACCAGCTCTCCCTCGGACAGGCCGTCCACCACCTCCAGCGTCCCCTCGCCGCGCAGGCCCGGCACCACGTCCCTGCGCGTCGCGCGCCCGTCCTGGAAGACGAGCACCCAGGGCCGCTCCGACGCCGCGTCCCGCACGGCCTCGGTGGGAAGCACCAGCGCGGACTCGCGGCGGCCCACCTCGATGTCCACCGACACCGTCATGCCCGGGCGCAGGTAGCCGGGGGGCTCCGGCACCGCGAGCTTCACCTCCACCGTGCCCCGGTCCGGGTCCACCGACGGGGCCACCGTCTCCACCCGGGCGGAGAAGCGCTCACGCGGGAAGGCATCCGCGCTGGCCACCGCGGGCTGACCCGGCCGGAGGTACGCGAGGCTGCGCTCGTCGGGCTCCACCGTGAGCTGCGTGCCGCCCACCCGCGCCAGCCGCAGCAGCGCCTGCCCCCCCTGCACCGAGTCCCCCGGCTCCACGTCGCGGCGCAGCACCAACGCGGGCACCTGCGCGGTGAGGGATGCATCCGCCAGCCGCGACTCGGCGGCCCGCAGCTCCGCCTCCGCCTGGGCCACGGCCGCCTCCGCCAGCCGCTGCTCCGGGCCGCCCCGCCCGCTGGCGGCGGCCTGCGCCTCGGCGGACGCCTGCCGGCTGCGCGCCACGTCCACCGCCGCCAGCGCGTCGTCCAGTTGCGCGCGGGTGATGGCCCCCGCCTCGGCCAGCGTCCGCGCCCGCTCCAGCGCGCGCTCCGCCTGCTCCCGCTCCACCGTGGCCTGCCGCACCGCCTCGGCCCGCTGCGGGGCACTCACCTCCAGAAGCTGCGTGAGCCGGGCCCTCGACTGGCGCACGGCCGCGAGCGCCCGGGCCACCTCGGCCCGGAGGGTGTCCGCGTCCAGCCGCGCGAGCACCTGTCCCGGCTCCACGCGCTGGCCCTCGTCCACCTCCACCGCCTCCACCGTCCCGGCGACCCGGGCGGCCACCGTCACCTCGGCGGGAGGTGACACGCGGCCACTCACCACCACGCGGTGGACCAGGGGCTCCCGCCGCACGCGCAGCCCTTCCACCTCCGGCCCCCGCACCGAGCGCACCACGGCCAGGGCGACCAACACCCCGAACACGGCGAGTGCCACCATGAGCCGCGGATGACGCCGGGCATACCGGCCGAAGCCGCCCTTCGCGCGCATCGACATGCCCGCACTATCCCCCAGCCGGATGCGGCTCGCGTGGGTTTCCGATGCGTGCGCCGGGCCGCGTGCACGCGGAAGCGGGCGGCCCCCCGGGCGCCCTCGGGCCTCCCTGCCCCTTCGGAGGACGGCCCCCGCTCAGCCTGGCGGACGCGAGGCACCGCCCGTGGAGGTCCCCCGGGCGCATTCACATCTCCGGCCTCGAGGCCCCATTCCAACGAACGGCGGCGGCGCCGCCCCACCCGCTTCGAGGAGCCTCATGCATACCGTCCTGCTGGTCGATGATGATCCCACCCTGCTCGACCTCTACACCCGGGTCCTGGAGGACATGGGTCATGTCGTCGCGACCGCCTCGGATGGGCGGGAGGCGCTCACCCTGGCGCCGCGCCTGCGCCCGCACCTCATCATCACGGATGTGTCGATGCCGGGGATGAGCGGGCTCGAGCTCTGCCAGGAGCTCCACGAGGATGCGTGGCTGCGCACCATCCCGGTCATCCTCCACAGCGGCATGGACGGGGTGGTGGCGCCACCGGGCGCCGTCTTCCTGGGCAAGACGGGTGACCTCGCCACGTTCAAGGCCGCGGTCACCCGCGCGCTCGCCGGCATGACACGGGCTTCACGCCTCACCCCAGCCGCCTGAGCCGGTGGGCCGCTTCCGGTTCCCCTCCCCTGCGGAGCGGCCCGCCGGCACGGGTGCATCCCGGACATGGCACGCGCCGGGTGTGGCGCGCGCGGCCGCCGCCCCTCAGTGCCCCGGGTGGCCCATCCACCGCGCGAGCAGGAACATCAGCGCCAGCCCACCGAAGAGCGCCAGCACGTTGCGCCCCGGGTGGTCCTTGCCGTGCCGGTGCACGTGCGGCAGCAGGTCCGACACCGCGATGTAGAGGAACGTGCCGGCGGAGAAGGCCAGCGCCTTGGCGGCGAGGCTCTCGAAGTTCAGCACCGCGTCGAAGAGGAAGTAGAGCGCCGCGCCCGCCGGCACCATCATCCCGTAGAGCGTGGACAGCGACAGGATGGCGGCCCGGGAGCGGCCCTCCGTCTTGAGGATGGACGCCAGCGACAGCGCGGAAGGCACCTTGTGCGAGACGATGGCCAGCAGCGCCATCGCCCCCACGCCCTCCTCCACCGCCGAGCCCAGCGCAATCCCGTCGAACAGCGTGTGCGTGGACAGCCCAAGAAAGGCGGTGAGCCCCAGCACCTGTCCGGGCTGCGCGGGCCCACCCTGGCCGGACATGTGGTCCCCGGGCAGGTCCTCGCCCGCGTGCGCCACGAGGTAGCGCTCCAGCACCAGGATGAAGACGAAGCCCGCCGGCACCAGCGCGAAGGCCCACCACCCGCCTCCGGAGTACGCCTCCGGCAGCATGTGGAAGAAGGCCGCGCCCAGCATCACCCCCGCCGCGAAGGCCAGGAAGCGCACCAGTTGCGTGGGACGCTTCGTCCACACCACGACCACCGCGCCGGCCAGCGAGCCGAGGACGATGATGAGGGAGTAGAGGGCCACCGCGGCCAGGACCGGCGACATGGGGCGCGCACCCTACAACAAATCCGCCCAGCCGCCGCTCTCAGTAACGCCGCACCACCACCAGCCCCACCCGGCCGGGCTTCACGTCCACCGTGTGCTCCGTCGTCCTCCCTCCCGCATCCACACGCACCGTGTGGCCGCCCGCGGGCACCCGGAAGCGCGCCACCTGGAACTCAGCGGGCAGGGAAAGCCAGGAGCGCAAGTCTGGCGCGTTCGTCGCGTTGAGCAGGATGAAGGTGAGCGCGGCCACCTCCTCGCTCTTCGTCAGCGCGCCCACGCCCGCGGCCAGGCCCGCCTTCGCCACCGCGCCGCCGACCTGCTTCGCGAGCATCCCGCCGATGCGGTGATTGAGGTGCACCCGGGCCACGTCCGCCAGCGACGTCACCGTCACCGCCCGCTGCGTCGAGTCCCCCAGCGACACCCGCACCGGGGGAGCATGGCCCCGGTCCCGGTACTCGGGCACCTCAATCAGGTTGCCCCCGTCACCGCCGTCACGCGAGGCCCGCTGCTTCTCCGGCGACAGGCCCGCCTCCACCACCACGACGACCTGGGACTCGCCCGGCGCCAGCGGCTCGTGGGGCACGCCCGGGTACTTCGCCACCAGCTCCGCGTAGGCATCATCCCGGCCGGCCTGCTTCGCCAGCCGCAGCAGCGGCTCCACCAGCGCGCCCAGCTCGGGCTCCAGCTCGTAGGCCTTCGCGTAGTCGATGTAGGCCGAGTCCCAGTCGCGCTGGTCCTCCCGGATGATGCCACCCAGGTAGCGCGCAATCGCGAGCTGCTGGTACGGCTTCTTCTCGTCGGCGACCATCTTCTCCAGGCGCTCGTTGACCTGGCGGACCTCCACCATCGCGCTCTCGGCCTCGCCCAGCTCGGCGTAGTTGAGCGCCTGGAGGACGGAAATCATCAGCTTCTCGAAGTCCTCACCGCGGTAGGCGCGCTGGCGCTCGTTGGTGATGAGCGCCCCGGCCTCCTCGCTGACGGACACGCCGTCGAGCTGCTCGCCGAGCCGCTCCGCCTCCTCCAGCACGGCGTTGCTCTCCGCCCACTTGCCGGCGGCGTGCAGCACCATGCCCTTGTCCATCAGCACCAGCAGCCGGTCCTGGTCCACCATGGCGCGCGTCGCCGACTCCAGCGCGGCCAGCGCGCGCGTGTAGTCCTCGGACTGGTACGCCACCCGCACGTCTCGCGTGCGCGCCACGTAGTCCGTCGCGCAGCCGGTCATCAGGAGCAGGCTCGCCAGAACGAGCCCGCCCCACCCGGACACACGGGCCGGGATGGGGTGGGAGGAAGACTTCATGGGAGTGGACCTTGGCGGGACGCGCGCCGTGCGACGGCTACCAGCTCACGCCGCGCTTCTCGAACTTCTTGCGGATCTGCTTCTCGTCCGTCCACTCGATGAGGCCGGACTTCACGTTGCTCAGCTTCGCCGTCATCTTGTAGTAGACGAGCTTGTCATTGCCGACCTCCTGGATGATGGAGGCGAGGTCGCCCGTCATCAGGAAGTCCACGGAGACCTGCTGGCCCGGGCCCTTGGCGGCGTTCGGGTCCACGTAGCCGGACTGCTGGTACTCGTACTCCTCGGCGATGTCCTGGCGCGCCGCCTGGTCCACCAGGGCGAAGCGGCCCGTCTGCGCGAGGGCGGTCTGAATCTTGTCGCCCAGCGAGCGCATGTCGATGTGCTCGGAGGTGCTGTTCTTCAGCTTGCCCACGAGGACGATGGGCAGCGAGCCGTCCGGCCGGGGCTGCGAGAAGCGCGGCGATTCGGCCAGCGACGCGGCCATCTTCTTGGCGATGAGCTGCAGGTCGTTCTCGTTGAAACGGTCCGACAGCATCTCGATGGTGTTCGGGTCCTCGTACGTCCCGCGCGTATAGGCGCGCGGGCCGACGCACGCGGAGAGCGTGACGGCGAGGCAGGCGGAGAGCAGAAGGCGGAGGGGGTTCATGGTGCGTTGACTCCTAGTTCCATTCGCATTCGAAGCGGCTGCCCTCGAAGTTCCACTTGTAGGCCAGCACGGGGTCGCGCCGGTAACCGGCCGTCAGGCGGCAGAGGCTCTGCAGCGAGCTGCGCGGATAGTCGAAGGTGTAGGTCTGCGACTTCGCCAGCTCCTGCGCGTTGAGCTGGGACGGGTGGGTGAGCGTGGGGCTGCCGCTGGCGGCCACCAGCACCTTGTGCGGGCCGTACGCCTTCAGCGGCACCCGGCCCGCGAGCTGCACGCGGCGCACGGTGCGGGCCACCATGATGTCGCTGCGGTCCACCATCGTCTCGTGGCTGTTGCGGCGCCGCAGCAGCTCCGGGATGTTGGCGGAGAAGACGCGGGTGACGTCGCCGTCGTCCACGAAGAAGTAGAGGAAGGCCTCGCGCGCGGTGCGGCTCTCGCCGGTGAAGTCCAGCGTCACCAGCAGGTCCAGCTCCCGGTTGGGGGCCAGCCCGTGCCGGGACACCGCCGCCAGCACATCCTTGTCCACGCCCGCCTTCTTCAGGCGGATGAGGCCGTCCGCGCTGGCGTCGCAGGCGCAGCGGCGCTCCTCAATCATCTTCACGAGCTGCGCGGGCTCGAAGCCGGCCTGCGACAGCTTCGTCAGCTCCTCGTCGGTGAGGGGGAGCTGGTCGGAGCGCTCGTAGATGCGCGGGAGCTGGTTCGGGTCCCACTGGATGATGTTGTAGGTCTGCACGTTCCCCGAGGGGAACGGCAGGGAGATTTGCGGACTTCCGCGCCCGGCGGGAGCCGCGACGGGTGCCTGGCTGGTGGCCAGCGCCAGGGTAGCGGCGAGGAACTGGGCAATCATGGTGAGCCCCCTCTAGAACTTGTAACCGACCGTCATGCCCAGGCGGTGGGTGATGCCACCGTCGTCGATGTCGCCAATGGGGATGTCCGGCATGTAGTGGAGGCCGAGGACGATGTTGTCCTCATCCCCCAGCATGAACTCCGTGCCCACCTGCGGGGAGATGCCGAAGCGCAGGCCCACATCCGGGATGATGATGGCGCCCGCCTTGAGGCCCGCCGTGAAGACCACCGGCCAGCCCCAGGTGCGGAAGCGCGGGCCCACCATGGCGATGAAGCGGCCGCCGTCGAAGACGTAGGCGCCACTCGCGTCGAGCTGGTACCAGTCATCGCCCCACAGCGACAGCGTGGCGCCCACATACAGGGGGGGCCCGTCCGGTGCGTCCCGGGAGGGCTCCTGGCTGTTGATGGCGGCGCCCCAGTCGAGCTGGAGGGAGACGCCCCGGCCACCCGGGTCTCCGTAACCGCCCTTGCCGTACTCCGACTCCTCGGGCCCGTCCGTGCGGCCCCGTTCCTGCGCGCTGGCGGTCAGCGGCGCGGCGGCGGCCAGCATGAGAAGGGCCCCGCACAACCTGACATGACGCTTCATCTCGAAGACTCCCCCGAGCAGTGGATGCGTAGGTTCCGGCGCTCTGACGGCGCGGCGCGCCGGATATTCAAGCGTCCGCCACCCAACAGGCAAGGACTCCTTGTCCCACCTCCGGGCGCCGGCCCTTTCTCAGGCCCTGGGAGCAACCGGGGGAGCGGCCGGCGTCTCGTTGTCCGGCGGCGAGGGGGGCGGTGGAACCGGAGGGCGGGCCTCCGTGCGGGTGACAGGCAGCCACTGGGGGTTGGCGCGCAGGAACCGCACCAGCCGCTCGCGGACCAGGGCTCTCAGGTCAAACAGCTTTTCCGAGTTCGCCACGCTCACCAGGGCCCGGACGGTGAGCGTCCGGTCCATCACGTCCAGCACCACCACGCTGCCCACGCGGCCATCCCACACCTCCCGGGCCTCGGCCTCCAGGACGCGCTTCAGCTCCGCGCGCAGGGCGTCGATGTCCGCGGAGAAGTCCACCTGGAGGGTGACGGCGCCCAGCATCTCCGAGCTCCCCTTGCTCCAGTTCTGGAAGGGCTTGTCCAGGAACTGGGGAATGGGGATGACCATGCGCCGCTGGTCCCAGGTGCGCAGCACCACGTAGGTGAGGGTGATTTCCTCCACGGTGCCGAACTCGTTCTCCACGATGACCGTGTCGCCGATGCGGATGGGCTGGGTGATGGAGAGCTGGATGCCGGCCAGCAGCGTGGAGATGGACTTCTGCGCCGCGAGGCCAAGCACCAGGCCGGCGATACCGGCGGAGGCGAGCAGGGACACGCCGACGCTGCGGACGACCTCGAACTGGATGAGCAGCAGCGCGACGGCGACGACGTAGGTGGCCACCTCGAAGATGGAGCGCAGCACCACCAGCTGGGTGCTCACGCTGCGCGCCCGCGAGGCGTCCTTCATCTCCGCGGAGACGCGGTTCTGCACGAAGGCGGCGGACACCCGGAGGAAGCGCAGGACGAACCAGGCCAGGGAGATGACGCCCAGCGAGTAGCCCACGCGGTTGAAGAAGTGCTGCGACGGGGCCGGCAGGCGCAGGAACGTGGTGCCCGCCACCAGCAGCGCGGAGAATGTCACGAGCTTCAGCGGGCCCCTGCCCGCGGCGGCCATCTCGTCGTCCCAGGTGATGCGCGTCCAGCGCGCCAGGCGCAGGGCGAACGCCAGCACGAGCCGCTCCAGCACCACCGCCACCACGAGGCTGCCCAGCAGCACCACCAGCAGGCCCAGCCACTGCCAGAGCTCCAGGCCCAGGTAGGCGTCGGAGAAGAAGACGGGCGGCAGCCACTCCCCCACGCGCGGGCCATACTCCGCGAACAGCGGGTCCACCTGCCGCACCGTGGACTCGCTGAACACCCACACCAGCGCGCCCTCCGACGTCACCCGCTGGACGCGGATGGGGACGTTGGCCCCCTCCAGGGGAATGGTGCCGAGCTCGTCGAAGCGGGCGTCCTCCGGGTCCCCCTCCGGCTCCTTGCTCATCGCGGACACGTCCACGGCCAGCTTCCGGTCCAGCACGAACTTCAGCCGGCGGGCCAGCTGGACGCCGCGCCCGCCCTGCTGGGCGCGGGGGATGAAGTCCAGGTCGAGGTAGTGGGCGGCCAGCTCGTAGTTCCCCCGGTGCGCGGCCGCCAGGAAGCCCTGGACGGTCGCCTGGGGCGACTGCCGGTCCACGGACGGAGGAGGCTGCCCCAGGCCGCTGTTGAGCGCGGCGGCGGGCAGGCTCCAGAGGACGCTCCAGACGAGGACGAGGACTCGCGGGCCCAATCTGTCACGGTGCATCATATGGGTCCTTCCATACTCCTTTTGGCCGCCCCACGAGGAAGAAGTCGGCCTGCCCCACGGGCGGGCGGGCGTGGGACGGTGGACAGCCTGACATGGGAGCGTGCGGGCCCCTCTCAGCGGATGGGAAAGCGTTGGTGCGACGAGTGGGGGTAGGATAGAAACGCCGCCCAAGGAAGAGGTCGCCGTGTCCGAGAAGCGAAGAATCCTCCTGATTGACGACAGCGAAATCACGCTCGCCATGGAGAAGGCGGTGCTCGAGGCGCGCGGCTACGAGGTCGTCGCGACCTCGACGCTCATGGAGTTCGAGAAAACGCTCCAGAGCTGGAGGCCGGACCTCATCCTCACCGACATCCACATGCCCGAGGCCAAGGGCACGGACATCTGCCGCACGCTCAAGAACGAGTACGGCACGCAGGACATCCCCATCGTCCTCTTCTCCAGCCTCCCGGATGACGAGCTGTCCAAGCTGGCGGAGCAGGTGGGCGCCGACGGCTCGCTGTCCAAGGTGAACGGGCTGGAGGCGATGGGCGAGAAGATAGACGAGCTGGTGCAGAGCATCCTCTGGTGAAGCCCATGCGCCGCGTCCTCGTCGCCGCGCTCGTGGGCGCGTCGCTCGCCGGGTGCATGCGCAAGGAGTCCGCGCCCCCGCAGGCCGAGGCCGGCACGGCCATGGCCTCCCCGGCGGCGAGCGGCGCCTCCGGTGCCCCCAAGGCCGCGGACGCCCCTGGCGCCGTCCTCTTCGTCTCCGCCGACACACGCGGCTACCTGGGCCCCTGCGGCTGCAGCGAGAACATGCGCGGCGGCATCGGCCGCGCGGCCGCCCAGGTGCTGGAGGCGCGCAAGGGCCCCCTGCCCGTCCTCTACATCGACGGCGGCAACAGCCTCTTCGGCGAGCCCGAGCTCAAACCCGGCCAGGTGCCCCAGGAGGAGCGCAAGGCGAAGGCCCTGTCGGACGCCATGCGGCTGATGGGACTGGCCGTGCGCGCCACGGGCCTCCTGGACGACACGCGCGGGGCGGACTTCCGCCAGGGGCTGGGGCTGCCGGAGCTGGCGCCCGGTGAGGTGAAGCTGCTGCCCGCGGGCGCGCGGAAGGTGGGCGTGGTGGCGGCGGACACGCCGGAGCAGCTCGTGGAGGCCAGCGCCCGGGCGCGCAAGGACGGCGCGGACTTCGTGCTGGCCCTGCTGGACGCCACGCTGGAGGCGGCGCAGACCGCGGTGGAGCGTCCCGGGCTCGCGGCGGACGTGGTGGTGGCCACCCGCACCGCCACGGAGTTCAGCGGCGAGCAGAACAAGCTGGTGCGCGCCTCGGTGCCGGTGGTGGCCCTGCAGAGCAAGGGCCGCTCCCTCCTGCGCGTGGACCTGGGCTACGCGCCCCAGCCGGGCCCCTTCACCTTGCAGAGCGATACCGAGCGCGAGGTGGCCGGGCTGGAGCAGCGGGTGGCGCTGCTGGACAGGGAAATCAACCTCCCCGGCATCGACCCGAAGCTGAAGGCGCTGAAGCAGGCCAAGCGGGACGAGCTGGTGGCGCGCAAGCAGGCGCTGCTGGCGGCGCCGCCGGCGGCCGCCTCGGGTGTCAACGCCTTCACCGTGCGCTTCGTCCCGCTGGAGTCCGGCCTGCCCTCCCACCCGGACGCGCAGGCGCTGGTGGCGGCCTACGACGCGGACGTGGGGAAGATGAACCTCGCCTGGGCGAAGGAGCACGGGAAGGACTGCCCCGCCCCGGCGAAGGGCCAGGCGGCCTTCGTGGGCAACGAGCCGTGCCGCACCTGCCACGAGGAGGCCTTCCCCGTCTGGGAGAAGACGAAGCACCCGCACGCGTGGGAGACGCTGGAGGGCCTGGGCAAGCAGTTCCACCTCAACTGCGTGAGCTGCCACGTGACGGGCTGGGAGCAGCCCGGAGGCGTGTGCCGCCTGGACAAGGTGGCCGGCCGCGAGGCCGTGGGCTGCGAGAGCTGCCACGGCCCGGGCTCGGAGCATGCGGAGGCGCCCTCCAGCGACAACATCGTCGCCTCGCCGGGCGAGTCCCTGTGCGTCACCTGCCACAACCCGGAGAACTCGCCCCACTTCGACTTCGCGACCTACCTGCCGCGAATCCTCGGGCCGGGTCACGGGAAGCCCGCGGAGACCGCGAAGCCCGCGAAGCCGTAGTCCTCGCCTGGACGCCCACCCCCACCGGGTGTCCAGCCAGGAGCCGCACCGCGCGACTCGTTGTTTGACTGTCAAGAAAAAGCGCAAATACTTGGGGCTTCGCCTGCTTCTGGGCGCCTCTGGTAAGCGATTCCATGCCGCCTCTTCCCCTGCTGCTGCTCGCCCTGGCCTCGCTCCCCGCCTCGGAGGGCGCGCCTCCGCCCATGCCGCCTCCGCCTCCCGGCATGCGGGTGCTGGCCTCGGACGAGAAGCGCCTGCTGACGGGGGACGCCCCGGAGTCCCCCGAAGCGGAGGGGCCCACTCCGGAGGTGGAGGCCACCAGCGAAGAGGTGGAGTCCGAGTCCGCGGAGCTGGAGGAGCTGCGCGCGCTGGAGGGCGCCGCGCTGGACCCGGCGGCCCGGCCCAACGCGGAGGTGATGCAGTCGCTGCGGCGGCTGGGGCTGGCCAACCCACTGCGGATGCGGATGCTGGACGCGCTGGACGAGCCCACCTTCCGCGAGGACGACGAGCTGGCGCCGCTGCCGCTCATCACCGACCTGGCCACCTTCGACGTCGCGCAGATTCAGGACCGCTACGACATCCCCGTGGAGATGCAGCCGCTGGTGGCGCAGTACATCCAGTTCTTCCAGGGCCCGGGGCGGCGCTGGTTCCGCAAGTGGATGTCGCGCGCGGCGCGGTACGTGCCGGTGATGCAGCCGATTCTGGAGCAGTACGGCCTGCCGAAGGACACGGTGTACCTGGCGATGATTGAGAGCGGCTTCTCCGCGCACGCGTACTCGTGGGCGCACGCCGCGGGGCCGTGGCAGTTCATCTCCAGCACGGGCAAGCAGTACGGGCTGAAGCAGGACTTCTGGGTGGACGAGCGCAGGGACCCCATCAAGGCCACGCACGCGGCGGCGTCGTACCTGCGGGATTTGAAGAAGGAGCTGGGGCACTGGTACCTGGCGTGGGCCGGGTACAACACGGGCTCCGGGCGCGTGCGGCGCATGGTGGAGCGCCACGGGACGAGCGACTTCTGGGTGCTGTCCGAGGAGCGCGGGCTGGCGAAGGAGACGAAGCACTACGTGCCCAAGCTCATCGCCGCGGCGCTGGTGGCGAAGAACCCGTCGGCGTTCGGCTTCACCGAGGAGGAGTTCGAGCCCGAGCCCGTGCTGGAGTTCGACGAGGTGGAGCTGACGGACGCCGCGGACCTGGACGTGGTGGCCCGGGCGGCGGGCGTGCCCGTCAAGGCGGTGCAGGACCTGAACCCGGAGCTGAAGCGCTGGTGCACGCCTCCGGCGAGCGCGAAGAACCCGTACAAGCTGCGGCTGCCCCAGGGCGCGGCGGCGCACTTCGCGGAGAACTACAAGCGGCTGGCCCCGGCGGAGCGGCTGACCTTCCGCATCCACAAGGTGAAGCGCGGGGACACGCTGTCGCAGATTGCCGAGAAGCACGGCACCGCGGCCGAGGCGATTCTCCAGATGAACCAGCTCAAGTCGGTGCGGACGCTGCGGCTGGGCGCGGAGCTGGTGATTCCGGTGCCGGCGGGCAAGAGCGCGGGCACGGCGCTGGCGAACAAGGTGGCGCAGGCGCGGCGCAGCGGCGTGGTGGTGCACCGGCCGGAGGACGAGGTGCCGGCGGGCACGCCCAAGGGGCCCGTGGCCGCGGGGCCGGTGAAGACGGAGAAGGTCGGCGGCCGCACGCGGGTGACGTACGGCGTGCAGTCCGGGGACAGCCTCTGGGTGATTGCCACGAAGTTCAACGTGTCCGTGGACGACCTGAAGAAGTGGAACAACCTGAAGCGGCGCAACCCGACGCTGCAGGTGGGCTCGCTGCTGCACGTGTGGCCGGACGGGGACCCGGCCGGGGCGCAGGTGCAGGAGCGCGCGGGCACGGTGGTGGCGAAGCACACGATGCCGGGCAAGTCCGCCGGCAGGGTGCACCCGCTGGCCGAGGGCGAGACGCTCTGGTCCGTGGCGCAGCGCTACGGCGTCAGCGTCGAGGACATCATGCGGTGGAACAACATCAAGGACCACCGCACCCTCCCCGTGGGGAAGCTGCTCAACCTGAGCGCGCCGTGAGGCGGACGGGCAGGTGAGTTGCAGTGGGGCGGGGCATGACCCCACCCATCTCGCGACCCGACGCCCACGCATTCACTCCAGTTCCCGACGTCCAGGACGTGCCTCCGAGGGAGAGCGCATCTCCCGAGCACACGTCCTCGACTTCAAGGCCGCGCGCTCCGCGCGAGAACACCCTCCAGCCAATGGACGGCCGTCCCGCGCCCGGGACACCCGCCGTGCGATTCACGGAACAGCCGGGCCCGCACCTCCCTCCCCCAGGCCCGAACGACTCCCGGCAGGCGTCGGGGGCCGTCCCTACCGCGCCCCTGAACCGCCTCCCCGAGATACCCGCTGACGCCCGCCTCACGAGCTTGCCCGTCCCTGCCGCGCCGCTCGCCAACGCCCGCTTCACGGGCCTGCCTCAACTCGCGGACGTGGCCTCGGGCCAGCAGGTGCTCGGGCCGGGCTCCCAGGGAGCCGGCGTGCTCGCCATCCAGAGCGCCCTGCTCGACATGGGCTTCGCGCTCCACGGCGGCCCCGACAGCCGGTACGGCCAGCACACCACCCGGGCGCTCCGGAACTTCCAGGCGCACGCGGCGCGCACCTTCCCCGCCGTACGTCCCACGGGCACCCTCGACGCCGCCACGCTGCGCGCGCTGGACGCCCTGGCCCCCGCGCCCGGGGCCCGTGGCCAGTCCCGCGCCCTGCCCTCCGCCTTCTACGACGGCCAGCCCGTGCGCGTGGTGGTGGCCCTGCGCGAGCACCGCACCTTCCTCTTCGACCCGGAGGGGCACCTCGTGGACATCTTCCCCAACGCCACCGGCGCCGCCGCCACGCCCACCCGCACGGGCCTCAAGGTGGTGCGCGCGAAGCTGGACCAGGCCGCCGCCGAGGCCGCCGGCGCCCGGCTGTGGAATGACAGGCACGTCTTCGGCGTGCGCATCCTCGACTTGTCCTGGGTGGATGGCCGCCACTCCGGCGAGGAGCTGCACGGGACGAGCGCCCCCGCCCTGCTGGGCACGGACGTGTCCCACGGCTGCATCCGTCACTCGAACGAGGCGGTGCTCGTGCTCCACGACGCGCTCTCCGCGGGAGACCGCGTGGCCATCGTGGAGCACGTGGACGACCCGCACCTGGGAGTCCCGGTGCCGGTGTCCTGAAGCGGCTACTGCTCCTCGAGCAGCGCCTTCAGCTCGCGCACGCGACGGGTGATGAAGTCGCGGTCCAGCTTGCGGAAGCCCTCGGGAAGCAGCTCACGGCTGGTGCACTCCTGCACCGCCGCCAGGTTCTGCAGCTCGATTTCGAGCGGGTAGCTGGGAGGCACGAAGTCCTCCAACACCGCCGTCAGGTCCTCCTTCGTCACCGAGTCACGGCCCTCCGCCAGCGCCCGGAACTTCGAGCGCACCATGACGGCCTCGATGTCCGCGCCGCTGAAGGCGCGGACGCCCTGCGGAATCATCGCGGAGAACGAGTCGATGCCCTCCACCGACACGCCCGTCTTCTTGGACATGACCTTGAACAGCTCGTCCCGCTCCGCGTCCGTCTGCGGGTAGAAGAGCGCGATGTGCTCCTCCGCGCGGCCCTGGCGCTTGAGGTCGATGGGCAGCAGGTCCGGGCGCGCCGTCATCAGGAACCAGACAATCTTGCCGCGGTACTGCGTGTTGCCCATGAAGGAGGCAATGGAGCCGAACACGCGGCTGCTCGTCCCCGAGTCGCCGCCGGAGTCGCGGTTGCCCAGGAAGGTGTCCGCCTCGTCAATCATCACCGCCACCGGCCACAGGGCCTTGAGGAGGTTGAAGATCTTCTCCAGGTTGGCCTCGGTGACGCCCTGCCACTGGCTGCGGAAGTTGAGGAACTTCACCACGGGGATGCCAATCTCCCCGGCGAAGCAGCTCACCATGAACGTCTTGCCCGTGCCCACCGGCCCGGTGAGCAGGTAGCCCATGGGCATCACCTCCAGGCGCCCCTTCTTCAGGGCCCCGGCGGCCTGCCGCAGCATCTGCTTGGCCTTGGCGTGTCCCGCCACCGCGTCCAGCGTGTGCGCCGGCTCGATGAACTCCAGGAGGCCGTGGCACTCCGCCTGGATGATTTCCTTCTTCTTCTCCTTGAGAAGCTCCGGAGTAATCCGCACCTCGCGCTCCAGCGCTTCGGTGAGGACGCGGTCCAGGTTGATGCGGGACAGGCCCGCCGTCATCTTCGCCAGGCCCGCCAGCGGCACGTCCGACAGCGACTGGAGCCGCTTGCCCTCCAGCTTGTAGCGCACGTACTCCAGCCGCTCCTCCTCGGTGGGCAGCGGCAGTTCAATCGGCGCCACGTACGGGTTGCGGCTGATGCGCGGGGAGATGTCCGCCAGGTTCTCCGCCAGCAGCACCACGGAGATGTCACCGGCGAGGAACTGCGTGTCGTGCGCCCACTTGTCCAGCGTGGCCAGCACGAAGCGGTCCTCGGTGGACAGGTGGGAAATCTCCCCGCCCGGGACGAGCGTCTCCGCGAAGTCGATGACGAGCGCCAGCGAGCGGCCCTCGCTCAGGCGCATGCGCAGGAAGTTCTCCAGGATTTGCAGCGCCCGGCCCGGGTCTCTCGGCATGACCTTGGAGTAGTCCGTGCCGTACATCGCGTCGTAGCCGGACATCGTCCGCTGCAGGTCCTTCTGCGTCTCCGGCGTGGCGGAGCGGATGCCGGACGAGCGGTCGTAGAACAGGACGTGGTCCCGGGCGCCGAACAGCTCCTCGGAGAGGAACGTCTTCAGCGTGCCGAAGCCCCGGCCCCCGTCCTCCATCTGCAAGGGCTGCAAGTCACGCACGGCCCCGTACAGCAGGAAGGTGCTGACCGTCTTCGTGTAGTACTTCCGCGCCAGCTGCTGCGCCCAGCGGGGCAGGTCCGCCAGCGGATCCGCCTTGTTGACCTTGCGCACCTTGCTCACAGACACACGCCTCCTCTCGCACCCACCCGCGTCTAACGGCAACCGCGCAGCTTCCGCAGGGAAACCTTCGCGGTGGCCGGCTCCTGCCCGTCCTTCGGGCCAGGCACGTCCACCTCGGCCTCGTCGTGGCACTTCAGCTTCAGCTGGAGCTGCCGTGCGCCGGCCGGCACCTGGACGACCGCGGGAGTGACGGCCCCCATGTCCGTGCCGTCCACGAAGATGGTGGCACCCGCCGGCTTGGACTCCACCTTCACGGCCACCTTCACCACGAGCGGCTCCAGCTTGAGCGACAGCTCCGCCGTGCCGTCCGCGGACACCGGCAGCCGCTTCGTCTGGGGCTTGTGGCCCGGGGCGGAGACCTCCACCACCCACTCCGGCCCGGTGACAGGCAGGTCCTTGACCAGGGCGGACCCCTTGCCCTGCTCGCGCACCACCTTGCCGTCCACCGCCACCTGGGCATCCCGGGGCTCGATGTCGAGCACCAGGGAGGCGGTCTGCTCCAGGCTCTCCAGCACCGCCTCGACGGGGGTGACGTCCTTGCCCTTGGTGACCTCCACCGTCTTCGTGAAGGGCTTGTAGCCCTCGGCGCTGACCACGACCATCACCTGGCCGGCCGTCACCTCGCGCAGCAGCGTGGTGCTGCCCTGCTCCACGGGGACCGGCTGTGTATCCAGCATCACCCGCACGTTGCCGCGGGCCTTGGCGGGCACCTTCTGCAGGTCCACCATGATGTAGCCGACGCCCGGACGCGAGAGCGCCCAGCCCGCCGCGGCCAGCACGAGCAGCAGCACCACGGCCGCCGCGCCGATGAGCATCCCCCGCTTGCCCGGGCTCCGCGCCGCCAGCGCGGGCACCGCGGCCGTCGGACGCTCCTGGTCACCGTCGTCGTCCTCTTCGTCCTGGTGCCGCGCCGCGACGGGCGCCGGGCCCAGGGCGGGCGGCGTGGGCGGAAGCGCCGAGCGCGGAATCCCCTGCGAGACGTCCGGCGGAAGCGCCGAGCGCGGAATCCCCTGCGACATGTCCGGCGGCAGGTTCCGGTTGATGCGCGGCAGCCCGTCCTCGCTGGCACGCCCGGGGCGCAGCGTGGGCGGGGGCGCCGCGTCCACCGGCGCCAGCGTGGGCACGCTCATGGACGCGCGCGGCGGCATGCCGGGCGACACCGCCGGCATGTTCGCATGGGACAGGCGCGGCGCGGAAGACGGCGGTGGGATGACCGCCGTCTTGTTGCCGGTGGGCTCCTCGTAGGCCGGGGGCGGAGGCACGGCCCGCGTCTCCAGCGGGGTGACGGCGCGCCCGACGGAGGCGCCCGGCTGCGTGGTGGGCTCCGGGCTGTCGTCGAAGACGTGGTCGCTGGACACCAGCTGCGTGGCCATGACCTCGTCCTCCTTCGCGGCGGGCGAGGCGGTGGCGGCCGTCAGCTTGGGCAGCGCGGCCAGCGTGGGCGAGCGGCGGACCCCGTTGTTGTTCGCGCTGGGGGACACCGTCCCCATGGATGCCGTCGCCCGGGGCGGCGCGGCGACCACCGGCTGCACCACGGGCACCGGCGTGGGGGCCGGCTGCGGAGCGGGGGCCGGCGAGCTGGTGAAGGAGGCCGCCTCCAGCGCGGCCAGCATGCCATCGGGCGGCTTGATGTCGGCGTACTCGAGCAGGCGCTGCTTCTCGCGCTCCACCTCTTCCGCGAAGGTGGACTTCATGTACTGCATGAGGTCCTTGCGGCTGAAGATGGATTCGCTGGTGATGAGGAAGCGCTGCAGGTCGTCGCCCAGCTCACTGGCGTACTGGTAGCGCTCGTCCACGTCCTTCGCGAGCGCCTTGAGGACGATCTTCTCCAGCGCCTCCGGGATGCGCCGGTTGTACGTGGACGGCGGCGGCACCTCCGCCTTGCGCACCTTCTCCAGCACGCTGAAGTCGCTGTCGCCGACGAAGAGGCGCTCGCCGGTCAGCATCTCGTAGAGGCACACGCCAATGGCGAACACGTCCGAGCGCCGGTCCAACGGCAGGCCGCGGATCTGCTCCGGGCTCATGTAGCCGAACTTGCCCTTGAGGATGCCGGCCTGCGTCTTGGTGGCCTTGCCCGCCGCCTTGGCGATGCCGAAGTCGATGACCTTGACCTCGCCCTCGTAGGAGATGAGGACGTTCTGCGGCGAGATGTCGCGGTGGACGATGTTCATGTCCCGCCCCATCCCGTCCTTCTTCCGGTGGGCGTAGTCCAGGCCCTCGCACATCTTGGAGATGCAGAACGCCACCAGCGGCACCGGCGCGGGCTCCCCCTTCTTCCGGCACCGGTCGAAGATGGCCCGCATGTCCTTGCCGGGGATGTACTCCATCGAAATGAAGTAGCTGCTGGCGATCTGCCCCAGTTCGTAGATGGACGCGATGTTGGCGTGGGTCAGCTGGACGCTGATCTTCGCCTCATCGATGAACATCGAGATGAACTCTTCGTCCTCGGCGATGTTCGGGAGGATGCGCTTGATGGCGACGAGCCGCTCGAAGCCGCTCGCGCCGAACTGCTTCCCGCGCCACACCTCCGCCATGCCGCCGATGTTGATGCGGTCCAGGAGGAGATACTTCCCAAACGGGATGGGCTGCCGCTTCGGTTGAGTGGTCGTCACGTGGGGGAGGGTCCGTTCGCAGGCGAGCCTAGCGATCGCGACTCCGCAGGGTCAACCACGGCAGAGGCCATTTCCCCTCTTGGCGGGCAGGCAGGCGGCCCCCCCGCCGGAGGAGCCCGGCGCCTCAGGGCTGGACGCTGCCGGCGGCCTCTTCCCGGAAGGCCCCCGAGGGCTCCTCCTCCGGGGGAACGGGCCGGACCAGCAGGAAGCGGGGCTCGCCCCCGGCGGACAGCACCGCGGGAGCCCCGAAGCGCTGCTCCGCGGGCAGCCCCACCAGCGTCACCCAGGCGCCCTTGCGCTCCGGGGCGACGCAGTACAGCAGGGTTCCGGGCCGGACACCCGGCGCCTCGCGCACGGGGCCCTCGCAGTCCTTGCGCACCTGGAGGGTGTAGGCCTCCACCGGCTGCCCGCGCACGAGGTACGGGGGGCGGCCGAGCTGCTCCAGGAGGGGCTGGAGCACCCGGGGGTCGTCCGGCACGGCCTGCTCGGTGGCCTGCTCCTGGGCGAGCTGGTGGAAGCGCTGGAGGGACATGGAGGCGATGTCCAGCGAGGCCAGGGGCACGCGGCTCTCCGCCAGCACCAGGTCCACGAAGAGCGAGCCCACCAGCAGGATGGGCAGCAGCCGGTAGCCCTTGAAGCCCTCCCCCTTCCGGCGGACGAGGGCGGCGACGACGACGGCGGTGAGGGCGGCGGCCAGGGCGAGCACCACCGCGGGCCCCACCGGCGAGGGCAGCGAGGTGAGGGCGGACACCTCGGCGCTCCGGGCGCGGAGGGCGTCGGACAGGTCGCCCCCGTAAATCCAGGCGAGGGCCGCGAGGCTCAGCGCGTTGCCGAGCAGCGTCTTGCGCGAGGGCAGCGTCATCCTGCGAGCGTGCGCGCCGGGTCCGTGGCGGCGGCGCGGCGGGCGGGGAAGTAGGCACCGGCGAGCGCGGCGAACAGGCCCAGCACCACGCCGCCGAGCACCACCGGCCAGGGGAAGGAGAAGAAGCTGTCGGGCTTGAAGGGGAAGCTGGGCAGGTACGTCGACGCCAGCCGGTTCACCCCGAAGGCCAGCAGCAGGGCGGCGGCGGTGCCCGCGGCGCCCCCGGCCAGCCCCACCACGGCGGCCTCGGCCAGGACGATGCCGCGCACGTCCGCGCGCGACGCGCCCACCGCCTGCATGACGCCAATCTCCTTCGCCCGGGCGCGGACGGAGGCCGACAGCGCGTGGGCGATGTTCACCGCCGCGAGGATGCAGATGAGGATGGACAGGAGCGCCAGCGCGGAGGTGACGAGCGCCACGGCCGCGCCCGTGTTCTCCGCCATGCGGCGCTCCTGGTCGTCGATTTCCAGCCCCATGCCCTTCACCGCGTCGATGAGGGCGGGCACCTGGGACGGGTCCTTCGCCACCAGGGTGACGCCGGTGAAGGTGTCCGCGTCCACGCCGGCCTCGCGGTTGATGCGCACCGCCGTCTCCAGGGGAATGGTGAGGCCGGCGAGCATGGCCCGGTCCGAAGCGCCCACCACCTGCGCCTGCGCGGAGCGCGTGGGCCCACCGCTGGAGGCCGCCACGTAGGAGCGGTTGAACTCCACCGGCATGACGAAGCCGACAATCATGTTCGCGGAGAGCTGAGGCAGCTTGCGCGCCGGGGCGAACGTCTTGTTGTACAGCTCCAGGAGCCGCGTGGAGACGAGCGCCGGAATGGGCTGGCCCTCGCCCATGTCCCTGAACTCGCCCAGCTTCACGTCGTCCTTCACGAGGCCGGGCTCCACGCCCACGGCGAGCACCTCCATGCCCATGCGCAGCCGGGTGCCGAAGAAGGCGCCGTCATAGCGGGACACCGCGGGCACGCGCACGTTCATCTTCCGCCAGGCAGCCTCCACGCCGGGCAGCGCCGCCAGCCGCTCCACGGTGGCCGCGTCCAGCTTGCCGCCGCCCAGCAGCGAGCCCAGCGACACGGCCGAGGGCACCACGTCCACCAGCCGCGCGTCGGTGGGAAATATCTTCTCGCGGATGACGCGGCCCACGCCCAGGCCCAGGCCCAGGAAGAAGACGAGCGCGCCCACGCCCATGGCCACGCCGAAGGCGGAGAAGAAGGCGCCCTTGCGCTCGCGGGCGAGGCTCAGCCGCACCAGCCGGGACAGCGCGTCCAGCCTCACGGGGCACCTCGGGTCGCCAGGTGCAGGTCGGCGCGCTCCTCCACGAGCCGCCCCTCCTTCAGCCGCAGCACGCGGCGGGCCGCGGCGCTCATGCGCTCCTCATGGGTGACGGCCAGCACGGTGAGGCCCTCGCGGTGCAGCTCCTTGAAGAGCTGGATGACGCCGTCCCCGGTGGCCGCGTCCAGGTTGCCGGTGGGCTCGTCGCACAGCAGCAGCCTGGGGCCGCCGAAGAGGGCACGGGCGATGGCCACGCGCTGCCGCTCGCCGCCGGACAGGCGGACGGGCGCGCGGTCCTTCTTCGCGCCCAGGCCCACGCGCTCCAGCATGGCCTCCGCGCGCTTGCGGGCGTCCTCGCGCGCCGGGCCGAAGTGCGAGGGCAGCAGCACGTTCTCCAGCGCGGAGAGGTTGGGGATGAGGTGGAAGGACTGGAAGACGAAGCCCACGTGGGTGTTGCGGAAGCGCGCCAGGGCCTTGTCGTCCAGCCCGCGCAGCTTCACGCCGCCCACCTCCACCTCGCCCTGGTAGTGCACGTCCAGCCCGCCCAGCAGGTGCAGCAGCGTGGACTTGCCGCTGCCGGAAGGGCCCACCACCGCGACGAAGTCCCCGTCCTGCACGTCCAGGGACATGCCGTCGAGGACGCGCACCTTCGTGCCGTCCCCGTCCACGTACTCCTTGACGATGTCGCGCGCGCGAATCACGGCGTGGCCGGCTGGGTGGTGGTGGAGGCCTGCGCGCCGGGCGTCAGGCGCAGGGACAGCTCCGCCTGGAGGGCCTGCTCCTTGCGCGACACGGCCAGCGTCACCGCGCGCAGGTCGTCGGTGGCCTCCAGCCAGCGCACGGTGGTGGCCTTGATGGCGAAGCCGCCAATGCCCCACGCCTCCGAGGGCAGGTTCTTCACCGCGTCCGACAGGCGCCGCAAGTCCAGCACCAGGCTGAAGGCGGCATCCTTCCCGGCATCCTTCAGGTCCTCGGCCACGGGGCCCTCGGCGGACGGCTTCGCGAGCGAGGCCAGCGTGGACTCCAGCCGGGCCTTCGGAGAGGCGACCACCAGCCGGCCGTTGGGGCCGAGCGCGAAGTGGGCGCCCTCCCCCGCGCGGTACGAGGTGAGGTAGACGCGCTGGCCACCGCCCAGGTCGGCCGGCTCCACCTTCGCGCCGAAGTCCGTGGCCATGGCCGGCAGCTTCTCCAGCGTGCCCTGCGTCTTCGCGGCGTCCTCCGTGTCCGCCAGCGCGGCCAGGTGCACGAAGCGGAAGGGGTTGGTGCGGCGCAGGTCCAGCGCGGGCATGCCGGAGCCCAGGTTCACCGTGGGCGACAGCGACACGCCCATCACCATGCCGGGCTTCAGGTTGTCGAGCACCTCGCCCTTCATGTCGAGGCCGCTCTTCTGCACGGCGCGGGTGATGTAGCCGCCCAGCAGGTAGGGCCACGCGCCGTCGAGGTGGGACGGGTCTCCGTGGAAGCGCGCCACCAGGAAGCTGTCCGCGGGCAGCGCGCCCGCGAGGTCGGAGGACGCCTTCACCGGGTCCAGCGCCGCGAGCGAGGCCTGGGTGTCCGGCCAGGGCGCGTCCGCGCGCAGCGTCACCGCGCGCTCCTCGATGCGGCCCGTGAGGGTGAGGCCCTGGACGGTGCCGGCCGGCACGAGGGAGCCGGTGCCGCCGGGAATCCACACGTGGAAGTCCCGCTCCGCGGGGAGCCGCTGGAGCGACGCGGCCAGCACGGGCTCGCTCGAGAGCGACTTCTCCTGGGGCAGCGTGGCCAGCGTGCGCAGCGTGGCGATGGAAGGGCCCGCGCCCAGCAGGGCGTAGTCGGTGCCCTTCAGGAAGAGGAGGCCCAGCGCGGGCTCCGGGGCGTTGGCGTGGCCGAAGGTGACGAGGTTGCCCCCGTCCACGGACGCCTCCTGCCGCTGCGTGGCGCCCAGGCGGGTGCGGGCGAAGTTCCCGAAGGTCTCCGCGAGCTTGTCCGCGTCCTTCACGCCGACGATGGAGACGGCGCGGTTGCCTCCGAGGAAGGCCGCGCCCGCGCCACGTCCCGGGGCGATGCCGGCGGCCTCCAGCGCCTGCCGGCTGCGCAGGTCCACGCCCACCTGCCGCATCACCGCGGAGACGTAGCCCTCGGCGGAGGAGAAGTTCTGCAGCTGGGCGGCGAAGGAGGCCACCTTGAGGTTCTGGAAGCGGGCCAGCTTCTCCCCGAGCGCGCCCAGGTCGTTGATGACGATGGCGGCCCGCGCATCACGCGGGAGGTAGCGCGAGGGCCCCGCCGCGCCGGTGCCAGCGGTGGGGCCGGCCTCCTTGCCGCAACGAGAGCAGCCCGCGAGGGCGAGCACGAGGAGGAGAGACGGGAGCCAGGCTCGGCGGAACATGTTGGCAGGACAGGACGGCTGGGGCGGAGAGTCAATTTATTCGTGGCGGGCCTGTAGGGCTGGACCCAGGACGAGGGCCCGGATGACGGGCAGGCAACGTCCCGGCTCGGAGCTTCACCCACGGCGCGGGGCTTCCTCCCGCGAGCCCGCCCCTGCCCGCCCCCAAAGCCCGGCGGGCATGCATGCCGTGGCTACCTCACCCGCGTGCCATGCGGGAGCGGGCCACGCGTCTCCTCGGAGAACTCCAGGAACTGCTCCATCTGCCGCACGGACTCCTCGGTGGCCTCGGCCTCGGCGCTGAGCACGGTGAGCTGGCGGTTGACGCTCTCCGGGTCGCGAATGGCGATGGACTGCTCGTGCGTCAGGCGCATCAGGTCCTCGATGCCGGCGAGCTGATGGCTCACCACCTCGCGGCTCTCGCTGGCCTGCTCGAAGCGCGCCAGGCGCTTGCGGAGGATGTCCACGCGGTTCTGCTTCACGTCCTTCAGGCGAGGGTTCGTCTCGCGCGCCAGGTCCTCCTCCAGCTCCCGCACCTCGCGCTCCAGGTGCTCGCGGTCCGAGCTGTTGAGGTAGGCGCGGTACTGGTTCAGCGTGGAGATGAGGCGCAGGAAGGACGTGAGCAGCGCGTCCAGCCGGGGCTCGCTGTCCGCCTCCAGCACCTTGCCGCCCGGCAGCTTCCGGTAGTTGGCGAGAATCTTCTCCTTCAGCCCCACCAGCTGCTGGTAGTGCTCGCGCTGCGACTGCGCCAGGTCCGCCTGGAGCGCGTCCACCGCCTTGCGCGCCGCCTCGGGGTCATCGGGCGTCTTCGCCCGCACCGCGCGCTGGAAGCGCTTCATGGCCGGGAAGATGCCCAGGTAGAGCCCCTCCAGCCCCAGGGCCACCAGCGCCGGCAGCGGCTCGCCCGTCATTGCCGCCGAGGCCGCCGCCGTCCCCAGCCCCACCAGGTTGGCGGG
The DNA here is from genome assembly GCF_020037125.1 of Myxococcus sp. RHSTA-1-4. GTDB lineage: Bacteria > Myxococcota > Myxococcia > Myxococcales > Myxococcaceae > Myxococcus. The sequence goes on from NZ_JAIQDG010000018.1 coordinate 169,497, forward strand.
CAGCAGGAATGCGGCCTTGATGTAGTTGGGTGACCTGGCCACGTCCGTCCTTCCCTTTCAGGGGCCTCGCGCCTCCGACACGTACTTCAACGCGCCCAAATCCCGCGTGTCCTCCGCGAGCGGCACCTGCGGCCCCTGCTTCAGCTTCTGGAAGAGCGCCGCCGCGCTCTGGAAGAGCTCGTCATAGGTGACCGGCGCCTCTCCGGAAAGGCCGAAGAAGGCGCGATTGTCCGCCAGTGTCGCCGGCGGCGCGCTGCGGATGGCCTCAATCGGGTCCCCCAGGTACGGCGCCACCTCGCCCAGCATCCGAGCCCCCGCCGTGGGGTCCTTCAGCACGCTCTGCCCCGCGTCCAGCAGTCCGCGCAGCACCCGGCGCACGGCATCCGGGTAGCGCGCCGCGAAGTCCCCGCGCGCCACCAGCACCGTGGCCACCAGGTGCGGCGCGTCCGCCGTCGTGGCCAGCACCGCCCCGCTCCTGTCCCTGGCCGCCAGTTCCACGTCGCCCCACAGCCCCACCACCGCGTCCGCCCGGCCCTCGCGCAGCGCGCGGCCCGCGTCCAGCGTGGAGGGCAGGTCCACCCAACGCACGTCCGAGGTGCGCAGCCCCGCGCGCGCCAGCAGCCACAGCGCGAAGTAGTGCGAGGAGCTGAACGGGTACACGCCCAGCCGCTTGCCCCTCAGCGCGGCGAGGTCCGGCACGCCCACCGCCGCCAGCGCCTCCTGCCCGCGGCTGCGCCCCACCAGGAGCAGCGTCCGGGGCGCCGCGTCCCGCAGCGCCGGGGCCCAGGCCGCCAGCCGGTCCACGGAGATGGCGGCCATGTCCACCCCGCCGTTCTCCGCGCCAATGGCCAGCGCCTGCCGCAGCTCCTCCTCGCGGGGGAAGAGCACCGCCCGCGCGTCCAGCGCATAGGCCGTCTTCAGGAAGCCCTGCGCCGCGCCCGGAGGAGGCACCGGGTTGTCCAGCGTCGTGGCGCCGCCGGTGGCCACCAGCAGCGCCGCCGCCGAGCCGCGCGGGGTGAAGCCGATGAGCACCGGGCGCAGCGGCACGGAGGCCACGTCCGCCACCGGGGCGGCCACGCCGGCGGGGAAGTCCCCGGGCGACAGCCGCACCGCCTCACGCGAGGCGGGGAAGAAGCGCTGCTGGAGGCGGTCCAGGTACCCCAGGCGCGACGCGAGCGCATAGCCCGCGCCGAGCACGCAGAGCGCGAGGAAGACGAAGAGGCCTGGACCGCGGTGGAGCTTCACGGGAGGGCTACTCGACCCCCACCTTCTTGCCGATGGTCTTCTCGGTGCCGCCGCCCACCTCCGACACGGGCGCCGGGCTCTCCAGGAGGCCCATCTCCATCTTCATCTGCTTCACCAGCTCGTTGGCCTGAATCTTCTCGGCCTCCTCCTCGATGTTGGCGGCCATGTGGTCCACCGACTCGAGGGCCATCTGCATGCGGGCCTCGTTGACGGCGGACTTCTCCTGCACCTTGCGCAACATCTCGTCGTGCGTGGAGTCGATGCCGGCGACCTGGAAGGACTCCATGGTGTCGGCCACCTTGGCCTGCCACTTGGCGCGGCGCGCCTCGCGGATGGCGTTCATGGCCTCCTGCGTCTTGCGCTCCTTCTCGCGCATGAACGCCTTCTTCACCGTCAGGGCCTTCTCGTAGGCCTGGCGGGCGGTGGCGAGCTGCTGCTCGTTGCGCGCCAGCGCGTCCTTCTCGATTTGGAGCTTGCCGGCGTACTGCCCGGCCAGGTCGTCGCGGCCCGCCTGGATGGCGGCCTTCACCTTGGCCGTCAGCGAGCGCACGTCCTCCTGGTACTTGGCGTTCTCCTTCTCGAGCAGCGTCACGTTCGCCCGGACCATGGCGATGGACTCGTTCATCTTCGGGACCTGGTCGTTCAGGTCACGGACGTTCTGCTCGAGGATGAGCTCCGGGTCCTCGATGGAGGAGACGAAGAAGCCGGCGAAGCTACGCATTGCCCTCTTGAATCTTTCCCACATGTCGGCGGTCTACCTCCGTCCAGCCCAACTTGCCGTCACCTTACACGATACCCGGGACCGGCAAGCAGCCACAGTCCCAACAGTCTGATTACTGCTACGCGCTCCTACCTAAGGCCATTGCCCGTCACCTGAAAGCGCGCGCCGCCCGGACGGCCGGTGCGGAGGCCACCAGCCCCGGCCGCCCCCGCGACCCGGAACTTGCCCGGAGGGGTGGAAGCGGGGAAAACCACCCCCTGGTGTCAACGTCGCCCGCCCCCAGCTCCTTCGATGACGCGCTGACGCGGGCGGTGGAGGCCCAGCGGCGGAGCGTGCTTGGCGCGGGCGCGGCCGTCCGGCTGGTGGGCGCGGCCGTCTTCCTGGCCATCAGCACCGTCCTGTGGCTGTCGGGAGGCGAGGACTGGGCGCCCTACCCACCCCTGCTGGCGCCATTCGTGGGCGTGGCGGCGCTGCTGTTCGCGCTGCGCCGGCGGCCCGTGGCGCGGTGGCTGGGAGTCGTGCAGTCGCCCATGGACGTGGCGCTGGTCTATGGAATCCAGCACCTGGCGCTGCCCGTCTCCCCCTTCCCCGCCGGGGTGGCGGGCTTCAGCCTGGGGCTGTTCGCGCTGGTGGTGGCGCTGAGCGGGCTGACGCTGCGGGGGGGCGTCGTCTACGGGACGGCGCTGCTGTCCGCGCTGGCGCAGGGCGCGCTGATGCGCCAGGCGGGCGTGGACTGGGGCCCGGTCGCCATCGCCGTGGTGGCGCTGGTGATGGTGGCGGTGGTGAGCCACTACGGTACCGGGCGGCTGCGGCAGCTCGCGGTGGCCCTCAGCCGCGCCGAGGTGGACCGGGCGCTGGAGGCCCGGCGCTTCCAGGAGGTGGAGGAGGCCCGGCGCACGATTGAGCGGATGCTGAGCGACGCACAGGCGAGGAACGACCAGCTCCAGGCCCTGCAGCGCGACAAGGAGCAGCTCACGCAGTTCCTGGTCCATGACCTGCGCTCGCCCCTGTCGGCGCTGACGATGACGCTGTCGTGGATGGAGCAGGAAGTCCCCGTCCAGGGCGTGCTGCGGGAGTCGGTGCGCACGGGCCTGGCCGTCACGGCCCGGCTGGACCGGATGATTTCCGACCTGATGGACGTGCCGCGCCTGGAGCAGGGCCGCCTGGAGCCGCGCAAGGTGCCCTTCATGGCCGCGAGGCTGCTGGACGAGGTGCGCCGCTCGCTGGACGGCGTGGCCCGGGCCCGGCGGCTCACGCTGGACGTGGAGGCGCCCGAGGAGCTGGAGGTGGTGGGCGACTCGGAGCTGCTGGTGCGCGTGGTGGAGAACCTGGCCAGCAATGCGCTGCGGTACGCCCCCACGGGCGGGCGGGTGCGGCTGGAGGCCGGCGCGGACGCGGAGTGCCAATGGCTGGCCGTGCGCAACGACGGCCCGCCCATCCCCCCGGAGACGCGCACGCGCATCTTCGACAAGTACATGCAGGGCGACGCCGAGAAGGACAGCCGCCGGGGCTACGGGCTGGGGCTGTACTTCTCCCGGCTCGCCGCCGAGGCACATGGCGGAAAGCTCGCGCTGGAGGACACGCCCGGCTGGTCCACGTCCTTCGTGGTGCGGCTGCCGGTTTGAGGCGCTCCTTCAGGCCCGGGCGCGCAGGCGCTTGCCGGGGCGGAGGATGCGCTCCACGTGGGCATTGGCGCTGGCCATGACGGACGCCGCGTCCAGCGTGGTGAGCACGCCGTCCTTCAGCACGGGCTTGCCGTCGATGAAGACGTGCGCCACGTCGCTGCCCCGGGCCGAGTAGACCAGCGAGGACAGCACGTCCCCGGGCATGGGGCTTGAGTGCAGACCGCTCACGTCCACCACGGTGAGGTCGGCGCGCTTGCCGGGTTCAATCGAGCCCACCTCGTCCTCCAGCCCGAGCGCCCGCGCGCCGTTGAGCGTGGCCATCTCCAGCACCTCCATGGGTGCCATGGCCCGGGGCCCCCGGCGCGGGTTCTGCAGCACGGAGGCGAGCCGCATCTCGTGGAAGATGTCGAGCGTGTTGTTGCAGGGCGCCCCGTCCGCGCCGAGCGCCACCGGCACGCCGGCGTCGAGCAGCTCGCGGATTTCGGCGATGCCGGAACCCAGCTTGAGGTTGGAGCCGGGGCAGTGGCACACCACGGTGCGCGACTCGCGCAACTGGTGGCGCTCCTCCTCGGACAGCCACACGCAGTGGGCCAGCGTCACGTGCGGCCCGCACAGGCCCACCGTGTGGAAGTAGGCGACGTTGTCCTGGCCCCCGGTGTACTGGCGGACCGCCTCCGTCTCCTTCCGGTTCTCGCTGGCGTGGGTGTGGATGCGCACGCCGTGCTCGCGGGCCAGCCGCGCCACCTCGCGCAGCAGCTCGGGCGTGCAGGACAGGACGAAGCGCGGGGCGAAGGCGTAGCGCAGCCGCCCGTCGTGCGAGCCGTGCCAGCGCTCCATCAGCGCCAGGCTCTCGGCCAGCGAGCCGGCGGTGCTCTCGCGCAGGCCCTGGGGCACGCCCTCGCCCGCGTCCATCATCGCCTTGCCGCCCACCAGCCGGAAGCCGGCGTCACGCGCGGACTCGAAGACGGCGTCGTAGTGGTGCACGGTGCCCATGTCGAGCGCCGCCGTGACACCCGAGCGGATGAGCTCCGCGAAGGTCAGGTCCGCCGACGCGCGCATGGAGGCCGCGTCGTGCGCCGCCTCGAAGGGCCAGATGCGCTCGCGCAGCCAGTCCAGCAGCTCCAGCCCGTCCGCGCGGCCGCGGAACAGCGTCTGGCAGGCGTGCAGGTGGCCGTGGATGAGGCCGGGCAGCACCACCTTCCCCGTCACGTCCACCACCCGCCGCGTGCCGCGGGTCTTGAGGCCCCGGCCCACCTTCGCGATGCGTCCTTCCTGGACGAGCACGTCCGCTCGCACGAGCACCTCGCGCTCGCGGTTCATCGTCACCACGGTGCCGCCAGTCAGGAGCAGATCCACTTGGGTGCTCGGGTCTCTCTAGGGGCTAGAAGAATGCCTTCGTGAAGGCGTGCGGCAGCAGCTCGCCCAGGGTGTAGCGCGCCTCGCCGCCCTTCGGAGTCCGGCTGCGCACGGGCAGGTCGGCCGAGGCGAACTCGGCCATCACCTGCCGGCACATGCCACAGGGCGGGCACGGCTCGGGCGTGTCCACGACGATGGCCACGGCCACCGGCCTGCCGTGCCCCTGGGCCACACCGGCGGCGAGGGCATTGCGCTCGGCGCACACGGTGAGGCCGTAGGTGGCGTTCTCCACGTTGCAGCCGGGCACCACCGCGCCGTCGGAGTAGAGGACGGCGGCACCCACGGGGAAGCGTGAGTACGGCGCGTGCGCGCGCGAGCGAACCCGAGCGGCCTCCTCGAACAGGCGCTCCCAGGGAATGTCATCCGCCATGACGCCCTCCTCCGCGAGTCGCGGGTCCGCCAGGGGACCCGACGGGGGGACCTACCGGCCGCCGCCCTGTCGCAGCACGTCATCCAGGTGCCGGGCGATGGCCAGCTCCGCCTCCACCGGCAGGTCCAGGAAGCGCACACGCGAGGCCGGGCCCTGGGGACCGTGGGTCACCTGGAGCACCTCGCCCACGGCCTCCACCTCGTCGGGGAGGATGGGGAGATTGAAGCGCACCTCCACCTTCGTGCCCGCCTCCATCCCCGCGCCATGCCAGGCACAGCCGCCCAGGGAGAGGTCCCCGTCATGCGTCTCGAAGTCACCCGGGCCGCCCGCCCGGCGCACCCTCAGACGCATGGGAACCCGGGGAGAGTCGCGCCGGTCCTCGGCCTTGTCGCTCATCGAGTCGTTCCTCTCGGCCATCGCCGTTGCCTCCCTGCCGCTCATGCGCGCTCCACCGCCGGAAGATGCTCCAGGGGCGCCCGGGATACAGCCGGGCCCGGCCCGGCCGTCCCGCCCCCATCCTCGGGGGACAGCGGCTGCTCGCCGACAGGAGCACCGGGCCTCCGGCGAACGGCCCCCGTCGTGTCCTTCACCTGTTTCTCCGACCCCATCGCGCGCGCATCATACGCGGCCCGTCCCGGACTGGAGTCCCCGAAATTCACCGGCTTCGTTTCCCGGCCCCCGAGAATGGGCGTCTCACCGGAGGTACCAGGGGGCCACGCCCCGTGTCCATCTTCAGCGGGGCACGTCCTTCTTCCGGGATTTCCACCAGTCCTCGCCGTAGCTGATGCAGATCTGCTCGCCGGGGTGGATGTCACGCAGCGCGTAGAAGGAGAAGAGGTCGCGGTCCACCGCCCGGTAGTACGCGGCGTTGGGCTCCTGCGAGTGGTTGTAGATCATCCCGTAGCCCATCACGAGGGCAACCCAGTCTCCCTCGCGAGGCTCCTCCTTCTCGCCCCACTTGATTTGAAAGACGTAGTCGTCGAGCGGGGGCATCCGGGCGTGCTTGTGCAGCACCTTGAGGTAATGGCACTCCTCGATGAGGTCTCCCGCCGGGATGAGCTCATCCGTGAAGACTCCGTAGCCCCACTCGCACGGCCGGACCTTCACGCCTGGATGGATGTACAGCGCTGCGCCCTGGTTCATGAGTCCCTGGCCCACCGGCCCCCGTGCTTCCGTGACTACTCCACCCGCTCCCGCACCAGCGGCCGCGCCGGAGGCGCCGCGTCCCCGAACCGGTACGCCGCCAGCAGGCGTGCCTTCACGCCCTCCACCGGCCCCGCGTCGTTGTAGTGCACCCGCACCACGGGCTCGCCCTTCGTCACCCGCTCGCCCGTCTTCTTCAGCAGCGTGAAGCCCACCGCCGGGTCAATCCTGCTGTCCACCCGCTGCCGGCCCGCGCCCAGCGCCACGCCCGCCAGGCCCACGCCCTCCGTGTCAATCGCCGTCACCCAGCCGTCCCGGGGCGCCACCACGTCCACCGTGGACTTCGCCTGCGGCAGCAGCGAGTAGTCGTCAATCGCGCGAGGGTCTCCGCCCTGCGCCTGGACGATTTCCTTCAGCTTGCGCACCGCGCTGCCGTCCTCCACCGCCTTGCGCAGCTTCTCGCGCGCCTCCTCCACCGTCGCCGCCTTCTTCCCCAGCACCAGCATCTCCGCCGTCAGCGCGTAGGTAATCTCCGTGTAGTCCTCCGGAGCCTCGCCGCGGAGCATGTCCACCGCCTCCATCACCTCCAGCGCGTTGCCCACCTTCCGGCCCAGCGGCTGGTCCATGTCCGTGAGCAGCGCCACCACCTTCTTCCCCATCTCCGCGCCCAGGCCAATCATCGTCTTCGCCAGCAGCCGGGCATCCTCGTCGCGCTTCATGAAGGCCCCGCTGCCCACCTTCACGTCCAGCACCAGCGCGTCGATGCCCTCCGCCAGCTTCTTGCTCATGATGGACGACGCAATCAGCGGGATGCAGTCCACCGTCGCCGTCACGTCGCGCAGCGCGTAGAGCTTCTTGTCCGCCGGCGCCACCTGCGCCGTCTGGCCAATCAGGCAGCAGCCCACCTCGCGCACCAGCCGCCGGTACTCCGACGTCGGCAGATTCACGTTGAAGCCCGGAATCGACTCCAGCTTGTCCAGCGTCCCGCCCGTGTGCCCCAGCCCCCGCCCCGAAATCATGGGCACGGGCACCCCGCAGGCCGCCGCCAGCGGCGCCAGGCTGAGCGACACCTTGTCCCCCACCCCACCCGTCGAGTGCTTGTCCACCTTCACGCCCGGCGTGTCCGACAGGTCCAGCACCTCGCCGGACTCCAGCATCGCCCGTGCCCAGGCGCCCAGCTCCCGGGAGTCCAGCCCCTTGAAGAAGACGGCCATGCACATGGCGGCCATCTGGTAGTCCGCCACCGTCCCCGCCGTATACGCCTGGATGAACGCGCGGATGTCCGCCGGGTCCAGCCGGCCACCATCCCGCTTTGCCTTGATGAGCTCGTAGGGTTGCACGGCCCTGCCCATAGCAGGAACCCGGGCCCTCATGCACTCCGGGAAAGGCACGGCGGCATCTGGTACATAGCGGCCCATGATGCTCCGCCTCCAGGTTCTCGCCCTCGCCGCCCTCCTGTGCGCGTGCTCCAAGAAGGAAGAGCCGGCCCCCGCCGCCGGTGCCCAGGGCCCCGCCACCACCGAGCCGTCCGCCAGGAAGCCCATTCCCGTGGGCCTCGTCATCGACGTGGGCGGGCGCGGTGACCACTCGTTCAACGACGCCGCCCTCCGCGGCCTGGAGCTGTACGCCGCCGGCAAGCGCTACGAGGGCGGCAAGTACGTGGACGCCACCCCCACCGAGGTCCGCGAGACGCTCCCGCCCCACATGGCGTCGCTCGCCTCCTCGATTCAGCCCCTGCCCGTGAAGCCCATGGTCCTCCAGAGCAAGGCCCAGGAGGACTACACCCCCAACCTCCAGCTCCTCGTGGACCAGGGCGCCCAGCTCACCGTGGGCAACGGCTACATGCTCGCCAACGCGGTGCGTGCCGCCGCCCAGGAGAACCCGAAGGCGCGGTTCCTGCTCATCGACAGCCAGGTGCTGGACGCGCAGGGCAAGGTGCTCAAGCTGCCCAACGTGCGCACCGTCCTGTTCAAGGAGCAGGAGGGCAGCTTCCTCGTCGGCGCCCTGGCCGGCCTGGTGACGAAGACGGGCAAGGTGGGCTTCGTGGGCGGCATCGAGGTGCCCCTCATCCAGCGCTTCGAGGTGGGCTACCGCGCGGGCGTCAAGACGACGAACCCCCAGGTCGCGCAGACGTTGATGAGCGTCTACACCGGCAGCTTCAACAACATGGCCGCCGGCAAGCAGGTGGCCCAGGACCTCATCGCCAAGGGCGCGGACGTCATCTTCCACGCGGCGGGCGCGGACGGCATCGGCGTCATCCAGGCGGTGAAGGAGGCGCGCGCGGCCGGCAAGAGCGTGTATGCCATCGGCGTGGACTCGGACCAGTCGCACGTGGCGCCGGACGCCATCCTCACCTCGATGATGAAGCACACCGACCTGGCCATCTACCAGGCGACGAAGGACCTGGTGGAAGGGAAGTTCTCCGCGGGTGAGCAGGTGCTCGGCCTCAAGGAAAACGGCGTGGGCATGGCCGAGGTGCGGGTGGACTTCCCCGGCAAGGCGGAGGCCCTCCAGAAGGTGGACGCCCTGCGCCAGCGCATCGTCGCCGGTGAAATCCAGGTGCCGGCCGTGCCGGCCGAACTCGCCTCCTTCCAGGCAGCCGCGCCCTGATTTCCCTCCGGCACATCCACAAGGCGTTCGGCGCCTGCGTCTCGCTGGCGGACGCGTCGCTCGACATCCGCGAGGGCGAATTGCTCGCCGTGGTGGGCGAGAACGGCGCGGGCAAGTCCAGCCTGATGAACGTCCTCTACGGCCTCTACCAGCCCGACGTGGGCGAGGTGTCCGTGGACGGGCAGCCCGTGCGCTTCAAGAGCCCCCGTGACGCGATTGCCCGGGGCATCGGCATGGTGCACCAGCACTTCATGCTCGTGCCCACGCTGACGGTGGCGGAGAACGTGGTGCTCGGCCGCGAGCCCACGCGCCGGGGCCTGTTCGACCTGGAGCGCGCCGTCAGCGAGGTGGCCGCCACCTGCGCCCGCTTCGGATTCCAGCTCGAGCCGCGCGCCCGCGTGGACACCCTCACGGTGGGCTCGCAGCAGAAGGTGGAAATCGTCAAGGCGCTGCACCGGGGGGCGCAGGTGCTCGTGCTCGACGAGCCCACCGCCGTGCTCACGCCCCAGGAGTCCGACGAGCTGGCCCACATCATGCGCGGCCTCGTCGCGCAGGGACGCACCGTGGTGCTCATCAGTCACAAGCTGAAGGAAGTGCTCGGCGTGGCCGACCGCGTCGCCGTCATGCGCCGGGGACGGGTGGTGGCCGAGGTGCGCGCGGCGGAGACCACCGTCGAGCAACTGGCCAGCCTCATGGTGGGTGAGGGGCACTCCGCGCGGGCCGCGGGCCTCGCGGACCTTCATGGCGGTATCCCCCCCGGAGCGGCCACGGCGAGGCATGAGCCGGCGTCTTCAGGCGCCGCGCGGCCCCCGGGCGAGGCCACCCCGACACTCACCGCCGAGCCAGGCTCGCGGCCTCCGGGAGAGACGTCCCTGGCGGGCGCGGTGCTGCTGGAGGCGCGCGGGCTCCAGGCGCTGGGCGACAACGGGCGCCCGGCCCTGCGCGGGGTGGACCTCACCGTGCGCGCGGGCGAAATCGTCGGCATCGCGGGCGTGGACGGAAACGGGCAGCGCGAGCTGGCCGAGGTGCTCACCGGCCTGCGCCCGCTGACGTCCGGCGAGGGCACGCTGCTCGGAGGCCCGCTGGCCGGCCTCACCCCCGCCCAGGCGCGCGGGCGCGGCGTGGGCCACGTCCCCGAGGACCGGCTGCGCCGCGCGGTGGTGAAGGCCCTCACCGTGGAGGAGAACGTGGCGCTGGGCCGGCACACGCGGCCGCCCTTCGCCCGGGGCCCCTGGATTGACTTCTCCGGCCGCCGCGAGCGCACGCAGGCCCTGCTGTCCGCCTACGACGTGCGCCCGCCGGACCCGGCGGTGCCCCTGCACGCCCTGTCCGGCGGCAACCAGCAGAAGGTGGTGGTGGCGCGCGAGCTGGACGCCCGGCCGAAGCTGCTCGTCGTCGTACAGCCCACGCGCGGCCTGGACATCGGCGCGGTGGCCCAGGTGCACGCGAAGCTGCGCGAGGCCCGAGAGCAGGGCGCCGGCGTGCTGCTGGTGTCCCTGGACCTGGAGGAAGTCCTGAAGCTGTCGGACCGCGTCTACGTCTTCTTCGAGGGCCGCGTGACGGGCCACTTCACCCGGCCGGAGTACGACGAGCGGGAGCTGGGACGGCGCATGCTGGGAGCGGGGACGGGCCATGGCTGAGCGGCTGAAAGCCATCCTCCCGTCGGTGCTCTCCGTGCTGCTGGCGCTCGCGGTGTGCTGGGCGCTCATCGCCTTCACGATGACCTCCGGCACCGCCACGGACGCCTACCTCCAGATGTTATGGGGTGGCATTGGCAACTGGCCTTCATTCCTGGACGGAGCCGCCGCCACCGTCCTCACCCGCCCCCTGGGCGAGTCCGCGATGAAGGCCGCGCTGCTCACCCTCACCGGCCTGTCCGTGGCGGTGGCCTTCAAGGTGGGCCTCTTCAACATCGGCGCGCAGGGGCAGATGATCCTGGGCGCGCTGGCCGCCGCGGTGGTGGGCGCACAGCTCTCGCTTCCCTCCGCGCTGCACGTGCCGGCGGCGCTCCTGGGCGCGGCGCTCGCGGGGGCGGCGTGGGCGGGGCTCGCCGCCCTCCTCAAGCTCTACCGCGGCGTGCACGAGGTCATCTCCACCATCATGCTCAACTGGGTGGCGGTGAGCCTGGTGGACAACTGGCTCGTCATCGGCCCCCTGCGCGGCGTGGCCGAGGCCGGCCAGTCCATCACCGGCACCGCTGAAATCCAGGCCACCGCGGTGCTCCCCCGGCTGCTCGGAGACCTCTCCCGCCTCAACCTGGGCTTCCCCCTGGCGCTGCTCCTGGCCCTGGCGGTGTGGGCCTGGCTTGCGCGCACGCGCCCCGGCTTCGAGACGCGCGCGGTGGGCCTGGGCGCCGAGGCCGCTCGCGCCGCCGGCGTCCCGGTGGCGCGGCGCACCGGCGTGGCCATGGCGCTGGCCGGGGCCCTGGCCGGGCTCGCGGGCGCGGTGCTCGTGCTGGGCACGGAGGGGCGCTACCCCGGCACGCTGGGCGCGCCCTACGGCTTCGACGGCATCGCCATCGCCCTCATCGGCAACAACCACCCGCTGGGCGCCACCGTGGCCGCGCTCTTCTTCGGCGTGCTGCGCGCGGGCGGCACGCGCATGCAGCTCCTGGGCGTCCACAAGAGCTTCCCCGAGCTCATCCAGGGGCTCGCGCTGCTCTTCGTCGCCGGCCGCATGGTGTGGCTGGCCGTGTTGCGCCGCCGCCAGGCCTCTCCCGGCTCCGGCCCCGCGCCCGCCGCCGTGACGCCCTCGACGGAGGCTCCCCGTGTCTGACGTCCTCCACGCCCTGCTCTTCTCCACCCTGGACGCGGCGCCCGCGCTCGTCTTCGCCGCCCTGGGCGCGGTGCTGTCCGAGCGCGCCGGCGTGGTGGCCGTGGGCGTGGAGGGAATGATGCGCGTGGGCGCCTTCTGCGCGGCGGTGGCGGCGCTGGCCATGCCCACGCCCCTGGCCGTCGGCGTGGGCATGCTCGCGGGCGCGGCGCTGGCCGCGGTGCACGGCTTCCTCACCATCCGCTGGCGCTCGGACCAGGTGGTGTCCGGCATCGCCCTCAACCTGGTGGCCCTGGCCGGCGGCACCTTCCTGCTGGAGTCCCTCTACGGGCCCAACGGCACGCCGCCCATCCAGCAGCTCTCCCGCTGGGAGCTGCCCGGGCTCGCCTCGGTGCCCGTGCTGGGCGCCCTGTCCGGGCACTCGGCGCCCACGTACCTGGCGCTGGTGCTGCCCTTCGCCTTCCAGTTCCTCCTGGCGCGCACGCCCCTGGGCCTGCGGCTGCGCGCGGTGGGTGACAAGCCCCACGCGGTGGCCACGCTGGGCCTGTCCGTGGCGGGCCTGCGCTGGGGCGCGGTGCTGGGCGGAGGGCTGCTGGCGGGCCTGGGCGGCGCCGTCCTCTCCACCGCCGTCCTGGACCGCTTCGAGCAGCACACCCCCGCGGGCCTGGGCTTCATGGCCCTGGCCGCCATGGTGTTCGGCCGGTGGACCCCCGTGGGCGCCTTCCTCGCCGCCGCCTTCTTCGCCTTCGGGAACGCGCTGCGAATCGGCCTCGTCTCCAGCGCCCCCGGCCTGCTGGAGCTCGTACCGCAGGGCGTGTTGCTGGCCCTCCCCTACATGCTCACCCTCACCCTCCTCACCCTCCAGGGTCAGCGAAGCAGCGCCCCCGCCGCACTGGGTACGCCCTATGAGCAGGAGTCGCGCTGACGCCCGCCCCAAGGGGATGGGTATTTAAGGACCCGGGTCAATTTTGATTCCTGGTCAGGAGTGACCCCCTGGCGTCGGCTGTACGACAGGCTGGAACAGGTTCCAGCCGTCCACCGGACACTCCAAACCCCCGCCGTTATTGGGCTGACCTCCACCTGGATTGATCGGCCACCGATCAAACCCGGGCCCCTGGCCCGGCATGGAACCCGCATGGACCCCAGCCGGTATCGGACCGCGTACCGGACTGGACGCAGGCTCCGGGGGGGAAGTCGCATCCAGTCCGGTATGCGGTCCGTAGGAACACTTGTTGGAACCTCCGGGCGCGTTGGGCCCGGTCACATGGTGGGGGTGGCGTGATGCTGGAGACGACGGGAATGACCGCAGCGGCGTACCGGCCCCGGGTGCTGGCCGTGGACGTGGAGTCGGGCGGCATGGAGCGGCTGTGCTCCATCCTGGCTCCTGCCGGTTATGACGTGCTGCCAGCCAGCGGGAAGGCGGCGGCCGCGGTGGCCTCACGGCAGTCCGCGGACCTGTTGCTCCTGGACGTGGCGCGGCCCGGGACGGATGGCCTGGCGGCCTACCGCCGGCTCCGGGCGGAGCTGGGCGGCCCGTCGCTCCCGGTGCTCATGCTCACCCCCCATGCGGACCGGCAGACGCGCCGCGAGGTGCTGGAGGCCGGAGTGGACGACCTGCTCATCACCGAACCGCTGGACCCGCTGGAGCTGAAGGTCCGCGTGCACACCCTGCTGGAGCTGAAGGCCCACCGTGAGGCGGGTGGCCAGCGCGCCGAGGCGCTGCTGGATCCACGCACCCGCTGGGTGGAGATGGAGCGGCTGGCCCGCCTCGGCACGCTGGCGGCGGACGTGGCGCAGAACCTGGGCCGCGTGGGCCAGGGCCTGCAGCAGGCGCTGGCGCACGTGCAGACGCGCGCCCTGCAAGGGCTGCCTCCGGACGCCGCGGAGCTGAAGAAGCTGGGCGTGGCGGGTGAGCAGATGCGGCTGCACGGCCAACATCTCCTCTCGCTGGGCCCCACCAGCCCCAAGGACATCCAGCGCTTCGACCTGCGGGAGCTGGTGCCCGGCGTGGTGGAGCGCATGCGCGCCGCCGGCCGGCTGGGCTCGGCCGAGGTGAAGGTGCTGCTGCCCGAGGACCCCATCGCGGTGATCTTCAACCGCCGCCAGCTCGAGCAGGTGCTGGTGGAGCTGCTGTCCAACGCGGCGGACGCGGTGGAGGACGTGAAGGACCGCCCGCGCCGCATCCACGTGGGCGTGGAGCTGCCGGACATGTTCGGCGACTTCGGCCCGCGCCTGTTCGTCAAGGACACCGGCATCGGCATCTTCGAGGACGAGCTGCAGGCCGTCTTCGAGCCGTACTACACGACGAAGGCGCCGGAGAAGGGCGCCGGCCTGGGCCTCACCGTGGCGCGCGCCCTGGTGGAGGCCATGGGCGGCAAGCTGACGGCGCAGAGCCGCGTCAACCTGGGCAGCACCTTCGTGGTGGAGCTGCCCGAGCAGACGTCGTCCTGGTAGTCACGCCGCGCCCGCCGCCTAGAAGCGGAAGGCGATGCCGAACAGCGCCTCCAGGGTGAACTCGCTCTGGTCGTCCCGGCCGCGGTAGCCGCGGTCGGGGATGATGGACGGCCCCAGCCGCATGTTGAAGGTGGCCGCGAGGTCGCGGTTGAGGAAGTACTCCATCCCGCCGCCCACCAGGAGGGGGAACACGGGGCCGATTCCCTCGCCGAAGTAGACGTGGAAGGGCAGGTCCAGCCCCACGTTCAGCATGAGGTTGCTGCCGGCGGGGATGCCCACCACGAAGGCCACGGGCAGCGTCAGGCCCACGTCCGTGTCCCCGTCGTCGAAGTAGAAGAAGGGCCCCGGCTGGAAGGTGACCGCCATGGACACCTGGGACGTCTGCGCCAGCATCAGCCGCATCCACGCCTGCAGCTTGATGCCCGGGTCCGTGTAGCGGACCCAGCCCTCGCGGCCCCAGTTGAAGCTGAACTTGCCGCCAATGTCGAAGCGCTCCGAGCCGCCGTGGAGCACGCCCAGGGTGAGGCCGGGCCAGCCAATCTGCGCGGAGAAGGCGGTGTTGCCCCGCCCCATCGTGTCCGCGGCGAGGACGGACCAGCCCTGGCCGCGCTGCGCCAGCGCGGTGCCGGGGAGGGCCAGGAGGCAGGCGAGGAGGACTCCGGGGAGCAGACGCTTCACACGATGCCTTTCTGCGGAAGCCGCGCGGGGGCGCGGGTGGGAGTGTGCTTCAGGACTCAGGCGGGCTGCCCGCGCTCGCGCGCGAGCACCAGGAAGTCGTCGATGAAGCGCGCCAGCCGGCCCTCGGCGCGCTGCCGGGCCCGGTCCATGGGCTCACCGGGGGCGAGCGACTCCTTCAGCTCGAAGTAGTATTTGATTTTCGGCTCGGTGCCGGAGGGCCGCAGGGTGACGCGGCCCCCGCCCTCCATCTCCAGGGCGAGCACGTTGGACGGGGGCAGCCCGCGCCCGCCCTGCTTGTAGTCGAGGACGTTGCGCACCGGGTCCCCGCCGATGCGCGAGGGCGGCGAGGCGCGGAACGCGTCCATGATGGCGCGGATGGTCTGCGCGCCCGCGGCCCCGGGCAGCGTGACGTTGCGCTGGGCGCCCACGTACAGGCCGTGGCGGCGCTGGATTTCCTCCAGGTAGCCCAGCACCGTGGTGCCGCGCGACTGGCACCACGCGGCCAGGTCCGCCATGACGAGCGCCGCGCCCACGCCGTCCTTGTCGCGCGTCACCGTGCCCACGGTGTAGCCGAGCGCCTCCTCGTAGCCGAAGATGAACTGCGTGCCCTCGGCGCGCTCGCGCTCCAGCGCGCGGTTGGCAATCCACTTGAAGCCGGTGAGCACCTCGTCATAGGCCGCGTCCAGCGAGCGGGCGATGTCCCCGAGCTGCGTCGAGGAGACGATGGTGGTGACGACGTGCGGCCGCGCGCGCCGGGTGCCCTGGGTGAGGGTGTAGTGGCCCAGGAGCACGCCCACCTCGTTGCCGGTGAGCATGCGCAGCTTCCCGTCCGCGCCGCGCGCCATGACGGCCAGCCGGTCCGCGTCCGGGTCATTGGCCAGCACCAGGTCCGCGCCCACGCGCTCGGCGGTGGCCAGGGACAGGTCCATGGCGCCGGGCTCCTCCGGGTTGGGGAAGCGCACCGTGGGGAAGCGTCCATCCGGCATCTGCTGCTCGGACACGGCGGTGAAGCGCGGGAAGCCGGCCTCGCGCAGGGCGCGCTCCGCCCAGACGCCGCCCACGCCGTGCATGGCCGTGTAGACGATGGACAGCGAGTCCGAGCCGCGCCCGTACAGCCGCAGGCCGAGGATGCCGCGCAGGTACGCCTCGCCCACCGAGCCCGGCAAGTCCTTCCAGAGCCCCTTGGCGCGCGCGTCCGCCGGCGTCAGCAGCGGCACGCGGTTGGCGGGCTCCACCCGGGCGATGGCGGCGGCGATGCCGGTGTCATGCGGGGGAATGATTTGAGCGCCGTTGCCCCAGTAGACCTTGTAGCCGTTGTACTCGGGCGGGTTGTGGCTGGCCGTCACCATGACGGCCGCGGCGGCGTTCAGGTGCAGGGTGGCGAAGGCCGTCACCGGCGTGGGCACCGGCTGCGGGAAGACGTGCGCGGGGATGCCCTCCGCGGCGAGCACGGCGGCGGTGTCCTCGGCCAGCTCCGCGCTCAGGCGGCGCGCGTCCCGGCCCACGACGACTCCGCGCGTGGTGACGTCCGGCACCTGCTCCTTGAGGTAGCGCGCCAGGCCCGCGGTGGTGCGGCGCACCACGGCGCGGTTCATCCGGTTGGGCCCGGCGCCCAGCACGCCTCGCAGTCCCGCGGTGCCGAACTCCAGGTCGCCGGCGAAGCGGTCCGCCAGCTCGGCCTGGTCACCGCGGGCCAGCAGCTCCGCCAATTCCGCGGCGGTGGACGGGTCGGGGTCCGCCTGGCGCCACGCCTCCGCGCGCTCTCTCAATCCGGTGGTGTCCATGAGCCTCGAACCCTCGTCTATCCGTGGAGGACGCGCGGGGCACGTGGCTCGCGCGCCGGTTGTTCAGGTGTAATCGGTGAGCTTCTTGCGGGTGGCGGGGCCCTTGGGGCCGTCCTTGGAGCCCTGGCACGTGACGCAGTACTCCGCGTACGGCATGGCGCGCAGCCGGCCCAGGGCAATCTCGTCGCCGCACTCCTCGCACTCGCCATAGGAGTCCGGGTCATCGCGCAGCTTGCCCAGGGCCTTCATCACCCGGGCCAGCACGCCGTCCATGTTCCGGTTCCGGTTGGAGGCGATGGCCTGCAGCATCTCGTTGAGGGGCTGCTCGTCCTCGTCGCCGCCGATGCGCGCGTCGTCGGTGCGGTTGGGTTCAATCCTCGCGGGCGTCTTCCCCGTCAGCTCGGAGTGGAGCGCCAGCAGCAGATTCTTGAGTTCCTCGCGCTGTTTCGCGTTCACGCCGCCTCCGGAGTCAATACTTCGCGGTGGAGGCCTGCCCGGAGACGATGGCCACGGACGCGGAAGCGCCCAGGCGGTTGGCGCCCGCGCGCAGCATCTTCATCGCGTCCTCGGCGGAGCGGATGCCGCCGGAGGCCTTCACGCCCACGTCCTCGCCCACCACGCGGCGCATCAGCGCCACGTCCTCGGCGGTGGCGCCGCCCGGGCCGAAGCCGGTGGACGTCTTCACGAAGGCGGCGCCCGCGGCCTTGGACAGCGCGCAGGCGAGGACCTTCTCCTCGTCCGTGAGCAGGGCCGTCTCCAGAATCACCTTCACCGGCACCGGGCGGCTGGCGTCCACCACCGCGGCGATGTCCTGGTGCACCAGCGCGTAGTCGTGGGCCTTGAGCGCGCCCACGTTGAGCACCATGTCGATTTCCCGCGCCCCGGCGCGGATGGCCTCGCGGGCCTCGAAGGCCTTGGCGGACGGCAGCGCCGCGCCCAGCGGGAAGCCCACCACGGCGATGGGGACGGTGTTGGAGCCGGAGAGCACGCGCGCGGCGGTGGCCACGTGCACGCTGTTCACACACACCGTGGCGAAGCCGTGCTGCCGGGCCTCCTCGGCCACCTTCACCACGTCCTCGGCGCGGGCCTCGGGCTTGAGCAGCGTGTGGTCGATGTAGGGCGCCAGGTCCGCCGGGGAGCGGATGGACTCCATGTCGACACGGCCCGTGTCGGGCCACTCGACGGGAGCACGGGCCGCGGGGTCCTGGGGCGACGTCGAGGTGGCCTTCCAGGCATCCATGCGGCGGCGGGCCTGGTCGGCGAGCTCCTCGACGAACTTGAAGACGTCCTCGGAGTCGGACATGCCGCGCCCCTTAGCCCACTTCCCGCCCCTCGGGAAGCGCTCGCACGAGGAGCACCCATCCGACGCTCCCCCAGGTGCCGAGGGTGGGAGCACGGGGGTAGAGTCCGCTGCGTGACGTCTTTCGCCCGGCTGCTCACCCTCCTCGTCCTCCTGCTGGCCTCGCTCCCGGGCCTGGCCGCGGCGCCGCCCGCCGGCAAGCCGCTCACGGTGTACTTCTTCGACGTGGGCCAGGGGGACGCCGCCCTCGTCGTCTCCCCCACCGGCAAGACGGTGCTCATCGACGGCGGCCCGCCCGAGGCGCGCGAGCACCTGGCCCGCCGGCTGCGCGCCCTGGTGAAGGAGCCGCTGGACCTGGTCATCCTCACCCACCCGCACCTGGACCACCTGGGCGGGCTCACCCAGGCGCTGAAGGCGGTGGGCGCGAAGCGCTTCATGGACCCGGGCTTCGACCACCCGAGCGACGCCTACAAGGAGCTGCTGGACTTCGTGGGCGGGACGGTGGGCCAGGTGATGAACCCGGAGCCCAACCCCAAGGCACCCCAGACGCTGCTCACCATCGGCCTGGGCGAGGGCGCCTCCCTCACCGTGCTCTGGCCGCGCGTGCCGCAGGAGCCCTTCCTGGACAACACGCGCTCGGACCCCAACTCCAACTCCATCGTCGCCAAGCTGACGTACGGGACGACGGCCTTCCTCTTCACGGGCGACGCCGAGCCGGAGACGGAGGCCGCCCTCCTCCAGAAGCGCATCGACTTCTCCTCCACCGTGCTCAAGGTGGCCCACCACGGCGGGCGCCACTCCTCCACGGCCGCCTTCCTCGCCGCGGTGAATCCCAAGGCCGCCGTCATCTCCTGCGGGGCCGGCAACGACTACGGGCACCCCACCCTGGAGGCCCTGGAGCGCCTGGAAGTGGCGGGCGCCCACGTCTTCCGCACCGACCAGGACGGCGAGGTGGTGGCGGTGAGCGACGGCACCACCGTCACCGTGCGCCCGGAGCGGGGCGCCGCGCCGCGGGTGGTGCCCGGCGGCGTGAAGCCCGGTCCCGTGGCGCTCGGCCCCATCGTCCCGACTCCCCAGCGCTCCCGCGCCTCCACGCGAGGCGGAGGCACCACCCCTCCGGAGAGGCCGGCGGACGGGACGCTGACGGACGCGCGGGGTGGGGCGGTGGAGCAGCGCTTCGTCAGCCTGAAGGGCAGCAAGGTGTTCCACCGCGAGGACTGCGCCACCCTGAAGCGCTCCAAGTCCGAGCGCACCGTGTATCCGAGCCGCTCCGCCGCCATGCGGGAGCGCCGCCCCGCCGAGGACTGCCACCCATGAGCCCGCGCCTGTTCGCCATCCTCGGGATGCTGCTGGCCGCGGTGGCCTGCGAGGAGCCGCCGCCGCCCGCGCCCCCGCCACCGGCTCCCGTGCGCTCCGCCGAGCCCCGGCGCTACTTCGGCGTGCCTCCGGACGGGAAGCTTCACGTCTACTTCTTCAACGTGGGCCCGGGAGACGCCGCGCTCATCGTGTCCCCCGAGGGGCACACGGTGCTGGTGGACTCGGGCCCGGCCTCGGCGGCCAACCACCTGGTGAACCGGCTGCCGGAGCTGCTCACGCAGCGGCTGGACCTGGTCGTCCTCACGCACCCGCACGCGGACCACTTCGGCGCGCTGGGGCCGGTGCTGCGCCGGGTGGGCGCGAGGCAGCTCCTGGTGCCGCAGACAGGCGCCACGCCTCCCGAGTACGACGAGCTGCTCACCTCCATCGGCGGGCAGGGCGTGGAGTTCATCTCCCCCTCCCCGCCCCCGTCCACGCCCAACGCGCCGCTGCGCCTGCCGCTGGGCACGGGTGTGGAGCTGAACGTGCTGTGGCCCCGTCCGCCCAAGGAGGTGCTCGACGTGCCGGAGGCCCCGCTGGAGGCCAACTCCATCGTCCTGCGGCTCACCTACGGAGACACGGCGCTGCTCCTCATGGGTGACGCGCACGCGAAGACGGAGGCGCACCTGCTGGCGCGCGGCATGCCCCTGCGGGCCACGCTGCTCAAGGTGGCGGCGCACGGCGCGGACGGGCCCACGGGCGACGCGTTCCTCCAGGCGGTGGGGCCCCGCGCCGCCGTCATCTCCGCGGGCGCGGGCAACACGCGCGGCACCCCGGCCCCCGCCACGCTGAAGCGGCTGGAGGCGGCGGGCGCCCGCGTGTTCCGCACCGACGTGGCGGGCGAGGTGCAGGTGGTGGGCGACGGGAAGACGCTCGTCGTCACCCCTCAGCGCCTGCCCGACGGCGTGCCGTGGGACACGCGCTACACCCTCGCCGGCCTGAGCGCGGCCTCCGTCCCGGCGGCCACCGCGCAGGCCACGAAGCCAGAGCCCCTCGAGCCGGAGGCCCCCCGGGGAAACACCTCGAAGGTCCAGCCGGCCCCGGCGCGCCACGGCCAGGTGCAGGTGGTGGACATCGACGACCTGCCGGCCGCGGAGCAGGCGCCTCGAATCCGCGGCACCGAGTCCCGCCCCTCGCGCGGGAGCACCGAGTCGCGCGCCACGCCCGCCGGGGGCTACGTTGGCAGCAGCAGGACGGACGTCTTCCACCTGCCCTCGTGCCGCAACGCCGCGAAAATCAAACCGTCGAACCTGGTCCGTTTCGCCACGCGCGAGGAGGCCGCCCGGAACCGGCGGCCGGCCAGGGACTGCAACCCCTGAGGAGCCCCCCTCCATGACAAGGGCCACGCTGGACCGCATCGAAGACGACGTCGCCGTGCTCGTGGTGGAGGGCCGGCAGGTGACGCGCCCGCTCCGCGACCTCCCCGAGGGCGTGCAAGAGGGCGACGTGCTGGACCTGGACACGCTGGAAGTGGACCGCGAGGCCACCGAGGCGCTGCGCGCCCAGGTGCGCGAGGCGCGCCAGCGCGCAAAGCGCGGCAAGAAGCCGCCTCCGTCCGGCGACTTCGACCTGTAGACCTGGAGCCCCGTGGAGCCCGGGCGGGCCGGGCCCGCGTGGCCCGCTACGCCGTGGGCGCCGGCCCGGGAGCGCGGGCCCGGGGCAGCAGCACCCCCAGCAGCACCGCGCTCACGGCCGCCAGCAGGCCCGCGGCAAGGAAGGCCTGGCGGCTGCCCCACACCGTCCACAGCGCTCCGAACAACAGGCCCGCCGCCAGCGACGCACCACCGGTGAGCCCGTTGTAGAGGCCGAAGGCCCGCCCGCGCGCGGCGGCCGGCACCAGCGACGTGAGCAGCGACTTCTCCGCCCCTTCCGCCAGCGCGTGGTACAGCCCGTAGAAGGCCATGACGGCCAGCGTGCCGGGCACGCCGCGCACGAAGGACAGTGCCACGTAGCTGAGCGCGTACAGCCCCCAGCCCGCCAGCACCACGCGCGAGGCGCCCAGCCGGTCCGCCAGCCAGCCGGCCGGGTACGAGACGCCCGCCTTCACCACGTGCAGCAGCAGCCACGCCATGGGCAGCAGCGCCGGCGGCGCGCCCTCCTCGGTGAGCTTCAGCAGGAGGAAGGCGTCCGTGGAGTTGGCCACGCCGAAGAGCACCACCGGCACCAGGTAGTACGCCAGCCGCCGGGGCACCGGCGCATCGCCCTGCCCCCGGGCCACCGGCTCGCGCGCGGGCTCCGGCACCACCAGGATGCAGAGCACCGCGAGGAAGCCCGGCACCGCCGCCGCGAGGAACACCTGCTCCGCGCCCAGGCCCAGCGCCACCAGCCCCATGGCCACCAGCGCGCCCACCGCCGCGCCCGCATGGTCCATGCCCCGGTGGAAGCCGAAGGCGCGCCCCCGAGCCCCCTCCGCTACCGAGTGCGCGATGATGGCGTCACGCGGGCTGCTGCGCACGCCCTTGCCCACCCGGTCCAGGGAGCGGATGAGGAGCGGCTGCCACGGCAGGGTGACGAAGGCCATCATCGGCCGCGCCAGCGAGGACACGCCGTAGCCCATCAGCACCAGCGGCTTGAGCCTGCGCGCCCGGTCCGCCCACACACCGGAGCGGTACTTGAGGAGCGCCGACACCAGGTCCGCCAGCCCCTCCATGCCGCCCAGCAACAGCGGCGCGGCGGGGAAGCGCGCCGCCAGGAAGGCGGGCAGCAGCGGGAAGATCATCTCGCTGCTCACGTCCGTCAGCAGCGACACCAACCCCAGCAACACCACCGCACGGGGCAGGCGGCCGCTGGGGGCCTGCCCCGGAACCGCGCCCGTCTCCGGAGTGCTCACGATGACGGGGGCTACATCGTCCCGGAGAGGACGAGCGGAATCTCGAGGTCCACGTCCTCACCGGAGAAGGCGGAGAAGACCATGTTCTTCGCGCGGTCGCGGATGCACGTGCCCACCGCGGAGCGGTTGAGCGCGGGCTTGTCGAGCGTGGCGGCCTTCACCTTGCCGGAGGTGCCCACCGTGGCGGTGAGCGTCACCTTGCCCACGCGGAAGGACGGATTCTTCCGCAGCTCGTTCTCCACGCAGGAGCGGAACGCCTCCTGGGCCTTGTCCACCACCCGCTCCACCTCCTCGTCGGAGGGGCCACCCACCTCTTCCGAGTCCGTCGCGGCCACTTCCGCGTCCTTGCGCACCTCGGGGGCCGCGTCCTTCTTGTCCGCGTCCCCATAGACTGCCTGGAGCTGCTCCGCGGACGGGGGCGGCGTCGTGGCGCCCGTCTCCGCGCCGGCGCCGACGGGGGCCTTCTCCTCGGGGGCGGGCCCCGGTGCCGGAGCGGGAGCCGGCGCGCGCTTCTCGGCGGGCGGAGGACTGGGCGCCACCGGGGCCGGCTGCGAGCGGCCCATCAGCTTGTCGCGCAGCGCGCCCACGCCCTTGGCGGAGAAGACGGTCTCCTCCACCGCGTTGCCCTGGGCGTCCACCGTCTTCACGCGCAGCGGCACCACGCCCAGCGTCTCCGACAGCAGGTACGCGCCACCCAGCGGGATGACGAGCAGCGCCAGGATGAAGACCGCGTACTTCCAGGCGGGGTTGCGCCGCGTCACGCCCGACTTCGCCGCGAAGTGGCGGGTGTCCTCCACGGGCTTGCGCTCGTCGTCGTCCCCACCGCCCAGCGCGGCCAGCGGGTCCTCGTGCTGGGGCCGGCCGTCGTCCTCGTCCCCGCCGCGGTTGCCGGGCAGGTCCAGGTCGGAGAACAGCTCGTTGAGCGGCGCGGCGCTCGCGGCGGGCGCGGGCGCCTGGCCCCGGCGGCCCTGCGCGTTCGAGCGCGGCTCCGGCTCCTCGTAGAAGGTCCGCTCCGGCTCATCCTGCTCCTGCTGCTGCTCCCAGGCTTGCTGCTGCTCCCAGGACGGCTGCTGCTCGGGCGCGGGAGTCGGCTCCGGCTCGGGCATGAAGGGCTGCGGCTCGGGCTCGCGGCGCGCCTGCGCGCCCCGTCCGGAGCGGGCCGGCGCGGGAGGCGGCTCGGCCACCGGCGGAGGGGGCGGCTCGGGCGCGGGCGGCGGCGCGAAGAGGCCCGCCAGCTCGGGAATGTCCGAGCCGCGCTTCCAGTCCGCCATGCCCTGCTGCCAGAAGAAGCTGCGGCCGCTGACGGTGCCGGTGGCCACCATCTCCCGGAGGGCGCCCTCGTCCAGCGGCCCCTCCTGCTTGTTGCGCACCATGGCGAACCAGGGCGAGGCCGTGGGCTTCAGGGGCGCGGCACGCGTGGGCTCATCCTCCCAGGGCGTCTGCGGGGCGGCGGCCGGGGCCCTCGCCACGGGCGCCGCGGCCACGGGCGCCGCGGCCGGCTCCGCCAGGGAGCGCTCCTGGGCACGGATGCGCTCCACGTCCGCGAGGGACACCACGCGGGTGCTCTCCTCCTCGGCCGGTCCTTCGACGGTGATGACGTTCTGGCAGTTCTTGCAGCGGACCTTGACCGTCTTGCCGCGGACCTTTTCGTCCGCAATGGAATACCGCTTCTGGCAATTGTCGCAGGTGAAGTTCAAGGGGAGCGTCCGGCTTCCGGGGGAAAACGCGGGCCGGATGCTACCGCTAGAAATCTCCCGCGCAAACCACCGGTTGACTCCGTTCGACAGCCCAACTATTCAGCCGCCCTCTCTTTGTCTCCACTGGCCTTTCCAAAGGTGGCGAATGCCGGCGAAGGATCTTGGAACGAGGTACGTCTGCTACAAGTGCCAGACGAAGTTCTACGACATGAAGAAGCCGGACCCGCTCTGCCCGAAGTGTGGCGCGGACCAGCGGGAGAGCCCGGCCCTCAAGCCCCAGCCCGAGGGGCGTCGTGGCCGCCTGGCCGCTACCCCGAAGGTCATCGAGCCCATCGAGCCCGAAGAGCCGGTGGCCGCGGGTGAGGAGGAGGAAGAGGAGCTCGAGGGCTTCGAGGACGAGGAAGCCGGCGCCGAGCCGGAGGACGAGGACATCTAGTCCAGGCTTCGAGGCACCCAGGGGCTCCACGGCGCAAGCCGGGAGCCCCTTCGCCTTTCAGGACTCGGCTGTCGCGGTTCACGGGAGGGGCGCGCCCCGGCTTCCCCAGGCATCATGGCCCGGGGGCGGACGCGGCCCCATTACGACGGGACTGCTCAGGTTCCCGAAGCGGGAGCCAGCTCCAGGAGCGCCCGGCGAAGCTGCTCGTACAGGCCGGGCCCCATCTCCTGCATGCCCACAGGCCGCGGAGCCGCCTTCCGGGAGGGCTCCAGGGTGCGCGGGTCGCTGGTCAAGGTCGTCCGCTTCTTCGGCTGCTGCATGACTTGGCCCCCTCTACTGGTGCTCGCCAGCCCTATAGCAATATTTCCACCAGGGCGGAAACGAAATTCAAAAAACGGCTTCTCACACACTTATACGTCGAGCGCCGGAAATATTTCCCGACCCACCCCCCACCCCGCCGCCGGATACGTCCCGGCGGCCCTGGCCCGGTCATTCGAGACGGGCTCACTTCAATTCGGCCACGTCCCAGGTCTGCTCCACCTGGACGCGCTCACCGGCCTTCACATTCACGCGACGTGCCACTTCTGGCAGCCGCTCATGCCAGAGGACCACGGTGTGGGCACCCTCGGGCACCTCCAGGCGGAAGCGGCCGTCGGCGCCGGTGGTGGCGAAGTACGCGTGGTCGAAGGTGCGGACCAGGGAGCGCATCCAGGGGTGGACATCACAGCGGATGGGGACGGCCCCCGGCTCCGCGGGAAGCTGCCGGCGGACGGTCATCCCCTCCAGCGGCATGGCCACGTTGAAGAAGGAGCGGTTGGAGCCGGACGCGGCGCGCACGTTGTGCACCAGCGGATCCGAGTTGCGCAGGACGAGGGTGCCGCCGGCCCGCGCCGCCATGACAGGCGGGTCATAGATGCAGCGCTTCTGGTCCAGCACGGGCTCCGGGCCGGGAGTCCTCGGCGCGGGCAGCGCGGCGCCCTCCTTCAAGGAGACCACCACATGGGCGAGCGAGCCCTCGCCTCCCACGACGAGCGAGCGGTCCTCGGCCTGCTCGCCACACACGGAGACGACGGTGCCGGTGGTGGGCTGCAAGGTGGGCTTCGGCGGCGTGCCGGACAGCCGGATGCGTCCTTCAATGGTGCCCCAACCCGTGGCGGTGGGAGCCGGATTCACGGCAGGAGCCGGAAGTCCAGCGGCAGGTGCCGCCGTGGAGGGGGGCGGAGGGGGCGCGGACTCGCGACAGGCGGGGGTGAGCGCGAGGAGCAGGATTCCAGGAAGAAGTGCACGGAACACGCGCCCGGTCTAACGGGTGCGTGAAGCAGTTTCAAATGCAGCATGGCTGCCAGGGGCCCAGGGGATGACTCATGCCCCATTTGGGCGTTGGACCCCCATCAGCCTTGTTGGTACAAGAGCCCGGCCGTACACGGTGCGGCCCTGTGGGAGGCAGCAACTTTGCGGGAGAAATTGAAAGCGCTGGCGGAGCTGCAGAAGGTGGACCTCGAGGCCGCTGCACTCCGGAAGGCCGCGGACGTTCACCCCCGTCAGATTGCCGAGCTGGAGCGGGAGCTGGGCGTGGCCCGCAGCGCCATCGAGGCCGAGCGGGCGCGGCTCACCGACATGGAGCGCCAGAAGGCGCAGCTCGAGCAGAACATCACGGACGAGAAGGACAAGGTGAAGAAGTGGGAGGCGCGGCTCAGCGAGCAGCGTTCCACCCGCGAGTACTCCGCCCTGGCCCGTGAAATCGACATCGCCAAGAAGGCGAATCTGACGATGGGCGAGGAGCTGGCGGAGCTGACGAAGCAGCTCGGCGCCGCGCGCGAGGCCATCAAGGCGAAGGAAGCCGAGTACGCCACGAAGCAGCAGGGCCTGTCCGGCCGCATGGCGGAGCTCAAGGGCAAGCTGAGCGAGGCGGAGGCGCAGGTGAAGGAGCTCGAGGGCCGCCGCGCCGGTGTCGCTTCGGGCGTCGACTCCACCCTGCTCCGCCGCTACGAGACGGTGCGCAAGAAGAAGCTGCCCGCGCTGGTCGGCGTGGTGGCCGGCACCTGCCAGGGCTGCAACATGAACGTGCCGCCGCAGCTCTACAACCAGCTGCGCACGTCGCTCGGCACGGACGTGTGCCCGTCCTGCCACCGCATCATCTTTGCGGTGGAGGCCCTTCAGGAAGCGCCCGCGGCGGCGAAGTAGCCCCATCCCTCCGCCGCCGTCATGCCCGCGCCGTCCATCGTCGACATCCTCCGCCACATCGCGCGTGAGGAGCCGCTGCCGGCGACGGTGCGGGCCTTCCGGTGCCTCACCCGGGAGCACCTCGGGCAGCTCCTCGAGGAGGCCGCCAGCCGCCTGGAGGGCGGCCCGGCACCAGGTCCCCGCTCGGAGGCTTCGCCGGAGTGCGCTCCGGAGGACGCCTCGCGGGACGCCGCCACGGAGTCCCCCGAGGAGGAGGGCCCGCCTGCCTCCGAGGGCCGCGCGCGCAAGGCGCCGAAGCGGACGCGCTGAGCCCTCGCCCAGCGAGAGCGCCCCTCATGGCCATGGAGTGGACCCGGGCCGTCCGCCTGTTGTAAGGGCACGGTGCCGGAGTGGCCCGGGTGAACGCCGGCCACCGCAGTCATGGGTGGCGGGAGGAAAGTCCGGGCTCCGTAGGGCAGGGTGCTGGCTAACGGCCAGTCGAGGCGACTCGCAGGAAAGTGCCACAGAAAACAAACCGCCCGTTCCGAAAGGGGCGGGTAAGGGTGAAACGGTGCGGTAAGAGCGCACCGCGTCCGGGGTGACTCGGACGGCACGGTAAACCCCACCTGGAGCAAGAGCCAATAGGAGCGCGTCCTCCGCCGTACGGGGGGACAGGGATGGCCCGTCCCAGGCGTTCGGGTTGCTCGCTGATGAGGCTCCTGGGCAACCAGGACCCTAGATGAATGTTCACCGCCCACCTCGAAAGGGGTGGGGACAGAACCCGGCTTACAGGGCCACTCCGGCGTTTTTCTCCCTGTACCCGACTCTCAGCGCGCCACGGGCACCTGCGCCAGGAAGACGCGGTCCCTCCCGTCGTTGCGCACCGCCTGCGGGTTGGTCAGCCGCAGGCGCGAGTCCGTGCGCGGCTCCCACAGGCCCAGCCAGATGTTGAGCGCCCGCGCCGGCGCTCCGGGCGGCAGGTAGAGGGTGAACTCGTCCTTCACCGTCTCACCGGGACGCCACTTCGACGTGGGGTACAGGCCGCCCGCGGGCTGGTGGTCCACGTTCATCCGGTCCATGCGGCCGTCGACGTCCTCCACGTGGACGAAGACGAGGTAGTCGTCCTCCAGGGGCTGGAGCACCTTGAAGTAGACCGTCACCTTCGCCTGCTCCCCGGGCGTCAGGCGGCCTGGCTGCACGGTGGCGCCGACCAGCTCCACCTTCCCTCCCAGGTTGGCGCCGTTGCGCACGGACAGGGGGGGCACCTGGGAGACGGTGGCCGCGCGCCGCTCCTCGGGACTGGCGCCGCCGGGGGCCTCGACGATGCAGGCACTGCCCAGCAGGAGGAGCGACGAAAGCAGGACAGAGGAGGGCTTGAGGCGCATGGCTCGCGTTTTCTACCCGGCCACGGCCGCTGCATCCACTTGCGTGTTGGTGTATGCGGAGCCGCGCCCATGAAGACCCCCAACGCCCTTGACGCCCTGACCGCGCAGGTGCCGCCCGCCCCCTCCCCCGCCCCCACGCCGGGCGGAGGAACGACGCAGCCGGACACCGGTGTGCCCCCCTCGGAGGGCTTCCCCATTGGCGACGCGGTGGGGATTGGCGCCGCGGGCCTCTTCGTCCTCCTCATGGTGCTGGCCGCCCGGAAGCTGTTCTTCCGCAAGCGCGCGCCCGAGGTGAAGAAGAAGGTCCCGCCCCCCGAGGAGAAGGAGAAGCCCGCCCTGCCGGCGGAGCAGCCCCGGATTCGCGTGGAGCTGCCGCCCTCGGAGGCGGAGGCCGCCCGGCTGCGCGAGGTGGAGGAGGCGCACTCGCGCGTGGAGGCCCTGGCCCGCCAGCGCGACGAGGCCGCCCGTGCCGCCCGCGCCACCACGGACGCCGCCGAGCGCGCCCGGCTGGAGGCGGAGGCCCGCGCCCTCAAGGAGCGCGAGGAAGAGGAGAAGCGCGCCGAGTACCGCGCGAAGAAGGCCGCGGACGACGAGGCCCGGGAGCGGCGCAAGCGCGAGCAGGCCGAGGCGCAGCGGCTCCTGGAGGAGGAGCGCGCCCGCGAGGCCGCCGCCGCCGAGGAGGCCCGCCGCGCCGAGGAGGCCGCCGCCCGCGCCAAGGTGGAGGCCGAGGCCGGCCGCACCCTGGCCCAGGGCCTGGACAAGACGAAGAGCCAGGGCTTCATGGCCCGGCTCAACGGCCTGTTCGGCCAGCAGCGCCAGGTGGACGAGTCCGTGCTGGCGGAGCTGGAGGAAATCCTCTTCACGGCGGACATCGGCGTGCGCACCGCGAACCACCTGGTGGAGGTGGCGCGCGAGAAGCTCAAGCGCAACGAACTGAAGGACCCGGAGCGCATCAAGGCCCTCATCCGCGACGAGGTGGCCCGCATCGTCGACCTGCCGGTGCCGCGCACGCTGGAGGGAGGCGGCCCTCCGCACGTCGTCATGGTGGTGGGCGTCAACGGCGCCGGGAAGACGACGACCATCGGCAAGCTGGCGGCGCAGCTCACCGGCCAGGGGAAGAAGGTGGTGCTCGCGGCGGGAGATACGTTCCGCGCCGCGGCCACCGAGCAGCTCGACGTGTGGGCGGACCGCGCGAAGGCCTCACTGGTGAAGGGCGCCGAGGGTGGAGACCCGGGCTCCGTGGTCTTCGAGGCGGTGAAGAAGGCGCAGGGCGAGGGCGCGGAGGTCGTCATCGCGGACACCGCGGGCCGGCTCCACACCAAGGCGCCGCTCATGGAGGAGCTGAAGAAGGTCAAGCGCGTCATGGACAAGGCCCTGCCCGGCGCGCCGCACGAGGTGCTGCTGGTGCTGGACTCCACCAACGGCCAGAACGCGATTCAGCAGGCCAAGCAGTTCCATGAGGCGGTGGGCGTCACCGCCATTGCCCTGACGAAGCTGGACGGCACCGCGAAGGGCGGCGTCATCATCGGCATCTGCGACGAGCTGAAGCTGCCCGTCGTCTGGGTGGGCGTGGGCGAGAAGATCGCCGACCTGCGCCGCTTCGAGCCTCGCGAGTTCGTGCAGGCGCTGTTCGACTGAGAGCCACCCGGCCGGGGCTCACTGCCCCAGCAGCCCCGGCATCAGCTCCTCCAGCAGCTTCTTCGTCTCCGGGTCCATCCCGAGCTGCAGGTCCTTCACGTCACCCAGGTCCCCCAGGCCCTGGGCGCCCAACAGCGAGCCCAGGTCGGCCTTGCCCAGGTCCGCGTCGCCGTGGGCTTCCCGCCACCAGCGCACGCGCAGGGCCTCCAGCTTCTTCGCCTGGCCCGGGCTCGCCTTCGCCAGCTCGCGCGTCAGGCAGTCCCCGCATGCCCACTTGAAGCGGTACGTGTCCACGTAGGAGCGCAGCGCCTGGAAGAAGGCCACGTCTCCCACGAGCTGCCGCGAGGCATGGTGCAGCAGCGGCGCCTTGCCGTACACGAGCGCCCCGTACTCGAACTCGTCCGCGAAGTCGCCCGTGGGCCGGTCCGCCCGGCCGTCCTTCCCGCCGGACATGCGGTACAGCTGGTACGACGCCACCAGCGCCTCCTTCCGCTGCGCGTCCGCCGCCGCCTTGCCGTGCCGCCACTCGACGTAGAGGAGCGCGGCGTACTGGGCCAGCGACTCGTCCACGACGGGCGAGTTGATGGGGTCCGAGCCCACGAGGCTGGCGAAGTACTGGTGCGCCACCTCGTGCGCCACCGTGAACTCCAGCGTGCGCTCCAGCACCTCGCCCAGGTGCGCCAGGGCCCCGTTGCCGCCCTGCCCCATCAGCGCCAGCAACTCCTCCATGCCCTCCATGCCGGACAGGGCGGACAGCGCCTCGGACGGCTCCGCCGAGCCGCGATAGAGCGACGTGGCCACCGTGATGAGCCCGGGGAACTCCATGCCGCCCGCGCCGCCGGACAAGGGCGCCTCCACCACGCGGAAGTGGGTGTAGGGCAGCGGTCCCAGCCGCCGCTCGAACTCCGCCAGCGCCCACGAGGCGTACTGCAGGACGCGCTGCCCCGCGGCCTTGTTCCGTGCCGCGTAGTGGCTCTCCACCGTGACGCCGCCCACGGTGGTGGTGGAACGCTCGTACCCCTTCGAGACCAGGATGGGAAAGTCACGCACCGCCCCCGCGGCGAAAGCGAAGCGCACGCGCCCGTCCCGCTCCGGCACCTCGCCCATGGGGGCACCGGTGGCATGCACCGTCCAGCCCGAGGGCACGCTGACGGTGGCCAGCACGTGTGACGGCTCGTACAGCGCCAGGTCGCCAATGCCCTGAGGCCCGTCCCAGGGCCGGCCCACCGCGTCCATTGGCGGCACCTGGGGCACCACGCCCACGAGGCTGACGAAGTCCTCCGTGGCGGAGAACGCCCCGTGGTCCCCGCCGCCCCCGCGCTGGCCTCCGCCCAGCAGGCCCGCGAGCATCCCTCCGCCCTTCTCCGCCTTCGGCACGGTGGCCCTCACCGCCACCTCCAGCGCCGCCGTCGCGCCCGCGGGCACGGGCTCCTCCAGTTGCACGCGGTACAGCGTGGGCTCCGGCTGCGCCAGCGTCACGGGCTTGCCGCCGAGCTTCGCCTCCGACAGCGTCACGCGCCGCCCCTGCATGTTGGGCGTCAGCCGCAGGTACAGCTCCGTCAGCGGCCGGCCCCGGGCCACCACCTCCACCTGCACCCGGCCCTTCACCTCGCGCGCGGCCGGGTCCACGTCGAGCTGCACCCGGTAGCGCGGCAGCTCCGCGAGGGGCCCCAGCGCCTTCGCCGCCCGCTCTCGCTCGGAGGGCTTGAGGTACTGGAGGCACAGCTGGACCTCGGGAGACACCGCCGGGGCCGGAGGCGCGCTGCTCCACGCCGGAGCCCCCGAAAGCACACACCACAGCAGGCACCCGCGCAGGAAGGTCCGCATGGGGCCATGCTAATTGACCCGGTCCACCACTGCTCGTCTACCCTGGGACGTGCATGCACTCTCGAACGCTCGTCCTCGCCGCCGCATGGGGGCTGGTGGCCTGTGCGCGACAACAGGTCCCCCCTTCCACCTCCCCCGCCGCCTCCTCGGAGCCCCGCGCCGTGCGGCTCCTACTGGACACCCCCGCGCAGGAGACGGAGATGCTCGAGAAGCTGCGCGAGGACGTGGAGATAGACGCCTCCGAGGGAGAGCGCACGCCTCGCGTCGTCACCACCGGCCAGACGCCCGTGCTGCGGCTGGGCGGAAACCGGGCACGCCTCTACGGGGACGCCCGGGCCACGCTCGGCATCTCCGTGGACAACTTCCTGCTGCTGGAGGTGCTGGACGCGGGCGGGAAGGTGGTGCGGCGCGCCGTGGTGGGCTTCACCGAGGGCGTCCACATGGGCAAGGAGCAGGTGGACAGCCTGGGGCGCCGCGCCTTCAACTTCGAGCCGGGCGAGGTGGACCTCACCGCCCTGCTGCCCGAGTCCGAGCCCTTCCAGGTGCGCGCCACCGCGCTGGACTACTGGGGCGTGGGCCGGGTGAGCGACGTGTACCTCGTGCTCGCCCCCGACTCCCGCCCCTCCGAGGACGACCTGCGCGGCCAGTGAGCCGCGCGCCTCCGCCCGCCCTGTGTGCAGGCCGGGCGAGGCACGGTTGCATCAGAAGCGCAGGGCGCCTGCCGGGACGCTGAAGACGCTTCCGCCGCTCTTCCGCGCACCGCCGCGCACCGGGCGCACCGCGCCGAAGCCCAGCGTGGCGTCACAACCACCGTCTCCGCAGACCTCGGCCGGCGTCAGCGGGTCGGCGCCGCCGCTCCGCGTGGCCATCACCGCGCCGACCGTGCCCGCGGCCACCACCGCGCCCACGCCGGCCCACACGTACCAGCGGCCGTACCACGGCTTGCCGGAGCTCACCTCCGCGTCCGGGCCCGTCTGGTCGAGCGCCGACACGCCCGGCGACGTCTCCGCCGGAAGGGCCGGCTCCAGCACGGTCTTCCTCGGCACGTCCTCCGCGCTGGCCACCGTCGTCGTGTCCACCAGCGGCCGCAGCCTGCCCTCGACGACGTACGGCCGGCCCGCGAACACGGTGATGTTGTGCACGTCGGGCTTGAAGCCGGGGGCGCGGAACTCGATTTCACGCGAGCCCGGCTTGAGCAGCACGTTGCCCTGGGGCACCGGGCCCAGCTCCGCGCCGTCCACCAGCACCACGGCCTCGGGCACGTCCGCGTTCAGCGTGGCGAAGCCCATGGTGGCGTCCAGCGACACCGCCACCTCCGTCTGCTCGCCCGGCTTCACGTCGATGCGCTTCGAGTACTCCGCGTAGCCCGGCTTGCGGACCACCAGCACGTGCTCACCCGGGGACACCTCCATGGGGATGGGGGCGGCACTGAGCGTGCCGGAGTCCTTGCCGTCCACCTGCAGCCTCGCGCCGCGCACGCCGCCGGTGATGCGCACCACCAACTCCGTCTTCATGGGCGCCAGCGGGGCCAGCAGGTCGTCCTCGGCCTCCGGCTCCACGGGCTTCTTCCCCGCCTTGCCCCGGGCCGTCTTCGTCCGCGACGGCTTCGTGGGCTTCTTGGTGACCTTCGCGGGCTTCTCGCGCGCGGGCTTCTTCTTCACCACCTTGGTCTTCCCGCTCTTCGAGCGGGACGATTTCGTCTGCGGGGTGAGGGGGGCGAGGAGGTCATCGTCCTGCGCGAGGGCGGAGGACGGCGCCGCCATGACGGTCACCAGGGCGAAAAGGACGATGCGGTGGAAGCTCATGACGAACCGAAGGTTAGAGAGTCATCCGAGGGAGATCAAACACAGTCCCCCTGACGTTGACGTTGGGCGAATATCCGGGACCCATGCACCGAGTCCTGACACCCCTGGCCCTCGGCCTCAGTGTTCTCTCCCTCACGGCGTGCCCCGCCAAGATGCCCCCCAAGACGGAGGCCCAACCCCCACCTCCACCTCCCATCCGCGTCCCACCCGGCTGTGAGAGCAGCCAGGCAGGCGAGTACCACCACGCGGAGAATCCTGCTTTCCGGTACTACGGCGAGGATGACGGCGGCACGCTTTCACTCGCCGTGGTGCGCGCCCGTCCGGACGGTGGCACCGAGCCCCCGGACGCGGGCGCCACCTCCATCGTCCTCCAGCGAACGCCCCAGGGCTTCGTGGGCGAGACGCGCGCCACGGGCTTCACCGGGAGCGGCGTGCCCTGCCCCGTCGTCTTCCCCACCGAGGTGGTGACGTGCGCCGACGCCGGCCTCACGCTGCGCGCGGCGGCCAGCACCTCCATCGACGAGGGCTGCCGCACCGCCCCGTCCGGCGCACCCGCCGTGCGGCTGCAGCAGGTGCTGCTGCGCGGGGCACCGGACGCGGGGCCCTGAAAACGAAGAGGGGTGAGGCCCGCGGAAGGCCTCACCCCCATGACTGCCCGGCCGGAGCGTGGCTCAGGCCGCGCGGCGCGGCTGCTCCCCGGTGGCGTTCACCGAGGGCGTGGACTCCGACAGCTTGAGGCGGCCGGACAGGCCCAGACCCTGGAGCAGGCTGGACACGCCCACGTACAGGAAGCCCGCCTGGAACAGGACGATGAAGGGCACCGACGTGTAGATGCGCGCGTCGATGGCGAACCACAGCGCGCCCGTGAAGTAGGCCGCGAAGAGCAGCTCCACCACCGGCATCAGCGTCTTGCTGCCGCGGTACGTCTTCTTCACCGCGACGACCTTCTTGCCCTCGGCGCCCGTCTTCGGCGTGCGCGCGAAGCCCGACTGTTGGTTGAGCAGCGCCTCCGCCACCGCCTTCGCGTTGTTGATGGCCAGGCCGATGCCCAGGCTCATCAGGAAGGGCAGGTACTTCACCCGCGCCCACCCCTTCACGCCCATCTCCCGCTGCGCGGCCACGTAGAACACGCAGACGCTGGCGGTGGCGGTGATGAAGAAGGGCAGGTCCAGGAAGAGCGTGCCGTACAGGCCGTGCTGGAAGCGCACCACCATGCTGATGGGCATCAGCACGGACAGGAGCACCATCAGCAGGTAGGCCATGTTGTTGGTGAGATGGAAGAAGGCCTCCCGCTTCACCGCCAGGGGCAGGTCGCTCTTGAGGATGGTGGGCAGCAGCTTCTTCGCCGTCTGGATGGAGCCCTTCGCCCAGCGGTGCTGCTGGCTCTTGAAGGCGTTCATGTCCACCGGCACCTCGGCCGGGGAGATGACCTCGGGCAGGAAGACGAACCGCCAGCCCTTGAGCTGGGCGCGGTAGCTCAGGTCCAGGTCCTCGGTGAGCGTGTCGTGCTGCCAGCCGCCCGCGTCGGAGATGGTGGAGCGGCGCCAGATGCCCGCGGTGCCGTTGAAGTTGAAGAAGCAGCCGGAGCGGTTGCGGGCGGTGTGCTCGATGATGAAGTGCCCGTCCAGGAAGATGCTCTGGGCCTGCGTCAGGATGGAGAAGTCACGGTTGAGGTGGCCCCAGCGCACCTGCACCATGCCCACCTTGTCGTCCGAGAAGAACGGCACCGTGCGCAGCAGGAAGTCCGGGCTGGGCACGAAGTCCGCGTCGAACACCGCGACGTACTCGCCGCGCGCCAGCTTCAGGCCGTTCTCCAGCGCACCCGCCTTGAAGCCGCTGCGGTTGGTGCGGTGGATGTAGACGATGTCGTGGCCCTTCTGCTTCTGCCGTTCCACACATGCGCGGGCGATGGCGCACGTCTCGTCCGTCGAATCATCGAGGACCTGGATTTCGAGCAGCTCGCGTGGGTAGTCGATGCGGCACACCGACTCCACCAGGCGCTCCACCACGTACATCTCGTTGAAGATGGGGAGCTGGATGGTGACGCGCGGCAGCTCCTTGAGCGCCGCCTTCGGCGTCGGCAGCTTGAACTTGTGCCGGTAGTACAGGAACGCCATCCGGTACCGGTGCGAGCCGTAGACCGCCAGCACGCACAGGACGCTGAAATAGACGCCCAGGAAGATGATCTCGACGGTGGTCATCGGTGACGTTCAGCCCCTCCCGCAACGGCCCCCGTGGCCGGCGGTCCTTACTGGTGCGGCAGCACCGGAACCCCTCTCGCTGACCGCCGCCAGATGGGTCTGGTGAGCCCCCGCTCCGTATGTGCCCGAAAAGACGAGGTTTTAATCTTCCGGGAATGATCGGCGCCGGACAATAGGGATGCGTCAAGGTCGTGTCAAACTATTCCCCGGATTTGAACGTTCCGTTCATCAGGGACTGACACCCCGCGTCACAACCCACGCACGGAGCAGCCGGGCCGGCGCCGGGGCTGAGGCGGCGCCGGTGGGGAGGGCCAACCCGGGGGGTCAGCTCACCGCGCGGCGGGGCTCTGGGGCCGCGGTGGCGGGCGCCACGGCGGGGGCATCGGTGACGCCAGCCTCGTCCCGGGTGGCCAGCGCCAGGACGCGCTCGACGAGCTCGGGGAAGTCCAGGCCGGCCTGGGCGGCAATCTTCGGCATGAGGCTGGTGGGGGTGAAGCCGGGCAGCGTGTTCACCTCCAGGACGACGTCGTTCTCCGTGTCCGAGCACAGCAGGTCCACGCGGGCGTACCCGCGGCAGCCCAGCGCGCGGTACGCGCCCAGCGCCAGCGCCTCCACGTTGGCCACGCGCGTGGCGGACAGGCGGGGCGGAAGGAAGTAGCGCGAGCCGCCCTTGTACTTGGCGTCGTAGTCGAAGCCCTCGCGCGGGGTGGCAATCTCGCAGCTGCCCAGCACCGTGTCGCCGAGGATGCCCACCGTCACCTCGCGGCCGGCCACGAAGCGCTCCACCAGGGCCCCGCCGCCGAAGCGGCACGCCTGGGCCACCGCGGGGGCGAGCGCCTCCGGCTCGCGCACCAGCGCCAGCCCCACCGAGGAGCCGCCGCACGCGGGCTTCACCACGCAGGGGAAGCCCAGGTCTCCGTGCAGCTCCAGCGCGCGCGCCGCGTCCTCGCGGCCCACGCGGTAGCCCAGGGGCGTGGGCAGGTTGTGCAGCCGGAAGAGCTTCTTGGCCATGGGCTTGTTCATCGCCAGCGCCGAGGCCAGCACGCCCGAGCCGGTATACGGCAGCTCCAGCAGCTCCAGCAGGCCCTGCACCCGGCCGTCCTCGCCCATGCGCCCGTGCAGCGCGATGAAGGCCACGTCCAGCTCCGCCGCGCGCAGCGCCCGGTCCAGCCCGGGGCCCGCGAAGATGCGGGTGACGTGGTGGCCGCGGGACTCCAGGGCCGCCACCACGGCCTCTCCCGTCTTGAGCGAAATCTCCCGCTCCTCGCCCCACCCGCCCATCAGCACTCCGACGCGCTTACCCATGTCGATGACGCCTCCTGGACACGGAGGCAGAGCACGGAGGATGCCAAGCACGCCGCGTCCGGGCCGGGCCGGACACGCCGCGTCGGTTTCCCGTCGGAACAAGGGGTTGCGGGGGCACCCGGGCAGGCGGGCGGGCGTGGTCTTCAGGACACGGCGCGGCCCGGGAGACACGGAGCCGGGACTGTGGAAAGCCCCGTCCCCCGCCCCTCCGGCGCGCGCTCAGGAGCCCGCGTCGGTGCCGGCGCCGGCGTCGCCGCCCGTGCCGGCATCAACACCGGCGTCGGACGTGGGAGTGCCGTCGGAGACGCACTTGTCATCCACGCAGGTGTAGCCCGGCAGGCACTGGTCATGGTCGTCGCAGGGCTGCCCCTCCTCGTCGAATTCGAGGAGGAGGCTGCACGCGGACAGGCCCAGGCAGAGGGCCGTGAGGGGAAGGAGGGTACGCAGGGGACGGAGCATGGCTAGTAGTTCCGGAGATCGTCTTCGTCGAGTGCGGGCCGCTTCTTCTTCTCCTCTTCCTCCCGCCGCCGCTCCTCCTCCTCGCGCTTGCGCTTCGCCTCCTCCTCGCGCTTGCGCGCCTCCTCCTCGCGCTTGCGCTGCTCCTCCTGCTCGCGGCGCTGGCGCTCCTCCTCCTCGCGCTGCTTGCGCAGCGCCTCCTCCCGCTGCCGCGCCTCCTCCTGCTTCGTGCGCTTGCTGTCGGACGCGCGCGCGGGGGGGGAAGGCTCACCCCGCGACGGAGGGGTCGAGGACGTGGAGCGCGCCGGAGGCGGCGGCATGGGCAGCGCCTCGCCCTGGGCCTTCGCCGCCTTCGGCGGAGGAGGCATGGGCAGCGCCTCGTGCTTCGTTGGAGGCGGCGGCTCGGCGCTGCTCGCGCGGGCGGGGGCCTTGCCGCCACCGTCGCCACCGGAGAAGGCGAAGTAGCCGCCCAGGCCCGCGGTCGCCAGGCCCACCAGGACGCCGATATCCGCCACCAGCGCGTACGTCTTGCCGGTGTCCTTGATGTCCTGCGCGCGTGCGCTGTTCTGCTCGGCGCGGCGGAAGTCGTCCTCCTTCGCGGAGGCCTCCATGCCGAAGTAGATGCCGCCGGCCAGCATGGCCACGCCCGTGGCCATCATCACGTAGCCCACGGTGCGGCGCGTGGCGCTGCCCGTGGAGAAGTGCGTCACCGGCTTGCCGCCCTGGCGCGGCGCGTCCGCGGACACCAGCCGCGCCAGCAGCTCTCGCGAGCCCGCGTCCATGGCGTCCCCGCGCGGCACCGGCCCCAGCGTGTAGGCCAGGTTGTGCCCGTCCGCCACGTCCAGCCGCAGGGCCGTCACGTCCAGCGGCCCCGCTCCGGCCCCGCCGCGCACCAGCAGCGCCAGCACCTGGGACACTCCCGCCAGCGCGCCCAGCTCGCGCAGGGCCCGGTCCCGCTCCTCGCTCTGCGGCTTGCGGGCCACCGTCTCGGTGAGGACCTGCAAGGGCTTCTGCGACGCCAGGGGCTGAAGGGTGAGCGTGGTGTCGCCCTCGCGCGCCCGGCGCTGCGCCAGCGCGTAGCCCGGCGCCAGCACCGTCACGTAGTGGTCCGCGGGCGTCAGGTCCGTCAGCGCCACCGGCGACACGCCGCGGAACACGCCGTCCACGTACACCTGGGCGGGCACCGGCTCCGTGCGCACGGTCAGCGCCGTGCTCGCGGCGGCCAGCACCGCGGCGCGCTCCTTCTCCACGAAGGCCATCTCGTCCGGCGGGAAGAAGTTGGGCGAGAACTGCGCCCGCGGGTCCACCGCCAGCACCGAGCGGATCTCCAGCTGGGCCGCCGTGTTCTCCCCGTTGGCCACCTGCGAGGCCGCCTTCATCACCCTCGCGCGGCTCAGGTCGCCGAAGCGCAGCGACAGGTCTCCCGCCTCGGACGCCCGCACCGCCTTGTCGAACTGCTGGAGCGCCTGCTGCGTGTCCAGCTCGTCGTAGGCGCGCTGGCCCTCCTTCATCGCGGCGGCGGCCTCGGCGGCCCGCGCCTCGCGCTCACGCCGTCCATTCGCGTCCAGCGCGTCCGCCAGCCGCACCAGGCGCAGCCGGCCGGAGCGCGCCGCCTCCTGCTCCGCGAGGTACGCCAGCCGGAGCGCCTCGGTCCGGGCCGCCGCGTCCAGCGCGATGGCCACCACCGTCACCGTGGACTCGTCCGCGGCCGTGGAGAGGGCCCGGGGCATCAGCTTCGCGGGCAGGGTCGGCTGCGCCGCCGCCGGCCCCACGGCCAGAATGCCCACCAGCCATCCGCACAGGGCCACGTGCAGAGCGCGCATGCTCGAAGGTCGCATCACTCGTTCACCCATTGTCCGCTGCGCATCAAACGGACTGCGCGGCGAAATGCAAGCGGGAATGAGTCATTAGCGACCCGATGCGCGGGCCGGGGCCCGGGCCGGCGCCGAAGCCCTACCGTGGAGGTAGTCGAGGGCGACCTTCAGCGGGTAGTCCTCGAGCTTCGCGGTGACGTCCCAGGGCTTGAGGCCCTCGGGCAGGCCGCGCGGCGCGGGGGCGGGCGTCTCGGTGCCGGCGGTGGGCTCGGCGCGGAAGTGGCGCCGCAGGTCCTTCTCCCGCACCACCTCGCGGGGAACCTTGCCCCCCGGCTCGTCGGGCACGAGGTAGTCCGGGGTGATGCCGCGCTCCTGGATGCTGCGCCCCTTGGGCGTGTAGTAGCGGGCGATGGTCAGCTTCAGGCCCGAGCCGTCCTCCAGCTCGATGACCGTCTGGACGCTGCCCTTGCCGAAGGTGGGCGTGCCCATGATGGCGGCGCGGCCGTGGTCCTGGAGCGCGCCCGCCACGATTTCGGATGCGGAGGCACTGCCCGCGTTGACGAGCACCACCACGGGGTAGTCCTTCTCCGTGTCGCGGTCCTTGCTGCGCTCCTCGGTGGTGTTGCGGCCGTCGCGCCCCCGGGTGGAGACGATGGGCAGGTTGCCCGGCAGGAAGCGGTCGCTCACCGCCACCGCCTGGTCCAGCAGGCCGCCGGGGTTGTTGCGCAAGTCGAGCACCAGCCCGCGCAGCTCCTTGCCGCCGTTGAGGCCGCGCAGCCGGTCCAGCTCCTTGCGCAGGTACAGGTCCGTGCGGTCCTGGAAGTTCTTCACCTTCACGTGGCCGATGCCGCCATACAGCGCGCCCTCCACGGAGATGATGCGGATGTGGTCGCGGATGATGGCGATTTCGCGCGGCGCGCTGAAGCCCTGCCGCATGATGGTGAGCAGCACCCGCCCACCCGCCGGGCCGCGCATCTTCTGCATGGCCCGCCCCACGTCCATGCCCTGCGTGGACTCGCCGTCGATGCCCACCAGCTCGTCGCCCGCCTTGAGGCCCGCGCGCGACGCCGGCGTGTCGTCGATGGCGGCCACCACCACGATGCGGTCCCCCTTGCGCGAGATTTCGATGCCCAGCCCGCCCCACTCGCCCGAGGTGTCTATCTTCATCTCCCGGAACACGTCCGGAGGCATGTAGACGGTGTGCGGGTCCAGCGTCTCCAGCATGCCCTGGATGGCGCCGTGGATGAGCCGCTCCCGGTCCGCCGGCTCCACGTAGTTGTTCTCCACGTAGGAGAGCACCCGGGCGAAGAGCTCGAGCTGGCGGTAGGTGGCGTCGTCGCGCTCGGCCCGCTCCGCGCGGCCGGGAGCCACCGGCGCGCCGGAGCCGGCCTTCGGCTTCTCGTCGGCGGCCACGGGCCCGCTCAACAGGAGGAAGGCGGCCAGCGCCGCGCGCCACGGCTGGGGAAGACGCGTCACGTCGGTACGTCCTTTCACGCAGGGCCCCGTCACGGCCAGGGCCCCTCCCCCACTCTACCCCGGCCCTCAGAGCGCCGCTGTGTCGGCGAAGCGCACCAGGTGCGACACCAGCTCGTCCGGACGCTCGAGCTGCGGCACGTGCCCGAAGCCGTCCACCACGTGCACCTGGGCGTGCGGCGGCAGGTGGTTGCGGTACCACTTCAGCGTCTGCGAGGGGAGCAGCCGCTCGCTGCCGCCCCACAGGAACAGCAGCGGCATGGCCAGGTTGCGGACCTTGTCGGGCTCCAGGCTGGCGCGCGTGGCCAGCGCCTCCGTGGTGAGCGCCCGCACGGTGGGCGTGTCGTAGAAGCGGCGCAGCTCGTAGGCGAACAGCAGCGCGGGCAGCGGGGGCCGGTGGAACAGCCTCCGGGTGAAGGCGCGCGCCTCCGCGGGTGAGCGCACGGTGAAGGAGCTCAGCAGCGCCGTCAGCTCCGCCTCCGGCAGCTCCGCGCCCGCGGGGGCCACCAGTGCCAGCGCGCGCACCCACTGGGGGTACTCCGCCGCCAGCGTCACCGACATGGCCCCGCCCAGCGAGTTGCCCACCACCAGGGCCGGCTCGCCCACCACCTGCTCCACGTAGGCGCGCAGCACGTCGAACTGGTTGCGCACGCAGACCTCGCCCCCGCAGTACTCCAGGGAGAAGCCGTGGCCCGGAAGGTCCGGCGCCACCACGCGCGAGAAGCGCTTCGCCAGCCCGAAGAAGGTGCGCCCGAAGCCGTTGGCCGAGCCGCCCAGCCCATGCACCAGCACCACCGGCGGCCCCTTGCCCTCGCCCTTCAGCGAGTAGTGGTGCAGCGACTGCCCGGCCACATCGACTGTCGACGACTGGACGCCGCGCGCCACCAGCATGCGCCGCATCACCTTCTGCATTCCGCCCATCAAGTCCATGCGCCTGCCTGCTCCTCGCAAGGGATGGGGGGAAGAATAACAAGCCCCGCGACTCTCTGCCGCAATGCGTCAGGAAGCAGGGGCCAGCCAGGGCGCCGGGTCCACGGCCTGCCCGGCCCGGCGTACCTCGAAGTACAGGTAGGCGCCCTTGAGGGAGCCGGTGTCGCCCACCTCGCCCACCACCTCGCCCGCGGCCACGGTGGCGCCGAGCGCGGGGGCCATGGTGGACAGGTGGGCCATGAGGGTGTGGAAGCCGTCACCGTGGTCCAGGATGAGCAGGTTGCCGTAGCCGCGCAGCGCGCCGGCATAAACGACGGTGCCGTCGGCCACGGCACGTACCGGTGTGCCCGCGGGAGCGCGGATGTCCAGGCCCTTCTGCACAGTGACGGTGTTGAAGCGCGGGTTGACCACCTTGCCGAAGCCCACCTCGACGATGCCCTTCACCGGCCGGGGCAGCTTCCCGCGCAGCGCGCCGAAGCCGTGCGTGGCGGGCAGCTCCTTCAAGTCATTCACCACGCGGGTCAGCTCCGCGTCCGCCTGCTCCAATTCGCGCACGGCGCGCTTCGCCAGCTCCGCCTCACCCGCCAGCGAGCCCACCACCTCTTCCAGCGCCTCCTGCTGCGCGCGGGCCAGCTTCTCCTGCTCCTTCAAGAAGGCCACGCGCGCGGTCAGCGAGGTCTGCAGGCGCTTCAGCTCGCGCGTCGCCTGCCGCTGGAGGTGGGCCACGCGCTGCACGCTGCGCAGCAACTCCAGGTCGCCGGACATGCTGGCCTCCAGCGCCCGCGCGCGCCACACCAGCGCGGCGAAGTCCTCCGCGGACAGCAGCACCTCCAGCGGGCGGCGGCGCATCAGCCGGTAGAGGGTGCGCAGCCTCGGGGACAGCCGCCGCAGCTGGAGCCGCAGCGCCTCGCGGAGCACGGACTCCTCGCGCTCGGCCAGCGCCACGCGGCGGCGGAACACCGCCAGGTCTCCCTCCAGCGCGCGCACACGCCGCCGGGAGAAGGACGCCATCTCCTCCATCAGCTCCAGGCCTTCCAGCACCGAGAGCTTCTTCGCCTCGATGAGGGCCAGCGTCGCGCGCTGCGTGGCCAGCTTCGCGCGCAGGGCCGCCTGCTCCGCCTCCTCCGGCTGCTGCGCGGACGCGGCGGGGGCGGACACCACCAGCACGAGTGCCAGGAGGAGAGACCGGCTCATACCCGCAGGAAGCGCCCCACCGCGACGAAGCTGCCGCCCAGCCCCAGGCCACACCCGGCGCCGACGAGCTCCAGCGCCAGCCGCGGCTCCACCCACGCCGTCCCCACGCCGGGCCCCAGGAGGAACGCGAAGAGCTGTCCCAGCGTGGGCCCCAGGAGCCGCCCGAAGGCCCACAGCCCCAGCAGCGCCACGCCCGCGCCCATCAGCCCTTGCAGCAGCCCCTCCAGCAGGAAGGGCGCCTTGACGAAGCGGTCCGTGGCGCCCACCAGCTTCTGGATTTCAATCTCGCCCCGCCGCGCGTAGATGGCGAGCTGCAGCGTGGCCGCGACGATGATGACGGTGGCGCCCAGCACCACCACGAAGGCCACGAGCGAGCCGAAGCGCAGCGCCCGGGCAATGGCCGTCAGGCGCTCCACCGCCGCCTCGCCATAGTCCACGCCGGACACGCCCGGCAGCGCGCGCAGCTCCTTCGCCAGGGCCTGGAGCGCGGCCGGGTTGCGCTTCTCCGGAGGCACGCGCAGCTCCAGCGTCGCGGGCAGCGGGTTCTCCGGCAGCTCCGCCAGCGCGTCGCCCAAATCCCCCAGCTCCGTGCGCAGCCGCGTCAGCGCGGCGTCCGGAGGCACCACCGTCACCTGCCCCGCGCTCAATTCCTCCACGCGCGAGCGCATGCCGTGCACCTCGTCCTCGCCCAGTTCGGGCGCCAGGTACACCGTCACCTCCACCTCGCCGCCCAGCGACGCCAGCAGGTTGTCCAGCATCCGCGCCGCGCCCCGGGCCATGCCCGCGGAGAACAGGGCGATGGCGATGGTCGTCACCGCGATGAAGTGCACGAAGGGCGAGTGCCGCAGCCCCACCGCCGCCGAGCGCCAGAAGTACGTCGCCTTCGCCAGCACGCTCATACCGCCGCCATCCGCCGCGCCGCCTTCACGCCGTCCTCGTCCGAGACAATCTGCCCGCGCTCCAGCCGCACCGTGCGCTTCTGGTAGCGCGACAGCAGCGTCGCGTCGTGCGTGGCCACCACCACCGTGGTGCCGCGCACGTTGACCTGGGTGAGCAGGTCCATGATTTCCACCGTCAGCGCCGGGTCCAGGTTGCCGGTGGGCTCGTCCGCCAGGAGGATGGTGGGGTCATTCACCAGCGCGCGGGCAATCACCACGCGCTGCTGCTCTCCACCCGACAGGCGCAGGGGGAACGAGTCCGCCTTGTGCTCCAGGCCCACCAGCTTCAGCATGCGGCGGACCTTCTCCCGGGCCTCCGCGCGCGGCACGCCCAGCACGTCCAGCGTGAAGGACACGTTGTCCTCCACCGTCCGGTGCGGCAGCAGCTTGAAGTCCTGGAACACCACCCCGATGTTGC
Organism: Myxococcus sp. RHSTA-1-4; assembly: GCF_020037125.1. GTDB lineage: Bacteria > Myxococcota > Myxococcia > Myxococcales > Myxococcaceae > Myxococcus. The sequence continues at coordinate 213,481 of NZ_JAIQDG010000018.1, forward strand.
GCCGCAGGTACGGCACGGCGGACTCGCGGATGCGGGCGATGTTACGGCCGCCCACCAGAATCTGCCCCTTGGTGGCCTTCTCCGCGCAGAAGATGAGCTTCAAGAGCGTCGTCTTCCCCGCGCCGGAAGGGCCGGTGAGGAAGACGAACTCGCCCTTCTCCACGTTGAGGTTGATGTCCGACAACACCGGCGGATCGCCGGGATACGCCTTGTAGACGTGGAAGAACTGAATCATGGCGTCGCGCGGGGCCGCCAACCTATCACGGCCGGACGCAGATGCCCCACGCACGCCCGGCGAGAAGGCGGGCTTTCCGCTCCCACCCCTGGAGTCACCTGTGCGACGGTGGAGGCGCATGAGCCAGCGGGCCGCGCCTCGGACGACGACAGGACAATGGGTGGGACGGGTGGCCGGGCCGGTGGTCGCCGCGCTCGTGTACTTCATCCCCTCCGGGCTGCACGCCATCCCCGGCATGGGCCACCGCCCCGCCGCCGCCGCCGCCGTGGCCGCGTGGATGGCCCTCTGGTGGTTCACCGAGGCCGTCCCCATGGGCTGGACGGCCCTGCTCCCGCTGGTGCTCTTCCCCGCCCTGGGCGTCTTCGGTGACGGCGGCGTGCTGGTGGCGGTGGGCCGCTCCGCGCTGCCCTTCGTGGACCCGTACATCTTCCTCTTCATGGGCGGCATGGCCCTGGGCGCCGCGCTGGAGCAGTGGGGCCTGCACCGGCGCATCGCCCTGCTCATCATGCGCGCCATCGGCACCGGCCCCCGGCGCCTGCTGTTCGGCATGCTGGCGGCCACCGCCACCGTGTCGCTCTGGATTTCCAACACCGCCACCGCGGTGATGATGGTGCCCATCGGCATGGCGCTGATTGCCCAGCTCGAGGCCACCGAGGGGCGCCGGCTGGAGCACTTCGGCGCGGCGCTGATGCTGGCGGTGGCGTACGGCGCCAACGTGGGCGGCATCGGCACCAAGATTGGCTCGCCCACCAACTCCGTCTTCGCGGGCGTGGTGTCCCGGCGGCTGGGCAGTGACGTGGGCTTCGTGGAGTACATGGTCGCCGCCCTCCCCTTCGTCCTCCTCTTCCTCCCGCTGGCGTGGGCGGTGCTGTGGCGCTGGGGACGCAGGGACGCGCTGGGCCCCGGGCAGGGCGGTGACGTCATCGCCCGCGAGCTGGCCCAGCTGGGCCCCATGTCCGGCGGCGAGCGCGTGGTGGGCGCGGTGTTCGTCGTCGCGGCGCTGCTGTGGATTTTCGGCGACCCGCTGCGCGGCCTGCTGGCCCCGCCCGTGGCCCGCGCCTTCGACGGCTTCAAGCTGGCCGGCAAGCACTACGAGGCGGGCGTGGCCGTGCTGGGCGCGCTGCTGCTGCTGGCGCTGGGGCGGCTGTCGCTGGCGGCCCTGCGCCGGGTGCCCTGGGACACGTTGCTCCTGCTGGGCGGAGGCTTCGCGCTGGCGGCGGGCATCGAGGCGAGCGGCCTGTCCTCCTGGCTCATCGCGCGGCTGTCCGGGCTGGAGTCGCTGCCGGCCGCGGGCCAGTACGGCGTGGTGGCCGGCGCCACCATCCTCCTGTCCGCCATCGCCTCCAACACCGCCACCGTGAATGTCATGCTCAACGTGCTGCCCGCATCCCGGCCGCTGCTGGCGGTGAGCACCTTCGCGTCCTCGTGCGACTTCGCCCTGCCCGCCGGCACGCCCCCCAACGCCATCGTCTTCGGCAGCGGCTATGTGCGCCTGCCGGTGATGATGAAGGCGGGGCTGATGCTGGACGTGCTGGCCGCCGCGGTGCTCATCCTCTACGGCCTGGCGTGGGTGCGGTGGGTGCTGCCCTGAGGAGCCGCCGTCCAGGCCCGTGAAGGCCTCGCGAGCCCGCGACTCAACTCATGGCGCCAGAGTCTGTATAGGGTTTGTCAAGGCCTTGCTACACGCCCCGGGGACGCCAACCAGGCGCACACAAGGGGATGGCTGGAGCGGAGCCGGGCGGGCGCGCACGTGGAGCGCCCGGGCCCGGTCCTCACGGCGCGGTCAGGAAGGGTCGCCCTCGCCGGCGAGGTAGCTGAGGATGACCTCGTCGAGGCTCTTCTCGGAGATGAGGTCCTCGCCGAAGAGGGTCTCCACGCCGACCTCGTTGATCTTCGGCTTCTCCTTGAGGGCACGAGCAGCGGCGACCTCGGGGGGAAGCATGGTCGCCTGGGGAGCGGCGGGCGCCTGCTGTGGCGGCGGGCGCGGGGCCATGGGCTGGCCGGGCTGCAGCTTCACCGGGGCCGCGTCCGTCTCGAGCTGACCGGGCTGGTAGCTGCGCGCCGTGGACTCGTAGCTGTCGTACACGCCGTTGATGAGGTTGCGCAGCATCTCCTTGTGCTGCTCCTCCATCAGCTCGCGCACCACTTCCGACAGGTTCTCCGCGTTGAGGATGTCCGCGTAGGACGTCTTCTTCGACGCGAGGATGTTCCCGCCCACGAACAGGTGGGTGATGATGTGGGGGTTGTTGATGCCCGAGTCCTCGGTCTGGACGTGGTAGACCTTCCCCTTGTGCTTGATGTTGTGGTTGAAGCCGGTGACGGCTTTCTCGAAGGTTTTCGTCATCGCCGAGGCTGAGGACCGTACCAGCCGCATCCCCACGACACAAGGTAAGCGTCAGCCTCTGTTCGCATCCCGTGTCCGTGCGCCTGCCCACCGGGCGCGAAGCAGGCCCCAGCGAGCCCCCTCCACCCCACCGCGGAGCCCCCTTCCGGAGCCCCCCAACCGTGCAAGCCTGACACTTCGGAGGCCCATCCGTTGAAAAGCCGAAAGCGGCTGGGGTACGTACAGCCTGACGTGCACGGCGCCTAACGCCGCCATCGTCCAGGACTCCACGGATGAAGAAGAACGAGATCAAGAACAAGGTGCGCCAGCAGGACGCCCAGGTGCTGGCACAGGGCTACTCGCCCGCCATTCGCGCGATGGAGATCGCGTCCATCGTCACCTTCGTCTCGCTGGAGCTGGCGCTGGTGTACCGGCTGTGGGGCAACCCCCATACCGGCACCTGGCTGCTCCTGAGCGCGCTGCTGCTGGGCTACCTCGCCGCGGACTTCGTCTCCGGCTTCGTCCACTGGATGGGCGACACGTGGGGCTCCACGGAGATGCCGCTGCTCGGCAAGGCCTTCATCCGGCCCTTCCGCGAGCACCACGTGGACGAGAAGGCCATCACCCGCCACGACTTCGTGGAGACCAACGGCAACAACTGCCTCATCTCCATCCCCGTGGCCATCATGGCCGTGGCCATGCCCCTGAGCAGCCCGGGCTGGGTGTTCTGCTCGTCCTTCCTCGGCTCGATGATCTTCTGGGTGATGGCGACCAACCAGTTCCACAAGTGGTCGCACATGGACACGCCGCCCGCGCTCGTCGGCTTCCTGCAGCGCGTGCATCTCATCCTGCCTCCGGCCCACCACGGCATCCACCACACCGCCCCGTACAACAAGTACTACTGCATCACCGTGGGCTGGCTGAACTGGCCGCTGCAGGCGGTGCACTTCTTCCCGTTGGCGGAGCGCCTCGTCACCCGGCTCACCGGACTGCTGCCGCGCCAGGATGACATCGGCGACGAGGCCGCCCGCGCGCTGGTGGAGGTCCAGGGCGCCACCGAGGCCCCCGTCGTCCAGGCGGCCAAGGAGCTCATCACCAAGGCCACCGAGGAGACGCCCGCGCCGGTCTCCACCCGCCCGTCGGCCTGAGAGCCGCGGCGAGGAGCCGGGTGGCGCCGCCTCCCCGGAGGCGAGGACGTCACCCGCTCTGAAGGACGCGGCCCGCGCCCGGAGCCCTGCGCTCCGGGCCGCGCGAGGCCCGCCACCCACTCTGGAGCCGGAGGCCGCCGCGAGTCTGGCGCCCGGCGTCCCCGTGAAGCTCAGAAGGTCAGGTCCACCTGCTCCGCCGTGGGGATGGGCCGCCCGAGGAAGCGCGCGCCCACCTCCATGAAGCGCTCCGGCACGTCGGTGACGTAGTACGCGTGCGTGGGCGCCGCGTGCCCCGCGGTGGCCAGCGCGCCGCGCTCCGCCAGCAGCGCCGCCACCGCCTCGGCCGTGGCCTCCGCCGAGTCCACCAGCGACACCTTCGGCCCCACCACCTCCGCGATGACTCCCTTGAGCAGCGGGTAGTGGGTGCAGCCCAGCACCAGCGTGTCCACGCCCTCGCGGGCGAACTCCGCCAGGTACTCGCGCGCCGTCAGCAGGGGCACGTCCCCCGTGGTCCACCCTTCTTCCGCCAGCGGCACGAAGAGGGGGCAGGCGCGGGCCTTCACCCGCACCTGAGGGTCCGCGGACTCCAGCGCGCGCTGGTACGCCCCGGAGCGGATGGTGCCCGGCGTGCCGATGATGCCCACCCCTCCGCCCCGGGTGCGCGCCAGGGCCGCCCTCGCGCCGGGGAAGATGACGCCCACCACCGGAATGGGCAGCGCCGCCTCCAGCGCCGGCAGCGCCACCGCCGAGGCCGTGTTGCACGCCACCACCAGCAGCTTGACGCCCTGCTCGAGGAGGAACTGCGCGTTCTTCAACGAATACCGCGTCACCACCTCGCCGGACTTGGTGCCGTAGGGCACCCGCGCCGTGTCCCCCAGGTACACCGTGCTCTCGTGGGGGAGGTGGGCCATGAGCGCCTTGAGGACCGTGAGCCCTCCGACACCCGAATCGAATACGCCGATGGGACTGTGGCTGCCTTGCCGCATGCGGTGTGTCCCTATCACGTTTGATGCCAACGCCAGCGGCCCCCCCGAACGCAACGAAGGGCCGGGGCACCCCGCCCCGACCCTCCGCTCACCTCACGGCCTGCCAGGCGCCGCTACTGCATGAAGATGGGCACCACCAGGGCGCTGTTCGGCCCCGGGAACTGGTGGGCCACCACGTCGATGGGGGGCTCGTTCGCCGCCGACAGGTACACCCGGCCATCCGACGCGCGGGCGGAAATCTCCACGCGGTAGCGGCCCGGCCGCAGGAACTCGTACACCACCGGAGCGTCGTTGCAGCCGTGCCCGTCACCGACGATGCCGTACACCAGCTCGTTGGTGAAGACGTCGCGGAAGTTGATGCGCACCTCGGAGATTCGGGCCTGCGAGCACGTCAGCCTCGAGCCGTTGCCCACGATTTCCCAGGCGATGGAGGCCCCACCGATGGCCCACAGGGTCATGATGTGGGACGTGGGCCTGCCGGCCTCCGTGATGAGGGTGCCGCTGTAGTGGTACCAGGGCGCCCCGTTGGCATCGACGGCGATGAACTCCACGAAGTGCTCGCCCGGGTCCAGGTACGGCGTCTGGACACTGTTGGCGCCCTGGCCCCGCACACAGTCGATGCGCTGGAACTCACCGTCGTCCACGCGCACGTCCACGGCGGTGATACCGGCCTGGGAGCAGGTGGGGTTGCTGCTGACGTTGTTCGCCGGGAAGAGCCAGCTCACGTAGGCGTACGAGGGCGGCGTGCCTGTCGGCGTCATGTCCACGCTCACCGTCACGTTGCCGTCCACCCGGAAGGTGCCGCTGACGGCGTACAGAATCTCCCCGGTGTAGCTGACGCCCTCGACGTTGAAGCTGTACACGCCCGGCCCGAAGTCGTGGAGGACGATGCCGTCGAAGCCGTTCGCCGAGCAGGGATACTCGCCGTTGTTCTGGAGGCGCTCGCCGGGGATGGTGATGTTGACGCCCGCGATGTCGCGGTCCTCGTCGCAGCGCAGGCCGGCGAAGGTCCAGCGGAACGTCACATCGCCGGGGTACGCCTCGTCGGGGTCGTCATATTCGCGGACGATGCAGCCGGGGGCGGCCGCCGCGAGACAGAGGAATGCGGCCAGCAGTCGGGAGTTCATGGGGCACCTGTTCGTGGGGTGGTGAGGTGTTCGGCCCGTTACAACCCCTCCGGACGGGCTACCTCGGGAATTATTCACCCGCACGCGCATCCAGCTTCAAGCAGCCGGGCATGCCTCGTTTGTTTGACCGTGCTGTAGCGGAATGTTACGGCCTCCACCCCATGACGCCCCACCTGCCCCTGGCGCTCGGCGCCATGAACTACGTGGAGATCATCCGCGACGCGTCCTTCATCGAGCTGGCGGTCCTGCTGCTGCTGATGGGCGTGTCTGTCGCCTCCTGGGCACTCATCGCCATGAAGGCGGCCCAGTTGTCGAAGGCTCGCGCACAATCTCTCACCTTCCTCGACACCTTCTGGAAGGCCTCGCGCCTGGAGTCCATCTACCAGGCGGCCCAGAAGCTCGACGGCTCGCCGCTGTCCAAGGTCTTCTGCGCCGGCTACGAGGAGCTGAGCAAGCTGGCGCAGGCCAAGGAGGGCGGCGCCGAGGGCGCCATGGCCGAGCGGCTGGGCGGCATCGAGAACGTGGAGCGCGCGCTCAACCGGGCCTCCACCGCGCAAATCACGGAGTTGGAGGCGCGGGTGTCCTTCCTGGGCACGGTGGGCGCGGCGTCGCCCTTCGTGGGGCTGTTCGGCACCGTCATCGGCATCCTCAGCGCCTTCAACCAGATTGCCGAGCAGGGCAACGCGACGCTGGCCACGGTGGCCGCGCCGGTGGGCAACGCGCTGTTCGCCACCGCGGCGGGCCTGTTCGCGGCGATTCCGGCGGTGGTGGCCTACAACTCGTTCGTCAGCCGCATCAAGGTGTTCGACACGGAGATGTCGAACTTCTCCGCGGACTTCCTCAACATCATCAAGCGGCACTTCTTCCGGTAGGCGGAGGCGGCCATGGGAATGGGCGGAGGAAACCGCGGCGGTGGCCGCACCACCATGAGCGAAATCAACGTCACGCCCATGGTGGACGTGATGCTGGTGCTGCTCATCATCTTCATGGTGACGGCGCCCCTCATCCAGCAGGGCGTGAAGGTGAACCTGCCGGAGACGAAGGCCGCGCCGGTGGAGGCCACGGAGAAGAAGCTGGTGCTGTCCATCGACGCCGGGCGCAAGGTCTACATCGGTGACGCCGAGGTGGCGCTGGAGGAGCTGGCGGAGAAGCTGGCCGCCAACGCCAAGGCCCAGGCCGACAAGGAAGTCTACCTCCACGCGGACCGGGACGTGCCGTACGGCGTGGTGGTGGAGGTCATGGCGGCGGCGCAGCGCGCGGGCATCAACAACGTGGGGATGATCACGGACCCCACGGGCGGGGGCAAGGCGTCCAACGAGAAGAAGGGCAAGTCGAAGGAGGCGAAGCGCTAGCCCATGACGGACTCCGCGGTCAGCCACAGCCTGCTCGTCTCGCGCCCCACGCGGCTGTCGCGCTTCCTGGTGGCCTCTGTCGTGGGCCACATCGCCCTGCTGCTGGCGGCGGTGCTATACGCGCGCCTCGCGTCCGGGCCGAAGGTGGACCTGGACGCCAGGCCCATCAAGGCCTCGCTGGTGCGGCTGGGCAAGCCCAGGGACCCGAAGCTGCTGCCGCGCAAGGAGCAGCTCCCGCCTCCGCCCAAGCATGTGGACGCGCCCAAGCCCCCACCGGACGCGCCGGCTCCCGCGCCCACGAAGGCCGCGGTGGCGGTGCCCATTCCCGGCGTGAAGCCGGAGCCCTCCACCGCGCCGAAGCCCACGCCCCAGAAGGGCGAGACGACGGGCGAGGACCGGCGCAAGCGCCTCTTCGGCGCCTTCGACAAGACGGCCAGGGCGGCCGAGCCCGAGGAGGCGGAGGGCGCCGAGGACGGTGACCCGGACGGCGACTCGGCCACGGCCGAGGGCGAGCGCTACTTCGGCCTGCTCCAGTCGCAGGTGCGCCGGCACTACAACGTGGCGGACACGATTCCGGAGTCCGAGCGCCTGCGCCTCAACACCATCGTCGCGGTGCGGTTGGGCCGCACCGGCGAGGTGCTGGACGTGAGCCTCTCGAAGCCCAGCGGGAATGACCTCTTCGACTCCGCCGTCGTCACGGCGGTGCGCAAGGCGGCCCCCTTCTCACCTCCCCCCGAGCACCTCCGGGAAACGCTGCAGAAGCACGGTGTCAACCTGAGCTTCAGACCGAACGCCCTATGAAAGCCCTGCTCCTCTCCCTGCTCCTCCTCCCGCTCGTGGCGCTCGCGCAGGCGCCGACCATCGAGATTTCCGGCGCCAACTTCCGCCCGCTGCCCGTGGCCGTGCCCGCGCCCGTGGCGCAGAACGAGGGGGGCAGGAAGCTCGCGCCTGGCTTCGACACGGCCTTCGGCTTCGACCTGGCCGCCTCCGGCATCATGCAGGTGCTGGACCGCAAGAGCTTCACCGCGGACCCGAAGGAGGGCATGACGGCCGGAAGCATCAACTTCAGCCGCTGGGCGGACGTGGGCGCCGAGGCGCTGGTGAAGGTGTCCCTGGCGCAGGACGGCGGCGTGCTGCGCGGCGAGCTGCGCCTGTTCAACGTGGCCACCGGCCGCGAGGACCTGAAGGTTGCGAAAGACGCCCCGGCGGACAACGCGGAGCTGCTGGCGCACCGGCTGGCGGACGCGCTCTACCGGCACTTCACCCAGGAGCCCAGCCCCTTCCTGTCCCGCATCGCCTACGTGGTGAAGGGCGGCAACAACCGCGACGTGTACGTGGCGGACTGGGACGGCGGCAACGCGCGCGCCCTCACCAAGGGAGGCATCAACATCCTCCCCGCGCTGAGCCCGGACGGCTCGCAGGTGGCCTTCACCACCTACCGCAAGGGCCGGCCGGACATCTTCGCGCAGAAGCCGGGCGGCGACGCTCGCGCGGTGGTGTCCGAGGGCCAGATGGCCACGGGCGCGTCGTACTCGCCGGACGGCAAGCGCATCGCCTACTCGCTGGCGGAGGGTGAGAGCGCGCAGATTCACGTGGCCAACGCGGACGGCAGCGGCGCCCGCGCCCTCACCGACACGCCCTATGGCCTCAACACCAGCCCCACCTGGTCGCCGGACGGCAAGCGCATCGCCTTCGTGTCCAACCGGGGCGGCAGCCCGCAAATCTACGTGATGAACGCGGACGGCACGGGCGTGCGGCGGCTCACCTTCCAGGGCAACTACAACCAGACGCCGGACTGGTCCCCGCGCGGCGACCTCATCGTCTTCACCGCGCGCGACGAGCGCAACGCGTTCGACCTGTTCACCATCAACGTGGACACGGGCAAGGTGACGCGCCTGACGCAGGACCAGGGCAGCAACGAGGAGCCCGCCTTCTCTCCCAACGGGCGGCTTGTCCTCTTCACGTCCAACCGCAACGGGGGCTCGCAGCTCTTCGTCATGACGTCGGAGGGGAACAACCAGCTCCCGCTGCGCGCCGCGAAGGGCTTCCTGCAGACTCCCGACTGGGCGCCCCTGGCGCAGGCCGAGTAGGCCCTCCGCCACCTTTGCGCGCCGCGCGCACCGCACCTCGTTGACAGGGGGCGCCTGCTCGGGTCGAGTGCCCGCGCATGAGCGCCCCCTTCCGTCAGCACTGGAGCCTGGACCCGGAGGTCCGCTTCCTCAACCACGGCTCCTTCGGCGCGTGCCCCACCGCCGTGCTGCAGCGCCAGTCCGAGCTGCGCGCGCGGCTGGAGGCCGAGCCGGTGCGCTTCCTCCACCGCGAAGTCGAGCCGCTGCTGGACGAGGCCCGCGCGGCCCTGGCCGCCTTCCTCGACGCGGACGCGGACGACCTGGCCTTCGTCACCAACGCCACCACGGGCGTCAACACGGTGCTGCGCTCGCTGCGCTTCGCGCCCGGGGACGAGCTGCTCACCACGGACCACGAGTACAACGCCAGCCGCAACGCGCTGGAGTTCGCCGCCTCGCGGTGGGGCGCGAAGGTGGTGGTGGCGAAGCTGCCCTGGCCGGTGCCGTCCGCCCAGGCGGTGGTGGACACGGTGCTGGCGCACGTGACGCCGCGCACGCGCCTGTTGCTGGTGGACCACGTCTCCAGCCAGACGGCGGTGGTGATGCCGGTGGCCCGGCTCATCTCCGTGCTGCGAGAGCGGGGCGTGGAGACGCTGGTGGACGGCGCGCACGGCCCGGGCATGGTACCGCTGTCCCTGCGCTCGCTGGGCGCGGGCTACTACACGGGCAACTGCCACAAGTGGCTGTGCGCGCCCAAGGGCGCGGCCTTCCTGCACGTGCGCGGGGACTTGCAGGCCGGCATCAAGCCGCTGGTCATCAGCCACGGGCACAACTCCCCGAGGACGGACCGCTCGCGGTTCCGGCTGGACTTCGACTGGCTGGGGACGCACGACCCGTCCGCCGTGCTCTGCGTGCCCCATGCGCTGAAGGTGGTGGGCGGCCTGCTGCCCGGTGGCTGGCCCGCGGTGATGGAGGCCAACCGGGAGAAGGCGCTGGCCGCGCGGAAGTTGCTGTGCGAACGACTTGGAGTGGAGCCCGCCTGCCCGGAGGACATGGTGGGCAGCATGGCCGTAGTGGGCCTGCCAGACGGCTATCCGGAGCGCCCCGAGCCCCCGCTCTACCTGGACCCGCTCCAGCTCCGCCTCTTCGACGAGCACCGCATCGAGGTGCCCATCATCCCCTGGCCGAAGGCGCCCCGCCGTCACGTCCGCGTGTCCGCGCAGCTCTACAACACCCACGCGGAGTACCAGGCCCTGGCCGAGGCTTTGGATGCGCAGCCGCGTTGAGTAGGCTGCCGCGGATGCCTCGTTTCGCCACCATCGACGTGGGAACCAACTCGGTGCTGCTGCTCGTCGCGGAGCGCACCCCTGAAGGCCGTTTCACCCCCGTGCGCGAGCGCGCGGAAATCACCCGCCTGGGCCGGGGCGTGGACGCGACACGCCGGCTGTCCCCGGAGGGGATGGAGGCCACGCTGTCCGTGCTGGAGTCCTTCGCCCGCGAGGCGCGCGAGCTGGGCGCGGAGGCCATCGCCGTCTCGGCCACCAGCGCGGCGCGCGACGCGGAGAACGGCGCGGAGTTCATGGCCGCGGCCAAGGCCCGCGCGGGCGTCACCGTGGAAATCATCTCCGGCCAGCTGGAGGCCCAGCTCTCGTTCGCCGCCGTGCACGCGGACTTCGCGGCGGAGGCGGCCGGGCCGCTGCTGGTGCTGGACATCGGCGGTGGCTCCACGGAGTTCATCTACGGCAATCCGGCCGGGCACGTGGACTTCCGGCACAGCTTCGACGTGGGCTCGGTGCGGCTCACGGAGCGCTTCGTCCGCTCGGACCCGATGACGCCGGAGGACCGCGCCCGGGTTGAGGCGCACCTGCGCGACACCTTCCGCGCCCTGCCGCCGCCCCCTCCTGGCGCGATGCTGGTGGGCGTGGCGGGCACGGTGACCACCGTCTATGCCGTGCGGCACGCCATCGACCCGTATGACGCGGAAGCGGTCCACGGCGGCACGCTGTCCCTGGGCGAGCTGTCGGCGCTGGTGGACCGACTGTGCCGGATGCCGCTGGAAGAGCGCCGCGCCCTGCCCGGCATGCAGCCCAAGCGCGCGGACGTCATCCCCGCGGGCGCGCTCATCCTCCTGGAGTCGGTGAGGGCGCTGGGCCTGGAGGAGTGCCGCGTGAGCGACCGCGGCCTGCGCTGGGGACTGCTCGCCCACCGCTTCGGAGCTGGAGCCTCCCGGTCATGAATGTCACCCCCGCGGCCGCCTCGCCGAGCGCGACGGGCGTGCCGGCGACGAATGCCGGCTACGCGCTGTTCATCCTGACGCTCATCAACCTGGTCAACTACCTCGACCGGTACATCGTCGCGGCCGCGCTCCCGGACATCCAGAAGGAGTTCGGCATCAACGACACGCAGTCGGGCCTGCTGGGCACCGTGTTCATCGTGGTGTTCATGCTGGCCTCGCCGCTGGGCGGGTTCCTCGGGGACCGGATGCCGCGCAAGCTGCTGGTGGCGGGCGGCGTGCTGCTGTGGAGCCTGGCCACGGGGGCCAGCGGGCTGGCCGCGTCGTTCCTCGCGCTGCTGGTGGCCCGCGCGGTGATTGGCATTGGCGAGGCGGGCTACGGGGCGGTGGCGCCCTCCATCATCTCGGACCTGTACCCGCGCACGCTGCGCACGCGGGTGCTGGCGTTCTTCTACATCGCGATTCCGGTGGGCTCGGCGCTGGGCTACGTGCTGGGCGACTGGATAAAGCCGTGGAACAACGCCTTCTTCGCGGGCGCGGTGCCGGGGCTCATCCTGGGGACGATGGCGTTCTTCATGCCCGAGCCACAGCGCGGCGCCATGGACGGGCCGGACGCCACGGTGAAGCTGCCCTTCCTGGTGGGACTGAAGGGGCTGGGGCGCAACGCGGCCTTCTGGGCGACGACGGCGGGCTACACGCTGATGACGTTCTCCATCGGCGGGCTGGGCTTCTGGATGCCCACGTACCTGGTGCGCGAGCGGCAGCTCTGGCTGGAGAGTCCGGGCAAGGTGGGCTTCGTGTTCGGCGCCATCACCGCGACGGCGGGGCTGGTAGGGACGCTGGCGGGCGGGTGGCTGGGAGACAAGCTGGACCGCAAGCGCGAGGGCGGCGGGCTGTGGATGTCGGGCGTGGGGCTGCTGCTGGCGGCGCCGTGCATGTACCTGGCGGTGAACCTGAAGAGCGCGGAGGCCACGTTCGCGGCCATCGCCGTGGCGCAGTTCCTCATCTTCCTGAACAGCGGGCCCATCAACGCGGCCATCGTCAACTGCGTGCCCACCGCGTTCCGGGCGTTCGCCATGGGGTTGAACGTGCTGTTCATCCACATGCTGGGTGACGCGATTTCGCCCACGCTCATCGGCACCATCGCGGACGCGGCGAGCCTGCACACGGCCATTCAACTGAATGCCATTCCCGTGCTGCTGGGCGGCCTGGCCCTGCTGGTGGGCGCGAAGCAGTTCCGCGAGGCGACGCCCCGGGCCCGGTAGACGGCTCAGGGCGTCGTGGTGACGGGGCCGGACACCGGTGGGGCGTCCAGCTTCGACCGGTACTCACTGGCGAGGCGCTCCACCTCCGAGGACAGCCGCTCGCCGTCGGCCAGCAGCAGCGCCTTGAGCCGCGCGCGGTTGCCGAGCGTGAAGAACACGCCGATGTCGCGCCGGAGCGTCTCCCAGCGCTCGGAGAAGTACAGGGTGAAGAGGGCCAGCGGCGGCACGGAGAGGAAGGTGGCCACGGCCCAGGGCACACCGGCCCCCCAGCCCGCCGCCACCGTCAGCGCGCCCCACCACACGAGCGCCACGACGAAGGCGGTGAGGAACTTCACCGTCGCCTGCACGTCCAGCTCCGCCTTGCGGCTGGCGGCGCGAGGCACCTGGTAGGGAAGCCAGAAGAGCACCAGCCCCAGCGCGAACAGCGGCAGTCCGAGCACCAGGGCGAGCAGGTTCTTCACGACGAAGGGCACCACGTTGCCGGGCCGGTACACCAGCGCGAGGTCCTCCGGGCCGGTGGCCTGCACCAATTCCATGCGGCGCTTGAAGGACGCGAGGTGGGCACGGGTGGCCTCGAAGCGCTCCGGCTCATGGGCTCGGAAGAGTTGCACGCCGCGAGCCCACAGCCGCAGCCGCTCCGCGTCCAGCGCCCCGCCCTGCTTGAAGGCATAGAGCTTCTCGGCGAGCTGCACCAGCGGCAGGTCCGCCCACTGCTCCAGGTTGAGCGTCACGGCACGCAGTCCCTCGGCGATGCGCTCGGTGAGGCGGCGCACGGCGTCGGGCTCGGTGGCGGAGTCGGCGGGGAGGAAGGACTGCACGTCGATGGCGGGGGCCACGTCGATGAGGACCTCGCTGCGGAAGACGTGCTTCTCCGCGTAGGTGAGGCCCACGGGGACGATGCGCACCGGGGCGCCCTCCTTCGCCGCGTTGAGGGCGATGCGGGCGGCGCCGGTCTTCAGCTCGGCGAGCCCTGGCTCGGAGTGGCTCTTGCCCTCGGGGAAGATGGTGATGGCGCGGCCCTGCACGAGCGCGCTCTTCGCTGCTTCGAGCGTGCCCTCGTTGCCGGCCATCTTCGAGGGGGCATCCTGCTTGCGATACACTGGCAGCGCGTCGAGGCCCCTGAGCAGCCAGCCGATGACGGGCATCTTGAACAGCGGCGCCTTGGCGAGGAACGTCACCTTTCGGCGCGTGAGGATGAACACGAGGGCGGGGTCGATGAGCCCGTTCGGATGGTTGCCCACGAAAAGCACCGGGCCCTCGGGCTCGGTGGCCGGAGCATTCACCTTCACCCGGTAGAAGAGGCGCAGGAACAGCGCGACCACGGCACGTACACACGCGTAGAACACGGTGGGGACTGTAGCGCAGAGAGGCGCGGCAAGCCCCTGCCCCTGGAAACTGGAAGGGCGGTGGTACGCTGGAGCCATGCGCTCGTACTTCTGGGTGGCGCTCGCGTGCGTGTACCTTGCTGGCTGTGCCGGTGGCTCGCGGACGTTGCGGCAGTCCGTGGGACCAGGGCCAGGACCGGGCTGCGCGAGCACGCTGGACTGCGCGTGCAAAGACGGCTCTGCGGCGGCCTGTGAGCAACTGGGAACTGCGCCCAGGACACCGAAGCCCAAGCCCCCCAAGGAGCCACCGAACCCGGGCCCCGTCATTCCGCCCCAGGCGGCAGAGAGCCTGGATACGGAAGCAAACGAGAAGCCCTACGACCGCTGCGCCGACCTGTATGCGAAGTGCATGGAACAGGCGAGGGTGGCCAACCGCCGAAACTCGGGAGACTGGGGAGGAAGCGTTTGCCAGCAGTGCGCGGAACTCTGCAACAAGCGCGGCTACTGGCCTACGAGGACGCGAGGTGGACGAAAATGCCCCAACGTCGAATGAGCCCGCAACGAAAGCTGGAGCTGGAGTTCGCCGAGTCCATTGGCCACACGGAGCTCTCCCTACGACGGAGAAACCACGAGGAGTTCAGGGCGGAGATGCTTCGTTTTCTCAAGCGCATGCAAGCCAGGACTCTTTCGGCCTATGTGCGCCGCGAGATGGACAGGCGCGTCACGGAGGTCATCCTGTCGCGGGCCTGCATGCTCCCCGAGCCCGAGCCCATCCTGCTCCGGGAGTTCAAGCGCATGACGCGACTCGGCTTCTCCAGCGTCGACAGGAGGGTCCACATCGCCGCCATGCTCGGCAGGTGGGTCCAGTTGGGCAAGGAGGACTCTCCCATCGTCAGACCCTTCATCGCGGACACGGCGCGACGGGTCCAGTGTCTGAGGCGCGGGCGCTACAAACGGGAGTGCATGAAGGACATCGAGCAAGCCATGGTCCGCACCGGCATGAAGCCAGCCTGAGCTGCCACCGCGCCCTGCACGCTCAACCTCCCCGGTGGTATACCGCTCACCCGACATGTCACGTACCCGCACGAAGCAGGAAACCCGCGGCCTCACCGGCGGAATGGACTCCTTCCTCCGGTCCATGACGCTCCTGCGCGAGGACGTGCCGAACCTGTCGAAGTACCCCTTCAGCATCCCGGCCCTGCGCGACTTCGAGACGCTCGACTTCCATCCGCAAGTCACGTTCTTCGTCGGGGAGAACGGAAGCGGCAAATCCACGCTGGTGGAAGGCATCGCCGTCGCCGCCGGCTTCAACGCGGAGGGCGGGAGCCGCAACTTCAACTTCGCAACCCGGCGCTCCGAGTCCAGCCTCCACAAGCACCTGCGGCTCGCCCGCGGAACCCGCAGGCCGAGGACGGGCTACTTCCTCCGCGCCGAGAGCTTCTTCAACGTCGCGACGGAGACGGAGAACAACGAAACCGCCCTCGCCGCCTTCGGCAACGTCAGCCCCCACGAGATGTCCCACGGAGAGGCCTTCCTCACTCTCGTGCGCGAGCGCTTCTCCGGAAACGGCCTCTACGTGCTCGACGAGCCCGAGGCCGCGCTCTCACCCCAGCGCCAGCTCAGCCTCCTCCGCTCGATTCACGACCTGACGCGAGACGCCTGCCAGTTCATCATCTCGACGCACTCCCCCCTGCTGCTCGCCTACCCGGACGCGCGCATCTACCACCTCTCGGAGAAGGGCATCACCGAGGTGGCCTATGAGGACACGGAGCACTACGCCCTCACTCGCGACTTCCTGCTGAACCGCGAGAAGTACCTCCGCCGGCTCTTCGAGGACTGAGCGTCGCGGGCGCGCCTCCTTCCCACTCGTCCAGTCCCGACGCACCCGACCACCGGCCGGAGTCCGAAGGGCTTCTCGGACGGACACCGGCCGGTGGACGACGCCGCATGAGCGCTACCGTCACTCCTCGTAGACGACGGTAGCGGGCTTCCCCTGGATCAGCGCATCGAGCTCGGCCCTGCTCTTGACCAGGAAGGAGGAGTAGGTGGCCTCCACCCCGTCATACAGCTTCGTCACGTCCGAGCTCCCAGGGACGGCGGGGTCGGCGGCGCAGGAGACCACCTTCCGGACCCCGCCGAAGACCACCTCCACGGGCTTCCCATTCCAGCGAGTCCCCTCCTGTGATTCCTCCGCCCGGCCGAGTTCCTCGGCGCGAATGCGGGCCTCATCGAAATCACGCGCGAAGATGAGGAACACATTCTCCTGGATGGGGAAGGTCCTCTGCCGCCCACTCTTCAGGCGGAAGTACATGATGACGCTCGCCGCGAACCAGACCTTCTCCGGGCGCCCCATCAGCCCCCCCCGCCGTTGCGCCGGCAGCCCATTGCCTTCTGCGCCTTCTTGATCTTCTGGCGCTCGCCGCTATCCGTCGCCGAGTCATACAACCCCTTCAGCCAGGAGCAGGGGTCGGTGCCCTTCGGAAGCCGCCGGGCCGCGTCGACATATTCATTGTCGATGCGCTGCTTGCCGCCCTTCGCCATCTCGCAGACATCGGGCGGCGCGGGAGGATCCATCGGAATGTCATCCGGTGGGTCCCACGGCATCGGGATACGCGGGCAACTGTCGCTGAGCGCGCAGTAGAGGAGGATTGCGGTTCCCACCGCGGCGCCCACCACGATCCCCGGGGGCCCCGCGACCGCGCCACCGATTGCGCCAGCCACCGGATTCTCTCCGGTCGGGTCATTGTAGGTCAGCGGGTTGTTCGAGCCATACGCATACACGGGTAGGCTCTGTCCAAGCAGGGCGTACGCCTGCAGGGCCTCCGGCATCTGCGCCAGGGGCTCCTGCTGCAGGAACCTGCCCATGTCCGGGTCGTAGTAGCGCGCGCGGAAGTAGAAGAGGCCGGTGCCGTCTTCCTCCCGCCCCGTGAACGTCTGCGTGTTGCCCGCGCCGTCGCCCGTGCGCGTCGGCGCACCATATGGCGAGTAGGTGTACTCGGCCGTGAGGGCCCCCGTCTCGTCGGTGAGCGCCACCGTCGAGCCGAGCACGTCGGAGAGGAAGTCTCGCGAGCCCGCGGACGTGGACCGGCTGTACACCTCGTCCAGGCCAAAGCCCGTGAGGAGGCTGGCCGTCCCACCGCTGCTCTGCGTCTGGATGAAGTTGGCGCCGCTGTAGAGGTAGTCCTGGGTGACGCCCCCCACCGTCTTGCGCGAGCGTCGCCCTGTCGGCTCGTAGGCGAAGTCCGCGAGCGTGCCCGAGCTGGTGCTCACCTGCGCCAACTGGCCGCGCGTATTCCAGGTGTACGTGTTGATTCCGTCCGAGGTGAGGTTGCCATTGGCGTCGTGGGTCAGCGTGCGACCCTTCCAGGTCATCAACTGGCTCGCCGCGTCGTACACCGCCCCTGAGACGGCGTTGGGGAGCTGGGTGCGCGCGAAGGTGCCACCCACCGCGACACGGTTGCCCTCGGAGTCGTAGCCGTAGAGCAGGTCTCCGAGGGAGGTCGTGCCCATGACGTACTCGATGCGCTCGAGCTGGCCCGCCGCGTCGTAGGTGTACTTCTGGGACACTCCACCCGGGAGCACGGTGGAGGTACGCCGGCCCGCGGCGTCATACGTGAAGGACACCGTGCGGCCCCCCTGGGTGATGGACGTCAGCCGGTCCGCGTCATCGTACGCGTAGACAATCTGTGCCTGTCCCGTCGCGGTAAGGCTCGTCAGGCGGCCCGCGGCATCGTAGGCGTAGACGATAGTCCCGTTGGGCGACACCTCCTGCGTGAGCTGGTCGCGCGCGTCGTACGTGAGGGTGATGACCGGCCCGAGGCTGTCCTCGACGCGAGTGAGCCGCCCGGCCCCGTCATAGATGGAAGCAATGGTATTGGCATAGGACTCGGGGCTCGAGGGTGTGGCGCCAAAGCCCTGCAGCACCATGCGCCCGGCGGAGTCGTAGGCCCAGCCGCTCACCTGGCCCTTCCGGTCCCGGAAGGACTTGGGGCGGCCCGCCGTGTCGTAGGTGTACACCTCCGTGCGCCCCAACGGGTCCATCCGCTCGGACAGCAGGCCGAGCGAGTTGTAGCTGTAGATGGTCTCCTTGCCACGCGCGTCCTGGGTGGCGATGACCCTGCCCGATTTGTCGTAGGTGAAGGTGGTGACGTGGCCGAGCGGGTTGGTGTGCCGCGTGAGCCGGTCCCTCGCGTCGTACTCGTACCGGTTCACATGGCCGGCGGGGCTGCGCTGAGCCACCATGCGCCCAAGCCCATCCCGGATGAACGTCGTCGTCCGGCCGGCCGCATCCGTCGTCGCGATGAGGTCCGCCCCTTCGTATGCATAGGAGATGGGCTCCTCAGAGCCCGCTCGCGACGTGAGGAGCCGTCCCTGCGTGTCATACGTGTACTGGGCGTATCTCCCCGTGGAATCCTCGAAGCGAGTGAGATTCCCCCGATCGTCGTACTGATACAGAGTCAGGTGACCGAGCGAGTCCTTGAAGCTGGAGACCCTGTTGTCCGGCCTGTACGTGTACTCCACCGTGAAGGCCTCGGGCGTGCCGGCCAGCTTCGTCACCTTCGTCACGTTGCCGCTCGCGTCGAACTCAAACTCGGTGCGCCGGCCCAACGAGTCCATCGTGCTTTGGAGGCGGCCGTTGGAAGATGCCAGCTCGAAGGTCGTCACCCGCTGCTCAGGCGTGCCCAGCGGATAGATGTCCTGGACG
>NZ_JAIQDG010000019.1 GCF_020037125.1 Myxococcus sp. RHSTA-1-4
CTCACGGCGGCCACGTGCGGCCAGGGCAAGTCATCCTCCGGCCGGGGCACCAGGTCCGCGTCCAGACTCTCCTGCTCTTCGGGCGGCACCGCAGCGCCTTCAGGCCGCTCGCCCGGAGACAGGGCATAGGCACCCTCCAGCCGCAGGCCCGTCATGACCGAGAGAGCCTCTCCCGCCAATTGCGCCACCTCGGGCACCTCGAGGTACTCCACGCAGGCCTCCATGGCCGCCACCCGGCCGCTGAAGCCCAGCGCCCAGAGCGCCTGAGCACGCAACTCGGCGGACTTGAGCAAGCCCACCAGCATGGACGCCTCCGTCTCGTCGCCGCCCAGGGCCAGCAACACCATGGCTTCCCGGACATGCGCGCCGGGCGACTGCACCGCCTTGCGACAGGCCTCCCAGGCCAGGCGCACCCCGGAGGCCAGTCCCGCCTCCATGGCCGCCGCGCGAATGGCGGGGTGCGCCGAGTCCAGCAGCGCGGGCAATTGCCTGCGCACCGTGTCCTCCGGCAGCGGCAGCACCCCGCGCAGGGCCGCTACCTGCGCCCGCGGCTCGTCATGTCTGAAGAAGCGCACCAGCACCTCGGCAGGAGCCTCCTGGCGGAAGACCAGTGCCTCCAGCACTCCGGCCTGCAGGGCCGTGTCCTCCAGCTTCAGCAACTCCAGGAGGCGTGCGCCCAGCCCCGGGGCCTCACTCACCTCCAACGCCCGGAGATTGGCGGCACGAGCCGGCGCTTCTGCCCCTCGCAGCCGCACGAGCACCTCCTCCACCTCCCCCAGCGCAAGCAGCGCGTGGGCCGCGGCCGAAATACGCGGTGCCTCCTCCGAGTCGAAGGCCGGGCGCACCACGGTGTCGAGCGCGGCCTCGTCCTCCAGCCCCTCCAGGTGCGCCAGCAGTCGCTCCTCGCGCTCCGCCGTCTCCGCCAGCGTGAAGTCCGGCGCCACCAGGGCCCTTTGCCACTGCACCCACCGGAAGGCCGCCTCGTCCAGGTACTCCTCAAGCACATCCACCAACACCATGACGGCATCCCCCTCAGTTGATTCGAATCGAGCCGCCCCGGAGGTGAATGACGCCCTCGGCGGACGTCTCCACGTACGTCCCCCCGTTGTTGTCTCTACCAGGCAACCCTACCGGCCCAGGCTGACTCGCGATGCATGAGGCATGCTGGGAGGAGCCCCCCAAAGTGCACTGGGACTGAGATACCGAAACCAGGAGGCGCGGCATCGGCGGCCAATGTCATGACGTGGACAGCCCTCATTTCCACCCGCGGCATGTACGGGGCATGCGGACCGGCCCCTCGACGATTGAGGGGAGTGGGCAAGGGTCTTCGACGGGACACGCATCACCGTCTCCCGCTCGCCAGAGCCCGTGGGCCGAGCACCACTGTCACCATGGACGCCGTCGACGGCGACACGCGCTCCTACCCGTGGACGGCCGCCCGCGCGGGCACCTGGACCGGGGCCAACACGCCCAGCGCGTCCTTCACCCCGAGCGCCGTGCCCACCGGGACCCGTGCGGCAACGGCCCGCTCGGAGTGCTGCGGGCAGCAGCGGCGCGGAACCACGCCGCCAGCGCATTGAGGCGCACGCCACCGCCCTGCCCCACCGCCTCCGAGTACGTCCAGCAGCGCGGGCTTCACGGCTTCGGGCACTCCCCCATCGCTCACCGGAACTCGTCGACGATGAACACGCCCGCGTTGGAGGCGCCGAGGATGGCGGTTCCAGGCTTGGAATCGGGTCGCTTGCGGAGCTGCCCGAGGCCGAGGCGAGCCACCGCGCAGATGGGAATCTTGTTCCCGCCCTTCACGGGCTGAGCCTCGTAGTATCGGATGACGACTTGCGGGCCACCCGTCCAGACGCGGCCGTAGAGCCTGGCGGGCGCTTCAAGCAGGCCCAGGTTGTCTTCGAGCATGCTCTCGATGGGACCGTCATACAGCGTGACGTCCCGCACGAAGCCCTGGTTCGCGTCGAGCACCACGAATGCAGCCTCGCCCACGAACATACGCAGGTAGTCCATCGCCTTCCTGGCCTCTTCCGGGCACTTCTCGGGCCCGGGAGTTCCGTCCGGGCGCAGCCGCACGTCCCCTGGCGTCGGGGTCGTAGCGCAACTGGAGGACGTCACGAGGAGGGCGGCGCCCCACACGAGCATGGACCTGATGGCGGACATGCCCGCGCTCCTACTTCCCCATCAGGCTACGTTCCAGTGTCACGTAGGCCGTCCGCCGGCCATCGTGCCGGTAGACCTCCAGGAACAGGTTCGCCAACTGCCCATCCTCCGAGAACGCGCTTCCGTCCGCGACGATGGCAATGACACCGGATGCCCCAGGCGCGATGGTGGGTGCACTGGCCTTGAACGCCACCGCCCGCTCACTCCCCCCTACCAGGGTGGTGAGCCGCACCTGCCGCACGCTCCATGGGCTCTCCGGCTGGAGATTCGTGACATTGAAGACGACGGCTGCCTTCCCCTTGCCACGAAACAGGGTGGCTTTCGTCTTCGCGTCCTGGTCCGTATCCGAAAAGGTCTGCACAATGGTGAACGGCGTCTGCTCGATGGCCCCCGCGGCCAGGAGCGCGGCGAGCGCATGGTCCTCGGAGGTCTCCTCCTTGCGGAGCCGCTCGTTCTCCTCCCGTAGAGCCCGGGCCTCCTTCCGCACGCGCTTCAATGCGGACGCCATGGCCTCGTAGCTCTCGGCGTCCCTGAACACGTTCACCTGCTGGTCCGCCGCCCGCTCCTCGTCTGCCGGCGGCCTCAAGAGGAATGGAACCTCCGTTCCATCATGGAGCGTCACGAGCAGGGACACACCCTCATCGGAGGCGAGGTCACGGATGGGCTCCAGGATGACCTTCCGCCCGACCACCCCCAGCGGCTCGAACCGTCCCTCCCAGCCCAGCAACCGGGTCTTGCCCGCATCCACGGGCTGCTCGAACCGCAGGCTGGTGATGACCTGCCCCGTCACGTAGATGCGATGGGTCGCATCGTCCGGGTGCTCCGAGAGCAGCAGGGTCCGGACACCGCTCCGCTCGCGGTCACCCGCCAGCGCGGCGGATGCCACGAGGGCGACGAACAGTACAAACCTGGACGGTAGTGCGCTCCGCATAGAACCTGGAACCTCCCAGGGCATCGGCGCCCCTCCAAAGCGCGAAGCCCAGGACCCACCTCCACGATGGGAAGAGTCCAGTCCGTCGTTCGTAACATCAGCTCCGATTCGCCCGTCTATTTCTGGACGGCCAGAATCCGCCAGGTGCGCACGTCAACCGCGTAGGTAGCAGCGTCCGTCGCGGTCTTCCCCTCGGCGCGGCAGGCCCCCTCCCTGACGCGAAAGCCGACGAGCATCACCTCCTCGTTCAGCGGAGCCGCCTCCACGTCGTACGAGTCTCGCCGGTACAGACACACCTCGTCGGGAGAGGCTCCTCGGGGTGGCTCGACATCGCGAGGGAGCATGTCGTCGAACGCGAGCGAGATGGCCGCGGCGACCACCGCCGGCACCTGCACCCGCCCCGACTCCGGCAGCCAGAGGGGATACGGAAGCCTTGCCGCTTCCTCCTTCGGAGCGTGCTCCGGACGAAAGGGCCGGCGAGAGAGCGCGCACCCGGAGAACACCACCGCAGCCAACAGCAGGGCAGAGCACCGCATGGGACTCTCCGGGTCTTCATCTTCCGTGTCGTCAGCGGGAACATGCCACGGCCCCACCGTGGCACATCCCCATCACTCCCCTACGCCGCCAGCGCCTCGCGGCACTTGAGGCACACCTCACCGCCCTGCCCCACGGCCTCCGAGTACGTCCAGCAGCGCGGGCACTTCTCGCCCTTCGCCGACAGCACCTCGGCCGTCACCTTCACGCCCTCGCCGAACGCCTGCGTCACGTCCAGCGCCTGCGCCTTCCCACCCGCCGCGTCCGCCAACTCCACCTGGCTGG
Source organism: Myxococcus sp. RHSTA-1-4 (assembly GCF_020037125.1). Classification (GTDB taxonomy): domain Bacteria; phylum Myxococcota; class Myxococcia; order Myxococcales; family Myxococcaceae; genus Myxococcus. The sequence continues at coordinate 3,917 of NZ_JAIQDG010000019.1, forward strand.
TGATGAACAGCCCCGGCAGCTCGTCCAGGTGCGCCTTCAGGAAGTCGCGCGCCTTCGCGTCCGCCGTCAGCACCACCCGCGCCTCCAGCGACGCGCCAATCAGCTTGTCCCGCCGCGCCGCCTCCAGCACGCCCTGCACCGCGCCGCGCACCGCGAACAGCTTCCCGTACCGCTCCGCCAGCGCCGCATCCAGCTTCACCGCCGGCTCCGGGAAGCCCGCCAGGAACACGCTCTCCGCCGGCGCCCCAGGCAGGTACTGCCACGCCTCCTCCGCCGTGAAGCTCATCACCGGCGCCAGCAGCCGCAGCAGCACCGACGCCACCTCGTGCAGCACCGTCTGCGCGCTCCGCCGCGCCTTCCCATCCGTCCGCCACGTGTAGAGCCGGTCCTTCAGGATGTCGAAGTACACCGCCGACAAATCACCGGCGCAGAAGTCCACCACCGTCGCGAAGACGAGGTGGAACTCGTAGTCCTCGTACGCCTTGCGCACCCGCGCGACGACCTCCGCCAGCCGGCCTCGCGCCCACTGGTCCAGCGGCAGCAGCTCCTCGGCCGGTACCGCGTGCTTCGCCGGGTCGAAGTCGTACAGGTTGCTCAGCGCGTAGCGGACCGTGTTGCGAATCTTCCGGTAGCTCTCCGACAGGCCCTTCAGAATCTGGTCCGACAGGCGCACGTCGTTGCGGTAGTCGCTCGCCGCCACCCACAGGCGCAGCACCTCCGCGCCGTACTGCTGGATGATTTTCTCCGGCGCGACGGTGTTGCCCACGCTCTTCGACATCTTCTCGCCCTTGCCGTCCACCACGAAGCCGTGCGTCAGGCACGCCTTGTAGGGCGACATGTCGCGAGTCCCCACCGCCACCAGCATGGACGAGTGGAACCACCCACGGTGCTGGTCGCTGCCCTCCAGGAACAGGTCCGCCGGAATCCGCTGCCGCTTCTCCAGCACCGCGGAGAACATGCACGCCGAGTCGAACCACACGTCGAGGATGTCCGTCTCGCGCCGGAACTCCTCCTTGCCGCAGCGCGGGCACTTGAAGCCCGCCGGCAGGAACTCCTTCACCGGCGTGCGGTACCACACGCCCACGCCCTCCTGCTCCACGCGGTCCGCCACCCGGTTCATCAGCTCGGGAGACACCACCGCCTCCTCGCAACCCTCGCAGTAGGCGATGCAGATGGGCACGCCCCACGTGCGCTGCCGGCTGATGGTCCAGTCCGGCCGCGTCTCCAGCATACCCCGGATGCGGCTGTGCCCCCACGAGGGCACCCACTGCACCTTGTCCACCTCGTCCAGCACCGCCTGGCGGAACGTCTTCTCCCCGCGGAACGGCTTGTCCAGCGGGATGAACCACTGGTACGTCGCGCTCAGGATGATGGGGTTGTGGCACCGCCAGCAGTGCGGGTAGCTGTGCGCCACCGTGTCCTTCGAGTCATTCAGCAGCACGCCCCGCTCCACCAGCATGCCGATGACCAGCGGGTTCGCCTCGAAGACCTTCTTGCCCGCCAGCACCTCGCCCACCGTCTCGTCGTAGCGGCCGTCCGGGCGCACCGGGTTGTAGATGTCCAGCCCGTACTTCAGGCCGACCTCGTAGTCCTCCTGGCCGTGCCCCGGCGCCGTGTGCACCAGGCCCGTACCGGCGTCCAGCGTCACGTGCTCGCCCAGCAGCAGCCGCCCGCGCCGCTCATGGAAGGGGTGCTGGTACGTCAGGTGCTCCAGCTCCTCGCCGCGCGCGTACGCGAGGATGCGCGACGGGTCCACCATCGCCGCGGCGGACACCTCGCCGCCGGGCAGCGGCACGTTCTTCACCGCCAGCTCGTCCGCCTTCACCTCCGCCAGCACCTTCGGCAGCAGGTCCTTGGCCACGCAGATGACGCGCGCGCCGAGCTGGTAGAAGACGTACTCGAACTCCGGGTTGACGGCGATGGCCAGGTTGGCCGGCAGCGTCCACGGCGTCGTGGTCCAGATGACGTACGCGACGTCCTTCCCCTTCAGCGCGGGCACCCGCTCCGCCACTTCCGGTCCGGCCGCGAAGGCCACGTACACGGACGGGGACTCGTGGTCCTCGTATTCGACCTCCGCCTCGGCCAGCGCCGTCTGGTCCGTGAGGCACCAGTACACCGGCTTCTTGCGCCGGTAGAGCATGTCCCGGCTCGCGAACCTGGCCAGCTCGCGGATTTCCTGCGCCTCGAAGCTGAAGTCGAGCGTCTTGTACGGCTTGTCCCACGAGGCGAAGGTGCCCATGCGCTGGGCCTCGCCCTTCTGGATTTCGATGAACTCCAGCGCGTAGGCGCGGCACGCCTCCAGGAAGGCGTCGCGCGACAGGGTGCGCTTGTCCACCTTCTTGTCCTTCAGCCGCTTCTCCACCGCCTGCTCAATCGGAAGGCCGTGCGTGTCCCAGCCGGGGATGAAGTCGCACAGCCGGCCGGACATGTTCCGGTACTTCACGACGATGTCCTTGAGCACGCGGTTGAGCGCGTGGCCGGCATGCAGGTGGCCGTTGGCGTACGGCGGCCCGTCCGGCAGCACGAAGGGCTCGGCCTTCGCGTTCCTCTCCAGAATCTTGCCCCAGATGCCCCGCTCTCCCCACCAGCCGAGCATCCTCGGCTCGAGCTGCGCCAGGTTCCCCTTCATCGGGAACTCCGTGCGGGGCAGGTTGACGGTGTCCTTGTAGTCCTTCTCCTTCGGGGGCGTATCACTCATGTCGGAGCGCCCGTAACACGCTCCCCGCACACCTTCAATCAATCGACGGTGGGCTTCCCCGCCTCGGGAGCAACGGTGCGGCGCAGCACCGCCACCGAGAGCTGTCCGGGCTGCACGGAGCGGATGACCAGCTCCATCTCCTCGTGCCCCGAGCGGAACCGGCGCGGCTCCACTTCCTTGAAGCCGGCCTTGCCCAGCTCGGCGCGGTAGAAGGCCTCCACCTCCGCCTCCTTCGCGCGCACCGTGTAGTTGACCGAGCGGACCACCTCCAGCTCGCTCGTCATCACGCCCTCGGCCCCGGCGAACACCGGCGCCACCGAGGACACGGCCTGGGGCGGCTGGGACATGTTGGCTTCGCCCAGGTACAGCGTGGTGGTGCCGTCCGGGTTGGGCTGGAAGATGACGGTGTAGGTGATGAGCCGCTCGGGGTCGAGGGCCGTGATTTGCGCCTCGCGCAGCGTCTGCGGCTGGTGCTCCACCGGAGGAATGAAGAGGCCCCACGCCTCCCAGCGGTCCACGATGTGCTGGAGCAGCGGCTCCGGCTTCTCCTTGCTGCGCACCGCCTTCAGCCGCACCGGGACGCCGTCCGCCAGCATCACCCCGGGCACGTCGACGATGTCCACCACCTTGGGCACGTCCCAGACGAAGGGCTGCCGGTACACCGGCGGCACCTCGATGCCGGGCGGGATGTCCAGCAGGTTCACCGGCGGCGTGTCCTCGTCCAGGCCGAGCAGGTCCGACACGGTGGACGGCTTCGGCTCCTCGAGCTCCAGGGCCCACGCGGCGGGAGGCTTCGACTCCCGCGCCTGCGACTCCGGCTTCTTCGGCTCCGGGGCCTTCGAGTCCTTCGCCTTCGCGGCCTCCTGTACCTGGGGAGCCCGCGCGGGCCGCGTGGGTGCTTCGGTGCCGCTCGCGCCCAGCGCCAGCAGCATCAGGGTCCAATTCATGCCGTGTTCTCGACTCCGCCGTGCCCGGGCGCGCGCCCGGGTGTCAGTCCTCTTCGGGCAGGCTCTTCGCCTTGTCCTTCCCGCTGGGCCCCTCCTTGGGGCAGCGGCTGGAGCACTGGTTGAAGGCCTTCTCGTACTTCTGGCTGCAGCGCATGGCGCAGGTCTGGAACTGGCTGGCCTTGCTGCCCCTTCCCGGGGCGGTGGGGGTGGGGCAGCGGTCCATGCAGGCCTGGAGCGTCTCGCTGCCCTTGCCGGCGCAGGTGGCCTCGCACTCGGCGCGGTCGGCCAGCGCGGGAGAGGCGGACAGCAGCGCGCCGAGGAACGCGGCGGCGGCGAGGCGGGTGAAGGAGTGGCGCTTCGTCTTCATGTGAGGAGGGTCCTTGTGGAGGGGGATTCAGGGGCTACTCGTCGCAGTCCCTACCGAGGAAGCACCGGCCGTTGGCCAGCCGCCGGGCCCACGCGTAGCCGTAGGTGCCGGACGAAATCGCGATGGGCGAGCCCGGAGTCGTCGGGAACATGCCGGAGCCCCGCCACTGGTCCAGCGTGGGCACCTGCATGAACAGCATCTCCTCGCCCGGCGCGCTCATGAAGAAGTACCGGGACTTGATGGGCACCATCTGCTCGGGAATCTGCATCACCGCCATCGGCATCATGTCGGACATCCAGGGGATGACGATGGCCGTCGGAAGGTACGTGCCGTACACCGCGCTGTAGAAGGGCAGATTCAGACAGGGCGTGGGCACGTAGATGGGCAGGCTGAACATGTCGTACGGCGTGTGCCCCATGGGGAGCTGACAGGTCAGCACCTCGCTGGGGAAGTTGCCGGCCAGCCCCCAGTCATCCACCAGCATGTTGAAGCGGGCCTGGCACTCGCCGGCCACCGCGCGGCCCGCGGCGCACACGCGCATGTTGGTGAAGCGGTCGTCGGCGTGCTGCTCCTGGTAGAGCCCGCCCTCCGCCGGGTTGTCGTCGTCGAGGAACCGGCGGGGGAGGCGGATGGCGCTCAGGTCCGCCTGGGCCTCGCAGTGGGCGGCCCCCTGGTCGCGGTAGACTGGCTGGGTGAGGACGGCGCCCTCCCAGTCGGGAGCGCCGCCCTGGCCACACGTCACCCGCAGGTTCCGGCCCGCGGTGAAGGCCTGGGTGACGCCCGGCGCCCGGTTGATGGTGGACCGGCCGTCGAAGTCCGCGTAGCGCTGCTGCGCGTTCGCCGCCGAGGCGGCCATGGAGTCTTCCGCCTTCTCGTAGTCCACGGGGATGCTGTGCATCTGCCGGTGGGTGCCGTTCCACAGCGCGGAGATGGCGGCCTCCTGCACCTTCAGCGACAGGTAGCCCACCTCCGCGAAGTGGATGCCGAAGATGATGACGGTCACCATCAGCGTGGCGCCCAGCGCCGTCTCCACCAGCGCCGCGCCGCGGGCCTTCCTCCGGCTCGACGGGACGTGCGTGCTCATTGAATCCCCCTGTAGCCCGCCCCGAGCAGGGCGTCGAAGGTCTGCGCGGCGGTGCCGGCCCCGCCGTTCTGCAGCGTCCGCCTCGCGTCGTCCAGGCCGGACTCGTCGATGTCGGGCGCGACGAGGGTGGCGCGCCAGTACGGGTTGAGCAGGTTGGGCGGCTCGGCCCAGTGATTGATGCCCAGGCTCACCCCGCGATGGTAGTAGGCGATGCCGGTGGCCAACGCCGTCTGCACCGAGTTGGGCGTGCCGTCCGCCAGCTCCAGCCCGCGGGTGCTGAACTCGTTGTTCCGCCCGCCGCGCTCGAAGCGGAAGCGGGTGAAGAAGTTCCACGGGTCCGCCACCGGGCGCGCGCTCATGTCCCGCTGCACCAGCGCGAAGTTCTTCGGCTGGGCGTAGTTGTTGTCCTCCTCGGTGACGCCGGTGAAGTGGTAGTCGATGAAGGCCGGCCAGATGCCGGGGCAGCTCGACGGGCCGCCCGTGCACGGCACCAGGAAGTGGACGAAGGGTATCGAGTCCTGCCCGCCCGTCCACCGGTGCCGGAACTGGAAGCCGGACGCCACCACCTCCGAGCGCGCCGTCTGCCGGCTGCCCGGCATGATGAGCGGACAGGGCAGGCCGCCTCCGTTGAGGAGGTGCATGTAGATGGTGTCCACCGTGCCCTCGTCCTGGCCGGTGACGGCGGACGCGTAGGGCGGGATGAGGTTCATCACCGCGCCCATGGTGAAGTTGCCCGCGGGCTTGTTGAAGTACGCGGTGCCCTCGCCCGTGGCGAAGGCGAAGCTGCGGCGCGAGAGGAAGGCCAGCAGGAAGACGCGCAGCTGGTGGGGCAGGTAGTGCCCCATCTCGGTGGAGCGGTGGGTGACGAAGCGGTAGCCCCGGCTGCCCGAGGCCGCGTTGACGGCGTGGGCCACCGACATGGGGAGGTCACACGCCGCGCCGTCGTCCGAGCAGGCCGTGCCGCCCCGGAGCTCCTTCCGGTTCACCTCCAGCCCGCCGGGGGTCCGCCACTCGCCGGGGTTGCCGCCCGCCGAGGCCGCCTGCGCGACGTCGCGCGCGAAGGACTGGTCCCTCAGCTTGTCCGACAGGTCACCGAACGTGTCCCGCTGCGAGGCGTAGATGCCGAGCTGCGCCGTCTGGTGGAGGAGGACCTGCAGCGCGGCCCGCGCGTCCGCGCCCCGGAAGATGGGGTCGATGCGGCGGTCCTCGTTCAGGAAGGCGTTCTGCAGGGCGCGCAAGTCGCTCATGCCCCGGCGGCCGCACCGGCACGCGCGGCGGCAGAACCCGTTGAAGGGCGCGCAGGCGCACAACGCCTGCATGATTTGATACGGCCACTGGGCGCCGCGGAAGGACGAGCGCGTGGCGTTCAGGTGCGCGCGGTACAGCGTCGTCCAGGAGATGAGGCTCTGCGCGCCGGCCTGGGCCACCGCGTGCGCAATCTGCGCGCGGTTGAGCACGGCGATGTTGTTGAAGGTGCGCGCGGTGGCCACCGCGTTGGTGTAGGCGGCGGCGTCCGCCACCGTCTGCACCTCGATGCGCTCGCGCACCTTCATGGAGAAGGACAGCGTGAGCACCACCATCAGCACCACCAGCAGCATGCTGAGGACGAACAGCGTCATCGTCTGGCCGCGGGAGCGGGCTCCGGTCCGGCGGGCTCTGGCAATCAGGCGCGCAATCATCGGGTCACCGGGGGCAGTTCATGGTGGGGAAGTGGCGGGCCTTCAGCGGCGTCATCATCCGCATGGTGAAGGTCGTCTCGATGGGGAAGACGTACTGCCGCGCGCGCACGCGGTTGAGCAGCTCGGCGCCGACCTCTCCGCTGAGCGAGAACGGGTCGGTGAACTCGCCGCGGTTCCAGTTGGCATCGCGCTCGGCGAGCAGCAGCGGGTTGGCGGCGGTGTAGTCCTCCAGCCCGAGCTGCGCCAGGAACATGTGCGACATCACCCAGTTGGCGAAGGGAATCCGCAGCGGGTACCAATAAATCATCCGCACCTCGAGCTGCCGCAGGTGCCCGGGCTCGTCGAAGTCGCGGTCCTGCTCGCCGCCGATGCCGCCGCCCTCGATGTGGCGGTCAATCCACACGATGCTGCCGTCGTGCTCTCCGTCCAGCCGGGGCCCCGGGTTGGCGCCGCCCGCGTAGCGGTTGAACCGGCGGGCCGCGAAGGCCGCCGCCAGCTTCGCCGGGGCGTTGCCTCCTCCGCCGTGCTGGACGACGGCCGCCGGCGTGGAGTCTCCGAGGAAGGAGTGGAACGAGGGCAGCAACGCGAGGATGGCCGAGTGGGTCATCCGCTCGCAGTCCCCGTAGCCCACCGCGCCCGCCCGCGTGGCGCGGAAGACGGCGTAGTGCGCCAGCACCCGCGCCTGCAGCATCAGGAAGAGCTGCAGCGTGCCCAGCACGAGGAACACGACGAGCGGAAGCGTCAGCGCCGCCTCCACCATCGCCTGTCCCGATTGGCGCCCTCCTCGAAGCGGCCGCTCAGATTTCATGGCACTCGTATGTTCCGGGAATTCCGTTGCGATCGGACATACGTCAACTTGACGGCAAGCCCACCTTGGCGGCCCACAGCAGACCACATCCCTGTCACGGACCTGTAGCGGGCGGCGGGAGGGCTACCTCGGCTTCATGCCCTTGGTGTCGAGCTGGTACTTCTTCACCAGCCGTTCAATGGACTTGCGGTGCAGGCCGCTCTCACGGGCGGCGCGGGAGAGGTTCCCCTCGCAGCGTGTCAGGACGCTGGTGATGTACTCGCGCTCGAAGTTCTCCAGGAGCTGCTCCTTGGCGTCCTTGAAGGAGAGGTGCTCGTTGAAGGGCAGCGGCCCCTCGCGGGCCTGGCCGCGCACGCGGGGCGGCAGGTGGGAGGGCAGAATCTCCTCGCCCTCGCTGAAGGTGAGCACGTGCGACAGCACGTTCATCAGCTCGCGCACGTTGCCGGGCCACGCGTAGGACATCAGCAGGCCCAGGGCCTCCGCGGAGAAGCGCTTCTTGCCGTGCTTGCCCACCAGCTCCGGGTCCGCCAGCGCCTGCTTGAGGATGAGGGGGATGTCGTCCCGGCGCTGCCGCAGCGGCGGCAGCTGCACCGTAATCACCGACAGGCGGAAGTAGAGGTCCTCGCGGAAGTTGCCCGCCTGAATCTCCTTCATCAAATCCCGGTTGGTGGCGGCGATGACGCGGCAGTCCACCTCGATGACGTCGTTGCCGCCCACGCGCCGCACCTCGCGGTTCTCCAGCACGCGCAGGAGCTTGGGCTGGAGGTCCAGGCGCAGCTCGCCCAGCTCGTCCAGGAAGATGGTGCCGCCATGGGCGCGCTCGAAGGCGCCGGGGCGGCCGGACACCGCGCCGGTGAAGGCGCCCTTCTCGTGGCCGAACAGCTCGCTCTCGATGAGGTTGGGCGGAATGGCGCCGCAGTCCAGCACCTCCATGGGCCCCTTCGTCCGGCCGGACAGCTCGTGGATGGCGCGCGCCACCAGCTCCTTCCCGGTGCCCGTCTCGCCCTGGATGATGACGGACACGTCCAGGGGGGCGATCTTCTTGATGAGGCCGAATATCTGCCGCATCTTCATGCTCTGCCCCACCATGCCGCACAGCTCGCTGTCGCGGTCGGGCTCGATGGTGACCTCCTCGTCCAGCGGGGCGAAGGTCAGCAGCGAGGAGCCGGCGCGAATCTGCGAGCCGGAGGTCAGGTAGGCACGTTCAATCCGGCGGCCGTCCAGGAAGGTGCCGTTGGTGGAGCCCAGGTCCACCAGCAGGTAGCCGCGCTCGGTGAACTGGATTTCGAAGTGGTGGCGGCTGGCGGTGCGGTCCTCCACCAGCACCAGGTCATTGCCGGGGTGGGCGCCGCAGCGCAGCCGCTCCTTGTCGCTCACCACGGAGCGGCCGGTATCCGGCCCGGAGGACACGGACAGCCGGCACTTGTGCAGCTTCACCGTGGTGCGGGGGTCCACCACGAGCGTCTCCCCCAGGAGGGGGGAGTGGGTCAGGTCTTGTCCGACGTCGCCAGGACTGGTGTGGATGTCGTCAGGGTGCAGAGGGGGAGCACTCATCTGACGTGAGGATAGCAAACGGCACCCACTCGGCCCGCCCTGACGGGTGGTACGTGCTAGGCTCCCGCGCCCCGCCCATGTCTCCTCGCAAAGTGAAGTCGAAGAAGGCCCCGGCCCCGCCTGGGTCCCAGGCACCCGAGCGTCCCACGCGAGTCGCTCGCGCCCCACGCGCGAAGAAGACGGTCGCCGAGAAGAAGACGGTCGCCATCCTGTCCCGCAAACGGTCGCTGTACTCCACGCGCCGCCTGGTGCAGGCCGTCAAGGAGCGGGGCCACCGCCCGCTGGTCTTCGACACGCTGCGCTGCTGCCTGCTGCTGGCGAAGGGGAAGCCGCGGATGACGTACCGTGGCGTGGAGGTGCGCGGCGTGGACGTGGTGGTGCCGCGCATCGGCGCGTCGATTACGGCCTACGGGCTGGCGGTGGTGAACCACTTCGAGATGATGGGCGTGCCCGTCCTCAACCCGCCCACGTCCATTGCCCGCAGCCGGGACAAGCTGCGCGCGCTGCAGTTCCTGGCCGCGTCCGGGCTGGACATCCCCCGCACGGTGATGGCGCATGACCGCAGCAACGTGCGCCGCCTGGTGGACGAGGTGGGCGGGCTGCCCGTCATCATCAAGCTCATCAAGGGCACCCAGGGCGTGGGGGTGATGATCGCCCACACGCTGCCGGAGGTGCAGACCATCCTCGACACCTTCTGGGACCTGGGTCAGGAAATCGTCCTCCAGGAGTTCGTCGCGGAGAGCGAGGGACGGGACGTGCGGGCCCTCGTCGTGGGTGAGCGGGTGGTGGGGGCGATGCGGCGCAAGGCGAAGAAGGGCGAGTTCCGCTCCAACATCCACCGCGGCGGCGAGGGGCAGGCAATCGAGCTTCCGGAGTCGTACGTGGAGGCGGCGGTGAAGGCCGCGCGCATCATCGGCCTGGAGGTGGCCGGGGTGGACATGCTGGAGGGGCACGCCGGCCCCCGGTTGATGGAAATCAACTCCAGCCCGGGCTTCGAGGGGCTGGAGGGGGCCACGGGCCAGGACATCGCCGGGGCCATCATCGACCACGCGCTCGCCTACGCGGAGGCGCGGGCGGGACGGCTGAGGGCACCGGGAGGGTGAGCACGACGCCGGCCGTGCGGGACGGCCCGCGCGCCGTGAAGCAGGCAGGCAGCCTGGGCAAGGTGCCTCGTTTGCTCCTCAGGAACACAGGAATGCACTTCGCGCCCACGTGTCTTCGGGAGTTGGCAGCGGCGTGGAGAGCCCTCTAATCTGGCGCTCCTCAATGAAAACGCTGCACAAGCCGCTGCAGATCACCGTCTACCAGGACGTGCTTTGTGCCTGGTGCTACCTCGCCGAGCATCGCCTGGACGTGTTGCGCCAGGAGTTCGGTGAGGTCATCCGCTGGAGCGTCAGGCCGTATCCGCTGCGCCTCCACGACGCGCTTCCCACGGAGCGCGAGAAGCGCGGGCTGGTGGAGGAGGTGCAGCGTGCGATGCGCGAGCCCGACCCCGCCGCGAAGCTGCTCACCACGGACCTGTGGCTCGGGGGAGACCCGCCGCGCACCAGCGTGCCGGCGCTCGCGGCGCTCGAGGCGGCGCGGCTCCAGGGCCCGCAGGCGCGCGCGTTCCTCGCGCGCTCCATGCAGCGCGCGGCGCTGGAGCAGGGCATCAACGTGTCGCGCACGGACGTGGTGTTCGAGCTGGCGTCGCGCGTGGGCCTGGCGATGAACGAGTTCTCCGCCGCCTTCCGCTCGGAGGAGACGCGGCGGCTCATCCTCGACGAGCACCGCGACGCGGCCAACCGCGGCGTGCGCGGCGTGCCCACGCTGGTCATCGGCGGCCGGTGGATGCTGTGCGGCCTGCGCGAGGTGACCGAGTACCGCGAGCACATCCTCGCGTGCCTGGGGAAGATTTCCGCGCCGCGCTCGGGCTCCCCCGAGCGGCTGGTGCACTGAAGCCCCTCTGGAGCCCGCGTGACGCGGGCTCCGGCGCTCAGGTCTCCTCGGCGCCGTTGCTGAGCGCCAGGTAGAGCCCCGCCATCATCAGGTTGAAGAGACCCGCGGCGGGCACCAGTCCCACGCAGCACGCGAGGATGCCCGCGAACGTGATGAGGGTGCCGAGCAGCGCGGCCCCCAGCATGCCGAGCCGGTGCCCGCGCGCGTAGGCGAAGCAGCGGCGCAGCGTGGCCATGGCGGTGGGGTTCTCGGAGCGGGCCAGCTCCGGCTGCACCAGCAGCAGGGGCATGCCGAGCCACATGCCCGGGAAGATGCTGAGCCCGCCGCCCACGACGAGCATCGCCACCATGGCGGGCCACAGCGTCCCGAACTCCCGCACCGTCTCCTCGGAGGGATTTCCCTCGTTCAGCGACGTCCAGTCCAGGGACTCCAGGGCCCCGAGTCCTCCCGTGACGGCCGCCGCGCCCACCCCGGCACCGAAGACGAGGAGGAGGAACGGCAGCATCACCGCGAAGATGATCAGCGTGGTGAGCAGGTACGGGACGGCCTTGTGGAACTGGGTGAAGATCCGCCCCAGGTCCGCCTTCCGCCCTTCCAGCACGTCCAGCAGCATCCGCATGAGGCCGAGGTTCGCCACGCCCTGCACCACCGTGGAGCCGAGGTAGCCGAGGCCGATGAACACCGCGGTGACGGCGACGTTGTCCACCACGCCGCCCATCAGCGTGAGGATCTGCTTGACGATTTCCCCCACGATGGACCCGGCCATGGCGATGAGCACGCCGACGCAGATCATCACCCAGTCGCGCTTGAAGGCGGCCCAGGCGGTGTCCAGCAGCGCGCTGACCGTCCACGTCCCCCGGGTCAGCGGGAAGGACTGCCCCAGTCCCGTGCGCTCGCGGCAGCCGGGGCACAGGGCCTGGGCGCCGCCCTCGCTGCACGTGTCGCACATGAAGTTGCCGCAGCGCGTGCAGGTGCTCGACGCCGCATGGGCCGGGTGAAGCGGGCAGAGCGCCCCCGCCCCCCCTCCGAAGTCCATCTCCGCCATGATTGCCGACTCCTCATGCGGCCGGCCTCCGGTCCACCCCGGAGCGGGCCGCGCCCAGCTACACCTACACCAGCCGGGGCGATGTCCACCAGAGGACAGGAGTGGGTATCCTGGGGCCGCGGCCCGGCGGAGAAAGACTCGGCGCCACGGTGTGAATTTCCTTCACGCCCGCCCGTCTACCCCCACGTGGTTGCGCAGGTGGATGGTCTCGCGGTCCACTCCGCCCCCAGGAGATTCCCATGCGTCGCTTGCTCGCACTCGCCATCCCGGTCGCCCTGATGATGGGCACCGGATGTGTCGCCCACGTCCACGATGGCCACTACCGCACCCGGACGGTCGAGGTCGTCGAATACAGCTACTCGGGCGACCACCCGGTGCCGGACGACTACGGCGGTGGCTGGTGCTCGCACACGCACGTGCACGTGCACGACTACCGGCCGGCGACGACGTACTACGTCTACACGGACAACGTGTACTACTACCGGGGCCCGTCGGTGGTCTGGTACTGGGACTACCACCCGCATGCGCACGGCGGTTACTGCGACCTGCGCGGGCGCCACTCCCACGACTACTACCCCACCACGAGCGGCGGCTACCGCTACGAGCGCAACCGCGGCTACGTGTGGGACCGGACGCACCGGGCCACCCCGGGCTACGGCTACGTGAGGCAGGCGTCGCGCCCGGCGTCGCCTCCGCCCACGCGGTACTACAACGATGACTCCCAGGGCCGCCGTCCTCCTCCGCCGTCCGGCACCGGCTACGGCACCGCGCCCCCGCGTGGCGACCACGGCGGCGGCTACGGCAACTCCGGCGGCTGGGGCAACGGCGGTGGCCGCGGCAACGGCGGCGGCTACGGCAACTCCGGCAACGGCAACTCCGGCAACGGCAACTCCGGTGGTGGCTACGGCGGCCCGCCCCCGGGACGCGGCAACAGCGGTGGCCGCGGCAACGACGATGACCACGGCAATGGCGGCGGCTGGGGCAACAGCGGCGGCAATGGCAACGGCGGCGGCTACGGTGGCCGCGGCAACGATGACCGGGGCAACGGCGGCGGCTGGGGCAACAGCGGCGGAAGCAGCGGCAACGGCAACAGCTCCGGTGGCGGCTACGGTGGCCGCGGCAACGATGACCGGGGCAACAGCGGCGGCAACGGCGGCGGCTGGGGCAACAGCGGAGGAAGCAGCGGCGGCAACAGCTCCGGTGGCGGCTACGGTGGCCGCGGCAACGATGACCGGGGCAACAGCGGCGGCAACGGCGGCGGCTGGGGCAACAGCGGAGGAAGCAGCGGCGGCAACAGCTCCGGTAGTGGCTACAGCCCTCCGTCGGGTCGTGGCAACAGCGGCAGCCGGGGCAACAGCGACAACGGCGGCAGCCGCTGGGACAGCGGTGGCGGCCGGAGCTCCAGCAGCAGCAGCGGCGGTGGCTGGAGCAGTGGCAACAGCGGCAGCTCGGGCGGATCGCGCTCTGGCTCCAGCAGTGGCGGCTCCTCCTCGCCCCCGAGCGGCCGTGGCCGCTCCTCCAAGAGCAATGGCGGTGGCGGCGGCTGGCGCTGACGCGTAGCCGGCTCCGAAGGCTGATGGATTTCCGACACCGGGCCGCGTCCCCTGTCTCCCGCAGACAGGCGGACCGCCCGGTGTCGCGTTTTCCGGGTGCCCCTCCCGCGGGGCGTCGGACAGGGGACGGACGGCGGGCGGGGTGGATTGCCGCCGCGGGGGTGCGTGGAAATGTTGCCGGCCGATGAAGCGCCCTCTCTTGATTGCGACCTGTGTCCTGCTGGGGCTGACGTCGGGCTGTGGCTCCGGCGATGCCAACCCGGACCCGGGCGTCCGTACCGAGGACGCCGAGGCAGTGGACCTGGACAACCTCCGCATCCGCGTCAGCGGCCGGGTGGAGGTGCTGCCCGAGGCCGCGCGCCTGCTCGAGTCGCGAGGCCAGCCGGTGCCCTCGCTGGCGGGAGTCCCCGTCACCATCGAGGAGCCGCTGCGCCTCGCGGTGAACGACGTGAATGCCACCTTCGGCACGGGAGCGCTGGCCGAGGACGGTGACTTCAGCGTGGCCGAGGTGCCCGTGCGCGAGGTGCACCAGAGCCTCGCGGTGGGCCTGGCCGCGCCCGGGCTCGTGCGCACGGCCACCGTCGTCTACGACACGGCCTTCACCGGCGGGCGGCCGCGCACGGACCTCATCGACACACGCGCCTGGGCGTTGCCGGAGTCCTTCCACGACGCGCTCGGCGCCGCCGTGGGCGAGGTCCGCCTGCGCGGCCACACCGGAGACAAGGCCGGCACCCTGCGCGACGCGGGCTTCGTGCTGGGCCGCGTGGTGGACGCGGACGGCAACCCGGTGGCGGGCGTGCGCGTGACGCCGGACCGGAGCGAGCTGGCCGACCGCGTCTACTACCCCACCCCGGACTTCAGCGGCGTGGGCCAGGACGGCACCGGCGCGGACGGCCTGTTCCTCTACGTCCACTCCGCCGGGGACGCGGAGACGTTCCGCCTGAGCGTGGACGGCGCGGAGGGCTACACGCCGCGCAACGCGGGCGCCGCGCCCGGTTGGGGACTGTTGCTCACCGTCTACCCGGGCCAGCACCCGCCTCCGTAGCCCGGAAGCCCGTCGGCTCCGGTGCGTCCGCCGCTCTGGAGCCGCGTGACTTCGAGCCGGGGCACGATTCCCCGCTCGCCGTGCGGACGGCCGGCCATGCGAGGCCGGGGCCCGCTGGGGATGCCCATCCTGGGCCTGTACCCGGGCGTCGGCACGGGTGAGGCCGTGCTGCTGTCGGTGGCGGGGCTGCTGACGGGCGCGGCGCCGCGCGGCCTGCTCGCATGGGCCCGGCCGTTCCGCGGCAGACGCCTGCCCCCCGGGCCGATGTCAGGAGCCCTCGCGCGGCGCATGCCTCCCCGAGGCATCTCGTCCGTGGACAAGGCCCTGCCTTGACCGGCCCCTCGGCCCGGACCAGGCATTGAAGGAGTCCCATGCGTTCCAGGGGGGACGCCAACGATGAGCTGGACCGGGAGGCCCCAGAGTCGTATCGAGGCCTGGGCCCGCGCGCTGGCCTGGCTCGCGGCGCTGGGAGTCCCTGCCCTGGGGCTGCTGAACCTGGTGGGCTGGGCCCGGGGCGTGCCGGTGCTCGAGCCGGTGATGGCCGGCCTGCCCACGCCGCCTCCTCAAACCAGCCTCGCGCAGATGCTCGGAGGCATGGCGCTGGGCCTGAGGCTGCCTCGCCGCCCCTCCCTGCTCCATGAACTGCTGGCGGAGGCCTGCGCGGTGGGGGTGCTGACCCTTGGCGTGATGAGCCTCTCCCACGACCTGGCGGGACTGAGCGTATCAGCGCACACCACGCTGACGCGGTTGCTGGATGGAGCGGAGGCGCCCGTGCGCCGTCCCTCGCCCCTCACCTCCACCTGCCTGCTGCTGCTGGGACCCGCGCTGATGTTGCAGTGGCGCTCCGGGCGGTGGCATTCCACGAAGGACACCCTCACGGTGCTGGCCATGCTGGGCGCGCTGCTGGGCTTCAACGGCGTGCTGCTCGGCCCCGTCGTGGGAGTGAGCGCCATGCCCTTCCTCGCGCGGCGCAGCATGAGCCTGCCCACCGCGCTGTCACTGCTCTTCCTCGGCCTGGGAACGCTGTGCGCGCAGCCCAGGCAGGGGCTCATGGGCCGCATCACCCGGAACACGCTCGGCGGGTTGCTGGGGCGCCGGCTCATCCCCGTGGCCCTGCTGGGCCCGCCGCTGCTGGGAGTGGCGCTGGTGCTGCTGGAGGGCGCGGGCGCCATCAAACACGAGGCGAGGTTCCCCCTCTTCGCCACCGTGGTGAGCGCGGCGGGCCTGGTGCTGGTGCTGCTTTCCGCGCGGGCACTGGACATGATTGAGGTCCGGCGCCAGCAGGCCCACGCGGAAGCGGAGATGCAGCGCGGCCTCCTCCAGACGGTGCTTGACCATGCGCCGGTGGGCGTCATCCTCGTGGACCCGGAGCGCGGCACGGTGGTGTCCAACCGGGTGGCGGACACGATGCTCGGGCGGCCCCTGTCCGAGGGGAGCCGGGAACGGTACATGGAGCAACTCCGCCACGTGGACGGGCGGCCGGTGCGGCTGGAGGAGCTTCCCTCCACGCGGGTGGCGGAGACGGAACGGGTGGTGGGGCCGGAGGAGTACCTCGTCCTCCAGCCGGACGGCCACACGCTCCCGGTGCTGGCCACGGCGGCCCCCGTCCCCGGCGGGCGTGGCGTGGTGGTCAGCTTCCAGGACCTGACCCCGCGCCGCGAGCTGGAGCGGCTGCGCGAGGAGTACGTGAGCCTCATCTCGCACGACCTTCGCACCCCGCTCAACACCATCTCCCTCCGGGCGGACCTGCTCCAGCGCCTGCTGCGCGAGCGGCACCTGTCGCGCGAGCAGGGCCTGTCGGAAGCCATCCTGGGCAGCGTGGCCTGGATGAGCTCCATGATTGAGGAACTGCTGGAGGGCGCGAGGCTGGAAGCGAAGCGGGAAACGCCGCGCCGCGAGCCAAGGGACCTGGTGCGCTTCCTGGAAGAGGTGATGGAGCGGGACGTGCCGCCGGACCAGCGCGAGCGCTTCCGCTTGGAGGTGGCCGGGCCGATGCCGGCCGTCTGGATGGACGCGCCACGGCTGGAGCGGGTGCTGGCCAACCTGCTGGGCAACGCCGCGAAGTACAGCCCGCCGCACCTGCCCGTGGTGGTGCGCGCCCGGGTGCGGGACTCGTGGGTGGAGGTGTCGGTGAGCGACCAGGGCCCGGGGCTGTCCCCCGAGGACGCGGCGCACGTCTTCGACAAGTACTACCGCACACGGAAGGGCAGCGCGTCCGACACGAAGGGACTGGGGCTGGGGCTCTACATCAGCCGCCTCATCGTGGAGGCGCACGGCGGCCGCATCTGGGTGGAGAGCGAGCCCGGCCGGGGCGCCACCTTCTGCTTCAGCCTGCCGGTGGGGCCCCCGCGGGAGGCGCCCGTCCCCGGCCCGGCGCCCGAGGAGCCAGGACCGGGGGAAGGCGCGTGAGCTTCAACGCCGTGCCACCCAGCGTGGCAGCCAGTCCGGGCCCTTCGCGGTGGTGAGCCGCGTCTGCCCCGTGCCGTCCGCGCGCATGAGGTACACGTCCGTCTCCCTGTCGCGCTCGGAGACGAAGGCCAGGTACTTCCCGTCCGGGCTCCACGCCGGCATGTCGTCGCGGTGCGTGCCGTCCGTCAGCGCCACCGGCGCGCCGCCCGCCACCGGCGCCACCCAGATGCGGCTGCGGCCATCTGGCAGGCGGCTCACGTACGCCAGGCGCTGCCCATCCGGGCTCCACGCCGCCTCGCGCTCGTCCCCCTCGAAGGCCCCGCCGGACACCGGCCGCAGGTCCGCGCCGTCCGGGCGCACGAGGTACAGGCGCTCCCGGTTCTCCCGGTCGCTGACGAAGACGAGCCACTTCCCGTCCGGGCTCCACACCGGCGTGCGGTCCTCCCGGTGGAAGGCGGTGATGCGCCGCTCCTCCGTGCCATCCGCGCGCGCCACGTAGATTTCGGGGTCACCCTCGCGGCTGCACACGTAGGCCACCTCCGCGCCGTCCGGCGACACCGACGGCTCGAAGCAGCCCTCCTTCACCTGCGTCAGCGGCACCTCCGGCACGCCCTCGCGCGGCTGCAGCCGCACCACGTCGCTGAAGCCCTTCGCGTCCGACTCGGCCACCAGCCACGAGCCGTCCGGCGCCCAGCTCGCGTTGCGCGCGCGCGCCCGGGGCGCATGCAGCGGCACCGCCGCCCCGCCGTCCAGGGGCACCACGCGCAGCTGCTGGAACTGGAGTCCGCGCTCCTCGCGCACCGCCACCACCAGCAGGGACTTCCCATCCGGCGACGGCGGACCCGGGTAGTCGTCCTCCTCGCCGTGCGTAACCCGTGTCTCCTTCCCGTCCGCGCCCACCAGCCACACGTCCTTCTGCCCCGCCCGCTCCGACAGGAAGGCCACCACGCCCGGAATGGCGCGGACCTCTTCCCTCGACAGCGGCCCGGCGCCAGACACCCCGCCACACCGGCCGGAGCACCCGACGCCGAGCACGGCGAGCGCGGTGAACACCCGCGCCCGCCACGGCCAGGAACGCTGCATCCGTTCGAGGCCCCGCATCGTCATCTCAGCGGACCCGGATGGCGTCCGCCATGACCACGTAGCCGGCGGTGGTCCAGCGGCTGAGCTGCACCTTGTTCCAGCCGGCCGGGAAGCTCCAGGTGCCCAGCGTGTTCCACTTGCTGCCGTTGAGCTGCTGGTTCACGCTCACCGTCACGTTGCCCGACGAGGTGGTGACGATGAAGGGCGCCGTCGCGGAGCGGTTGGTGCCCGCCACCCACCAGGCGTCGATGGTCTTCGTGGCCGCCGCCGGCAGGTAGAACTCGAAGACGGCCGGCGCGGAGACGGCCTCGGTGGCGGCGTAGTAGTAGCCGCTGCCGTAGTAGCCGGCGCTGTAGCCGTCCGTCCAGGTGCCCACCGTGGAGAAGCGGGCGTTGGCCGAGTTGTTGTTGGCGTTGTTGCTGTCGACGACGATGGACGTCGACGTGGCGTCACCGCAGTAGCTCTTGATCTTGCTGATGTACGTGGACCACGGCCAGTTCGCACCCGGGTCCGTGCGGGTGGCCGGCTGCAGGCGGCCGTGCGCGACGATGTGGTAGCTGTCGCGGACGATGCCCTGGCCCTGGGTGATGTCGCAGGACAGCTTCGCCGAGGCGTCAATCTGGCCGGCGGGGAACGAGGACTGGCTGGCGTAGCCGCCGTGCTCGATGCCCACGGAGAAGTGGTTCACCGACACGCCCTGCAGGCCGCACATCACGCCGCCGTTGAGGTTGCAGTCGTAGCTGGCGCCCACGTGCCAGGCGCGGTCTGCCTCGCGCACGAGCTGCGAAATCTCCGTGCCGCCCTCGTTGACGACGTAGTGCGCGCTGACGCCCGCGGCGGAGTTGGTCAGCCAGCCCCAGCAGCCCGAGTAGCCACCCTCACAGGTGTGGATGACAATCATGGACACGTCCGTGCCGGCCGGACGCGAGTTGTAGTTGGGCGACGGCCGCCAGATGGAGGCGGCGTAGTCCGGGCCGGCCGCGAAGGCGCGCAGCTTCGGCAGCGCGAACTTCGCCTCGACGGCGGAGGGCTCCAGCGAGACGGCGACCTTGCCCTCGGGGGTGAAGGCGGTGGCACCCTCGACGAGGGCGGCGTACACGTCCTCGTGGATGTAGTGCGCCTGGATGTCGGGGTCGGTGATGTCCGTCAGGCGGACGGCCACCGGGGCCCACGCGCCCAGGTCCGCGCGGTCGATGCCCGCCTCGGCGGCGAACTTCGACAGCAGCGCGGCGCCCGCGCGGATGTTGGCGGCCGGGTCGGCGCGCACGGCCTCCGCGGACACGCCCGCGAGCGCGGCGCCGTCGTCGAGGAGCTGCCCGCGCAGGCCCATGACGCCGAACGCCGCGGGACGGCCCTCGAACTCCTGCTCGCCCTGGACGTGCTCCCAGCGCGTCTCCGCGTAGGAGATGGCCTTGAGCAGGCTCACCGGGACGTCGAACTCCGCGGCGGCGTCGGCGAACACCGCGTCCAGCTCATACGGCGTGCGACGGGAGGCGTCCTGCTGTGTCTCGGTGGACGGGGTCTCCGCGGCCGGGGGCGCCTCGGGCGCCGGAGCCTCCGGCTGGGGGCCGCAGGATGCCAGGGCCATGGCGGCGGCGGTCGCCGCGAGCGTCTTACGGAAGAGGAACACTGGGAACTCCTTCAAGGGGGGTCAGCAGCTCCACGGTCCGCCCCCACCTTCCGGGAGCGGCGCAGGGGCGGGCCGTCAGCATCATCCGTGCCAGCCTCGTGCTCCCCGAGAGAACCTCCTTCCCGGACTCCAGGTGGAGCATGCATGCACCACCCGGGTGTCAAGAAATCCGCTGCCGGACAGCCTGGGGCAGCGCCGCAAACACTTGAAATCGCGAGACATGGCCCCCCTCTGGCCCCTACCTGCCGCGTCGCATTGGCCCAGGCGTGTCGCACTGTCGTAATTCGAGACAGTCTTGATGTAAGAAGAGTTTACCTTCCCTCCCTGCCCCGCCCTTTCTGGCGTGGAGCCGGACGAGCGGGTGCGGGTTGCCCCTCCCGGGCGCGCGCCGGGAAGACCTTCAGCTGACGTGGCGTTGCCGACAGGGACGAGGGCTTCCGCTATGAGGAGGGACATGCGGCTCTTCGGCATTGGCGACACGCACCTGCCCTCCACGCGGCAGAAGGACATGCACCGCTTCGGATGGACGGACCATCCGCTCCCCTTGCAGCGGGCCTGGGACGAGCGGGTGCGCCCGGAGGACGTGGTCATCGTCGCGGGCGACATCTCCTGGGGCACGCGGCCGCACGAGGTGCTGGAGGATTTGGCGTGGCTGGACGCGCGCCCGGGCCGCAAGGTGCTGGTGCGCGGCAACCATGACTACTGGTGGGGCGACTCCGCCTCCAAGCTGCGCAAGCTGCTGGAGCCGTACCGCACGCTGGAGGGCTTCCTCCAGAACAGCGCCGTCGTCATGGGCCCGTGGGTGATTGCCGGCAGCCGGCTGTGGACGGCGCCCGAGGCCCCGCCCATGCCCGGCGGAGAGATGGGCGACGAGCCCATCGACCTGGGCTACGTGGAGCGCGAGACGCGCCGGCTGGCGGCCTCCTTCGAGGACGCGAAGAAGAAGGAGGCGGCCAGCCCCACGCCGCTGGTGCGCGTGGTGGCGGTGCACTTCCCGCCGGTGTACGCCAACCAGAAGCCCACCGCCTTCAGTGAGCCCATTGAAGCCTTCCACCCGAAGGTGTGTGTGTATGGGCACCTGCACGCGGAGGGCATCTCCGCGGGCTTCACGGGGGAGCGCGCCGGGGTGCGCTACGTGCTGGCCTCGTGTGACGCGGCGCACTTCGCGCCGGTGCTGCTCGACGAGGTGTGAGGGTGAGGCAGTCCAGCTAAGCTCCCGCCCCTCCCCCTGTGGGGCCGCGGGCGGGGAGCAGGAGTGGAGTCATGCCGTCCAACAAGGCCGAGCTCGCCGTCCGCATCGCCGCCGCCCAGCCGGGCGACCTGGTGCGAGGCCTGTTCTTCAAGACGGTCTTCAGCCTCGTCCAGCAGCACGCGGGCCTCGCCGCGCTGGAAGGGGTGCGCGAGGGCGCGCTGGCGGCGGACTACTCGGACCTGCGCACGTACCCGGTGCAGGACTTCCTGACGCTGCTCTACCGCGCGGCGGACGTGCTCGAGGACACGGTGGGGCCGGAGAACGCCGTGTTCCACGCGTGCGGCGAGACGGGGGTGACTCGCTACGCCACCGGCCCCGGAATGCTCATCTTCGGCATCATCTCCCGGGGCGACCCGCAGAAGCTCTTCGCGGGGGCGCAGATGGGCTACAGCGCGGCCGTCACGTACGGCAGCCGGGAGTACCTCTCCACGGGCCCGACGTCGGGCACGCTGCGCGTGCGAAGGGACATGCTGCCACCCGCGTACCACGAGGGCATCCTGACCGGCGCGCTGAAGGTGCTGGGATTGAAGGGTACGGCGAAGGCTCACGCGTTGGACGTGGACCGCGTGGACTACGACATCCAGTGGGAGTAGGGGCCGCGCTCGCGGGGCCGCGCTACTTCAGTCCACTCGGGTGAAGGTGACGTCGAGGCTCGCCACCACGCGCTCGCCCACGGACGCCTGGCAGGTGAAGGTGTGGTCGGCGCCGTTGACCTCGCGGCGGTGCGCGCCGAACGTCACCGTCTGGCCGGCGAAGGCGAGGCTGTCCGCGGACAGGCGCACGTCCTTCGCGAGGCAGCGCGCCCAGGGCGCCCCCTCCAGCCGGCGCAGCAGCGTGGTGGCCACGCGCGTCATCCCGCTGGCGACGATGGCCACCGGCATCACCGGGTGCAGGGCGAAGTGGCCCTTGCACATGTCGGGCGTCACCGGGCCCAGCGTGGCGTTGAGGGACTCGCCGTCCGGGCGCCAGTCGCGCAGGGCCAGCGGCTTGCTGTACGGGTTCTGCCGCAGCTTCGCCCACTCCTCGGGGGTGCGCTGGATGCCGTCGTCACGGCGCGGCTCGCGGCGCATGTCCATGCGCGCCTCGCCGAACAGGCGGGTGAAGGCGGCGGCGGACAGCACGTTGTAGTCCACCTCCAGGCGGAACACCGGCGTGCCGTCCTCCAGCGACAGCAGCGTGCGCGCGGTGGCGGTGCGCTTGCCGGTGAACTCGGCCTGGGCCAGGCCCCACATCAGCTCCGTGGAGCGGGCCATCGGCTGCTTGCTCAGCCACTGCCCGCGCGCGCCGCACGCCAGGTAGAAGTGCTGCCCGTCCTTCGGCGTCACCAGCGCGGACGCGCACGAGCCGAGGATGGCCAGGTGACGCCCCGACTCCGCGATGCTGATGGGGCCGGCTTCCGCGTCCGGGTCCTGCTGCACCGGAATCCGCGCCACCACCTCACCCTGCCCCATCACCGTCACGTCCTTCAGCGCGAAGTACGGGTCCCTCACGCAGATGCGCGGGTACAGCTCCTGCGCGCTCAGCACCGTGTGCGGCGCGAGGTCGCTCAGCGCGCGCAGGGGCTCCTGCGACTGGGTCCAGGAGGCTCCAGGGACGGAGGCGATCATCGAAGGGGCAGCGGCGAGGGGAGCGGAATCGAACATGGGGGCTGACCTCTTTCTGGACACAGGGTGCCGGGGGACACCTGCACGCCTTGTAACCGAGCAGGCTTCTGCTGGTACAGGACTTTTTCTGTACCGATGCAAAATTCTCGGTTGGACAGCCCGATTTGTTGCTTCGGCCGGTAATTTTCTTCCGTGGACGCAATTTCAGCGCGGATTCTTGCGCTCGGACGGCCGACGGACGGCACATGAACCCCGCCCGACGCGCGGAGTCAAGCAGTGTCTGGGGTACCCCTCACCCAGAGGCAGCGAAATGTTCGTGAGTGAATCCGGGTATTTAGGAGCACCCCGGAAAAGGGGCCGTGAAGTCCCTTTTCGGACGCCCCGGGTCGGCCCGGCCACCGCTCAACAGCCCTTACAGCTCCACCTGGCTGCCCAGCTCCACCACGCGGTTGGGCGGAATGCGGAAGTACGCCGTGGCGCTGCGCGCGTTCCGGCTCATCCAGGCGAACAGCGCCTCGCGCCACACCGCCATGCCGGGGCGCTTCGTCGGAATCAGCGTCTCCCGCCCCAGGAAGAAGCTCGTCCCCATGAGCTGGAACTGGAGCCCCTTCTCCCGGCAGCGCTTCAGCACGTCCGGAATGCTCGGGTTCTCCATGAAGCCGTAGCGCGCCACCACCCGCACGAAGCCCTGCTCCAGCGGCTCCACCTCCACCCGCTCCTCGCCCGGCACGTGCGGCACCTCTTCCGAGATAATCGTCAGCAGCACCACCTGCTCATGAAGCACCTTGTTGTGCTTCAGGTTGTGCAGCAGCGCCGGCGGCGTGCCCTCCGCGTTGCCCGTCATGAAGACGGCCGTGCCCGGCACCCGCACCGGCGGGTGGCCTCCGAAGCTCTCCACGAGCTCCTTCAGCGGAATGCTCGCCGCGCGCAGCTTGCCCGCCAGGATTTCACGCCCCCGCTTCCACGTCGTCATCAGCGTGAAGATGGCGATGGCCAGCAGCAGCGGGAACCAGCCACCGTCGGCAATCTTCACCGCGTTGGCGCCAAAGAAGGACAGGTCCACCAGCAGGAACACCCCCGCCACGGGCAGCGCCAGCGCCCGCCCCACGCCCCACCGCTCGCGCGCCACCACGTAGGCCAGCAGGGTGGTGATGGCCATCGTCGTCGTCACCGCGATGCCGTACGCCGCCGCCAACCCGCTGGAGGAGCGGAAGCCCAGCACCAGCGCCACCACGCCCAGCATCAGCACCCAGTTGAGCCCCGGCAGGTATATCTGCCCCATCTCCTCCGCCGACGTGTGCACCACCTCCATGCGCGGGCTGTAGCCCAGCTGCATGGCCTGGCGCGTAATCGAGAACGCCCCGGAGATGAGCGCCTGGGAGGCGATGATGCCCGCCCCCGTGGCCAGCACCACCATGGGATAGAGCGCCCACTCAGGCGCCAGCAGGTAGAAGGGATTGCGCGCGGCGCTCGCGTCCCGCAGCAGCAGCGCCCCCTGCCCCAGGTAGTTGAGCATCAGCGCGGGCAGCACCAGGAAGAACCAGGCCCGCTTGATGGGCTTCCATCCGAAGTGGCCCATGTCCGCGTAGAGCGCCTCGCCCCCCGTCACCACCAGGAACACCGAGCCCAGCACCAGGAAGCCGTGCCCACCGTTGCGTGCGAAGAACTCCGCGCCATGCACCGGCGACAGCGACCACAGCACCGCCGGATTGTGCACCAGCTCCTTCACACCCAGCACCGCCAGCGCCACGAACCACAGGCTCATGAAGGGCCCGAACACCGCGCCGATGCCCGCCGTGCCGTGCCGCTGCACCAGGAACAGCCCCAGGATGATGACCAGGGTGATGGGGATGATGTAGGGCTCGAAGACGGGGGTGGCCACACTCAGGCCCTCCACCGCGCTGAGCACCGTAATCGCGGGGGTGATGACCCCGTCTCCATACAGCAGCGCCGCCCCGAAGATGCCCAGCGTCATCAGCACCGGCCGCGCGCTGTGCGTCTGGCCCCGGGGCCGCTGCATGGCGAGCGCCATCAGCGCCAGGATGCCGCCCTCGCCCCGGTTGTCCGCCCTCATCACGAAGATGAGGTACTTCACCGACACGACGATGATGAGAGACCAGAAGATGAGCGAGAGCACCCCCAGCACGTTGGCCGGTGTGGCCGACACGCTGTGGGGGCCGTGGAAGCACTCGCGCAGCGCGTACAGCGGGCTCGTTCCGATGTCCCCATAGACGATGCCCAGGGCCCCCAGGGCCAGCACCGCCGTCCGCTTGAAGCTGTCCGGAGCCCCCCGGGCCTCATCGCCTCCCGGGACTCCGGTCATGGTGGCTTTCACGCCCCCCGCTTTAGCCGAACCCGTGCCCCGAGCAACCCGCGAGACACCCCGCCCCCCGTTTTCCAACGTCCGGGTAACCCCGTGTGCGGCCGGGTAGGCACCCACTGTCCCGGTAGAGGGCCTGGGTACAAGGAAGGCGTCCAGGGCGGACAGTCACGGGGGCCGGGATGTTGGCCACCCGAGAAGCGGGGGGCGGATTCCCCGTAGCACCATCCCGGGCCCACTCCCCCCGTGCTCCCATGCCATGGCGAGGATGGGAATGCGCATGGCGGCGGTCTCCAGGCTGGGTGAGTCATGGCAGTACGGGGCCCGGGCTCCGGAAGTGGAAGAGCGGCTGGCGCTGCTGGCCGAGGCCTCCCGGCTGCTGGCCGACGCCAGCCTGGAGCCTCCCGCCGTCATGGAGCGGCTGTGCGCGCTGGTCGTCCCCCTGCTGGGCTCGGCGTGCGCGCTGAGGCTGCGCTCGGAGGACGGGCGGTGGCTGCGCACGGTGGCCTCGGCGTCGTCCACGCCGGAGGCCCGGCCCCTGTTCCAGTACCTCATCGCCCCCGTGCTGCGCGCGGACGAGGGCCCGTCCGCCGAGGTGCTGCGCACGGGGGTGGCCATGATGGTGCCGCGCCTGGAGGTGGAGGAGCTGCGCCGCCAGCTTCCGCCCCAGCACCATGGAATGCTGGAGCGGCTGCCCCTCACCGGCTCGCTGGTGCTGCCGCTGCGGGCCCGGGGACGGGGGCTGGGCACGCTCACCGTGTGGCGGGAGCCGGCGGCGGCGCCCTTCGACGCGGGCGAGCAGCTGCTCCTCCAGGAGCTGGCGGACCGCGCCGCGCTGGCGCTGGACGTGGCGCGCGCGTACGCGGCGGAGCGGCAGGCCCGTCAGGCGGCGGAGGTGGCCGCGGGCCGGCTGGCGCGGCTGCAGCGCGTGACGGCGGAGCTGTCCCAGGTGCTCACCGCGGCGCGCATGGCGGAGGTCGTCGTGGACCAGGGCGTGGAGGCGGTGGGCGCGCGCAGCGGCGGGCTCTGGCTGGTGGAGCCCGGAGACGCCCAGGCGCGGCTGCTGCGCTGCGAGGGCGAGGACTCGCGCATGCTGGCCGACGTCTTCGGCGCGGTACCGCTGGAGCAGCCCTCGCCCATCGCCGAGGCCATCCACGGCGCGCAGCCGGTGTGGCTGGAGACGCCGGACGCGCTGGGCGCGCACTTCCCGGAGCTGGCCGAGCGGTGCCGGCGGGCGCGCGGCAACCCGGCGCCCTCGTCGGTGTGCCTGCCGCTGGCGGTGGACGGGCGCGCGCTGGGAGCGCTGCTGTTCTCCTTCGCCGAGCCCCATGCCTTCGACGGGGACGAGCGCGCCTTCCTCGAGCTGCTGGCGCACCACGCCGCGCAGGCGCTGGCCCGGGCCCGCCTGCTGGAGCAGGAGCAGCGCGCGCGCGCGGCGCTGCGAGAGGCGCACCAGACGCTGTCGGCCATCATCCAGGCCTCGCCCGCGGCCATCATGCTGCTGGACATGGACGGCACGGTGCGGCTGTGGAACCCCGCCGCGGAGCGCATCTTCGGATGGACGGCGGACGAGGTGCTCGGCCAGGAGCTGCCCGTGGTGCCCGAATCGCACCGGGAGGAGTTCCGCCGAAACCTCGAGGGCGCGGCGCGGGGCCAGTTGCTGTCGGGCGCGGAGACGCAGCGGCGGCGGCGCGACGGCTCCCTCATCCAGGTGGCGCTGTGGACGGCGCTGCTGCGCACCCCGAGCGGCGCCCCGCAGTGCCTGGGCATCTTCGTGGACATCACCGAGCGCAAGCGCGGCGAGGACACCCAGCGCTTCCTGGCGGAGGCCGGCGGGGTGCTCGCCGCCAGCCTGGAGCAGGAGGAGACGCTGGAGCGCGTGGCGCACCTGGCCGTGCCCGCGTACGCGGAGGCCTGCGGCGTGTACCTCTCGGACGAGGCGGGCGCGGTGTGCTGCGTGGCCACCGCGTTCGCGGACGGACTCCGCTACCCGCCCGGGACGCCGCTGGCCCCCTCCTCGGAGGTGGTGTCGCGGGTCATCGCGTTGGGCGCGCCGGAGCTGTGCGGGAGCCTGGCGCCGGACGGGCCCGGAGGCGCGGAGCGTGTCCTCGCGGGGCTGTGCGTGCCGCTGGAGGTGCGGGGGCAGACGCTGGGGGCGCTGACGTTCGTCACCTCGCGGCGGCCGTATGACGTGCAGGACCTGGCGCTGGCGCAGGAGCTGGCGCGGCGGGCGGCGCTCGCCATCGACAACGCGCGGCTGTACCGCGAGGCGCGGCAGGCCATCCGCCTGCGCGAGGAGTTCCTCTCCATCGCCAGCCATGAGCTGAGGACGCCCACCACCGCGCTGCAGCTCCAGGTGCAGAGCCTGCAAAGCAGCCTGGACCGCGCGCCCGCGGCCCTGGCCCCGGAGCGCCTGCGCCGGGGACTGGAGGTGATGGGCCGCCAGGTGAAGCGGCAGGCGCGGCTCGTCGACGCGCTGCTGGACGTGTCACGCATCAGCGCCGGACGCCTGGAGCTGAACCCCGAGCCGCTGGATTTGGGCGCCCTGGTGCGCGAGGTGGCCGAGCGCTTCGAGCCGGAGCTGGCGCGCACCGGCACGACGCTGCACCTGGTGCTCACGGTGGATGCCCACGGCCAGTGGGACCGGCTGCGGCTGGACCAGGTGCTGACGAACCTGCTGTCCAACGCGGTGAAGTACGGGCGGGGCAACCCGGTGCACGTGGAGCTGTCGGCCACCAGGGGGCGGGTGCGCCTGGACGTGCGCGACAGAGGCATCGGCATCTCGGCGGAGCACCTGCCGCGCCTCTTCCACCGCTTCGAGCGCGCCGTGTCCGAGCGGAACTACGGCGGCTTCGGGCTGGGACTGTGGATTGCCCGGCAGATGGTCGAGGCCATGGGCGGCCACATCGCCGTGCACAGCGAGCCCGGCGTGGGCTCCACCTTCACCGTGGAGCTGCCCCGGGCCGGGGGATGAGGCCCCCCCCGGGGCCGTCACTCACAGCGCCAGGAGCAGGATGACGGCCTGCTCCTCGGGGCTCGCGGCGTGGAACTCGTCGGGCAGCCACACCTCGGCCGGCGGCGTCGACGCCACGTCGCAGCTCCGCCTGCCCGTGTAGTAGCGGTGCGGCTCCTCCGCCTTCAGCCGGTAGGTGCAGTCGCGGACGTAGACCTTCAGCTCGCTCGGGCTCAGCTTGAGGTCCACCGGACGCCCGCCGAAGCCGCCCTTGGCGACAATCGCGTCCCCGTCCTTCGACACCTTCAGGTTCACCACGGCGCCGCCCAGCGCGCCCTTCACCTGCCCGTTCTTCAACTCCAGCGTGAAGGTGCCCAGATACGTCTGCCCCCGCAGCTCCCCCGGCGAGCGCGAAATCTGGAAGTCCGCCCCCGTCACCGACTCGGGCGTCATCACCAGGTTGTACTGCTGGCGTGCAATCCGCAGGTTGATGGCGTCCTGCCGGGGCGCCGACACCGCGGCCCCCGCGCCCAGCAGCACCCCCATCACCAGCACACCCCGGCGCAGCGGCATCAGAAAGCGCTTCATACGGAGTCCTCCTCTCCCGGAATCCCGGGAGTCAAACGACAGTCTGCTCACCCCATACCGGCCCGTCACGCGCCCGGCCCCAACCTCCGGGAAATACTTTCCCCGTGGTACCTATCCCGCGCCTGCCCGCCTGCCCCGCCCCCGAGGACGATGCGCGCTACTTCGAGCCCGGCGCCCCACCGCCCCGCGCGCGCGGCGTGCCCAGGTGCTTCTCGAAGAACATCAACGCCGTCATCTGCGCGTAGTCGCGGTTGTCCTTCTTCTGGAAGCCGTGGCCCTCGTCGGTGGCCAGCATGTACCAGACATCCGCGCCGCGCTTGCGCACCGCCTGGACAATCTGCTCCGCCTCCGACTGTGGCACGCGCGGGTCATTGGCCCCCTGTTGCACGTAGAGCGCCGCGCGAATCTTCTCCACCGAGTTCAGCGGGGAGATGCGCTCCTGCACCTTGCGCACCTCCGCGTCGCGCTCGTCGCCGTACTCCATGCGCCGCAAGTCCCTCCGGTACGCCTGCGTGTTCTGCAGGAACGAGCCCAGCGAGGAGATGCCCACCACGTCCACCGCCGCCTTGATGCGCTCCGGGTAGTACGCCGCCGACGCCAGCGTCAGGTAGCCGCCGTACGAGCCGCCGAAGACACCCACGCGCGAGGCCTCCAGGTCCTTCCGCGAGGCGATGAAGTCCAGCGTCGCGCCGATGTCCGCGAGGCTCTGCTCGCGCTTCACGCCGTCATCCATGGCCCGGTACGTCTTGCCGTACCCGTCCGAGCCGCGCACGTTGGGCACCAGCACCGCCCTGCCCATCTCCGTCACCAGGAACTGCGTGAAGTTGTTGAAGACGGGCAGGCTCTGCGCCTCCGGACCGCCGTGGAAGAGGACCACCACCGGCACCTTCCCGGAGGACGCCTTCGGCTTGTAGAGGAAGGCCGGCACCCGCACGCCGTCCGTGGACGGGTAGCGCACCAGCTCCGGCTCCACGAAGAGGGACGGGTCGATGCCGCCCACCTCGGAGCGCGTCCACCGCGTCGTCTTGCGGCTCTTCAGGTCCACCATCCACGCGTCCATGGGCGAGCGTGCGTCCCCCATGCCGAAGGCCAGCACGTCCGAGCGCCGCGAGGGGAAGCGCAGCGTGGACACCACGCCCTTCGGCACGTCCAGCGGCGAGAGCGCCTGCGTGCGCGTGTCCAGCAGGTACACGCGGACATAGCCGTCCTCGTTGATGCCCACCGCCAGCCGGCGGCCGTCCGGCGAAATCGCCAGGCTCACCACGTTCCACCGCACCGCCTTCGTCAGCGACGGAGGCGCCTCGGTGTAGGGCGCCTTCGCCAGCTCCAGCCGGTACAGCTCGTTGAAGTCCGAGTAGCGGTCCGTCACCAGGTACACGGCCTGGCCGTCCTGGCTGAAGACGGCGGCATTGACGCTGCCCTTGCCCTCCTTCGGCGTGAGCTGCCGGCGCTCTCCCGACTTCAGGTCCACCACGTGGAGGTCGGTGTCATCCACCGCGCGCGTCTGCATCACCAGCAGCTTCGAGCCGTCCAGTGAGAACTCCACGGGCAGCCACGTGCCCTCCGCCTCGGTGAGGCGGCGGGCCTGACGCGGGTCGCTGGTGGGTGCCACGTACACGTCCGTGTCCTTCCCGTTGCGCCCCGTTCCGCTGTACGTCAGCCAGCGGCCGTCCTGTGAAACGCGCAGCGCCTCGTGGCGGCTCCTGCCGTCCGTCAGCAGCTCCGAGCGGCCCGTGCGGCGGTCGAGCTGGAACACCTGGTAGAACTCACCGCCGCCCTTGTCCTGCAGGTAGTAAATGACCTGCGGATTGCCGGGCAGGAAGCGCGCCTGGTTGATGGGCTCGTCCGTGAAGGTGAGCTGCGTTCGCGCACCCATGGGCGACTCCACCACGTGGAGCTGGTTGGTGTCCGCGAAGCGCGTGGAGATGAGCAACTGCCCGCCATCCGCGCTCACGTCCACCAGCGACGCGAAGCGGGCCTCCAGGTACTGGTCCATCCGCTGGCGCAGCTCCGGCGGCACCGGCGGCACGTTGCTCACCCAGACGTTGGGCTGGCCGGGCAGCGGCGCGATGCCGGACACCTGTGAGGGCACCGCCTTCTGCTGCTGCGACGCCGGCGGCTTCGCGGGAGACGGCGCCTGCGCGGTGAGCAGCGACACGACGAGAGGAAGGGCTCCAAGGTTCATGGTGGGTGCACGCTAACAGCGCCTCCCGTGGGCGCACACACCCCTGGCCCTGGGGGGCGGGGGCACTGGCCTGGCGAGCGATGCGCTCCCGCATCGTTCCCCCGCCAGACATGCGGAACCCGGGCCACGGGGTGCGCCGATTCCCCAGGAGCCCGGTGTGCTCACCGGCAGACACTCGGGCCCTGGCCGCACGGGGCCACGCCCGATTGCACGGTGTTCCCATGCACAGCGTCGCGGGCCGTCACGCAAGCGGCCCCCGGGTGACACCTCCAGGAGCGGCCCCTCTTCCATAGCCTCCGCGAGAACAAGCCCACCCGCTCCACGTGGGAGGGCCCACACCCGAGGGGGGACCGTAGATGACCCAGACGCGATGGAAGTCCTGGATGGCCGTACTCCTGGCTGGCCTCGCCGTGCTCGCGCCCGGCTGCGACGACGACGATGACGACGACACCACGCCGCCGCCCATCGAGGAGCGCCCGGACGAGGAGGTCTCGAAGCTGCGCATCATCCATGCCTCGCCGGACGCGCCGGCGGTGGACATCTACGCGGCGGGCAGCACCACGCCGCTGCTCACCGACGTGGCGTATGGCGACACCACGGAGTACCTCACCCTGGAGCCCGGCGACGTCGCGGTGGACATCCGGCCCGCGGGCGCGCCGGCCGAGTCCGCCCCGGTCTTCACCACCGGCACGCTCACGCTGACGCCGGGCCTGCGGGCGACAGCCATCGCCACGGGCCTGCTGAATGGAGACAGCGCCTCCGAGTCCTTCCGCGTGCTGGTGCTGCCGGAGAACTTCGGGGAGGACCAGGCCGGACAGGCGCGGGTGCGCATCGTCCATGCCTCGCCGGACGCGCCCACGGTGGGCATCGACCTGGGCAATGACGGCTCCGTGGACGTCGCGGACCTGGAGCGCTTCGAGGACACGGGAGAGGTGGGAGTGCTGCTGCCGGCGGACACGGCCGCGCAGGTGGGCATCACCGCCGGCCCCAACAACGAGCGCGTGACGGCCTTCACCGTGCCGCCGCTGCCCGAGGGCGTGGAGGTGTTCGTGGTGGCCAGCGGCCTGCTGGAGCGCAAGCCTCGCGAGGAGCAGGGCTTCCTGCTGCTGACGGCGGGTCCTGAAGGCGACCTGGGCGAGGTGCGGCAGAACCCGGTGGTGTACGCGCTGCACGCATCGCCGGACGCGCCGGAGGTGGACATCTTCGCGGGTGACACCGAGCTGGCCGGAGAGCTGTCCTTCGGCGACCTGTCCAAGCCCATCCAGGTGCCGCCGGGGACGTACACGCTGGACTTCTTCGCCACCGCGCCCGGAGGCACCCGCCCGCCGGACGCTCCCGCCGCCAGCAGCGGCACGCCGGAGCTGGTCGCGGGCGAGCGCTACCTCGTGGTGGCCTCCGGCTACCTCACGACGCAGGGCGGCCCGCGGAGCTTCACGCTGCTGCCCTACGCGGAAGCCTTCTCCGAGGACCCCAACTCCGCGCGGGTGCGGGTGGTGCACGCGTCCGCGGGTGCTCCGGCGGTGGACATCGCTCCGGTGGGAGCTGACGGCACCGTGCCAGCCGATGCGCCCGTCAACGACCTGAACTTCTCCGAGGCCACACCGGCCGAGGGTCTGCCGCTGCCGGCCGCCACGGTGGAGCTGGGCGTTGCGCCGGCCGCAGCGTCGGACCGCGCGCCCATTGCCCGATTCCAACTGGATTCGGCGCCCTTCGTGGGCAAGGGCGTCTTCGCGGTGGCCGCCGGCGCGCTGACGCCCCTCGGCAACCAGCCCGGCTTCCAGCTCCTCATGGTGGACACCTCCGAGACGCCGTGGGAGGCCCGCGCGGTGCAGCCGGAGGAGTAGCTCCGGGCACGGCACGCCCTGAGAGCCGCCCCGATGGGCCGGAGTCGACCGGTCCCTCGGGGCGCTCCCGTCCACGCCGTGAGCAGCGCGGTGTGAACGGCGTTGACACTTCGGCCCGCGCGTCCTCGCAAGCGCCCGGAATCAGGCCCGTGCCTGGCTGGCAGGGCGCTTGCGATGGCCTCCCTCCGAAAGGGGAGCAGGCCATGGACGGACGCGGCACGCGGTGGGGCGAGGCGAAGCTGGACGGGAGCAAGGTGCTCCGCTGGAGCCTGCTGCACGCGGGCTCACTGGTGGGCGGAGCGCTGTGCTTCTCGTGGAGCGCGGTGGCGGTGTTCGCCGTGCTGACGGCGGTGACGATGTGCCTGGGCGTGTCGGTGGGCATGCACCGCGGGCTCATCCACCGCGCCTTCCGCGCTCCGCTCGCGGTGGAGCGCACGCTGGCGCTGGTGGGCGCGCTGGCCGGGCTGGGCGGCATCATCGGCATGAGCCGCATGCACCACCTGCGCGACTTCCACCAGAACCAGCCCGAGCCCGACTGCCCGCCGTACTTCGGCTACCGCGACGGCTTCGCGTGCAGCATGGCGTACGCCCTCTTCCACACGTGGCACCCGCGCGACGCGGCCGTGTACCCGCCCGTGGAGCCACGCGTGCTGGAGGACCCGTTCTTCCGCTTCCTGGAGCGCGCGGGGCTGTGGCTCCAGGTGCCGCTCGCCGCCGCGCTGTACGCGATGGGCGGCGCCGCCTGGGTGGCGTGGGGCGTGCTGGTGCGGCTGGCGCTCACGCAGGACGGCTTCTGGAGCGTCCACTACGTGAGCCACGTGGAGGGCGAGCAGCCCTATGAGCTGCCCGGCTGCGCGGAGCAGGGACGCAACGCGGGCTGGCTGGCGCTCGTGAGCATGGGCGAGTCGTGGCACAACAACCACCATGCGTACCCGGGCTCGGCGCAGATGGGGCAGGGCTGGCGGCAGCCGGACCCGGGCTGGTGGGCGGTGCGCGCGCTGGCCGCGCTGGGACTCGTGTTTGACGTGAAGGCCATCGCGGACCTGCCGCTGCGCCCGGGGGCCCGCGCGCGGAGCGGCCGCCAGCCCCCCCGAGCGCCGTCACGGAGACCGGCGCCACGGTGGCCCGCGCTGCCTGCCGGTGTGACGGCGCCCACCCGAGCGTGCCGCTCAGAAGGCCCAGCCCAGGGACAGGGCGACACGCTCATTCACGTACCAGGAGCGGTTCCGGCTCGACGACTCGCTCCCGGACAGACCCGCCTCGGGCGGCGGCGTGTAGTGGGTGGACGACCGAATGCTCTGGTACCGCGTCTCGACTCCCGCGCCGAGCTGGACCGCGAGCCCCTTTCCCACGACGGTGCTGTACCCGATGAGCGCGGTGCCTCCGACACTCCAGCCGCGCGATTCCGACTCGATGGACCACGGCGACTGGGGACCGCCACGATTGTCGAAGCGCTCCCACCTCCGGGTGAATTCGAGCTGCGGTGACAGCCACAGCCCCTCCGGCGCGGTGCCTGTCAGGAAGAAGCGGGCCTGCGGCCCGGCGCCCACCACGTACGCGGAGCTGTCGCTCTCCGCTTCGGAGTCCAGCCTGTTGGGGTACTCGGAGCGGCCTCCCGCGCGGACGACGCCCGCCCTCACCCCCACTCCCACCATCACGCGCGGACTCACCACCCGCTCGCCTTGCAGCGCCAGCACGCCGAGCTGGCTCGGGTTGATGAGGATTCCCAGGACGGTGCGGCGCGCCTCGGGAGCCGCCGGTGTGGTACCCGCATCGTCGGCGCCCGCGGACGCGGAAAGCAGAACGGTCATCAACAGCGTGGAGATGTGCTTCATCGGTGAGAGCCCCCTCATGGGCGAATGGACCCGGCGGTCCGGATGTGCACGCCCCCCTTTGCAACCCGCATGCACAACGGCTCACCCGAGGAGCACGAAGCACGCGCGGTGCCCCTTCCACGTCACCCTGTCATCCGAGCCGGGTGGCCATGTGACAGCCTGACACCGGGCACCAGGACACGCGCGGGAGCGAAGCCCGGGGCCTCACAGCGTCAGCACGGCGGCCTCCCGGCGGAGCTGGAGCACGCGCACGTCGGGGTCCACCACCCACCGCTCGGGCGGGAAGTCCGCGCGCACCGTCACCTCCGCCTTCTCCCCCGCCCCGAGCACCACCCGCGTCCTCGCCTCCCGGTAGTCCGGTGACTGCGTGGCAGGCCCCTTCGCGGCCTCCTCCTCCGTCCGCTCCGGGAAGCGCTCGCCCTTCACCGCCGCCACCTCCACCGGCATGCGCCCGCTGCCCGCGTTCTCCACCATCACCGTGGCCACCCACTGCCCGCCCTCCTGCTTCACGCTCGCGCCGGACAGGCGGTACTCCGGCACGTGCACCTCGTGGAACCACTGCCGCACGAAGGCGTCGTAGGCCGCAGCGTCCGGAGCGAAGGGCCGCAGCGCCGCGGTGAAGTCCTGCGGCACCGGGTGGTCGGCGTCGTTCATGTACCGGCGCAGGAAGGCCTGGAGGCCCGCGTGCATCGCCTCGCGGCCCATCAGGTCCTCCAGCATCCAGAACACCCAGCCGCCCTTGTCGTAGAGGACGGTGTTGTCCCCCTCGCGCGTGTTGTCCAGCTTCACCAGCGGCTGCTCCGCGTCCACGCGCCGGTTCTTCGCGTAGCGCTCCTCCAGCCGCTTCGCGATTTCCATCCGCACCGCCGGCCCCTCGAGCTGCTCAATCAGCTTCAGCGCCGAGTAGTGCGACGTGCCCTCCGACAGCACCTCGCCGCCGGGCCCCTCGCCGGGGATGAGCAGGTTGCCCCACCACTGGTGCGCCGCCTCGTGCGCGGTAATCAGCAGCACCGCGTTGGCCTTCGGCGTGCTCTTCGTCAGGAAGCCGATGCTCTCCGAGAAGGTGATGTTGGTGGCGAAGCCCTGCGCGTACGTGTCCAGGCCGGGGAACTCGGACAGCTTCAATTCCTTCCACGGGTAGGGGTGGAACCACTCCGAGTAGTACCGGCGCGCCGCTTCCAGCCCGCGCTGCATCTGCGCCACGTTGTAGCCGTGCGCGGGGTGGTGGAAGACGGCCGTTCCGGCACCGCGCCGCACCGCCCAGCGTCCCGCGACGATGTTGAACATGCTCACCGGGTGGTCGCTCTTCCACACGCTCTCGCGGCGGCCGTCCTTCACCTCGTCACGCTCCAGCACGCCCACCGAGTTGAGCGTGTACTCCGCCGGGCCCGTCACCCGGATGCGCGTGGTGAAGGGAGTCCCCGTGCCCCATGCGGGCTCCGTCGGCCCCTCGTAGTAGTGGTCCGAGTACACGCGCGGCTCGTACTTGTTCTCCTTCTCGTCGATGCCGATGTCCTCCCGGTAGCCAATCACCGGCGCGAAGGAGGGATTGAAGGACGTCAGCACCACGCCAGACGGGAGGATGAACTCCTCCACCTCGCCGCCGTCCTTCGTGGCGCCGCGAGGGAAGCGGCCGTGGAAGTCGAAGCCCACGCGCACCACCGCGCCCGGCGGCAGGGGCGTCTTGAAGACATACAACCTGGAGCGGTCCTCCGGCGCGGCCTCCTTCCCGTCCACCGTCCAGCGCACGTCCTCCCAGTGGTCCCCGCCGGTGAGGGCGAAGGACTCCAGCGGCTTCTCGTGCCGGTTCACCAGCGTGTACGTGCCGCGCGTGCGGAACGCCCCGCCCTCGGGTTCCAGGTCCACGTCCAGGTCCACGTCCTGAATCGCGGGCCGCGGCGCGTCCTTCCACGTGGCCAGGTTCTTCTGCCAGTACTCCTTGGCGCGCTTCTTCGCCGCGTCGCCCTGCCAGCCCTGCCCCACCTGCACCGCCGCGCCGATGAGCGCCACCGCCGGCACCACCGCCCACGGCGACAGCCTCCACGCGCCGCGCAGCAGCCCACCCGGCTTCAGCCGCTCCAGCGTGCTCACCGAGTCCGCCGCCCGCCGCCCATCCAGCCGCACCGCGAGCGCGGCGAAGAAGGCCGCCAGCCCCAGCGCGCCCAGCCGGTTGAGCACGAGCGCCGTCCTGTCCAGCTCGAAGGCCCCCAGGTCCGACCACCGCACCGAGCCCCACAGCGGCCAGTTCGTCGCCCAGCTCAGCTCGCCGCGCACCGCCGCGAAGCCGGTGAGGCACAGCGCCGCCAGCGCCAGTCCGTACGCGCCGAAGCGCCCACCGGCCACCGCGCGCGCCGCCAGCACGAAGCACGTCCACAGGATGAACGTCGGCACCAGCAGCAGGCCCCAGACGGCGAGGAAGGGCCCCAGCGCCACCGGCACCTGCCCCTGCGCGAGCTGCACCAGCGTCCCCGCCAGCCCCGCCGCCACGAGCATGGCCACGCCCACGACGCTGTTGGCGAGCGCCTTGCCCAGCAGCACCGACAGCGTGCGCACCGGCGTGGCGTCATGGATGGGCGCGAAGCCGGCGGCGCGCTCCCGCTCCAGCGACTCCACCGTGTAGAACATCAGCAGCAGGCACACCAACACGGACGCCTGCCCCATGACGCGCACCGCGAAGTGGCCCGGGGAGACGAGCATCGGCGTGTCGAACGGGCCCAGCAGGTTGAGCGACTGCACCACCATCTGCAGGAGGATGATGGGCACGAAGAGGTAGAGCCCCGGCTGCGACAGCAGGCCCCGCAGCTCCACGCGCGCCACGTGCCCCAGGCCGGACAGCAGCCCCGGTGCGCGCACGCCCATGTTCAGCGAGGCCAGGGGCACCTCATCTCGCACCACGCCCAGCGGCGTAGCGGGCGGCGCGTCCGCCAGCGTCTTCCCCTTCGCGGCCCGCACCGGCGCGCCCCGCAGCCCCCGCGCCACGTGGCGCACGCTCCACGCCACGCCGCCCAGGCCCAACGCGATGAAGCCCAGCCGGCTGAGGACGAAGAGCGCGTCCAGCCGCACGCGGCCCGTGTTGTAGAACTCCACGCCCCGGTCCACCTTCACCCAGGTCTCGCTCAGCCAGCGGAAGCCCGACGGGTCCACCGCCATGAGGAACCGGTTCACCCGCGCGTCCAGCCATCCGGGCGACCATTCCCAGAGGAAGAAGGCGCAGATGAACAGCATCACCACCGGCAGGAAGTAGACGAGCACCGGCCTCCGCGTCAGCTCGCCCACCGCGAACGCGGCGCCCGCGGTGAACACCAGCAGCGGCACGCCGAAGAAGAGCGCCGGGCGCAGGTAGTTGAGCAGCGACAGCGGGCCCCGGTACTCCGCGTTCTCCCCGGCGGGCACCCCGTGGTGGAAGAACACCAGGAAGAGCACCAGCGCCCCCAGCGCCAGCGCGTAGGTGCCCAGCACCGCGAGGAACTTGCCCCACACGTACTCGCGCGGCGTCAGCGGCGTGGTGTGGAGGATGGGGCCGATGCGCGCCTCGTCGTCCGCGATGACGCCCATGCCGGCGCCCACGGAGATGAAGAAGGTGTAGAGGAGGAAGGTGAGGAAGATGAGTGTCTGGGAGACGGCGAACTCGCTCGTCACCCACGCCTTCTGCCCGCCCACCTGGCTGGCCCCGGACTCGATGGTGACGTTGCCGGACGACAGGCCCCACACCACCAGGAAGGTGATGACCAGCAGGATGACGAAGAGCGGGCGGCGCACCTGGTGCGCCATCTCCGCGCGCACCACCGTGCCCAGCCGTTGCGCGTTCATCGCGCCACCTCACGGACCGGTGCCACGGCCTCGGCGGGCTCGCGCGTGTCCTTCATCAGCAGGAGGTAGGCGTCCTCCAGCGTGGGCGTCACGCGCTCGAAGCCCGGGGGCACGGCGCCGCCCGGCTCGTGAATACGCACGCGGTTGCGGCCCTCGAAGAGCACGGCCTGGGTGACGCGGCGGGTGCGCTGCAGCTCGGACAGCTCGGCGGCGGACGCGGTGCCCTCGAAGATGGTGCCCTGGATGGCGGCCTTCGCCTCGGTGGGGGACGTAATCGCCACCACGCGGCCCTGGCGGATGACGGCGAAGCGCGGGCACAGCATGGCCACGTCCTCGACGATGTGCGTGGACAGCAGCACCGTGCGCTCGTGGGCCACCTCCGCCAGCAGCCGGTAGAAGCGCAGCCGCTCCTCCGGGTCCAGGCCCGCGGTGGGCTCGTCCACGATGATGAGCTTCGGGTTGCCCGCCAGCGCCTGGGCAATGCCGAGCCGCTGCCGCATGCCACCCGAGTACTCCTTCACCTTCCGCTTCGCCGCGAAGGTGAGGTTGACGCGCTCCAGCAGCTCCGCGCACAGCTTCTTCAAGCCCTGCGGCGCGGTGACGCCCTTGAGTTCCAGCAGGTACAGCAGCATGGCCTCGCCCGTGAGGTACGGGTAGAAGCCGAACTCCTGCGGCAGGTAGCCCAGGTGCGGCCGCAGCGCCTCCGGATGGCGGACGATGTCCACCCCGTCCAGCGTCACCTCTCCGGAGGTGGGCTCCAGCAGGCCCGAGAGAATCTTCATCAGCGTGGACTTGCCGGCGCCGTTCGGGCCCAGCAGCCCGAACATCCCGCGCGGCACGTCCAGGTCCACGCCCCGGAGTGCGGAGACGGGGCCCGGGTAGACCTTCACCAGATTGCGGAGGGAGAGCATGGCCCATGTACGCCTGGGACCATGCGGTCATTTCCATTTCCGCGCGCCACGGAACAGCCCGGCACGGTGCGGGGCGCGCCCCGGCTGTCAAACCCGGGTTCCAGACTCCGGGGGACATGGGCAGGGCCCAGGCCCGAGGGCGCTCAACAGCGCCTCGAGCTACGGGGCATCCTCAGGGCGATTCGCTGGACTCGAGGTGGGAGGGCGCGCGGGAGGAACGGAGGGCACATAGCATCCGCCCTCGTGGATGTAGCCCTCCTCCCCGCAGGTCTTCAGGTCCACGTTCAGCTTGATCCAACAGCCTCCATTGATGGGCACCTGCTCCTTGAGGGGACAGCGGCCGTTGGCATCCGGCCGCCGCTGGCCCGGGAGAGGCCTGGGAGGCAGGTCCACGGCGATGGTGGACCACGCAGAGGGGGCGCGGGTGAGAGGCACCGGGGCCGTCAGCACCGAGTCTCCGACGGCGACTGTGCCGCCATCCCTGCCCTCCTCGGGCGCTGAAGCCTGCACCGTCTCCGCCTCCTCTCCAGGATTCGCGCTCAGCATCCACCCAGCTCCCAGCGCGAGCGCGCCTCCGAGGCTGGCCGCCGTGAGCCAGGACCGCCTGGAGCGACTGGGAGGGTGACGCGGGACGTGCCGGGGAGCGGCCCGGGCCTCCACGGGCCGAGACACCTCCCGGACGAAGAGGGGCACATCCGCTTCCGGCCCCGCCTCGCGCACGGCGTGCTCCAGCGCCGCGGCCAGCTCGCGCGCACTTCCGCGTGCCTCGGGGCTCGCGGAGAGCATCCGGGTCGTCAGCGCACTCAACTCCTCGCAGCAGCGGGCGTTGACCGCTCGCACGGACGGAGGCGTGGCTCCCTCCATGGACACGGCATCGGGCGCCGGATTCGAAGGGAAGGGGTACTCCCCGGTCACCAGTCGGTAGGCGGTGACACCCAGCGCGAAGACGTCATCCGCCGGCCCGGGGGCGTAGGGCACGATGGGCTCGCGCATGGGCAGCTGCACGGACCGCCACGCCTCCGGCGAACGGTAGGGCGGCGTCCCGGGCGGAAACGGCGGCTGCGTGAGCGTGGCGGCTCCAATGTAGTGCCCGGAGCTGAAGTCGGTGAGGAAGACCCGGCCGTCCGCCTCTCTGACGAGCGTGTTGTCGCCCTTCACGTCGCGGTGGACGCCGCCCGCTGAATGTGTCGCCTCCAGGGCCCGCGCGAGGCTGGCGAGGGCGTGGAGCACCTGCCGCGAGGTGGGCACGCGCTCCAGCGCCCAGTCATACAGCGACGCGCCGTCAGCCAGCTCCATCGCGAGGTACGGGTACTGTTGCCAGACGCCATGGTCCACGAGGCGTGGGACGTTGGGATGACGGAGGCGGGAGAGCAGCTCCACCTCCCGCGCGAAGCGCTCGTTGCGAGGGTGCAGGGCCAGCTTGAGGGCCACGAAGCCGCGGGGTACCTCCGCGCCGATGGCCCGGTAGACGGCCCCGTGGGCCCCCAACCCGCGCCGCTCCAGCACGCGCCAGGACCCCACCCTCGTCCCCGAGGGAAGGCGCGCCGGATTCAATGGGCCATACTGCATGAGTGCCTCGCAAGGAGATGCGCGGTTCGCACCGCTCGCCAGGAGGCTACTCCCGGAGTAGGCGCGTGTCAGCGCAATCCCCCAGGTCAACGAGCTCCGTCGCGACGTACTCCCGCCGCGAAGGGTCGCGACATGCGCGGTCACGCACAGAGCCAACGTCCCCAACGTGCCACCAACGCAGTGCGAGCCGTGCCGCCGTGACCGGGGGCCATGGTGTCATCTCCTGTCCAGAAGCCACTGAACGGCCTTGCAGCCCGAGCCCTGGTGCGCGCAGCCTCCCCGCCCCCACCCCCGCATGGAGCGGGCCCACCCCCAGGAGCAGCCATGCCCAAGGCGATTCCCGACGGCTATCACTCCCTCACGCCGTACCTCGCGCTGAACGACGCCACGAAGGCCATCGAGTTCTACAAGGCCGCGCTCGGCGCCACCGAGTTGTTCCGGATGCCAATGCCGAACGGAAAGGTCGGACACGCGGAACTGCAGATTGGCAACTCGCGGCTCATGGTGTCGGACGAGTTCCCCGAGATGGGCAGCAAGAGCACGAAGCAGTACGGCGGCTCACCGGTGGGGCTCTGCCTCTACACGGAGAACGTGGACGCGCTCGCCGAGCGCTTCGTGAAGGCCGGCGGCAAGGTGGTGCGACCACTGGAGAACCAGTTCTACGGCGACCGCTCCGGCCAGTTCGAGGACCCCGAGGGCTTCCGGTGGACGCTCGCGCAGCACATCGAGGACGTGTCGCCCGAGGAGATGCAGCGCCGCATGGCGAAGATGGGCGGATAGCGCCGTCCTGCTGAATTCAAACGCTCGCTCCTTGATACCCACGATGCGAGGAGCGAGCGCTCGAAGCGTCCGAGGCTGGCATCTTCCCGCGGGTCGCTGGATTGCTGAACGGGAACGAGTTGTGGCGCACCATTTCTACGACATTGGCATTGCAGATGTCCCTCAGTGGTGTCTGGGACTGCCCGTCCCAGCATCGGGTGGCGAGTTGGATGACCCGTGGATGTTTGGCGACGGTAGGCTGCTGCCAGATCCAGGACCGCTCAAGACCCGGCCACTCCACGGCGGCCCCCAGCGCTCCTTCTCGGTGGCCAACTCCGGGAGAGCGCCCATCGCAGATGAGTTGGTCGCGCGTGCCTTCCGTGAACTCGCGCCCAACGACGTCCAGGTGTTCCCTGTAGACGTCGAAGGGGCGGCGAAGCCGCTCTACATCATCAACGCAACAAAGTGCTTCAAGTGCGTTGATGAAGCGAACTCCAGAGAGGTCCAGCTCTATCCTCCAAACGGCGCTGCACCTGAACGGGCGGGCGAATACCGCTCCATCTCCGGGCTGCGGATAGACACCTCGAAAATCGAAAACGCGCGTGTCTTCCGGATTCAGGGCTATCGGTCAGCCTTCATCGTGTCCGAGGAAATCAAGAACGCGCTTGAGGGAATCGGGAACCTTGGAGTGCATTTCGAGCGTGTGACAGGGCATCGTGGAGGACACGCTGACCAGCGAGCCTGAATGGCGAGAATTCAGCGCTGGCACGCCCATCCGTCACAGTCTCTGAACGAATACTCCGGCCACTTCCACCTCAGCCGCCATGCACGAGACGCAGCGCGCTGCGCGAGGAGGGCACGGCCGAGGCCATCACCGCCGGCACCGGCCATTCGCCGCGCGGGCGGCCTTCCGCGATGAAGTCCACCGCGGGCGCCACCACCTCCGGCGAGTACAGGATGCGGTAGTGGCCCAGCCCCTCCGTGCGCGTCAGCGTCGCGCCCGGCCACGCCTGGGCCACCGCCTCGCCCGCCGCCAGCGGCACCTCACGGTCCCCCACGTCGTGGAAGATGCGCAGCGGCACGCGCAGCAGGCCCACGAAGTTCGGCAGCGCCAAATCCCTCATCCGCATGTCGAACCGCGTCTCGATGCGCGCCTGGATTCGCCGCTGGACGCCGTCGGACAGGCCCATCGCCTTCCCGAAGGCCCAGATACCTCCGCGCGGGTCCGAGGGCGGTGACAGGAACACCGCGCGCTCCGCCTTCAGCCCGTCCCGCATCGCCACCGCCGTGGCCGACGCGCCGAGCGAGTGCGCCACCACCGCGAACGGCCCGCCCGTCGCGCGCCCCACCTCCGCCACCAACTCCGCCATCTCCGGCAGCGAGCTGCGGCGTCCGGACGACACCCCGTGCCCCGGCGCGTCGTACGCCACCACGGAGAAGCCCGCCTCCACCAGCGGTGCCACGAAGGCCGTGAGCTGCCCGCCGTAGCCGCTCCACCCGTGCACCAGCAGCACCCGGGGGCCCTCGCCCCAGCTCCACACCGCCACCTGCTCGCCCGCCAGCTTCAGCATCCGCTGCTGCCCCTTCGCCAGCACCGCCTCCGCCGTGCGCGAG
The DNA here is from genome assembly GCF_020037125.1 of Myxococcus sp. RHSTA-1-4. GTDB lineage: Bacteria > Myxococcota > Myxococcia > Myxococcales > Myxococcaceae > Myxococcus. The sequence continues at coordinate 47,001 of NZ_JAIQDG010000019.1, forward strand.
CGCCGCGTCCGCCGGGGCGTCAGGAACAGCCGCTCCCCCCACGACGCCGCCAGCCCCGGCGCCACCACCCCCAGGCTCCGCGCCGTCGCCCGCACTCCCCACAGCGCCATCTTCGTCCGAACGTTCGTGCTATTTTCTGCCATGACGAGGGCCTCCTCGAAGGACTCCAGAATGAAGAATCAGTGGGCGGGGGCCCGGGCGGCGGCGAGCAGCGCCTCGAAGGCGCGCCGGGCGCGCGTCTCCGCCTGGGGGTCTCTCATCAGCCGCTTCGCGTGGTGGAAGCCCAGCATCACCGCGTACTCGTCGTGGGCGAACTGCTCCACGTCCACGTCCTCGCGGAAGTGCCCTTCCGCCACGGCGATGCGCGCGGCCTGCGCCAGCACGTCCAGCCAGTCCCGCTGCGTCTGCACCAGCTTGTCCCGCGCGGGCCCGGGTGAGTCATCCAACTCCACCGACGCCGCCACGAAGATGCAGCCGCCCTCGAGGAGCTGGTCCTTGTCCCACGCCAGCCAGCCCTCGAAGAGGGCGCGCACCCGGGGCTCGCCGCGGGGCTTCGTCAGCGCCGGGCGGATGACGCGCTCGGTGAAGAGCGCGGTGGCGGTCTCCAGCACCTGCACCTGGAGGACCGCCTTGGACTTGAAGTGCGCGAAGAGGCCGCTCTTGGAGAGGTTCAGCTCCTCCGCCAGCCCGCCGATGCTCAGACCCTCCAGGCCCACCCGGCTCGCCAGCCGGACGGCCCGTTCGAGAATGGTCTGGTGCGTGAGCTCGCCCTTCCGCATGGAGGAGATATAAAACGGTCGTGCTTTTTCCGCAACCGGGGCTCAGCCCTCGGTGTTGCGGAGGAAGTCCGCCACGTTGGCGAAGCGCTCATCGAGGAAGCGGCGCAGCCCGCCGGTGATGCCTCGCGCGTCCATGGCCTTGCGCATGCAGCGCAGCCAGGCGTCACGCATGGCCGTGTCCACCGGCACGTGCGCGTGGCGCATGCGCAGGCGGGGGTGGCCGTGGCGCTCCATATAATGTTGCGGGCCCCCCAGCCAGCCGATGAGGAACAGGCCGAAGCGCTCGCGGATGCCGGCGTTCACCCGGCCGTGCTCGTCCAGCTCGTGCAGCTTCGCCAGCGCCGGCTCGTCGGCGTCCATGGCGTCATAGAAGGCGTAGGCCAGCGCGCGCACCTGCTCCTCACCGCCCAGGCGGTGGTACGGCAGGTCGTCCATGGAGGGGACCCAGTCATCCGAGGTGGGCATCTTCAGTTCAACGGACATGACTTCCTTCAACGGCAGGAGTGACTTCGTCCATCCTGACCGGCTCTCGAGCCCCGGGCACCTGGGAATCGCGCCGGGGAAGTAGCCAGGGTGGCAGGCGGTACGCGCCTTCACCGTGAACCTGCCGCGCCCCATGCCCCCGGCGGACCAGGGCGGCACGGGCCAGGCGACAGGGTAGGCACAGCACCTCCCTGGGTCACAATCCATCCCTTGATGCTGGATTTTTGCACCCATAGGCTCAAGCCGCTTGAAGCCCCGCCTGCGAGAGTTCTCTCTTGAACTCAGGGCGGGTGCGAGGAGAGCCGCTTGAATCTCACATCGCAGTATTTTCCGACCTCCGCCCGGCGGCTGCTGGCGGCGGTCCTCCTGTTGGGTGCCGCCGGCTGTGGTGACGGCACCGACCCCACCTCGATGAAGGCGGTGAACATCGGCTTCCCACCGGTGGGCCGGACCCTTGGCGCGCTCGCCGTGACGGATGACGGCCACGCCTACGTGAACCTGCAGTCCTCCATGGGCCTGTGGAAGCTCCAGGGCTCGCTCGAGGAGGACACCCAGGTCTGGGTGCAGCGTAGCGACGTCGCCGGCAACATCATGGACCTGCCCCGCACCGTCCCGGGCCTCGGCATCATCGCCTCCGTGAGCGAGAACGGGACGAACGGGTACATCGAGCGGTACCGCGTCCTCACCGAGGACGGCTTCACGCCCGTCCCCACGCTCGCCGACGGCGGCCGGGTGATGCCGGTGCTGAAGACGCCTGGCGGCGCGATGCTCGGCATGGCGGGCTCGGCCAGCGGCTTCCGGCCGCTGCAGCGGCTCGCCCCGGGAGCCTCGGTGTGGGAGGAGATTCCCAACACCCCGCCGAGCGCCGGCACTACCTCCGCGCCCGTGAGCGCCGTGCTCCACCCCAACGGGAAGGTCTACGCCACCAACGGCTCGCGCATCTTCGAGCTGCCTGCGGACCTGTCGAGCGCGACGAAGATTTTCGACTGTGACACGCGCGAGCTGGGGAGCTGCAACGCCTCCTCCAACGTCATCGGCGGCCTCCGCATCGACGGCGAAGGCCACATGACGCTCGCGGTGATGAACGACGAGCCGGAGCTGTACACGTTCAAGCCCGGCGACGCGCGGCTCACGAAGCGCGCCATCGTCCGCTCGCCCGTCAACGACCAGAGCTACTTCGGCAGGCCCTTCGCGATGGTCGTCGACAAGGACAACAACGCGTACGTCGCGATGCGCACGGAGCAGATTGGCGGCGAGGGCCACGTGCTCGCCCACCGCGCGGGCGACAAGCAGACCGAGTGGGTCACCGTCGTCACGGGCCTGCCGCGCGTGCTCAACATGGTCATGGACGGCAAGGACGGCATCTGGTTGTGGGACCACAGCGACTCGCACACGGGCCTGTGGAAGCTGGTGGACGAGGACCTGGAGTGCCCCAAATGCGTCGCGCGATGAGCTCTATCGGAAACGTGGGCCGGCTGCTGCTCGTGGCGCTGCTCGCCGCGTGCGGGGACGAGGCGACCCGCATCGACCTGGAGGCCATGGAAGAGGTCGCGTCGTTCAAGACGTCGAGCTCGCCCACCGGCGCCGCCTTCGACGTCGAGGAGCTCGACGGCGTCGTCTGGGTGCGTGACAGCTACGGCCTCCAGATGTACCGCCTCCACTCCGGCGAGGACGCGGAGCACCTGGGGGCCTTGAGGGTGGAGCCCCAGTCACCGCAGGCGGGCAACCACCTCGCCGTGAAGAAGGGGCTGGTCGCGGTGGGACATGGCGCCCGCGTGGTGCTCTTCGCATACGACTCCGGAGATGCACCCAACCCGCGGCAGATTGCGGCGTTCAGCTCGGGCGGCACCGGCGTCGGACAGCTCACCTTCGACGGCAACTGGCTGTATTACGCCGGCCTCGAGGCGGGCGTGCGGCGCGTGGACGTGTCGACGCCGTCGGAGCCGGGCGCACCGGAAATCATCTCCCCGGCGTACGCGAAGTCCATCCACCTGGAGGGCGGCCGGCTGTACGCGGGCGGCTCCGACGGGCTGACCATCGTCTCGCTGGACACGGGCCTGCAGCGGCTCGGCACCGTGAAGGTGCCGATGATGAGCGACCTGGCGCTGTACGACGGCCGCTGGCTGTACGGCTCGGTGGGCGACGTGGGCGACACCGCCATCATCGACGTGAAGGACCCCGCGGCGCCGCGAGTGGCCAAGGCCGGCTTCGGGTCAGGCACCAACTCCGCCGGCATGCTGCTGAACGGAGACCAGCTCATCGTCCCGTCCGGCAGCACCGGACAGCTCAAGGACTACGACCTCGGCAACCCGGAGGCGCCGGACGTCCATCGGCTGGTGACGCCGATAGAGCGCTACTCCCGGTTCGTCACCCACGACCTGGCGCTGGCCGGAGACTACCTGCTGCTCGCGCACGACCAGGGCTTCTTCGTCTTCCGCCGCCACGACTGAGCCGGCCGGGCGTCCGCGCACACTCCGCGCGGGCGTCCGGTGGTTTCGCGCCCTACGCCGCCCAGCGCTTCGGGCGGCGCTTGAGGGTGGTGAGCCCCAGCCTGTCGCAGAGCGCCTCGTAGAGACCCTGGGGCACGCCCGCCCACTCCAGGTCCGCCAGGGACGCCGTGCCCGGCAGCGGCGCATCCGTCACCAGCGTGGCGAGCCGGCGGTACAGGAGCGCGTCCTCGCGGTGCTCGCGCAGCGTGGCGGCCAGCTTCTCCGCGCCGCGCGGGCGCACCTTCCACTCCGACGCGTCCGCCGGAATGGCCTCCAGGTGGCCGTAGGCGCCCAGCAGCGCGGACGCGCCCTTCTCACCGAAGCCCGGCAGCCCGGGGATGCCGTCCGCGTCGTCGCCCATCAGCGCCAGCAGGTCCGGCACGCTCGCGGGGGACACGCCCAGCTTCGCGCGCACGCCGTCCTCGTCGATTTCCTTCTCCTGCCGCCGGTCCACCTGCACCACCTTCTTGCCGCGCACGCACTGGCCCAGGTCCTTGTCCGGCGTGAGCAGCCGCACCTGCTCCACCTCGCCCGCCCAGCGCGCCGCGGCCGTGGCCAGCGCGTCGTCCGCCTCCTGCTCCTTCATGGACCACACCCTCACGCCCAGCGCGCGCACCGCCTCCTCCGCGAGGTCGAACTGCGCGTGCAGCTCCGGCGGCACGCCCTCGTCGCTCTTGTAGCCGGCGAACAGCGCGTTGCGGAACGAGCGGATGGGGTTGTCGAACGCCACCGCCACGTGCGTCACGCCCTCCGCCGCGTCGTGCAGCAGCGCGAGCAGCGAGGACATCAACCCCACCGTGGCCTTCACGTCCTTCCCGTCCGGCGCCGTGTGGCCGGGCCGGGGCGAGAAGTGGGCGCGATACAGCTCATAGGTACCGTCCACCAGGTGCAAGCGCATGCCGCTCCCTCTACCCTTCCCGGTGCGCCCCGGCCAGTCCGGTGGTGCGCGGTGACAAGGGACTTCATCCTCTGGGGCGACAGCGTACACGGCCGCCCGCCCCCTCTTCAGGCGACCCTATCTCCTGCGGATTGCCGGCCTGCGGGGAAGGGCTCACCTCTGGCTGTGGGCGCGGCGTCCCGCGCCCGGTGTCCCGACGGCTGGAGGTGAACCGTGCGCCCGAAGCTGCTTGCCGCCCTGCTGTGCCTGACCGTGGTCGGGTGCGCCGGACAGCGTGTTGTTCCCGTTCCCAATGAGCGCCGCGTGGAGGCGGAGGCCTCGCTGAAGGCCGCGGAAGGAGCCGGCGCGGACCGGATTCCCGAGGCCGCCCGGCACCTGGAGTACGCCCGGCAGCAGGTCTCCGACGCGGAGCGCCTGCTGGTGGAGGGCGAGGAAGAGGCCGCGGAGCTGCGCTTCATGCAGGCCGCGGCGGACGCGGACCTGGCGCACGCGCTGGCCCGCTCCATTCCCATCCAGCGGCAGGCGGACCGAGCCACCCAGCAGGCGGAGTCCCTCCGCCGCGGTCTCCAGTAGCCGCCAGCCCGAGAGGAGAGCGTCATGGTGCGTTGGAAGCATGGATGGAAGGCCCTCGCCGGGGCCACGGCGTTGGTGGCGGTGGGATGTGCGAGCGGACCGCCGCCGAAGGAGCTGACCGCGGCACGCGCGGCGTACCAGGAGCTGTCCACCAGCCCCGAGGGGCAGGCGCGCCCGGAGGACGTCGCGGACGCCCGCGACGCGCTGCTGGAAGCCGAGCGGGAGTATGACCGCAGCAAGGACTCGCCTCGCGCGCGCTCGCTGGCGTACGTGGCGCTCCGGAAGGCGGAGACCGCGGATGCGCGCGGCACGGCGGACCTCTCGGCGCGCCGCTTCGCGGAGGCGCAGGCGGCGATGAAGGAAGCGCAGGCACGCCAGCGCGAGCGCGTGGAGGCGGAGCTGGAGGCGGCGCGGCAGCAGCTCGCCCAGGCCGAGCGTGAGCGGCAGGAGGCGCTCGCGCAGCAGCAGCGGGCCTCGCAGCTCGCGCAGACGCAGCAGCAGGAGGCGGAGCGGCTGCGGGCGGATGCCCAGCGGCGCCAGCAGGAGGCGGAGCGGCTGAGGGTCCAGGCCCAGCAGCGGCAGGCGGAGGCGCAGCGGCTGGCCGCGGAGACGGCGCGGCGGCAGGAGGAGGAGCAGCGCCGCATGCAGGCCGAGGCCGAGGCGCAGCGGCTGGCGCAGCAGAACGTGGAGCTGCAGCAGCAGGCCGCGCAGCTCGAGCAGGAGCGCCAGGCGCGCGTGCAGGCGGAGCAGCAGGCCGAGCAGGAGCGCCAGGCGCGGCTGGAGGCGGAGCGCAAGGCCACCGAGGCGCTGACGCGGCTGGATGAGACGGCGAAGGACCTGAAGGTGCGGGAGGAGGCGCGCGGCCTGGTGGTGACGCTGTCCGGCAGCGTGCTCTTCGCCTCGGACGCGGTGGACCTGCTCCCGGCGGCGCGGGACAGGCTGACCCAGGTCGCGGACGTGCTGAAGCAGACGCAGAGCCCGTTACTCATCGAGGGGCACACGGACTCGCAGGGGCCGGACGACTACAACGAGGAGCTGTCCTACCGCCGCGCCGAGCGCGTGCGTGAGTTCCTCGTCTCGCAAGGCGTGCCCGCCGAACGTGTCCGCATCCGGGGCCTGGGCGAGTACCGGCCGGTGGCCACCAACACCTCGCCCGAGGGCCGGGCCAACAACCGGCGCGTGGAAATCATCATCGAGCGCGAGGCGCGGGCCATCGGTGGAAGTGGCGAGCAACCCGCGCCCCAGCAGGGCACGGGCGGCACGGGCACGGAGCAGCAGCCCGCGCCCCAGGGCTCGCAGGAGCCAGCGCCCCAGCAGGGCACGGGCGGCACGGGCACGCAGCAGCCCTCAGAGGGGACCGACGTGCAGGGGCCGGAGAGCGGCAGTCACACCCTGGACGGAGACATCGAAGGCGCCACCCCGCCGCGGCCCGGCGCCCAGCCCGGCCAGAGCGACACGCAGCCGCCTCGCTGAGCGTGGGACTCCCCGGAGCAGGCCCGCCTCGCGAGCACGCCAGGACCCGCGAGCGCCGGCCGGCTCGGGAGTCCGCGGCCCCCACCGCCCCCGAGAAGCGCTAGCCTCGGGGGCGGTTCCGCGCCATGGCCTCCGATACCTCCGCCCTGCTCACCACCGAGCGCCTGCACCTGGCGCTCCTCCCACCGGACGCGGCGTGGCGCGTGCTGGAGTACCACGAAGCCAACCGCGACCACTTCGGCCCGGTGTCCCCGGAGCGGCCCGCCAACTTCTTCTCGGTGACGTACTGGCGCACGCGGCTCGCGCAGGACCGCGAGGACTTCCGGCACGACGTCTCCCTGCGCCTGCTCCTCCTCCCGCGCGAGAGGCCCCTCGGCTCGGCGCCCGTCATCGGCAACCTCTCCCTCACGAACATCCGCCGCGGCCCCCTCCAGTCCGCGGACCTGGGCTACGCCCTGGACCACCGCTACGAGGGCAGGGGCCTCATGACGGAGGCCCTGCGCGCCGTCTGCGACTACGCCTTCGGCGTCATGCGCCTGCACCGCCTCCACGCCAACCACCTGCCGGAGAACCTCAAGAGCGCCGCCGTGCTCAAGCGCCTGGGCTTCACCGTGGAGGGCTACGCGCGCAGCTTCCTCCTCATCGACGGCCGCTGGCGCGACCACGTCCTCACCGCCCGCGTCGCGCCCGATGACACCCCGGAGCCGCGTTAGCGCAGCGGCGTCGTAACCCTCGGCGCGGGCAGGTTCGGCGGAGGCAGGTGCGTGTCGAACCACTCCACCAGCCGCTTCGAGCGGTCCCACTGGTGCTCCAGCTTGCGCAGCCCGTGCCCCTCGTCCGCGTAGATGACGAGCTGGGTCTTCTGCCCCAGCGCCTTGAGCGCCTTGAAGAACTCGTAGCTCTGCGACGCGGGCACCTCCACGTCCCGCTCACCGTGCAGCAGCAGCGTCGGCGTGCGCACCAGCTTCACGAAGTTGATGGGCGAGCTGCGCGAGTACACGTCCGGCTCGTCGTACACGGACGCGCCGAAGTACGGCAGCATCCACGTGTCGATGCGGTTCGTCCCGTAGTAGCTCTGCCAGTTGGAGACGCCCGCGCCCGCCACCGCCGCCCGGAAGCGCTGCGTCTGCGTCACCGCCCACATCGTCATGTAGCCGCCGTAGCTCCACCCGGTGATGCCCAGCCGCGTCGGGTCCACCGGCTCGCTGGCCAGCACCGCGTCCACGCCCGCCATGACGTCCCGCAGGTCGCCGTAGCCGAAGTCGCGCCGGTTGGCCTGCACGAAGTCCGCGCCCTGCCCGAAGCTGCCGCGCGCGTTGGGGAGGAAGACGTAGTAGCCCTGGCTCGTGAGCAGCAGCGCCTGCGGGTGGAAGGCCGGCAGCACTCCCGCCGCCGGCCCGCCGTGAATCGACGTCACCATGGGCGCCCGGGCACTGCCCACCGGCGGCGTGGGCGGCGCCATCAGCCAACCCTGCATCTCCAGCCCGTCGCTCTTCCACGTCACGCTGCGCACCGCTCCCACGGGGAGCTTCACCTCCGCGTTGTGACGGGTGACCGGCTTCCACGCCCCCACCGGCCCCACCCACACGTCCGGCGCGCGCGTGAAGGACTCGCGCAGCACCGCGCTCAGCTCCCCGTCACGTGACAGCGAGGCTCCCACGGAGCCGCCCGCGCTGATGTGCTCGGGGCCCTTCCACAGCATCGTCACCCCGCCCTTCACCGGGTCTACCGCCCCCAGCGCCGACTCCCCTTGCACCTGCGCGCCAAACACCAGCCGCCCCGGCGCCACCCAGTCCAGGCTGGTGGCGGTGGCCTTCATCCCCGGGGTGACGTTGCGCGCCTTGCCGCCCGCCGCCGGCACCACGTGGACGTCACCACCATGGACGCCCTGGTCGCTCATCAGCCCCTCGATGAAGGCGACGTGCTTCCCGTCGGGGCTCCACGTGGGCTCGGCCAGCGCCCACTTCGGCGCGTGGAGCAGCCGCGCGCGGCCCGACTCCACGTCCACCGCGTGCAGCTTCGCCACCCACCAGTTCGCGTCTCCGGGCGGAGGCGCGGCGGTGATGGCCAGCGTCTCGCTGTCCGGGCTCCACGAGAACTCGTAGACGAACAGGTGCTCCGGAGACACGAAGCGGTGCCCGTCACCGTCCGCGTCGACGACGGCCACGCGCCGCACGGGGTGCGACTCCTGCACCACGCCCGTCTCGCGGGACGCGGGCCCCGTGGGGCCCTTGGCGTGCTCGGCACCGTCGCCCTGCATGACGAGCACCGCGACCGAGTCCCCATCCGGCGCCCACCGCGGAGCGGACACCGCCGTGGTGAATGACGTCAGCTTCCGCGCAGGGCCGTTGGACACGACGTCCACCACGTAGAGCTGCGCCGTCCCGCCCAGCCCGGCGTCGGACAGGAACGCCAGCCGCCGCCCATCCGAATCCCATGTCAGCGAGGACTCGTTGCACGCGCTGTGTCCGAGACAGACGGTGACGTGGACCGGCTTCGCGCCGGGCTCGGAGAGGTCCAGCACCTGGATGACGCCCCCTCCGTTCCGCGAGCCCGGCTCCGAGCCGGACTCCACCCAGGCCACGCGCTTGCCGTTCGGAGCCAGGGCCACCTGCCGGAAGCGCACGGTGTCCAGGAGCGCCTCGTAGACGGACTCCAGCGGAGGGCGGACCGCCTTCACCACCGCGCCGCGGAGCGCCACGTCCGCCTGACGCAGCTCGGCGCCGGAAGTGGCCTGCTGTCCGAGGCCGGGCGCTCCCAGCAGCATCGCGCCCAGTCCGAAGATTCGCGTCACCCGACGCATCGAGTCCCCCAGGAGGTAGTGAAGGAAGGGGCCAGCCTACAGGAGTGGACACCGAACACCCACCCCGGATGAGCACCTAGCCGCCGCGCTTCGTCATGTCGAAGAGCGCTCGCGCCTGCGGCCCCAGGAAGCCGTCGAAGTCCACCGAGCGCTGGGCAATCTCGAAGTAGGCATAGGGCCACGCGCGCGCGCCACCGCCCTTCAGCGCCACCGGCAGCGGCGCGGCGTGGGTGGCCGTCTGCCGCAGCGACGTGCCGGGGGCGCCCTCGATGTCCGCCTTCATGGGCACACCCGCCTCGCGCATGCGCCGCTGCCACACCTCCACGTCATCCACGGAGCCGGTGAAGTGGTTCACCTTGCGGCCGAACGCGAGCAGCCACGCGCCGTACTGCGACTCCTTCTCCAGCTCCAGCAGCGCGGCCTCGTCCGGCGGCGCCGGCGGCGCGGAGAACCACGCGGCGAGCGCCTCCACGTCATCCGGCGCGGGCGGGTCCTCGGGCAGCGCGGCGAGCAGCTCGCGGGCGCGCGGGGAGAGCTCCTCCTGCTTCAGCTCGGAGATGAAGACGCGCGGCAGCCCCGCCGGATGGGACATGTAGATGGCGGACAGGTGCGCGTCGGGGAAGGTGTACGCACCCGCGGGCTTCCACCCGAGCCGCTCGAAGGGCCGGGAGAACATCGCGATGCCGCTGCCGGGCCGGGCCAGCGAACGGAGCGCGACGTGGTCGTTGCGGAAGCTGCCCCCGGAGAGCTGGACGAAGGTGCGCGCGTAGGGCACCTCGGCGGCGTAGCGCTCCCAGAGCAGCGCGAGGAGACGGGTGGCATGGGCGGTCGTCATGGCGCGGCAATGTAGCGCCACGCCTGGACGTGCGGCCCGCGCCCGAGAAGCTCCTGATGCCGGAAAAAAGAGCGGCGGCGCGCGGGTCCGGGTCCTTGGAGGGGACTGCTCAACCGGATACGCGCGCCGCCGTGCAGCGCGGAGGCTGCTGGAGACTCGCCTTGGAGTTTCGAGTCTCCACACCCATGGTATGCATTGACTTCCTTCCCGCCACCGCCCTCACCGCCCGAAAGCGAGCGCGGAGATAGGGTGTGCCGGGTAAAAACGCCAGCGCCACGCAAGACTCTTCATCAACAGCGCATTGCGCCATCCTGAAGCAAAGCTAATTGACAGGTTCGTCACGGTAAGATTGCGCCATCAATGTGCGACGGGGAGCCAAAGGCAGCTCCACGGAACGCCTGTGCCCGCCCGTCCCCCCACATGCCTTCGTGCGGCACATCTGCCAGGAGTTGAGAACGCGAGAGCGGAGACGGCCCCACAGGCCCGGCTCCACCCTCTGCCAGCGCGACGCCCCACACCGGGCCCCGCGCGGGTGTGGAAGGAACGCTCGTTCCACGAAATCTTCCCGGGCGTGCGCCGCGCGTCCGGTCAGTGCAGGTGCTCGGGGAGCATGGGCAGGCCGTGGAAGAAGCGGCGCCCGCTCTCGAAGCGGCGGTGGAAGCAGAGGCGGTCCTCCAGGTAGAGCCGGGCCATGTCCTCCTCGCCGTAGGCGCGGAAGAAGGTGGCTCGGGCCTCGTCGCACGCGGCCTCGTACTCCGCGCAGAGGGCCTCCCACTCCTCGGGCGGCGTCTCGTCGTCGTGCCAGGCTCCGTCGCCCAGGCCGTACTCGCGCTCCATCAGGTCCAGCTCGCGCGCGAGCCGCCGCACGCGCGGGTCCTCGCTGATGGCCTCGTCCGCCATGGCGGTGAGGATGTGGGCCACCAGGAAGAAGCCCGCGTCCGGCGGCACCACGCCCTCCTCGCGCGCGGCGCGGAAGGCCACCAGCAGCTGCGCGTCCATGGCGTCGTCGCCCAGCTCCATCAACCGCGCGGCGAGTCCCCGCCACCGCGCCTCCGTCTCGCGGGCCTCCTGGAGGGCCAGCGTCAGCTCCTGGTCTCGCGTCTTCTTCATGACGTGCTCCTGAATGAAAATCCCCTCGAGGCTCCCATCCGGGTCTGACGTTTGAGCGGCGATTCCCAGAACGTCAGAGCTTGCGGCTGCCTGCACCGCCGTTGCCTGGAGGACTCCGGGGGAAGGTCCGCGTGCGGTGGTGGACGCCGCGTTGCCCGGCGGTCCATGCTGCCTTGCACCGTGCCCGTCACCCTGCGTCCCGCCACCGCCTCGGACGAGGCCTTCCTGTTCGCCCTCTACGCCAGCACCCGCGAGGACGAGGTGGCCATGTGGGGCTGGGCCCCGGCACAGCGGGACGCCTTCCTGCGGATGCAGTGGCTGGCGCAGGGACGCGACTGGGCCACCCGTTACGCCGGGGCGGACCATCGCCTGGTGCTGGTGGAGGGGCAGCCCGCGGGGAGGCTGCTGGTGGCGCGCGGTGAACGGGAGTGGCGCCTCGTGGACATCGCCCTGCTGCCGGCGAGCCGGGGCTCGGGCGTGGGAACGCGCCTGCTGCGAGAGCTGCAAGGCGAGGCGGCGAAGGCGCGCGTGCCGCTGAAGCTGCGCGTGCTGAAGGGCAGCCCCGCGCACCGGCTGTACACGCGGCTGGGCTTCCAGCCGGACACGGCGGCGCCCGCCGGTGAGGGCGACCTGTACCTGGCCCTGGAGTGGCTGCCCACGCCGCGCGGGGGCTGAGGCTCCCCGGGCCAGGGCTTCGAGAGAACGCGGCATGCGCCTGGAACACGAACGGCCCGCGAGCTGATTGCCCGCGGGCCGCCGTGTGTCACTTCAGGCCATCCGGCTCACGTCACATGAACAGGTTCTCCGGGGTGGGCGTCACCGTCTGGAAGCTGTAGCCGGCCGAGCCCGCCTGCGGCGCCTGGGGCGTCGTGAGGTTGCCCGAGCCACCATCGCCTCCGTTGCCGCCGCACGCGCCGCCGCCACCGCCGGAGGTGATGGCCGAGCTGGCCCCTGTGGGATTCGCCGTAACGCCCGCGGCCCCGCCGCTCACGTCGATGGTGCCGCTCACCGTGGGCGAGGCGGACGAGAGCAGGTGGATGAAGCCGCCACCACCGCCACCACCACCGCCCTTGCCCGCGCCACCACCGTTGTTGCCGTCACCGCCACGGCCGCCGATGGCGCGGAGGGCGCCCCCCACGTTGATGGCCGTCTTGCCCACGATGACGAGGGCACCACCCGCGCCACCGCCCGAGCCCGGGGTGTTGGCCAACGTGCCGCCGTTGTCGCCGATGGCGTTGATGGCCCCCCCCGGCTGTACCCGGAAGGTGCCCGCCGCGAGGATGACCAGCGAGCCGCCGCCCGCGCCGCCGCTGACGCCAGCCTGCTTGGCGCCCGCGCCGCCACCCAGGGCGCCAGGCCGCACGAGCTGCGCGGCCTGGAGCGGTGCCAGCCCGCGCCCGGCCTGGGGCTCACTCGCCGGAGCCCGGGCCACTCCCGATTCCGGAGAACCAACGCCGGTATCCTCGGCGCTCGGGGCCACGAGGATCGTGCCCGTGCTGCTGACGGTGAAGTCCCCCGTGGCCCGAATGACGGTGCCGCTCGGGACGACGAGGGTGCTGTTGATGGTGACGGTGGTGAACTGCAGGTGCTGCCGGCCCGCCAGGGAGCTGTACCCCGCGACGGTGGTGAGGTCCGTCGGCGAGTTCACGGTGAGCGGGCCGGCCGAGCCATCACCGTAGACACCCGTCGAGCCCGCGGGCCCCTGCGGCCCCTGCGGACCCGTGGCGCCCTGCGGACCCGTGGCGCCCTGCTGACCCTGGATGCCCTGCGGACCCTGGATGCCCTGAGGGCCCTGCGCGCCGTTGCACACGTAGCGCGTCAGCGCGGCGTTCACCTCGCCTGCGTCCAGCGTGCCGTTGCTGTTGGCGTCCGTGCCGAACTGGAGCCGCACGCCGCCCGTGGCGCAGTTGGCGCCAGCGGCCTCGGCGGCCGTCGCCGACAGCGAGTTGAGCCCCGCCGGACCCGCCGGGCCCTGCTCACCGCGCAGGCCCTGGGGACCCTGGATGCCCTGGATGCCCTGAGGCCCCTGCGCGCCGTTGCAGACGTAGCGGGTCAGCGCGGCGTCCACTTCGGCCGCGTCCAGCGTGCCGTTGCGGTTGGCGTCGATGCCCGCCTCCAGCCTCACGCCGCCGGTGGCGCAGTTCGCCCCTGCCGCTTCGGCGCTGGTGCGCACCAGCGCGCTCAGGCCGACGAGGCCCTGCGGACCGGTGGGCCCCTGCGGGCCCTCGGGGCCGCGCTCCCCCTGGGGGCCCTGCGGGCCGGTGGCACCCTGCGGACCGGTGGCGCCCTGCTGGCCCTGCGGCCCCACCTCGCCCTGGGGCCCCTGCGGGCCCGTGTCACCCCGGGGACCGGTGAGGCCGATGGGCCCCTGGATGCCCTGCTCCCCCTGAATGCCCTGCAGACCGCGCTCGCCTTGCGGACCCGCCGGGCCCTGCTCGCCGCGAAGCCCCTGCGGACCGGTCTCACCGATGGGACCCGCGGGGCCCTGCACGCCCTGCGCGCCGTTGCAGACGTAGCGGGTCAGGTCCGCGTCCACCTCGTCGTTCTCCAGTTCGCCGTTGCGGTTGGCGTCGACGCCCGCCTCGAACAGCACGCCGCCGGTGGCGCAATTGGCGCCCGCCGGCTCCGCGGTGGTGCGCACCAGCGCGCTCAGGCCCGTCTCGCCCTGCGGGCCACCCGCGGGGCCTGCTGGGCCTTGTGGCCCCTGCGGACCCGCCGGGCCCGCCTCTCCCGTGTCACCCTTCGGACCCGCGAGGCCCTGCTCGCCCTGAGGACCCGCGGGGCCGGCCACGCCCTGCTCCCCCTGGGGACCCGAGGGGCCCGCGGGGCCCGCCGGGCCCTGTGGCCCCTGCTTGCTCAGTTCATCACAGCCGGACAGCACCAACATCGCCGTCAGCGGGAGCGCCTTCCAGAACCTCGCATGCGCGGGGCGTCGCCAATTCACAAGAGCAGCCATCTGCGGGTCTCCTCGTCGGGGAACTCAGTGCCGGGAGGCCCAGAGCAAGCCTCGCGCCAGAGAGTGTCTGGATGAGGGGAGGGGCAGCCATGCACGCCCTTCGGCAGTGAGGCGGGCGCTATCGTCGCTTGAGTTACTGCTGCGACCCCAGCCCCTCCGGCGTCCCGGAGGCACGCAGTCGCGTCACTTCCAGACGCACTGTTTCCGAGAAATCACCGCGCACCTCCATGCGTCACGGGGGAACGCATCCGCGTCTCAGCCGAACGCGCCGGCGCGGTGCACCATGCGCCCCATCCGCCGAGCCGCCGCGCGTGCCGCTCTCGTGGAGGCCGCGGCAAGGTCCTCTTCGCCCCGGGGTTTCACGCGTGGCCGGCTCTTTGCTCTGCGTGGGAGCGGCATGTTTTTGTTCTCAGTGAAACACTCACAGCCACACAAAGGAAGGCGTACGTGTCCGAGCCATTCATCGGTGAGATTCGCATGTTCGGCGGCAACTTCGCTCCCCGGGGTTGGGCGTTCTGCCAGGGGCAGCTTCTCTCCATCGCGCAGAACTCGGCGCTCTTCTCCATCCTCGGCACCACGTACGGCGGCAACGGGCAGACGACGTTCGCCCTGCCGGACCTGCGCGGCCGGTATCCCATGCAGCCCGGCCAGGGCCCGGGCCTGTCCCCCCGAACCCTGGGTGAGCAGGGCGGCAGCGAGACGGTGACGCTGCTCTCCACGCAGATTCCGGCGCACAACCACACCCTCAGCGTGAGCAGCCAGAACGGCGACACGGAGACGCCCATCGGCACCGTGCTGGCGGCGGACTCGACGGCGACGGTCCTCAATTACCGCGCCGCGCCCATCGACGGGACCATGAACCCCGCGGCCATCGGCCTCACCGGCGGCAACCAGCCTCACAACAACATGCCGCCCTTCACCTGCGTCAACTTCATCATCGCGCTGGAAGGCATCTACCCCTCGCGCAACTGAAGCACCGCGCTGTCCCCTGAAGCACGGCGCGCCTCGCTCCATCCTGGGAAGCGGGGCGCGCCGGACGTCCCATCCGCCATCGCGAACCACGGCAGCGAAGCGAGCCGATTCACCGCCGCGTCCCGCGTTCACCGCTGAACGAGCCCCCTGCCCCTCCGGGCGACACGCCGTCGTGCATCCCGCCCTCCAAGCCGCGCCACATGACCGGCGACGCGGCGCGGGAGGGCGCATCCCCACAGGTCAGTGGAGACCCTGCACGCGCGGGGGGCTGGCCCTCTCGTCCGGCAGGGCGCACTCGGATGAAGGGTACGACGGTCGAACAGGCGTGGAGGGCACAGTGGCCCCTGAGCGCGACGGAGCGGGACAGCGTTCGCAGGTGACGCTGAGGACGGCGTTCACCGTGTGTTTCGCGGTGCTCGGGGTGGCGGTGCTGGTGGCGCTGGTGGTGCGCACGCGGGTGGCGCTCACGCTGACGGGCATCGCGGCGCTGCTGGCCCTGGCGCTGGAGCATGCGGTGTCCCGGCTGGAGCGCGGGGGACTGCCGCGGATGGCGGCCATCGCGGTGGTGATGACCGGGCTGCTGGCGGTGCTGGTGACGCTGGCGCTGCTGGTGGTGCCCGCCGCGGCGGCGCAGGTGGACGCGATGGTGCTCCAGTGGCCACAGCTCTGGGAGGAGCTGCGCGGCTCGCGCCCGTTCCGGACGCTGGACGAGCGGCTCCACAGCCTGGGGTGGACGCGCCGGCTGGAGGAGGCCACGCCGCGGCTCGCCGCGGGGAAGCTGCCGGAATTGGTGGTGCTCGCCATCGGCGGAGCGGTGGGACTGGCCGGCGGAGCGCTCACCGTGTTCTTCCTGGTGGGCTTCATGCTGGCGTTCGGCGGCGGACTGCTGCGGCGGCTGCTGGACCTGGCGCGGCCGGAGCACCGCCTGCGCTACGTGCGCGTGCTGCGCAACGTGTACCGGGCCACCGGCGGCTACCTGGCCGGGCTCACGCTCATCTGCACCATCAACGCCACGCTCACCACCACCGTGCTGGCGCTGATGGGCGTGCCGTACTTCCTGCCGCTCGGCCTCGCCAGCGGCTTCTCCAGCATGGTGCCCTACGCGGGGCCGGTGGTCGCCGGTGGCTTCATCACCCTGCTGACGTGGGCCACGGGGGGCATGTGGCTGGCGCTGGGGGTGCTCGCGTACTTCGTGCTGTACGGGCAGGTGGAGGGCAACGTGCTGGCGCCGCTCGTCTTCCGGCGCACGGTGCACGTCAACCCGCTCATCATCCTGCTGGCGGTGCTCTTCTGCGCGGAACTGGCGGGTGTGGTGGGCGCGATGGTGGCGGTGCCCGTGGCGGCCTCCGCGCAAATCATCACCCACGAACTGCTGCTGCTCCGCCAGGAGCGCCGCGCCGCCATGCGCCGCGCGCCTCCCGGAGCCGCGTGACGCGAGCGGACGCTCAGCCCGCCGACACCTCGCGCAGCGACGCCTCCACCCCTTCGAGCAGCTCCGTCAGCGCGTCGTCGGGGATGTTGAGCGCGGGGGCGATGTACACGGTGTCGCCCAGGGGCCGGAGGTACAGCCCCCGGCGCCGGGCCGCCTCGTACACGCGCCAGCCGCCGCGCGCGAGGTAGCCGCCGCCGCCCAGGTCCACCGCGCCCACCATGCCCAGCGCGCGCGGGCGCACCAGCCCCGGAATCGTTTCAGCCATCCGCTCGAAGGCGGCGCGGATGCGCGGGGCCTTGCGAGCCACCTGCCCCAGCACGTCCTCGTCGCGGTAGACGGCGAGCACCTCGCGCGCCACCGCCGCGCCCAGCGGATTGCCGCAGTACGAGTGCCCGTAATAGAGCGCCCGCCGCGGCGCGCCGAGGAAGCCGGCGAAGACGCGCTCCGAGGCGAGCGTGGCGCCGAAGGGCAGCAGCCCGCCGGAGAGCGCCTTGGCGAGACACAGCAGGTCCGGCACCACGCCGGCCAGGTCCACCGCGAAGCGCGCGCCGGTGCGGCCCAGGCCGGTGAAGACCTCGTCGGCGATGAGGAAGGTGTCCACCGCGCGGGTGGCCTCGCGCACCGCGCGCACGAAGTCCGGCGCGTACATCAACATGCCCGCCGCCCCTTGCAGCACGGGCTCCAGGATGACGCCGGCGATTTCGTCCGGGTGCTCGCGCAGCGCGGCCTGGACCTGCTCGAAGGCGCGCTCCCAGCCGCCCTCCTCCGCCGGGGACGGCACGTGCACCACGTCGAAGAGGAGCGGGCCGAACACCTCGCGGAACAGCGGGACGCCGCCCACGCTGGTGGCGCCAATCGTCTCGCCGTGGAAGGCCCCGGACAGGGTGATGAAGCGCGTGCGGCGCGAGCGCCCGTTCTGCGCCCAGTACTGGGCGGCCATCTTGATGGCCACCTCCACCGCCGTGCTGCCGTTGTCGGAGTAGAAGACGCGCGACAGCCGCTCGGCCGCGGGCAGCGAGGCCCGGTCCGAGCCGGGGGCGATGGCGGCCAGTTCCGAAGCGAGCGCCGCGGCGGGCGCATGGGTGATGCCCGCCAGCGACACGTGCGGAAGGCTCCCGGCCTGCTCCACGAGCGCGCGGACGAGCCGTGGGTGGCGGTGGCCCAGCGTGGACACCCACCAGGAGCCGTTGGCGTCGAGGTACCGGGCGCCGTCCACGTCGTACAGGTACGGGCCCTCGGAGCGCGCCACGACGAGCGGGTCCGTCCCGGCGATGTAGGCCTCCATGGCCGTATAGGGGTGCCAGACGTGCCCCTTGTCCAACCTGACGATGTCCGCCCGCTCCACGCTCGTACTCCGGGTCATGGGATGTTTGCCGCGCCATGACGCAGCCATGACATGGGGGGTGTTTACCCCCGCATCATGGTCGTCATCGCCTTCTTCATCTCACACTGGCTGCTCTGTGTGTTCTTCCAGAGCTTCTTCCAGCACCGCTACGCCGCGCACCGCATGTACACCATGGGCCCCCGCACGGAGCGGGTGATGCACCTGCTCACGTACCTGGTGCAGGGCTCCTCGTACCTGTCGCCCCGCGCGTACGCCATCCTCCACCGCGAGCACCACGCGTTCTCCGACACGGAGAAGGACCCGCACTCGCCGCACTTCTTCAAGGACGTGGCGCGGATGATGTGGCACACCAAGAAGCGCTACGAGGACTACGCCGCCGGGCGCGGCCAGCCCGAGGCCCGCTTCCTGGGTGGCTACCCGGAGTGGCCGCTGGTGGACGACACGCTGCGCACGTCGTGGCTGGCCACGCTGGGCTGGGTAGGCCTGTACACGGCCTTCTACGTGGCCTTCGCCACGTCGCCCTGGCAGTTCCTGCTGCTGCCCATCCACTTCCTGATGGGCCCGGTGCACGGCGCCATCGTCAACTGGTGCGGCCACAAGTACGGCTACCGGAACTTCAACAGCAGCGACAAGTCGCGCAACACGCTGCCGGTGGAGTTCGTCTGCATGGGCGAGCTCTTCCAGAACAACCACCACAAGTACGGCAGCAGCCCGAACTTCGCCGCACGCAAGTTCGAGGTGGACCCCACGTGGCAGGTGATGCGCGTCATGGCGAAGCTGGGCATCATCCGCATCGCCACACCGCAGCGCGCCGTCTGGCCGGAGCCGCGCGAGGCCAGCGCCGCCCGGGCCGCCTGACGTAGGCACGGGTAGAACGCTCAGGCGTGATGCGCGCCGGGCGCTCTACCCGTCCCGGGGACGCGTCGAGCCGGGAATCGGGTGCTCTTCATCGTCCAGCCAGAAGAAGTGGTCATTGCTGGCGAGCGCCCGCTCCAGGAACTCGCTGAACGAGGCGGCAATCTGCCGGACCTGGAGCGGGTACGTCTCATGCCAGGCGTCGAACAGCGGATAGCGACCGTCCAGTTGCCGCGCCGCATCCAGGAGCACGTAGTCGGAATCCTGGCAGTACACGAGCGTGTACCAGGATGCGGCTCCCCCCGAGTCGTCGTCCCGGCCTCGCATGGCGACCCGTGCACGCTGGATTTCCGCGAGCGACAGAATGCGGTAATTCGCCTCTGGCCGGGGGCGGAACAACTCCGCGCCGTCACAATGCAGGTAGAACGCGCGCAGGTCGGGGTCGAGCCGCCAACCCACACGCGATTCGAAGGCCTCGACCTGTGCGGGCGTTGCTGGCGCTTTCGGAAAATGGGCCCGTGAGAGTTCCGACAGGAGCGATTGCATCGTCATGGCGAATCCACGTAGGGCCTGTCGGGCCCCACGGACCTCCACTGCGCGCCACCGCCGTAGCACGCTGGATATGCCTCATTGATGACCTTGTGCACCTCGGGAGGGACCGGCAGGACGTTGCCCCGCGATGTCGGGTGACCACCGTGCCACAGGTCGAAGATGTGGTGCCCCGGCCAGTAGTCGCCGCCACTCTGTGGCCAGGCCCCGAACTCGTCGCCCCACGCGTTGCGAAAGCCTTCGCGTGCATTCTTCCAGGTCTGTCGCCTCGCCGCCCCGTCACTGAGCAAGATGCCAGACATTCAAAACAGGATAGACGAACCAATCCGGAAGGTGAACCCCGCGCGCTCTCGGCACTCCGCGCACGGCCACTGCCCCCCCGCCAGCCCCCCACGCAGGCAACCCACGGCGAGCGCACGCGGCTCGCGTTAAATATGCCCCCGTGCCCGCCGACACCTCGCTCCGCCTCCGCGTCCTCGATGCAGTGACAGACGTCCCGGCCGCCGCCTGGGACGCGCTCTCCGGCCCCGGTGCGCCGCCCTTCGTGCGCCATGCGTGGCTGGCGGCCATGGAGGAGAGCGGCAGCGCCACCGAGGAGACGGGCTGGGCGCCGCACCACCTGACGCTCTGGCGTGGCCAGAAGCTGGTGGCCGCCGCGCCCGCCTACCGCAAGTTCCACAGCATGGGCGAATACATCTACGACTTCGGCTGGGCGGATGCCGCCGCCCGGCTCGGCGTGGAGTACTACCCGAAGCTCGTCCTCGGCGGGCCCCTGTCCCCCGCCACCGTCCCGCGCTTCCTCATCGCCCCGGGCGAGGACGTGCCCGCCCTGCGCCGCGCGCTGCTCACCGCCGCCGCCGAGAGCGCCCGCGAGTCCGGCTGCTCCTCCGTCCACGTCCTCTACCCCACCGACGACGAGGCCGACTTCCTCGAGGCCCAGGGGCTGGCGCGCCGCATCACCCTCCAGTTCCACTGGAAGAACCCCGGCTACGCCAGCTACGACGACTACCTGGCCCGCTTCGACTCCAAGCGCCGCCACCAGCTCAAGCGCGAGCGCGGCGCCGCGGCCACCCAGGGCATCTCCCTGCGCACCGTGCGCGGCGAGGAGCTCACCCCCGCCCACGCGAAGCGCGCCTACGGCTTCTACACCTCCACCTGCGAGCGCCACGCCTGGGGTCAAATCCAGCTCACCCCCGGCTTCTTCGCCCGCGTCTTCCGGACGCTGCCGGACACGGTGGAGTTGGTGGAGGCGGTGCGAGGCCCGCGCGTCATCGCCGGGGCCTTCAACCTGGCCACCCCGGAGCGCCTCTACGGCCGCTACTGGGGCTCCTTCGAGGAGCACCCCTTCCTCCACTTCCACGTCTGCCTCTACCACTCCGTGGAGGACTGCATCCGGAGCGGCCGCAAGGTGTTCGAGCCCGGCGCCGGCGGCGAGCACAAGGTGTCCCGAGGCTTCGAGCCCACCGCCGTGCACAGCGCCCACCTCATCTTCAATCCCACCCTGGACGCCGCCGTCCGGGGCTTCCTGCGCCGGGAGCACGCGCGGCTGGCCCCCGCCGTGGAGGAGGCGGAGCGCATCTGCGGCCTGAAGCCCTGGCCCCCGGCCGGCAGTCCCGCCACCGGCACCTGAGTCGCCCTCCAGGGCCACCCGCCCCCACCGGACTGTCAGCCCGGTGGGCCCTCCCCGCTTCTGGAAGTTGTGAAACAGGGGCGACCCCGTAGAGTGTCCTCGCTATGAAAGCTCCGGAAACGGACGAAGACTTCATCCAGTGGTACGAAGACTGCTGGGCGGACCGCGACGAGGTCGAGTACCCCAAGATGTTCGGCGCCATCGACGAAGGCGTCTTCACGCTCGACCAGACGGACGCCATCCAGGCCTGGATGGAAAGTGAACTGGCGCAGGTGAAGGAGCCGGACCCGAACTGGGGGCCCATGGGCGTGCGCGTGGCGCCGCCGAGCGCGGACTACCCGTACTGGACCTATGTCACCAGCGGCCTGTCCAACCCCTTCACCGTGGCGCCCGGCGAGGAGTTCCCCGACGACGCGCCCAGCGGGCTGGGCTACGAGATGGTCATCCACACGCCCGAGGAGGCGAAGTGGCCGGTGTTCCGGCTGCTGGACATGATGGCCTACAACCTCGTGTGCATGCGCGCCTTCGCCATGGGCCACCGCTACCCGGTGGAGGGCACGCTGGACGGCGGCGACTCCAAGCTGTCCGGCTTCCTCTTCGTGAGGGACCCGTCCCGCCCGGACCACTTCGTGCTGCCCAGCGGAAAGGTGCAGCTGCTCACGCTGGTGGGTGCCACGAAGAACGAGATGGCCTTCGCCCGCTCCAACGGCATGGACAAGCTGATGGCGAAGCTCGTCGCGGCGGGCACCGGCTACATCACCCACCCGGACCGCGACGAAGTGAAGCTGTAGTCACTTCCCTTCCACTTCGCGCGCCGGAGGCCTGGGAGCCCCGGCGCGCGGAGGCGCTCCCTCCACCAGCGCGCGCAGGGTGCCCGGCTCGAAGGGCTTCTCGATGCGCGGCAGCGGCACGGACTGGAGGAAGGAACGGGCGCGCTCGGTGAAGCCGCCGCCCGTCATGAAGACGAAGCGCGAGAGCAAATCCCGCTGGCGGCGGGCCAGCTCCTCGTACACGTCCATCCCCGTCAAATCCCCCATCATCAGGTCGCAGAAGACGAGGTCGAAGGCGTCGTCGCGCGACAGCAGCTCCAGCGCCTCGCGTCCGCTGTGGACGCTCACCACCTCGTGCCGGCGGCCCAGCACGCGGTGCAGCACCGAGGTGAGCTGCGGCTCGTCGTCCACCACCAGCACCCGCCTGCGCGTGGCCGGGTCCTCCACCGCCTCGGGCGAGGCGGGCAGCGCGGCGGCGTCCGTGGTGGGCAGCCGCACGCGGAAGGTGCTGCCCCCGCCGGGCGTGCTGGTGGCCGTCAGCTCCCCGCGCATGCTGCGCACCAGCCCCAGCGCGGTGGACAGCCCCAGCCCGGTGCCCTCGCCCACGGCGCGGGTGGTGAAGAACGGCTCGAAGGCGCGCTCCAGCACCTCCGGCGTCATGCCGTGGCCGGTGTCCGTCACCTCCACCACCACCCACGGCCCGTCCGTCCGGGTGGAGAGGATGACGCGGTGGCGCGCGGCGTCTCCCTCCGGGATGGCGTACGCGGCGTTGACGAGCAGTTGGAGGAACACCTGCCCCAGCTTCGCCTCGTGCGCCATGACGGTGGGCACCCCGCCGTAGTGCCGCTCCACCTGGGCCCGGTAGCGCAGGTGGGGCATGGCCATGGACAGGCCGAACTCCAGCGCCGCGTGCACGTCCACCGGGGACAGGTGCGGCTCGTCCGCGCGGGCGAACGTCTGCAAGTCCCGGACGGTGACGCGGATGCGCTCCGCGCCCTCGCGCGCCTCGCGCAGGGCCTCCAGCGCCTCGCGCAGGGCCTCGCCGTCCCCCGGGTGGCTGGCGAGGTGCTCGAGCTGTTCCACCGCGAACTGGATGTTGCCGGTGACGTAGGACAGCGGGTTGTTGATTTCGTGCCCCACGCCCGCCGCGAGCTGCCCGGCCATGGCCAGCTTCTCCGACTGCACCAGCCGCTCGCGCGCGGCCACCAGCTCCTGGGTGCGCGCGGCCACCAGGGCCTCCGCCTCCAGGCGGCCGGAGTGCTCGCGCTCCAGCAGCATGTCGCGCTCGGCCTCGGCGCGCTTCTTGTCGGTGATGTCGCTGGCGAAGACGGACAGGTTGCCGTTGCTGCACCAGGCGTGCACCTCGTGCCAGCGCGCCTGGGAGGTGCGCACCTCGAAGGTGGAGGCCATGCCCTCGGCGGCCACGCGGCGCAGCTCGCGCTCCAGCACGGTGCCCTGCAGCTCCGGGCACGCCTCCCACAGCACGCGGCGGAAGAGCTTCTCCTGCGGGCGCCCGCTGATGGCGACGGCCTGGTGGTTGACGTAGGTGACGCGCCAGTCCGCGTCCAGCGTCATGAAGGCGTCCGGGGTGCCCTCCAGCACGTCCCGCACCCAGTCCAGCGTGTCGCGGACGCCCTCCTCCACGCGCAGGGCGCTGGTGACGTCACGCAGGCGCAGGAGCACCCCGTCACGCAGCGGCACCGCGGTGCCGTGCAGCCATGCTTCCCCTTCCGGGAAGTCGTCCGCGGTGGGGCGCCCCGTCTCCACCACCTGCCGCAGCACGCCCACGCGGCCAGCCAGTCCGGCCTCCGCGGAGACCTCCTTCAACCGCCGCCCGCGCAGCGCCTCGGGCGTGCGGCCCAGCGCGCGCGCCGCGGCGGGGTTGGCCCACAGCCACTCGAAGTCGGTGATGGCACCGCCCGTGTCGCGCACGGCGCGCAGCACCATGCAGCCCTCGGGCTGCTGGCGCTCCACTTCCTCCAGTGCGGTCAACAGCACGTCTGCTCCGGGAGTCGGGAGCGCCGGCCGCGGGAATGTGTCCGTCTCCGACATGCGCCGTCCACTCCTGACCGCGCGGGGCGCGGGAGGGGTCCGCGTCCGGAAACAGCCGGAGTCCCCGTATGTCGCCATGAACGGGCGACATTCTCAAGGCGGGGATGCGGGGGCGCGGTGGGTACTACCTGACAGGTGTGTGGGCCACCATCGCGTCTCCCACCACGCTCCCGAGCGTGGCCGGTGTTGGACTCCATGACGCCGTGCTGGGGTGGCGGCGACACTGCCCCCGCCGCGGACTAGGTTGTGGCCTCCGACATGACGCCCACGCTCATCACCGCTCTCGCGTTCGAGCCGCTGCACCTGCCCCTCACCGAGCCCTTCGCCATCGCCACCGGGGCGCAGCACGCCGCGGAGAACGTGCTGGTGCGCCTGACGCTGGCGGACGGCACGCAAGGCCTGGGCGAGGCGGCGCCCTTCACCGCCGTCAGTGGCGAGACGCAGCACAGCACCCTGGCCGCGCTGGAGTCGGTGCGCGCGGGGCTGCTGGGCAGGGACGTGCGCGCGTGGCGCCCGCTGTCGGAGTGGCTGGGGGACTCGCTGGCGCTGGCGCCCGCCGCGCGGGCCGGGGTGGAGATGGCGATGCTGGACGCGCTGGCCCGGCACCACCGCGTGCCGCTGTACGTCCTGCTGGGCGGGGCGGGGACGGTGCTGGAAATCGACATGACGGTGACGGCGGGCGACGTGGCGCACGCGCGCGAGTCCGCGAAGGCCATCCTCTCGCGAGGCATCTCCACGCTGAAGGTGAAGGTGGGGGCGCTGTCGCCGGACCAGGACGCGGCGCGGATGGTGGCCATCCACGACGTGGCGCCCCGGGCCCGGCTCTTCGCGGACGCCAACGGCGGCTATGACGTGGCGGAGTCGCTGGCGTTCCTGAAGGAGCTGGAGCGGGCGGACGTGCCGCTGTCGCTCTTCGAGCAGCCGGTGCCCGCGTCGGACGTGGCGGGCATGGCGGAGGTGTCGCGGCGCTCGAAGGTGCCGGTGTGCGCGGACGAGTCGGCGCGCTCGGCGAAGGACGTGCTGCGGCTCATCCGGGAGAACGCGGCGCACGGCATCAACATCAAGACGATGAAGTGCGGCGTGGTGGAAGCGCTGACCATGTGGAGCCTCGCACGGGCGGCGGGCATGGAGCTGATGGTGGGCGGCATGGTGGAGAGCGTGCTGGCCATGAGCGCCTCCGCGCACCTGGCCGCGGGCCTGGGCGGCTTCACCTATGCGGACCTGGACACGCCGCTGTTCATCGCCAGCCACCCGTTCAAGGGCGGCGCACGGTACGAGGGCTCGCGGCTCGACTTCGACCCGGACGCACCGGGCCACGGCGTCACGCTGGCCTGACCGTCATGGCAGGACACCCTCGGTCACCGCGAGCCACAGCGCCTCGGAGAGCACATCCAGGGTGACGCCGGTATCGGTGCGCTGGGTGGTGGGTGAGGTGGACTGCCCCCTGGAGAAGGCCCTCAGGAACATCGGGAGCGGGCGGCGTCCGAGCCGCACCAGGCGCTCATCGTAGCAGGCC
Source organism: Myxococcus sp. RHSTA-1-4 (assembly GCF_020037125.1). Taxonomy (GTDB): domain Bacteria; phylum Myxococcota; class Myxococcia; order Myxococcales; family Myxococcaceae; genus Myxococcus. The sequence goes on from NZ_JAIQDG010000019.1 coordinate 72,521, forward strand.
TGGGGTGCCTTCTCCTTCAACAGCGTCGCGAGCAGGAGCGTGTTCTGGAAGCGCCCCACTGCCTTGCTGGGGCCCAGGCCCGAAAAGTCCACCGAGCGCTCGTGCAGCGAGATGCGCTGGCCGCCCTTGCCGAAGACGTGGATGACCTGCTCGGTCTCCTCGTCCACCGCGGAGTCCCAGTTCCGGATGACCTCGCTGTGGGCGGTGATGCTGCCATCCAGGGCCATGCCGACCGTGGTCACCACCTTCCTGTGGATGAGCTCCTTCTCCGTGCGCGTCGACACCGCGCCCCGCAGGATGGCGCCCACCTCGCTCCAGGCCAGCTCGACGGGCGCCCCGGCGCGCGGCAAAACGGAGAATGCCGCCGGGCCAAGGGTGAAGGTACGAGCCACCGTGCGCTGCTCGTCAGAGGGAGGAGGCATCCACGGCGCGACGACGCCGAGCCCGGCTCGGCGCAGCCTCTCCACCGCGGCGGCCGCCTCGTCGGGAGCAAGGAGCGCCAGGGGCGTGGGGGGCGCCAGGACGAGGCGCATCCGCCCCTCCTGGGGCGTGATGCCTGCGAGCTCTGCAACCTCCGTGGCCGCGGCATCCACGGACGTGCAGGGATGAACGAGAACCAGGAGCCTCATCCGCGCGAATCTACCCGGGTCTCACGCCCTGACGCCTCCGGGGGTGCACTACCTCGCCGCCCCGCCCTCCAGGTGCGCCTTCAGGAGCTCCAGGCCGCGGGTGATGTTGTGCCGGATGAGGACTTCCGGTTGGACATTGATGCCCATGACTGCTCCCGTGAGGCGGCGTGACGCGTTCGTTGCAGCCCCCGTCTTCAGCTACTGCCGGGCGAATGGCTCGATGCCATCGACGTGGAGCCGCACCTCCAGCGGCTGGCTCTTCCTGGACAAGAACAACCTGTGCCGCTGACTCCGCCAACTGTGTCAGTGAGCCGCTTCAGCGTCGGCAGCGTGCTCCGCTGGACTCGAGGTGGGCGGGCGCGCGGGTGGGATGACAGGCATATAGCAACTGCCCTTATACACGTAGCCGTCTTCGCCGCAGTCCTTCAGCTCCACGGTCAGCTTGATCCAGCAACCTCCGTTGATGGGCACCTGCGGCTTCCTGGGACAGCGGCCGTTGGCATCTGGCCGCCTCTGCCCCGGGAAGGGTCTGGGTGGCAGGTCCACGGCGATGTGTAGCCCCTGCGAAGGGTCCCGAGTGATAGGCGCCGGAGCCGTCAGCACCGAGTCCCCGACGGCGACGGTGCCACCATCCCTGGCCTCTTCGGGCGCAGAAGCCTGCACCGTCCCGGTAGCTTCTCCGGGATGCGCGCTCCGCATCCACCCGGCTCCCAGAGCCAGTGCTCCCGCCAGGCTGGCGGCCGTGAACCATGCGCGCCTGGAGCGCCCCATTGCTCGATGGGAAATGGGCCTGGGCGCGGCCCTGGCCTCCACGGGCCGAGACACCTCCCGGACGAAGAGGGGCACATCCGCTTCCGGCCCCGCCTCGCGCGCGGCGTGCTCCAGCGCCTCGGCCATCTCGCGCGCACTTCCGCGTGCCTCGGGGCTCACGGAGAGCATCCGGGACGTCAGGACACTCAACTCCTCGCAGCAGCGGGCGTTGACCGCTCGCACCAACGGGGGCGGGGCTCCCTCGTCGCGGGACGTTGGGTCCACCGGGGCAGGGTACTCGCCCGTCATGAGCCGGAACGCGGTGACACCCAGCGCGAAGACATCATCCGCCGGCCCGGGGGCGTAGGGCACGATGGGCTCGCGCATGGGCAGTTGCACCGAGCGCCACGCCTCCGGCGAACGGTAGGGCGGCGTCCCGGGCGGAAACGGCGGCTGCGTCAGCGTGGCGGCGCCAATGAAGTGCCCGGAGCTGAAGTCGGTGAGGAAGACCCGGCCGTCCGCCTCTCTGACGAGCGTGTTGTCACCCTTCACGTCGCGGTGAACGCCGCCCGCTGAATGCGTCGCCGCCAGGGCCCGCGCGAGGCTGGCGAGGGCGTGGAGCACCTGCCGCGAGGTGGGCTCGCGCTCCAGCGCCCAGTCATACAGCGAAACGCCGTCCACCAGTTCCATCACGAGGTACGGGAACTGCTGCCAGACGCCATGGTCCACGAGCCGTGGGACATGGGGATGACGGAGGCGGGAGAGCAGCTCCACCTCCCGCGCGAAGCGCTCGTTGCGAGGGTGCAGGGCCAGCTTGAGGGCCACGAAGCCGCGGGGGGCCTCCGCGCCGATGGCCCGGTAGACGGCCCCGTGGGCCCCCAGCCCGCGCCGCTCCAGCACGCGCCACGGCCCCACCCTCGTCCCCGGGGGAAGGCGCGCCGGATTCAGGTGGCCAGGCTGCATGCGTGCCTCGCGAGGAGATGCGCGGTCCATTCCGCTCGCCGGCAGGCTACTGGAAGCGAAGGAGCGGCAGGGGCCGGCGGTGCACCGCGCGATGCGATTCCATGCACCGCCGGAGCCGGAGGCCATGCCGGTGAAGCGTGAGCTTCGTTGCTCCGGCCTGGCGCAACTCCCTTCGGCTCCACCGCATGGAGAGGAAACCGGGAGACGCCCATCGCCGCGGACGGCTCCCTACTGCACAGCGCAGAACTTGTTGATTTCCAGCGAGGTGCCCGGCTCGACGTAGAAGACGGCGTTGTTGCTGGTCTCGCGCCGGAGAGTGACGGGGCCGGTCGGGGTCCCGTCATAGTGCCAGAGCAGGTCCTTGAGCTGGAACTTCATGGCCTGCACCTCCTCCTTGAGGCTGCTCCGCCTCCCGCCGGACGAGGACTTCGTGCTCTTCACGTACCTGGGGAAGCAGGGTGGTGGTGGTGCGTCCATCCTTTGAAACACACCTGATTGCAGGCTGGGGCGGACGGCCGGGCGAGGACGGTGCATGGGGCGCGGTGGCGGGCGTGGGCGCGGATGCGCTGACGCCTGAGCTGGACATGAAGCTGCGGCTGGAGGTGCGGCGGCAGCACGCCGGCTTCCGGCAGGGCGTCTTCGGCCCGGACTACGAGCTGGCGCGCCTCCGGGCGGCGGGCCCTGACGGCGTGCCGCTGGCGGATGCGCCCTTCCCGGACGGATTCTCCGCCTACAGTGAGGCGGAGGTGGGTTGGGACGCAGTCAGCTATGGCGGTCTCCAGAAGCACCTGAGGCTGTCGATGGGCGCCGAGGCCTTCACCTCGGGCCGCTTCGACGTGGACGGGCGCGTCGCGATGCAGCTCTTCCAGCGCGACGTCGAGCTGGCCGTGAAGGGTCGAGGAGCGTCCGCGCGCCTCCGGCTCCACTCCGCTGGCCGTGGCAGGTCCCGAAGTGGGGGAGCGGCTGCATCGTCGCCAGGGGCCGCGTGACGACGCGACGGGGGCGGGCCCTGGCACCAAGGCGGGGGCGGTTGACGGCGGGCAGCAGAGCGCCACACAGGTTCGTCAGGAGATGCTCGCGGCCGTGGAGGACGTGAAGGGCTCCACGGACAACGTCGCCAGCGCGCTCGCCAAGCTGGCGGCCCGTCCACCCACCCCCTTCGGCACCTGGGACTGACCGGAGTCAGAGGCGTCTTCACCGGCAACCTCGCTTATGGCTCCAGCCAACTGTCCTGGCTGCACGGTGCGCTCGGGAGCACCAAGGCACTGGTCGCTACCGCCGAGGCAGTCTCGGACTCGGAGATGGAGCTGGGCATCCTCCGCTGGACGATGCAGAGACCGCCGCGGGGCGGATGTTGACGCGAAGCGAGATCCTGAAAGTCGCCGCGCACCGCATGCGGAGCTATGGCATCCCGATGAACTTCTCCCGTTGGAGAGGGCGATGACCGAGAAGAATACCTGGCGAGACAACTGGAAGGCCCGACTGTATGAACGCGTCCGCGAGCGTGGTTATGACTCGCTCGCCGCCTTCGCGAATGCCCGCCCCACTGCCTCACTGATTGCATTGGCCGAGGAACTCGGCGAGGACGATGTGAACGCGGTGCAGGTGTTCAGCGGGTTGGTGGCGGAGGCAGAGCGAAGCCATCAAGTCACACGCTTGGTGCGCGGGCAGCTCGTGCGCGAACTGTCCGACAATCTCCCTGACGGTTGGCCGGCAGTTCTGGACGACGCAAATCGTTTCGCCGTCGCCATGGCGTTCTCCTCGTGGCTTAGCTTCACCCCAGAAACCCATGAGGAGCGCGCCAGGCGGGTCATGGCAACGCTCCTCGCAACGCCGCCTCCGCCCGGCTGGCGCCCGCAAGGCCCCGAAGACGAGCTGCTCCGCACGCTGCTACCTGACGAAGAAGCCTGACCGGCAACGACGGCCCGCTGCTGACCTGGCGGGCATGGCGGAGGTGGCGCGGCGCTCGAAGGTGCCGGTGTCGTGGACAAGAACAACCTGTGCCGCTGGCTCCGCCGGCTGTGTCAGTGAGCCGCTTCAGCGTCGGCAGCGTGCTCCGCGGGACTCGAGGTGGGCGGGCGCGCGGGTGGGATGACGGGCATATAGCAACTGCCCTCGTACACGTAGCCGTACTCGCCACAGTCCTTCTGCTCCACGCTCAGCTTGATCCAACAGCCTCCGTTGATGGGCACCTGCGGCTTCTTGGGGCAGCGGCCGTTGGCATCCGGCCGCCGCTGCCCCGGAAAGGGTCTGGGTGGCAGGTCCACGGCGATGGTGGACCACGCGAAGGGCGCCCGGCTGAGAGGCACCGGCGCCGTCAGCACCGAGTCTCCGACGGCGACGGTGCCGCCATCCCTGGTCTCCTCCGGCGCTGAAGCCTGCACCGTCTCAGCCTCCTCTCCGGGATGCGTGCCCAGCATCCACCCGGCTCCCAGCGCGAGCGCGCTTCCGAGGCTGGCCGCCGTGAGCCAGGACCACATGGAGCGTCGAGGAGCTCGACGCGGGACGTGCCGGGGAGCGGCCCGGCCCTCCACGGGCCGAGACACCTCCCGGACGAAGAGGGGCACATCCGCTTCCGGCCCCGCCTCGCGCACGGCGTGCTCCAGCGCCTCGGCCATCTCGCGCGCACTTCCGCGTGCCTCGGGGCTCACGGAGAGCATCCGGGACGTCAGGACACTCAACTCCTCGCAGCAGCGGGCGTTGACCGCTCGCACCAACGGGGGCGGGGCTCCCTCGTCGCGGGACGTTGGGTCCACCGGAGCAGGGTACTCGCCCGTCACGAGCCGGAACGCGGTGACGCCCAGCGCGAAGACATCATCCGCCGGCCCGGGGGCGTAGGGCACGATGGGCTCGCGCATGGGCAGCTGCACGGAGCGCCAGGCCTCCGGCGAACGGTAGGGCGGCGTCCCGGGCGGAAACGGTGGCTGCGTCAGCGTGGCGGCGCCAATGAAGTGCCCGGAGCTGAAGTCGGTGAGGAAGACCCGGCCGTCCGCCACTCTGACGAGCGTGTTGTCACCTTTGACGTCCCTGTGAACGCCGCCCGCTGAATGTGTCGCCTCCAGGGCCCGCGCGAGGCTGGCGAGGGCGTGAAGCACCTGCCGCGAGGTGGGCACGTGCTCCAACGCCCAGTCATACAGCGACGCGCCGTCCACCAGCTCCATCGCGAGATACGGATACTGTTGCCAGACGCCATGGTCCACGAGCCGTGGGACATGGGGATGACGGAGGCGGGAGAGCAGCTCCACCTCGCGCGCGAAGCGCTCGTTGCGAGGGTGCAGGGCCAGCTTGAGGGCCACGAAGCCGCGGGGGGCCTCCGCGCCGATGGCCCGGTAGACGGCCCCGTGGGCCCCCAGCCCGCGCCGCTCCAGCACGCGCCACGGCCCCACCCTCGTCCCCGGGGGAAGGCGCGCCGGATTCAGGTGGCCAGGCTGCATGCGTGCCTCGCGAGGAGATGCGCGGTCCATTCCGCTCGCCAGCAGACTTGAAGTGGTCTCAATACGCCCACTCGCCCAGGCCATAGTGCCGCGCGGTGGCCACATTGAGCAGGAACAGGCCCAGCACCGCGGCGAACTGGAGCCAGCGTGGGCGCTTCGCGCAGCCGTCCCCGAGGAAGAAGAGCAGGGGGAAGATTGGCGCCACGAACCGGAAGGTGTTGACGAACTCCCCCTGGAGCAGCTGAACCAGCAGGCAGAGGAGCGCGTAGAGCCCCAGCGCGGGCTGCCGGCGCGCGAGCAACACGGCGCCGATGAGGAAGCCCCACCAGGCGACGTACCAGAGCACATTGTAGGGGTCGGTGCTCTGCCAGGGGTTTCCGAACACGAGCGTCTTCAGCGCCCCACCGGCCGAGGCCACGTGCGCCCAGTTCTCCTGGGCCTTCATGAAGGCGAAGGGAGTGCCCGCGACCACATACTGGAACGTGAGGAAGCCCAGAATCCCGAGCGCGCCGAGGCCTCCCGCGATGAGCAACGCACGGACCCGGCGTGCCGGCGCCGTCTCCACCCAGGCCGCCAGCAGCGCCGACATTCCCACCACGAAGACCCCCTGGTTGCGCGTCAGCGCGCACAGCGCGGCGAAGACGCCGCCCCACACCGGCCGCCGCGTCCCGCTGAAGAAGAACGAGAGGAACGACAGCAGCAGGAACAGCGACTCCGTGTGGTGCGAGTGGAAGACGTAGCTCACGGGCGAGAAGAGGAGGAAGAGCCAGCCCAGGCGGGACTTCGGCGTCAGCCCCTCTGGAGCATCCTCCCGCTGCGAAGCACGAAAACAGAAGAAGAGGAAGCCGGCGAACAACACGGTGGAGAACACCGCGCCCAGCCATTGAACCTCGGTGATGCCCAGGAGCTTCGCGAGGAACCCGACGGTGAGTGGATACGCCGGGTAGAAGGCGAAGAGTCCTCCACTGTAGCCGTCGCGCGCGATGGCCGTGTAGTAGGCCGCGTCCCAGTAGGACAGGATGTGCCCGAGCGACTGATGGCGCCGGAAGGCAATCCACCGCCAGATGGTCAGGTGCATGAACACCATGGCGACGGCACAGAAGGCGACGAAGCGGGCGCTTCCGGGGCGTGTCAGGTCGGTCAAGGAGGGGCGCACGGATGTCGACGTAGCCAGCGGGGGCTCCTGGTGGGAGGCGAGCGGCCCTGATTCCCACCCGGAGCAAACCCCTGTCAACGAGTACCCGACGCCGCGAAAGCTCCCGCCGGTGGGCGAAGCCCCGATGCTGCGCGCGCTCGTGTCACCGGCCGCGCCGGCCGAGGACGCCGTGCCCCGCCACGCCGTGACGGCGCGCTGAGTCACGGCGAAATCACCTGCGCCTCCCGGGAGCGCTCCCATCGGCTTTCCGGGTGGTACGCTGCGCCCATGACCCTGGCCGTCTGCGTCCAATGCGGCGAGTCGAAGGTGGGCGCGTTCACCCCCTGCGCCCGCTGTGGTCTCGACCCCGCCGCCCACGGCACCGACCGGGAGTTGCAGGCGAAGAGCCTGCTCCTCACCGACCGGTTCCATCCGGGGGGAGCGCTGGAAGCCCTCGGCCGGAAGCTCCGCGCCGGCGAGCTGGTGTCCTTCGACGCCGAGCAGCTCGCCCAGCTCGTGGAGGAGCTGAAGACACAGAAGCTGCCCATCGTCTCGAAGACGCCGGCCGGGTGCTCCATCATCGGCTGGGCGCTGATGGGGTTGATGGTCACGCTCGCCGTGGGCCTGCTGTGGATGTGGCGGTCCGGCGGCCCTTGAGTCAGCGGCGGCCCACCGCGGAGGCGGCCACGTCGAGCGCCTTGTCGAGCTGTGGGTCCTTCCCCGCCGCGTAGGGCAGTACGTCCGGCACCTCCACGTCCACCGGCACCCCGGTACCTTCGAGCCGCACGCCCTCCACCTCCACGTCCGAGACGGCGAGGTAGAGCAGGTCGCCGTTGGACAGGCGCAGGGGCGCGCCCGCGAGCACGGCGCCCGCGGTGCGCTGGCCCACCAGCGTGGCCCGTTTGTGCTTCTTGAAGGCGAAGGCGACCATCTCCTTGCCGCTGCGGGAGTTGCCGTTGACGAGCAGCACCACCGGCTTGCGCCACGTGGTGGAGCGGGTGTTGCGCCGGCCCTCGCGGTCGATGCTGGTGAAGAACGGCACCAGCGGGTTGAAGAGGTCGAGGAAGTCGGTGTTGCAGCCGCCCCAGCCGTCGCGGAAGTCGATGACCAGCGCCTCGGCGCTCGCGAAGGTGTCCGTCAGGGTTTCGTGGAGGAGCTCCTGGTGCTCGGGGCCGGCGCACGAGTAGAGGTGCTGGTACGCCACACGACGGCCGCCGTGCTCGATGATGCGGGAGCTGCCGCGCTGGACCTCCAGCCACTCGGCCTTGGGGTTCACCTTGCGCGGGGTGACGGTGAGGGTGAGTGGCGCGGCGCCGCGGGCGCGCTCGACGGCGAGGCGCGTGGGCCTGCCGTCACGGCCGTCGAAGGCGGTTCCGGGGCGGAAGGGCTTTCCCTCGACGGAGACGAGCCTGTCCCCCCGGAGCACCCCGGCCCGAGCGGCGGGGCCGCCCGCGAAGACGTGGCGGACGAAGAAGCCCTCGGGGGTCTCCAGGAGGTCGGCGCCGATGCTGGTGTGCTCGACGCGGGAGAGCTTGAAGAACTGCTGGAAGATGGCGGACAGGGCGGCGTGGCCCACGCTGCCTCGCGGGTAGAAGGCGGTATGTGAGGCGCCCAGCTCCGCGAGGGCGTCGTTGGTGCGCCGGGCGAAGTCCTCCGCGCTGGAGGCGGCGGCGCCGTAGCCCTGGTGCTTCACGGCCCAGGCCTCGGCCTTCTTCGCATCGAGGAAGCGGGTGCGGACGTGGTTCACCACCTCGTTACCGGCCTTCGCGTAGGGGCCCGGGGCGGCGCCATGAACCACGCTGGCGAACAGGAGGCAGGCCAGGGCCCACCCTCGCGAGCCCCCCTGAATCCGCGCCGGCCTTGCCCTCATGTGCTGGTGCCTCATCAGACCTCCGGGATTCGGATGCCGACAGCCACTGGACGGTACAGATGTATCAGCTCGCCAGCGGGATGGCTTTCCTGGGAGGACTCGCTGGAGTGGGGTAGAACCCACGTCACCCACTGTTGCCCCATCGCCGCGGGTGCGTACGGGCATGTCTCCGTGGGCACTCGCCAGTGAACGCGCATGATCCACAAGCTGACCCTGCGGAACTTCAAAGGCATCGAGTCGGCGGAGCTCGCCTTGGAGCGGCTCACGGTCTTCGTAGGCCCTAACGCCTCCGGGAAGACAAGCATCCTGCAGGCCCTGGCCCTGCTCTCTCAAATGGCCAATCCGGACCTGCCCCGTGCCGGGGTCCTCGGTAGCTTCGGTGGATTGTCCGCCGTGCTCAAGCGCGGAACTGAAGGCTCGGAAGCATTCATCCTGGCGGAAGGGAGCTGGAGAGGTGACCCCGGGTACCTGCAAGTCGATTTCAACCCGGAGGACAAGCGCCCTGTCGGAATCGAAGTTACAGGCGAATGGAAGTACGAGCCGTTCGAAGTTGTTGACCCTCCCCCCGTGCCCTTCTCCCTCGGCACGAGATACGCGAAAGCCGACCGCAGCGCGTTGCCGGATGTTCTTCGCGACTGGGAAAACAACATCTTGCTGCGCCTGGAGCCTCGCAAGCTAGCGGAGCCCTCCTATGCTGAATCGGTCGAGCCACGGGTGCATTCAGATGGGTCAGGAGTGGCATCGGTCCTGGCCCAGATGGCGCTGAACCGCCCGGACAACTTCGCGGAGCTTCTCTCCGCCCTGCGAGCCATCATTCCCCAGATGGTGCGCGTCAGACTCTCCCTGGCCGAAGTGACACGCCAGGAGATAGAGACCATCCGTATTGACGAGCAACCCATCACGCGAACCGTGAACCGGACATATTCCGGCCACCGCGTCCTCTTCGATCTGCTCGGCGCCAGTGATGTCCCAAGCGAAGGAGCAAGCGAGGGTACGCTGCTCGTGCTGGGGTTGCTGGCGGTCCTCTTCAGTACTCCCAGGCCGAAGCTCGTCCTTCTCGACGACCTGGACCGCGGCCTGCATCCGAAGGCGCAGAAAGACCTCGTCGCCCAGCTCCGCAAGCTGCTGGAGCGGGACCCCGAGCTGCAGATCATCGCCACCAGCCACTCCCCGTACCTCGTCGACCACCTCGACCCCAAAGAGGTCCGCCTCTCCACGGTGCTCCCCGACGGAACCATCCGCTTCGCCGAGCTGATGCAGCACCCGGACTTCGAGCGCTGGAAGGAGGTCATGCGCCCTGGCGAGTTCTGGAGCACCGTGGGCGAGGGATGGGTGGGCTCGGCACAGGAGAAGCCACAGCAGGAGAAGCCACAAGAATGAACACGGCTTCGCACTCTATCGTCATCGTCTGTGAGGGCCCTGGCGACCACCGAACCGTCCCCGCCATCGCGGACCGGGTGCTCTCCGAATCCGTCGAGTGGATGCTCCCGGAGATGCTCGGAGCATATCGGCAGTGGCGAGGCCTGAAGCACAATCAACCCTTCCTCGCGTGGAAGCAGGTCCACACCCTCGCCAGCGAGGCGGGCATCCGGCTCAACGGCTTCTTCAATGGGGAACCGGGCGCGCCCGACGCGTTCGCCGCACGCCGGGCGCTGGCGCTCCTGAAGGTCGCGGGGGAAGACCCCATCGACGCCGTCATCCTCGTTCGCGACAGTGACAACGACAAAGAGCGCCTGAACGGGCTGAAGCAGGCGCGCGACGAAGTCGGCAATCCGAATCCCCCCATCATCATCGGCGTCGCACACACGAAGCGCGAGTGCTGGGTCCTCGCGGGGTTCACTCCGATGGACAAGGCAGAGCAGGCGCGGCTCGGTGCACTGAAGCAGGAGCTGGGCTTCGACCCTTGCCTCCATGCCGACGAGCTGACGGCCCAGCAGGACGGGGCGAAACGGGACGCGAAGCGCGTCCTCTCCCAACTCACGGGCAACAGCGTCGACCGGGAGTCCACCTGCTGGAAGGAATGTTCGTTCCACCAGCTTGAAGCGCGGGGGCAGAAGACCGGCCTGGCGGCCTTCATCCAGGAGCTTCGTACAAAGCTGGTCCCGCTGTGGACCGGGCGCACGGGCTGAAAGCGCGCCCATCCCCTCTTCAAACTTCTTCATGGAACCGGAGGGTCCGGCCCGTGACTGTCGAGGTTACCAGCCCCCGCCGCCTTCGAGCGGAGTCCCCGGGGGCTGGTTAAGGAAGAGGTCCCGTGCTGGACGCGCCGAACGCCCCCATCCGCCTCGCCCTCGTCGCCGAGGATCCGCTCGCCCGGGGCGCGCTCTCCCGCGCGCTGGGCGACCAGGGAGGCGAGCTGCTCGTGGTGGCCTCCGGCACGCAGGTGGAGCTGGAGTCCACGCAGGGCGAGGTACCGGACGTGGTGCTGTGGGACACGGGCCTGCGCCTGCCCGACGCGGACACGCGCGTGGAAGCCCCCGACCTGGGCGCTCCGGTGCTCGCGCTGGTGGCGGACGAGGCCGCGGGCGAGGTGGCGCTGACGGCGGGGGCGCGCGGGCTGCTCTTCCGGGACGTGGGCCCGGGCCCCCTGGCCGCCGCGCTGCTGGCCGTGGCGCGGGGACTCACCGTGTTCGACCCGGCGCTCACGGAGGTCCGCGCCGCGCCTCGGGGCACCCCGTCCGCGGTGACTGGCACGGCCGGACCGGACTCACTGACACCGCGCGAGCGTGAGGTGCTGGCCCTGCTGGCCGAGGGCCTGTCGAACAAGGCCATCGCGGACCGGCTCTCCATCAGCGAGCACACGGCCAAGTTCCACGTCAACGCGGTGCTCGCCAAGCTGGGCGTCCAGCGCCGCACCGAGGCCGTCGTCCGCGCGGCGCGGATGGGCCTGGTCACGCTCTGAGCAACGACGAGCCGCGATGAACCTCAGGTCTTCGCCGCCCGCTTCTGTGTGACGAACTCCTCGACGAAGTCGAGGAACTTCAGGACCGCGCGCTCATGGTCCCCTCCACAGTCCTGGAGGAACTTGACGTGCCAGCCCTCACCGGGGAACTCGCCCTTCACGTCCCGGAGCCATGTCTCGAACTCCTGCCACTCCGGGTCGGAACCGCCGTTGAATACGTTGTGTGCGAGCCACCCGTGAATGAAGGAGACCAGCGAGTCCACCCGGTCGCCTCCCGCCACGTACCAAAGCCCGCGCCCCTTCAATAGCTGCTGCCGAGACCACCTGAGCACGTCGAGCAGCGACACGCTCCGCCCACGCAGCTCCTCGGGAAGTGGCTCTTCCTTCACGACCTTCTTCATAGGCTGTCCACCACCTCCACCAGGATCTTCATGCCGGGATAGGGAACCAGCCGCCGGAGATATTCCTCTTCGGGAAGGCCCGCGAGTCCCGTGTAAGCATCGATGATTCTTCCCTGCAGCCTCACCGCGACGTGAAGCCCATTCGTCGCAACCTGATGACTCTTCACCAGGACCCCATTCACGATTTCATCAAATCCCAGGATCTTCCGATGCTCACCGACGAGTGTCACCCGGTAGAACTCAGAACGCTGACCGAGCCTGGACAGGCCCTCATGGATGGCCTTCGCGACTTCGACGCATTGCCCCGCCTGCCGCTTCCCAGCATCGAAAGCGCGCTGGAAACGGGACAGCCACTCCGGAACATTCTCCAACCCTTTGAGCGCCATCCACTGGGTGACGACGCAGTTCAGATCTCCGGAGAGAAGGCAGGCCTTGAGCCTCGCCCGAACAGAATCATCTCCAGGAGCGGGCGGAGACTTGAGGACCGTCGCATTCAGCGTGGCGGTCGGCGCAGACCAGGCGACGAGAGATTCCTCGTGCTGTTCGAAGCCAACAGCCGGGTGTGCTTGCCCGCCTGCCTCGGCGGGCACCAAGGCCCAAGCCAGCCACACCGCGACCATGACGTGCCATCGGCGCATGCACTCCCCCCGCTTCGGCTCTGGCCCAGTGTAGCCGACCGTCGGTGCGGCAAGGGCCCCCATGAGGGACCGGACGCACGCCCCGCCCTGTCCCCTCCTCTACGCCCGGGTGCTACGCTCCCCCGCGCATGGCCAATCAGGACTGGGTGACGCGCCTGCTGTCCGGGCGCGCTTCGGCGGACAAGGGGCTCAACGTCCACCTCTCGGAGCGCGACGGTGGCAGCCTCCACGACAAGATGCGGCAGGCGTACTGGTGGATCACCAACAACGCCGTCATCTGCCCCTACTACGACCTCGAGTTCGGACAGTCCGCCTCCCTCAAGACGCCCGCCGGTGACGAGGTCCACCTCCCCGAGGACACCAGCTACAGCTCCTTCGTCCTCATCCCCCTGCTCACCCTCTTCACCTGCCGCCGCGCCCTGCTCGTCGGCGGGCCCGGGCGCGGCAAGACGACCTCCGCCATCCTCATGGCCCTCCTCTCCGGCATGGCCCGGGACGAGGTCCACCGAGGCATCCAGCGCGGCCACCCCCAGCTCTCCATCGCCGACCTGCTCGGCGCGCCCCTGCCCTCCGACATGCTCAAGGCGGAGGACCTCTCCGCCGTCAAGGTGAGCTGGCGCAAGTGGATTGGCCAGCGCGTCAAAATCATCGACGAGTACAACCGCATCCCCACCAAGACGCAGTCCGCCCTCCTCTCCCTCATGGCCGAGGGCTACGCGGAGATGATGGACCAGTACGTCTACGCGGGCCGCTCGTCCTGGTTCCTCACCGCCAATGACGACCAGGGCGGCGGCACCTTCCAGGTCATCGAGGCCCTCAAGGACCGCATCGACGTCGTCGTGCGCGCCGTGCCCTTCAACTCGGGCTTCATGGACCAGCTCCTCCAGCGCCTGGAGGCGGACAAGTCCCCCGAGGAGCTGCTCCCGAAGGAAATCGTCTTCACCCCCGGCGAGCTGGAGCGCGCCTATGCCTCCATCCTGGAGGTGGAGGTGCCGAAGGAGGTGCTGGAGCGCATCGCCTTCTTCCTCGGGCAGCTCGACTTCTGCCGCATGGCCTCGCCGCGCTTCGAATTCAAGCACAAGGACACGCTGAAGCTCGCCGCGCAGTCGGTGGCCGCCGTGTGCAACGAGCAGTGCCCGCTCGACAAGAAGGTGCACCTGTGCACGCAGACGGAGAACGGCGTCAGCGTGCGCGCCTACCAGACCATCCTCCACTTCGCGAAGGCGCTGGCCTTCTTCCGCGGGCACTCCGCCGTGGAGCTGGAGGACTTCCGGCAGATTGCCCCCTGGGTGCTGCACGAGAAGCTGGTGCCCAACACGCGCAGCGCCTTCTTCGAGGCGAAGGGCCACCGCGTGCTCCTCCAGGACCGCGTGGCGTGGATTCGCAACATGTTCGACATGGCCATGGCCCGCTTCGACACGCACCAGCCCATCCGCCGCAAGGTGAGCGCCCTGCGCAACGAGCTGGACAAGGGCCTGGCCGGCGTGGACCTGCGCACCACCGAGAAGCGCCTCGCCGCCGTCACGGTGCTGATGAACGACCTCCTCACGAAGCAGGAGCTGTCCGGCCCCGTCTACGAGGACCTCATCCACCTCAAGTCCATGTACAGCCGCTACCGCAACTACGCGACGTGGCTGAAAGAGAACCCGGGCGGGCGGCCATGAGCGGCTTCGTGGAGGAGCTGGAGGCGAACGCCCGGGGCCGCTTCGTGCGGTGGGACTCGGCCCTGTGGCGCGAGCTGCTCGACGGCCCCGTCGCGAAGCTGGGACAGGCGCTGGCCGCGTCGGGCGCCAACCCCGCGCGCGGCGAGGAGCTGCTGCGCACCTACCTGCGCCTGGGCGCCGAGGCCATCGGCCTGGGCTACCTCTACCCCGCGAGCGCCGGCCGTCGGAACTTCTTCACCCTCGCGTGGTCGGACCTGCTGCCCCGGATGCTCGCGGAGGTGCGAGAGGACGAGCGCGCCGGAGTGCTCGCCCAGCTGTGGAACCTGGGTGAGAACCTGGAGTCCGCGCCGCCCTGGGTGCAGCGCATCTTCTGCCGCGTGGGCGAGGGCCTCGCGTCGCTCTCCGGCATCGAGTCGCGGCTGCGTGAGACGGCCGCCCTGGCCATGGAGCCGCCGAAGGAGAAGCTGGGCAACAAGACGCAGCCCTTCCTGGTGCACATGGGGGCCGAGGACAGCCGCTTCCTGCCCGGGGCCATGCACTTCCTGGCCCCCACCGTGCTGTGCATCCACGACCGGCACCGCACGGCCGTGGGCGGGCGCGAGGCGGCCACGCAGGGCCTCTGGCTGGCGGACACGCCCATGCCCCTGGGCGCCATGGGCTGCCGCGAGACGCCGGAAGTCACCCAGGAGATGACGCCGTCCCTCACCTGGCTGACGTGGAACGACCCGCGCGTGGATGACTGGTACGCCACGACCGTCAACGACTGGCGCGCCGCAGGCACGCTGCACACCTCGCAGTTCGTGGTGGTGCTCGCCCCGGCATGAGCCCGCCGCGCTTCACTCCCGGGCACGTCGACGCGTGCTGGCGCGACGCGCTGGCGCTGTGGGACGTGCGCGTCCAGCTCAGCCCGCCCGAGCCCCACGTGCCCTTCGCTCCGGGCGAGGAGCACGCCAGCGAGCCGCTCGCGTACATCGACCTGGCGAAGCGGCAGGTCTTCGTCCACTTCGAGCTGCTCGACTCCATGGGCGCGGCCGGCAGCCTCACCGCCGTGCTGGCACACGAGATTGGCCACCATGCGCGCTTCCCGCACACGCTGGGCTGGGACGCGGAGCTGCGGGTGCAGGAGCAACGGCTCATCCCCGGGCTGAAGCAGTCCCTCACCAACCTCTTCTATGACCTGCAGGTGAACGAGGTGGTGGGCCGCACGCACGCGGCGGAGCTGGCGGAGGTGTACCGCGGCTTCCAGCGCGTCCGGCCCGGAGAGACGTCGCCGCTGTTCTTCTTCTACCTCGCCATCTACGAGGAGCTGTGGGGCCTGGCCGCGGGGGCGCTGGCGCCCGCCACGCAGGAAGCGCCGATGGAGGAGCGCTTCCCCGGCATCCGCGCCGAGGCGCGCATGTTCGCGCAGACCTTCTACGCGCTCCCAACACCGCGCCTCCAGTTCCTCTACTTCTGCGCCACCTTCATCCGCTTCATCGACAAGCCCGAGGACACCACGTACTGCCTGCCATTGGGCGGCGACGTGTCGCTGCCGGACGTGGACGACCTGGACTCGGCCATCCACGGCTCGGGGCACTGGGACGACGCGCTCGCGGAGGCGGAGGAGCGCGGCTGGCTGAGCGGCGCTTCCGGCGAGGGCAAGCGTGACGCGCTGGACACCCTCCACCGCGTCACGCACCACCTGCCCGGCAGCGGGAGCGGAAAGCTCCGGCGGGCCCTGGTGAGCCGGCACTACCGCCGGCTGGTGGACCAGCACATCCTGAGGCTGCCCTCCGCGCCGTCGAAGCCGGAGCCCTACCTGCGCACCACCCCCGAGGCGTGGGAGTACGGAGACGACCCGTCCGCCATCGACTGGACCTTGACGGTGCTCTCCCAGGGCCACCTGGCGGCGGTGGCGCCGCTGCGCCGGGAGCTGGAGGCGGACCTGCCTCCGCCCTCGGAGCTGGGCGTGCCGTCCGTCGAAATCTACCTGGACACCAGCGGCTCCATGCCCAACCCCGAGGCCCAGCTCAACTCGATGACGCTGGCGGCCCAGGTGCTGTCCGCCTCCGCGATTCGCAAGAAGGCGACGGTGAAGGGCGTCATCTACTCGCACCGCGACCCCGTGGTGTCGCCGTGGATGTACGACGAGGAGACGGCACGCGACTTCCTGCTGCACTACATCGGCGGAGGGACGCAGTACCCCTTCGACCTGCTGGAGTCGCTGTCGCGCGAGCGGCCGGACGCGATGCGGGTCATCATCTCCGACAGCGACTTCCTGGCGAACGTGTCCGAGGGTGACGCCATGGACCTGCTGGTGGAGGCGGCGCGGCGCTCCCGCGCGCTGGTGGCCTTCCTGGCCCTGCCGGACGAGCACATGGCGCGCAAGGTGCTCAAGCCCGTGCTCGGGGAGCGGCGCTTCCGTCTCGTGGTGGTGAAGTGGCTGTCGGACTTCGGTCCCGCCGCCGCCGCCCTGTCCCAGGCCTTGCTGGAGAACTGATGCGCTTCGACATTCCCACCCTTCGCAAGCAGCTCGCGGCGGCCCCCATCGTCTCGCCGTTCTCGCACGAGCTGGCCGTGGCCATCATCTGCGACACGTTCCGGCTGGCGAACGTGCGCCCGCCCTCGCGGCAGGACTGGGCCTCCCTGGAGAAGCGCGCCAACCACCCGCTCTGGAAGGAGCAGGTGGTCATGCTCGCCCACCTGCTGGCGGGCTCCTCGCTTCGGGATGACTCGGCGAAGGCGCTGCGGAAGAACGCCGATGCCACCACCGTCCTCCAGCACTTCTTCGATGAAGTCGCCCCGCTGTCGGCGGAGATGGTGCGCTCCAACGCCTTCCGGCAGGAGGAGTTCCTGCGCAAGTGGGTGCGCGCGCTGGACGGCGAGGTGCTGAACGAGTCCGCGAAGGAGTCCGCGAAGCGCCTGGAGCAGCTCGACTACCGCAAGGCGCAGCAGGAGATGAAGCGGGCGGAGGAGGCGCGCAGGAAGGAAGCCCAGCGCCGTGAGGAGCTGTTGCGCGAGGCGCAGCAGCGCGAGGCGGAAGCGCGAGGGTGGCGCGAGTGACGGAGGCCTTCCCCGCGAACCTGCGGGTCGCCCCCCGCGCCCACATCCGCCGGGACACGTCCACCCAGCGCCCCCACCTCCCGTGGGCCGAGTCCATCGCCCGGGGCCTCGCGCACCTCGCCTCGCTCACGGACGAGGCCGAGGCCCGCGCGCTGCTCGACGCCCGCCTGAAGGCGCTGCGCGGCGCGCTGCTCGCCTCGCCCTACTACGTCCGCCAGTTCCAGGAAGCGGGGCTGCACCCGGGAGACCTCCAGCGGCTCGAGGATTTGGGCCACTTCCCGCTGCTGGAGCGCGCGACGCTGGCGCGGCACTGGGACGCGGTGCCCACGCTGCCGGCCGAGCATGACGAGTGCGTGGTGGTGAAGAGCTCCGGCTCCACGGGCGACCCGGTGCGCGTGGTGCGCGACAGGCGGGACTGCCTGCACATGTGGGCGGTGCTCCGGTTCCTCGTGTCGCGCGCGGGCGCCGTGCTGCCGCCACGCCCCCGGGTGGTGCTGCTGGACGCGCTGCCGGGCGGGCTGGAGTACTCCGTGCGGCTGCCCATCTTCCATGACGGCGCGC
Organism: Myxococcus sp. RHSTA-1-4; assembly: GCF_020037125.1. Lineage (GTDB taxonomy): Bacteria > Myxococcota > Myxococcia > Myxococcales > Myxococcaceae > Myxococcus. Next base: position 90,510 of record NZ_JAIQDG010000019.1, read on the forward strand.
TGCACCGCGTCTCCGTGCTGCGTGGAGACGCGCGCGAGCGCCTGTGCCGCGTACGCCCCTCGGTCCTCTTCTCCGACCCGGAGGGCCTGCGCTGGCTGGTGGAGCAGCGCGAGGCTCCCACGCCCCGGCTGGTGCTCACCTCCGCGCAGCACCTTCCGTCGGAGCTGCGCGCGGCGCTGGCGGCCAAGGTGCCCGCGCCCGTCCTCAACTACTACGCGACGACGGAGACGGGCCCGCTCGCGTGGGAGTGCCTGCGCGACGAGGCCCGGGGCCGCTTCCACGTCTTCGCTCCGGACGTGTGGCTGGAGCCGGGGCTGGACGAGGTGGTGGTGACGCGGCTGCGCCCCAGCGTGCTGCCGCTGTTGCGCTACCGCCCGGGGGACGCGGGCACGGTGCGGCGGGACGCGTGCGCGTGTGGCTTCCACGGCTGGACGCTGGAGGGCTTCGGCGGGCGCGGCGCGTGCCACTTCCTCACGCCCTCGGGCCGCACGGTGGACGCGTGGGCGCTGGCCTGGGTGTTCAAGCACCACGCGCTGCGCGCCTTCCGGCTGACGCAGGTGGAGCGCTCGCGCTTCGAGCTGGAGGTGGCCGGCGCGGCGGAGGCCGACGTGGGCCCGCTGTGCGAGCGCCTCGCCGCCGCGCTCCGCAACCTGGGGTGGACCGAGCCTCGGCTGGACGTGCGCTCCGTGGAGCCCTCGGCGCTCGCCACCCGTGCGAAGCCCCAGCCCTTCCGCTCCCTTCCCTTCGCGCGCTGACGGGCCTCCCTCCGTCCAATCCTGTCCTTCGACGGGGAGCTGGCGCACCACTTCCCGCGGTCAGTCCGGCCGCATCCGTGGAACGGAATCTCCATTCCGGGACTCTGCCAGGTCCTCGCCGCTCAAGGCTCCCTCCTCCCCTCCATGTCGCGCCCCGGGCAGCCATGTCTGGAATGGAGGCTCCGTTCCGAGCAGGCCCGCCAGCTCCTCGCCGGTCGCGGACGGCAGTCGCGCCGCCTGACCGCCGGACAAGCACAAAAGTCGCGCCGCCCGCGTGGGCTTCAGCCCCATCCGCGGACTCCGCGCGGGAGCTGCGCGTGGGGCTGCCAATCACCGCTGGCGCCCAGGCAGTAGCGGCAGGTGGCCAGCGGCGTGTCCTTCTCCAGGTAGCCGAGCATCCGCTCCAGCAGGTCCGGCGCGTCCAGCGGCACGCCGTCCACGTCGGCCAGCGCGGGCATCTCCGGGTACGTGGGCCCGAGCACCGTGGCCACGTGGGGCGGACGGGTGCACGTGTAGAAGCGGCCAGCATGGACGAGGTGGCAGCGGACCTTGAGCCAGCAGCGCTCATGGATGGAGCGCACGGCGGAGTCCGAGGTGTGCGGCGCGTCCGGCGTGAGCTGCTGGAAGGCGTCGATGGACTTCACCGTGAGGTGGACGCCGTGCTGCTCGCAGCGCTCGGTGATGCGGGTAATGGAGCGCTCCGGCAGCGGCGCGGAGGAGTAGACGGACAGCGTCATCCTGTCGAGCCGCTCGTACACGGCGTCGGGAGCGCTCTGCGCGAGGAAGCCGTTGGTGGTGACGGAGACCTGCTCGGAGATGCCGGAGGCGCGCACCGCGTCCAGCACGGCGGGGAGGTCCGGATGGAGGAAGGGCTCACCGCCCGTGAGCTTGAAGACGCTGGGGCGGAGGACGCGGGCCAGCTTGCGCAGGTCCTCGCCGAGCGCGGCCGGGCTGACGGCCCAGGTGGGCAGGTGGGGAGACAGCGGGCAGCACTGCACGCAGCGCAGGTTGCAGTGCGTGGTGACGTGCGCCTCCAGGGACCAGGTGAGGATTCGGCCGTCGTGAAGCTCGTAGCGCACGCGCGGGACTATAGCGGGGTTGCCCGGGCCCCCCGCGCTTGTCACAGTCACCGCGTGTTTCACGCCCCTGGCGGCCCGCTCGCCACCCTGCCCCACTACCAGCCACGAGACGCACCTCCCGTGGAGTCCGTGTGGAGGCTCGCGCCGGAAGGGCTGGACGCGTGGGCCGTCGCCGCGTTCCTGCGGCACGCGCTGCCGCCGGGGGAGAGCCTGTTCCGGAACGTGGGGCGGGCGCTGGTGACGCCGCCTCGCGTCCGGCGTCAGGAGGTGCCGGTCGAGTCACCCGTCGAGGAGGAGCGGCTCACGGAGCAGCTCCTGTCCGCCCTCTCCGTCACGGTGGCCGGACACATCGCCTCGGGAGCACTCGACGTGAGCCTGAGTGGCGGCGTGGACAGCGCGACCCTCTGTGCCCAGGCCGCGCGACATGCACCGGGACGGGTCCGCGCCTGGACGATGGATGTCCACTTCGCCGATGCGGCGGAGCGGCGGAACGCGAGGACGGTGGCTCGGGCCGCGGGAGTGGAGCTGGTGGACGTGCCCGTCCCCGACGCCGTGCTGCCGGACCTCTTCGAGCCCGCCGTCCTCAGCAATGAAACCCCGCTCATCAACGCCCGCGCCGTGGCGAGCTTCGCCTTCTACGCGGAGGCCCGGAAACGAGGGGCCTCGGTGCTGCTGAGCGGCGCGGGCGCGGACGAGGTGCTCATGGGCAATCCGGAGGCGCTCACCGGCGCGAAGGCCCGAGTGGAAGAGGACCGGCGCCTCGCCCGCGAGGTGCTGCGTCCCTCCGCTGTGGACAACTTGGGGACGACTTCCACCGTGGAGATGCCCTGGGCGCTGGAATCGAGCGAAGCGTCCGAGGAGGTCCGCTACGCCGCCTGGGTCCTGCGCGAGCTGGTTCTTCCCCCGGAGCTGAGAGGCGCGCGGGCCCATGGCCTCACCGTGCGCACGCCCTACCTGGACGCGGGCTTCGCGGACGTCGCACTGGCACTGCCCGAGTCCACGCTCGTGCGTGACGGCGCCGGCAAGTGGCTCTTCCGGCATGCCGTGCGCTCGCTCGTCCCCGACGAGGTCCGCCTCTCGCGCAAGACGCCGCGCTACGCGCACACCGCCCTCTCCAGCCCCGTCCGGGCCCGCTGGCTGGAGCTGTACCACGCCTGGCTCACACCTTCTCGGCTGGAGCCCCTGCGAGTCATCGACCCCGCCGCGGCGCTCGTGTTGCTGGAGCGCTACACGCGTCTATCCCCCGACGCTCCCGAGGCCAGTGGACTGGATCGGCTGTTGATGCGGCTCGTCTCCCTCGCCATGCTTCAGGCGCACTGCCGCTCCCACACCCCATGTCCCGAATCCTGATTGCCACCTCGCCCGAGAAGGGCCACCTCAACCCCATGACGGGCGTCGCACAGTGGCTGCGCCGCATGGGACACACCGTGGGCTGGCTGTGCATCCCCGAGCCCGCGCCCCAGCTCGCCCGGCTCGGCGTGGAGGTGCTCCATCTCCCCCAGCCCGAGGCCCCCGCCCCCACCATCGAGACGAGCGGCGAGGCCCTGGCGCGCCTCGTCCTCGACGAGGTGGCCCTGGGGAAGTGGATTCGCGGCCTGCTGCTCGACGCGGTGCCCGCGCTGCTCGGCCCGGTGCGCGAGGGGGTACAGCGCTTCCGCCCGGACGTCATGGCGCTGGACGGGATGCAGTACGCCGCCGTGCTGGCGGCCCATGAGGCGCGCATCCCCTGGGCGGGGGTGTCCTCCGCCCTCTCGCTGCTGGAGCCGATGGACGACTACGGCCTGCGCCGCAACGTGCGCGCGCTGGCCGCGGACCGCCAGGCGCTGTTCGCCCGGCACGGCTTCGACGCGCGCTTCCGCAACTGCGAGTGCCTCTCGCCGCATCTCAACATCATCTTCGCCACCGAGGCCTTCCTGGGCCCCGACGCCGGAATCCCTCCCGCCACGCGCCTCGTGGGGCCCTCGACACCGCCCGAGGCGCGCGGAGACGAGGTGGACTTCCCATGGGAGCGCCTGGGCACGAAGCCCGTGGTGTACGTGTCCTTCGGCAGCCAGATTTCATGGCAGCCCGAGCTGTTCCGCACCATCGCCGAGGCCGCCGCCCCGCTCGGCGTCACGGTGGTGCTCAGCGCGGGCGAGCTGGCCGGCACCGGCTTCGCGCGCTCGCTGCCCGGGGACGTGGTCGCCGTGCCGTACGTGCCGCAGCGGCAGCTCCTGGCGCGCGCCTCCGCGTTCGTCTCGCATGGCGGTGCCAACTCGGTGATGGAGGCGATGACGGCGGGCGTGCCCATGCTGCTGCTGCCCGTCTGCAACGACCAGCCCATCCAGGCGCACTTCCTCACGAAGTCCGGCGCCGGGCTCGCGCTGGAGCCTCGCACCCTCACCGTGGACGCGTGCCGAGCCGCGCTCCGCCAGCTCCTGGAGCCCGGCACGCCGCTGCGCGAGCGGGTGGCCTCCATCTCCGCCTCCTACCGCGCCCGCGACGGCGCGAAGGAAGCCGCGGGGCTCATCGCCGGGCTCGCGGCATGAGCATGGGCGCGCACGGCTGGACGCTCCGGCGCCACGTCCCTCCGGGAATCACGCCCCTGGAGGTGTGGAACCTCCCGGTGCTGGGGCACGAGCTGTGGGAGCTGCTAGGCACGTCCCGCGTGGAGGAGGCCCGTCGAGCGGGAGTCCCCGAGTCGATGCTCGCCTTCCACCTGCTCCCCGTGCTCGCGGGCGCGCTGGCGGAGCTGGTGCCCCGGCACGACGTGGACGCGGTGTGGCTCTGTGGCGGACTGGCGTGTCTGGAGGGCTTCGAGGCCCTGGTGGAAGAGGCCTCGGCCGCGCTCGCGTGTCCCGTGTACGTGGCGGAGGACCCGCGCTTCGCGCCCGTGCGCGCGGGCCTGCGGCTGCTGGACGCCCCTGATGCGACACAGCCGCGCGTCCAGGAGCCATCGCGGCCCGTCCACCCCGTGGCGCTCGACGTGGGCCAGACGAGCATCAAGTGCGCGAGCCCCCAGGCCCTGCGCGTCTTCGAGCGGGACACGGCCGCGCTCCCGCTGCTCTTCATCGGCATGCCGCGTCCGGAGGACGGGCATCACATTCCGGCGGCGGTGCGCTTCATCGCCGGAGCGCTGCGGGCCTTCGCCGGTCAGGAGGCTCCGGACGCGCTGTGCCTCGCGCTGCCTTGTCCGCTGGACGAGGCACTCAGGCCTGGAGGCTGCACCTACGGATGGGAGGGGCACACGCCGCTGGTGGCGGACCTCCTCCGTGAGGCGGCGCTACCGGCCCCGGCTCGAGGTGGCACGGTGCTGGTGCTCAACGACGCGGAGCTGGCCGCGGAAGCCGCGCGCGGCGATGCGCGGCTCGCGGACAGCCGGCGCGTGCTGTGCCTGACGCTCGGCTTTGGCCCGGGCGGCGCCTTGCTCGCGCGCGACTGAGAGGAGCCAGGCGCCGGTGCGGGTCCGGCTCCTACGGGTTCGGGCCAGGAGGGCGCGCCGGGCGTCAGTGCAGGTCCAGCTCCTTCTTCTGCCCGGCGTCGGGGCGCTGCTTCGTCACCAGGGCCTTGGCGGTGCTGAAGAGCACCTTGAGCTTGCCGCCCGCGGGGTGGACGTACTCGGCATGCTCCGGGATGAAGCGCAGCAGGGCGATGTCCCCCTCGTCGGGCCCCTTGGGGAACCATGGCTTCCAGTTCGCCTCCCACAAGTCGTGGATGACCCTCCGGTCCCGGACGATTTCCACCACGCCCGACACGGAGAGATACGTGGAGCTGTTCTCGCTCGCATGGAAGGCGAGCGAGCAATGCGGGTCCGTTTCCAGGTCCTGCACCTTCTGCGTGTCCGCCCAGGTGGCGAACCAGATTTCGGAGCCGGTCCTGCGCTTCTTCGACAGGGCCATGGGCCGCGTGTGGAAGTGCCCGTCCGCGCCGCGCGTGGTGAGGAGCGCCACGTCGTAGCCCTTGAGCAGGGACTCGAACTCCTGGCGGTCCCCCAGGGCGACGCCCTGGGCGGGCTGGGTCATGTTCTCGGGAGTCTGTTGCATGGGCTCACCTCTCGTTCGGATTCGGGATGGACTTTCGCGAAGGTGGGACGACCTCGGGACAAGCTAGGAATGTCCTGGCGTCATGTGAGCCTCCAGGCGGGAGGCGAGCGAATCGCCCGTCAGGCTGGCCGGTATGCCGGCCCGGCTCTTGCTCAGCCCGCACGCATGAGCCTCCGTGCCTGTCTCATCGCCCTGGCCAGCCTGGCCCTGGCCTGTACCGCGCACCCTGCGTCCGCCACGGCGCCGGTCGCCGAAACCACCCCGCGCGGCGAGCCCCGCTATGTCGTGGGTCTGCTCCCCCTGCATCCCACGACACCCGAGGCCGCCGAGGAGGCCCGCGCCCAGCAAGCGCGCATCCTCGCCGCGCTCACCGGGCTCATCCGTGAAGCCCCCATGAGCGTGGTGCACCCCACCGTGGCATCGCCGGCCACGCCGGAGGAAGCGCGGGCACGCACCGAGGAGGCGAAGGTGAACGCGCTCGTCTGGGGTGACGTGGCGCTGGAGGGTGGGAAGCTCACCGTGAAGCTGAGCAGCTTCGAGTCGACGGTGGGCGCGCCCTCGGGCTTCTGGCCCATGGAGTACACGCTGGCGGACCCGAAGGGCCGCGAACTGCTGGAGCTGGACGCCCTGCGCATCGGGCAGGCACTGATGCAGGAGTCCCTGCTGCCGATGATGATGCGCTACCAGCCTGGGAATGTGCGCGCGATGCTGGAGGCGCTGGTGTCGAAGCACCCGCGGGACTGGGTGGGGCTGAACCGGGACATCATCGAGCGGCGCTGGGGCATGTTGGGCCGGCTGACGCGCGATGGGGCGCTGGCCGAGAAGGGCTACCGTGGCGCGCTGGCGGAGGTAACCGCGTGGCGGGCGAACCATGCCGCGACGCCGGGTAGCGATGCGAAGGAGGCCTTCTACAGCGTGGGCCTCGCGAGAGGCTTCCTCCTGCAAGGCAGGCCGCGAGAGGCGGTGGAGGTGCTCGAGCCCCTCGTGAAGCGGATGCCCGGGGACGTGGAATCCCGGCTGGTGCTCGCCCGAGCGCACCTGGCGATGGGAGACACGAGCCCGGCGGCGGCGTTGCTGCGGCCGCTGGCGGATGAGGGGAAGAACACGGCGGCCACGCGCATGTACGTGGCGGCGGTGGTGCGGACGGACAGCGGCCTGGAGCTGACGCAGCGGGTGTTGAACCTGCTCGTGGAGAAGAACGCGGATGACGCCATGGTTCGGCTGGTGCACTCCCTGTGCTCCCCAGGGGCGGCGCGGGTGACGGAGCTGAAGGCCTTCATCGCATCGCACGCCGCGGGAGACTGGCCGCTGCCGGTGGCGCGATACCTCGTGGGCGAGCTGGACGAGCAGGCGCTGTGGGCGGCGACGAAGGACGCGGACTCGCACACGGAGCGCATCCGCCGCATCCAGGCGCACTACTACCTGGGCGAGGCGGCACTGTCGGGGCGCCTGCCAGGGCACGAGGGCCGCGAGGATACGCGGGAGGCGCGGCGGCACTTCGAGGCCGCCATCGGCACCCACGCCTTCCACCATCCCACGTACGACCTGGCGGACTTCCAGCTCGAGCAGCTCCGCCGGGGCCTGGTGGCTGGAACGCACCGAGAGCCTCCTCCAAACGGAGAGGCGACCTGGCCAAACGGGTAGGTCCGCGTCCTGCCCGGTCCGCCGATGTGGCGCCTTTTCGAGGCCTTTACCTTCAGCCTCGAAAGGAACCCGCCATGTCCACCGACCTCCAGTCGCTCTCCCAGTCCCTCGCTTCCGTCGTCGAGCGCACCGCCCCCTCCATCGTCCGCGTCGAGGCCCGCCGCCGTCGCGGCGCCACGGGCATCGTCTGGAGCGCCGAGGGCCACATCGTCACCACCAGCCACGCCGTCGAGCACGAGGGCCACATCCAGGTCGGCCTCTCCGACGGCCGCTCCGTCTCCGCCGAGCTCATCGGCAGGGACCCGAGCACGGACCTCGCCCTCCTCAAGGCCGACGTGTCCGGCCTCACACCGCTCCCGCCCGCGCCGCTCGATGACGTGAAGGTGGGCCACCTCGTCGTCACCGTCGCCCGCCCGGGGCGCACCGCTCGCGCCACGCTCGGCATGGTGAGCACCCACGGCGAGGGCTGGCGCACCCACGCCGGTGGCCGCGTGGACCGCTACCTGGAGACGGACGCCGACCTGCCGCCCGGCTTCTCCGGCGGCGCGCTGGTGGACACGCAGGGCCGCCTCGTCGGCATGCTCACCGCCGCCTTCTCCCGCACCGCCGCCGTCGTCATCCCCGGCGACACTCTCACCCGGGTGACGGCCACGCTCAAGGAGCACGGCGGTGTCCGCAGGGGCTATCTCGGCGTGGGCGCCTACCCGGTGCGCGTGCCCCAGCACCTGGTGGACCGCGCCGGCAGCGAGGCGGGGCTCATCTTCCTCTCCGTGGACCCGGACGGCCCCGCGCAGAAGGCGGGGCTGTTGCTCGGGGACGTACTGGTGAGCCTGGGCGGCCAGCCGCTGCACCGCGTGGAGGACCTGCTCGGCTACCTGGGGGACGAGAAGGTGGGCACCACCGTCCAGGCCCGTGTGCTTCGCGCCGGTGAGGTGCGCGAGGTGCCCATCACCGTCGGCAAGCGCTCGTGAAGGAAGGGAGGACGCGATGAAACTCCTGCAACAGCTCTCGGATGACCTCGAATCCCTCGTGGAGCGCGCCGCGCCCGCCGTCGTAGGCGTGGAGCACTCGCGGGGCCATGGCACCGGCCTCTTCCTCACACCAGACGGCTACGTCCTCACCAACCGCCATGTGGTGACACGCAGCCGCCGAGTCACCGTCCAACTCTCCAACGGCGAGGAACTCCGAGGCGAAGTGGTGGGCGGTGATGCCCCCACGGACCTCGCGGTGGTCCGCGCCGAGGGCACGGACTTCCCCACCCTCCCCCTGGCCGAGCCGAAGGCGGTACGCGTGGGCCAGCTCGTGATGGCCATTGGCAACCCGTTCCGGCTGGAGCAGTCCGTGTCCATGGGCGTGGTGAGCGCCATCAACCGCAGCATCACCCTGCCCAACGGCGTCGTCCTGGAGGGCATGCTCCAGACGGATGCCGCCATCAACCCGGGCAACTCGGGTGGGCCACTCATCAACACGCGCGGAGAGGTGGTGGGGCTCAACACGCTGGTGCTGCCATTCGCGCAGGGCATCGGCTTCGCGGTGGGCGCCAGCACGGCGGCCTGGGTGGCCGGACTGCTCATCCAGCGAGGCAAGGTGGAGCGCCGTTTCCTCGGCATCGCCGCCATGGCGGTGAACCTCGACACTCGGCTGGCCCAGGACACCGGCCAGCCGCGCGCGGTGAAGGTGCTCAAGGTGCAGGACGGAACACCGGCGCATGACGCCGGGCTCCAGGTGGATGACCTGCTGCTCGCCATCAACCGCAAGACGGTGGGCAGCGTCGATGACCTCCAGCGCCTCATGGCCCTGGCCGCGGACGAGGAAGTCACGCTGGACGTGCTGCGCAAGGGAGGCGGGCGCAAGAAGCTCTCCGCGCGCACCCGCCCCCGCGCCGAGCCCGTGGCCGCGTGAGCAGGTGTGACGGTGGCTCCCGCCCATCCATGGGGCCACCGTCACGCGCGGGATGCCCCGCGGCGAATCCTCATTCCTGAGGCAGCAGGGACTCGCCCGAGACAAGATGCCGCCCGGCGGCGCCTGAGCCATGGCTGTGAATCGCAGGAGGCGCGAACGGGGCGGCCCTCGATGAAGGCCTTGGCGTTGCATGTGCCATGAGGAACACCCACCCGCGTGCGCAGCCGCCCGAGAGCCAGGGCGCTCGCCCCTCGCATCCCTCCATTGAGGCCCCGGGCACCTGCCTCTCGGAGGCCAGGCGGCGCGACTGACAGGTGGCACAGCCAGGCGCTCGCGTTGCCAGGAAGCGCATGGGGGCGCGGCGTGCGTTGAGACCGCGCTCTCTTCTCGGGGGGCATGGCCCGACACCACCCCGTTGGACACGGGCACTTCGGGCGATGCAGCTCCGGTGGCCAACGAGGGGCCGCCAGTGCTCTCGGCCTCGATGTGCGCCGCTCCAGGCTCGGACGTGCTGGCGTCTTCGAGCCCGGAGTCTCCAGTCCTCGCTGCCCCCGGAGGAGGCGTGCCCGTGCCTCGGGAAGGCGAGTCCTCCTCCGCCGCCAGCGCCTTCCAGAGGGCCCGGCCCGCGGCGTTGACGTCCTCTACGACCAGCGACGCCTCTTCTCTTCGGGCCAGCGCGCGAACCAGCTCCGCAAGCGCTCCCCAGATGAGCCCCTCACCCACCCGGACGCTGCCCGGCGCCAGCGCCCCCTCGTGCTCCCCCCGCGCCAGGACCTCGCGCACCAGCGCCCGCGCCTCGCTCCCGAAGGCCTGCGGCTCGAGCGAGTCCTCGTGCCAGTGCATGAAGGCGAAGTGGAAGCACTCCGGCCTCCGCGTCGCGAACCAGGCCAGCTGCTGCCAGAAGTCCTCGAAGTCCTCGCGGAAGCCGCCGTCCTCCGACGAGCTCGGCTCCATCTCGAAGACGATGCGCGCGATGCGGCACAGCTCGCTGTCGGCCCACTGGCGCACCCGGTGGGCGAAGGCGCCCTTGCTTCCGTAGCGCCGGTAGAAGCTGCCCACCGACAGGTTCGCGGCCCTCGCCATCTCCTCGGCCCGTACGTTGCCGTAGCCCCGCAGTGCCATCACCGCCGCCGAGTCCCGCATGCTCATGAGGTACAGCTGCTCCGCCGTCCACATCCCCATTCCCCTCCCGCCCCTGAGACGACGCTCCGCTGAAAAGAGCGTTCCTCCCGCGGCATTCTGTCTACTCCAGGGGTCTGACATGGCGGGGAGGCTGGGGCCCGCCACCGGTGAAGGACCTGGCGGGTCATGCGGAACGGAAGCTCCATTCCGCGCGTGGCGGCCCGGAGGAGCTGACACAGCGGAGAGGCGGGGCCCATGAGGGGTGATCGACTGGCAGGCCCGGTGGAATGGAAGTTCCATTCCGCGCATGGCGGCCCGGGGCTGGCGTAGCGGAGAGGCCGGGTCCATGAGAGGTGAATGCCCGGCGGGCGGCGCGGAACCGAGGCTCCATTCCATGCATGGCAGCCCGGGAGCTGGCACGGCGTGGAGGCTGGGTCCATGCGAGGTGAGTGCCCGGCGGGCGGCGCGGAACCGAGGCTCCATTCCATGCATGGCAGCCCGGGAGCTGGCACGGCGGGGAGGCTGGGTCCATGAGAGGTGAGTGCCTGGCGGGCGGCGGGGAACCGAGGCTCCATTCCACGCATGGCAGCCCGGGAGCTGGCACGGCGGGGAGGCTGGGTCCATGAGAGGTGAGTGCCTGGCGGACGGCGCGGAACCGAAGCTCCATTCCAGAACTGGGCGACTCGGGGGCTGAACATGCCGACGGGGGGAGGCAGGGCCGATGAGCGGAGAAGTCCTGGTGGGCCACGCGGAACGGAAGCTCCATTCCGGGCATGGGCGGCCCGGGGACAGGAGCCGGGGCTTCGCGGCTCCTCAATCTCCGGGCATTCGAACCTGCCCGAGTTGCCGTTGCTGCGACCGTGTGGCCGAGGCGGCTCCGCGACAGGGCGCATCCGCGTCTTGAATCAGTACGAGCCACCGAGCGGAGTCCGCCCTTGCGCGTCAGGAACCGTCCCTCGGCTCAGGATGTTGCCGTCCTGGACACACGACTGCAGGACCACACAAAGAACGCGTCTCCGGGCTGTGTCCTCTGCTGAAGGTACGCACGCCTCCAGAACTCCGGCGTCGTCGCAGACGAATCGGTGGGGAGAGCGGCCCTGTAGAACCGGTGCTCGATGATGAGAGGACCTTCGCTCTCGGCGCAGGAACCGAGGGAGCTCGGGGTCCGAGATGCGCGCACCCTCGATGCGCCATCCGTCCGTGTACCTGCTCCTCGCGGTTGGCCGGACTGATCTGCCCCCGCTCCTCACGGCCGCCCGCTGAGCCAGTCCATCCTGGAAGCCACCAAGGCCCGCCTCGCCGCCGCCGCGGGCTTCACCTGCCTGGGGCTGCTGGGCCCATGTAGCCACCTCAGCCACTTCGTGCACTGCGGCGGCTCGAAGCATGACCGTCCTCGTGCACACCTTCGAAGTCAACAGGTCCCTGCGCTGAGCGGACCGCCCCGGAGCGCGAAGAGGACGGCTACACCCGCGCCTCGTCGTGGTGGGGCCGCCCCTCCAGGAAGAGCTCGTCCTCGTAGCACCACACCCAGTCCTCGCCCGGCTCGAAGGACTGGACGACGGGATGGTGCGTGTGCCGGAAGTGCTTCGTCGCGTGCTTGTTCCGCGACGAGTCGCAGCACCCCACGTGGCCGCACGTCAGGCAGCGCCGCAGGTGCACCCACTCATCCCCCATGGCGAGGCACTCCTCGCAGCCGTCCGTCCTGGGCTCGGGGTTCCCTGCCTGCTCCACGTGGTCGCACGCCTCGGCCATGGTCCACCTCCACGAAGGCAAGTGCCTCCTCCACACCGTAGGCATGACGGGAGCGCGCTTCAGTAGGTGAGAGGGCACGAGCAGCCGGGCCCGTGCCGCCACGGTGGCGCGGGAGAAGTTGTCGCGTCCGCCCCCGGCCATGCCGACCCTGGCGCTGCGCTGGGGCAGGGCCCACGCTTGAGCCATATGGCCACCACCGTCAGTGCTCCCGCCGCCTCCGTGGCCTATGCCAGTCCGCGAGGCCGGGGAGTGCTGCTCGCCAGCATCCTCGGCAGCGGCATGGCCTTCCTCGACGGCACCGCCGTCAACGTGGCCCTGCCCGCCATCGGCCGCGAGCTGGAAACAGGCCTGTCCGGCCTTCAGTGGGCAGTGGACGCGTACCTCCTCACGCTTGGCTCGCTGGTGCTGACGGGAGGCGCGCTGGGCGACGCCTGGGGACAGCGCCGCGTCTTCCTCCTGGGACTGGTGGCCTTCGCCTTCACCTCCGTGCTGTGCGGCCTGGCGCCGAGTGCCTGGACGCTCGCCCTCTTCCGCGCCGCGCAGGGAATGGGCGCCGCGTTGCTGGTGCCCGCGAGCCTCGCGCTGCTGCGGACCTCGTTCCCCGAGGCGGACCGCCAGCGCGCCGTGTCCACCTGGGCCGGACTGTCCGGCGTCACCACCGCCGTGGGTCCGCTGCTCGGCGGATGGCTGGTGGATGCCGTCTCGTGGCGCATCGTCTTCTTCCTCAACGTGCCGGTGGGCGCGCTCGCCGTGTGGGTTGCCTTGCGCCACGTGCCGGCCTCGGCTCCGAAGGGGGACACGCGCGGGCTCGACCTCGCGGGCGCGGTGACGGCCGCGCTCGGGCTGGGCGGCGTCATCTACGCGCTCATCGAGGGCCCCGCGCATGGCTGGAATGCTCCCGCCATCCTCGCGGTCACCGGAGGCGCCGCGCTTCTGGCCGCCTTCGTCTTCCTGGAGGCCCGCGAGCGCCATCCCATGCTGCCGCTCACGCTCTTCCGCTCCCCCATCTTCTCCGGCGCCAACCTCACGACGCTCGTCGTGTACTTCGCGCTCGGCGGCGCCACCTTCCTCGTGGTGCTCGCGCTTCAGCAGCAGCTTGGATACTCCGCGCTCGGAGCCGGGGCCGCGCTCCTGCCCATCACCCTGTTGCTGCTCCTGCTGTCCCCCGCCGTGGGCCGGCTCGCGGGGCGCATCGGCGCGCGTCCACTGATGACGGCGGGGCCGCTGCTGGCGGGTGTCGGGCTGGCGCTCCTCACGCGCCTGCAGCGGGACGGAGACTACGTGGGCACCGTGCTGCCCGGCGTCACCGTGCTTGGACTGGGACTGGCCCTCACCGTGGGTCCGCTGACCGCCGTGGTGCTCGGCGCGGTGGAGGACCCTTACGCGGGCATCGCCTCGGGCGTGAACAACGCCGTGGCCCGCATCGCGGGCCTGCTGGCGGTGGCGCTCCTGCCGCTGCTGGGCGGACTGGCCGGAGACTCCGGCGCGGACTTCCTCGCCGGCACGCGCCGCGCGCTCTGGGTGTCCGCGGGGCTGTGCGCCGTGGGTGCCCTGTGCTCGCTGCTCACCATTCCGCGCGAGGCCGGACGCGCCCGGCAAGCCCCCCCGCCGAAGGGCTCACGACGCGGGACGGTCCGGATGCTCTCACGGCCTCGGGAGCAGGGCGCATAGGTGTCGACCGGCTTCAGGCCCCGGCCTCACGGCCACGACAACCGGTGACACCTCCTCCTGCCCGCCAGCCACCAGGGGCATCGCGAGGAAGAGCAACCCCAGGACGAGGCAGGAGCGCGCGGCGCGGGACAGCGGGGACATGGGACCTCCGGCGGGCGAGGGAGAGACGCCGCTCGGATGTCCGGAGGACTTCCGCGTCGCGCGACGTCCCGCGCGCTCCGGCCCATCCATTCAGCGGTGGCGCTCGTCCTTGTCACTCAGCGGGGGCGACTTCCGCGCGGGCTCGGTGCCCTCCTGGGCGCCATAGCCGCCAATCCCCTTCTGATGGATGCGGTCCTCGCCCGTGTCCTCGTCCGTCACGTCACGGCGCTCGCCCCCCTCCTGGTGCCGGGCCTCGCGCCGGAGCTCCTCGGCGCTCTTCGTGTCCGTCCGCTCGTCGCTCTTCCCCGGCTTGCCCTTGTTCTCGGCCATCGTCCTTCTTCCTGGGGGCAAAGGTCCGAACGCGTCGTGTATCGGACAAGGCACCGGCCGGCGCTCCACTGCCCGCCCCCTGCGCCGGGAGGCGGACCGGAGTCAGGCCCGGTCCACCTTCCACTCCAGGGCGGAGGGCTCTGGCGCGAAGCCCACCTTCTCGTAGAGCGGCCGGCCGTCTTCCGAGGCATGCAGCCACAGCTTCCCCATGCCCGCCTCGCGAGCGAAGGCCATCAACTCCGCGAGCAGCGCCCGTGCGAGCCCCTGTCCCCGCCAGGCGGGCGCCGTGTACATGTTGAGGACGTAGCCCTCCAGGCCGCTCAGGTGGTTCGCCGCCGGAGGTCGCTCGAAGGGAACCAGGCCGCTGCACGCCACCGCCTCGCCCCGCGCGTAGGCGAGCCACACATGGAACCGTCCTTCCGGCAACGCCGTCAGCAGGTGCCGCCGCGCGGACTCCTCCCACTGCGCCGCGTTCGCCTCGGTCAGCCCGCCGAACTGACGCATCAGCTCCCGCCGCAACCGGATGACGTCGTCGACATCGTCCACGCCCGCCTTGTGGATGCTCCACGTACCCATCGTCCCTCCTCGAGAAAGCAGGAGGCCCCCGTCCAGTTGCTGGACGAGGGCCCCGGAACATCATCCCACGCTCCGCGCGGGACTAACTGCTCTTGTACTTCACCGAGCAGCCGTACGGCGTGGTGGTGGCGGCCGGCACCGGCTTGCCGGTGAGCAGCGCGTCCACCGCCGTCTTCACGTGGTTGACCTTCTTGTCGTTCTTCCCGCGCGGGTCGTCGTCGATGGCGCCCGCGTAGCGCACCACGCCCTGCTCGTCGATGACGTACATGTGCGGCGTCGTCTTGGCGCCGTAGGCCTTGCCCACCGTGCCGGGCGCGTCCTGCAGCACCGGGTAGGTGAAGCCTTCCGCCTTCTTCCAGGCCGCGGACTTCTCCGGCGTGTTGTGCGCCGTGGAGTCCACCGCCAGCCACACCACCTTCTTCGCGTCGAAGCCCTTGAGGGTGGTGGCCATCGTGTCGGCCTCGTAGTGCCGCTTCACGAAGGGGCACTCGGGGTTGGTCCACTCGAGGACCACCACCTTGCCCTTGTACTGCGCCAGCGAGTGCTCCTTGCCCGTCTCGTCCTTCAGCGTGAAGGCCGGCGCGGGCTTGCCCACCTCGGCGTCGGCGAGGGCGGGGGCGCCCACGAACAGCGTGCCGAGCGCGAGGGCGGTGAAGACCTGCTTCATGGCATTCCTCCTGGGGTTCGACTGCATCCGCGGCTCAAGGCCGCATGGGTCCGGCGGCACAGAGGATGCTCGAGCCGTCCTTGCGTCGCGCGGGCGAGCACTCCGCCGCGCGCTTCACCGCGTTCACCACCGTTTCCGCGGTGAGCAACTCGGGCAGCACCTCCGGCTTCTCCGGGGCGCCGGGGCTCAGCACCAGGTACATGGGCACGCCCGCGCGGCCATGCTCGGCCAGCTTGGCGGTGATGCGCGCGTCGCGGCGCGTCCAGTCCGCCACGAAGAAGGCGACGTGGTTCTCGGCGAAGGCGGCCCGCACCTCCTCGCGAGCCAGCACGGTGCGCTCGTTGAACTTGCAGGTGAGGCACCAGTCCGCCGTGAAGTCGATGAACACCGGCTGACCGGCCGCCAGCGCCGCGTCCACCGCCGCCGCGTCCCACGGCTGCGCCTGCGCCACCGTGGACGCCCGCGCCGTGGGGGCCGCCGCCTCGTCGAAGCGCAGCGCC
This sequence comes from Myxococcus sp. RHSTA-1-4, assembly GCF_020037125.1. Classification (GTDB taxonomy): domain Bacteria; phylum Myxococcota; class Myxococcia; order Myxococcales; family Myxococcaceae; genus Myxococcus. Next base: position 106,671 of record NZ_JAIQDG010000019.1, read on the forward strand.
ACCCCGCCCGTGGCCACCAGCACCAGCACCGCCACCGCCGCGGTGCCCAGCCGGCGCCCGCCGTCCTGCGCCTGGGACTGGCCATACAGCCACGCGCCCAGCCCCACCGCGACGAGGAAGGCCAGAAGCCGCGCCATGCCGTCCACGCCGGCCAGCCCGCCCATCACCCACACCAGCCACACCGTGGTGCCCAGCAGCGCGAAGCCCAGCACCTGCTTGAAGCGCTCCATCCACGCGCCCGGCTTCGGCAGCTTCTTCGCCAGCCCCGGCACCAGCACCAGCACGCAGAAGGGCAGCGCCAGGCCCAGGCCCAGCGCGACGAAGATGGCCAGCACCGTGACGGGGCCCGCCGCGAAGGCGAAGCCCACCGCCGTGCCCAGCATCGGCGCCGAGCAGGGCGTGGCCAGCACCACCGCGAGCACACCCTCGCCCGCGCTGTGCAGCAGCCCGTGGCTCTGGTCCACCTTGCCCGCCAGCGTGGTGCCGTCCAGGCCCACGTTGAAGACACCGAAGAGGTTGAGCGCGAAGGCCACCAGCACCGCGCTCACCGCCGCGACGAAGAGCGGCTCCTGGAACTGGAAGCCCCAGCCCACGCTGGCCCCGCCCGCGCGCACCGCGAGCACCGCGCCCGCCAGCAGGAGCAGGCTGCCGATGATGCCGCCCGCGTACGCCGCGGCGTGCGCGCCCACGCGGCCGTGCTCCTGCTGCACCATGCGCGTGAAGCCGTACGCCTTCAGCGCCAGCACGGGGAACACGCACGGCATCAGGTTGAGCAGCGCGCCCCCGAGGAACGCGAACAGCAGCGCCAGGCCCAGGCCCACGGGCGACTCCGCGGGGACGGCGGACGGGGGCACCGCCGCGGCCACCGGCTTCACCGCCGCGATGCTGTCCTTCACCGACGGCATCTTCGCCGCCACGGGCTTCCCGGCCCCGGCGGCGGCCACCATGGGCGCCAGCGGCACGTCCACCGCCAGGGGCTGGTAGCCCGAGGCCTTCGTGCCCAGGCGCAGCACGCCGGTGAGGCGCGGCGCGGCCCCCGGCACGTCCGGCTCCGCCGTGCCCTTCAGCGTGAAGCGGCCCGGGCCCGCCGAGGCGAGCGTCACCCGCTCCACACCGGAGATGCGCTCGGCGGTGAAGAAGTCATCCTCCAGCGCGGGCAGCGGCGCGCCGCCGGGGCCCGTCACGGTGAGGGTGCCGGTGAACTCCTGGCCCGCGGTGAGCTGCTGCGTGTCCAGCGCGAGCTTCACCGTGTGGCCGGTGTCCGCCACCGGGCGGGGCACCTTCGCGTGGGACGCGTCGAAGGCGCTCGCGGCGTCCGCGTCCAGCACCGTCTCGGGGCCCAGCGGCACATTCCGGGTGAGCATCAGCTCGGCGGGGATGCAGTGCACCTCGCACACCAGCGCCTCCACCGCGGCGGAGAGCTGCAGCGCGCCGGTGGCGTTCTCCGCGGCGCGCGCCTGGGCGAAGAGGAGCACCTCGCCGTCATAACCGTGGGTGACGATGAAGCCGTCCGGCGTGCGGAAGGTGTGCGGGAAGGGCCACTGCAGCGGCCCCACGGTGGAGCCCGGCGTGTCCCAGGCGATTTCCGTCTCCAGGCCGGAGTCGCCGGGGTTCTTCCAGTAGATGTGCCAGCCCGGGTCCATCCGGAAGCGGACGCCCACGCGGAACGGGTCGCCCGGCTTCACCTGGGTGGCGTCCACGAGCAGCGCCGCCTCCACGCGAGGGTCGCCCTCATCGGGCGCGCTCGAGCCCACCGCGGTCGAGGGCAGCTCCGCCCACGCCACCGCGGCCAGCAGGAACACGCCGACACCGCCCACCGCTCCGAGCCTCTTCCGCTGCTGACGCTTCATGCGCCTCCCGTTAACCCACCCCGGGCCGGCCCGCCAGCGACGGACGGGGGTCTCCGACACCCATCAACCCTCCAGGCGGGCGGGCATTCCCCGCCGCCGGGCCGGCTGCTGTCTTCCCTACGTCACGGAAGTCCAGGAGGTTACGGGAAGCCGGGCTGCTGGGGCGAGGAGGGCAGACGGGCGGGCGGCGCTAGTCCTCGGTCTTCCAGGGCACCAGCGCGGGGGCGGCGGGGCCCACGCGGCTCATGGTGATACGGGAAACCTCGGAGTGGGCGCGGCGCATCAGCAGCGCGGGGTGCTGCTGGTTGGCGCGGCGCTCCATGAGGCGGCGCAGGTCGGCCAGCCGCTCCACGTGGCGCTGCGGAGGCACCTCGGGCGCGCCGAGCCGGGCGAGCCTGTAGAGCGCCATGTCGGCGGACTCCAGCGCCCGCTCGGCCGACTCCTGGTGACGGCGGCCCAGGGCCTTCCATGCCGCGGCCTCGGCGGCCACCAGCTCCAGCTCCGCGGACACGGCGCGCACGTAGCGGCCCTGGTCGCTGTCGGGGAGGATGCGCGTCACCGGCACGGTGATGCGGCGTGTGTCACCATTCTCCGTGTACGAGGCGGACACGCCCAGGTTCCACTCGGCCGAGCCCAGCAGGCCGGAGAAGAGGACGCGGCGGGGGAAGGCCTGGGACACGGCGCCGAGCGACGCGCTCATGGCGTCACCCTCCACGCGCGCGGGGTAGCGGTGGCGGCAGCGCAGGTCGGCGAAGCCCGAGGGCAGCACGTGGACGCGCGCGTCGGACACCACCTCGCCGAACAGCTCCGCGCCGAGCTGGCCCACGGCCATGGGCAGCCCCTCGGGGTCGTCCACGTGGACGAAGCCGGTGCCGGACGGACTGGTGAGGGCCTCGAGGATGTCGGGCAGGTAGTGCCGGCCGAGGCCCAGCGCGTGCAGCATGACGCCGGACTCGGCCACGCGGGCGCCGAGCCTCTTGAAGTCCGGGAGCTGGGACGGGCCCACCGAGGGCTCGCCGTCGGTGAGCATCAGCACCTGGGGCCGGGCGCCGGGGACGAGGACGCGGCGGGCGGCCTCCGAGGCGCGCTCGACGGCCTCGTGCAGAGCGGTGCCCTCGCCGGCCTCCAGGCGTGACAGCACCTTGAGGAGCTGGGCCTTGGCGCCAGGCTCCATGGCGCGCATGGGGAGCACCTGCTCGGGCTCTGCGTCGAAGGTGAGCAGGCCCAGGTAGTCCCGGGGGCTGGCGCGCTCCACGAGGGCCTGGGCGGCCTGGATGGCGGCCAGCAGGGGCACGCCGCGCATGGACGCGCTGCGGTCCAGGGCGAGGTTGATGGCCACGGGAGTGCGGGGCGCGTCGGCGTCCGCCTCCAGGGTGACGAGGAGGAGCACCTCACGGCCGTGCTCGGCGTCGCGCTCCACTGCCCAGGCCGTCTGATTCATCCGAACTCCCCCGTGCGCTCACGAGGCATTGTGCCGCGAATCTCTCTGCGAGGGATGACGCCCCTCGCCGCCAGAAGTCTCATGGGCCACAACGCCCGGGAGCGGGGGCTCCCACGGGAAGGCTTCAGCGTCAGAGGATGTCGGGAGTCGGGCTTTCCGGCAAGGGGCCCGGGTCTGGCGTTCGCGCCCGGGTGCTCACCTTGAAGGGAGCCACCGCTCGGGCTTCATACGCTCGGTCCTACTCGCCGCACGACGTACGTCTGGAATGCCCCCGCGCATCCATGGGCCGCGGGGGCCCCGCCTTCACTCGGCCGCGTGCCAACCGCCCCACGCTTCCTCGCCGTAGCCCCAACGGGTGCTCACGGAACCTTCCGCCTGGCTCACGCCATCCGACTCGTTGTCATCCCCCCGGTCCACATAGGGGAGGCCCTCATCGTCCATGTACGTGGTGTCATCGTGCTGAACCATGCTCGGCTCCTCTGGTGCGCGCTCCGTCTGGCGAAGGTGGACGGCCTGTTGATGGCTCGCCTCCCCGTGGGCGCCCCTCTTTCGGTCGACTCGGGCCCACCCCATGTGGTGCCCGACCACTCAAGCGTTGACCGATTTACCGAAGATTCTGGCCATGTCGCTTCGCGTTGTAAAGCCCTTGGGGCATCAAAGTTTCGGGCGCCTCCCCCGCCGTATGCCCGCCCGCCTGCCCAGAGCCAATCAGCCCTGTAAATACGGACACTTGAAACCGTCACCCGTCGGACAATGGCGGCGACAATCGTACAGGGTAGGGCCGCCCCTTCACCGGCGGAAGCTCTACACGATTGACGGACCCCTCATTTTCAAGCCCGTGCCTGGAAGGGGTTCACATCAGTAAATGCGTGCGCAGGTCGGTCCCCCTCCAGCGGACCTCCACTTCGTGCTTCAGTGCCGGACACGCGCCGCCGCACAGCGCTTGATTCGCGAATCACCCCTGTTAGGGTTGACCAGAACTCGAGATTTGCCGCGCCGCGGCAACCGGGCCTTCGTCGCCGCGCGCCCCCAGAGGTCCCCAGAGTCCCATGAGTCCCATCATCACCGGCCTATTGCTCGCCGTCGCCATCCCCATCTTCGTGATGACCATGTCCGGTCGTATCGGCGTGCTCCTCGCGATGAAGAAGGAGAACCGGCTCGACCACATCCCCGAGCGCATCAAGCGGCTCGTGCTCTTCGGCCTCGGCCAGAAGCGCATGGTGGATCCGGAGGAGTTCACCCCGGGCCTGATGCACGTCTTCATCTACGCCGCCTTCATGGTGCTGGCGCTGCGGACCCTCATGCTCTTCGCCATGGGCTTCTCGTCCACGGCGCTGGAGGTGCTGACCGACCTGGGCGCCCCCTTCTGGGCGGACCAGGCGGCGCTGCTCGGCCTCTACAAGGTCTACCTGCTGGCCAAGGACGTGGTGGCCGCGCTCGCCCTGCTGGGCTGCGCCTACTTCGTCTGGACGCGCTGGAAGGTGAAGCCGGACCGCATGACGGTCTCCTGGGAGGCCTACCTCATCCTGGGCTTCATCTCCGGCCTGATGATTACCGAGTTCCTCTTCGGCGGCAGCCACATGGTGGCCGCGAACGCCGCGGCGGCGAAGATGGGTGCCACGCAGGTGCCGCAGGCCGCGTCGGCGCTCGTCTGGTGGGAGCCCGTCACCAGCGCGGTGGGCCTGGCGATGATGCCGCTCGGTGAGTCGGCCGCTCACATGGTGGGCGCGGCCGGCTTCTGGATTCACCTCGGCATCATCCTGACGTTCCTGAACTTCCTCCCCGTGGGGAAGCACTTCCACATCATCACCGGCCTGCCCAACGTCTTCTTCCAGCGCACCCACTCCACCGGCAAGCTGCCCACGCCGAACCTGGAGAAGGAGGAGTTCGGCGCCGCCACGGTGAAGGACCTCACCTGGAAGCAGGGCCTGGACCTGTACTCCTGCACCGAGTGCGGCCGCTGCCAGACGCACTGCCCCACGTACATCACCGGCAAGCCGCTCACGCACAAGGGCGTCAACCAGGACCTGAAGCACTGGATCTGGGACCACGAGCAGTGGGTGGAGGAGGGCTTCGGCCCCGGCAGGACGAAGGAGCCGCTGCCCGAAATCGTCGGCACGGCGCTGAAGGCGGAGACGGTGTGGGCGTGCACGAGCTGCGGCTGGTGCGAGCAGGCCTGCCCGGTGTTCATCGAGAACGTGCCGCGCCTCATCGACATGCGCCGCTACCAGGTGCAGGTGAAGGCGGAGTTCCCGCCGGAAATCCAGCGCGTGTTCGAGGGCATCGAGCGCCAGGGCAACCCCTGGGGCCTGGGCCAGGACCGGCGCGACGAGTGGGCCGAGGACCTGGCGCTGCCGACGTGGGGCGACGGCGGCGGCCCGTACGAGTACCTCTTCTTCGTGGGCTGCGCGGGCAGCTACGACGACAAGCAGAAGAAGGTCAGCCGCGCGCTGGTGAAAATCATGCGCGAGGCGGGCGTGTCCTTCGCCACGCTGTCCAAGCAGGAGATGTGCAACGGCGACTCCGCGCGCCGCATGGGCAACGAGTACCTCTTCCAGTCGATGGCCAGGACGAACGTCGAGACGTGGAACTCGATGGGCGTGAAGGCGGTCATCACCCAGTGCCCGCACTGCTTCAACACCATCAAGAACGAGTACCCGGAGTTCGGCGGTGAGTACCGCGTCATCAACCACACGCAGCTCATCAACGAGCTGCTGAAGGAGAAGCGCATCAAGCTCTCCCAGGTGATGAACACGAAGCTCACGTACCACGACCCCTGCTACCTGGGCCGGCACAACGGCGTGTACGACGCGCCGCGCGAGGTGCTCAACGCCATCCCCGGGCTGGAGGTGGTGGAGATGCAGCGCAGCAAGCGCGAGGGCTTCTGCTGCGGCGCGGGTGGCGGGCGCATGTGGATGGAGGAGCACATCGGCACGCGCATCAACCACAACCGCCTGAACGAGGCGGCGCTGACGCTGAAGCACGCCGAGGACCCGTCCACGCCGTACCCCGATGCCACGGACAAGAAGAAGCCGGGCATGGTGGGCGACTACAAGGACAAGGGCGGCACCGGCGTGGTGGCGGTGGCGTGCCCGTTCTGCTCGACGATGCTCAAGGACGCGGTCAACGACACCGGCCGCGAGGAGAACATCAAGGTCAGGGACATCACCGAGCTGGTGGCCGACGCGATGGTGGAGACCCGCACCGGCGCGGGCACCGTGACGCCCGGCGTGTCGGTGAGCGCCAAGCCGGAGTGAGCCAGGCCGGTGGCGGGGCCGGGCTCATGAAAGCCCGCCCGTCACCGTGAGACGAAGGCCCGGAGGCTTCCACCGCGAAGCCCCGGGCCTTTGTCATTCCGGAGGACGGGCTCAGCGCTTGTGGGGCTTCTCCGAGCGGAGGGCCCGCTCCAGCCGCCTCGTGGGCCCGTCATCACCCAGCTTGCCGGCCACGTACGCGCCCGCGGAGGCGAGCTTGCGGCGCAGGTCGTCCGGCGGCGGCACGTCGGGCTCGGTGCGCAGGTCGGTGATGCCCACGCCGGACAGCAGCGTGCGCGCCAGGTCGCGCTCGTCGTCCCTGGCGTGGGGGAGCAGCAGCTTGCAGACCTCGGCGTGCCCGTGGGCGGCGGCCATGATGAGCGCGGGCTCGCCGAGGCTGTCCGTCAGCTCGGGGTCCGCACCCGCCTCCAGCAGCAGGCGCACGATGTCGGCCCGGCCCGCGCGGGCGGCGGCCATCAGCGGCGTGCGCCCCTCCGCGTCGAACGGGTTGGGGTCCGCCCCGGCGGCGAGCTTGGACTTCACGGCCTCGCGGTCACCCGCGAGCACTGCATCGAACAGGGACATCACCCACCTCCGCCGGGGCAGCATCGCGCCTCGCGAGCCCGGACGCCAGCGGCCCCCCTCCACCGGAGGCAGCGCGGCCAGCCAGGCGAGCCTCGCTCCGCGCGGGCCCTGACGCACATGCGGCGCACGGGCCCGCGCCGCCTCACGGCCTACATCGGCCCGTAGGAAGGCTCCGCGGCGCTGGGCACCGAGAGCGACACCGAGCTCGTCGCGCCACCGGTGTCGACACTGGCGCGGTAGATGCCCGGGTCGCCGCCGCTCGCGTCCGCGAGGAGGAAGCCGAGCTGATTGGAGCGCGTCCAGCTCGGCCATGTCTCCTGCACGCGCGCGTCCGTGAGGTCCGTCACCCGCCGCCCCACGGCCACGTTGCCGGCGGTGAGGCCCGCCACGTAGATGCGGACGCTGCCGGAGGACAGGCGCCCGTCGAAGGCCACCTGCGAGCCGCTCGGGGACACCGCCACACGGTTCTCCACCGCCAGCACCTCGTTGCCCAGCGAGCTGTAGATGATGGTCGACCCGTCGAGCGGCACGCGCGCAATCCGGTCGAGCTGCCGCAGGCCGCTGCCCGCGGGCGCGAGCACCGCGCTCCCGTTGGGGAGGAAGGACGGCGCGCCGTAGGAGATGGTCGTGTTGGGCGTGAGCTCCTGGAAGCCGCTGCCGTCCGTGTTCACCCGCCCCAGCGAGGTGACGGAGCTGTTGGCCGTCGAGTAGACGAAGACGACGCTGCGGCCGTCGGGGCTGAAGGTCGGCGTGCGGAAGTTGGTGCAGCCGCGCGGGCACGCCGCGTCTCCCGAGGTGAACAGCGTGGCCGCGGGCCCACCCGTGGTGGGCACCGTCTGCAAGGAGGTGGTGGTCCCGGTGCGCTGGACGAAGACCACGCTGCGCGCGTCGCGCGACACGGAAGGCCAGTACACGCCGCCCACCGTCGTCAGCCGCTGCGGGCTGTTGGGGTCCCCCTCGTCGTCCACCACGAAGACGTTGCGGTCGTCCTCGCGCACGAAGGCGAAGCCCCGGGTGAAGAGGACGTCACCGATGGTGCCGCCACCGCCGTCATCCAGGGGCTCACACGCCCCCAGCAAGCCCACCGCCAGCACTCCGCCGAGGAACCGCCGCATGCCCTTCATCGCTGTCGCTCCGCTTTCCGGCCTGTTCGAGTGCCCCGTACTACAGGGCGCGCCGGGTCGGACGTCAACGCGTCGCGGGAGATTCAATGTCCGCGGCGGGTCAGCGGTTGAGCTTCTGCAGCTCGTTGCGGCACATATTGCACAGCGAAAGCTGCTTGCGGTCGCAGTCCTGGGGCGTCTGGGCGAAGAACATGACGCACCGGGGGTCCTCGCAGTAGGACAGCCCGAGCAGGTGCCCGGCCTGGTGCACCACCTCCGACTGGATGCGGCGCCGCAGGTGGTCGCCGTCCGCGCCCTGGCGCAGGCGGAAGAGGCTCACCACCGCCGTGTGGGACTCACGGTCCGCCTCGCCGAAGACGAAGGGCGAGTCGGGGACGAAGAGGTCCACGTCGGTGATGCCCATCACGGCCGTCTGCCCGGGCTCCAGCATCGGAGTGAGCCGCCGCATGATGGCGTTGCAGTGGTACTGCCCCCGGTCCTTGTTGAAGGCGTAGGCCGGAGAGGGAAGGGCCGTCTTCGACACCACCGCCTGGACGCCCATGTGCGTCGCCAGCGGATCCTGCAAGTCCCTCAGGAGGGAGGCCGGTGGGCTACCCACGGAGACCAGCAGGAGCGTCTTCTGCGGCATCGGGCCACCGTCCTTCATGCACGCGGACGGACGCGCTTGCTACCGCGTCCCCCCGGAGCGGATTGGCTGGGGCGCAAGGATTCGAACCTTGATAATCAGAGTCAAAGTCTGATGTCCTGCCATTAGACGACGCCCCAGCAGGTTCGCACGTGTGCTTCTGGTGTCCGATTCTACGGCATCCGGACGGGCTCGGGAACCCACCCTGACATGGAAGTCGAACGCTGTCCGCCATCGGACCCGCTCCGGCCGGGGCTTCCGGGCGTGGATCTGCCCGGGAAGCCCCAGAACCCGGGCCCGGCGTCGCTCTCCGCTTGAACCTGGAGTGAAAACGCCCGGCCAGCAGCCGAGCGCCCCGGTGGGAGGGCGCCGTGCCGCCCCGGGCACGGCGCCGGTGGGGTGCCCCGGGCGGCGCCCTCGCTCAGCCCTTGAGGACGGCGATGGGGGTGAGGCGCCGGAGGGGGGTGACGAGGTCGGCCTCGTCCTCCAGTACCTCGGTGATGTCCCGGTAGGCGGCCGGGGCCTCCTCGACCAGGGACGAGGCCCGGCCCCGGTCGTACACCACCCGGCGCAGTGCGTGCTCCAGCGCGGCCGGGCGGATGCGGGCACGGGCCTCGCTCCGCGTGAGGACGCGCCCCGCCCCGTGTGAGCAGGAGCGGAAGGCGCGCGGCTCGCCCCGGCCCTCCACCACGTAGGACGCCGTGCCCATGGAGCCGGGGATGAGCCCCCGCTGCCCTGCCTCCAGGCCCACCGCGCCCTTGCGGTGCACGAGCAGCGCGCGGCCGAAGTGCACCTCCTCGGCGACATGGTTGTGGTGCACGTCCACGGTGGACTCCGGATCCGGAGCCACGCCGAGCGCCTCGGACACCCTCTCCACCGCGCGCGCGGCGATGGCGTCGCGGTTGGCCCGGGCGAAGCGGCAGGCCCACCCGGTGTCGGCGAGGCAGGCGATGCCCTCGGGCGCGTGCGTGCTCAGTCCGGGCAGGCTGCCCTCCCCGAGCGCCCGGGCCACGCGCAGGTGGTGGTCGGCGATGGCGGCCCCCACCCCGCGCGAGCCCGTGTGCAGCAGCAGCCAGACGTTTCCCTCCGCGTCCCGGTCCAGCTCGAGGAAGTGGTTGCCTCCGCCCAGGGTGCCCAGGTGTCGCGGCGCCAGCCGCTCCCACGCGTGGCGCAGCTTCTGGGTGGACAGGGGCGGGGACTCCAGCTCGGGTGGAAGTGGCACGCCCCGGCCCCGATGGATTGCGTCACCTACCGGCACCTCCCGGGCCAGGCGCGCCAGCAGGGGTTCCAGCACGTCGCGGCCGAGGGGCGTCTCCGGAGTGGGGAAACGGTACGCGCTCACGCCGCAGCCCAGGTCACCGCCCAGCGCTCCGGGCACGACGTGGTGCCCGGTGGCGAAGACGGTGCCCACGGCGACGCCCGAGGACACGTGGACGTCCGGCATCGCGGCCACATGCTCGACGGTGTAGGGCTGGGCGGCGATGTGCCGGAGCTGCTTCTCCGCGCCCGGTGGCAGCGCGCGGGCCCAGACGAGGATGGGCACGGCTCCGGGCTCCGCCGGGAGGATGCGGGGCATCATTGCTCACCCCCTTCCCCGTTGGCGCCGGGGTCTTCTGGCCTCCGCTCCGCCACGCCGATGTAGATGAAGCGGAGCTGTGGCACCCGCTTCATGTCGAGGTGCAGCGCGAGCTGTGAGCGCAGGTAGCCGCTCGCGCGTTCGAGCGCCTCCTGCACGGCGCGGGTGCCGGACGCCGCGGACTCCGGCGTCAGGGTGTAGCCGATGCGGACGAGCCGGCCATCCGGGGACAGCTCGAAGGAGGACAGCGAGACGCCCTCGAGCCGCGGGTCGGACAGCTCGGAGCGGAAGAGCAGGGACACCTCCTGGAAGAGGGAGGACTGCACGCGCAGGTGGCGCGCGGACGGGTTGTCGGATGGAGACAGCGGGAACGACGACTGCGAGGCCCTGTCGCGCCGGCGAGGCGCGCGGGGACGGCGATTCCTGGAAGAAGACATGAGTGGACGAACGGTTCCCAGCGGGCCGCGCGTGGGCCGCGTGCATCCCGGGCTTCACGCCACGGGAGACACGGGGCACACGCCGGCTGGTTGCACGGCGGTTACGGCTCCGCGCGCACGTGCGGCACCCGGGAAGCGGAGACCCGCTCCGTCCAGCTCAGCGACAAGGCTCAGCGAGGGAGGAGGTCACACCCGGTCAGGCGCGCACGGCGTGGAGCGACCCGAGACACCGTTCAATACAGTCCCCATGGCACACCTCCCGCCGCGCACCCGATTCCGGCACGGACCATCGTTCGTTCACGGGCAAGGCGCCTGCGCGCCCCGCCCACGTCAACCCGGGCACGGACGCGTGGGCCCCTGGGTTCCTGACACGTGACGTCCGCCCGGCCGGGCTCACGCTCCGGACGCCCTTCCCGCCTTGCACCCCGCGGAAGTGCCGGGCGGCCCCTGGCGTGCCGCTCCCGTCACTCCATGACCGGATACCCGCCCCGCGTGGCCACCGCGCTGTCGCATCAGCCGTGACGCCGGGGCAGATGTCATCTGGCTACCAGACACTCTTTCCACCATCTGACGTGCAGCCCCAGGTCGGATTGGCCCGCCTGCCCTCCCGGCCTACGGAACAGTCCACGGGGGGCGAGCACATGGCGGAAGCCTTCGATGTGGTGGTGATTGGCGCGGGGCCGACGGGAGAGAACGCGGGGGCACGCGCCGCGGCGGCCGGGCTGTCGGTGGCGCTGGTGGAGCACGAGCTGCTCGGCGGAGAGTGCTCCTACTGGGCCTGCATCCCCAGCAAGGCGCTGCTGCGCCCGGCGGAGGCGCTGTGGCTGGCGAGGATGGCGCCTGGCGCTCGCGAGGCCATCAAGGGTCCGCTGGTGGCGAGCGCGGTGCTGGAGCATCGCGACTTCATGGTGGGCAACTACCGGGACGACTCCCAGGCGAAGTGGGCCGAGAGCGCGAAGCTGACGGTGGTGCGCGGCAACGGCAGGCTCACCGGCCCGCGCAAGGTGCACGTGGAGGCCCGCGACGGCACGGTGCGTGAACTGGACGCCCGGCGCGCGGTGGTGCTGGCCACCGGCAGCCGCCCCCGCCTGCCGGACATCCCCGGACTGAAGGAGGCGAAACCCTGGGACAACCGCGAGGGCACTGGCGCGAAGGAGGTGCCGAAGCGGCTGATGGTGCTGGGAGGCGGGGCCGTGGCGGTGGAGCTGGCGCAGGCCTGGCGCTCGCTGGGCTCGGAAGTGACGGTGGCCCAGCGCGGGAAGAGTCTGCTGTCGCGCTTCGAGCCCTTCGTGGGTGAGCAGGTGGCGCAGGCGCTCCGGGACTCGGGCGTGCGGGTGCTGCTGGGCACGACGGCCGCTCGCGTACAACGCGCTGGAGGCGAGGGCGAAGTGACGGTGACGCTCACCAACGGAGAGGAGGTCCGCGCGGACGCGCTGCTGGTGGCCATGGGCCGCGAGGCGCGTACGGAGGGGCTCGGCCTGGAGACGGTGGGCCTGTCAGGCGGGAAGCCCGTGGCGGTGGACGACCAGCTCCGCGCGAAGGGCGTGGAGGGCGGCTGGCTCTACGCGTGCGGCGACGTGAATGGGCGCAACCTGCTCACGCACATGGGCAAGTACCAGGCGCGGCTGGTGGGGGACATCATCGCGGGGAAGAAGGCGCACGCGTGGGCGGACGCGAAGGCGACGCCGCAGGTCATCTTCACCCACCCACAGGTGGCGAGCGTGGGGCTCACCGAGGCGAGGGCACGCGAGGCGAAGCTGCCGGTGCGCACGGTGCGGTACGAGATGCAGAACGTGTCCGGCACCGGGCTGCTGGGCCGGGAGCTGAAGGGCACCGCGAAGCTGGTGGTGGACGAGAAGCGCCGGGTCATCGTCGGCGCCACCTTCACCGGGCCCGAGGTGGGCGAGATGCTGCACGCGGCGACGATTGCCGTCGCGGGCGAGGTGTCGCTCGACACGCTCTGGCACGCGGTGCCGTCTTTCCCCACCATGAGCGAGGTGTGGCTGCGGCTGCTGGAGACGTACGGGCTGTAGCCGCGCCACCTTCTCCACGAAGGCCGCTGACCAGGACGCCAGGGTTCGCGGGATATGCGAACCCTCCGCGCGTTCTGGCTTTCGTTGCTCGCCGTGCACTGGTTGGGCTGCGCCACCGCCACGCCTTCTTCTCAGCATCGTTGGGAAGAAGCGGAGGCAGAGTGCTCCGACCCGGGAGAGGACCAGTGCGTCACCGTGCTGTGCGGGGAGACGCTCTGCGGCGTCTACCGCTGCGAGGACGTGCCCGGCGGAGTCGAGCTGGCGCGCTTCCCACCCGCGCGCCCTCCCGCGGCAGCCGCGGCGCCGGGCAGTGGGCCCCGAAGGAACTGGGGAGGAGCACAGAACCTTCCACGGGGCGCCGTCATGGTCTTCCCCAACTGGAACGGCGCGCCAGAGCGGCCCATCCTCCCTTCACTGCAGCTCACGGCCGGGCGCTGGGAGAAGCACCACATCTTCCCCCAAGCGAGAGAGCTGGCGGAGTGGTTCGAGCGCCAGGGCGTCAAGATCCACCACTACACCCTGCCCATTCCGCGCGACCTCCACAGACGAATTCACGATGGCAACGGTCGCGGAGGAGCATGGAACAAGGCATGGAGAGACTTCATGAAGGCGAAGCCAGACGCCAGCCCGACTGAGATCTACAAGCATGCAGGAGAGCTCATCCACCGCTTTCAGCTCATGGGCGGCCCCGTTCAGCCCTACTATTCCCGCCAGGGAGCATGAAGACAGATGAGCCGATTCTTCTGGCTGGATGAGGACGATGCGGTCGTAGCGCAGTACGGCGGGTACATCGACGCGTCGCATAGGTGGGGACTACCGGGTGTGCGGTGCCCCACCTGCGACACAACGTGGAGCGGCACGGGCCACTGCTATCCGTGCGTTGACCTCTCGCAACTGCCAGAGCGCGACGAATTCAAGAAGCCCAGGCCCGAGCCCTTCACCGAATTTGCGCGCCTGCGCGAACTGGTGCGTCCCCTCGCGCCCCCCGGTGCAACGCTGCCCCCCGGCACGGGCTTCGGGCCACTGGTGGGCCGTGCCTCCGGAAAGCTCGCCGCGTTCGAATGGCTGATTTCAGTGGTGCTCCTGCGCCGCGATGCGCTGGAGCAGCTCCAGGCAGAGGGAGTGCGAGGATTGCTGGCTGGCCCGACTGCGCTGCGGTTCCGCCAGAAGAACCCGCCGGAGTTTCTGGAGCTCCAGATTGAGCCGCGCGGCCGGCTGCATCCGGACTGTATTCCCCCGGACGTGCCCCCTCCGTGCCCGACCTGTGGACGGTTCAGACTCACGCGACCCGACGAACCCATCCTCGACGCGGCCTCCCTGCCCACGGACCGGGACCTGTTCCGCTTGGGCAACTTCGCCACCATGGTCATCGGCACGGAGCGCTTGGTGGACGCCGTGCGCCGCCTGGAGCTGGACGGCATCACTTTCCGTGAGCTGCCCACGCGCTGAGCGGCACGGAACATCCATCGCGGAAAGGTGCTGACGTTGCCGCGCGGCGGCTGGCATGAAATGGTGCCGCCTCCCCCTCCTCCCCCCTCCTCGATGAACGTCGCCTCGCCGGGGCCCTCACTCGACGCAAGTACCTCCGACAAGTGGGCCCGCTGGTTCTGGTGGCTCGTCCTCGCCGTGCTCGCGGTGGCAGCGGTGGCCGTGGGCCAGCACCCCCGGCGCGGCGTGGACTTCCGCGTCTACCTCACCGCCGCCGAGCGCTTCCTGGAGGGCACCGACCTCTACCGCGTCTCCGACGGCACCATGCCGTTCAAGTACGCGCCCATCACCGCGCCCCTCTTCATCCCCTTCACCGTCCTCCCCGCGCGCGCCGCCGTCGCCCTGTGGAACCTGGGCTCCATCGTGGCCCTGTGGCTCGTGGCCCGCCTCACCACCCGCGCCGCACCCGGCCCCACCGAGGCCACGCCCTGGGCGTGGGGCCCCGGCCTCGCCACCTTCGCCCTCCTCCCCGCCTTCACCTTCGAGCTGTTCTACGGACAGGTCGACGCCGTCCTCCTCCTGCTCGTCGTCCTCTCCACGCTCGGCGCCGAGCGCGGCCACGTCTGGCGTCCCGGCGCCGCCTTCGCCGTCGCGGTCCTCCTCAAGCCGCCCGCCGCCCTCGTCGGACTCTTCTTCCTCTGGCGCCGCCATTGGCGCGTCATCGGCGCCACCGCCGCATTCGGCCTCGCCCTCGCGCTGCCCACCCTCGCCCGTTATGGCTGGGACGGCACCCTCACCCAGTTCCAGCTCTGGAGCGACACGCTCGCCCGCACCACGCCGCCCTGGGCCCTGGCACCCAACGCGCAGGGCCTGCCCACGCTGCTGCTGTCCCTCGTGCTGCCCGCGGAGTCCATTCCTCCTCCCGGGAGCATGACCGTCGCGCAGGGGCTCGCCATCGCCCTCTTCCTCGCCGCCGTGCTGTGGGCCCGGCCCGGCCCCGCGGACCTGCTCGCCCTGTGCTGCCTCGGCGTGACGCTCCTGTCACCGCTGGCCTGGCGCGCCAACTACGTGCTCGCCTGGCCCCTGGTGCGCGCCGCCTCCGAGGGCCGCCACCCGCTCAACCTCGCCCTCGTGGCGCTCATCACCCTCACCGGAGCCCTCGTCTCCGACTCGGGCCTCGGGCCCGAGCTGTCGCGCCACGTCCTGCTGCGGCGCCCCTTCGCCATCGTCTACTCCGCGCTGATGATCGCCCTGCTGTGGCAGGTACGCCGTGCCGGCGCGCCTCGCGCCGTGCTCCCGGGAGGCGCGCTGTCACACCTGCCGCGCACACTCACCGGCATGCGCGCGCCGTGACGCTCCCGTCACCTGCCGGGAGACACCGTCACGCCAACGGCCCGGAACTCCACGGGGGAGTTCCGTGACGTTCCTTTCTTTCGCGTGAAGCCGCCGTCACACCTGTCTCACGCGAGAGCAGCCGTCCGGGCGTCGTGACGCTTCCGTCATCTTCTTGAGGGCGAAGTGTTACGGGCCCCGGACCTCCATGACACATGGCACCGCTATATGCGCACCAGCCATGTTCGAAACTTTCGACAGCGCAACCGATGTCGCCTCCGCGCGGCGGTTCGCGCTCTCCACCACGGCGTCCATTGGCGTCTTCGTGCTGATTGGCGTCGCCGCGGTGTCGGCCGCCGGCAAGGTGCGCGAGGTCATCCAGGAGAAGAAGGGCACGGACGTGGTCTTCCGCCCGCCCCCGCCTCCACCTCCCGTCGTCGAGGTGAAGCCGCAGCCTCCGCCTCCCCCGCCGAAGCCGAAGCTGGCCCCCAAGCCCGCTCCGCCCGTCGCCAACAAGGCGCCCCCTCCCGCGCCCACCACCGTGGCCCCGGCGCCCATCGTCGCGCCCACCACCGTGCCGCTCGACAAGCCTCCCGAGGCCGAGCAGGAAATCGTCGCCGCCGCGCCCATCGCCGTCGGTGGCACCGGCACGCTCGTCCCCGGCGGCGTCGTGGGTGGCACCGGCACCGGTGAGGGCATCTCCAGCGGCGGCGGCCGCGCGGCCCCCATCAACCTCCCCGAGTCGGCCACGCCGCCCGAGCCGCTCTCCTCCAACCTCATTCCCGAGTACCCCACCGAGGCCCGCACCAAGGGCCTGGAGGGCATGGTCATCCTCAAGGGCGTGGTCGAGGTGGACGGCCGCGTCACCCAGCTCAAGGTCATGCGCGGTGACGAGCCCTTCGCCAGCGCCGCCCTCGCGGCCGTGAAGAGCTGGCGCTTCAAGCCCGCCATCGTCGAGGGCCGCCCCACCGCCGTCTACCGCATCTTCAAGGTCCCCTTCCGTCTCAAGTCCTAGGTCTCACCCGCCCTGCCCCCAGGAGCACACCGTCATGAATTTCAATCTCAGGGACATCTACAACCACATGGGCGTGTTCGCCCTGGGTATCGCCTGGACGCTCGTCCTCTTCGCCGTCGCGTCCCTGGCCGTGTTCTTCGAGCGCCTCTTCGTCTTCTTCCGCTCCCGCTCCATCTCCAAGCACTTCGCCGGCCGCGCCGGCCAGTTCCTCGCCCAGCACCAGCATGAGGCGCTGGTGAAGGAGGCCGAGGGCACCAAGGGCAGCCACCTCGCCATGCTGCTCGGCGGCGGCATGAAGACCTACCTCGCGAAGTCCCGCGCCCCCGCCGGCAAGCTGGGCCCCGTGGAGCTCACCCGCCGCGAGCTGGTCCGCATCAACGAGCGCGTCAGCGCCGACGTGCGCCGCGGCATGTCCGTGCTCGCCACCGTGGGCTCGGTGGCTCCGTTCGTCGGTCTGCTCGGCACGGTGGTCGGCATCATCGAGGCCTTCTCCGGCATCGCCCGCGAAGGCTCCGGCGGCCTGGGCGCGGTGTCCGGCGGTATCGCCGAGGCGCTCGTCGTCACCGCGCTCGGCCTGCTCGTCGCCATCCCCGCGGTGCTGATGTTCAACTTCCTGTCCACCCGCGCGGACGCGCTCCAGCTCTCCCTGGACGCCGCCCGGAGCGAGTTCATGGACTACCTGGAGGACCTGGTCCCTCAGAAGGCCACCGTGACGAACGGCGCCGCGGTGGCCACGGGTCCTGAGCTGGCGGCTCGCAAGGAGTCTCGCGATGTCCACCCCGCGTAGGGCCATCACCCCCGAGATGAACGTGACGCCGCTGGTGGACGTCGTGCTCGTCCTCCTCATCATCTTCATGGTCGTCACGCCCCAGATTGAAGCCGGCGCCAACGTGGAGCTGCCCGTCGCCACGAACCCGGACAAGGAGAACAAGGAGCTGGAGCCCACCACGGTGAGCCTCGCCTCCAACGGCGCCTTCTTCCTGGACCGCAAGGAGCTGAAGCGCGACGCGCTGATGGACGCGCTGAAGGCCCTCCACAAGGAGAAGCCGGACTCGCCCGTGGTGCTCAAGGCGGACCGCGGCGTGCGCTACTCCGAGGTGCGCGGCGTCTTCAAGGCCATGCAGGACATCGGCTTCCCCGGCATCAACCTGCAGGTCGTCGACAAGCAGAAGCGATAGGAGCCGAACGCCATGGCATTCGACCTCGGAGGCGCAAAGGGCGGGCTTCGCCCGTCCATGAACGTCACGCCGCTGGTGGACGTGGTGCTCGTCCTCCTCATCATCTTCATGGTCGTCACCCCGCTGCTCACCAAGCAGATGTGGATGAACGTGCCCGCGAAGGCCGACAAGCAGGAGGAGCCGCAGCCGCCTCCGCCCGACGCCCTGCCCCCCGTGGTGCTCACGGTGGACAAGGCCGGAGTGCTCCGCATCAACCGGGAGGAGGTGCCCCGCGAGCAGGTGGTGGCCCGCCTCCAGCGCATGCTCAACGCGCGCCCGGACAAGATTGTGTTCTTCGACGCCGGTGATGACGTGCCGTACGGCACCGCGATGGATGCGCTGGACCTCGCCCGTGGCGGGGACATCACCATCGGCGTGCTGCCGGACAAGCTCGCGGATTGAAGAAGCCCCGCGGCGGCCCGTGACCCCGAGTTTGCGGGCCGCCGCCTGAATCGTCACAGCCCAGCCATTCAGAAGCCACGCGTGTCGCGTTCTTTACGCGCGCCGACCGCCGGCAAGGAGAGTCGTGTTGTCTCGCAACGGCCTTTCGCGCGCCCTCGTGGCAGCGCTCGCACTCCTCACCACGTCCGCGCTCGCCCAGGTGAGCGGCTCGGACGTCGCGGCCCCGCCCGCCGGGCAATCCGTGACGTCCCCGACCACCGCGCAGCCCTCCGAGCCGGTCGGCACGGTCGCCCCCGTCAGTGGAATGAACGTTCCTTCCACGGCTGCCGCTCCGGGCGCCTCCGCCGCGCCTCAGAGTGGAATGAACGTTCCTTCCACTGCTCCCGCCCCGGGCGCCCAGGCCGCGCCCCCGGGTGGAATGAACGTTCCTTCCACCGGTGTCGCCACCGCGCAGCAGCCCGCCTCCCCGGCGGACGGCACCACCGCGCAGCAGCCCGCGGCTCCCGTTGACGGCGCGACGGCCCAGCAGCCCACGGCCCCCGCCGGCACCGCCACCGCGCAGCAGCCCACCGCCCCCGCCGATGGCGCCATCGCGCAGCCTGGCGACGCTGTCCCGTCCGAGGCCACCGCCTCCGAGGGCGACGCGATGTCCGACGAGGCGATGCTCGCGGAGTCCGCCGAGCCGCCCGCGGGCTTCACCGGCATCCACGGCCGGGTGGTGGACGAGGCCAACCAGGAGGGCCTCATCGAGGCCACCGTGAAGGTGGTGACGGGCGCGCAGAAGCAGGCCCTCACCGACCTGGACGGCAACTACCGGCTGGCGCTGCCGCCCGGCAAGTACGACCTGCGCGTCTTCTATGACGTGTACCAGGGCCGCCGCATCACCGGCGTCGTGGTGACACAGGGCAAGGCCACGAAGTTGGACGTCGCCCTGAGCGCGGACGTGGGCGCGGTGCAGGAGGTCGTCGTCGAGGCCCGCGCGGACCGCCGCGCCGAGGGCGCCCTCCTCCAGGAGCGCAAGAAGGCCGCCGCCGTGTCGGACGCCATCAGCGCGCAGGAAATCGCCCGCACCCCCGACTCCAGCGCCTCCGACGCCGTGAAGCGCGTGGTCAGCGCCACCGTGGTGGACGGCCGCTACGTCCTGCTGCGCGGCCTGGGTGGCCGCTACAGCACCACGCTGCTCAACGGCGCCATCCTCCCCAGTCCCGAGCCGGACGAGCAGGCGGTGCCGCTCGACATCTTCCCCACGGCCCTGCTGGCCAACCTCAACGTCAACAAGAGCTACACCGCCGACATGCCCGGCACCTTCGCGGGCGGCGCGCTGCTCATCGAGACGAACAACTACCCCGCCAGCTTCGAGCTCAAGCCCCGCCTCACCCTGAGCGGCGACAGCCTGGCCACCTTCCAGACTCGCAACACCTATGCCGGCGGCAGCCTGGACTGGCTCGGCTTCGACGACGGCACGCGTGCGTTGCCGGACTCGGTGCCCACGGACCGGCCCCTCAACCGGCTGACGCGCGACGAGGTCAACACCATCGCCCGCGACTTCCCCAACACCTGGACGACGGGCTCCAAGCGCGCGCTGGTCAACATGGGCCTGGGCGTCTCCGTCGGCGACACCCTCCGCTTCGACAACCAGCGGCTGGGCTACCTGGCCTCCGTCAACTACAGCCACCGCGAGGTGCTGCAGCGCTCGCAGTTCATCGGCACCACGCTGGACGAGACGGATGGCGAGGGGGTCCAGGTGGACGAGAGCTCCGAGAGCGTCATGGGCGCCGAAATTGCCAGCCTCGGCGGCCTGCTGAGCGCCGGCTACCAGCCGCACCGTGACATGGAGCTGTCCGTCTTCTCGCTCTTCACCCGCACCGGCGAGAGCCGCGCCCGCGTCACCACGGGCCAGGACCAGTCCAACGAGACCTTCCGCAACACCTCCTCCGAGTACCTGGCGCGCATGCTCACCTTCAACCAGGTGCGCGGCTTCCACCGCCTGTCGGGCGTGCTGAACGACATGGAGCTCGACTGGCAGGCCAACCTCTCCTACGTCCAGCGTGACGACCCGGATACCCGCAGCCTCACCTACGAGCTGACGTCGCAGTCCGAGTACCGCTTCCGCCAGGACCCGGGCGGCCTGCGCTGGTACAGCACCCTGGGCGAGACGTCCTACGGCGCCAGCGTCAACGCCACGTTCCCGCTGTCCACGGTGCGCCTGCGCGTGGGCGCCATGGCGCAGCAGGCGGACCGCTCGCTGGACATGCGGCGCTTCCGCTTCCGGTACACCAGCGGGAACCTCGGCGTCGTCTTCGAGGGCCCGGAGGACATCTTCGCCTCGGGCAACATCGGCAATGGCATCGGCCTGGAGGAGAACACCAACGCCGAGGACGCCTATGAGGCGACCCAGGGCATCTACGCCGGCTACGTCAACGCGGACATCAGCACCCTGGACCCGCTGCGCATCGTCGCCGGCGTGCGCTACGAGGCCAGCGTCCAGAAGCTGGAGACGGGCAGCCCGTACGCGAACAACCCCTACCAGGCCACCAACACGGACCGCACCTACAGCGACGTGCTGCCGGCGCTCAACCTCATCTACGCGCTCACCCCGGCGGTGAACCTGCGCACCGGCTACAGCTACACGCTGGCCCGGCCCACCTTCCGCGAGCTGGCCCCCATCCTCTATTACGACTTCGTCCGGCGCCGCAGCGTGTCCGGCAAGCCCGGGCTGAGCGAGACGCGCATCCACAACCTGGACGCGCGCGCCGAGTGGTTCCCCGGCGAGAGCGAGGTGCTGGCCGCCAGCGTCTTCTACAAGCGCTTCCAGAACCCCATCGAGCGCATCATCGTCACGCCCGCCCAGCGCGACGTGAGCTTCGAGAACTCCCAGGGCGCCACCAGCTACGGCGTGGAGCTGGAGGCCCGCACCACGCTGGGCCGCATCACCCCCGCGCTCTCCAATGTGCGCGCCGGCTTCAACCTGACGCTCACCCAGTCCGAAATCGAGCTGCAGGAGGGCGGCCTCCAGACCAGCCAGACCCGCCCGCTGCAGGGCCAGTCCCCGTACGTGGTCAACGTCAACCTGGGCTGGCTGCGCGCGCAGAGCGGCACCGAGCTGTCCCTGCTCTACAACGTGTTCGGCCGCCGCATCTCCGACGTGGGCATCTCCGGCGTGCCCGACGTGTACGAGCAGCCCTTCCACCGCGTGGACCTGGCCCTCAGCCAGGACCTGGGCCGCGGCATGCATCTGAAGCTGACCGGCACCAACCTCCTCAACCGCTTCGTCGTCCTGAAGCAGGGCGACCTGGAAGTCCTCAAGTACCGCCCCGGCGCGGCCTTCTCCGCCTCGCTCGGCTGGAGCCTGTAGTTCCTCTCTCCGAAAGGAAGAAGTCTCATGAAGCCGACCTGGAAGAACCTGCTCCTCGGGAGCCTCGTGGCCGTCAACCTCGCCGCCTGCGGTGACGACAAGGAGGACCCGAAAGTCGAGCCCCAGCCGGAGCCGGGGGAGACCGTCGAGGTGACCCAGAACATCACCGGTGACACCACCTGGGAGGCGAAGAACACCTACGTGCTGAAGAGCCACATCTTCGTGGAGTCCGGCACGCTGACCATCGAGCCGGGCACCGTCATCAAGGGCGACGGGGGCAGCTCGCTGGCCGTCACCACCAACGCGAGAATCAACGCGGTGGGCACCCGGGAGAAGCCCATCGTCTTCACCAGCTCCAAGGCCGAGGGCAGCCGCGGCCCCGGCAACTGGGGCGGCGTGGTGCTGCTCGGCAAGGCCCCCATCAACGTCAAGGACACCAACGGCAACCCGACGACGGCCAACATCGAGGGCTATCCGGCCAGCCAGCCCGGCATCGCCTATGGCGGCCAGGACGCGGCGCATGACTGCGGCAAGCTGAAGTACGTCCGCATCGAGTTCGCCGGCTTCAAGCTCACCGAGAAGAACGAGCTGAATGGCCTGACGGCCGGTGGCTGCGGCTCGGCCACGGAGATTGACTACGTCCAGGTCCACAAGGGCGCGGATGACGGCGTGGAGATGTTCGGCGGCACGGCCAACCTGAAGCACATCCTCGTCTCCCAGCCGGACGACGACGGCCTGGACTGGGACTTCGGCTACAGCGGCAAGGTGCAGTTCCTCATCGTCCAGCAGAACCCGGAGGTGGGTAACTTCGCCTTCGAGTCCGACAACAACCCGAACGACGCGCTCAACTCCTCGCCCGTCTCCACGCCCGAGGTGTGGAACGTGACGCTCATCGGCTCCAATGCGGAGCCGGGCAAGGCGGGCAAGACGCAGGCCGGCATGCACCTGAAGAACGGCACGGCCGGCAAGATGAGCAACCTCATCGTCGCCTACTTCACCGATGGCGCGGTGGACATCGACGGCGCCGCCACGGTGAGCCGCACGACGAGCACCACCCACCCGCTCTTCATCAAGAACAGCATCTTCTTCGACAACGCGAACGTCACCTCGGGCACCACGCTGGGCGCCGAGTTCCAGCGGAACAGCAGCGGCGCGGTGGTGAACAACGACGGCGGCTTCGAAGAGGGCAGCTTCCTGATGGAGGCGAGCACCCAGAACCAGCTCGTGGACCCGCAGCTCAATGCGGCGCTGGACCTGGCGAGGCCGGACTTCTCGCCCAGGGCCGGCTCTCCGGCGCTCAACGCGGACCGCGCGGGCTCGCCTCCCTCCGACGGCTTCTTCGACGCCAACGCCCGGTTCATCGGCGCCATCGGCGCCGAGGACTGGACGGAGGGCTGGACGGCCTTCCCGGCGGAGTAACCCCGCCCTCATCGAGCCGGACCTCACGCCATGCACGGGCGGAGGTCCGGTCCCACGGCCCGGTCACACGTCACTCACGGAGGGGGCTCCGGGAGGGCATGTGACCGGGCCGTGGTTTTCGGAAGCCCCTGGCGCCGGGCCGCCCGCCCTGGTGCCGGCCGCTCCAGCGGGCCGCTCTTCCTCCCCGTGCCCGCCAGGGTTGTCCGCGCGCCATCCCCCGCCAACGTTGCTGCTGACGCAGGGGTGCATCCGGCACCGCGTCCCCCGCTCGTTGGAGGAGGAGACAGCGCTCATGGCCGACAAACCACAGGAGTCCCCGGCTTCCCGCTCGCGAACCACGCGGGGAGCCGTCCCACCCGCGGACACCTCTCCGGGGCGGGGCGGG
Organism: Myxococcus sp. RHSTA-1-4; assembly: GCF_020037125.1. GTDB lineage: Bacteria > Myxococcota > Myxococcia > Myxococcales > Myxococcaceae > Myxococcus. Next base: position 130,149 of record NZ_JAIQDG010000019.1, read on the forward strand.
CACGACATCGAGGTGGCGCGCCGGCCGGGGGAGCGGGAAGCCGGCGCCGGGCGGGAGACGGCGGGCCGCGTGAGGCAGATGGCCTCCGCCATGGTGGGCGGAGCGCTGCTGACCATGGGGCTCCAGAGCCGCTCGCTCGGAGGCGCGGCGATGGCCCTCGCCGGAGGCGGGCTCATCTACCGGGGCACGCGCGGGCGCACGCTCGCCGGCAGGGTGCCCGGCCTCCGCATCCGCAGGGCGGTGGTGTCGGGAGCGCCGGCCGCGAAGACGGTGCTGGAGCGCTCCATCACCATCCAGAAGCCCGCGAGCGAGCTGTACCGCCTCTGGCGCGTGGCGGAGAACCTGTCGAAGGTGATGGGCCACTTCGCCGACGTCACCACCACGGGGCCGGACCTCCAGCACTGGAAGGTGCAGGGCCCCTTCGGCCGGACGCTCGAGTGGGACTCGCACGTCGTGGAGGAGCACCCCGGCGAATTCCTTCGCTGGGAGTCCGCCGAGGGCGCGGAGTTGCCCAACGAGGGCTGGGTGCGCTTCCGCCCCGCCCCGGCGGACTGGGGCACGGTGGTGACGCTGCGCTTCCGCTTCCAGCCGCCGGGCGGCGCGCTCGGTGACGCCGCGATGAAGCTCCTCGGAGGCGTGCCCACCACGCTCGCGCACAAGACGCTCAAGCGGTTCAAGAGCCTCGTGGAGACGGGCGAAATCGCCACCACGCGACACAACCCCGCCGCTCGCGAGGGCGGCTACGCCGACTGAGGGACCTGGCCATGCGAGCACTCTGCTGGAACGGCATCAACGACCTGCGCGTGGAGACGGTGGGGGACCCGGGCATCGTCAACCCGCACGACGCCATCGTGAAGGTGACGATGTCCACGACGTGCGGCTCGGACCTGCACTTCATCGACGGGTATCTCCCGACGATGCGCCAGGGGGACATCATCGGCCACGAGTTCATGGGCGAGGTGGTCGACGTGGGCCGCGACGTGACGAAGGTGAAGAAGGGGGACCGCGTCGTCGTGCCGTCCTTCATCTGCTGCGGCCAGTGCTGGTACTGCCAGCACGACCTGTACTCGCTCTGCGACAACACCAACCCGAAGGCGGAGCTGCAGGAGCCGGTGTTCGGCTACCCGACGGCCGGCATCTACGGCTACACCCATGCCTTCGGCGGCTACGCGGGCGCGCATGCGCAGTACGTGCGTGTGCCCCACGCGGACACCGACTGCTTCCAGGTACCGGAGGGGCTGAAGGACGAGCAGGTCATCTTCCTCTCCGACGCCGCCCCCACCGGGTACATGGGCGCGGACTTCTGCGGCATCCAGCCGGGACAGACGGTGGCCGTGTGGGGCTGCGGCGGCGTGGGGTTGATGGCGCAGAAGAGCGCCTTCCTCCTGGGCGCCGAGCGGGTGATTGGCATCGACCGCTTCCCCGAGCGGCTGAAGCTGGCGCGCGAGAAGGTGGGCGCGGAGACCATCAACTACGAGGAGGTGGACAGCGTCCTGGACGTGCTGCAGGAGCTGACGGGCGGGCGCGGCCCCGACGCGTGCATCGACGCGGTGGGCATGGAGGCGCACGGCACGGGCGTCGAGTACGCGTATGACCGGACGAAGCAGGCGCTGCGCCTGCACTCGGACCGGGGCGAGGCGCTGCGGCAGGCCATCCTCGCGTGCCGCAAGGGCGGGACGCTGTCCGTCCTGGGCGTCTACGGGGTGATGGACAAGTTCCCCATCGGCACCATCATGAACAAGGGGCTCACGGTGCGCGCCGCGCAGCAGCACGGGCAGAAGTACCTGCCGCGCCTGCTGGAGCACGTGGTGAAGGGAGAGCTGGACCCGTCGTTCCTCGCCACGCACCGGTTCTCTCTGGAGGACGCGCCGCGCGGGTACGAACTGTTCAAGAAGAAGCTGGACGGGTGCGTGCGGGCGGTGTTCCTGCCCAACTGACGGCGCCCGCGTACCAGGGGCCGTCCGGGACTTGAGGTTCCGGACGGCTCGTCCCCTACTCCTGGGGCTTGAACAGGCCCTGGCGGACCAACTCCCGTGCCAGAAAGGGGAAGCGCTTCTGAAGGAATCGGAAGCTCACATCCTGATTCCGGAAGTCGTCATAGTACGCAGTGCGCGCCCGGACGAACTCGTTGTCGTTGAGGTCCAGCCTGTCAATGGTCGCCTGGACTCTCTGGCGCAGCTCTTCCGGAAGCCCGTCTCCCGGGATGACCTCCAGCGTGGAGAGTTCGAGGGCGAACCAGCCGTCCCGCACCTCGAACGGGTCGAGCACGTCTTCCAGGTCGTTCTTGCGCGCATTCATCCGGACGCACGCCAACCGGTAATTGCGCCACTCGTACGCGAGTTCTCTGCGCTTCGACTTGGGCAGCATGTGGTCGACGGAGACGCCGCCTGTACCACGCGGGATATGAATGCACGAGTAGGCGCAAACGCCTCGGTAGGCGTCCCATAGCTGGGTGGCGCACCGACGCCAGTGCGGCCTGAGCTCGCCTTCCAGGCTGGCCAGCTCCTCGCGACCAGGCTGGCGGACACATGCGTCGAAGTCCGGTGGCTCGGGCTGGGGCTGAACAGGAATCATGGGTCGATGCCCGCCGCCTCCGCCCGGGCGAGCCAGCGTGGCCAGAAGGGGTCCGTATCCTTGAGCAGCCGGTGCAGCTCGTTGTGAATACGGCGGACCTCCTCGACCGGGAGGCTCGGGTTCTTGAGCGCGGCCTTTGCCTGGGTGATGGCTTGTTCGGCCTCCACGGACCGGGGCTCCTTGAGGTCGAAGACCTCCGAGGTGAGCCACGCGTTGGCATCCCCCCGAGGACGCCAGTCCGCCTGGGTGACCTTCACCTCGTTGCCCACGAGGTCGAACATGAAGAGCGCGTCCTGCGACTCATCGAAGCGAGGTTCGATGGAGGCCAGCACCAACGGGGAGTGAGTGACGGCGATGACCTGGACAGGGACGTTTTCCTGGAGTGCTCGGACCACATCGAGCAACGACGGGAGAATGAGGCGCTGCCAGCGGGGATGAAGATGCGCCTCCACTTCGTCGATGAGCAACACGACATGGTCGGCTGTTGGTGTACGCAGAAGCCTGGCTGCCCGGACATGCTCCTCCCAGGCCCAGACCAACAGGTACGCCAGTCCGACGATGCGTCGCACAGCAGCGGATGCGTGGGTCAGCGGAACGAGCCCGTAGGGCATCTGTAACGTTGGGATGTCCCTCACGTCTTCGATACTGGTGCGCGTCGGCTCTCCCGGCGAAAGCGGCTCGCCAACGCCCGGCGACAGAACATCAAGGACACGCTTCAGGCGCTGGAAGGGCTCGGACCCGCGGATCTGCCACGAGACCCAGTCACGAATGAGGCCATTGCACAACGTCCTCCCATCTTGTGACAGGCCGTTCCACAGCTCATCCTGCGAGAACTCGTAAGATGGCAGGCTCGGCCGTTCCCGCTGCCAATCGTTGCGAACTTCATCCCAAACGGAGAATCCGCCGTCGACACGTGCGTAGATCGTCAACCCCGAATTCGAGGGTACGAGTGACACCTCCTCCGGTTTGACTCGTGGCACCGAGCAGCTGAGTTCTTCACTCCCGTGCCGTCCACTCACGGTCGCTTTGACTCTGGGACGCCCCTTCCAATCCGGCCTGGGCAGGGCGGGGACTTCATTCGAGAAACCATGCTCGGTGAGCGCCCACCACGCGAGATCGAGCACGAACGTCTTGCCCAGCCCGTTGTCCCCCGTCAGCAGGTTCAGTCGCGGCTTGAAGGTGAACGAAAGGCGCGGACCCGGTCCGACTCCCTCCAGTTCCAGACGCTCAAGCATCGCGGGCCTCCTCGGCTGGCAGAGTCATCCCAACGTGGTGGCCCACCTGCATCACGCCCTCCGGTCCTTATTGGGGCCGGCTGAGATACCGGCCGACCACGCCCTTCCTTATTTCAAAAACAGGCCAATTCTTAAAATAAGGCCGTGCCCGAGCGCTCCTTATCAAACCCGGCCTGAACACGACGATCCGGCACCTCCCTCCGCGAGGCACCGGGCCGAAGGGCACTTCACCGGAAAGCCCGGCGCTCGTGCATGACCCCGGACACCTGCCTATTCGCGGCCGGGCGGCACGACTTCCGCCCGGAACCAGCGAGGAACTGGCAAGTCCCCCCGGAACGGACGCTCCATTCCGCACATGGGCGGCCCGGGGGTTGGCATGGCGGGAAGGCGGGAGCCTTGAGCGGTGAGGACTGGCGACTCCCCGGAATGGACGTTCCATTCCGCACATGGGCGGCCCGGGGCTGGCATGCCGGGGAGGCAAGGCCATGAACGATGGGGGCCTGACAGGTCCCCGGAATGGACGTTCCGTTCCGGAGATGAGCGGCCGGGGCACGAGATGGCGGGAGTCGTGGCCTGGGAGACGGCCCGAGGCCTCGCGAGCCCTCATGCTCCGGGCAGTCCGAACATGCCCGAGATGCGGCTCCTGCTACTGCGTGGCCGCGAGAGGCAACGCGGCAGGACTCATCCGCGTCCTGAATCAGGCCGTGGGCAGCACGCCGTTGCCGGACTCGTGCGCGGCGGCGGCGAGCGCCTCGGGCGTGGCGCCGTCCGAGAACAGCGACCCACCCGTCGCGGGACGGACCTTCGGCGGACGGCCGCGGCGCTTCGGGGCGTTCTCCTCGCTGCCCGAGGCCGCCGTGACGGGCTCCGCCACCGCGCCCTCCGCCCGCGCGCCCTTGCGCGACGAGCGCGGCAGGCTGATGCCCTCCAGCTTCGCGCTCAGCTCCGCGTTGTCCTCGGAGAACACCCGCGCGTACGCCAGCGCGCGCTGGCCCTTCTGCAACAGCGCGTCCTGGCTCTCGTGCAGCGCCTGGCGCGCCGCCTCCAGCGCCGCCTGCGCCCGAGCCACCGCCTCCGCCTTCTCACGCACCACCGCCGCCGCGTCGCCCAGCACCTCGCCATCCACGTCCGGGAAGCGCACCTCCGCCAGGTCCGTGGCGAACAGCTCGAGCAGCGCGCGCAGCGCCGGGGAAATAGGGTCGTTCTCGTTCGAATCGAACATGGGCGGGCCTCCTGGCTCCGTGCGGGAAGGGCCACCCATCTGCACATAGGTTCAGTGTCAGATCAAGAGGGTACGCTGCCGGGCCGAAAAGTCGGCCCCGCGCGCGTTTCCTCCCGGACTCCGGCCACCGGCACCCTGTTCAGTGCCAGCGCACGCCGGTTCAGTCCACGCGCACCAGCGACACCTCGCGCAGCCCCTCGCTCGCGTCCACGTCCACCACGAGGTAGTGCCGGCCCACCCCGTCGAACGTCTCCGGAATCGCGCCGCCTCCGCCGGAGATGAAGGCCGGGATGCCCGCGTTGGTGAACGAGTAGTAGGAGTGGATGTGGCCGTAGAGCGTCAGGTCCACGCCCTCGCGCGCCATCTTCCCCACCAGCCCCGCCGCTTCGCCCCGGCTCGCGAAGCCTCCGCCTCGCAGCCCCACCGGGTCCTGCGGCGGCACGTGCATCGCCACCACGTGCGTCCCGTCCCGCGAGGCCGCCAGCCACCCGTCGAGCTGCTCCTCCACCACCGGGTCCAGCGTGCCGTTGCTGGAGTCCACCACCGAGAAGCGCACGCCCCGGAAGGTGAAGCTCTGGCTGCCCCGGCCCACCAGCGCCGTGTACTCCTCCGCGTCCTTCGAGAAGGTCTCGTGGTTGCCCAGCGTGGCGTACAGCGGAATCTTCGAGCCCGCCTCCAGCCGCTCCTGGAACTCCAGCAGCTCCTCCCGGCTGCCGCCCTCCGTCAGGTCCCCCGCGAAGAGGATGAAGCGCACCGAGTCGTCCCGGCGCATCCGCGCGTAGATGTCGCCCACGCGCGGCAGCGCCTCCTGCACGTCCGCCAGCGCGACGAAGCGGAACGGCTCGCGCGTCTGCCAGTCCGGCGGCGCCACGGTGAAGCGGACCGTCGCTCCCGCGCGCAGCCCCACGCGCCACGCCCTCACCGTGGGCAGCGCCTGGGGCAGGGCTTCCACCGCGAGCAGCTCGCCACCCTCGGCCTCGGCCACCAGCTCCGCGTCCGGCATCGCGTTGCGCACCGTGAGCAGCCAGTCCAACGGTGCGTCCGCGGACAGCGTGGCGCGCGCGGTGAACGCCGGCGCATTGCCCCAGAGCGTCAGCTCTCCGGCGGCCAGGTTGCGCACCGCCGCCAGCCCGTCCTCCACCTCCAGCGACATGCCGCCGCTCTCGGCGCGGCCCACCTTCGAGTCGCGCACCGCCCGATTCTCCGCCGGCCGCATGCAGCCGGCCGCCAGCAGCGCCAGCACCGCTCCCATGGCTCCCGCGCGCCTCACGGCTCACCTCCCACCGCGTAGATGAGTGACAGCCGGCCCACGAGCGCTCCGCCCGCCTGCAGCTCCGCGCCGACGCCCCAGTCCTCCGTCAGCAGCGCGCGGCCCCGCAGGCCGAAGCTGCCCACCACGCCTCCGCCGCGCGTGCGCATGCCGCCCGCGAAGTCGTCCTTGCGGTGGTCGTAATAGAGCATCGCGCTGCCCCGCACCGGCCCTCCGCGCCCCAGCCACACGCCATACCCGAAGGTGAAGAGGAGCTGCTCGGACAGGTTCCCGTCGCTCACCGCGCCCGGGTAGCTGTAGCCCTGGAACGACGCGCCCAGGCTCGCCTCCGCGAAGGAGCCCGCCAGCGCCGGACTCACCCGCGCCATGGCGTAACGTCCTCGCAGGGCCACCTCCACGCCCGACGCGGTGAAGCCCTCCGTGGGGAAGCGGTGGTAGAGGCCGAACAGCTCCGCGTCCAGCGCGGTGCCGTCCCAGCCACGCAGCGCGCGCTCGGGCTCGCCCACCAGCCGGTACGCACCACCCAGCCGCACCTGCGTGTTGCCCTCGTCCGGAGAGACTCGCGCGCTCCCCTCCAGCCGCACCGAGTCGAAGCGGGCCAGCGCCCCCAGGGAGACGAAGTGACCATAGTCGAAGGCAGGGTCGCTCACGTACTGGTAGCCCATCTCCAGCTCCAGCGGCGGCAGCGTGAGCGGAGCCTGCCCCGGGTCGAAGGCCGGCGACGTCACCGAGTAGAGGTTCGCGAGCGCGGAGATGCCGAACACGCTGAAGCCCGCCAGCGTCACCGCGTACAGCGGAGCGATGGTGCGCCGCGACGCTCCCGTGAAGGCGATGGGCACGCCCCCCAGCGCGATGAGCCCCAGGCCCGTGCCCTCCAGCGCGAAGAGCCGCTTCGCGGTGTGCCCGTCTCCCGCCAGCCACGGCCCGAGCCCGTGGAAGAGGAGCCCCGGCAGCACCGACGCCGCCGCGGGCAGCACCTGGAAGGAGGGACGCGGCTGCAAGGGAGACAGCGGAGGAAGCCCCGGAGACAGCACGCCAGCACCGGCGCCCGGCCGCACCTGGGGCGAGAGCGGCCCGGGCAGCTGGGTGGGTACGCCGGATTGGGGCGCGGATACGCCGGTGCCGTCTCCAGCCGGGCTCGCGCCGCCACCAGCGGGCACGTCGGACGCGTCCGTATGTCTCACCGGGGCGGCCTCGGGCGCTGCCGCCTCGGCGGGCGTGCCCGGGGGGACCGTCGAGACAACCTCGACCGGGGGCACCTCGGCGGCGAGCCTGTCCGCCGCCGATGAAACCTCCACGGCCCCCTCGCGCACCGAGGCCAGCGCTCCCGCCGGCGCGGCCGCCTCCAGCGGATGGACGGCGAGTCCCTGCTCGACGCCGATGCGAATGGGCGGCGCCCTCGCTGGGCGCCGGAGGTCGCTCGGCACGTCCATGCCGCCCAGCTCGGGGCCTCGCGACAGCAGGTCGAAGGCGGACTGAGCCCGGGCGGCTGACGGCGGCGCGGCCAGCACCCACATCATGACCAGGGAGGCCCACCGCGAGCGCGGGGGCGACTCGAGCACCATCGGCTTCGCCTTCCTTCTCCAGCGGGGGACGGGCCTCTCCTCCCTCCGGGCGTGCCGGCCTACATAACCACCAACCGCCCTCGCGCCCGGGGACTCGCTTGAAGAAGTGTGAAGCCACCTGACAGCCCGCCTCACTTCCCCCCGCCACCCCTGATTCCAGGGGCTTACACAACCTCCAGGGGACTACCGCCCTCACTACCCCCAGGGTCCAGGCGCCCCAGCCCACGCTCCCCGGCTCCCCGTGAGTCATCCACCTGATTCTCCAATCAGCCCCTCCCCCGGCAGATCCAATCACCCCCAGCGAAAACTTCGCGTGCGGCGCGAGCGGGTTCCGGGATTTTCTCCGGAAGGGGAGTATGCTCAACCTCCCTCATCATCTTCCCTGGCCCAGCACCCGTGGCGGAACCCAGCCCCCAGCAATTCGGCAAATACGTCCTGCTGTCCAAGATTGCCGCGGGCGGCATGGCGGTCACCTACCGCGCCCGGATGACCGGGGCGGCCGGAGTCACCAAGCCCTGCGTCATCAAGCAGATCCTCCCGCACTTCGTCGATGACACCGACTTCGTCGAGATGTTCATCAGCGAGGCGCGGGTGGTCGCGAGCATGAGCCACAGCAACATCGCCCAGGTCTTCGACTTCGGCGAGGTGGACGGCCAGTACTTCATCGCCATGGAGCTGGTGCAGGGCCAGCCCCTGTCCAAGGTGCTCCGCCGCGCGCAGAAGGCCGGCATGGGCTTCTTCCCGGAGCCGCTCGCGCTGCACATCGCCAGCAAGCTGTGTGACGGCCTGGACTACGCGCACCGCCACGTGGGCGAGGACGGCCAGGAGATGGGCCTCGTCCACCGCGACGTGTCCCCGGACAACGTCCTCATCTCCTATGAGGGCGAGGTCAAGGTCATCGACTTCGGCATCGCCAAGGCCACCAGCGTCGTCGAGGCCAAGACGTCCCCCGGCACCCTCAAGGGCAAGTACCCGTACTTCTCCCCCGAGCAGGCCCAGGGACGGCAGGACCTGGACGCGCGCACCGACGTGTACGCCGCCGGCGTCGTCCTCTACGAGATGGTGTGCGGCAAACGGCCCTATGAAGGCGAGTTCGTCGCCGTGCTGCCCCGCATCATCAGCGGGGACTGCCTGCCGCCGTCCTCCCTCAACCCTTCCGTCAGCGCGGAGCTGGAGACGGTCATCTCCCACGCGATGGCCATCGACCGCGACACGCGCTACCAGACGGCGAAGGAGATGAGCGCGTCGCTGGTGGAGCTGCTCTACCGCGACAACCCGCGCTTCACGCCCGCGCTGCTGTCCCAGCTCATGGCCTTCCTCTTCGCCGAGGAGCTGGCCGCCGAGGGCCGCAAGGCGGAGGTGACGCCCGCCTTCAAGGAGCAGCTCGCCGCGTGGCAGACGGGCGCCACGGAGCCCTCCAGCGGGCGCGCGCGGCCCCTCTCCAGCAACAACGGCCAGCGCCCCTCCAGCCCCGGCGTGCGCGCGCGTCCCGGCAGCGACGGCGGCAGGCCCGGCAGTGACAGTGGGAAGCCCGGCGGCGAGGGCGCCCCGCGCCGGCCCACCACCAGCAACCCCGCCATCCGCCGCGTGACGAGCGCCGCCGGCGGCCCCCGCCGGGGAACGAACTCCAGCATGCCCCGCCTGGAAGGCGGTGGCCGCCGCTCCGCCCCACCCGTGCCGGACCTGCCCGACGAGCCGAGCACCGACGCCGGTGGCATTCCCGCGGCCGTGATTCCCACGCTGGCCGCCCCGCGCGACACGCCGGTGGAGGTGCCCGCCGTCGACCTGGACGAGCAGGCGGCACGGGTGGCGACCAGCACCGCGCGCAACGCGCCCGCGCGCGGCCCCAACGGCTTCCGCACCACCGCCGACGATGCCCGGGAGCAGCTCGCCCGCGAGGAGGCCGCGCGCGCCTCGAAGCGGCACCAGCAGGTGCGCACGCTGAGCCTCACCCTCTTCGGCCTCGCCGTCGGCGTGCTCTTCGTCGGCCTGCTCTACAACTTCGTCTTCAAGTCGGACATCATCCCCGGCGAGGCCCAGGCCACCACCACGCTGTGGGTCACCTCCAAGCCCTCCGGCGCCCTGGTGAAGCTCAATGACCGGGACGTCGTCGGCCGCACGCCCCTCATGGTGGAGGGCGTCATCGTCGGCGAGGCCAACACCCTGGTGCTGACGCTGCCGGGCCACCTGGCCTGGACGCGGCGCTTCACCCCCACGTCGAAGATGGTGGAGCCGGTGAACGCGGAGCTGCAGCCGATGACGGCCCCCCCGGTCACCCCGCCCCCGGTGGTGCCCGTCGCCGCCGTGGAGGCGGACGCCGGTGCCGAGCTCGTGGCCGTGGCCACCGAGGCCGTCGCCGCGGACGGTGGCGTCCCCCAGGCCACGACGGAAGCGGCGAACCCGGAGGACGCCGGGGAGCCGGGGCCCGACGCGACCCTGCGCGCCATGCACGAGGTGGACTACCCCACGCGCCTGCTGGTGCTGCGGCCCATGTACAACGCCACGCCCATTCCCGAGTACACCACCGCCACCATCGACCTGAACCCGGGTGCCGCGTACTCGGTGTGGACGCAGGGCACCGCCGCGCTCGCCGAGGGCCGGGGCACGGCGTCCGGGACGGTGGCCTACTTCGCCGAGGGCGACCTGCCCGCGGACAACAGCTTCGGGCTGATTGGCGCGTCTCCCCGCACCATCAAGGGCGCCCGGAAGCTGCACGTGTTCGCGCTGGACGACAACGGGCCGGAGGACAACAGCGGCTCCATCCGCGTCAACATCCGCCAGTCCGCGTACATCCCCCCGCGCTCCGTCACCTTCGAGGCGAAGCAGCACGCGCTGCAGCTCAAGCCCGAGCATCAGGTCATCCTGCGCGGCCTCAACCCGCGCTCGACCTACCTGTTCACCGTGCGCGACGACTTCGCGGAGCTGCGCCCCAGCGCCAACGGCCGCGTGCGCCAGGTGCTGTGCGTGGAGCGCGGTCCGGATGCCGGCTCCGTGCGCGCCACCCACCGCCTGCTGGAGACGGGAAAGCGCTACCAGGTCACCGGCACCGAGGACCTGCGCTGCACCTTCCCCGACAGCAAGGTGGCGGACAACCAGGGCGCCATCGAGGTGGACATCGTCGACGTGACGGCCATGTCCCGCAAGGAGCGCGCCGAGGCCCTCAAGGGCTCGCGCCGCTCGGAACGCTAGGCACGAGGGCAAGCGGGCGAACAGGGCCCCCGCGTCTTCTCAGGGCTCCAGGCCTGCGCCGGAGCCGTGGCCCATGTGTCCGCCGCGTCACGCTCCCGCCGAGGGGGAGATGCCTACCCTCATGGGCGTTCACCCATTACGCGGAGTGTCACGATGGTGCCTGTGCTTTCCTCGGCTGCCCTGGTCCTCCACAACCTCGGCCTGGCGACCGGCTTTGGCGGAACCCTGTTCGGGAAGATTGCCCTCAACCCGGCGGTGAGGGTGATTGACCGCAAGGAGGAGCGAGGCCAGGTGGCCAACGCAGCCTGGAACGGCTTCAACATCGTCAACGCGGTCTCCGTCGGCACCGCGGCAATCACATGGCTCATCGGCCGCTCGAAGCTGTCGGGGCGGGAAATCGACCGCGAGACGCGCGGCCTGGTCATCGCCAAGGACATCCTGCTGGGCGCGACGCTCGCCCTGGGCGCGGCCAACATCTTCAGCGGCGCCAGGCTGGCGGCGCAGGCCCCGGAGGGCGCCGTGCCGGCCGAGACGGGACTCACTCCCTCCGAGGAGACGCCCTCCAAGGCCCGCAAGCTGATGAAGACCCTCGACGTGATGGGCATCGTCAATATCGCGGCCATGGCGGGGGTCATCGGCATCACCGCGCTGCTGAACATGCGCGCCGGGGCTTCCGCGAAGTGGCCGGTGGTTGCTCGCTTCCTGCCGTAAGGGCCAGCGTGGGCCGCGGGAGCATGGCGGCCCGGTTCGACAAGGACGGGAAAGGCACGTGGGCGCGGGGCCGAGGCCGGCACCGGGCCCACGGGTCTTTGGACTACCCGCCAGCTCGCGGTCCGCCTCGCCCTTGTTGGTGGCGGGGAACGTACATGCCTCACTCCTCCTCGTCCGCCATGTCGCCGGACTCCGTGTCCGCGCACCAGTAGGCCTGCATCTTCCGGAGGAATTCGGGGGTGATGGGGAAGCCGGAGCCCGAGCCCAGCACGGTGTCCAGGCCGCACTCCGGACAGAGCGCCGTCTCGTCCTCGTCCACCCACTCGCGGATGCGCTCCGGGGAGAAGGTGGCCAGACAGTTGAAGCACCCGCAGAGCGCGCTGGCCAGCACCTCGTCGCGGTGCTGGTTGGAGCGCTCGTGCGCGCGGATGTGGTCGGGAAGCCGTTCGTCCACCACTCGCTCCAGGAAGGAGACCCTGGAGCGAGTTGAGCACGAAAGCCGGGCCCCCGTCGTGTCAGTGAACGAAGGACTCCACCTCCCGGATGCCGTCCACCGGCTGGTCCTGGAAGCCCGTGAGCCCTTCACCGCGCAGCTCCAGGAGCTGCCGCACCTGCTCCAGGTCGTGGATGGGGCCCACCTCGAACGGAGGCTCCTCCGGGAGGCCCAGCGGGTCGATGGGGACGACGCCCAGCACGTCCTGGAGCCTGAACAGCAGCTCCGGGTGGAACGTGGGCAGCTGGATGCAGGACGTACACCAGGCCAGCTCGTACAGGCGCTGGAACCGCCGCTCCAGCTCCATGAACCGCCAGCCGGGCGTGACGTTCTGCCAGTCCGGCGACTCGTGGAAGTTGCCCGGGCCGCCCCCCGTGAGGAACCGGGAGAGCTGCGCGGGGATTCCGGACTCCGGGTCCACGTGCGTGAAGAAGGTGTCCGTCTCACCGGAGTGGCAGCCGTTGCACGTGTTGAGTGAGAAGTCGTGGCGCGCGCAGACGTCGAGAGGCTGCGCCGGGTCGATGACCCAGGCCTCCCACGCATACGGCATCATGTGCGAGTGGCCCCCGCGGAAGGGCTGCCCCTGGAAGGTGTACGGGACGGTGTAGCTGGAGCGGCACCGCTGCGGCAGCGGCCCGAACGGCGCCACGATTCCCGCGCGCACGGGCCCCAGCACGAAGGCGTCCGTGGCGCTGTTCCCGGTGCTCGGGTAGCGCTCGTCATCCGGCGTCTGCGCCACCGTGTGCGGCCGCAGCAGGCCGCTGGACGGCGTGTCCGTGCCCTCCTCGGGGTTCTCGTCGGTCAGCGTGAACTCGCGCAGCTCCCAGCCGTCACCAGGGCCCTTGTCCACCAGCACGTTCTCGTTCGTGCGGATCTGCTTGAGCGCGCTCTCGTTGCCCCGGCCCGGCGCGGCGCCGGAGAGGACGACGGCGTCGGTGAGGCTCTGGAGCTCCGTCAGGTACTCGGGGGTGAAGCCCGGGTAGGTGTTGAGGAGGGTCCACCTTCGAGCCCACTGCTTCACGTTGCCGCAGCCGGTGACGGGCACGCCGTACTCCAGGTTGACGGTGAAGCGCTTGCGCTCACACGTCGCCTCCGTGCGCTCACCCTCCAGCGCGGGCCGTACCAGGCCGAAGACGAAGCGCAGCTCGCCCGCGTCCCTGGGCACTCCCGTCATCCCACCACCGTACCCGCCCCGCCCGCGCCCCACGGCGCCCAGGTCCGGGCGGTTGACGATGGCCAGCAGGCGGAAGGGGGCGACGTCCAGGTCCAGCGGCCCGTCGAGGTGCACCTCGCGGCCGCCCTGGCCTTCCACCAGCCGGGCCGTCGCGCCGCTCGCCTGCATCCAGGGCACGATGACCTGCTCGAACATCTCCGAGCGGGCCTCCACCGTGTCCCCATTCAGCTCGACGTCGTTGAGCCAGAGCGACAGCCACGCGAGCACGAAGTCCTCCGCCGAGTGCCCCGAGGCCGCGGCCATCTCCCGCATCAGGTAGGCGAAGGTCCAGGGCCCGCCCCGCGTCCCCGTGTCCGTGCACGGGTCCCACGTGCGCGTCTCGTCCTGGACGACCTCCTTCGCGGTGATGAACAGCGACTGGCCCCACGCCTGCTCCGTGGAGACCGGGAGCACCGGGCAGAGGTTGAGCCCCACGGGGCGTCCGGCCTCGAACCCATCCCGGTCGAACGCGACGCCGCGGCTCACCGCCACGGGCGTCCTCCCCTCGAAGACGACGGCCCGCTCCGTGGTGTCGCCGAACACGCCGGACGCGAGCAACGCCTCCGCTTCCAGCCGCTGCTCCACCTCGGCGCCGTCTAGCTGGCCGAGGAGGCCGAAGGTGCCCTCCCCCGGACTCTCGGGGATGAGGCCCAGCGCCTCGAGCGCGTCGGAGCGGACCAGGAACTGCGGGTCCTCCGGCTCACCGACGATGCGCACGAGGCTGTCCGTCAGCGCCTCGTTCTTCGGCGGCGGCAGCGTGACGTGGACCACCGAGTCCTCGTCCAGGCCGGCGGAGGACTGGAGCCGCTGGAGGAAGCGCGAGGTGACGTTCTCCGGCGCTGTCTCCGGCAGCTCGTCCACGGACTGGATGCGGGACGTGTGGGTCAGGGCCTTCGGCCCGGATGGCTCCTTCGACTTCGAGCAGCCCCCCACCAGCAGGAGGCTTCCCGCCAGCAGCAGGGTGGACAGCGAACGGCTCCTGGGACGACACGTGTGGCTGTGCATGTTCACCTGGGTTGGAGTGAGTCGTCGGGTGCAACGGTGACTGCGTTGTTCATCCCCATCACCCGCCGCCCACCGGTGAAGGCGATGGAGCGCACGGAGGAGGGAGTCTCGTGCCGCGCGAGCACGGACAGGTCGCTGGCGCTCAGGGCGATGACTCCGACCGGGCGCGAGTTGAGGGCCAGCCAGGCCACGCTTCCGTCGAAGGCGAGGATGCGCGAGACGTCGAGCGGCTCCGGGCGCCGCGACAGGTCCTCGTATGCGAGGACGACGAGGCGCTCGCCCTCGCGCTCCAGCACGTACACCTTCCGGCCGTTCTCGATGACCAGGGCCCTGTCCCGGGCGAGCGCCAGCGCGGTGAACTGGTCGGTGGTGCCGGGCAGCTCGCCCCGCGCGACGGAGTCGATGGAGTCGCCGGAGAACCACGAGAGCATGAAGCGGGCGCTGGCCGTCGGGCCGTCATAGAAGGCCTCGCCCAGCAGCAGGTCGCCCCGGTCCGCGTCCGCCGCGAGCGTCCAGCCCGAGGGCACCACACCGTCCGGGTGTCCGCCCCGGACGAGGTCCTCGCCCGCCGGGGACAGCAGCGTCCCGTCACACTCATGGGGCAGCTCGAAGCGCCGCACGCGGTACGAGCCCGAGGACAGCAGCGCCACCTGGAAGAGCTGGCCCCGCGCGGTGGCCAGCGCCGCCGGCCCTCCCTCCACGCGCACGCTCCCGCGCTCCTCCAGGAAGCCGGTGAGGCCCGGCCGCAGGCAGCTCAGCCTCGCGGTGCCCGACTCCTGCGATACGCCGGGCTCTCCCACGCTCACCGTCGCCAGCTCCCACGTGTCGTCCTCGCCGGACCTCGGAAGCAGCCGGAGCCGCTGCGTCCCGGGCGCGAGCGCCATGCCCCCGCCGACGACGGCCGGCCCGTCCGAGGACTCGAGGGCGAGGCGGTGCACGGCGAAGGGGCCCACCGCGGTGACGTCTCCGCCCGCCCCCACCCACAGGCGCTCCAGGGAGCCGTGCCCCACACCCGTGAGGAAGCGCATCGCCCCGGACGGCTCCACCTCCAGCACGCGGCGCCACGGCTGCGCGACGGCGTGGCGCCCGCGCCCCGTCATCCCCAGCGGCGAGACGTGGAGCCCCACCTCGTCGCTCTCCCGGAGCAGCAGCGTGCTCCGCACGGGCGAGACCCCCGCCTCCGTCAGCGCATGGGACTCGACCTCGTAGGCGCGCGTGGAGCCCCGCACCCGGAACCACTCGACGAGCAGCCCCGAGTCGTTCACCACGAATCCCACGGGACTCTCCCAGACCTCCGGCGTGCTCCGCGGCGCGAAGGTCTTCACGGGCACGGGGTCCGTGGCGCCGTTCAGGTCGGCCGCGCGGAACACGTGGATGCGGCCCATGCCGCCATAAGGGACCAGCTCCTGGGCCAGCACGAGCGTGCCGTGGCCCTGGACCTGGAAGAACGGCTGCCGGGGGAAGTGCTGGCGGCCCACGAAGGGCGGAGACCGGGCCACGTCCACGGACACGAAGCCGCGCTGGGTGCCTGCGAGCAGCCGGGTGCCATCAGGAGAGAGGGCCAGCGAACGGCACACTCCCGGCAACACGAAGCTCCGCGTGCTGTCCGCGCTCAGCGCGTTGTCGGGCCCCACGCGCCAGGCCGTCACCCAGTAGCTGGAGCACGTCCAGAAGAGGTCCCCCCGGCCCGCGCCGGAGAGGATGCTGTCGCTGGCGGGGGACAGCGCGTACCGCGACAGCGGGGTGATGCGGTCTCCCGCCAGGCTCAGCAGCTCCAGGCGCTGCCGGCTCCCGACGGCGACGGCACGGTCCGCGCCCAGCGGGATGAAGAAGGTGGAGAACCGGTCCGACCAGTCCCAGCTCCCGAAGTAGCGCTCCACGTAGAGGTCGAACACCCGCTGGTCCAGCGTGCGCAGCCCGTCGGGGCTCGCGCGGACCAGGGAGACGGACATGCCGGCGCCATCGAGCCGCTCGCCAAAGAGGATGCGGTCGTCCGAGACGGCCTCCGCCAGCCCTTCCAGCGGGGGACGTCCTCCCTCGGCGGGGTCCGCGCCGTAGCTGAGGACGGTGCCGGAGGCCCAGGCCGCCGCGACGGACGTGTCCGCCGCTCCCGCGTGCATGGCGGAGCCCGGCGCACGTGAAGTCTCTTCGCCCGAGGGAGGCGCGCCCGCCGAGCACGCACAGGACAGCATGGCCAGGAGGAGCGCTCGGCTCCGTGACACCACGGACGTCATCACGTCGGGCTTGTTCATGGGTCCAGTCCCCCTTCAGCGAAGAACACCCGCGGCCCGGCTACAGGCAGCCCTGCATGAGCCGCGGCGCAACACCTGCGAAGCACACCCGCGGCCCGGCTACAGGCAGCCCTGCATGAGCCGCGGCGCATCACCTGCGAAGCACACCCGCGGCCCGGCTACAGGCAGCCCTGCATGAGCCGCGGCGCAACACCTGCGAAGCACACCCGCGGCCCGGCTACAGGCAGCCCTGCATGAGCCGTGGCGCAACACCTGCGAAGCACACCCGCGGCCCGGGAAGAAGCCGACATGCCCGGGCCACGGCGCAACACTTCCGAAGCACACCCGCGGTCCGGACCAAGGCGGCCCTGCCCGGACCGCGGTGCGGCACCTCGGCCTACTTCACGGTCGTCGTGCAGCCGCGGCCGTAGTTCTGGAGCACCGTGTTGTGGTCGTAGATGTTCACGATGCGGTCGCGGTTGAAGTCCGTCGGCGTCCCGGCGGGCACCGTCTGGCCGTACTGCGCGAGCACGGCCGAGCGGTCCGCGACGTTGACGCAGCCGTCACCGGTGGCATCACCCGGTACCGGCGTGGCCTGGGCGGGCGGCGTCGACGGGGTGATGCCCGCGTAGCGGCCGTTCGTCTCGTTGCTCAGCCCGCCGAAGAACGCGGCGTCGTTGTTCGCCAGCGTGGCCGCGGCGAAGCCACTGCGGGCGCGGGGGTCCTCCGCGTCCTCGGTGACCAGGTCGGCCTGGAACGGGACGAAGTCATAGAGGTGGTCGATGTCCACGATGAGCGTCAGGCCCGCGGGAGGGATGCCGCCGGAGCAGGGCCCCGGGGCGTTCGCGCTGCCCGTGCACGCCTTGTTGCGCACCTTCCACTGCCAGCTGTTCGTATCCAGCGAGGGATAGGGATTCGCGCTGCTGGGGCCGTAGCACTGGTCGGTGGTCGGCGTGTTGTTCTCCTCGCCGTCCGTCGCCATGTAGATGCGCTTGGAGTGGAACTCGTTGGGCAGGTAGTTGATGAGCGCGTCCACCGCGGCGCACACGGAGTGGGCCAGCGGCGTGACGCCGCCCAGCGTGGCCGCGTTCACCGCCGCCTTGACCTCCGCCGCCGTCTTGTTCTGGGTGAAGCTGTAGACCTGGGTGTAGCTCGAGCCCTCGAAGGTCCAGAAGGCATACTTCGTCGGCTGGGGCGGAACGATGTCCAGGAAGGCGTTGATGCGCTCCTTGGCGACCTGGAAGCGCGTCTTCCCGGGCACCGACTCGAGCTGCATGCTGCCGGTCCGGTCGAGCAGGACGAGCACGTGCTCATCCGCGCTCGCCACACCGGAGGTCAAGGCCGCCGCGCACGCCACGCCCATCGCCGCCCGAGGAAACAGCTTCTGAAACACGGTCTTCATGTGGATACCCCCATGGATTGGCTGCTCATGCACTGCTTCGACTTCGCTTCGCTCACTGCCTACGGCGGGGCTACGGACAACCCTGCCCGTAGTTCTGGAGGACGATGAGGCGGTCCTGGATGTTGATGACGCCGTCGCGCGTCAGGTCGAGCGCGGGGTCGGCGGGCGGCACCGTCTGGCCATAGGCCGCGGTGACCTGGTTCAGGTCCGTGTCATTCACACAGCCGTCCGCGTTGACGTCCCCGAAGACGGAGACGGGGCCGGTGTAGCCGCGAATCCACTGCACGAAGCGGCTCACGCGCGCGAAGACGGTGTAGCTGCTGCAGCTGCCGCCCACGCCCCAGCTCACGATGCCAATCTGCTCCCAGCCGCCGCTGAACCGGCCGCTCTCCACGACCAGCGGCCCGCCGCTGTCACCATGGCAGCCGCCGGAGGTGCCGTTGAGGTAGCCCGCGCACACCATGCTGTCGCGCACCGTCGCCGGCAGCGTGCCCGCGCTGTTGCACGTGGCGGTGTCCTGCACCGGCAGCAGCGTCTCCATCAGCAGGTCAGACGCACCGCTCCCCGGAGAGGTGTTGCCCCAGCCGCTCACGCGCGCGGTGGCCCCCACCGCGGCGTCCGTCTCGCGCAGGGCGATGGGCTGCACGCGCGGCGTGTACGTCACGGGCGTGGACAGCTCGAGCAGCGCGACGTCGTTCTCCAGCGTCCAGGAGTTGTAGGACGGGTGCCTCACGACACGGCGGACGCCCCGCGTCTGCACGTAGCTGTCCGGCGCGGAGCGCTGGTGCAGCCCCAGGCGGACGGTGAAGCTCCCCGCGCTGAGCCCCTCCACGCAGTGGGCCGCGGTGAGCACCCAGTCACTGTCGATGAGCGAGCCACCGCAATAGTGCGAGTACCCCGGCACGGAGAGCTGCGCCTGCCACGGGTACTCGCCCACGTCGGCCACCGTGCCGCCGATGATTTCCGACGCCATGGAGGCCGTGGGCTCCACGGCCACCTCCTCCACCTCCGAGGACAGACATCCCGCCTGCGGCACCACCAGGGCCAGACACAGCAGCACGCCCCCGGACGACAGGCGCGACCTGCTCGCTTCCACGGACTCCGTCTTCATGTGGCGCTCCTTCTTGGGTTGTTCGCTGCAACGGCGGACACACGTCTCGCGCTCACCTCGGGAGGGACCCGGGCGTTCAGGACGGGCTCGATGCGAGGACTGCTCGAAGGGCCCGAGCGCTACCGGGCCGGACTTCCTCCACAGGCCGGCGTGGCCACGGTGAGTGCGTCGTTCATGCCCAGCACGAGCCACTCGCCGGAGAACACGAGCGAGCGCACGGCGCTGGGGGTGGGGTAGCGCGCGAGCACGGAGAGGTCATCCGCGCCGAGGGCGATGACCCCGAAGGGCGCGGTCGCGAGGGCGAGGTACGCCACGGTGCCGTCGAAGGCGAGGATGCGCCGGACGTCCAGGGGCGTGGGGAGCTGGGACAGGTCCACGTGCTTCCGGGTGACGATGCGAGTGCCCTGGCGCTCCAGCAGGTGGACCTGCCGGCCGTTCTCGATGACCAGGGCGAGCCCCTTCGCGAGCGCGATGGCGGTGAACTGGTCCGTCGTCCCCGACAGCACGCCGGTGGCCGCGTCCTCGCCCGTCCAGGAGGACCAGCGCAGGGACAGCCGCGCGGGCTTCGCGGGGTCCTCGAAGCGGACCTCACCCAGCAGCACTTCCGAGCGCTCCCCATCCACCGCGAAGGCCCAGTCCGTGCGCGTCCCCGCGCCACCCTCCAGCGTGAAGGTCCGCTCGGTCGCGGGCGAGAGCACGGCGCCCGTGCAGGTGGCGGGCAGCGTGAAGCGCCGCAGCCGGTAGCCGCCCTGCGACGCGGGCGACACCTGGAAGAGCTGCCCCTCCGAGGAGGCCAGGGCCGCCGGGCCTCCCGCGACACTCACGTGGCCGGCCGGCTCCAGCAGCGCTCCGGCGCCAGGGCGCAGGCAGCTCAGCACCGCGGTGCCGTCCTCCTGGTGCACGTTGGAGCCGCGCGCGGGCAGCGTCACCAGCTCCAGGGGGCCCTGTCCCGAGACAGGCGGCGCGAGCCGCAGCCGCCGGGTGTCCGCCGGGAGCAGCATGCCGCCGGTGACGAGCACGGGCTGCTCGGGAGCCGAGACGTCCACGCGGTGGGACTCGAAGGGCCCCACCGCCTGAATGGTTCCGTCCGGGGCGGCACGCACGCGCTCCAGGGCGCCATGGTGGAGACCGGTCCGGAAGCGCATCGCGCCGGAGTCCTCCAGCGTGAGCACGCGGCGCCACGGCTGCGTCACGGCGTGCCGTCCCGCGCCGGTGAGCAACAGCGGGGAGAGGTGCAGCCCCACCTCCTCGCCCTGGCGCAGGGGGATGCTGCCCACCACCGGTGAGACGCCCCCCGCCGTCAGGGTGTGCCGCTCCACCGTGTACGAGCGCAACGTGCCCCCCAGGCGGAACCACTCCACCAGCAGCTCACCGTCGAACAGCACGAAGCCCAGGGGACGCTCCCAGCGCCCGGCGCCCTCCTGCGGCGCGAAGGTCGCCACCGGCGAGGGTGTCCCTCCACCGGACAGGTCCGCGGCGCGATACACGAAGATGCGGCCCAGCTCGCCGTAGCGGAGCAGCTCGTGCGCCACGACGAACGCGCCCCGGGCCTGCACGTGGAAGAAGGCCTGCGACGCGAAGAAGGCCGGACGGACGACCGGGCCCGAAGATGAGGACACGTCCACCGGCACGAGGCCCAGCGAGGTCGCGGCCCACAGCGTGTTGCCGTCCGGGGACAGGGCCAGCGAGCGGCAGGTGCCCCCGGGGAGCTGGAAGGCGTGCCCGGTGTCCTCGCTCAGCGCGTTGTCCGCCCCGACACGCCAGGCCGTCACCACGAAGCCGGCGCACGTCCAGAAGCGGTCTCCCCGCCCCGCGCCCGAGACGATGCTGTCGCTGGCGGGGTGGAGCGCGTACCGCGACAGCGAGGTGAGGCGGTCCCCCTCCAGCCCCAGCAACTCCAGGCGCTGCCGCGTCCCCACGATGACGACGCGGTCCGGCCCCAGGGGCACGAAGAAGGTGGTGAAGCGGTCCGACCAGTCCCAGCTCCCCAGCAGGCGCTCGACGTACAGGTCCAGGACACGCTGGTCCAGCCGCGTCAGCCCATCCGGGCCCACTCGCACCAGGGACACCGACAGCGCGCTGCCGCCCAGGGGTTCGCCAAACAGGATGCGGTCGTCCGACACGGACTCCGCCAGCCCCTCCAGCGGTGGACCGCCCTGCTCCACCGGCGCCGAGCCGTGGCTCCACACCGTGCCGAACGTCGCGGCGGGACGTGAGAGGGGCTCGCCCCGGCACGCGCCGCTCACACAGCGGTCCCCCGACGTACACGACTGGCCGTCATCACAGCCGGTGCCGTCCGGCGCGGCGGGGTAGACGCAGTGGCCGGACTCGTCGAGCCGCTCCGCCGTGCAGGGGTCGCCGTCATGACACGCTCCCGCGTCGGGCTCCGGGAAACCGCCGTCCGGCACCCCGGCATCGGGCTCGCCCGCGTCCGGGTCCCCGGCGTCCGGCTCGCCCGCGTCCACGACTCCCGCGTCATCGGTGGAGGCATCGCCGGGCGGCACGCCCGGAGCATCGCCGGCGCACGCCATGAGCATCGCGACCAGGAGACATCCCGGCACTCGCGACCAGCCTGGGAGCAACATGGCAGGGTCCTTCCTGGGCTCCGGTGCCGGCACCACCGGAGCCCGCCTGGGCGGATGAGACCGCCGGGCGTGGAACGAAGCCACGCCCGGCACATGCTACGGAGCTACTTCACCGTGGCGGTGCAGCCGCGGCCGTAGTTGTTCAACACCGTCTGGTAGTCGTAGGAGTCGACCACCAGGTTGCGGTTGAAGTCGGACGGCGTACCGGCCTGTACCGTCTTTCCGTACAGGCTCAGCACCAGCGAGCGGTCCGTGACATTCACGCAGCCATCCAGGTTGGCGTCGCCGGGCAGCGGCGTCGCCTGGGCCGGAGGCGTGGACGGGGTGATGGCCACGTAGCGCCCCTTCGTCTCCTGGGAGACGCCCTGGAAGAAGCTGGCGTCGGCGTTCAGCGACGCGGTCGCCGTGAGGCCCGTGTCCAGCTCGCCGTCCTCGACGCCCTCGGAGCGCGCGGCATTGTCGAAGGGCACGGTGTCGGTGAAGAGGTGGTCGATGTCGACAATCATCGTCAGCCCCGCCGGGTACGGAGGGGGGAGGACGCCGCAGGGGCCGGGCTCATTGGCGAGGCCGGTGCAGGCCTTGTTGCGGACCTTCCACTGCCAGCTCCCGCTGTCCAGGTTGGGGTAGGCGTTCACGCTGTACGGGCCGTAGCACTGGTCCGTGGTGGGCGTGGTGTTCTCCTCGCCGTCCGTGGCCAGGTACACGCGCTTGGTGTGGAGCTGGGTGGGGAGGAAGGCCAGCAGGTGGTCGATGCCCGCGCAGACGGAGTGGGCCAGCGGGGTGTTGCCGCCCGCGACCGCCGCGTTGACCGCCGCCTTGATTTCCGCCGCCGTCTTGTTGTCGCTGAAGTTGTAGACGGGCGTGGCGGCCGTCCCGGAGAACTTCCAGAACGCATACTTCCGGGTCGTGGGGGCCACGGTGTCGAGGAAGTTGTTGATGTTGTCCTTGGCCACCTGGAGGCGCGTCTTCCCGGGCACGGACGTCAAGGACATGCTGCCCGTCACGTCGAGGAGGATGAGGACGTGCTCGTCCGCCATCGCCGCGCTGGAGTACAGGCCGCCGGCACAGGCGAGCGCCACGGCGGTCCGGGAGAGGAAACGTCGCTGGGATGCGATGCTCATATGCGGTTGTTCCTGGTTGAGGTGGGGTGTGGGTGCTACGGGCAGCCCTTGCCGTAGTTCTGCAGGGCGATGTTGCGGTCGTAGACGTTGATGACGGCGTCACCGTTGAGGTCGAGCGCGGGGTCCGCGGGAGGCACCGTCTGGCCGATGGCCGCGGTGATGAGGTTGATGTCGTCGGCATTCACGCAGCCGTTGCCGTTGACGTCGCCCACCACGATGACGCCGCCGCTGACCACCAGGCCGTAGTCCGCGTCCAGCGCGGTCGTCTCCACGTGGGAGTCCTGGATGATTTCGTCACCCAGCACCTCCACCTTCCACTTGCCGGCCACGGGGTTCTGGATGAACACGTTCTCCACCGTGTCGATGGTGTTGGACGTGCCACCCGGCGTGGAGAAGTTGCCCGCCGTCAGGCCGTTGTTGCCCCAGTAGACGACTCCGTTGGGGTCCGTCACGCGGAGCGACAAGTCATTGATGCGCGCCTGCGCCGCGCCGACGGTGCCCATGGGGTCGGTGTAGACGAGCGTGACGTTCAGCTCCGTCTCGCCGGTCAGCACGGTGACGTCGTACTTCTTGACGCCCAGCGGGGCGAGGAGGTCCGTCTCGTCGATGACGCTCGTCTTGGGGGCGCGGTCGTAGCCGCGCCGGATGTCGGCGGTGCCCCAGCCCTGCTTGAAGCGGTCGATGTCCGCGTTGGAGCCGCCGGCCAGCCAGTTGTAGCGGTGGGCGTTGTTGATCATCAGCGCCTTGGCGGTGGCCATCTGCGGGCGGCTGGCGAACACGTCCACCTTGCCGCCGAAGCCGCTCCACACGCTCTCGTGCCACATCTGGAAGAGCAGGCCGAAGTGGCCCGCCGTCTGCGGCGTGGCGGAGCTGGTGCCGCCGAACTGGGTGTAGCTGGTGGTGCCGCCGCCGGAGGCCGAGCGGATGGAGTCGTAGAAGTAGGACAGGTCCGGCTTGATGCGGCCGTCCGCCGCCGGGCCGATGCTGCCGGTGAAGTTCCAGCGGTCATCCGCGCGGTTCGCGGTGTTCTGGTGCTGGAAGGCCCCCACGGAGACGATGTTCTTCGCCCACGCCTGCGGGCGGGAGTTCCGGTTGCCCAGGTTGCTCTGCGACTGCGTGCTGAGGATGGGGTACTGGAAGAGGTAGTCGTCCACCTCGGCGGTGATGGTGGTGTAGGCCGTCCCCTGGGCGCTGCCCACGCTGGAGGTCTGGAACACCGCGCGGTAGGGCCCGGCCGGGTCGATGAGCTCCCGGTTGATGTCGTAGCGGGACTTGGTGCCGCCGAACTGGGTGGACTCGCTGTAGCGGAAGAAGATGCCCTGGCCGCTGGGAATCATGCCGCGCGCGGCCGCGTCCACGCCCCGGGCGAAGTTGTTGCTGTAGCAGGACGTGCCGTGGAGGCCGCCCGTGGTGCCCGTGCTGTGGATGATGGGCGCGGTGGACCACTCCTGGTGCGTGGTGAGCAGCTCGGTGTCGAAGATTTCTCCGCGCACGCCCTGGCCCGTCCAGCCCTTCAGCCCCTCCAGGTAGTTGGCGCCGCCCAAGTCACGGACGATGTCCATGTCCACGCCACCGGGGCCACCCCACCGGTCGATGAACTGCACCGTGTTGGAGCGCGCCACCTCGCGGAGCTGGTCCGCGGTGAGCGTGGCCTCCACGCGCCAGCCGCCCGGCTCGATGAGCTCCACGGTGCCGCCCAGCCGCCGCACCAGGCCCACCACCTGCCCCTGCCGCCCGGCGCCGCGCTCTCCCACCATGATGGAGTAGCGCTGCGGCGCCAGCTCCGGCGCCAGCCCCGCCAGGGCGTCCCGCAGCTCGCGCTCCAGCCGGTACTCGGGGTGGTAGGGCCCCACCCAGCGCACGTAGGGCAGGTCCGCCACGCGCTTGCGCGCGTCCGCGCCCATGTCCACCACGAAGGTGTGGTCCGTGAGGAAGCGCAGCACCTTGCCGCCCTCGCGCTCGATGGCCTCGCGGAACTCCGGCAGCGGGGTGCCGAGGAACTGCACCAGGTGCAGGGTGTTGTCCAGGTCCGCGGCGAGCAGGCTGGCCGACAGCGGCTGCGTACCCTGGAGCGGGTCGAACTGCGCGGCGTCCAGGCGGACCAGGTAGCGGGTATCCCTTACACGGCCGAGCAACTCCGTGCCGCCGCGTGTATACGCGGTGTAGGCCTGTTGCATGCCATTGGGCTGCAATTCCTGCCACGTATGAAGTTGGATGGCCGTGTCGGGAACCTGGATGGAGCGCAGCGCCGAGACAGGCATGGCGGTGCGGTGAAACACCAACCCGGCGGGTGTCACGAGCGAGTATCCACTGGCCTCACCCGCGGCGGCACCCTGGGCACCGGTGACGAGCACCGCCGGGGGCAGCGAGACGCCGCGCGTCGAGACCGGCGGCTTCGCCGCGTCGGACGGGCCCGCGACGGCGGACAGAGGGGCAACGAAGGCACAACCCACCACCAGGGCCCGCAGCGGACGCACTCCGCCCGTGGGCCACGAAGACAGCTTTCGCATGTGTCGGTGCTCCTAGATGTTGAGTGCCAGTGCGCGTCCGTCGACGACGCGCCGCCCCTTACCGCACCCGTGTCACCGGCAACCGCCACCGCCGAGCCAGTGCTCGCGTGCAGCCCGTGGCTTTCTCCGCGCTACTGCATTCCCTGATACCGGAAGACTCTGACAATCAGGTGGAAAGCCGGGAGCATCTGTAAGTCAGACATGTTTTATCTGTCAACTGATGCAACCATGTTTCATCAACAGCGTTGTTTTCCCACCCGGCGGCGCCAATTCCTCACAATGACCCCGGCGGGCTTAGCGGGTATCCCCTAGCCGCTGACACGACGCAGTGAGACTTTCGCGCGCGGTAGTGGTTTCCACGGAGCCGCCCAATGCGCGAGCCGCATGCTTGTGGGAGGGAAGTGCTGATGAAGGCCGCCCGGGAGCTGGCGCTCACACCGGGACACGACCTCGGTGCTTCGACTTCATCGGCGGGCGCGGGTGCCCGACAGGAGCCGCTGTCGGGCTTCGCGGCCGGCGCGAGCACGGCTCACTGGGGATTCAAGAACTGCGAGGTGAGCCCCTCCTGGGCGCGCAGTCCGGGCCCCAGCTCGAAGATGAGGCCGACCTGCACGAGGCTCACGCGCTGGAGGAAGAGCACGTTGTAGTAGTCCTGGCCCCGCACGTAGCGCACGAAGCCGCCGAAGCCCGCGCCCCAACGAGGGAGCGCGGCGGCCTCCAGGCTCAGCGTCCAGGGCTGGCGTGGGCTCTCGCCGTAGGGACGGCTGAGGTGCCCCTCGGCGCGGAAGCGGTGCTCGAACCAGAAGTGCTCCACCGCCGCGCCCAGGCCGAAGTGCCCGTCGCCGTACACCTCGCGCATCTCGGAGGTGATGCCGCCGAAGGCCAGCGAGGTGTTGCGCTCGATGAAGGCGCTGGCGCCGAAGCCCCAGGCGGAGCGCCGCCGCACGTCGATATGGGTGAGGTAGCGCGCGTGGCCCTCCACGCGGAGGAAGTTGGTGGAGAAGTCGCCCGACAGCTCGTTGAGCGGCAGCGCGCCTTCGGTGGGGACGCAGCCGGACTCCCCTCGCGACTGGTTGGCGTAGAAACAGCCCGCCTGCCCGTTGGAGTAGTGGCCCACCACGACGTTGACCAGCGCGAGGCCGAACGACGTGGGCGCTCCCTCCCCTTCCCCCCGTGGCGTCCAGAGCCGTGCGGCCTGGAGCGTCAGCTTGGGCATGAAGGAGGGAGGGATGACGGGGCTCGACTCCTGCGCCAGCATCCGCAGGCGGATGTGCGGCGTGAGCACCGCGCTGAAGATGTACTCGCCCAGCCCCGGGGCCACCTCTCCCACGTGGAGCTGCGGGAAGAAGAGGTTGGGCGCCACCTGCGCCTCGAAGACGAGCCCCGAGGGCTCCGCCTCCCCCGCCCGCCGGATGCGGCTCGGCGAGTAGAAGACGTAGGAGCGGTCCAGGGCCATGTTGACCGGAGCGTCGAACTCGAACCGCGAGCCGGCCGAGGCCTCGGGCACAAAGCCGAGCACGGCGAGCACGGTGGCGAGGAGCAGGGCCCCTCCGCGTGGACGGGACAGACGGGTAGCGAGCAGGGACACGATGCCCCCTGGGATGCGGGAACGAGGAGTCGCTCCCAATTACCCGCAAACGAGATATTCCGCAATGCGGACTATATGCCGGAGACTACCGGAACGCGTTGACCACGAAGACCGAGGCTCCCGAGTAGTCGAGGATGGCGGTCCCAGGCTTCGAGTCGGGGCGCTTGCGGAGTTGGCCCTTCCCGAGCCGGGCGACCGCGCAGATGGGCACGACGTCGCCGTCAGGCGGATGGGCCTCGTAGTAGCGGACGACCACCTGGGGACCGCCCGTCCAGACACGGCCGTACAGCCGTGTCCCCGGGTTCAGCGTCCCGAGCGGGCTGTCCAGGAAGCTCTCCACCGGGCCGTCGTAGAGCGTGATGGGCCGTGCGTCGATCTGATTTGCGTCCAGTTCCACGTCCGCGGAGTCGCTCACCCGCATCCGGAGGATGCGCATCGTCTTCAGCGCCTCCTCCGAGCACTCCTGCGGCCCTGGAGTTCCGTCAGGCCTGAGGGAGACGCCGGAAGAAGCGCAGCCCGTGGTCACAAGGAGCAGGACCACACATCGTAGTCGTCGTGCTCGGGTTGGGCGCATCACCGCCGCTTTAGCTCACGCGCGAGGCGGTGATCCAGCAGAACGTAGGCATGCCGAAGCCCGTCATGCCGGAAGAGCTCCAGTTCGAGGTTGTCGAAGCCGTCCCCCGACTTGAAAGCACTCCTGTCCGCGACCACAGCAAGACGGCCCGATGCGCCGGGGGCAATTGAATCCTGGTCCATGCGCAGGGCGAACGGCCTCGCTTCGCCGGAGGATGCTGTCGACAAGCGAGCCTCCATGAGGCTCCACGGCCGCTCTGACTTCGGGTTCGTGATGTGGAAGACGACCGCGGCCTTGGCTTTGCCCGCATAGACCCGGACGACCATTTCCATCTCGCCGTCCCTGAGCACCCACTTCTGGCGCTCGATGAACGGAGTCTGCTGGGTCGAACCACTGGCCAGCAGCGCCGCCAGCGCGTGGTCAGCGGAGGTCTCTTCCTTGCGATACCGGTCGTTCTCCCTCCTGAGCGCTCGCTCCCGATTGAGCGCATCGGTCAGGGCCGCATGCACGGCCAGGGTGCTCTTGCGGTCGGGGAACACATTGACCTGCTGGTCCCCCAGTCCGTCTCGCGCGGTCACG
Organism: Myxococcus sp. RHSTA-1-4; assembly: GCF_020037125.1. GTDB lineage: Bacteria > Myxococcota > Myxococcia > Myxococcales > Myxococcaceae > Myxococcus. The sequence goes on from NZ_JAIQDG010000019.1 coordinate 158,327, forward strand.
ATGAACGGAACCTCCGTTCCATCCGTGAGCATCACCCGGAGCGGGAGGCGGTCTTCGGGTTCCAGGTCCTGGAGCGGCAGCAGGAGCACCGACCTGCCCCCGATGACTGGCGGCTCGAAGCGGCCTTCCCAGCCCAGCAACTTCGTGGCCTGGGGGTCACAGGCCTTCTCGAAACGCAGCACGGTCGCCACCTGGCCCCGGACATATACCGGGGATGCAGTGTCCCTGGGGTGGTCCGAGAGGTAGATGTTCCGAACGACGGCATCTCGTTCCCCGGCGACCGCCACGCTCGTCCCAAGGAGGAGCAGCAGTGCACACCCAGCGGATAGGGTCTTCCTCATGATGGTTTGAGAACCTACCAGGAGGGGTTCAGCCGGACCAACCCCAGGGTGCGGCCTCACAGCGTGGGCGCACGGTCATAGCGGGCCAGGTGCTCATCGAGCGACCAGATGTAGACACGGTGGCCACGGTACAGCTCGCACTGCTGCTCGAAGTCCTTCACGATGGACAGGTCCCCGAGCCCGCTGCCCTTCCCCTTGGAGTCGCTCCGCAGGGTCCAGTTCGGGAACTCGTCCAGCCACCTCGCCAGAGACTCCCGCGTGAGGAAGCGCGTGGGGATGAAGGGCGACTGACCGTCCAGCGCGAGCCTGACCTGCTCGGTGAACTGCTTCGCGGCGTGTCGGCGCTGCCTGCCATCACCGTTCTGACCGATGTGGTTGCCCGTTTCCAGGATGGTGGTCATCGGCAGCAGCAGGGTTTCTCCCGCCTCTGTCTTCTCCTGATACTGCTTGAGCACCGCTTCACGCTGCCGGCACCGTTTGGGCACGGCGAGCAGGTTGCAGAAGATGCTCGTGTCGACGATGCAGATGGTCACGACTCGCTCGGCGGAGTCTGGAGCATCTCCAACACCTTCCGCGCTTGAGCCGCCTTCTCCTCGGGCGTCTTCGGATGCTTGAGGTAGCGCTCCAGGATGCCGCGAGTGACGAGCTGTCCCACGGGCCCCTGTGCCACCAACTCCGGGTAGTCGGGCAGGTCCCGCAGCGGCATCAGGCGGCTGTCCCCCTCCTTGGGGTCGCGGTAGCAGGCCACCACGTCGGGGATGGCATCGGTGGGGATGGCGTCGAGCAGGGCCGGGTTGTGCGTCGTGAGGAGCACGCGCAGCTTCCGGGCACGGGCGACACGCTGGATGTTGTCGAGCAGCAGTTTGGCCCGCGTGGGGTGTACGCCGTTGTCGATCTCCTCGATGACCACGAGCGCGCCCTCGGGCATGGAGAGCAGGGCCGCCGCCACAGAAAGCACGCGCAGCGTACCATCGGAGAGCAGCGCCGCTTCGTACGTCCGGGCCTCACCTCCAAAACTTTCAGAGAGCTGGACCATGACCTCCTCGCGCGGCGTCTTGAGGAAGGTCACATCGAGAATGTCCTGCTCGGGCAGGGCGCGCACGAAGTCCAGCACTTCGGCCTTGCGCTGCTGCCTCTCACAGAGGTCATACAGGACGGCGGACAGGTTGTAGCCGTCTCCCTGGAGTACCCGGTCCACCGTGAAGCTGTACTCGCGCATCCTGCGCGGCTGCGGATCCAGGAACAGGATGGATTCCAGCGTCGACTGGAGCAGTTTCGTTGCCTGGGGAATGCGTTGCTGAGCTTCGGTGTCGCCACTCCCGAACCGCGCGGGTGTTGTCAGTTGGGTGAAGATGGCCTGGTGGTCCGAGCAGACGAGAACCGCGTGTGAGCCATCGTTGCGCGGGTAGACCACAGGCACGTCCGTGCTGTATCGGTTCGGCTCGTAGTCCTTCGCCCCATACGTTCCCGTTACATACAGGAGGACCGACTGCTCGGATTCAAGGGGCGTTGGCTGCGAGCTTATGTTCTCGTATGCCGACTCGCTGAAAATGTGCAGGCCGTCCTCGTGAAGAGAAAGCCACGTGTCCAGGCTGATCGTACTGGCGGCATCACCACGGACCATGCAGGACAGACCGAACCCCGCCTTACCCCTATAGGCAAGACGCGTCAGCGGACCACGCACGTCGAGCTGCCGCTCCTTCAGCGCATACAGGATTTCGGGCAGCCGCCTTCCACGAGCCAACCAGGACAACGCCTGGAGTGCCTCGACCAGGTTGCTCTTTCCCGAGGCGTTGGCGCCAATGAGGACCGTGAGCTCCGCGAGCGGAAGACTCGCCTCCCGGAAGCTCTTGAAGTCCTGGACGCCAAACTCCACCAGCATCGGTGCCTCCGGGGCGCCGTCCCATTCTACCGAGCGGGCCGCACGCCCCCTCTCCCACGAAGGGAGAGGGGACGGTGACACGACAACGTCAGATGTCCAGGTTCTGCACGTCGAGCGCGTTGCGCTCGATGAACTCGCGGCGCGGCTCCACCGCCTCGCCCATCAGCAGCGAGAAGATTTCGTCGCTCTCCACCGCGTCCTCCACCCGCACCTGGAGGAGCGTGCGCGTGGCCGGGTTCATGGTCGTCTCCCAGAGCTGCTCCGGGTTCATCTCGCCCAGACCCTTGTAGCGCTGCAGTCCCAGCCCCTTCTGCGCGTCCTTGCGCACCGCGGCCAGCACCTCCTGCACGGAGAAGGCGTTCAGCTCACCCGCCTCCACCTTCACCTTGTAGGGCGCCTTGCCCAGCGCCGCGAAGGCGTCGCGCAGCGCCGCCAGCTCCACGTACTCCGGAGACGACAGGAAGGCGTGGTCGAACACCGTCTCCCGCATGGCGCCATTCACGTCCGTGCGGAACACCAGCTTCTTCGTCTGGTGCTCGGGGTCCTGCACCACCTCGTGCCTCACCCGGCCCAGCACGTCCGGCATCCGGCGCTCGAAGTAGGCGTAGACGTCCTTCACCGCCGCCTCCATCGCCGCGTCGTCCGCCAGCGTGTCCGCCGACACCCGCGTCGCCTGCACCAGCGCGTCCACCACCCGCGCGTCGCGCCGCTTCGCCTGCTTCTCCAGGCGCTCCTCGTACGTAATCACCTTCTCCAAGAGCGCCTTCAGCTCCGAGCCGCCCAGCTCGCCCTCGGGCGTCAGCACCCGCGAGTGCTCCGACGCCGTGCGCAGCAGGTACTCGTTCAGCGCGCGCTCGTCCTTGACGTACATGTCCTTCTTGTTGCGCGTCACTTTGTAGAGCGGCGGCTGCGCGATGTAGAGGTACCCCTTCTGGAGCAACTCCGGCATCTGGCGGAAGAAGAACGTCAGCAGCAGCGTCCGGATGTGGCTGCCGTCCACGTCGGCGTCCGTCATCAGGATGATGCGGTGGTAGCGCGCCTTCTCCGGGTCGTAGTCCTCGGCGCCGATGCCCGTGCCCAGCGCGGTAATCAGCGTCACGATTTCGGCGCTCGTGAGCATCTTCTCGAAGCGCGCCTTCTCGACGTTCAGAATCTTTCCGCGCAGCGGGAGGATGGCCTGGTTGCGCCTGTCCCGTCCCTGCTTCGCGGAGCCACCTGCGGAGTCACCCTCGACGATGTAGAGCTCGCTCTCGTTCGGGTCCCGGCTCTGGCAGTCCGCGAGCTTGCCCGGCAGGCCGCCACCGTCCAGCACGCCCTTGCGGCGCACCGTCTCACGCGCCTTGCGCGCGGCGATGCGGGCCCGGCAGGCGTCACCAATCTTCGCCACGACCTTCTTCGCGACGAGCGGCGTCTCCTCCAGGAAGGTGGCGAGCTGGTCGTTCACCATCTGCTCGACCAGGCCCTTCACCTCGCTGTTGCCCAGCTTCGTCTTCGTCTGGCCCTCGAACTGCGGGTTGGGCAGCTTGACGGAGATGACCGCGGACAGGCCCTCGCGGGCGTCCTCGCCGGTGGGCGTCTCCTTCAGGTCCTTCCACACCCCGCCCTTCTCCGCGTAGCTGTTCAGCGTGCGCGTGAGCGCGGCCTTGAAGCCGGACAGGTGGCTGCCACCCTCGTGGGTGTTGATGTTGTTCGCGAAGGTGTAGATGCGCTCGTCGTAGCCGTCATTCCACTGCATCGCGATTTCGAGCGTCACGCCCTCCCGCTCCGTCTTGAACGAGATGGGCTTGTCGTGCAGCACCTCCTTCGACTTGTTGAGGTACTCCACGAAGGAGGAGATGCCGCCGTCGAACTTGAAGTCGTGCTCCTTGTTCGTGCGCTCGTCGCGGACGGTGATGTGCAGGCCGGCGTTGAGGAATGCCAGCTCGCGCAGACGCTGGCTGAGCGTCTCGAAGTTGAAGTCCACCACCTCCATCACCATGGGGTCCGGCTTGAAGGCGATGTGCGTGCCGCGCTTGTCGGTGGTGCCCACCTCCTGCACGGGGGCCAGCGGAATGCCGCGCTCGTAGGCGTGCTCGTACACCTTGCCGTTGCGCTGGACGCGGACCTTGAACCACTCGGAGAGGAAGTTGACGCAGGTGACGCCCACGCCGTGCAGGCCGCCGGAGACCTTGTAGGCCCCGTTGCCGAACTTGCTGCCGGCGTGCAGCTCCGTCAGGACGACTTCCAGCGTGTCCTTGCCCTTGAACTTGGGGTCCGGATGCGGGCCCACGGGGATGCCACGGCCGTTGTCCTGCACGCTCAGGGAGCCATCCACGTGGATGACGACCTCGATGTCGGTGCAGTGGCCGGCCAGCGCCTCGTCCACCGAGTTGTCCACGACCTCGTACACGAGCTTGTGGAGCCCGTAGGTCATGGTGTCGCCGATATACATGCCGGGGCGCTTCCGGACCGCCTCGCGGCCCTCGAGCTTGGTGATGCTTTCAGTCCCATACTCCACGGGCGGCGGGGCGACCGCCGGGCCGGTAGCGGGGGTCTTTTCCATGTGAAGCTGTCCTTGGGAAAAGGAGCCTTGCAACAGGCTTGTGCCTACCATCTAAGGCCCCACCGGACAAGGCCGGTGAGGCATCGCAAGGCTGCGTAAACACTCATGAAAATCGCTCGGCCGCCCCCTCGGACGGCCGCTCCCGGAAACCCGGGGTTCAGGCATCGAAACGCGGCGGTGGAAGACGCTCCTCCAGCGCGGCGATCAACTCCTCGAAAACAGCCCGGCGCGCGAAGAGATGCCGGGCAACGAGCACCCTTCCCTCCTCCTTGAGGAACAATCCGAGCACGTTCCCCCTCCGGCCGAGCCGGCGGACGGAATCAATCTGCCCCCAGTGCAAATCCAGCTCGCTCTTGCTGAAGGGACGGGCCACGCGGACGCCGCGCGCGTCCACGGTGACGCCCCAGCCGGAGCGTGGCCGCAGCCGGTGGAAGGCCACGAGGAAGGCCAGCATCAGCCCCGCCGAGACGCCGGCGCGGGCCATGGCCTGGGTGCCCTCACCGGCCCGGGCGCCGGCCACGGCCCAGGCGGTGAGCACGGCCAGCGCGCAGGCGCCCAGGAAGAGGCCGATGCGCGTGGCGCGGGGGTCGAAGGCGTAGAAACGCGGACTCATGAGCGTGGCGCGCACCCTACCCGCCTTGGAGGACGGGTGCGCGCTTTTGCACGTACGCTCCGCCCGCCCATGACGAATGCCGAACTGACCGAGCGCCTGAGGGCCCACGTCATCGCCTTCCGGCACCTCCAGCGGGAGCGGGGACTGCTGCGCCACCTGGGCCTGCCCGGGGTGGACGCCTTCTGCCTCCCCGCGCTCCCCCGGGAGCTGCACTTCCAGCAGGCCTACTTCACGGACGCCGGGGCGCTCGCCTCCGCCCTGCCCGCGCTGGAGGACTTCTACCGGGGCCAGGGCGTGCCCGCGTGGCGCGTGCTGGTGCTCCCCGGACAGTCCGAGGGCGGGCGGGTGCTGGGCGGCGCCGGCTACCGCCCCGACGAACACCTGTCGGACGCCATGGGCCTGGTGCTGGCCGAGGCGCCGGACGTGCCGCCCTCCATTCCGCTGGAGGCCCCGGACACCCAGGAGGACCTGGTGGCCGTCAACGTGGCGACATATGGCGACTGGGGAGGCACCGTGGAGGTGTGGAACCGGCCGCCCCGGCTGCCGGTGCACACGCGGGTGGCGCGCGAGGCGGGCCGCGCCCTGGCCTGCGGCTTCGCCATGGACCTGGGGGACACCACCGGCATGTACATGGTGGCCACCGTACCCGAGGCCCGGGGACGCGGGCTGGCGTCGGAGGTCATGCGCGGGCTGCTCGCCGGGGCACGCGCGCGGGGCATGGCGGCGTCCGTGCTCCAGGCCACGCCCCAGGGGGTGGGCATGTACCGGCGGCTGGGCTACCGCGACCTCGGCGGCTGGGTGAGCTGGGCGTACCGCGCCGGCTGAGCGTCAGCGCAGCGCCTCCAGCTCCTCCAGCACCGACAGCACCTCTCGCGGCTGCCGCGCATCCAGCAGCCGCTCCGCCAGTCCGTGGGCGGCGAGCCGCGCCACATGCGCCAGCCGCACCAGCCGGGTGCTGCCGCGGCCTCCGTCCACCACCGCCACCACCAACCGCAGCGGCTGCCCGTCCGGCGTGTCCACCTTCAACGGCTTCGCCAGCGTCACCAGGGCCGCCACCGGCGAGGCGCCCGGCAGCGCGGCATGCGGCACCGCCGCGCCGCCGCCCACCGCGCACGAGGCCTCCGCGTCGCGCCGCCGCAGCGCCTCCGCCAGTTGCTCCGCGTCCGCGTCCGGAAGCGCCGCGCCCAGGCGCCCGGCCACCACGTCCAGCACGTCGTCCCAGCCCGCGCAGGACAGCCGCACCACCACCCGCTCCGGGGACAGGAGCGGCGCCAGCGGCGGCACGGGCTCCTCGCCCCGCGCGCCGCGCACGGGGAACTCCGCGTCCAGGAAGTCCCGCACCCGCGCGAGCTGCGCGCCCGTCAGCCGCCGCCGGGCCAGCTCCAGGAAGAGCGTGCCCGCGCCGGGCACCTCCTCCAGATAGCCGGCGACGTACGGGCTCACCCGGTGGGCCACGTCCATCAGCAGCGCGGGCGGCACGTCCAGCTCGCGGGCAATCGCCGCCAGCCGCTCGGGCGTGGGCGGCGCGTCCAGGCCGTGCTCCACCCGGCTGAGGTACGCGCTCGACACGCCGATGCGCCGCGCCATGTCCCGCAGGGACACGCCCGCATCGACGCGCAACAGCCGCAGGGTGGCCCCCAGGTGCATGTCCGTCCTCTCAGCTCCTCGCCGACAGCGCGGGCCGTGCGCCCACGTCCTCGGTGGCCTCCGCGGCGGCCGCCGGCGCCGGGTGACGTACCACGAGCAGCGAAGCCGGCGCGTCCTGGATGAGGCGCTCGCGGTGCAGGCCGAAGAGGCGGTCCTCCAGGCCCCACTCGGCGCCCACGCCCACCACCACCAGGTCATACCCGTGGCGCGCCTCCTCCAGCGCGGCCTCGTCCGGCGCGTCGTGGCGGACCACCTTCAGCCGCACGCCGCCCTCCTCGGCGGGGAACAGTTCCTCCACCTGGGCCCGCGCCCCGTGGCTGCCCTGGTCCGACGTCACGTGCAGCACCGTCACCTCGGCGCCCGACTGCCGCATCAGGCGCCGCGCCAGCCCCAGCGCCGCCCGGTCATGCCGGCTGCCGATGAAGGGCACCAGCACGCGCTTCACGTCCACCAGGCCCCGGTCCACCAGCACCGCCACCGTGGCGGACGCCGCCTCCATGACTTCGTGCACCGTGCCGCCCAGCATCGTCTGGCTGAAGAGCGGCTTGTGCCAGCCCAGCAGCACCAGGTCCGCGCGCCGGGCCTGGGCCGTGCGGACGATGTCCGCGGCGGGCTCGGCGGACACGAAGGACAGGGCGCGCACCGGCAGCCCCAGCTTCTCCGCCCGTCCCAGCAGCGGCGCCAGCGCGCTCTCTTCCGGCGGGCTCCGCTCCGCCTCCGTCCGCAGCGACGCGCGCTCGGGCGGCACCAGGTGCAGGGCATGGAGCCGCGCGCGCTCGCCGCCCACCAGCGCCCGCGCCAGCGACGCCATGCCCGGCCCCGCCTGCCCGTGGGACACGCACATCAGCACGCTGTAGGGCGCCGGGCCCGGCTCCAGCGGCACGGGCGCGAGGAGCCGGTCCTTCGCCTGCTCCTCCGTCGGGTAGAACCAGCGCAGCACCGGCGTGGTGATGAACGTCGTCACCAGCGCCATCAACACCATCATCGTGAAGAGCTGCGGGGAGATGACGCCCAGGTCCAGGCCGATGTTGAGCACGATGAGCTCCATCAGCCCGCGCGTGTTCATCAGCACACCCACCGCGCCCGCCTCGCGCCAGCTCATGCCCGTCAGCCGCGCCGCCACCGCGCTGCCGCCGAACTTGCCCAGGCACGCCAGCAGGATGATGACGCCGCACGTGGCCCACGCCTCCACGCTGTCCAGGAGCCCCACCTGGGTGCGCAGCCCGCTGAAGGCGAAGAAGATGGGCAGCAGCAGCACCACCGCCACGTCCTCCAGCCGCTCCACCAGCGCCTCCGCCAACCCGCCCTCCTTGGGGATGACGGCGCCGAAGAGGAACGCCCCGAAGAGCGCGTGGATGCCGATGAGCTCCGTAATCCACGCCGACGCCAGCAGCAGCACCAGCGTGCCCGCCACCACGTTCTGCGTCAGCCCCTCGCGGCTGGCCACCCGGGCCCCCAGCCGCGCCAGGAAGGGCCGAACCACCCACAGCACGAAGCAGATGTAGCCAAGCGCCATCGCCGTGGTGAGGGCGGCATCCGCCAGACTGGACGCGCGGACGATGGAGACGACGAAGGCCAGCAGGCACCACGCCGTCACGTCGTCCACCGCCGCGCAGGCGATGGCCACGGTGCCCACCTTCGACTGCAACAGCCCCCGCTCCGTGAGGATGCGCGCCAGCACCGGGAAGGCGGTGATGCTCATGGCCACGCCCATGAAGAGCACGAACGAGGAGAAGGGCACCGACGGGTCCGACAGGCTCTTGTACAGCCACAGGGCCGCCGCACCCGCGCCCAGCGCGAAGGGCACGATGATGCTGGTGTGGCTGATGGCCACCGATGCATGTCCCCGCCCCTTCAGCAGCCGCGGGTCCAGCTCCAGGCCAATGAGGAACATGAACAGCACCAGCCCCACCTGGCTCAGCATCGTCAGCACCGGCATCGACTCCGCCGGGAACAGCGCCCCCATCACCCCCGGCGCCAGCCACCCCAGCAGCGACGGCCCCAGGACGATTCCCGCCACCACCTCGGCGATGACCAGCGGCTGCCCCAGCCACCGCGCCCCACGACCAATGAGCCGCGAGACGCCGACGATGACGATGAGCTGCAAGAGCAGCAGCGTGAGCGCATTGACGTGCATCCATCCCTCCGGCGGTGGTCGTTAAGTGACCACTTATCAGCCGGGTCCGAGAAGCGTCAACGCATGCGGATATTCCCTGGCAGGGCCTGCCCGCCCGGACCTCAAGGGGCCATGTGCTTGCGTACGGATTCCAACAACGTGTCCACGTCCACCGGTTTGCGCAGGTGGCCGCACGCACCAATCTCCTCCGCCACCTGCCGGGCGTTGGCGGACGCGGAGAAGACGAGCACCGGGATGTCGCGCCACTCGGGCACCTGGCGCATGGCGCGCGCGAAGCCGCCGCCGTCCAGCACCGGCATCATCATGTCCAGCAGCACCAGCCCGGGCAGCACCTGTGCGGCGCCGAGCACCTCCAGGGCGTGCTTGCCATTGCTGGCGCCCAGCACCTCGTAGCCCGCGTCCCGCAGCACCTCTTCCAGGGCCTCGCGCAGGTCCGCGTCATCATCCACCACCAGCAGCGGCCGGCTCACTCACGCGCCTCCATGTCCAACGGCAGCTCCAGGGTGAAACACGCTCCGCCCCCTTCGGGCGTCTCCGCCCAGGCGCGGCCTCCGTGCGCCTCCGCGGAGCGCCTCGCCAGGTACAGCCCCAGCCCCAGCCCGCCGTAGGAGCGCGAGCTTACCGCCCTCCCGAAGCGCTCGAAGATGCGCTCGCGCTGGTCCTCCGGAATCCCGATGCCCCTGTCCCTCACGCGCACGCGGCCCAGGACTCCCACCCGCGCCACCTCCACGTCCACCGGCTCCGCCAGGTCGAAGCGCTCCCGGGACAGGTGCAGCTCTCCGCTGCTCAGCCGGGACACGTCGAGCAGCGCCTCCACCAGCGTCGCCAGCCGCCGCACCTGCCGCAGGCCGCGCTCCAACCGCGACGACAGCTCCGGGGACAGCCCCTCGCGGTGGGCATGGTGGAGCAGGGAGCCCAGCTGCAGCCGCAGCGTGGTGAGCGGCGTGCGCAGCTCGTGCGCCGCCACGTCCACCACCAGCTCCGGCTCGCCCGTTGCCAGCACCCGCACCGGCCCGGCCGCCGTCTCCGGTGAGAGGGGGAAGCGCGGGTCCATCTCCCACGCGCGCGCCTCCAGCGCCGGGGCCGTGTGCGCCAGCGCCACCAGCCGCAGGCCGCCGCGCTCCCGCTCGTGCAGGGCGATGAAGCAACAGTCCGCCACCCGGGGTACGGGGATGCGCACCAGCCGCTTCAGCCGCTCGTCCAAATCCAGGGGTTCGGTGAGCACCTCGCTGGTGAGCGCCAGCAGCTCCCGGCCCAGCTCGCCCCGCGCACGCTCCCGCCGCGCCTTCGCCTCGCGCAGCTCCCGCTCCACCGCCGCGCCCAGCCGCGCCAGCCGGTCCTTGGCGAAGTAGTCGCGCGCCCCGGCCCGCATCGCCTCCACCGCCGCCTCCTCGCCGATGCTGCCGGACACGACGATGAGGGGGATGTCCCGCCCCTCCCCTTGCAACAGCTTCAGTGCCTCCAGCGCGGTGAAGCGGGGCAGGGAGAAGTCGGCGAGGACGATGTCGAGGTCGGAGCCGGCGAGCGCCTCGCGCATCTCCTCGGCGGTCTGCACCATCAACAGCCGCAGTGGCTTCATCCCCCGGCTTCCGGGGAAGGTCCGGCGGGAGGCCCCTGGCTGAGCACCAGCCAGTACAGCCGATGGGACGGGGAGAAGAGTTTGTCCGCATGCGCCATGTCGAACCCCTCGCCGATATCGCGGACACAGTAATGGGGGCGTCCATTCCGGGACCCGGTGAAAAACCCGATACGCGCGCCGGAGCGCTGGCTGGTGAACTTCCAGGCCTTCCCCAGCGGGTTCTCCAGCGACACGCGCGACAGCCGTGCGTCCCCCTGGGACATCAGACCGGGGGCCATGCGGAAAAGCCGCCCCGTCAGCAGCGCGAAGCGGAGCAGCAGGCAACGGAAACGTCGAGAATCCAGGTTGGGGCGAGGATGGCAGTCCGGTGGAAGCGCGGCGGGCACTGCCAACATGTGCATCCGCCCCACGGGGCCACGCCTGGCGGTGATGAGGACATGCGAGGGGGCGGGCCCCTGGGCTCCCGCTGGGTAGATGAGCCCCATGTCCGTGAGGCCCTGCTGGAACATCCCGCCGCCTCATCCTGAGGCCCGCCTCGCCAGACGGGGATTTCCGCTACGCTCCCGCCCCGCACATGGACGAAGAGCTGGGAGCGACTTTTGGCAAGGCGCTGCGCGAGGCCCGCGCGCGCCGCGGGTTGACGCAGGTGGAGGTGGCCTCCCTCCTGGACATGCACCCCATGGTCTACAGCCGCATGGAGCGCGGGAAGATGCTGCCCCGGGTGTCCACGCTGCGAAAGGTGGCCACGGTGCTGCGCACGTCCACCGATGAGCTGCTGGGGCTCGCCCGCGAGTCCCGCTCCGGCGCGAAGAAGCAGGCGCCGCTGCTGCGCCGGCTGGTGACGCTCTCCGAGACGCTGGACGAGGAGAAGCTCAAGGCACTCGTCATCATGGCGGGCGCCCTGGGCCGGTAGCCGTGCGCGCGGCGCCGGCGACGACACTTCACCTCCAGCCCGGCGCGTGCGGGCTACTTCCAGGACAGCTCGTACTCACTGTCCAGCAGCGCCACCTGGCGCCCGTGCACCCGCAGGTCTCGCACGCCCACCGCCTCCAGGATGCCCAGGAGCACCCCTTCGTGGTACGCGGCCGGCATGAAGTCGCGCCGCATGATGAAGCGGGCGCTCTTCTCCCCCGTCCACAGCGGGTAGCGGTCCCCGTAGCTCACCGCCATGCGGTACGAGTCGCCCAGCGACTGCAGCAGCTTGCGCGGGTTGCCGCCGGCCGTCTGCATCAGGTCCTTGCCGAACATGGAGGCCAGGAAGTCCAGCGTGGCCTGCGTCCCCATGCGGCGCAGCACGCCCTCGAAGCCGTTCAACTGGGGCGCCAGCAGCCGCGCCGCCGTGGACACCATCCGCAGGAAGCGGCTGATGGGGTACATGTGCAGCGGGTTGATTTCCCACAGGCCCGCCACGCCCTTGCAGCGGGCCACGGCGCCGTCTCCGCCCAGGAAGCCCACCACGTCCAGCGTCCCCGCGAAGAACATGCCTCGCGCGGTGTCGTCCTCGGTCGCGGCGAGGCGTCGCAGCTCCAGCTCCCAGGCCGCCCCTCCAGCGCTCGATTCGATGCTCACGTGCATGGTCATCTCCCCGAGGGGACCCTACGAGCCGGACCTGGGGACACCTCCAGCAAACCTGGCAGGTACTTCAGGACTGGCCCGATTCCCCCCACTTCCGGGATGCCAACCATCTCATATTTTTATGCTGATGTCGAATCAAATTTCAGTATCCGTGGAAACCCGTAGGGTCCTCGCCCGGGTGGGCGAGAGACCTCACGGGTCGGAGTTCCCCGGAAGGAGGGGACGCTCAGCCGGAGATGAGGGAGGCCTGCGCGGCGGCCACGGCGGCGCCGGGCTCGGAGCGGTGGCCGGCGGCGAGCAGGGCCCGCTCCACGGCGCCCACGGTGGCGAGCACGTCGGTGGGGCCCACGCGGTTCATGTGGCCCACTCGGAAGTAGCGCGTCTTCAGCTCCGGGTGGAGGCCGCCGGCGACGACGATGCCCTGGCCCTTCACCCGCCCCACCAGCGCCGCGTCCACGCCGTCCGGGTAGTAGACGGCGCTCAGGGTGTTGGCGGCCACGGCGTCCGACACGGGCAGCGTGCGCAGGCCCAGGGCGCGCCACGCGGCGCGGAAGGCGCGGGCCATGCGCTGGTGCCGTGCGAAGCGCGCCTCCATGCCCTCGGCGAGAATCTGCCCCAGGCTGACGTCCAGCGCACAGACGAGGTTGACGGGCGGGGTGGCGAAGTAGGCCGGCTTGCCCGCCTCGTACGCCTCCATGATGGGGAGCCACTCCGCCCAGTCCGCATAGACGCTGGCCACCGGCGCGCGGCGCTTGCGCCACGCCTCCATGGCCCGGGGCCCCACGGTGAGCAGCGCCAGCCCCGGCGGCACGCCCACCGCCTTCTGGCTGGCGGTGAGGTACACGTCCGCGCCCCACGCGTCCTGGTGGAAGGACTCGCCCGCGGTGGCGCACACGCCGTCCACCACCACCAGCACGCCGTGCTTGCGCCCGGCGCGCACCAGCGCCTCCACCGGCGCCAGCACCCCGGTGGAGGTGTCCACGTGGGTGACGGTCATCACCTTGAAGCCGCCGCGCGCCAGGTGCGTCTCCACCTCGTCCGCGGACGGAGCCTCGCCCGGAGGGGCGCCCACGTGCGTCACCTGCGCGCCGTGCCGCTCCAGGATTTTCGCCATCCGGTCGCTGAAGTAGCCGGTGTTCACCACCAGCGCGCGGTCTCCCGGCTCCACCAGGTTGGCGCCCGCCAGCTCCATGGCCAGCGTGCCGGAGCCGGACACCACGAAGGGCTGGCTGCTGGGAGCGAGGCACACCTCGCGCAGCCGCTTCAGCGCCCGGCCGAAGACGGTGATGAAGGCAGGGTCCGTGTGGCCGAGCGTGGGCGCGCCCAGCGCCTGCAGCACCTCCGGCTCGAACTCCACCGGCCCCGGAATCATCAGCAGGTCTCTCACGGTGTCACCACTCCTCTCGCCCGGGTCTGGCGCGGGCGGAGGTGCCCGCTGCCCCCTCGATGATATGGCGCGGACCGACTGTGCCCACCGGCCCCGGCCGCTGTCCACGGGGATGTGCGCCGGAATGCCGGACGCAGGCCGGACGTGCGAGGCGGCGTCCGCTCCGGAGAGCGCGAGAGCGCCTCGACGGCCGGAGGACGAGGCCCCGCGTCCACGACACGCATCGCGGGGCCACGGACGCCTTACAGCCGCACGAGCAGCTCGCGGAGGATGGAGAAGCCCTGCCGGAAGTCCTCCAGCCGGGCCTGCTCGTTGGGCGCGTGGTAGTACGCCATCTCCCCGAAGCCGGTGATTTGCACGTCACAGCCCTGGCGCTGCAAGTCCCTCACGAGCGGCAGCGAGCCGGTGAGCGAGAAGGGCGTGGGCGCCACGCCGCGCACCGCCAGCATCGCCTCCTTCAGCGACTGGAGCCCCGGCGAGTCCAGCCGGCAGGCGATGCCCTCCGTGCCGCCGCCCTGGAAGCGGAACGCCAGCGAGCCGCGCTTGCCCGCCGCGGTGCGGGTGCGCGGGAAGCCGGGGATGGGCTCGTCGCGCTCGAGGCGCGCATCCAGCTCGCGCACGAAGTCCGTCACCGCCCGCTGCACGTCCTTCATGTCGTAGAAGGGCGTGAGGCGGATGTCGCCGCGCAGGGTGACGTCGGCGGGAATCTTCGTCTCCTTCGTGTTGGGGCCCTCCACCACGGTGGCCTTGAGGCTGGACGAGGACAGGAAGCCCCACTTCTTCTCGTCCTCCGTGGGCGGGTAGTGCGCGTGGAACCAGCGGGCCAGCTCCAGCGACACGGCCATGGCCAGCTCCAGCGCGTTGACGCAGTTCTGTGGCATGCCCGAGTGCCCACCCACGCCCGTCACCTTCAGCTCCCACAGCGCGTTGCCGCCGGTGCCCAGCGTGGGGCCGAAGTTGGCGCTGTCCAGCCAGTACACCGGCTCGCCCATCAGCTCCTTCAGCCGTCCCTGCTGCGCCACGTAGCCCAGGCCCAGGCCCGGAAGGTCCGTGGACTCCTCGTTGGAGATGAGCACCACCTTCAGCGTGCGGCGCGGGCGCGTGCCCTTCTCCGCGAGCTGCGCCAGCAGGTCCGTGAGCACCGCCACGTGGCCCAGGCAGTCGGTGACGCCGCGCCCGTAGAGGACGCCGCCCGGGCCCTCCCACAGCGTGAAGGGGTCTCTCTCCCAGCCCTCGCCCTTCTGGTCCGCGGGCACGACGTCGAAGTGCGCGCCCACGAAGCCCACCGCGCCGGAGTCCGTGCCCTTCACGGTGAGCACCAGGCTGGGCCGCGCCTCGTTGCCCGGAGCCGCCAGCGACTCGGCCTGGATGAAGCCGCTCTGGATGTGCGGCGCCAGCGCGTCCAGCACCACCTGCGCGGCGAGCCGCTCCTCGGGCACCAGTCCGGCGCTGGGGTTGTTCTGCAGCCTCGGCGTCAGGGCGATGAGACGCCGGAGCACTTCCAGGAAGCGGTCTTCACGAAGCGAGAGCGCGTGCATGGGCGCGGATTGGAGCCCAGGCCTCCGGCGAAGTCACCGGAAACGGTGGGGCCCGCCGTTTCTATTTCCTGACGGGGAGCCCGGGGGTACACAGGCACCATGAAGACGGACACTGGGACGGTGGTGCTCGTGGGCTCCCGCGAGGAAATCCACATCAAGGAAGTGGCGCGCCGGCTGGCCGCCGAGGGCGTGGACGCCGTCGTGGTGGACACGCTGGCCTTCCCGGACGAGACGAAGGTGTCTCTCACGGATGACCTGGACGGCATCGTCGTGGACGGACGCCACGTGGGCCGGCCCGCCGCCGTCTACCTGCGCGGCCTGCACTCCAGCCCGCTGGCGTACATGGTGGACGCCCAGGAGGCCATGGACGAGGACTGGCGCACCACGCTCACCGCCTTCCGCGAGAAGGCCACCCTGCTCAACGGGCTCGTCGCCCGCTGGGAGCACCTGGGCGTGCCTCTCTACAATCCGGTCTCCAGCGATTGGATCATGCACAAGCCGGCGCAGCTCGGCGCGCTCAAGGCCGCGGGCCTGCCGGTGCCCCGGTCGCTGTGGACGAATGACCCGGAGGCGGTGCGCCGCTTCGCCGCGGGCCAGCGCGTGGCCTACAAGCCCGTCAGCGGCGGCGCCGCCACGCGAGAGCTCCTGCCCGAGGACCTCACCGACGAGCGGCTCGCCGCGCTGGCCGCCGCGCCCGTCACCTTCCAGGAGCTGCTGCCCGGCGAGGACATTCGCGTCTACGTGCTGGACGGGGAAATCATCGCCAGCCTGCGCATCGTCACGAAGGCGCTCGACTTCCGGCAGAACGAGGAGCGGCTGGAGCCCATCGAGCTGCCACCCGAGGTGGCCCGTGACTGCGTGAAGGCCTGCGAGGTGCTCGGCCTGCGGTGGACGGGACTGGACCTCAAGCGCGGACAGGACGGCGTGCTGAAGTTCCTGGAGCTCAACGGGTCGGCCATGTTCCTCGGCTTCGACGCGAGTGGAGGCACGGACGTGGCCGGCCACTTCACCCGGGCGCTGGCGCGCCACGCCCGGCGGGCGTAGCGGAGCTCACTCCCACAGCGCGGCGAGCACGGTGCGCGAGGCCCCCCACGCCAGCGCGCCGAGCACCACCACCAGCGTCACGGTGAAGGCCAGGGCGCGGTGCGGGCGCGGGTGCATCACCGCGCGCAGCTCGTCGGTGAGGGCGGGGTCGGCGTCCAGGTCGTCATCCCGGCGGGGCGGAGTCGAAGGCGTCATGGCTCAGCTCTGCTCCATCTGGTTCTCCACGAGCGAGCGGTAGCGCCCCCCCGGAATCGCCACCAGCTCCTCGTGGGTGCCCTCCTCCACCACGCGGCCCTTGTCGAGGACGACAATCTTGTCCGCGCGGCGCACGGTGGACAGGCGGTGGGCCACCACGACGAGGGTGCGTCCGGCGGCCTCGCGCTGGAGCGCCTCTGTAATCGCGCGCTCCAGCTCCGCGTCCAGGTGGCTGGTGGCCTCGTCGAGGAAGAGCACACGCGGGTCGCGATAAATCGCGCGAGCCAGTTGCAGGCGCTGCTCCTCGCCGCCGGACAGCCGCACGCCGGCCTCGCCAATCTTCGTCTTCAGCCCGTTGGGCAGGGCGAGCAGCTCGTCCAGGCACGCGGTGCGCGCGGCGTACAGGACGCGGTCCATGTCCGGGTGGTCGTCGCCCAGGGCGATGTTCTCCGCCAGCGTGCCGTCGAAGATGTCCGTCTTCTGGAACACGAAGGCCACCGAGCGGCGCAGGGCGGTGGGGTCGAAGGACTCGATGGGCTGGCCGTCGTACAGGACGCGGCCCTGCTGCGAACGGTAGAGGCCGTAGAGCACCTGGGTGAGCGTCGTCTTGCCCGCGCCCGAGCGGCCGACAATCGCGGTCATCTTCCCCGCGGGAATGGTGAAGCCGATGTCCTCCAGCACGGCCGGCTCGTTGGGCGAGCCGTAGCGGAAGGTGACGCCCTCCAGCGTGATTTCCGGCGCCCGCGAGAGGGCGCCCGTGGTGGGCACCGTGTCGTCGCGCAGCTCCGGCTCCGCGTCGTAGACGATGTCCACGCGGCGCAGGGAGATGAACACGTCCTGGAGCTGGTGGATGAACATCACCAGGTTCTGCATGGGCGCCAGCACCAGCCCGAGGATGGAGAGCGTGGCCACCATCTGTCCCAGCGTGAGCTGGCCGGCGAGCACCAGGTGCGCCTCGTAGACGAGGATGCCCACGTACACGGACTGGTTGACGAACATCGCGCCGGAGTTGTGGAGGGTGTCGTGCAGCCAGATGTCGCGCCCGGCCGCGACCTCGCGGGCCTGGAGCTTCTCCCAGCGGGCGCGGGCCTGGCGCTCGGCGCCGCAGGCCTTGAGCGTCTGGATGCCGCCGAGCATCTGCATCTCCAGCCGGCTGGTGTCCGCCGCGGCGCGGAAGCGCTGCTGGTCCAGCACCGTGCGCCGGGGCATGAGCAGCAGCGTCCACACCGTGTACACCGCCGCGCCGGCCAGGAAGATGCCGAAGACGGTGGCGTCGTAGAGGAAGAGCACCCCGCCGTAGCCCAAGAGCATGACCAGGTCGAGCAGCACGGACACGGACGCGCCCTGGAGGATGCGGCGGATGCGCTGGTGGTCCTCGATGCGCTGGAGCAGGTCGCCCCGGTGGCGCCGGGCGAAGAACGTCACCGGCAGGGACAGCAGGCGCTTCCAGAACTGCGCGAGCAGCAGCACCGAGTAGCCGCTGGACAGGAGAAAGAGGCCCGTGCCGCGCGCCACCGCCACCAGCACCTGGGCGACGAGGAGCACGCCCAGGCCCACGCCCACGGCGGTCAGCAGCGTCACGTTCCGGCCGCCCACCGCCTTGTCCACCAGTCCCTGGATGAGGAAGGGCTGCGCGAGCGCGAGCCCCTGGAGGAGCACGGTGGTGAGGAGCACCTGGAACAGCAGCAGGCGGTAGCGCAGCAGGCCCCGGCCGAAGCGCTTCAGGCCGCCACCGCGCTGGGGCTCGGCGGGCGTGCCGGCGCTTTCGACGGGGCGGTAGAGGGCCTCGGTGGGCTCCAGGGACAGGAGGATGCCGTTCCAGTGCTCACCGAGCCGCGCGCGGGGGATGCGGCGCAGGCCCAGCGCGGGGTCGCCGATGAGGGCCTCCTTCGGCGTCAGCTTGTAGAGGACGACGAAGTGGTTCTCCTCCCAGTGGATGATGCCGGGCAGCATGGCGCGGCCCTCTTCGTCATCCAGGTCGAAGAAGTCCTCCACGTGGAAACCGCGGGCCTTGAAGCCCAGCTTCTCCGCGGTGGTGTACAGGTCCACCAGGGTGGTGCCGGTGGTCTGCACATGGGCCAGCTCCTTCAGCGCGGACAGCTCGTGCCGGCCACCGTGGTAGGCGGAGAGCATCTCCAGGCAGGCGGGGCCGCAGTCGGCCTCCTCGAGCTGGCGGCGGAGCGGGTACGGTTGCAGTGCGACGGCGAGCCGGGAGCGAGGCACGGGCGAGTCGGTATCACGCTGGAGTGACAAGGCATACAACCGACCGGGCGCGAAGGGGATTCGCGGTGGGCGGGTCCTGAATGTCCCGGGTCCGCCCGCCTGGTCCGGGTGAAATGGGCGGCTCAGTCCGGATACGGACCAAAGGCCCGAGTGTGGCTACGCGAGGGGGAAGAATGCCCGCGTTCCCCGCCCCCTGGGGAGCGTGGGCCTGCCATGCGGCCTGTCCCTCCTCCCGGCTGGAACAGGATGTACGGGCGCCGGCAGACTACCGGTCGTGGCTCGAGCGCGTCCGCCGCCGCGCTTCACCGGGCGGAAGCGGCCCCGTGCGCCCCATGGCAGCGCTTGAACTTGCGCCCGCTGCCGCAGGGGCACCCGTCGTTGCGGCCCGCCCGGGCGAACGCCCGCTGCCGGTGCTCGGCGTCCTCCCGCGCGTAGAGCTGGCGAATCTCCGACGGGGCCCGGTCGCGCTGGAGCAGCCCGGCCATGATGCGCATGGGCCTGTCGGCGTGCGTGAAGAACAGCTTGTAGCCCGCGCACAGGTAGTTGAGGCCGGGCTCGCCGCCGGGCGTGGAGATGAAGCGCTCGCGCGGACAGCCGCCATTGCAGGCGAAGCGCACGGGGCACTCGCGGCAGTAGCGCGGCAGCGTGTCCTGCTTGTCCCGGCCGAACTTGCGCTGCTTCTCCGAGGCCACCATCCGGGCCATGGACGTGTCACGAATGTTGCCCAGGAGGTGGTCCGGCTCCACGTAGTGGTCGCACGAGTAGAGGTCGCCGTTGTGCTCCAGCGCGAGCGCGTCGCCGCAGGTGGGCGAGAAGATGCACAGGCTGTACTGCCCCACGTGCGCGCCGAGCGCCGCGTCGAACATCTGCACGAACACCTCGCCGACGTCGCGGCGCACCCACTCCTCGAAGATGGCGATGAGAAAACGCCCGTACTGCTCCGCGCCCACGGAGCGCTCCGTGACGCGGTTGCCGGCCTCGCGCTCGACGATGGGAATGAACTGGAGGTGGCGCGCGCCCAGCTCGTCCCGGAAGAAGCGGTACACCTCCAGCGGGTGCTCCGCATTGGCGGCGTGGACGGTGCACAGGATGTTGAACGCCACCCCGTGCCGCTGGAGAACCGCGAGCCCCTGCATCACCTGCTCGAAGGTGCCCGCGCCGCCCTTGTTGACGCGGTAGGCGTCATGCAGCTCGCGCGGGCCGTCCACGCTCAGCCCCACGAGGAAGCCGTGCTTCTCGAGGAACGCGCCCCACGCGTCGTCCAGCCGGGTGCCATTCGTCTGGAGGGAGTACCTCACCCGCTGGCCCGGCCGCCGGTACTTCTCCACGTACTCCACCGAGCGCTCGAAGAACTCCAGCCCCATCAGCGTCGGCTCGCCGCCCTGCCACGCGATGTCGACCTCGGTGTCGCCGTGGCTCTCCAGGAGCTGCTGGACGTACCGCTCCAGCACCTCGTCGGACATGCGGAAGGTGCTGTTGGGGTAGAGCCGCTCCTTGGACAGGAAGAAGCAGTACTTGCAGTCCAGGTTGCACACCGCGCCCGTGGGCTTGGCGAGCAGGTGGAAGGCTTGCGGCGCGCCGGGCGAGTCGTGGGACATGCGCGCTCCTACTGCCGGGCCATCGCGACCTTGAAGAGCTCCTCCCGCGAGACGAAGTGGTCGAAGTCCTCCTTGCCCTTGTCGAGCTGCACCCACTTCACCCGGCCGGTGAACCTGCTGTCGCCGTCGTGGAAGCCCTCGGCCACGGGCGAGCCCATCTCCACGCCCACGTCGGTCGTCTCGTCGGCGGAGAAGATGTTGTACAGGGTCTTCTCCAGCCGGCCGCGGCCCACCTTCTTGCCGTCGACGTACAACGTCACGTCGCCGCCCTTGCCCAGGCCGCCGCCGTCGTACTTGAACTCCATGCGGACCTGGTGCGTGCCCGGCGTCAGCTCGCGGTCGGAGTCGACGTAGTCCCGGCGCAGCCCGCCGTAGTTGTAGCAGTAGGACAACCGGCCCCGGCGCATGAAGAGGCACCAGCCGCCGAACATGCCGCCCTGGGTGATGATGATGCCGCTCGCGCCGCCCTCCGGTATCTCCACCTCGGCGGTGACGGAGTGCGACTTGTTCTTCATGTTCAGTACCGAGTTCTCGCTGAGCCGCCGCATGGAGCCCGAGAGAACCTGCGAGTCGCCATGGATGAGCTCCGGCCGCCCGGCGAAGTCCGAGTTGAAGCGCTCGGGGCCGCGGTCATCCAGCGGCAGCACGTAGTACTTGGAGGCCTCGATGAGGAAGAGCTGCTGCAGCTCGCGCAGCTTGTCCGGCTGCTCGGCGGCGAGGTCGCGCGCCTGCGTCCAGTCCTTCGTGGTGTCGTAGAGCTCCCAGACGTCCTTCTCGAGGCTCACCTCCGGGGCAGCCGCCCACGGGACGCGGTGCTTCGTCACCGCCGTCCAGCCCTGGTGGTAGATGCCGCGGTTGCCGAACATCTCGAAGTACTGTGTTTCATGCCGCTCCGGCGCCTTCGCGTCGTCGAAGCTGTAGCGCATGCTCACCCCTTGCATCAGGGTCTGCTGCACGCCGTGGACCAGCACCGGCTGGGGCAGGTTCGCGGCCTCCAGAATCGTGGGCGCCACGTCGATGACGTGGGTGAACTGCGAGCGGACCTCGCCCTGGGCCGAGATGCCGTTGGGCCAGTGGACGATGCAGCCGTTGCGCGTGCCGCCGTAGTGCGAGGCCACCTGCTTGGTCCACTGGTAGGGCGTGTCCATGGCATGCGCCCAGCCCACCGCGTAGTGGTTGTAGGCCTCGGGCGTGCCGAGCTTGTGCATGTTCTGGATGAGGTACTCGGGTGTCTCCACGCCCAGGATTTCGTTGAAGAAGAGGTTCTCGTTGAGCGAGCCGCTGAGGGTGCCCTCGGCGGAGGCGCCGTTGTCCCCAAGGATGTAGTAGACGAGCGTGTCCCCCAGCAGGTGCATCTTCTCCAGCGAGTCGATGAGCCGTCCCACGTGGAAGTCCGCGTACTCAAGGAAGCCCGCGTAGACCTCCATCTGCCGCGCGAGCACCGGCTTGAGCTTCTCCGGCATGTCCTCCCAGGCGGGGATTTCCTTGGGGCGCGGGGTGAGCTGGGCGTCCTTGGGGATGACGCCGAGCTTCTTCTGCCGCGCGAAGATTTCCTCACGCAGCGCATCCCAGCCCGCGTCGAAGCGGCCCTTGTACTTGTCCGCCCACTGCTGGGGCACGTGGTGCGGCGCGTGGGTGGCCCCCGGGGCGAAGTAGACGAAGAAGGGCTTGTCCGGCACGAGCACCTTCTGCTGCCGCACCCAGTCGATGGTCCGCTCCGTCATGTCCTCCATGAAGTGGTAGCCCTGCTCCGGCGTGCGGTCCGGTTCAATGGGCGACGTGTTCTCGTAGAGGGCCGGGTACCACTGGTTGGTTTCCCCCCCGATGAAGCCGAAGAAGTATTCGAAGCCGGAGCCGGTGGGCCACCGCTCGAAGGGCCCCACCGGGCTCGTCTCCCAGACGGGCACCTCGTGGCACTTTCCGAACTGCGCGGTGCTGTAACCGTTGAGCTTGAGAATCTCCGCCACCGGCGCGCAGTGGTTGGGGCGCACGCAGCTGTAGCCCGGCGAGGAGGTGGCGAGCTCCGTAATCCCGCCGAAGCCCACCGCGTGGTGGTTGCGGCCGGTGAGGAGCGCGGCGCGCGTGGGCGAGCAGAGCGCCGTGGTGTGGAAGCGGTTGTACTTGAGGCCCTTCGCCGCCAGGCGCTCCGCGGTGGGCGTGTTCACGACGCCGCCGAAGGCGCTGGAGGCACCGAAGCCCACGTCGTCCAGCAGGATGACGAGGACGTTGGGCGCGCCCTTCGGAGGCCGCAGCGGGACGATGGGCGGGAACTTCGCGCTCGGGTCCCTGGCGTTGAACGGACGCACGCCCTGGTAGGGCTGGTCCGGGATGGGGAGGACCTCGCGCTGGAGTCCTTCGTTGGGAGAAGCCGGCCCCCCATTCCCCGCCTGCCGCTGCTTTCCGTTCTTCTTCATGCCCCGCCCTCCTCTGGAAGGCGGAAGTTAAAGCTCGCGAGGCCCCGGACCATTACCCCGTGGGACACACCGGCATGAGATTCAAGACGTTGCGAGGGCCCTGCTTCTTCCCGGCGGCTACGGCCCCGGAGTCTCCACCGGAGCCGTCCCGGGCTTCTCCTCCTTCTGGGGCTCGCCAATCTTCTCCAGGTCCTCGCGGTTGTTCAGCGAGAAGCGCACCAGCGCCCGGAGGATGCGGTTGCGCTTCACGTTGCCCAACACCTCGCGCAGGTCCTCGTACACCGTCGGGTCGCTGATGAGCCCGCCCACCGTGCCCTCCCCCTTGGCCACCGTGGCGGTGATGTCCTTCAGGTTCTCCGCCGCGTTCCCCAGGTCCGCGAACATCCCGCTCGCGTCGCCGTACACCAGCTGGTGCACCGCCCCGTTCGGACTCTTCTTCGCGTCCTCGATGAGCCCCGCCAGCTGTCCCGCCGCCGCGCCCAGCTCGCGCAGGGCCGTCGCGCCCTCGTCGCCGTAGATGAGCGCGTGCGCCGTGCCGTCCCCCGTGCGCACCTCGCGCAGCAGCGCTTCCAGGTGCCCCACCGCGCTGTCCACCCGCACCGCCGCCTGGGACGCATTCGCCAGCAGCGTGCGCACCTCGCGGCCCGAGGCCCTGTCGTAGATGAGCGCGTGCAGCGCGCCGTCGCCCTTCTCCACCTCCTCCAGCACGGCCCGCAGCGAGGCCATCCCCCGTGCCACGTCCTCCGCCAGCGCCGGGTCCCCGTACGCCTGCGCCGCCGCCCGCAGCGACTCGCTGATGGCCAGCGTGTTCTCCATCACCTGCCCCGCGCTGTCGAGCAGCGCCGAGAGGTCCCCGCCCGCCGACGACTTCAGCACCCCACCCGGCTCCACCGGCGGCGCGTCCGGCCCCCCCAGCGAGATGTCCACCGCCTTGTCCCCCAGCACGCCCATGCTCGTGAGCTGCGCCACCGAGTCCGTCCTCACGCGGTCCGTGTACCTCCGCGCGACCTGGAACCGCACCTCCAGCCGCGGGTCCCTCGGGTCCGGCGAGAAGTAGATGCCCGTCACCCGCCCCACCTTCAGGCCGCCGAGCCACACCGGCGACTCCTCGCTCAACCCCTGCACGTTGCTGAAGTAGGCCCGGTACACCGTCTGGCGCTCGAAGAGGCGTGACTCCTCGCCGATGAAGAAAATCACCACGCCCGCCACCGCCATGCCGATGGCCACGAAGATTCCGGCGCGCAGCGCCAGCCGCCGCTGCCCCGAGGCGGAGGTGAACAGACTCATGACGCGCCTCCCGGGACGAGCTCGGCGCGGCGCGCGTCCAGGAAGGCGCGCACCTCCGGCACCGTGGAGCGCCGCATCTCCTCCCGCGTGCCCACCTGGACGATGCGCCGGTTGGCCAGCATCGCCAGCCGGTCCCCCACCGTGAAGGCGCTCACCATGTCATGCGTCACGACGATGGAGGTGACGCCGAGCTTCGTCTTCATCGAGTTGATCAATTCGTTGATGGACTGCGTCGTCACCGGGTCCAGTCCCGTGGTGGGCTCGTCCCACAGGATGACCTCCGCGTCCGTGGCGATGGCCCGCGCCAGCCCCACCCGCTTCTTCATGCCCCCGGACAGGTCCGACGGCATCAGCCCCTCCGTGCCCGGCAGATTCACCAGCGCCAGCTTCTCCGCCACCCGCCGGCGCAGCTCCTCCTCCGGCATGTCCGGGAAGTGCTCGCGCAGCGGGTACGCCACGTTCTCCGCCACCGTCAGCGAGTCGAACAGCGCCGAGCCCTGGAACACCATGGCCACGTGCCGGCGCACCCGGATGAACTGCTCCTCCGAGAAGCGCATCAGGTCATGCCCCTGGAAGAGGATGCGCCCGGTGTCCGGCCGCAACAGGCCGATGAGGCACTTGAGCAGCACGCTCTTGCCCGTGCCCGAGCCCCCCATCACCACCAGCGTCTCCCCCGCGCGCACGTCCAGCTCCACGTCGTCGAAGACGTGCTTGGGGCCGAACGCCTTCGTCAGGTGCTCGAAGTGGATGAGCTGCTCGCCCGGCGTGGGCTTGTGGAAGTCGAAGACGTCGGACTCCTGGCGGCGGGCAAGACGCATGGGGCCTCAGAAGTACAGCGCCAGCTTGGTGATGAAGAAGTCGGCCAGACACACCGCGACGGACGTCACGGCCACCGTCTGCGTGGTGGCTCGGCCCACGCCCTCCGTTCCGCCCTCCACGGTGAGGCCCTTGAAGCAGCCCACCAGCCCGATGATGACGCCGAACACCGCGCCCTTGAAGACGCCGGAGAGGAAGTCCTCCATCAGCACCGCGTCCAGCGCGCCCTGGAAGAACAAATCCAACGTCAGCCCGTACTGGAGGCGCACCACCAGCGCACCGGCCACCAGGCCGACGACGTCCGCGAACACGGTGAGCACCGGCATCACCAGCAGGCACGCCAGCACGCGCGGCACCACCAGCTTGCGCAGCGGGTCCGCGCCCAGCGCGCGGATGGCGTCCACCTGCTCCGTCACCGTCATGGAGCCCAGCTCCGCCGCCATGCCGCTGCCGATGCGCGCCCCCACCGTGAGCGCGGTGAGCACCGGCGCCAGCTCGCGGAACAGCGTGAGGATGACCACGCGCCCCACCGTGTACTGCACGCCGAAGCGCGCCAGGAAGTAACCGAACTGCAGCGAGATGACGAGCCCGGCGAACGTCGCGGTGAGCAGGGCGATGGGCAGCGAGCGCACGCCCAGCGACTCGGTGTGGTAGACGAGCGCGCCCCAGTTGTAGGGCGGGCGCACCGCGCGGCTGAAGACCTGGCCCGTCATCAGCGCCAGCGCCCCCAGCGACTCCAGGCGCACCTTCGCGCGAAGCACAGACCCCAGCCGCCGCTCCGGCAACGCCGCTCCGCCGGCCTCCACCTGCGGCGTCATGAGCGGCGCTCCGCTTCGAAGCCGGCCAGCACCCCGTCGAAGTCCGCCATCCGCTCCTCCGCGAGGCCCGGCGGCGCCACGTAGGAGAAGTCGAACACGCAGTTGTCCTTCTTCAGCACCACCAGCTCGAGCTGCACCGGCACGCCGTCCAGCTTCGCCAGGTACCGGCTGCGCAGGGCCTCGCGCCCGGCCAGGGGGACGAGCCGCTGGGACACCTCCTGGCGCTCGGTGAAGCCCGCCAGCAGGTGGCGCGTGAGCACCGGCAGCGGCGGGTCGTCATGCCCCTCGCACGTGGCGTTGATGGAGAGCGCGCGGCCGGTGCCCTCCTCGGAGAAGGCCAGGTCGTTGCCCTCCAGCCACACGCGGTGCCAGGACTCCGGCAGCTTGCCCACGCGGTAGCGCACGGCGGGCTTGGTGAGCACGGAGTCCTCGAAGCTCACACGGCGGCAGCCCGCGAGGGGCGCGACCAGCAGGAGCAGCAACAGTATCCGTGGCATGGCACCGTTCTTCGTGTGTCTCTCCCGACCCTGTGCGGGCAGTCATGCGCCAGCGAAGGCGTCCCTGCAAGGTCTTCCATGTGGGGAAACGTCCACTGTCACACCTCGGCGCATTCCCGCGCGGGGGGCCGTGCATGTCCGTCCGCCACGTCTCCGGTCAATCACGACGGGCCTCCGGCCGAGGGGAGTCCCCCGCCGCCGCGCCGGTTCCCATCTTCTTCCCAGCAACCCGGCACGGGAATGCGGAGGCATGCGAGGGGCCCTCCCGTTTCCCGCTCCCTCCCCTTCAGGAGGAGCGGCTCCGGGTGGGGAGGACATGATGGACGGCGGACTCGCGGTATTCGGCTTCGGTCTGTTCCTGCTGGGAATCGCCAACCTCTACGCGCGCACCTCCTACTGGTTGGCGTGGGTGCTGCTGGTCATCTCGCTGGTGTCCATGGGGGTGGCCTTCAGCGAGTCGAAGCGGCTGCGCGAGATATCCCTGGGCCTGGGCGTGACGCTGCTGGTGCTGTCCGTGGTGGCCATGGCCACGGGCACGCCGTGGTGGCTGTCTCTCTTCACCTTCGTGTTCGCCGTGGCGTACGGCCTGCTGTGGGCGGAGTACCGCTACGCCTTCTTCGGACACATCAGTCCCGAGGAGGCGGCGGCCCACGAACGGGCCCACCAGGAGCGGCGCTTCCACGTGCACTGGCCCTGGCACCGGCGCCGCGCCATGCCCTGAGTCAGGACTCGGGCGGGGGCGACTGCTCGCCGCCGCGCACCACCACCTGCCCCGCGTGGACGGAGAGCCAGAGCGTGTCCTCCGCCGCCGCGGCGCGCACCAGGGAGCCGTCCGTGGTGGTGAGGAACACCTGCGCGCCGCTCTTCGCCAGGTAGTTCATCAGGTACGCGTTGCGCTCCGGGTCCAGCTCGCTCGACACGTCGTCCAGCAGCAAGAGCGGCAGGAAGCCCATCGCGGCCTCCAGGTTCTCGATTTCGGCAATCTTCCAGCCGAGCACCAGCGCCCGCTGCTGTCCCTGGCTCGCGTACGCCCGGGCACTGCGCCCGCCCAGCGTCACCGACACGTCGTCCGCGTGCGGCCCCACCGACGTGAAGCCCCGGTCCAAATCCCTGCGGAGGCGCTCGTTCAGTGACTCGCGCAGCGCCGCGGCCAGCGCCGCCTCGTCCGCCGTGGCGAAGTCGCCTCCCAGGTGCGCCGGGTGGTAGCCGTACGAGGCCGGGTCCACCGTGCGGCCAATGGACGCGAAGGTGGCCTGCGCCCGGGGCGCCAGCTCCGCCATCAGCGCGCGCCGCCGCGCGTAGATGCGCGCCCCGGCCTTGGCCAGCGTCTCGTCGTACGCCTCCAGGTACGCGGCCTCCACCGCGTGGCCCTCGCGCAGCAGGCGGTTGCGGTTCTTCAGGGCGCGCGCGTACTCGCGGCTCTCGCGGAGGAAGGCCGGGAAGCGGTTGAACACCGCGCGGTCCAGGAAGGTCCGCCGGGCATCCGGCCCGCCCTTCACCACCTCCAGGTCATCCGGCGTGAAGGCCACCACGGAGACACCGCCGAAGTACTCCTCCAGGCTGGGCGCCTTCTTCCCGTCCACGAAGGCCTGCCGTGTGCCACCGCCCACCTCGACGGAGATTTCGCGCTCGGCTCCCTTGAGGAGGAAGCGGCCCGTCACCCGCGCCGTCTGGGTGCCCCAGCGGACCAGCTCCGACAGGCGGCCCGCGCGCAGCGGCTTGAGGGTGGCCAGGAAATAGAGGGCCTCCAGCAGGTTCGTCTTGCCCTGCCCGTTCTGCCCCACGGCGATGGTCGCGTGGGCGCTGGGCAGGAGGTGGACCTGGGGGAGGTTGCGGAAGTCCTGGACTTGGAGCGCGAGGAGGCGCACGGCCTCCTCCGTATAACCTCCTCCGCGCCCTCGCGGGGACCTATCTCACTTCACCGTCCCGAGCCGGTAGACGGCGCCCGTCCGGGTGAAGAGCAGGAGGGCTGCCCGGCCCACCTCGGGGGCAGCGGCAGGCGCACCTCGCCCCAGCGCCACCGGAAGGCTCCCGGCGTCAGCGGGAGGTCGAAACCTCTTCGATGGCCGGCTCCATGAGCACCTCCGCGGTGATGCTCTGCCCGATGAAGCAGTACTTGTGCGCCTTCTCGAACATCTCCCGCACCTTGGCGGCATCCGTCCCCGGCGCCACGCGGATGGTGGGGGCCAGCCGGACCTTCGTCACCCGCGTCACCTTGTCCACCGTGTCGATGGCGACGGTGACGTGGTCCTCGTAGCCGCGCACGTCCAGGCGCACCTTCTTCGCCAGCGCCAGGAACGTGAGCATGTGACACGTGGACAGCGAGGCCCCGAACAGGTCCTCGGGATTCCAGCGCGTCTCGGTCCCTCCGTACGGGCCCGCGGAGCTGACCGCGATGTCGTGCTTGCCCGCGGTGCTGACCACCGCGTCACGGCTGAACTCGGAGGCCGTGGAACCCTCCCATCGAAGCTGCAGCGGAAACTCGTGCAAGGCCTACCTCCCGGAATGACGGAACGTCACGGGCACCATAGGCCGTCCCGGCGCCATTGCACGCAAGCGCCCCGGCTTCACGTCGTCCAACTTATGAAGCCTGTACGACGGCCTCCACCGGCAGGAGCGGCAGCTCCACGAAGAACGTGGCGCCCTCGCCGGGCTGGCTCTCCACGCGGATGGTGCCGCCCATGGCCTCGATGAGCGTGCGCACCACGTACAGCCCCAGCCCCAGGCCGCCGTAGTGCCGCTCGGACACGGCGCGCTCGAACTTCTGGAAGATGCGCGCGTGCGCGGCGGCGTCGATGCCGATGCCCTCGTCCCGCACCCACAGCCGCGCGTGCCCCTCCCGCTCCTCCACGTGCAGGTGCACGGGCCGGCCCGCGCCGTACTTGAGCGCATTGGACAGGAGGTTGGAGACCACCTGCTCCAGCCGCAGCCGGTCCCAGCTTCCCACGCACGGGCCCGCCAGCCGCAGGTCCAGCGCGCACCCGGCCCGCTCCGCCTCCGGCCCGAAGCGCGCCGCCACCTCCTGGACGAGCGCGGCCAGGTCCACCTCCTCGCGGTGGATTCGCAGCCGCCCGGTGCTGATGCGGGACACGTCCAGCAGACCGTCGATGAGCTCCGCCAGCCGCGCCACCTGCCGCTTCATCGCCGCCACCTCCCGGCCATGCCGGCGCGCCAGCGAGGAGTCCGGGTCCGCGTCGATGGCGCGCGCCAGCGCATGCAGCCGCAGCCCCAGCGACGTCAGCGGCGTCTTCAGCTCGTGGCTGGCGACGGACAGGAACTCGTCCCGCGCGCGGATGGCCTCCTGCAGGTGCCGCTCCACCGTCTTCAGCCGGGTGATGTCCAGGAAGGGCATCACCACCCTGGCGGGGTGCCCGTGCATGGCGGGCAGCGTCTCCGAGGAGACGCTGAGGAAGAAGTCGCCGGCCTGCGTGTGCCAGCTCACCTCCAGCGCGTCCAGCCGCTCGCCGCGGGCCACGCGGGCGGCGGGCAGCTCCTCCTTGCCGAGCCGCCGGCCCTCCATGTCCGTGACATGGAACAACTCACCGAACGCCGAGAAGGGCACGTCCTTCGGAATCACCCTTCCGTGGAGCCGGTCCGCCGCGGCGTTGGAGAAGGTGAGGTCCCCCGTGCCCGGCTCCACCATCACCACCGGGATGGGCATCAAATCCAGCACCGCCTCCAGCCACTTCTGCTGGTGCTCCACCGCCTGCCGCGCCAGCACCTGCTCCGTCACGTCGAAGGCGAACGTCACCAGGCCGTCCACCCGGCCCCGCTCGTCCCGGAGCGGCTCGTAGATGATGTTCCAGAACCGCGTCTCGACCCGGCCCTCGTAGTCGAGCGTGACGGGATACTCCCGCGCGACGGCCCGCTCGCCCGTCTCCAGCACGCCCCGGTGGAGGCTCACCAGGTCCGGGGACAGGCCGGGAATCGCCTCCAGCAGCGTGAGGCCCACCAGCTCGCGCCCACCCATGAGCGTCTGGAGGAGCGGGTTGGCGAACTCCAACCGCAGCTCCTCGCCGCGCAGCACGTTGATGGCCACGGGGGCCTGGGTGAAGACGCGGTAGAGCTTCTGCCGCTCCGCGTGCTCCGCCTCGCGTGCCGCCAGCTCCGCCGTCATGTCCTTGTAGGCGATGGCGACGTGGCTCACCTCGCCACCGCTCGGCGCCAGCGGGAAGCAGTGGCAGGAGATGGCGACGCGGTTGGCCTGCTTCACCTCGACGTGCTCGAGCTGCCGGACGTCGTACCAGAAGACCGGCGTCTGCACCGTCTCGCCCGCGAAGACGCGCCGGAAGAGGTCCGAGACCCCCATCCGCGCGAGGAGCTCGTCGCGGAAGACGTTGTACTCGGGCGGAGGCTCCGAGCCGAACATCTCCCGGTAGGCGGGGTTGATGAGCAGGCAGTGGCCATCGGCCGAGAAGACGGCGTAGGGCACGGGCGAGTGGGTGAAGAGTCCCTCCAGCAGGGCGAGCGGGTCCGGCACGGAGGCGAGCTGCTCTCGCAGCGGGCGCGTCCCGGACGAGGCGCGCGACAGGGCCCCCGAGCGGGCACGCCCCCGGCCTCCTGTATGTTTTGGTCCCCGACCGCTGTGCGTCTTCGCCACCAGGACGGCGTAGCAGAGCCGGTGGGGCCCTGCACAGTCCGGGTCCGGGAATACCGGCTGCCCGCCCGCCGGCTCGCGTGACGGGCATCCCGCTTGACGCGAGACGCACCCGACATGATGGCGCCGTGCGTCGCGATGGCGCGAATGAAGGCTGGCGTGCGGGAGGGCCCATGCCAGGATGGATGGGCCATGGCGGAGCCCCTCAAGACCTTCTTCAACGCCCGGCTCGTCGAGCGCCTCGCAACGGCGCTGCACGGTGCCTCCAAGAGCTTCCCCCGCGAGACGTTCGTCCGCGAGGCCTCCACCGGCCTGGAGGGCCACGAGCTGCTCGGCCGCGCGCGGCACATCTCCGAGGCGATGCACCGCGCGCTCCCCCGGGACTACCCGGGCGCGGTGGACGTGCTGGTGCGCTCGCTGGGGCCGGAGCTGGAGCGCACGGAGGGCTCGGGCATGGAGGTGTTCTTCTACCTGCCCCACGTCCTCTACGTGGCCGAGCACGGGCTGGAGCACTTCGAGGAGTCCATGCACGCGCAGTACGCGCTCACGCGGCGCTTCACCGCGGAGTTCTCCATCCGCGCGTACCTGGAACGCCACCCGGAGAAGACGCTGGCCCGCCTGCGCCAGTGGGCGGAGGACAAGAACGTGCACGTGCGGCGGCTGGTCTCGGAGGGCACGCGGCCCCGGCTGCCGTGGGCGCCCCGGCTGCGCGCGTTCCAGAAGGACCCGAAGCCCGTGCTGGCGCTGCTGGAGCTGCTGAAGGACGACCCGGAGCTGTACGTGCGCCGCTCGGTGGCGAACAACCTCAACGACATCGGCAAGGACCACCCGGACGTGCTGGTCCAGGTGGCGAAGGCGTGGATGAAGGACGCGCCGCCCGGGCGGGAGTGGCTCATCCGCCACGCGCTGCGCTCGTCCATCAAGCGCGGGGAGCCCGCGGCGCTGGAGGTGGTGGGAGCAGGGAAGCCCTCCGGCATCGAGGTGCGCGCGACGGCGCTGCCGAAGCGCGCCACGCTGGGCGGCACGGTGGACGTGCGCTTCGAGGTGGCCAACCGCTCGCGCAAGAGCCAGGCGCTGGTGGTGGACCTCGCGGTGCACTTCCAGAAGGCCAATGGCGCGGCGCGGCCCAAGGTGTTCAAGGTGAAGGCCCTCACGCTGGAGCCCGGCCAGACGGAGGAGGTGGGCAAGCGTGTCTCCTTCGAGCAACTCACCACGCGGCGTCACTACCCCGGCCCGCACCGGTTCGAGGCCCTGGTGAATGGCCAGGGCATGCCCCTGGGCGTGGTGGACGTCACCGGGTGAGCCGCGCCGCACCTCTGGAGATTCATGCAGGCCCAGGTCGTCAGGTTGGAGCAGGGAGAGGTGGGCCCGCGCGTCGCGCTGAAGACGCCGGGCGGAGTCATCTGGGCCTACTGGCGCGGAGACCCGCCCACGCGCGGGCAGTACACGGACGTGGAGCTCGCCATCACCCGGGTGCTCACCTGGGGCGAGGAGCTGGAGCAGGTGTCCGCGGCCCAGGCCGCCGAGCCCACGCTGGGTTGTCTCGACGGGACGCTCGAAGCGGTGGACGCGGAGGGGACGGTGACGCTGCGCGTGGGCTACGCACAGGTCATCCTCTCCGCGCGCGGAACCCCGCCCGCGCCCGGCAGCCACGTCCGGCTGCGCAACTGCGAAATCACCGCGTACCCGACGCACCTGTAGCCGGGTGGAGGCCGCGCCTCAGCGCGGCCCGAGCGTCTTCACCAGCTTGTTGTACACGCCCATCACCAGCAGCGGCGTCACCCACAGGCCCACGAAGCGCGAGGCCCGCTCGCGGCGGCTCAGCTCCAGGCCCAGCGACGCGGCCATCGCGCAGAAGCTGGCGAAGAGGAAGACGTGCGACGGCACCTTGGCCGTCTGCTGCTCCAGCAGGCGGGTGAGCGAGCCCTCGGCGTGCTCGGCACGCACCACCGGAGGCGCCATGTACTCCTTCTCCGAAGCCTCACTCGCCGGGTTGACGTCCATTCCCATGCTCCCTCCCTGAGCGGGCAGGCGGGCCCGCGCCAAATCCCCTCCGTCCGGAGCCCGGCGGCGCCATGCAGCCGGCCGGAGCGGTCCCCATCATGGTGGGGCCGAGCACGAGGAAGGGCGAGATGGCGAGCGCATCGACGGAGACCGAGGGCAACCAGGGAGGCGGCCTCCTGCTCCCCGAGCAGGGCGCGGGGCCGCTGCTGCAACGCGATTACTGGGCGGTCATCAAGGGCTGCCAGCACCCGCCGTCCACGGTGATGAACTGGGTGGCCCGCCGCTTCCCGGAGTTCGCCCCCGCGGAGCTGTGCGTCTTCAACCGCACGGGCGAGTCATGCGAGGGCGAGCCACTGGAGCCGGGTGACGAGCTGACGGTGAAGATTCAGGGCGCCGGCACCTTCGGCGTGCGCGTCATCCACAAGGACGCGCAGAGCCTCACGCTCGCCACCCTGCCGGGCCACCCGGAGGCGGGGCGAATCACCTTCGGGGCGTACCGCAACGACCACGGCGACGTCATCTTCCACATCCGCAGCCGGGCGCGCTCCGGCTCGCTGTTCCACTACGTGGGATTCGTCGGCGCGGGTGAGGCGATGCAGACCAACACCTGGACCGAGTTCGTGCTGCGCGTCGCCGTCACCGCCGGGGAGGGCGTGGTGGGCGTCATCCACGCGGACACCACGGAGCTGGAGGACGAGCCCGAGGGCTCGGACCCGGAGCATGACCCGACGTTCCTCGCGAAGGGAGACGCGGCGCATGATTGAGTGGCGGTGGCGCTCCGGCTGGACGGAAGAGGAGCTGGTGCCCCGGCTGGAGCGGGCCCGCGCGCTGCGGCGCAACTTCACCGAGGGCGCCGGGGAGATGACCCTGGAAGCGGGCTGGAGCCAGGTGCACTCCGTGGGCACGCTGGGCCACGAGCCGCCCGGGCCCCCCCGGCCCGACGGCATCTTCGAGCGCTCGCGGCGGGTGCTGGACACGTTCGACTTCTCCGACCCGCGCATCGTCCGCTGGCACTTCTCCACCGAAGAGCCGCTGCGCGGCCGCACGGTGCTGCTGGAGCTGAAGTCCCTCAACCAGAAGCTGCGCTACCTGTGCGCGGTGCGCGTGGGCGGCACGCGCCTGGAGCACGACGAGAAGTACAGCATCTACGGCTTCAGCTTCGAGACGCTGCAAGGGCACATCGAGTCGGGGCGCGAGTGGTTCCTGCTCAAGAAGGACCACGACACCGGCGAGGTGCGCTTCCACATCGAGGCGAGCTGGCGCCCGGGCGAGTTCCCCAACTGGTGGAGCCGCGTGGGCTTCAGCAGGGTGGGGCCGCGCTACCAGCGCGCATGGCACCGGCTGACGCACGTGCGCCTGCGCGAGCTGACACGGCACCGCCCGGACCTGGTGGGCCAGCCGGCGCGGCGCGGAAAGCTGGAGCACTCCGGACACGCGCTGGGGCTGGGGCCCGTGCGGTTCTACTCGCAGCGGGCGCCGGGCCGACGGAAGACGCAGGTGGACGAGGAGGTGGAAGCCGTGAATCGAGGACTCATTCTGACTCCGTTGGGGCTGGGCGTGCTGGCGGGAATGCGGAGCATGAGCGCGCCCACGCTGGTGAGCCGGCGGCTGTCCCAGGCGCCGGGCGGCCCGAGGACGGCCCCGCTGTCGGTGGCACTGTCGAAGCCGTGGGTGCCGAAGGTGCTGGGCGTGCTCGCGCTGGGCGAAGTGGTGGCGGACAAGCTGCCGAAGACGCCCGCGCGCGTGAAGCTCCTCCCGCTGGCGGGCCGGGTCTTCACGGGCGTGGTGGCCGCGGCCTCGTCGGTGGCGGGCCAGAAGCGGAGCATCGTGGCGCTGGCGGCGGTGCTGGGCGGCGCGGCGGCGGTGGCGTCGACCTGGGCCTTCTACTCGCTGCGCACGGTGGCCACGAAGCGCTACCGCGTCCCCAACGTGGCGGCGGCCTTCGCGGAGGACGCCCTGGTGGCGGCCCTGGCCTCGCGGCTGATGCCGGTGGTGGAGGCGCGCGCGTAGCCGGACGTCCACGCCTGACGGTGACGGCGGCGTGGACCGTGGACGCCGCCGGTTCGCCACGGGTGAGGTGGAGGGCTCGAGAACGGAGCGGGGCCCGACTCCACCTCGGAGGACAGGGCGCTCAGCGCCCACGCGATGCGGCGGTCCGCGCGGCGTGGACCAGCGCGGCCAGGTCCTTCACGTCCGCGCCCACGTCCGCCGCCGGAGGCTTCGCCCGCGCGGGTGAGAACAGGCGCGCGGGCGTCTGCGCCTGACCGCGCAGGAGGATGAACAGGCGCAGCGCGTCCCGCAGGCGCTCCACGTCTGCCCCCTCTTCGCCCCGGGCCCGCTGCGCCGCGCTCCACAGCCGCACCCACGCGGCCTCCTCGTTCCACGCCCCCGAGGGACGCTCACGGGACAGCGCCGCCAGCTCCGCCGCCAGCGCGAACAGTCCCGCGCGGCCCTCACCGAAGGCGTCACACGCCTCCAGCTTCGCCTCGCGAGGCTCTCCCTGCGCGGAGCCCTCACGTCTCGCCAGCCACACGAGCAGCTCCGGCACCTCCGACTCCCCCGGCACCACCGGAGCCAGCCGCGCCTCCAGCAACGCGCGCAGCCGGGCCCGCGCGACGCCGGACCAGAACGCCGCGTGCAGCAGCAGCTCCGGCCCGCTCCGGGGCACCTGGAGCGGCGCGCGCGGCGCCCGCCGCTCCAGGAACTCCTTCACCCGGCCACTCGTGTCGAAGTGCTCCAACCTCCGCCACAGCGCCGCCAGCGCGGACTCCGCCAGGGGCAGGGCGCGCCGCAATTCGTCCGCCTCGGCCACGGTGAAGGGCAGTGCCCCTGGCGGCGCGGGGCGCTTGAAGACGCGCTCGAACACCTCGGCGGCGGCGCACGCGGCGCGCAGCTCCGGCAGGTTGCGGGGCAACAGCTCCACCGCCCGCGCCCAGGTGCGCCGGCCCAGCAGCGGCCCCGCCTCCAGCACCACCTCTTCCAGCTTCAGCAGCGCCTCGCCGAGCGTCGCCGGGCGCTGTGCCTCCGGCAGCCGCTTGAGCGCGGCGTGCCGCACGGCCTCGCGCAGGCGCTCCACCTCGGCCATCAGCTTCACGGGAGCGGCGTGGTGGGGCCAGCCCTCGGCGGCGGCTCGGCGCTTCAGCGCGGCCAGCGCGGCATCCACCTCCGGCTGGGCCTGGGCCACCTCGCGCAGCAGCTCGAAGTGGGCACGCACCCGGTCCTTCCAGAAGAAGGCCTCCAGCATGCCCCGCAGGGCCCGGTAGCGCAGGCGCGTGGCCTCCAGGAGGTCCGCGCGGTCCTCCAGCCGTGCACGCAGGTTGTCCGGATGGGTCGCCACGCCTCCACTATACGGAGGCGCCCGGCGGCCGGCAGGCCCCCGGCCCTCGCGGACCCGCGCGAGTGAACGGTGCGGATCCACGAATGCGCCGATGGCTCACGTCGAAACGGCTCAGACGCGCATCGGCATGACGACGGCGGTGAAGCTGCGGTCGCCGGGGGCGTGCAGGACGCCCGGGCTGTGCTCGTCACCCAGCTCGAAGGAGACCTCGTCCGTGTCGGTGACGCCGAGCACGTCCATCAGGTAGCGGGCGTTGAAGCCGATGGTGATGTCGTTGCCGCGGTAGGCCAGCTCCAGCACGTCCTTGGCCTCGCCCAGGTCCGGGTTGCTCGCGGTGATGAGGAGCTTGTTCTCCTCCAGGCCGATGCGCACCGCGTTGCTCTTGTCCGCCGACAGCAGGGCGATGCGCTTGAGGCCCTCCAGGAAGCGCACCTTGGGCACCAGGACGACCTTCTCACCCTCCTTGGGGATGACGCGCTGGTACTCGGGGAACTGGCCGTCGATGAGCCGCATCACCATGGACAGGCCCGGCTTCTTGAAGAGGGCCGAGTTCTCCGCGAAGCCCAGGTGGCACTCGGCGTCCGGGGCCTCGTCGAGCAGGCGCTTGAGCTCCATCAGGCCCTTGCGGGGGATGATGACGCCGCCCTTGAGCTTGAAGTCACCCGGCATCTCCCGCTCGATGAGCGACAGGCGGTGGCCGTCGGTGGCCACCATGCGGACCTTGCCGCCGGACTGGGGCTCGAAGAAGACGCCGTTGAGGATGTAGCGCGTCTCGTCGCTGGAGATGGCGAACTGCGTCTTCTTGATCATCTCCAGGAGGGTGTTGCCGCCCACCTGCACCATGGGCGCGCTCTCCTCCTTGGGCAGCTTGGGGTACTCCTCGGCGGCCATGCCGACGATCTTGAAGTGCGCCGAGCCGCTGGAGATGTCGACGTAGTTGTTGGCCAGCTTCTTGAGCGTGACCTGCGCGTCCGGGAGGTTCTGGACGATGTCGAAGACGTACTTGGCGCTGAGGGTGACGGCGCCCGTCTTGATGACCTCGGCGGGGTGCTCGGAGACGACGCCGATGTCCAGGTCGAACGCGGTGACGGTGATCCCGCCCTTGTTCGCGTTGACGAGCACGTTGGCGAGGATGGGCATCGTCGTCTTGCGCTCCACGATGCCCTGGGCGCGGTGGAGGGCCTTCTTCAGCTCGTCGGCGGCGATGCGGAATTCCATCGGAAGGTGTCCTTACAGGTCGCGGCCCGTCGGGCCGATCAACGAGGCCGGATGTAGCCCCTGACCGGTAGGACGTCAATGAACGCGGGGCCCCCAATTTCGCCACTGTCCACGCCCATGCGGGCAGCGCAGCCACTCCCAGTCTCCCTGCCCAGAAGTTCAGGTAATCCCCTTCTATCTGACCGCCAGTCACCACCCCTGGAGACATGAGCGGACTGGCTCCTACCTTCAAGGCGGAGGACACTGCCGTCCCACCCCATCCGGAGCCCC
The DNA here is from genome assembly GCF_020037125.1 of Myxococcus sp. RHSTA-1-4. Lineage (GTDB taxonomy): Bacteria > Myxococcota > Myxococcia > Myxococcales > Myxococcaceae > Myxococcus. The sequence continues at coordinate 195,886 of NZ_JAIQDG010000019.1, forward strand.
CATGACTGTCCGCCCGCTGCTCCTCGCCGCCCTGGCCCTCGGCTTCGCCGCCGGGTGCAACAACAAGCCGCCCGCCCACACCGCCCCCCCGACGAGCGAGCCCGGCACCACCGCCGCCGCGCCCGAGACCCGGCCCGCGGAGACGCCCCCGGCGAACGAGCCCGGCACGGCCGCCGCCCCCGCCCCCGCCCAGCCCGAGGTGAAGCCGGGTGAGAGCGCCGTGTACATCGTCCGCGACAGCGGCATCCGCTGCATCGCCCCGCCCTGCCCCTCCTACACCGCCACCCGCGTGGACAAGCCGGGCACGGACGCCCTCCTCATCCACGAGCTGGACCTGGCCGCGGTGGCCGGCGACTCCGAGGAGCGCATGCAGTCCCTGACGATGCAGACGACACAGGCCGAGGGCCTGAAGGTGGAGGCCACGCTGGAGACGCGGCCCAAGGCCGGCCCCGCGGGCGACGCCACCGTCCTGCGCGTCAGCAAGCTGAGCAACTGAGCCGCCGGGCCACTCGAGGGCCCGCGTCTCACTCACGAGGGCCCGCGTCTCACTCAGATGTGCAGTCCCACCTGGAGTCCGGGCCAGTGCTGCAGGCGCTGGTCCTCCTTCGGCCGGCTCTCACGCACCGACATGCGCGTGACGGAGTCGAAGTCCGGCTGTCCCCAGACGAACCACATGTTGTAGGTGGGCCCGGCGAACACGGCCAGGCGCGGCAGCACCTGGAAGCCGAGCATCAGCCGCGCCTGCCCCAGCACGTTGCCGCCGTCACCCTCCAGCGGCTTCTGCACCGGCTGGACGGCGCCACCCGTCACGTCCATGTCCAGCCACAGGCGGTGGGCCAGCGTCAGGTGGCCGCCCAGCCCCGCGGCGAAGCTGAAGCGCGCGTCCCGGCCCGGCGCGAAGCCCGACAGCAGCGTCATGTAGAAGGGCCCGCCGCCAATCTTCACGCCCAGGTTGGCGACCTGGATGTCGCTCGCCCAGAGCTCCAGGTGCACCTTGCCCTTGCGCAGCCCGCTGGAGGGGGCCACCGGAGCCGTCTCACCCGCCTCCGCCGCGAGGAGCGACGCCCCCGGGAACTGCCCGGCGGCCGCCGCCCCCGCCCATAGCCACGATGCGAGGAGCGCAAAGGATTTCATCACCTCCGCTTTTCCAGCGTGAAGGACACCTGCGTCAAGCCCTCGGGCAGAGATAGGGCAGCCGAGCGAGCGTCGGGGCTCCCCGCCAGGGCCCGCGCCGCGTCCAGCACGGGCTCCACGGCGAAGGGCGCCTCCGAGGTGACGAAGAAGAAGCGCTCGAACCGCGGCGCGTCGTCCAGCTCATACGCGCGGGGCAGCATGTGCGTGCCCGAGGGCGCCAGCGCCGCCGCCCGCGAGCCTCCTTCCGGCGCATGAAGGGTGACGGCGCCGCGCCCGTCCACGGAGAGGATGACACCGTGGGTGCGACCCGCGGCCACATACGCGAGCTGCACCACGTCACCCGCGGCGGCGTGAGCCCCTTCGGTGAGGCGCTCGGGGCCCGCCGCGGCCTGGCGGTGGACGACGAGCTGGGGCTCCAGCCCCTTGATGCGCGTCACCTCGACGGGCCCCACGGCCACCGCGCCGCCGGAGCCCACGTCCTCCACGTCCGCCGGGCGCGCCAGCACGAAGAGGGCCACGGTGGCGAGCGCCGGCACCAGGGCCCATGCCAATGCCGGGCGCCTCGAAGAAGGGGAGGGCTCCTCCCTCCGGGACGCGCGGGCCTCCACCTCGCGGACCACCCGCGCGGGCGGCAGGCGCTCCAGCGTGGCGCGCGAGTCGGCTTCCAGGGCGGCCAGCCGGGCCGGGCCGTCAGGCTCCCGCGCCAGTCGGGCGCGCGCGGCGGCCAGCTCCTCGGGGGGAAGCTCGCCGAGGGCGATTCGCTCCAGCAGCCAGTCGGGCGTGCGGTGAGGGGACGTCATGCGGCCTCCAGCTCCAGCTCTTGCAGCGCGGCGGACAGGGCCCGCAGGCGCTTGCGCACCCCGGACACGGACAGGCCCACCTCGCGGGCGGTCTCCTCCAGCGTCATGCCGTCCACCAGGTGCAGCACGGCGATGTCGCGGCTGGAGGCGGGCACCCGGCCGAACAGCCGGTCCAGCAGCCCCCGCGCGGCGGTGCGCGACTCGGTGTCCTCCGCGGCGGCAATCTGCAGCACCAACTCGTCCTCCCGGTCCTCCGGCCGCCGCTTCGCCCCGCGCAGCTTGTTGAGGCACACGGTGGTGGCGATGCGGTGCAGCAGGCTGGACGGCGCGGTGTCCTTCAGCGCGCCCTGGTAGCGCAGCAACTGCACGAACACGTCGTGCATGGCGTCCACGGCCCGCTCCTCGTCGCGCAGGAGGAAGCGGCAGCGCCGGAGCACCTGGGGGCCATAGCGGCGGTAGTAGGCCTCCACATCGATTGACACCGGAGTCGCGCCTCCCTCGTTTCGCGAAGGGAACACCGGTGCCGCGGAAAACTGTCACCGCGCCCTTCACCGCCGCGTCCGTACCCCGTTTTCCCCTCCCGGGCCACCCGGCCCTCCAATCCGGCCACCGGCCCACCAGGACATCCACTGGCCGGGTGGCCTCCGTCCAGGAGGCCGGACGGTGTCGCGGCCATGGACCACCCCACCCGGCAGGACGGCGTCACCTGCCACCCCAGGCGGAGCGCCGTGCATGGAGCCCACGCCCCTCCCCAGGGAGCACGGGCATGCGCTCTGCAATCGAGCTCCGCCAGACAGGCGGCACACAGCCAACCACATCAACCATTGATGAAAATATCACTCAGCATGTTCTTCAGGAATCCACACCGAGAGCAACTGTTGATATGAAGTCAACCGCCGATGCAAGCAAACCACTCCCCCAGAATGTGGCCCGGAAGCTCATCTCGACCATCCTCACCAACGGGCGGGTGGGCTACTCGCGGCACGCCCGCGAGGAGATGGAAAAGGACGACCTGACGGAGGTCGACGTGACAAACGTGCTGCGGGGAGGCCGCATCTTCGAGCCGGCGGAGATGGGGCAGGCGAGCTGGACCTACCGGGTACACACCCCGCGGCAATGCGTGGTCGTCACATTCCGGAACGACACGGAGCTGGTAGTGGTCACGGCTTGGAGGAAGTAGCGATGAAGTGCATGCAGTGCGGTGGGAACATGACATCCCGGCAAGAGACACGGCGGGCCTACGCGGGACTGGAGGGAGTCATCGTGGAGGGCGTCCAGGTTCGCCACTGCCCGGACTGCGGCGAGGAGGAGATCAGCTACTCGAACGTCGAGCAACTCCACGCACAGCTGGCGCTGCAACTCGCGCGCAAGGAGGCTGCACTTACGCCCAAGGAGATCCGCTTTCTTCGCACCTACCTTGGCCTGTCGGGCTCCGACCTGGCCCGGCGCATGGGGGTGACGAAGGAGACGGTGTCCCGGTGGGAGCGGTCCGACAAACCCCTCACCATGGGCCCCATGGCGGAGCGACTGCTGCGCTTGATGGCCGTGCGCGAGCAGCCCGTGACGGAGTACCCACTGGAGCGGCTTGAGCACGTCGCCACGGTCGAAGCCACTCCACTACGCATTCGCCTCAAGCCGAAGAGGCAGGGCTGGACGGTGGAACTGTCCGCGTAGCGCACGGTGCCCCCGGGCAGTCCGTGGAACCCGTCTCGCTCCGCGTGCGCACCCTCTCCGGTGCGCCCGGGGTGCGCCTGGAAAAGATACAGCCAGTCAGACACTCGGGCCCCCACCCACAAGGTCGCCCAGTGTCGGGTTGTCGATGAAATGCCTCTGCTCCGCTGTCACTGAGAGGCGCCTCCCACATACCGTCTCCTCACCCTCCCGGCGGCACCCTGCCGCCCCTTCCGAGCCCGTGCTGCCCCAGACCGAACCGTCACTGACCACGCTGCGCGAGAGGTACCTCGACGCCCAGCTCGCCGGGAACCGGAAGGAAGCGCCGCGCCTGCTGGTGGACGAGGGGCTGTTGCGCGGCGTTCCGCTCCAGGTGCTGCCCCTGGAAATCATCCGCAGGGACGCGCGCGAGCTGGTCGCTTCCGCGTGCCGGGCCCTTGGAGTCTGAACACGATGGAGCAGGCGCTGAGCAGACGCGTGGAGGCACGGGCGGACCGGCTCGCCACCGCATCCGTGGAGCCGCTGTACCGGGACCCCTTCTGGGAGGCCCGCTACGGCCTGGAGCGCTCCCGCCGCTTCGGTGACGAGGACGCGCGCTTCCACGTGCGCTACCTCGTCCAGGCCCTGGACGAGCACCGTCCCTCCGTCATGGAGGGCTACGCGCGCTGGCTCCGCACACTGCTGGTGTCGCGCGGCATGTGCACGCGCCACCTGGACAGCCACTTCGCCGGACTGGCCTCCGCGCTGGAAGCGGAAGGCTGGGGCCCCGGCACCCCGCCCCATGACTACGTGCGCGCCGCGCGGGAAGCGCTGCGTTACCCGGAGGGGCCCGCCCACATCCTGGAACAGGACGCCCCCGCCCTCGCCCACGCCGCCGCGGGACGCCTGACGCTCTACATCCTTCCCGAGGACCGGCCGCGTCTCGAGGAAGAATTACAGCTGCAACTCTCCTACCTCACGGACGCGCTCGCCTCCGGGCGGACCGAGCTGATGGGCGACCATGTCCGCTGGTACGTGGGCTTCTGGCCCCGGCGTGGTTTTGGGTTGCTGGCATTTCCCAGCGTGCTCGGCATGTTGAAGTCGGTGCTGGGCACCCGGCACCCGGAAGCCCGGAACCTGCTCGCGACCGCGGGCGTGTCCTGGGAGGAGACCCGTTCATGAGGCCTCCCGCCTCCCCCGGCGTACGCCTCCGCGACTCCCACGGCCCCCTGACCTGGGTGGACGCGCGCGAGCCCTCCTCGCCGCGAAGCCGGGCCAGACGCTGCGCGGCCTGGCGGCCCGGGGCGCCGAGGAGAAGACGGTGAAGTCGCTCTTGCGCCTGCGCCAGGCCGAGCAGGGGGCCCGCCCGCGCGCCGAGGAGCTGGCGCTGGTGGACATCGGCCTGCCGGGGCTGGACGGGTACCGGGTGGCGGAGGAGCTGCGCTCGCGGGTGGGCGACAACATCCGCCTGGTGGCGATGACGGGCTACGGCGGCCCGGAGGGGCATGACCGCGCGCTTCAGGCGGGCTTCGACCTGCACCTCGTCAAGCCGGTGAAGCCGGACGAGTTGGATCGGCTCCTGGCGACGCTGTGAGGGTGTGAGGCGGGGGGCCGCGCTTCAGCGCCGGCCCAGGGCGTTGGCGACGAGCCCCAGCAGCTTCACCTTCGAAGGCTCCAGCTGGCGGACGGTGCGCAGCAGGCGCCGCACCTCGGGCCTTTCCTGGGGCGAGGGCGGCGGTTCAGCGGAGCGCGAGGGGCCGGCGCCGTGCGAGGACAGGCCCAGCAGCTCGTCCGCGGAGACATGCAGCTCGTGACACAGCTTCAGCAGCGTCTGCACGCTGGGAAGCATGCCGCCGCGCTCCAGACGTCCATACACCTCGGTGGCCACATCGATGCGCTCGGCCACGTCGGCCTGCGTGAGCTCCAGACGGGTACGGGCGGCGCGCGCCGCTGCTCCGATGGTGGTTGCGAGTTTCTTGTCCATGCCTTACCGACCCGAAACGTTTGGCCGCTGGCATAGGACGTATGGAGGCAGACAGACAGAACTTGCCGGGTCAGCCTCAAGTTGTTCACCCGTAGGGTTGCTGTCCACGAGAGAAACTCCGGGGGTTCTGACCACCGCGCGAGGCCCTTGTTTCCCTCGACGGAACACCTCTCTAGCACGTGTTTCAGGCGGCCCGGGAGCGCCGGGTGAGGCCCTGATGGGCGGGCGACCTATAACGTTGGACGGCAACTTTCCTACGGTGCCGATAAGTCCTGCGAACGGTTCCTCCCTTCAGGGTTGGCTCACGTCCACGGCATGCCGTCCCGCTGGTGGCGTTCGTGACCCGGGGATGGGCTCCGTTGCGCCGCGGCAACGGGCACCGGGGGGCTCCCGGGACATTTCGGGGCTCGCGCCCCATCCCTGAGATGGCTCGCCACCCAGGCCTTACTGGGGCCGCGTCACCCGCCACCGCGCCTTCCTGCGACGGGACGGCCCCTCCCGGTGGCGTCGGCGCTCCGGATCCTCCCGGGAGCGGCGGGGCAGCCCCCTGCCCCCCGGGCGTGCTCCCGGTGCGATACGGCGGCACCCCGGGTAGGGCCAGCCAGGGGGGCGGGCCCCTCCCCCTGCGCCTTGCGGGCGCGGGAGGGCTACGCTGCCAGCCGATGTCGTTTGGACGGCACAGCCTGCTGGCGAAGCTCTGTGTGGCGATGGGCGTGGTGGCGCTGCCGCTGCTGCTCGTCATCCTCGGCTACGTGCTGCCGCAGCTTCGCGAGCAACTCCGCGAGGACCGGGTGCGGGGCCTGCGGCAGGCGGTGGAGACGGCCTACGGCATCCTGGAGGCGCACGAAGCCCAGGAGCGGGCCGGGACGCTGACACGGCAGGAGGCACAGGCCCGGGCGGCGGCGATGCTGGAGCGGCTGCGCTACTCGGGTGTGGAGTACTTCTGGATAAACGACCTGGACACCCGGCTCATCATGCACCCGCACCTGCCGGCCATGCTGGGCAGGGACCTGAAGGGCTACCGGGACGTGCGGGGCCGGCCGGTGTTCATGGACATCGTCGCGCTGGCCCGCGCGAAGGGCGAGGGCTCGCTGTCCTACGAGGCGACGCGGCCGGGCTCGCCGGACCCCATCCCCAAGGAGAGCTACGTGAAGCTCTTCCCGCCGTGGGGCTGGGTGCTGGGCACGGGCGTGTACGTGGAGGACCTCGACCGGGAGGTGGCGGCGGTGCGCCAGCGCATCCTCCTGGCGGTGGGCGGCGCGCTGGTGCTCGCGCTGCTGGCGGGGGCGTACGTGTCGCGGCGGGTGGTGCGGCCGGTGCGGGCGCTGTCGGAGGCGGCGCGCCGGGTGGCCCGGGGCGACCTGGACGCGCGGGTGGAGGTGGCGTCCGAGGACGAGGTGGGCCGGCTGACGGAGGCCTTCAACGCCATGGTGGCGGGGCTGCGGGAGGTGGTGGGAGCGCTGGTGGAGGCCGCGGGCGCCACGGCGGCGGATGCCGAGCGCATCCGTGTCTCCGCGGACGCGCTGTCCCTCACCACGCGGGAGCAGTCGGACTCGCTCCAGCGCGCGGCCGAGGCGGTGCAGGGAATGAGCGCGAGTGTGTCGCAGGGCGCGGAGGCGGCGCGCACGGCGGCCCGGACGGCGGCGGCCAACGGCGAGGTGGCGCGCGAGGGCGGCACGGCGGTGGGGCTCGCGTCGCGGAAGATGGTGGAAATCGTGGAGGTGGTGGAGCGCTCGGCGGAGACGGTGGCGCGGCTGCAGGCGTCCGGGCGGGTGACGGCGGAGATGCTGCGGCTCATCCAGCAGGTGGCGGACGAGACTCAGATGCTGGCGGTGAACACGGCGATTGAGGCGGCGCGCGCGGGCCAGTACGGCAAGGGCTTCGCGGTGGTGGCGGGCGAGGTGCGCAAGCTGGCGACGCGGACGCGCGACGCGGTGGGGCAGGTGCAGGGGCTGCTGGGGCAGAACGAGTCGGACACCTCGGCGGCGGCGGACCTGATGCGGCAGGGGACGGCGAAGGTGCGCGAGGGCCAGGACCTGTCCTCCGCGGCGGGCGACGCGCTGGCGCGCCTGGTGGCCGGAGTGCGGGAGATTGGCGCGCGGGTGGAGCGGATGGCGGAGGAGAACACGCGCCAGTCCGCCTCGGGAGAGGGCATCGCCTCGCGCATCCAGGCACTCTCGGTGCGCTCCACGGAGTCGGTGGCCGGCGTGGAGCAGATTGCCCGCTCGGTGGAGGACCTGCGCGCGCGGGCCTCTCGGCTGAAGGAGCTGGCCGCGCGCTTCACGGCGCCGGCGGCTGGGGGCAAGGGCGAGGGGTGACGAGACGTCTCGCGCCCCATCGGAGCAGGCGAGCCCGGTGGTCCGTCACTCCGGGATGACGGGCTTCATGAGCCCCGCGCGGTCCAGCAGTTCCTGCACGCGGCGGCCCAGCGCGACGTGCTCGGGGTTGCTCGCGGTGAGCCGCTCTGGCGTGAGGACAATCAGCGTCCCACGGTCCTCCACGGGCTCGATGCGCACGGGGGCGATGAGCGGGGGAACCACGCCCCGGCGCCGCGACAGGTACGTCACCCAGCCTACGAATGTGCCAGCCCGGCCGTCTGCAATGGCCTTACGGAAGTCCCATGATGTCGCCATGGCCCAATCGGGTTCCCAGGCCAGCGCCATGGCGCGTACGGCCTGGGCCAGCACGAAGGCGGTGAGCCCCCGGTCCGCGTTCGGTCCGCGGTGAGGAAGGTCCAGCACGCAGCGGTTGGGGGTGGCACCGGCATAGTCGCCACAGGTGATGCTCAGGTTGGCGCCTTCCCCTGTAGTGCCACCGTTGCCAAACCAGAAGGTGAGGCCCAGGTCTTCAAAGACGGGTCCGCCCTTCTCGCGGTTGACGCCGCGACGGAACAACTCCGTCAAGGTGGGCACGTCGGGCGGCATCAGTGGGTGGTTGCGGGCATCCTTGAGCCTGCGGGTGGGCTTGTACCACTGCGCCAGGAAGGGGTCGGCCGGAGCCAGCAGGTTGAGGAAGTCCGCCGTGTGCCGTGCGCAGTCCTCGGCGGACTCCTTGCGCGGTCCCCAATAGGCGCCCGCGTAGTAGCTCTCAGGGTATTTCTTGTCGGTCACGCGGTACGGTCCTCACATCCACGACATCGTGGACATCCGCCAGGACGTCTCTGCCCGCTTCCCCCTGCCGTGTGTCCAGGGCGCGGAAGGCCCCGCCCCGGCCCGCATAGAAACGGCACAGCTCAAGGAGGAGGAGACTACCGCGCATGGTCCGCCCCAGTCCGAAGGAGGCAAAGGCCACGGGGCGTAGCGCGCCGTTTCCCTCCGGGAAGAGCTGCCTCCCGCAACGAACCAGCGAGGAGCCGAAAACGGACGGCGGGGCCGCGGGCCCAAGTAGCGCATCCACGACGGGCCCGGCCTCGTCGCCATCCCAGAGCGGCACGTCCGCCGCTGCCAGAACTGGTAGCAGCGGCACCAGCAACACTCCCCCATGTCGCGCCCAACACATTCGCGTCTCCTTGGCGGGCCCTGCGCCGGAAGGGGCAGCGAACGAAGTCTCTCCGTACGCTCCGACATCCGGTGCCGGGTCAGTGTGGGGCATCACAGGCGCGGCACCTACTGCGGGGAGTGTCACAGCCGGACGGGCAGGCGGCTACGCAGCGTCTTGCCCACCATGCTCAGCCAGGCCGTCGACTCCGAGGCGCTGATGATTTGACCGTACTGGCCCTCGTTCCAGCGCACCGCGACCCTTCCCTCGTCACACTCGTACGCCTGGAAGAACGGGCCGGAGAGCGGGTGGCGGACAAGGCCCAACTCCTCGAGGACGGACTCGAAGGGCTGCTTCTCCTCGGGCCTGCCCACGAAACGAAGCCCGCGGTGCCCCGAGCGATGCGGCAGCGACTCGATGCGCACGTCCAGGAAGGTGTTGTTGAAGAGCAGCTCGGCGAGGCTGGTGGCCTCAGGAAGCGTGTGCTCGGGCCCGATTTCGTAATTCAGCCTGTATACGGCGCGGACCACCGCCGTCCCATCCATAGAGCGGCTCTCCAAGTCCAATGCGTAGCTGTACTCTGATTCCGTGAGGTCCTCACCGATGAGGAGATAGCGTTTGGGGAGGACATAATTCTCCCAAGGGTACCGGAGGGTACGGAGCATGGTGTCCACCCGGAAGTCGATGTGCTCCCACTTGAGCCCCTCGGTGCGATGCCCCATCCGCTGGAGGAAGGCCACATAGTCCTCGGGCAGGGGGCGCCGCCATTCAGCGGCCAGCTCGGCGATGTCCTCGGCGGAGGCGCCTTTCAGCGGGGCCCGGTGTGCCGGCCAGTTCTCCTCCATGAAGTCCATGACGCGCTCAATCTTGCTCTTCACCCTCACACCTGCCCTTCTTCGTGGGTGGGTTCGTTCCGGGCCCGCTCCCGCGCCTCGCACAGCAGCACCGGCACCAGCTTCCTGCACGTCTCGCACGGCGGGTAGTCCTGCCCGTGTTCCTTCATCTCCGTGGCGGGGCCAAACCACTGCTCCACCATCTCCAGCGGCTCATACCCCCGGTCCATCGCGTACAACAGCAGCCTCGGCGCCGCGCAGTTGCCCGGCGGGTTGGAGGTCTTGCTCTCGCCCTTCAAGTCCCTCATGCGGAAGCCGTGCCTGGGTCTTTCGGCGAGCCGCTGCTCCTGAATCTTCATCGCCTTGTTGAGCCTCGCTCCGTCAACGCCCGACCCCACCTCGAAGTGGGGGTCGAGGGCAAGGCCACGTGCCGGGTCGAACATGCCCGACATGGCCCGGAGGTGCACGGTCCGCCCATCCCGCGTCCGGCACGTGAGCACCCCCAGCATGAAGCCGTTGTTCTTTCTCGCTGCCACCGCCTGTTTGAAGGAGGCCTGGTGCCCGCGGACGAGCAGCCGCATCTCCTTGCGCACCTCCTCGGTGGACTTCAGGCCCGGTGGGTGCTCGGAGAAGGGCTTCCCGCAGGCGTCGCACGTCGGCTCCTCTCCATCCCTCCCCTTCGGCACCAGCAGCGGGTCGCCGTACACCAGTCCCAGCGTGTTGCCGGTGTTGGCGTTGGCCAGGAAGGTGTCCAGGAAGCGCACCACGCCCTGGCCTTCCACCAGCACGTCCAGGCTCGCGGTGAGGAACACCACCCGCCCCTGAATCTTCGACGAGACGAGTCCCCCACCCGCCGTCCCCGGCTCGTCCCCGGTGCTGGTGCTCAAGTAGCTGCCCTTGAGCGCCACCGGGTGGCCGTCAATCTCCACGGAGGTGCTGCCCTCGGCCAAATCGCTGTCTTTGGCCACATTCCCGTAGGGCACCGGCACCGGGCCGCCGGGCGAGGGCGTCTTGCACACGTCCGGCGCCGCCGCCGTCTGCGTATTCCCGTCCCCCGCGTGCAGCACGGAGCGGCCATTCGCATACGTCGTCGTCATGACGCCACCTCCAGGACACAGGCCCCCAACGCCGCCACCGCCACCTCTCTCGTGCCCGTGCTCTCTCCCGCCCCTCCTCCACCTCTCGCACCACGCGGCCCTCGGACTCCGCCAGCTCCCGGAGCACCGGCACCGCTCACTCCCACCACGGCCTCTCGCGCCGGCCTTCCACCCGGCGCCCAGGCGTGCCCGCTCACGTACACGCCCGTGCCGGGCCACGTGAACTCCCGCTGTCCCTCCATCCGCGGGCTCGAATGCTCCGGCCCGCCCCAGTACGTGCCGGCCGGAGGCGGCGGACGCCGCACCTCTCTGACTCGCAGCGGCTGCGTGCTGGGGCGCCCGGCGGGCGGACGCGCGAAGCGCCCCGCCACGCACACCACCAGCACCTCGCGCCCTTCCTTGTCCCATGACAGGAAGCCGCCCGTAGCGAAGCGACTCCTGTTCTCCATGTGCCCTGGCATCCGCCCCCCTGACAGGAAAGCCATTCCCTGTTTCAATGACAGACGCAGAGTCCAGCTCCCGGCAGGTAGGATTTCACTCAGGTTTCGAGCAGCGCAAGTGGGGGCCGCCGCACTGCTCACGCGTCACGCCGCACCTTGTCCGGTGCTCAACGCCTTCCGGCATCACGGCGAGCGGGACTCCACGTCCCGCTGGTACACCACCACCGGCACGTCGTGCTCAACGCCTTCCGGCATCACGGCGAGCGGGACACAGCTCATCCGCGAGACTTGTCATCTTGTTGTCGGAGTGCTCAACGCCTTCCGGCATCACGGCGAGCGGGACTGAGCCCGTCGTTGGTGACATGGACGAGAATGGTGTGTGCTCAACGCCTTCCGGCATCACGGCGAGCGGGACCAGCACCCGGACGTTCTGCCCCTCGAAAACGTACGGGTGCTCAACGCCTTCCGGCATCACGGCGAGCGGGACTTGCATCGTCGCGCCGAAACTCTTCCACCACAGGCTGGTGCTCAACGCCTTCCGGCATCACGGCGAGCGGGACTTCGCGGCCTGAAGGTTGGTGGGCCGATCCTCTCATTGTGCTCAACGCCTTCCGGCATCACGGCGAGCGGGACAGCGGCGGTACCGGCTCGGGGAGCGCCGCCAGGTCCGCGTGCTCAACGCCTTCCGGCATCACGGCGAGCGGGACTGAGCACCTTCGAGGGCCAGAAGCAGGCGCTCGGGGCGTGCTCAACGCCTTCCGGCATCACGGCGAGCGGGACCAGACACCCCACCCGCTTCCTTGCCCAGAACAGGTGCTCAACGCCTTCCGGCATCACGGCGAGCGGGACTGGTGTGCTTTGGGCGCATTTCTCAGGCGGCTATGAGTGCTCAACGCCTTCCGGCATCACGGCGAGCGGGACTTCGAGAGAGGCTGACGTGCTCGCGCGTAATAGCGTGCGGGTGCTCAACGCCTTCCGGCATCACGGCGAGCGGGACCTGTTGCGGCGACGGAGGCCCCTCCCTCCGCCATTGTGCTCAACGCCTTCCGGCATCACGGCGAGCGGGACTCATCCAGCGTGGGGTTGCCGTCTGGCCCCGGCGGGTGCTCAACGCCTTCCGGCATCACGGCGAGCGGGACCCCTCGTGGCGGCACACCGGGACTCGTGACGCCGGTGCTCAACGCCTTCCGGCATCACGGCGAGCGGGACCGGGTCTCGCACCTTGAGGCCCGGCTTTGGCTTCACGAAGTGCTCAACGCCTTCCGGCATCACGGCGAGCGGGACTCCGCCGTCTTCTTCTTCGCCTTGCCGTTCAAGACGTGCTCAACGCCTTCCGGCATCACGGCGAGCGGGACGTGGAGGAGGTGCCGACGTGATTCACAACATGCAGTCCGTGTGCTCAACGCCTTCCGGCATCACGGCGAGCGGGACACCACTAGGTGACTTGCACTAAGGCGCGGCTTTGTGGTGCTCAACGCCACCCCTTTCAAGGTGATGGAGGAGGCTCCCTGGCGGGCGGGGCGGCAGGAGAGGTAGCGATAGCTTCGGGGAGCG